>JANQGQ010000026.1 GCA_028277185.1 Woeseiaceae bacterium
CGCGAGCAAAGCGCTTTGGCAGCTTTCCGGGAGCGCAACCCGCAAGATACGGATCTGACGTCACTTCGCCTATGGCACGAGTTCGAACTGGATAACCCGGATACTTTTTCGAACATGTATCAGTTCTGGTGCAGGAAGACTAAGCAAGCCTAAGCATCAACAGCTCGTCAGTAAGCGACCGAGAATTGCCGTCTCACACGCTGCGCTCGTTCTGCCTCGTTGATGAGCGCTACAGCGAAATCGGCACGCGAGACTCGGGTTCTACCCCGGTCATCCTCGAGTGCACGTTCGCCGCCGATACGGAAATCGCCGGTTCGCGGCCCGTTCGTGAAGCTCTTGGGCGGAGTTACGTACGTCCATCTGACGTCGTCGACCTTGCGATAGAACTCGAGCGCCAGGATCTGGCCGAGGATCTCCACCTCGAGGTTCTTCGGTAGGAGGATTTTCGGCAGCTTCTCGGCAAACAGGACACCCGGTTCGACCTCGAGCGATCCGGCGCCACCCACGTGGATCAGCCGCGGCGCACGGTCCTCCTGTCGGAACAGCACGTCGACGAGCATCTCGGCCGCAATGAACTGCAGCGCGCTCTCCGGCAAGCCTGAGTCGCCGATGACACCGCGCACGGACAGGATAACGACATCCTGGCCAGTCACAATCTCCGTGACGCTGTCCTTATCGAGCAGATCGCCTTTGACGATCGTCAGGTTATCGTGCTGCAAGTCGACCTGCTCGGGCCTTCGCGACACCGCCGTGACCCGGTGGCCGCGATCCAGCGCCTCGTCGACAATGTAAGAACCGACCTCCCCGGTGGCGCCGTAGATGACAATGTCGAGCGGTTGGCCGGCATGCGTGGCACCTGCCGTCAATATCAGTGCGAACCACACCAGCACTACTTGTCGCATTGGTCTGTCCTGTATCCGAGTCGTGTCGTGAAGCGGGTACTCCAGCAAATCGCGGAAAGAACTTCCAGTCTCTCGAGCGCCAGGCTATGCCGTCGTGCCGGATTGTGCACGAAACTCGCTCGGTGTCATCCCGGTCCGTTGCTTGAATGCGCGGTGGAAGTTCGACTTGGATCGAAAACCGACTTCGTAAGCAATATCGATGACGGGCCGATCGCTCCACCCGGGATCGGTCAACAATCGCCTGGCGGCGTCGACGCGCACAGCATTGACTAAATCGCTGAAACTCATTCCAAGGCGGCGGTTGATTGCCTGCGACACCAGTCGCGGCGGCTCACCGATGCGTCTTGCAAACCGCGTCAGCGAAATCTCCTCATCGCTGTACATGCGCTGCTCCGCGATTTCCGTCTGGATTCGCCCCGCGAGTTCGTCGAATACGCGGTCCGACATCACCGGCCGCGACTTCGCGGCGGCCAGCTCCCGCAGCCAATCGAACAGCGGCCGTTGCCCCATTGCACCGAAGACGACCACGAGCGACACGCCGAACACGACCAATACCGCCACCGGCAACAACTGCGAATTGCTCAGGTCCGTGTCGCCGAGCAGCTCCAGCGCGATAGCCGCATCCAGAACAGCGGAGAACGGATAGAACACGGCGAACACCTGCAGCCAGCGAAAGGCCCGGCTGGCGGCGACCGGGAACTGCCCCGGACCGCTGCGCAAGTCGAGCAGATAGGTTGCTCCGTAACCCGCCATGCTTGCAAACAGGAGCAAGTCGAGGCCGTCGCCGTATCCTGTACCCCATAGCACGGGCACAAGAGCCAACGGGATGAAATGCGCTGTGTCCGCCGGCCGCAACGCGTACGTTCCTCCGCTCCTCAGGCTCCGGAAGAACAGGAACACGAGCGGGTTGGCAGCGAGTATGAAAGCTACTCTGACAGGGCCGGCCCGTGATTCCGGCGAGTCGAGCTGGTAGCTCAATACGAAGAGCTGGCTGGCAAACAGCAGGAAGAACCCGCCAAGAAATCGATTAGGCCAACCCCTCGGCCCGCCGCCCGCCGACAGCAGATGCAGCGCGACGAGCGCAGCCCCGACACCAGCCGCAAACGGCAGGTTCGCAAGTACCGACAGGCTGTCATCGGCCAATTGCCGGTCCTCGATCGCGATTCAGGACTACAGCACCTGGCGTGAACAGCATATTGGGCCCCGTCACAAACGGGAGATGTCGATGTACACACCACATGCGTTTCGAGTCGCTATTGTCCTTGCATTCTCAGCTATCGCCAACGTCCAGGCTGCCCCCTACGAGCCTGCCGTCCACATTACTCAACTGACGGACGAGTCGCGAGACCGCACGATGGAGGTCTGGGTATGGGGACCCGCCCAACCGACGGGGAGCGCCTCCCTCGTCGGCGGAAACTCGGTCTTCGAGCCGGTTGCCGGCGAGAGCGGCCGCAGTTTCGCGCCCGGATCGCACCCTTTGCTCGTATTCTTTCACGGCACCAGCGGCAACACGCGGTCGATCGCCTGGCTCAGTTCGGCTCTTGCGGCTCACGGCTATGTGGTCGTGTCGGCCAACCATCCGGGCTCCACGAGTCTGCAGGTAAGCCAGGAAAGCATCATGCAAACCTGGCTGCAGGCGGAGGACGGCAGGTTCCTGATCGATGCCCTGCTCGCATCGGAGAAGTTTGCGACATCGATCGATGCCGAACGCATTGGAAGCATCGGTTTCTCGCTCGGCGGCTACAGCTCCCTCGCAATTGCCGGCGCCCGTCTCGAGATCCGCAAGCTGCAGGAGTTCTGTCGCATCAGCCCCGAGGAAGAAACCTGCAAACTCTTTCCCGATGCACTCTATGGCCCGCCGGTCTCGGGCCGGCCGCAGAACCGCGATGTCTCCGATCCACGCATCCGGATCGCCGTGAGCTTAGCCCCGGGCTTTGTCCCGGCGTTGACCCCGGACAGCATGGCAGCTATCGACGTGCCGGTGCTGATCCTGGCCGGCACACAGGACGAAATGCTGCCGGCTGAGCGCCACGCACGACGGCTGGCAGGACAATTTGTGCTCGGTGACTACGTCGAACTCAGCTACGCTTCACACTTCAGCTTTCTCGGCCTTTGCACGAGCGGCGCGCTGGAAATACTCCGCGAAGAAAATGCCGAGTTCCTGTGTCATGACCCGATTGAGTCCACCCGCCAGGCGGTACACGACCGCGTCATTCGTCTCATAACCGACTTCCTCGATGCAGGCTTCGATCGCGATCTTTAGCAATTCTCATTGATACTTTTCCTCGAGCGGCTGCACGGTATACTGGACGGAGGTGGGCCGACAGGAACACCGGTAGCTGCGTGTCTAACGCGGCCACAGAATCGGCGCGGCAGGCAGCGCGACACCGAGGCGAGGAAGCGACAATGACACGACTCTGTGCTTTTTGTTTGGCAGCCAGCGGGCTGCTGGCCGGTTGTGCCGCAACGTCGCCGATACCCGCGGACGCCCCGATCGCGACGACTGCTACTGTCGACGCCGACAACGCCGATGCAGTCTGCAACGCGACTCCGGATCGGTCATGCACCGATCTTCAGCCCGATCGGACCGGCATACTCGTAGAAGAGGGTTTTTCGACATACGGTAAGACTTCCCGATAGCAGACGACGCCAACTCACAGAAAAGGCAGCCGGGCCCCTCGCGGGACCCGGCCTATTCCGCATCAACCGACTAGAAGGGGTACGGCAGGCGCGGAAATCCGAATTCTCCTGAGTTGCGAACGTCGCTCTGTCGGTCTAATCGGCGCATGGCGCACCCGGAACGCACTCGGCCGATCGCCATTCCGGCTCACCGGCACGGGTCATCAGGTCGGCTATGAAGCGCCAGACTCCGTCTGCACCGCAGACGGTGACCGTGGTGAACTGGCCGTAACTGGGCTCACGGCCCTCCACACGAATTCGATAGAGACCGACGTCCGCGACGAGGTCATCGGCCCGGTCGCGATGGACGATCTTGAAATCGATCGCCAGAGTAAGACCGTCTTCCGGCGCTACGTATGCGAAGACCTGTGTCATCTCCTCGGCGCTGTGCACCTCGGGTCGATCAACGCCGCCCAAAACCGAGGTCGGCGAGTACGCGCTTGCGACCATCGCGGGATCTCGATTCCGAAAACCCTCTTCCATCGCACGGTACGGCGCGTCGATACCTGCGGGATCGCAAGAGGCAGAGGCCGTAAGCATGACAAGCACAGCAATCATATGAGCATCTCCGTCAATCGGTAACCGTGTTCGATCGCCCCGTCAGCAGGCCGGCGGCACGAGCGGCATCCGTGCCGCGTTCTGCATCCGCGCTTTCGTGCGCCCGGATCCGGGCAGAAAAGGGCCGGGCTTCCAGTGCTTCGATCGCCTGTCTAACCAGGTCGCCAAGCGGATAGCTCAACGCTGCGTCGAGTTCGCGAGCCGCGGCGTCCGTCGCGCGCCATCTCTTCCCGAGCCACGGCAGAAGCCGACGTCCTTCCCGGGTCAGCGTCGCCCGCCGGCTTCGCCGGTCGGTATTGGGCGTCAGCTCGACGAGGCCCGAATCCGAAAGCCTGGCCACCGTCTGACTGGCTGCCGAATGGGATACGCTCGACATCGCGGCAATGTCCTTGATCGTCAGATGATCGTTGGCGGCCAGCGCTTTCATCACCGGTGTGAACCGCGACGTGTAAAACGGGTGGTCTTCCCGGTAGATCCGGTCGAGATCGCCATCGAGAAGCTCGAGCAGTCTGCGCAATTGCGTGCCGAGACCGTCAGCGGGGTAGTCAGTCATAACAGTGCTTATATAAAAGCACTGTTATATCGCAGCGGCAGCAAGAAGGCAACAAGGAGCGACCCCGCCATCGGCATCAGATAGCGCTGCTGAAACGGCGTGTCGAACTATGGACCGGGCACGTCCGGCACGTCCGCCATCCGAATCGTTCTGCCGCCAGCGTCGATCGATTGCATCGCCGCCAGTATTACGCGCGTGGCTTCGAGGCCCTCAGAGCCATCGACCGGTAACTTGCGGCCGCGCGCGAATGCCGCGATGTCCTGGATGAGCTTACGGTCGGCACCGAAGTGCGAGGTTTCGAACGCATCCGCTTTGCACTCGATCACCTCGTGGCGCCGCTCCGGGTAGTCGGTCACGATGTCGATCTCGCCTCTCAGGCGCGTCAGGATCATACGCCCCCGCGTGCCAACGAGTTCGAACGTTTCCTCGTCATCGGCGCGCGGGCCGTAGACGTTGTAGAAGATCGTCGCGACGACTCCGTTGTCGTACCGATAATGCGCCGAAGCGTGATCGAAGATGTCGGCGCCCGGCTTGTACACGCACTGGTCTTTGCGATGCAGTGCGTCGCTCCCCTGATAGAACGTCTCGTCGATCGCACCGTGCCGATAGTCCGTCGAAAGATCCTCCGCGCTGACTGCGCGGTAGGGACAGCCGGCGTCATCGCAGTCGGGGCAGTACTCAGGCGTGTCGTCGCGCGGTATGAATACGTGACGCCCGCCGAACGCATTCACCTGTACGGCGCGGCCGCGCCCGAACCAGTTGAATACGTCGGCATAGTGCGACCCTTTGTCGTTCAGCGCACCGCCGCTGATCGCCCGATTGCGGTGCCATGTATGGAAATAGCGAGAGTAAGGCAGAACGGCCCGGATCAGCATCATCCTGAGCTCGCCGATAACGCCCCGCTCGAGCAAGGAATAGAGTTCCAGCCACGGCCGCTCGTAGCGACGCGTGAACCCCATTATCAGCGGGTTTCCAGTACGCAGCTCGGTCTCACGGATGGCGACAGCGTCGGCGACGGTGTGGGCCATCGGCTTGTCGAGGTAAACCTTCTTGCCGGATTCGAGCGCCGGAATCGCGGCTTCGCGATGTGCCGACGTCGGCGTCGTTATCGCGATGAGGTCGACATTGTCGTCATGAATCAGATCGGCCGCGTCGGCGTACAGCGCCGGCGTAAACGGGGCATTACCCGCGGCGACGGCCGCGGCGTTGAGCTGCCCGGCACCGACGCGCAGCCGTTCCTGCGAGCTGTCGCATAAAGCCGTAACGCTGACGTCGAGCGCTGCACTCTGCTCGGCGACATGCTGGCCGATGTTGTTGATGCCCCGGCTGCCCGTACCGATGATGCCGATGCGGATCCTGTCTTCAGCCATCGCGCTCCACTCCGAAACCGCCGTGTAAGTGCAATTGTTGCACGAGACGTCGCACGGTTTGTGACGGTTACTCCGATCCCGCCAAAGCTGGTACCTTGGCGCAATGGACGCTTACGGCAGATATCGGCCGCTCTATGGCGATATCCACAATCACTGCGACATCTCCTACGGCCACGGGTCGTTGAGCGATGCGCTTGCCAACGCACGCGAACGCCTCGACTTCGTTTCGATAACGGGTCATGCGCATTGGCCCGACATGCCCGCGCCCGAGCCGCGTATTCAGGACGTCATCGACTTTCACCTCGAAGGATTCGCCCGGCTCAAGGCACGGTGGCCTGAGGTCCTCAGTACGCTGCGCGCCGCCAACGAGGAGGGCAGCTTCACGGTCTTCCCGGCCTTCGAGGTCCACTCATCGGCGTCCGGCGATCGCAACGTCCTCTACCGCGACCTCGACCGACCCGATGAGGACCTGGCCATTCTCTATCCGGACAGTCTCGACGATCTGAACGACAAGCTCCGGCGCCTGCGCGAGCGCGGCATCGACACGCTGGCGCAGCCGCACAGCATCGCCTACAAGCGCGGTTTCCGCGGCATCGACTGGAGCACCTACGACCCCGGGTTTGCGCCCGTCGTCGAGCTGATTTCGATGCACGGCTGCTCGGAGCAGAGCGACAACACCCGGCCGTTCCTGCACGTCATGGGTCCCTCCGACTACGAGGGAACGATGCACGCAGGCCTGGCCCAGGGGCACGTATTCGGCATCACGGGTTCGACCGATCATCACTCCGGACATCCTGGCTCCTACGGTCACGGCCTCTCGGGTATCTGGGCTGCCGCGCATACGCGCGAAGCAATCTGGCAGGCATTCTATGAGCGCCGCGTCTGGGCGATGACCGGTGACCGAATTGAGCTGCGGTTCGCGATTGACGATGCGCCGATGGGCAGCGTGCTGGACTGTGGCCGGGCACGCCGCATCGTACTCGATGTCCGCGCCGGCGGCGCGATCGACTATGTCGACGTCGTAAAAGACAATCGATTGATCAAACGCTTATCCGAATGCGACATATCTCCACAGGATCCCGGCACAACGGTCCGTACGAAGCTCTACCTCGAACTGGGCTGGGGACCCCGCCAGGCCACGTTTCATTGGCATGCCGGCTTCGGCATCACCGACGGCCGCATTATCGACGTCGAGCCTCGCTTCCGCGGACGCCAGGTCGTATCGCCCCTGGACGAAGCCGAGGCAGACAGCCACCACACGGCACGCGTGCTTGGACGCGAGGCGCAATCGGTCGAGTTCGAGGCGCTGAGCGAAGGGACCCCCAACAACTTCACGACGACGTCGCAGGGCATGTGTATAGAGGTCGAGATGCCCCGCGAAGCAAGCGTGTTCGCCGTACTCAACGGCCAGCGTCTCGAATGGCCGCTCGAACTCTTAATCGAGGGCGCGCGCTCCGGCCTGATCAACGGCATGGAGTCGAACGCCTGGCGCATCAACCGCGCCCCGCTGCCGCACGAGATGAACTATCGGCTCGCGTTCGAGGACGAGACGAACGTCGACGAGCCGGCCAGCTACTATGCACGCGTGCGGCAGAAGAACGACCACTGGGCGTGGTCTTCGCCGATTTTCTTCCGCCGGGACTGACAGGGCCGAACGGCTTTCCGTATGTCGCTAGAAACCATCGACATCGGTATCGTGATCGTCTACCTGATCGGCGTACTGATGTTCGGCGTCTGGATCGGCCGCCGCGAGAATCCGGACAGAGCGGGTTTCTTTCTCGGTGGCAAGAACTTCACCTGGCCGCTGATCGGCATGTCCCTGTTTGCCACCCACATCTCGAGCATTCAGTTCGTCGGTCAGTCCGGTCTCGCCTATAGCATCGGCATGGCCGCCGCGAGTCCGCAGCTCACGGGGGTCATCTGCATCGCGATCTCGGCGATGTTCTTCATACCCGTGTACCTCCGAACGAGGATCTTCACGATCCCGGGCTTTCTCGAGCATCGCTACAACAAAACCGCCAAGCAGATCTATGCCGTCATAGTGATCTGCTTCGGCCTGTGCCTGACGTCGATCGTCCTCTACTCGGGCAGCCTCGTCGCGTTGACGCTGTTCGGCCTCGATAACGACAAGCTGTTCTATTGCGCGCTGCTCCTGGGTTTTGCAAGCGGGCTGTATGCCATCACCGGGGGACTGTCGGCCGTCGTTTACACCGATGTGATTCAGTCGGTCGTGCTGCTGGCCGGCGGAGTCCTCGTCCTGTTCCTCGGACTCAACGCGGCCGGCGGCGTGGGCGAACTCGTCAGTACGGTGCCGGAACAGCACCTGGAAATTCTCCTGCCCGCCGATCACGCGGTCATGCCGTTCACCGCCGTGTTCAGCGGGCTGTTGCTGATGAGCCTGTTCTGGGCGGCAAGCGATCAGGACCTGCTGCAGCGGACACTCGGCGCGAAAGACCTGCGCAACGCGCAGCTCGGCATGCTCCTCGGCGGCTTTCTGAAGATCGTTGCCGTCTTCGTTCTCGTGTTCCCGGGCATTCTCGCCTTCAAACTGGTTCCGGGCGTCAACCCCGACCAGGCCTATCCGACCCTGATTCAGACCGTGCTGCCAATCGGCGTCTCGGGCATCGTGCTGGCAGGTTTGCTCGCGGCCATCATGTCGACGCTTGACTCGAGCATCATGTCATTGAGTTCGATCTTCACGATCGACATCTACCCAAGGTTTACGCGTAAGCTCGACGAGCAGCGGGCGCTCAAAGTCGGCCGGATCGCCGCCGTCACGATTCTGATCTGGGCGATCGTCACCGCTCCGCTCCTGCAGCACCTCGGGTTGATCTACCTGCTGCTCCAGAAAGTCATCAACTATCTGCTGCCCGCCGTAGGCGTGTGCTATGTCATCGGCCGGTTCAACAAACGGGTCAACGGTTTCGGGGCCGTTGTGACGATGAGCCTGGGCTTCGTCATCGGCATCTCATTTTTGCTGATGACGACGGTACCCGCGCTGAAGGCAGTCAGTCCCGACATCATCGTAGAAGCCAATTTCTTCCACGTGAGCTTCTTTCTGATCCTGGCCTATGCGGCGATACTGCTGATCAGCAGCCGGATGCGGCCCGCGCCCGCGGTAGAGGACCTCGCGTTCATGCAGCCGACCGAGGAGGAGCTGACCGAACGGCGCGCAAGGTCCCGCGGCCTGTTTGGCTCGTTCAGATTCTGGGTCGGCTTGTATGTTCTGGCGTTCCTGGCAGTCTTCGTTCTTTTCTGAGCGGTCGCAGCGGCAGGCTGTTCAGGAAACGCTTCGGCGAACGGCTGTTTTCCCGGCGATCGCCAGACGGCACCCTCCCGGGTAACGGGTTTTGCCGTGGGAGTTCCCTGTGCAAAAATGCAGGTGGAGTGACCCGCTGAGAGGATCACATGTCCGACGACAGCTGTCTGGAGTACCAGTGACCGATGTGCACAGTGTCGAGCAGCGAAGCCGGAACATGGCGGCGATTCGCGGCAAAGATACGAAGCCGGAGATGCTGGTTCGGCGCGGCTTGTTTGCCCGCGGCTATCGGTATCGGCTGCATCGTTCCGACATTGCGGGAAAGCCCGATATCGTTCTCCCAAAGTACCGGGCCGTAATCCAGGTTCAAGGCTGCTTCTGGCACAAGCACAATTGCCGCTACTTCAAGTGGCCAGCAACCCGAACGGCGTTCTGGCGCCGTAAGATCGAAGGGAACGTCGCGCGCGACCAAAGAGCTTTGTATCAGCTCAAAGTCGATGGGTGGCGTGCCCTGATCATCTGGGAGTGCGCGCTCAGGAAACGCTCTCCCGAACGGCTGGAGAAGCTGCTGGATCAGGTCGAACAGTGGCTGCACAGTCAGTCTGAGTATCTCGAGCTCCCGCTCGAGCCGCCCCTGGACTAGGGTCTGCATGCGCCTGGTCCTGATCTTGCTGGGTGCTGCCGCCGGCTTCTATGTGCTGCTCGGCGCCCTGTTGTTCTTCATGCAGGAACGAATGGTATTCCTGCCGAATCTGCCGGGCCGGACTCTCGAAGCTACGCCGCAACGCCTGGGTCTCGACTACGACGACGCGTTTTTCGAAACTGACGACGGCGTCGTCCTGCACGGCTGGTACGTTCATGCCCGCGACGCCCGCGGCACGGTTCTCTTCTTTCATGGCAATGCCGGCAACATCTCGCACCGGCTCGACAGCATCGCTATTTTTGCCGCGCTGAGACTCGACGTGTTCATCGTCGACTACCGCGGCTACGGACAAAGCGAGGGTACACCCGGCGAGCAGGGGACCTATCGCGACGCCGACGCGGCGTGGCGCTATCTCGTAAACGACCGGCAGCTCAATCCTGACAGCATCGTTATCTTCGGCCGCTCGCTTGGCGGTGCGGTTGCCGCCGGACTTGCTGCCGAGACCGGCGCCGCGGCGCTGATCGTCGAGTCCAGCTTCACTTCCGCCGAAGACATGGCTGCGCGTCTTTACCCGTTCATGCCGGTGCGACTGCTGACGCGGCTCCGGTATCCGGTCGTCGAGTATGTGGCACACAACCGCAATCCCGTGCTGATCGTGCACAGCCGCGACGACGAGATCGTTCCGTTTCACATGGGCGAGGAACTGTACCGCGCGGCATCCGAGCCGAAGGCGTTCCTCGAACTCAGCGGCGATCACAACGGGGCCTTTCTCCTCGACAGAGATCGCTACGTCGCCGGTCTCGATGCGTTCCTCGCGGCGCAACTCGACGAGCGCACGAACCGTGATTGACAGCCTGCTGATCGATCTCGACGGTGTCTTCCACGAGGGCGGGATCCGTGCCAACTCATGAACCCGTGCCGGCCGGGCCCTCGAACTCGAGTACCTGAAACTTTGCTCTGGCCACCGCCTTCTTCGAGCAGTTCGTCCGGATTTTCTTGCTCATGAAGGCCGGTCGCCGATCCGTTTGTCTGAAGCAGAACCGCCTCGGCAGGCGCGAGTAGATCGAGCGCGGAGGCTGACGGTAGCCCGTACGCTTGATGGCGGCTCCCGATTCCGGCGTGTGATAGAAGATCGTCCGGATACCGAGTTCCCGGCGCAGGAACCAGACGCTTGCCGCCAGCATGGCCTCGTCCCAGTGCAGGTGCTTAGTCATCTCTTCGTCGAAGTACTCGATCATCGCTTCCTTGTGCACCATGAAACCCCAGCGCCCAAAACGGCCGCGTGCCCGCTCGGCCTGCTGCCGGAACTCTTTTGCAAAGCGCAGCCAGTCCGTTTGTATCTCTTCGATCAGCGCTTCGCCGTTCCCGAGGTCCACGTCGAATCTCGACCAGGCAAGCGTCGACCGCCGCTTCTCGATGACCGGATGGTCGAAACACACGAACGGCATCTCGCCTTCCGGATCCACGAGCTGACGGTAAGCCTGATCGTGCTCGGGTGGGAAGTTGAGTTGCAGCACCAGGTTGTAACCGCGCCGCGTCGTTTGCATCCACCAGTCTTTGTTGGAACCCCACGTATCGAGCGTAAGCGAGTACGACTCCGGCGATGCGGCTACGCGGTACTCAAACGCATCGCGGGGCACCGCCCGGCCGCGGTGCTCAGCGAAAACCGATTTGACGACTGCTTTGTCGAGCAGTTGCGAGAATGTCGAACGCTTTACCTGACGCTTCCCGATCTCATCGCCCAACATGCCGAGTAGCAAAAAGGCATAGCGGTCCCTGAAGTACCAGAACGGAGTCTGGCCTTTCGGCAGACAGTCGATGATCTCTTGTACCTCTGTGAGCTGCATGATCGTTGTCGATAAAGAAAGGACACCTCAGTCGGTGCCATTGATGTTGGCCGCGCACGCTACGCCGTCGGCCCCGGGTACGCGCAGTCGGCTGCCGGAGCCGACCCGCGTCCGCAGAAACTCCATCTGATCCGCGAGGATCAGCCGATTTTCCAGAATCAGCCCTTCGGCGCGGTTGGGTGCATACGGCACGGCCAGCAGCCGCATACCGATGGCCGCGAGGGCGTGATTGTCTTTTCTCTGGTTGCATGGCCTGCATGCGGTCACTACGCTTTCCCACTCATCGAGCCCGCCGGCGGACACCGGCACGACGTGGTCCCGGGTCAACAGCTCAGTCGGCAGCACTTCGCCGCAGTAGAGACACATGTAGTCGTCACGCCGGAACAGCCGCGGATTCGTGAGGGCCGGTGTACCAGCCCAGCCGTCGGCAGCTTTGTCGACCGCAGTCGTCGCGACGATCGAATTCACACGCAGTACCGACCGCAGCCCAGTGCGCCGCGAGTAGCCGCCGCGAAGAACGACATCCTCACGGCCCGCTTCCCAAGCGATTTGCTCGCGGCAGTACAGCAGCGCTCCGCCCTCGCGTGAAATCCACGCTATTGGCCGCCCGCCGACGTCTAGTTTCAAGATTCTCGTCATCACCGTTTCCCAGGGTAACAATGCGAATTGTGTAGACAGGGTTTGGTAGCCGCCCTCGGAGTCGAACCGAGAAACACCTGTTTCTGAGACAGGCAGGTATGCCAAATTCCCTTCAGACGGCCGGAGTGTTAGGTGGGAGGGTGCATTGCACACCCTCCCGGGTGCCGAATCACTGTTTGATGTTCACCAGTCCATTCAGCAGAGCGTCGAGACCGCCCACGACAGACAGATCACCGACGTTCTCGGTAATCTTCTCGAGAGTCTCCAGCTCTTTGAGACGCAGCGCGACGTTGTTGCTTTCCATCACTTTCGCGGTGTTCAGCAGCGAACGGGTTGCGTTGGTCTCTTCACGGCGACGAATGACGTTTGCCTGCGCCGCCTTTTCGGCTTCCACCACCTTGCCGAGCAGGTCTTTCATGTCACCCGGCAGGATGATGTCCTTGACGCCTACGCTGATCACGCTGAGGCCGATCTCAGCGAAGCGCTTGCCGAGATGCTCCGCGATGTCGCGGTCGATCGCGGTCTTGTCCTCGAGCAGCGCATCCAGCTTGCGGGTGCCCACCGCCGCGCGCAGGCCGAACTGGATCTCTTTGTAGAGCTGGTCCAGCGGGTCCTTGAACGCGCGAACGGCTTTCGCCGCATCGACGTACTGGTAGGTCGCGGTTACGTTGATACGCAGCGCAACCTTGTCCTTGGTCAGAATCTCCTGACCCTGGACTTCCAGCGCCTTGATGCGAAGGTCCACGAGCTCCACGGTCACGGCGTGTGCAACGTTCCAGTAGGCGTGCAGGCCGGCTGCGAGGGTGTCGGTGAGTTCACCGTCCACGTACAGCAGGCCAATGTGGCCGTCCGGAACAATGCGTGCGTAGACTGCCGCGTCAGCGACCGCCATTACGCGCGCGTTGCTGCCGATCACGAGGCGCTTCGTCAGGCGCGCATCCAGCGCGATGCCCTCGTTGAGGTCAAAGCGTTCGATGCGCACTTTCACCACGCCCTTCCAGTAGAGCGCGCGCTCCGCCGGGCCGAGCACGGCTGCCGCACGCTCGTTGAGGTAGATCAGCGCGACTTCGTCAGCGCCGGTCTCAACGATGTGGAACAGTCGCTCTACCTCGTCGCGCTCCGCCTCGACCAGGTAGTCGATCAGGCGGTGCTCGAACGCAGCGTCCGACAGGTCGAAGCGCTGTACCGCGTAGCGGCCGGTGCGGCCGAAGTAACGATACGTACCCGCATCGAGAAATTTGATGAAGTCTCCGTCCTTGAACAGGAGACCGCGTTCGTGCTTGCGCACGATGAACTTGCTGATGAACCACATGGTGCGTTCTCCTTCTCTTAATAAATCCGTCGGAAGACGGACGATTTTTCGGCCGCGATACGTGCGTCGGTCCGGCCGCAGCATACGGGCTGGTCCTTCGCGCGTGGATGCGCCGCTCCATTTTCGCCAGTCGCTTAAGACCAGCCACTTTCGATCACCTCCTTTGTTGCGTTCACGCCTCTGCGTGATGGTTGACGATGTGAGATCGTCCCGGTCAGCCATGACCGGGACGCAAATGTGTGCGCCCGCTATCGCAGGAGTACCGCGGAGCGGCGGCGCCGGCCAACCGGGCGAGCGGCGCCCGAGGCGTCGGCCGTCGACCGCGAACGGCGAAGCGTTCGCGAGCGTCAGGCGGAAGCCACGGAGACCGCTGGCCGGATTGGCCCGGCGGATCGTCGTCGGCGACAGTCGTGCTGCGCGGACGGCCCGGGCATTCCTTGCGGAGGCCTGGGCGTCGTTGCCGATAGCGGACGCGGGTGGGGCGATACCTTCGCCATAGGGCGGATTCGAACCGCAGGCTTTGGGGCCTTTGCCTTGAGACCGCGTCGCGGTCAGGTTGGAAATGCAAGACTCGAACTTGCGACTTCAGGTTATCAGCCTGATGCTCTAACCAACTGAGCTAATTTCCCGTAGGCGGCTGAGTGCTAACGATACGCTCGGTACACACCGTGCGATGGGAGCTTGAGTGCGCCAGACGGGATCAAAACCCGAACCGCTGAACGCCGCTTGCAAGCTCAACCCTGGTAGCCCGAGTCGGATTCGAACCGACGACCTCCGCTTTGTAAGAGCGGCGCTCTGACCAACTGAGCTATCGGACAACATGGTGCGGGCAGTGGAGATTGAACGCAAGCGACGCTTGCTCGTCGTCGCTACGCGACAACGTCTGTCGCAGCGCTGCGCGCTGCTCGGTTGAGTCCACAACCCCGACGGTGGCGCCGTCGTGCTCTACCGATTGAGCTATGCCCGCATTGAACTGGTCCGCCCTGAGAGAATCGAACTCCCGTCACCTGGGTAAAAGCCAGGTGCACAGCCACTATGCCAAGAGCGGTAAAGCAGAAACTGGACCGCACAGTTTAACCCCTTTGCCAGATCATCGACTTCCGCCTCTTTCTGCGGGCGCACCGCAAAGAGCCTAGGTCGCAGCGCTTGACTAGGAGTTGTCCAATCAAGCTGATCGAACCGGTCAGGGTCTGGCGCCTAAACTTCCATCTGAAATCAATCGGCAGACGCTTGACCGGCTGGTTTCAGGGTACTATCAACTTCTGCGACGAAGTCAAAATGGCCGTTCACAACTAATCCCCGTATCGGGCGATATGCTCCAATACGCGAACGAAAAAGTACTTAGGAGTCCACTATCAACTCCGTCTCAGATTATGTGCAGCGACACCGCTCGGGTGTAATACACATACAATTCTTCCGGGCGGCCATGAGAATCGGCTCTGGCTCAGGTTTCTTGACTAACGACAAGCTGATCACGAACTTCCACGTATTCAACGCCCCGCCTGATGTAGAAGTAAGGTTAGGTTGGCAGCCTGACGAAGACGCTAGATCAAGGCAGGAACTCAGTGTCTCGTATAGTGAATTCTCTGGCTGGATGATATCGGGCTCGGATGAGGACCACTACGACTTTGCCATTCTTGATGGAGGTGAGTTGCCCTTGAGCAATCTGGCACAGTTTTCCTTCAATCTCCCGAGTAAACGTCTTGTCGGTCGTGATGTGCTGTTTCTGGGCTTTCCATTAGAGCATTCAAACCTAGTCTGTCATCGGGGCATGATTTCCTCTACGTATCGAAATGCAGGCGTCGACATTATTCAGATTGACGCGAGCGTCAACCAGAGCAATTCTGGCGGCCCATTAGTCGACCTCGACACGGAGAACGTAATCGGAATAATTACACGAAAGGGTACTGGGCTATCTAAGCTGTTCGATGATCTAATGAGAGCTTTCGATACCAACATTCAAGTTTTGACGGCAGGCGGGGCCAACATCTCCATGGGTGGAATCGACTTGAAGCAAGCGCTTACTGCAGGCCAAGCACAAGTGAAGCAGCTATCGGCCGAGATTTTGAGGTCCGCCAACGTCGGAATAGGATACGCGTTCTCATCCGCGCAGATCCTCAACGACAACTCCATGCACGACAAGTGACGACTTGTCTTAGGGTTGATCCAGTGTTCGCTATTGGCCGAAAGTTGACCGACACCACCGCTTTGGTCAAGCCGCCACTGTAGGTCAAACGGACACACAGCCCTAGCGATAAGTAGGCGTCTGAGTCTGCGATTGACAGGCGGTTGTTCATCACGCAATGCGACGGTGTTAATCCGTTACTCTGATTCAAGAAGTCGCGGGTAGATATGACGGAGAAGCCAGGATTCGAACCTAGGTGGGACGCCTGGCCCCTCCCGTTTAGCAAACGAGCGCCTTAAACCACTCGGCCACTTCTCCATGGTTTTGGGGTGAATGAACGGACTCGAACCGATATCAACCAGGGTCACGGCCTGGGGCTTTGCCATTAAGCTACACTCACCGTCGTTAGTTGGCGGAGACTGGGAGGATCGAACTCCCAAACCCGTAAGGGCATCACCGGGTTCAAGCCGGATAAGCACGCCAGCCTTGCGAGTCTCCCTATAGAATTTGGTCTGGAAGGCTGGATTCGAACCAGCGCTGTCTCGGTTCCAAGCCGAGTACTCTGACCAGGCTGAGCTACTTCCAGAAAAAGTGGTAGACCGAGGCTGAATTGCACAGCCGACCTCGCGAATATCAGTCGCGCGCTCTGCTTCCTGAGCTATCGGTCTACAGAGTCATGACGCCAGAGGAACGAACGATCCTTCTCTGATCGCGCGCCGTATGTAGCGCATGAAGAGAATCGCCTTGTCTTCGAGCTCGAGGGTGGCGTCGCCGATGTCCTCGAGCGGAACAGGAAAGATGTAGTTGCCTTCGGCGGGTACGTTGACGCCGTAATAGGCAATCCCTTGGCGATACCGAACGAATCGAACGGTATTGTCTTTCACAATATCCTTGATGTTCATAGTGCCTCCGAAGACATGTTGAATGGTGATCCGGACAGGATTTGAACCTGCAATCCCGAGGTTGAAAGCCTCGTGGCTTAACCATTCGCCCACCGGATCGGTGATGCGGCGCTGCGGAGCGACAATCCGGCGCTCCGCCGTTGAGCTTCCGCAGCCAAATAGGAGACGGCCGAGACTAAGCCGTTTACAGCTACCCTTTGGCGGGAGTACCTGCCGCTTGCACGGCGGCAGTTGCCCGCTTGTCCACCGCCGCCCGGCCTGAGCCGACGCGACAGTAGATAGCCATGACTGCCTTTTTTGGAGTGAGGCGGTTCACTCGTCGTACGCATCTAGTCGGCAGTTTGCTTACCGTGAGCCTTGCGAGGCTCTGAATGGGGGCTACCCAACCGTGCGGCGCACTGCCAAGATCGGAACAGCTTGCGGCTGTTCAAACCGCCGAATTGCCGGAAGGCTTCGGCCTTAAGCCACTTTCGACACGTACCGAGGCGCGTCTTTGCGTTTCACATGTTGGTGCGTAATGCGGGATTCGAACCCGCGACCAATCGCTTTGGAGCGATAGCTCTCTCCACTGAGCTAAAAACGCAAACCCCATTTCGACGTGCGCGCCTCAGTCGCTTCGTCGCCTTTTGGACGACGAAATACGACACGCCGAGTATCGTTCACCTGCCGGCTACTTGATCGACGACGAGGACGCTGGCTGCACACCAGAACCCTTGCCGTCTGCACAGTCGCACTTGCTTGCAAGGCTCGTACTCACTGCACTATTCGTTACCCCTCACGGTTGACGATGTTGGTATAGTGGGTTGCACCACCACGTGTTCTTTGGCGGACCTGCATTCCCGGCGATCGCCGGTGCATCAGTCACGTTACTTCCGCGCATCGCTTGGCCGCTATCCCCGATACAGTCGAGGACTCGGAGGCCGAATTGCCTGGAGTGACCGAAACCTCGGGTTCCGGCGAAACGCCATGGGAGCGTCCCTTTCTCGCCGTTGCCGACGGTTAGCAGCGCCAGGCCGCTAAACAGGCCTCGACCGAAGTCGATGACCTTGAATTCAGTGATCAATCGAACCTTGAAGGCTGGGCTTCGACGGCTCTGCTGGGTCCTTTGCCTGGGATCTGGTGCCGACGAATGGTAACGATCCACTCTCTCCGGGGCTTCAACCCGGCGCTAATCCTTCTCAGCTACATCGGCGTTGTTGGAGGATCTGGAACCCTCTGAAAGAATCGAACTTTCATAAGCAGCGTTCGAAGCGCCGCCACCGGGTCCACCGGAGAGGGTCACGATTTGGTACTCCCGGCTGGAGTCGAACCAGCACCGAAACAGGGTTTAAGCCTGTTGCCTCTTCCAATTGGGCTACGGGAGCATTGGTCGTCCGTCTGAGACTCGAACTCAGCAAACTGGTCATATAAGAACCGGCTGTACCCCGTACCCGGACTTTGATTGGCGGCTCCACGGGGTTTCGATCCCCGGACTTACCCGTGACAGGGGCATGTGATTCCATTTCACCACGGAGCCGTGGCCCCAGATCGAGGACTCGAACCTCGCTCACCGCGGAGTAACAGTCCGCCGTCGTCACCCGGACGACTCATCTGGGTTTTGGTACATCGTTGCTTTCCGTGAACCGGACCGCGCGGGCGCGCGGCCGTTTCACATCAGCATGTCGGGGCAGGCGCAAACGCGCACGGCCGGGTCTGAGTGCCGCAGCCTTTCCCATGAAAGACTCCGCCCCGACATCTACACAATCCGCATTGTTAAAGAGCAAACCAGCGGGGCACAAAAAAACCCCGGTGGGTACGAACCGACCGGGGTCTCTTGTCTGGAGCTTCCCTGGAAGGTTCGAAAGTCGAGCCTTCCAGAAACGGTATTCGGGAAGGCTAAGTCATCGGTTCCCCACTATCGATCATGAGGTTCACCGCAAGCGATTCACAACGGTCGAACGCCGTATGCGCCGGTATGCGCTTCATACCGGACAGGCGCAGGCCACCGTCTCCATCGACGTTGGCATAAGACTGCCAGCGCCGTTTGGCGACGGTTGCTAAACCGAACTGTTGAATCGAGAGCTTCATAGTGCGCGGGAGTATACGCCGTAGAACACGGCTGTCAACAGAAAAGTGAACGAATGTTCCGGGAAAGTGAACGCCGCATCGGCGGCCAGGGAAACTAGGGCTTGTTGACGGCCTTCGGCTTGGTCTTGCGGACAGACTCCAGCCAATTATGCAAAGTCGATTCCTGGCGAGCCGTCAAATCGAGCGCCCCTGCCATGAGTTCAATGGTGTCGATTACGCGGCTGCGAATCGCGGCACCTACCTCGGTATCGGGAACGCTGGGCCCTTTGCCGAAAAGTATCCAGCCCGGCGACACTCTCGTGACTTCGGCGATTGCCTCAATGATCTTAAGATTCGGGTTCTTCGGCTCGGTCGTTTCAAGCCGGTGTAGTCCCGTTTTGGACAAATCGATGCCGTATTCCCGAAGTCGTGTTCTGAGTGCGGCAGGATCCATCTGCGCGCGCTGTCGAGCCGACCGAATACGGCCGGCGATACCGTCGGGTTCGTCTTGCACGTTCGTTCCGGTGTTTGTTAGTACTTCTTTGTATACCACAACGCTTATCGCGTCAGGAGAATCGCGCGACGCGGTGGGAAACCAGACGCTCACGACGCTACAATTCGATCCCCACCTGAGGATCGAATGTGCTGGAAACACTGAACGACAAAGAAGCCCGCGTGATCGGCTGCCTGATCGAGAAGTCCATCGTCACGCCTGACCAATACCCGCTCACCCTGAACGCGCTTACCAACGCCTGCAATCAGAAATCGTCGCGGGACCCGGTAATGAGCCTCACGCAAGGTGAGGTCGAGCACACCGTCCGCGGACTGGAGGACAAGCACCTCGTTCGCCGCGAAGAGAACTTCAAGAGCAGAACCGACAAGTATTCGCAGCGCCTGTGCAACACCCGCTACAGTGAGCTGCAGCTCAGTCCGGCCGAGGTCGCGATCGTCTGTCTGCTCTTACTGCGTGGTGCACAGACGCCGGGCGAGCTGCGTTCCCGCGGCGGCCGTCTGCATAGCTTCGCGGACAATACCGAAGTTGTTCAGACGCTGGGAGCGATGATCGACAGGGAGGCCGGTGCGCTTGCCGTCAAGCTTCCCCGAACCCCCGGCCGCAAAGACTCCGAGTACATGCACCTCTTCTACGGCCCCGTCGACGTAGAGGCCTACGCCGAGGAAGCGGCGCAGAAGCCTGCAACGGTAGCGCGTTCCGAGTCGCCGCAGCAGGCGTCGATCGCCGCGTTGACGGCTCGCGTCGAGCAACTTGAGGCCGAGGTCTCGGCGCTCAAGACGCAGCTCGGCATCTCACCGGACAACTGAGACCGGTACGCGCGCCGGACTACCGAAATCCGTACCAGTTTCCCTCGTCGTGGAAGCGCAGCGCATCCTCTGCCGTGTCGCCCGTGAAGGCGCGGGCGAAAAACTCCCGTACCTGCTCGTTGTCCTTCGCGGGATCGTTGAAATAGGAATGTGACTTGCGGACCCACGGAGCGTCCGTGAAGTTGATGTAATGCGCGTTGCGGGCGTTGAGGTTGCGGAGAAAGTGTCCGAGGCGCGCCAGTTGTTCCGAGCCCGCTTTCGCCCGGGAAGCGGCCAGAGCGTAGTCGTCCTCGTTGATCGTGACGAACAGCCGCTTACGGAACTGAATCCGCTCCACCCACAGGCTGTGGTCCAGGTTGTTGGTGTCGGCGGCGACCAGCACGACGTTGTCGAAGATCAGCCCCGTCCCGTCCGCGATGCTGCTCTTCAGCATGTGTTTCAGCAGGTAGTTACCCATGCTGTGGAACATGGCGTTGACCGTGAACGGGCAGTCCCGATCGAGTAGCTTCGCATACAGCGCCTCACGCTCCGGGTTGTTGTTCGGGTGCCGCTCGCCGGCCTCCCGCCACAGCGCCTGCCGCCGCGCCTCCGTCAGACCTCTGAGGTATCCATGAACCTTCTGCATTGCGCGCTCCATCGCGCCGGTCGATGCCCGCGCGTCGCGCTTGTCGGACTTGTAGCTGGCGGTCCCGGACACGCCGCCGCCGTTCGCCGGCCACGAAAAGGGTACGACGATGACCCGATACCGCTCCTGCAGCGCATAGGCTTGCTTGACGACGTCTTCCATGTCGTTGTTGTAGCCGTGAACGAAAAACAGGATATGACGCTTCCGTGAACGCGCCTCATCGGCGAGGTCGCACGCCACCTTGAGGCTGGCGAAGTGTCGGTCAGCGGGATTCAGCGGAAGCTCGTGTTCGCGGATCAGCTGGCGGGCCAGGGTTTTCGGCAGCTCGTCGTTCAGAAATTCGACCTGCCAGCCCCGGCCGCGCCGCGTAACTTCGGCCAGCCTGAGTTCGTTCGGGCCCTTGGCGTTGACGCGCTTGCCGAATTGCTCGAGCCCGGTCTTGCCGCTGACGACTTCACGGTTGGTTACGACGTACACACCTTCCCCTCATCGATCGTCTCTGCAGACATTGCGCGCGAGTATAGCCGCCCGGATGCCGCCGTGCGCTACTCTCCCAGGTCGACTGAACCAACCGTCCGACGACGGGACAGAGTAACGGACTGCCGGCGGGAGAAGCGCGGCTCTTGCAGGCGGGCAACCACGGCAAACGGGTGAGGTGTTCCTGGCCTTTTTCGGTAGATAGCTGAAACGCAATCGGTTTCTCTTGCAACGATGTTGCCGGGCCGGACTACCCGACCCGTGCCCGGCGTTCTTTCAGAGACCTGGTGTGCTAAATTGCCCGGCTCGGCTGCCGGGCAAACCAAGCGAGAGGTTCTTCGCCATGCCGAACGATTCGGCACCGACCGATGTCTACCGTTTCGGCAACTACGAGTTGCGACTGCAGAGCCGCGAGCTGTTGCTCGACGGTGACGTCGTCTCAATGGAGCCCAGAGTATTCGATCTTCTGGCCTTCCTCCTGCACAACCGGGAGCGCGTCGTAACGAAGGACCAACTGCTCGAGGCGGTCTGGC
This sequence comes from Woeseiaceae bacterium, assembly GCA_028277185.1. Taxonomy (GTDB): domain Bacteria; phylum Pseudomonadota; class Gammaproteobacteria; order Steroidobacterales; family Woeseiaceae; genus UBA1847. The sequence continues at coordinate 21,791 of JANQGQ010000026.1, forward strand.
CAGGGACGTTCGTATCCGAAACCTCGCTGTCGCGTTGTGTCATGAAAGCCCGCAGGGCCGTCGGCGACGATGCTGACAGCCAGCACAGCATCAGGACCGTGCACGGCCGCGGCTATCGCTTCGTTGCCGACCTCGTTGCGTCCGATTCGGTGTCCGTCGCCGACGCCCGGGTTTCGGTGTCCACCGATGCGTCGGGTGCGAGCGGGCGGGAAACAATTTTGCAGCCGCGCAATGGTCTGGCGCTGGCGGCTGGAGCGGTTGCCGTTGCGCTAGTCGTGTTGGCGATCGCGTTGTTTCCGCAGTCCGACGAACCCGCGGGAGAATCGGCGGTCGGCGTACCCAGGATCGCCGTGCTGCCCATCGACAACGCGACCGGAGATCCGAATCTGGACTGGATTCGGTTCGGCCTGATGGACGTGTTGGCGGGCCAGTTGCAGCAGCAAAGTGGTTTGCGCGTCGCTGCATCCAGCGAAATCGTGGCGATACTGGAAAGACCGCGCAGCGCGTCCGACGACGCGGAGGCCGGTGACGTGGGGCTTCAGTTGCTCCAGCAGTTGGGCGCGACGCACCTCGTACGCGCCGCGCTGGAGCAACCCGGGCAGCTCTATCGGCTGGAGGCGGAGATCGTTGCCGAAGACGGCTCGCGGAGCGATGTGGAGCTTCTGGGCAACGAGCCGCTGGGACTCGTCACGGAGTTGCGCCGGGTCATCGATGACCGCGTGGCGGGGGCGAGGCGAACGACCCTCGTAGCCCGGGTCATCTCGGACGACGTGTTCGTCAACGAGGCTTATGCGCGGGGTCGTGATCAGATCCTTCGCGGCAATCTCGAAGAGGCTTACACGCTGCTGCAGGCGGCCGTCGGCCAGGAGCCCGACAATTTCTGGGCGCGTCACGCGCTTGCGACCGTCATCCTGAACCGCGGCGATCCGGTCGGCGCGGCGGACATACTCGGTACGCTCGTCGAGGAGGCACGACGCGACGGTCGTGCGCTCGAAGAGGCTACGTCGCTGTTCGTGCTCGGTACCACCTATCTGCGAAGGGACGACTTCGACACCGCGCAACCCTTGTACGAGGAAGCCCTTTCCGTTTTCGAGGCGCTTGCAATGAGCTTCGAGCAGGGGCAGGTGCTGAACAATATGGCGATCATTGCCGGTCGGCGGCAGGAGCTTACCGAGGAACGCGCTCTGCTGGAGCGTGCGGCGACGGCGTTCAACGATGCGGGCCTCGAGGCCACGCCCGGATACATACTTGGCGGGCTTGCCAACAACGCAATGGATCGAGGCCAGCTCGAGGATGCGCAACGCTACATGGAGCAGGCGCTCACCGCGTTTCGCGAGCAGGGTCTGCAGAATCAGGAAGCCGTGTCGCTCTACTCGCTGTCGCAGGTGGCCCAGTTCCGTGGCGACTTTGCCGCGGCGCGCACGCTGGCCGAGCAGTCGCGGGATATCGCCAGAGACATCGGCCAACGCTGGGGAGAAGCCGCGAGTATTCGGCGCCTTGGTAAAGCGCTCCTGGCGCAAGGCGATCTCGACGGTGCCGAAGCGATGTTTCAGGAGGCGCTGGCGCTCAGTCGGGATATCGGGGCGCGGACCAACGCGGCCGCCACGCTGACCGAACTGGCCGACATCGCACGGCTGCGCGGGCGGCACGAGGAAGCCGCGCAACTCGTCGCTGAATCCGCGGTCATCGTCGAGGAAACGAACGACCCGGTCGGTGCGATGTGGGTGGAGATTCAGCGCGGCCGCGTGGCGCTGGATCGGGGCGACGTTGCCGGCGCGCTGGCAGCGGCCGATCAGGTACTGGTCGACGAGGACGCCGTGATGACGCCGCAGGCGACCGACGCCTATCGCCTGCGCGGTCGGGCGTTGCTGGCGGAAGGCGACATGGCAGGAGCATCCCAGGCCCTGGAGTCGGCCTACCGAGTCGCCGAGCAGGGCAGCGACCGCGTCCGCCGGGCAAAAGCCGCTGCTCTGCTCGGACGGCTGAGCATCGGGCGTGAACGCGACGATCTTGCGCTTGCGTATCTCGGACTTGCGCGCGATGCGGCGCCGGAAATCTATCAGGTGCTTGCGCTGTCGGCTGCAGTGGCCGCGCGCGAGGGCAACTGGGACGAGGCGATACGGCTGCTCGATACGGCGAAACAACGGGCCGGCGGCCTGTGGACCGACGAGGACGAGCGGCTGCGATTGAACCTGACGGCAGAGGCACCCGTCACCCGTGGGGAATCGCCACTCGATCCGGACTGAGGCCACAACCGGGGTGTCGCGGCCGCCGGCGCGGTCGCGTCACTGTCGCATCGCCCGGTGCTCGAAGGCGTTCCGCATGCGTTCCCGGGAACGTGCCAGCTTGTCGCGCTGTTCTTCGGTCAGCACCGCCCGGATCTCGGTGCGGACACGGGTGAACAGCAGCGTACCGTCGGTTGCAAGCTGCCCGTTCGAGATCGCGATATCGTTGAGTTGCGTCCAGTAGCCGGGAACTTCGGCATCCAGAGATTGCATTGCCTCCCGATTGGCCCGCAGCTGCGCGCGGAGCGCCTCGAACTCGGGTCTCGCGGCTTCCACGATGTTCTGTAGCTCTGCACGCTGTGTAGCGTCGAGGTCCAGGTAATCGGCCATGTGCTCGATCATCAGACCCGGATCGGGCAGCGCTCCGCCGCCCGGGAATCCCGGCGGTCCCATGCGATTTGCTCCGGCAGGCGCTGCGACCGCCGCGGCGAACAGGGCGGTCAGCAATACAATGGCGTGAACTCTCATCATCGTGCTCCTTGTGTCGGTCGTATACCTTGAGGGAGCTCTAGCATAGAAGCCCGCGGCATCGGAATGGGTCAGCGCAACCCATAGGATTGTCAGGATTTGTCAGGTTCGCGCGGCAGCGAACGGAAATGTCCTACGACTCCCGCGCGTCCGGAATTGCCGCGACGCGGTCCTTCGGCACGTCCGCGATTCAACTGTAACCGACCGGCGCTAGGCTGCGTCTGGTGGAAGTGGTCGTCGGCAGGTCCTAGACTCGGCGTAGCAACCGGCGGCCCGCAGACAAAACCGACAACGAAGGGCCGTCGCAGGGGAAGCATGGAAATATTGGGCTTAGCAGTCGTCGTCGCGGGCTATCTGGCGTTTGCGCTGGTCTCCGGACGGATCGAACGGTGGCCGGTTACCGCGCCGATGGTGTTCGTCGCGTTCGGGTTCCTCGTCGGGCCGGGCGGGTTCGGCGTCGTGGATATGGCGCCCGGTCACGAGTTCCTGCACATCGTCGCCGAGCTGACGCTCGTGCTCGTACTGTTCGCCGATGCCGCGAGGATCGACCTGAAGCGCGTGCGCGAGGATCACAATCTGCCGGCGCGCATGCTCGTCCTCGGCCTGCCGCTTGCGATCGCGCTGGGCACCGGGATCGCGATCGCGGTCTTTCCGGATTTCGGCTTCTGGGAGGCCGCCCTGCTGGCGGCGCTGCTTGCACCGACCGACGCCGCGCTCGGCCAGGCGGTCGTCAGCAACCCGGCGGTTCCGGTCCGGATACGCCAGGCCATCAACATCGAGAGCGGCCTCAACGACGGCATCGCGCTGCCGGCCGTGCTGCTGTTCGCGGCGCTGGCGTCGGCCCACGGCGCCACCGGGTCGGACGACTGGGTGAGCTTCGGCGTGCTGCAGGTTACCCTGGGCCCTGCCGTCGGCGCGGTCGTTGGTTTCCTTGGCGGCCGCCTGATCGACAACGCGGCCGAGCACAAGTGGATCAGCGAGCCCTATCAGGGCATGGCAATCCTGGCGCTGGCGGGGCTCTGCTATCTGCTCGCGGAAGCCGTCGGCGGTAACGGTTTCATCGCGGCCTTCGTCGGCGGTATGGCGTTCGGCAATTTCATCAGGAATGAATGCGACTTCCTGTTCGAGTTCATGGAGACGGAAGGTCAGATTCTGATGCTGATCACCTTTCTCGTCTTCGGTCTCGCGCTGCTGCCGGAAGGTATCGCCGGCTTTGACTGGGCACATCTCGCCTATGCCGTGTTGAGTCTCACGCTGATCCGGATGGCGCCGATTGCGCTTTCGCTGCTGGGATCGGGGGTACGGCTTCCGACGATCGCCTTTTTGGGCTGGTTTGGCCCGCGCGGTCTCGCCTCTATCCTGTTCGTGCTGCTGATCCTCGAGGAGGCAGAGATCCGCCATGCCCAGGATATTCTTTCCGTCACGGTCCTGACCGTGGCGCTCAGTACACTGCTTCATGGTCTGACGGCAGCGCCGCTGGCAACCGCCTATGCGCGCGCTGTGTCGCGCATGGACCGCTGTGAAGAGAAGAAACCCGTCGCCGACATGCCGCTCCGGGGCGGCATGCCCGACACCGAACTTTCGAGCAACAGGGATCGCCAATGAACAAGGTATCGATCATCGCCTGGAACCAACTGGAAGACCGCGTGCCCGCGCATGCGCTCGTAGCGGACGTCGACCTCGTCGTCACCCGCTACGACGACAATGTCAGCGTACTCTACGGGCGCTGTCTTCATCGCGGCGCGCTGATGGCGGACGGCCACGTCGACGGTCACAACATCATTTGCGGCGTGCACAACTGGGACTACCGCCTCGACACGGGCGTCAGCGAGTACAACAACGCCGAAGTGCTGCACAAGTTCTCCGCCTGGATCGACGACGGCCAGGTATTCGTCGACGAGGACGAAATTGCGGCATGGGCTGTCGACAACCCCCAGCCTTTCGATCGCGACGCATACCAGGGCGCTTATCAGGATCCGCACGGCGCGCCGGAAGAGCCCTACGTCAACTTTATCCGCGAGCTCGCAGGCAACGGCCTGTCGAAGACGGGTCACCACGGCCCGGCTTCCGCGATGGGCGTGCCGCGCGACGAACTGCCGAAGTGGGACGACCTGCAGTTCGTCGTCGGTCAGCTACACAAGCTGCCGCTATTGGACGATGAGCCGGTAGGCACGAATCTCGTGATCGGGCCGAACGCGAAGCAGCCTCTCGTGCTCGACATCCCGCTGTTCGTTTCTGACATGAGCTTCGGCGCGCTGTCTTTCGAGGCAAAAGTCGCGCTGTCGAAAGGCTCGGAGCTTGCGGGCACGGGCATCTGCTCCGGCGAAGGCGGCATGCTGCCCGAGGAGCAGGGCGCGAACTCCCGCTATTTCTACGAACTGGCGTCGGCGCGCTTCGGCTTCTCGTGGGACAAGGTGCAGAAGGCCCAGGCGTTTCACTTCAAGGGCGGGCAGGGCGCGAAGACCGGTACGGGTGGCCACCTGCCCGGTGAGAAGGTGAAGGGCAAGATCGCCGAGGTCCGCGGACTCGAGGAAGGCACGCCCGCTATCTCGCCAGCGCGTTTTCCCGAGTGGAGCACGCTTGCGGAGTTTCGGGATTTCGCGGACCAGGTGCGCGAAAAGACCGGCGGCATTCCGATAGGCTTCAAGCTCTCGGCGCAGCATATCGAAAAAGACATCGACGCGGCGCTCGAAGTCGGCGTCGACTACATCATCCTGGACGGCCGCGGCGGCGGAACCGGAGCGGCGCCGCTGATATTCCGCGACAACATCTCGGTACCGACGATACCGGCGCTGGCGCGCGCGCGGCGTCACCTGGACCGCTCGCAAGCGGACGGCGTAACGCTGATCGCGACCGGTGGACTGAGGGTGCCGGCCGATTTCGCAAAAGCCATGGCGCTCGGCGCCGATGGCGTTGCCGTTTCCAACGCCGCGATCCAGGCGATCGGCTGTCTCGGGATGCGTGCCTGCCACACCAACAACTGCCCGGTAGGTATCGCGACGCAGAAGGCGCACTTGCGTTCACGCCTGCCCGTGGACATAGCCGCCGAGCGTCTCGCCCGCTTCTTCCAGGCGGCCGTGGAGCTGATGACGGTACTTGCGCGCGCAGCGGGCCATCGACATCTGTCGGAGTTCAACGCGGACGACCTGACGACCTTCAAGCGCGACATGGCCGATCTGGCCGGCGTCGCCTACGGCGGCGTGGGAGCGCGGGGATGATCGGCGAACGCTTTCCGCCGCTGGATCCGGACGTCATCGGTCCGACCCGCGATGCACTGCACGCCTACGCCCAGGTCATCGGCAACTGGGCCGAAGGTCACCGCCGGCGTCGCAAACACTGGTGGCACATCAGTTTGCGGCCGGGGCTACGCGGCCTGACGACGGGCGTCATCCGCGCCCACCCGGACTTCGAGCTGGAGCTCGACTGCGGCAGCAGCGCGATCCGGGTCACGCACGATCTCGGCATGGCCAGCCTGAATCTCTGCGGGCAGTCGGCGCGTGAGATCGCCCGGTTCGTTCGCGAGCAACTCGGGATGGCGGGTGTAGACGCAAACCGGGAGTGTGGGGTCCCTGACGACGATGCGATCAGCGACGAGCCGCATCCGGCCTACTCGTCACAGGTCGCCCGTGAGCTGCACCGGGTGCATGCGTCGGTGGCGGCCGCGCTCGAAGAACTGCGCGCCGGCATTCGCGAGGAGACCAGTCCGATCCAGGTGTGGCCGCACCACTTCGATCTGGCGATGGTGTGGTTGCCCGGGACGCGCGTAAAGGGTCAGGATCCCGCCGACGAGGAGAGCGCCGACAAACAGATGAATTTCGGTTTTCTTTTCGGCGACGATTTCGTGCCGGAGCCGTACTTCTACGTGACGGCCTATCCACATCCGGAGGCGCTCGAAAATGTCGGGCTGCCGGCTGGAACGACGTGGTACGTCGACGGCTTCAAGGGCGCGGTACTCAGGTACCGGGACCTGGCCCGGGAGGACGATCCCTCGGCCTACCTGCACGTGCTGTGGAATCGGCTGCTCGAAGCCGGCCGTGAGCATCTTTGCGGGTGACGCAGGCCGGGCAGCTCGGCGAGGCGCTGGCGGAAGCCAGCGCGTCTGGCCGGAACGGCCATGGGCACGGCGCTGTCGAGCTTCGTTCTGTTGAGCCTGTCGGCGTTCGTGATCCGGGTGGCGTCGGTCGCTCTGCGGCTGACCGGCCTCGACGTCATCGGCTTGCGCCTGACATCCGGCGAACCGCAGCGTGCGAACAACGACTCCGATGTAACGCCTCAGAGCATGCGAACGCTATCGACCCGGCCGCTGTTCAGTCAATCATCGGCACCTCGAAGTTGACGTCCAGTACGATCTCGGGAGCATCGAGATCGAATGCACCGGAGTCAAGCACTCGCTGCCAGTCGCGCGCGCACCCGAGTACCACGGCATTCGGTAACGCGTCAAAATCGTTTACTACGAAACCGTCATCCGAAGCGAAGCGCTCCAGAATCGGCTTTTTCGCAATGCGAACCTCGGCTCCGCTGGTGAATCCGCGCTGATTCCAGGTTGCCGGCTTCCACAGCAGAACACCGGTAATGCTCTGTTCCGGCCGCGATTCTTTCAACAGCTTGGAAAAACGTTCCGTTATCAAGAATCGGACCTCACAATCCCCGTCGGTTTACCGGTTCGTGCTAGATCGATGCCAAGTCCAGCCGTCCGGCGCCGATCTTATTGTACCCGGACACCGTGTTTCGTGGGTCTGCCGCGGGTGCCAGATCGACCGCTCGTAACAGCCTCACTTGCAAACTTGCCGGTCTGCGACGATCCGACGGGTACTTCTCCACCAGCAGAGCGGCGGCGCCGGCGACGAGCGGACTCGCCATCGACGTGCCGCTCTTGGGTGCATGGCCGCCGCCAGGAACCGCGCTCCAGACGCTCACGCCGGGTGCCGAGAGGTCGGGCTTCAGTACACCGTGCGTCGTTTCGATGCCCCAGTCGGAGAAGTCGGCCGAGAGGTCGGCCGGATCTGTCGCGCCGACGCCCAGGACGTTGTCGTAGTTGCCTGGACTACTATGATTGTTCACTCCCCTGCGGCCCGCGTTTCCGATAGCAGCGATGAGCAGTGCGCCCGGTACCTGACGCACTACTTCGACACTGGAGTGCAAATAGTCCCGGTAACCGCTGCCGCCAAGGGATGCGTTGATGACCGAGCACTGGCTGATGCCTGTGGTGGCGTGGTTGGCATGAGCGAGCCAATTGAAGCCCGCGAGAATCTGGGCAACGTTGCCGGCCATGCCGCCGTTTGTCTTGGTCGTCAGCACTGCCGCGACCGCCAGATCTGCTTCCGGTGCAACGCCATACGTTGCTCCTGCCGCAAGGCCGGCTACGTGAGTTCCGTGTGTACCTGCATCGCGCGGTGTCGTCGAAACCAGAAAGCCGTTGCTGTCGTACTCCGCGAAGCTGATGCTCTTCCCGGAGAAATCTGGGTGCGACGCATCGATTCCGGTATCGAGAATACCTATCCGAACGCCGTTACCCTTAATTCCCTGGCTCCAGGCCGCGGCGACGTTTATTTTCTCCAGGTGCCAGCGCTCGTCACCTGAGCTGTCCGCCGTTTCGATGGGTTCGACAAGCGGAACCTCGAAGTTCTCGATGACATCGCCGTATTCCCGCAGTCTGTTTAGCTGCTCATCGGTCGGGTCGTCAATGAGAATGGCGTCGAGCGTCTCGAGTACGCGGGGAGCTCTCTCGTCTCTGCCCGCGGCTATGGATTCGAGCGTCAGTTCGACAATGTTGCCGCCGCGGTCCACAGCACCGGAATCGGTGAACACGCGCTCTGGCTCGATTCCCGCCGCCTGAAGGGTACGTTGTGCGATATCCGCGCTCGCCAGCGATAGCTGCTCCGGTGCGGCGGCATACTCGCTGATGCGCGGTCCGAGCCTGTCATGGGGAAATACAATGTAAGTTTCACTCACGAACGATCCTCCTCTGCAATAGTCTTCCTGCTGTGCACCTACGGGTTGTCGCTATTCGACTCGTCCACGACGTTGTGGCGTCCAGCGAGCGCCTTCGCCGCGAAAGCCAGCTCGGTCGCGGTATCGTACTGTTGCGTCTTCATAGCCTCGCCGATCATCGTCAGTTGGCTTTCGACGTTTTTCAGATCGCTTTTCAGCTCCAGGACTTGCCTGGACTTTATTGCGGCGAGCAACCGGTCCTGTAGTGACTGGAACACCGATGTGCCCGCGGATCCCGCAACGATCGCGACCGCGAGCCAGGCAAGCGTGCTGTCCGGAGTGATCACCCAAAGTGCGATCAACGCCGCCGTACTGCCGATCACAAGTCGCGAGAAAACGCCAAGATCGTAAACAGACTTGTGCGTAGCGTGAGGAAAGTCTTTCGCCTCTTCCTCATTCGGCTTGTGTATCCATTCGACCATACCTTTGAGTGCTATTAGCTCGTATACGAATCCACCGATTGCGCCGAATAGCATCGTAATACCAACCGCCCTCCAGAATGTCGGTTCGCACAGTTGCCCGATAAGGCCTTTGAAGTCGATTGTTTGCGTCTGTTTCGTGACTTCGTCAGCCTCTAGCGCGCCAAGGGGCAAGATCAGCGCGAGCATTACCGGAACCATCAAGTAGCTGAAACGATGAGTTTCCATTTTTAGTCTCCGTCCGATCTGATGCGAACCCGGTGTCGCTCCATCTGCAAGGGGCAAGATGTCTGCCGAATCGCCGGCTAAAGCCAGATCGTCTTTCAGAATGTTGTCGATATGAAAACGAGCACGGACGCCTGAGATTCCTCCCGAAATCTGACTTCCGTTTCCATCGCAGGCGGTGGCTGGTTTTCGACGAAACCGTCGCCGAGCACCTTTACGCCCTGATCAAGCATGAGACCGAAACCAATGTTGAAACTATTTGGTCCTTCCGCCCTTTTTATCCCCAACATGACGCCACCGCCGAACGACGTCAGGGTGTCGTCGCCGGCAGCACCGAAGTTGACAGCTCCAAACAAGCCGAAACCCGCTTCGCGGTTCCCGATTTCGAAGTCCCTCACGAAGTTGTGTACCTCCAGCACGATTCTCGGGTCATTGCTAACGTCCTTCGTAACTCTCACCACGCCGTTTACGATTTCCGCCTCACTGACGCGGTCATCGCCCAGTCCGAATCCGGCACCGACTCCGATACCCCACTTCCAGCCGAGGAACTCATTGCTGTCACTGAGCTGCTTCGCGACCTTTTGTGACGAAACCAGAGCCCGATCGATCTGGGCAATTCCGACTTCGGCTTCAGCCGCACGGCGGGCGGCTGCCACCTGCTTCTCCGATCCCGCAACACCCATCGTCGCTCTGACAAGCGTTCGGTCGCGTAGGGTTTGAAGGCAATCCTGATAGACTCTGTTTCGCGCTTCTTCGCTTAGGCCAACGGCGTCGCTCGCCTGTTTCTGGCAGTTCTCGATAGTCTGTGCGTCACCCTCGGCGGCGTGTGAAACCAAGCTCATGCCGAGAACCACAAAGGCAGCCGTAATCGACGAGGCCCGTCTACTGCCTTTACTCCAGCCATCACTGAATCGAAACATCAAGATTCACCTCCCCGAGTTAGTTGTCCGTAGGCATACGCTGCGCCTGCTCTCATCGTGTCGGACTCGAAACAAAGCGGCGTCATAGTGGTTCAGTGTTCGCAGCGATCCGTTAGTCGCACCAGTCCGTGTCTGATCTGTCACCTTTGCTGGCTCTGCTCACTGACCGGCGGTCGCCTTTGTAGAGAAACTCTCATGGGAAATCAGTCTGTTGAAAGGCTTCGTCAAGGTGCCTTCACACGCTATAATGGTGTTTCAAAAAACGACAAGAACAACGCTGAGCTGCGATTCACTAGCTGCTCGCTGCATCCAACATCTGGACCATCTTCGCTGTGCGGGATAAGGACAACGACGCGGCCGAAGCCGGTGACGATCACGGTGAGGGCGTGAACAAACCGCGTGAACCGGGAACTACGCCGGAAGCTTCCAGAGCGTCGGCACTCGCGATGCGCATTGCCCGGGGAGACGATGTCGCGGAAAGCGAGATGGTCAGGCTCTATGAGCCTGGTATGCGTCGTATCCTCCGAACCAGGACGGACCGCCCGTCCGACATAGACGACCTCGTCAATCAGGTCTGGCTGCTCGCGTTACCCAAGCTGCGAAACGGCGAGCTACGCGATCCACGGGCCTTGCCAGCGTACCTGAATACGTTTACCCGACGGGTCGCGAGGAACTATCTTCGCCTTTCAGCTCGGAAGACCGGAACCTCGGATACGGATTTTGTCGAGCAACAGGCGTCGCCGAGCGAAGGCCCATATGTCCGCCTCAAGTGGACGCAAGCCGTGGAAATTGCGTCTACACTGTTGGACAAGCTATCTGTAGAACGGGATCGCGAGATACTGAAGCGATTCTTCGTCCATGGCGAGGAGAGAGAGCGTATTTGTCGGGAGTTCGGCCTCGACGCCGTGCAGTTCAACAAAGTCCTGCACCGTGCGCGCAAACGTTTCAAGGACCTGGCGCACTCGAGTATCAGCGACCTGATCGGCGCTGAGTAGAAGACAATGGATCGAGATTACGTCGAAAGATACAACGTCATCGAGCGTTACGTCCTCGGAAAGCTCAGCGAAGAGGAGGCAGCGGCGTTCGAGGATCTGTTCGTCTTCGACGAAGAATTGCGAGGCGAGATCGACGTCGTGGAGAAGCTTATTCACGGTGTTCGGGAGAACGTTGAGCCCAAGGCATCCAAAGAGCACGATTCGGATGTGCCGGCTCGGGTCAAGGAGCCGAATCTCGACGACGTTCGCTCAAAGGTGCCGGAGTACGTCGATGCCGGCAGGCGCCGCCGATACGCGCTGCCGTTTTCTCTGGCGGCCAACTTCGTTCTGGCTGTTGCGATGGTATCGCTGCTAGTCGATGGTGGCGGACCGTCAGATGAGCCCGGACAACTTCCGAGTCATATCAATCCGCCTGCCGTTCACCTGGAAGTGGCGCGAGATGGTGACGGAGCGGTACCTCGACTGGAGACCGGTGACGGCTGGGTTACGCTGCTCGTTGACGCTTCGCTGACGGATGTCGGTTCGGTTCAGTTGCGGCTCGTCGACGGCGACGGGCAGGTCGTTGCGGAGACGGGGACGTTCGAGAACGATCCGGGCAGGCCCTGGGTCGAGTGGCTCGTCGAACGCGACCGTCTGCAGCGCGGCCGTTATCGTGTCGAGTTCAGTGCGGCGGAAGCCGCGACCGACAGTCCGATAGCATTCGAATTGGATGTCGTTCCTCCGGGGGAGTAACGATAGCGCGCGAAGACGCGCCGGCTCCGTGTCCGGCCGTTCGGCCTGCATCACGGCGCTGCTGCTTTTCGCAAATGAGCCTGCAACGTCTTCGGAGCTGCGGCTCGAGATTGCTGAACCGCTGCGCGTCGAACTCGAGGGCGATGAGCAACACGTGTACGTCCTTCCGACGAGCGGAGCGCAAGGCGTATATGTGTTGATTCGTCAGCTCGGCGTGGACGTCGTTGTGACGGCCGACACGGCCGACGGCGAATCCTCGAAATGGGACGCGCCGGGTGCCGAGTTCGGCGTGGAAACTATCGAAGCAGGCAATGGCACGCGGGTTCTGGTCGCCGCCAAGAACCCAGGGGCGTCTGGAGGCAGTTACGAGATTCTCGTGCTGGATCCGGCCGGGCTGACGCCCGATCGGCGCCGTGCGTTGTCGCTGTCTGCCGGCGCAGGCGTCGAGTACGGAAGGGGTACGCAGGAGGGATACAGCGAGGCCGGAGTCCGATACTCCAGGGCAGCCGCAGCCTGGTCAGCGATAGACGGCTGGCGCACGGCGTACTCTCACTATCAGGCGGCGACAGCGCATCGGCACTGGGACGAACAGAGTTCTGCACTGGAACACTACGAAATGGCGCTGGCGATACTGGAGGACACCGAGGAATGGTTTTTGCGCGGTCGCGTGCACAACGGCATCGGCCTGATTCTTCTCGATCAGGGTCATCGAATCGCTGAAGCCAGAACCCACTTCGAAGCAGCGCTGGAGGCGGCGGAGGCAGTGAAGGATCACACTATCGTCGGAGCAGCGCTCAACAACATATGCCTCGTCGCCCGCCATCATCTGGGCGAGCTCCGGGAGGCCGCCGATTGTTATACGCGGGCTATCGCCTACTTCGAGGCGAATGAGCGCGCGGACCAAAAGGCCTTTGCCACTTACAACCTTGCCGTCGTGCTCCGCGACCTCGGAGAGCCGGACGCTGCCCGGAAGCGTTTTGTCCAGGCGCTGCAACTCGTCCGCCAGCAGGACAACGCCTACGGAATCGCCAAGGTGTTGATCAATTGGGCCGAACTCGAACTGCAGACCGGTAACTATCAGAGAGCCCTGAATCAGTCTCTCGAGGCTCAGGGCTTGTTCGACCGCGTGGGAAGAAAGAACGACACGGCCCGGGCTCATCGACTGCTCGGCCGCCTGTACGCCGAAACCGGAGCACCGGAACGCGCACGCACTCATTTGATACCGGCCCTGACGATCTTCGAAGAAGGAAAGCTCTACCGGGACGAGGCGGTGACACTGTTTCTGCTGAGCCGTCTGGCTTCGGACGGCGCCGAGGCGACCGCCAACCTACAGCGAGCGTTGAGTCGTGCCGATGACGATCCGATTCTCCAATCGCGCATCCGCCTCGAGCTTGCCGAGACGCTTCTTCTGACGGGCGATCTGGATGGCGCTGAAGAGCACATCGAAGCGGCCATGCAACTCGCCGATGACCGAGGCGCCGAGCTGCTCCGGGCGCAGGCCAGGCTGGCGTCTGCTCGTTTGCTTGCCGGTCGCGAAAGATGGCGGGAAGCGGCCGCGCAGGCAGTGCTTGCCAAGAAGAGTTTTTCCGGTATTCGGTACCGACTGGGAGAGATCGAGACGATCCTGCTGCAGGCGCGCTTGGCGGAGCATTTGACGACAGGACCGAGGAAGCGGGAGTTGCTCGTCGCGGCGATGCGCGTTATCGACGACTTGTGGTTGACGCTCGACGTGCCGACTCTTCGTGCATCGCTGCTCGCCGCGCACCGCGAGGCTGTCGAGCAGCTCGTGAACCTCGAACTGAATGCGAGCGGCTCAGAGAGCGCACCGCTCGCCGCACTGATATGGGTCGAGCGCAATCGTGCCAGGTCGTTTCGCAATACGGTGTTTGCTGCAGGCGGCCCGGACGATCGCAGGCTGGACGCGCTGGAAGGGAAGGTCACCGAAATGCGCTTCCTGCTGCAGCAGCTGTTGTCGGACGACTCGCCCGTCGACGAGTTCACGCGCACCCGACGCCTTGCCAGGATCGACACGCTGCAGGCACAGCTTGAGGGCGAAGTTGCGAGTATCCGCGATCAGATCGGCGACGTCTCGCCCTTCGAATTGAGGGCGCTCCAGAAGCGTCTGGCCGCCGATGAGGCTATCGTAGAGTTCTTTATCGGTATTGAAGACGTGGTCATTTGGTACATCGACAGGGATGTGGCAATGACGGCGAGGATCGACGACGCGGCAGCTCTTGAGGCGCTCGCGGTCGATGTCCACAACAGAGTCCGCGCCGAGCCGCAGACTTCCCGCGCCACTCACGACATGCTCGTGCGATTGCGCGATCAAACGCTTGGGCCCTTTTCTGCGCGCCTCGTCAACAAGCGTCGCTTGCTCGTCATCCCCGATGGCGGACTCTGGCTCGTGCCGTTCACCGCCCTTCCGGGATTCACCGATCCGCGACGGCCTTTGGTTCGCGATGCCGCGATTGCGTACAGTCACAGCCTGGCAGCGGTGGGTCGTGCGAGCCCCGACCGCCGTCGCACCGATCCCGCGGGAGTCTCCGTGCTGGCTGTCAGCAACCCCGTCTACTCCGGCGACGCGTCTGCCAGCCGCAGCCTGCTGCGGCTACAGCCGCTGCCACGCAGTCGACATGAGGCAATCAGGGTTCTTGATGTATTTCCTAACGCGGAAAAACTTCACCTGACGTCGTACGAATCGTCGAAAGCCCGATTGCTGCAAACTCGCGGCGAGTTTACCTACGCTCTGCTTGCGGTTCACGGCGTGCTGAATTCCGGCTTCCCCGCGCTCTCGGGTCTGGTGCTGTCCGAATTGCAAGAAGATGGCAGTCTGGTAAACGGCTTTCTGAGCACAACGGAAGTGCGATATCTACCTTGGAGCGCCGAACTGACTTTCCTGAGCGGCTGCGATACTGCGGTTGGGCCACGCATCTACGGCGAGGGCCTGATCAGCCTTGCGAGGGAGTTCCTGACAAACGGTTCCGCTGACGTCGTGGCAACGCGGTGGCAGGTCAACGACGCTGCGGCTGCCGAACTGGCGGACGCGTTCTTCAGCGCGTTGAGGCAGAACCCGGCGCAGCCCGATCTGGCTTTGCAGAAGGCCCAATTAGCTATCCTCGACGCGAGGCGCTGGCACCGCTGGCATTCGCCACGCTACTGGAGTTCGCATCTGCTCCTGACCCATGACTGGCTGACGCGCAACTGACGTAAGAGGTCGTTGGTGCGACTCCTGACTGTTCGGGAACACCAAGAATCGTGACATTCCAATACGAATAAGGATGATGAACGATGGATAAGTTTCCAGACAGTGATTTCGAACTAGTCGTTTTGTGGAGCGATGCTTCCGATAGTTCCGTCCAGCTCAGAGTCGGCGCCGTTGTCGAGTTCGGGTTTGTCGGTGGAGACGACTATGACGTGACGTTTCCAGAAGCGTTGTACTCAGCGCTGTTTGAGGACGCGAGCGGCTCTCGCACCCTGAGATTCAGGCGCACTGATCCCAGAAAGATGGTCTATGAAGGCAATGTCCGGCTTGGAGCGTTCTATTGCTCGGTATCCTTGATCGGTGCCTTCGCTAACTCGTTTGCTGCTAGTCACTACTCCCTGTCGGGGGGCGGCGACAATCAAAGTGGAGGTTGGGGCGGTGGTTGGTAAGCCAAAGATCAGGATTCTGGCTATCGCCGATAGCGTATTGAACTTCGAGCCGAACAAGGAAGACAGCCTCGATTTGGCATTAAGCACTGTAACGCAGTCTGCTCGCTACGAATTCGACATTGTCCGGCATCACATGAGTACGCCGACGTTGCCTAATCTGGATGATTTCCAGCAAGTATGGCTGTTCGGTCGAGACGATAGTGACCAGTCGAATCCCGACGTTACGTACGCTATCACCCGATTCATGATGAGCGGCGGCGGTGTTTTCGCTACTGGCGATCATAAGAAGTTGGGTCGAAAACTGTGCGGTGATCTGCCGCGCCTGAGATACATGCGAAGCTGGGAAGAGGGCAAGATACCCAAGAGACTTGGTTTTCCCAAGCTGGGCGCATACCCGACACCGGCTGGCGAGCGCTACAACTTTCGCCTGGACTCAAGCGCTCCCAAAACGTTTTTCACCCCGCGAGGGACACCGGACGACAGGTTCCTCGAGTACGATTGTGTGCCGAAGTCGATCGAGGCGCGGCTGCTATGGGGCTCGGCTTCGCCGTCTCCGCACCCAGTTGTTCGCATGTCCGACGATA
Source organism: Woeseiaceae bacterium (assembly GCA_028277185.1). GTDB lineage: Bacteria > Pseudomonadota > Gammaproteobacteria > Steroidobacterales > Woeseiaceae > UBA1847. The sequence continues at coordinate 38,061 of JANQGQ010000026.1, forward strand.
CTCCGTTGCGAGTGTTGCCCGATCATGCTCACGAAGGGGCGTGCTTCGACCTGGGCAGCACAGATAAGCCGATACCTGGATTCAGCGATGCCAAGCCAGAGGTCATAGCAGACGCGTACACGTATTCAGGAATGTCCATTCGCACCGATTACGTTCAAGTCTCCCAACAGTACGGCGTTATCTCAGTTTACGATCCGCCCAAACGCAATGGCTGGGGGCGAATCGTCACCGACTCTACATTTCATCACTGGGTGAATAAGAACGTTCAGCCCTTCAAGGATGCTGCAGAAGTAGATGAGCTTGGTGCGCAGGTTTGGCGTAGCATCAAGCAGTATTACCTGAACGTCGCCGATTGGCTGGTACCGAGATATATACGTGCTCATTTGCTCAAACGCTATGTCGAGTACGTCATAGCGCATACCGATGTGAGGAACTCCATAGCCGGTCTGGATCTCGCGAAAGAGGATCAACGGATTCTGGTAGCCAGAGAAGTACTCGGAGAGCTGGACAGGCGGTATCGACGCTCGATCGTAGCCGAGCTTGTCGAGGATGTCATAGCCGACTCCGTCGAGGAGGCGGAAGCCTACAAGGCGTTTGGTGAGGAACTCGCGAAGTTGAGGTATGACCATCCAGTAGTGGCGGACGCCGTTTACGAGGCACTGATTGTCGAGGTGATTTCGAGCATGCTGACCGACATCGACGGTATGTCGGAACTCGGATCGCCCGTACGGCGGGCCCTGAGTGGCGTTCAGCACGCTGTGAATTCGCTCGGCAGGGCCTGGGCCGGGCGCTGAAGCCCGTCACGGCTGGCGGTCGGACGCTGAGCGGAATCCGCTCAGCGTAATCGTCGGTAGAGGTACGAATCTGCAATCGCGGCCGGCGGACCATCCGGTCTGCCGGCCATCTCGTCTGCGATAGCGACTGGTGCACGATTGCACGCAGCACAAGCAAAAAGCGCTACGCGATTGACACCGTCGGCTACTTGGAGCAGACGGGTGGAGACGAGCCGCACTGGCGAAGCAAGCTGCCTCAGTCGTAGCGTACGATGAAGTTCGGTTGTGCGTACTCGACGTCGTCACGGCCGGGCAGCATTTCGACCAGACTGATCGTAAGCGCGTTGACGTCGATCGACAGCGCCAGCTCCCCGGAAGGTAATCGCCGGGAAATCACCGGATAGTCGAAGCCCCTGATCAAAGGTTCTGCAAGTTCGGTCAGTGCCGGGTCCGGCTGGCGGCTGGCCGTCGGCGACATTCGCTCGAGCGCGGCGAAGCTTTGGCTGCCGTCGAGGAACGAAACGAGGACCTCCTCCCGGGCACGAGGAGAACTGCGATCCCCGGAGCTTCGATGGCACTCCGCCACGTCCGGTGCCTGGGAAACGTGCTCTTCGAGTGCGGTCAGCAGTTCGTCCGGGCGCACTTCGAGGATCAGCTCGCGACCGGACGTGATGCGGGCTGCTTCGAACGGGATACCCGTTTCCTTCGAGAGTGCGGCGGCGAAGCGGTTGATCTCGCTGTTGAGTTCGCCGCCCTTGCTCAGCGAATCGCCGATAACTTCGCCGATGCGTTCGTCACTCGAGAATTTGACGATGACTTCGGCGACGAACCCGGACTGCTGCGGTTCGTCGTTCGCCATCGAGCAGCCGCATACGGCCATTGCGAGAGCAGTCCCCGAAATCACTACCCAGTTAAACATGGCTTTGCGGCGCGCGTGGCGGCCGGCTCCAGAAAAAAAGAAAAGCGATTGTCGCCACGGCCATCAATCCCTCGCCGATCCATTCGTGAGCGAAGGCGAACTGCCACGGCGAATAGACGCCTACATAATATAGACCGATCAGGCGCAGCGAGTTCAGAACGGCCAGCAGCAGCGTCCCGAGAGCGACGCCGGCTATCGCCTTGCCGGCCGGCATCGGCAGGGCGATGAGGAAGGCCGCAAGCACGAGTGCGGGTATCAGCACGGTGCAGCGATATCCGATCTGGATGCCGAAGCCCGTCGGATGGTGCAGCGTGGTGCCGTCGAGCGCCGCGGGCAGACCGATGGCGTTGAGCGACCAGTGAGTCGTCGCCGCCGTCGGGAGGTCGAGCAAGGCGACGACACCATGCTCGCCGCCGCCCGCAAGCAGTATCGCGCTCAGTGCCAGACACAGCGCAGTTGTCAGGCGCCCCGGCGGAGGAATCCACGTCGCAGGTTGCCGAATCTCCGACGCTGCCACGCTCAGGTCGCCGCCGTCTGACGGATCCTCCGGAAGTAAAGGGCGACCAGCGCTGCCAACAAAAGAACGAGCAGCAGGCCGGACAGGACCGATCCGACGGCGACGTCGGACGTTGCACGAACCGCGGCTCCGCTACCGGGCGCTTCGATCGTGATCTGCGCGCTGCCCCTGGTGATTGCGGTGACAGTCGAGGATGCGTTGCCCGATGCGTCGGTTGTGGCCGTGTTCGGTGAAACGGTTATGACCGCGGTGTTCGATGACGTGAAGCTCACGGTTTCTCCGGCTATGCCGGAGCCGCCGGCTTCCAGGCTCACGGTAAGCGTTTCGCTGTCGCCGTTTCGCAATCGCATGTTGCCGGGCGCGGTCAACGATGGCGGTCCGCCGCTCACGCCCAGGGCAGCAGCGGCATCGAGCAGACCGGCGCCGCAAGGCTCAGGGCACTGCGCCGCCGAGCGTGGCATTGCGGTGCTCTTGAGCGTCGCTTCGACTTGCTGCGGCGTCAGGGTATCGTCCGCGGCGAGCATCAGTGCCGCGACGCCCGCTACGTGCGGCGATGCCATCGACGTGCCGTTATAGAAGGCATAGCCGCCCTGCACGGTGCTCAGTACGCCGCCCGAGGGATTGCCCTGCGTGTCGCCCCCCGGCGCCAGGATGTCGATGGTGTTGCCGAAGTTCGAATACCTCGTCACTAGCTCGCCGTTCCGATTCCCCGCGGCAACCGTGATTACGCCGTCGCAGCTTGCCGGCATTGCGTTGGCCGCATCCTTCGCATCGTTGCCCGCCGCCACGACAACGGTAACTCCCCTGGCGACGACGTCATTGATCGCGGCCTGTGTGGCCGGTGAGCTCGAGCACGGAATCCCGGCGCCGAGACTCATGTTGATGACTTGCGCGGGATTCGGGTTGGCGGGCGTGCCCGGCACGGGCATGCCGGCGGCCCAGCGCACGGCGTCGTTGATGTCGCCGACGTTGCCGCCGCACTTGCCGAGCACGCGGACGCTCACGACGCCTCCCTGCCAGCTCACGCCGGCGATGCCGGTGCTGTCGTTGCTGTTGGTGACGCCGACCGTGCCGGCGACGTGCGTGCCGTGCCAGCTATCGCCGCGCGCTGGATTGATGAAGAGCGGCGGGCACTCACCGGCTGCGACGGCGTCCCCTTCATCGGTCGGATCGGCGTCGCGGCCGTCGCCGTCCTGCGACGTAAACGTGCTCGTGATCATGTCGTAGCCGCCGAGCTGAGTCGGCGAACTCGCAATGTCCGGGTGATTCGGCAGGATGCCGGTATCGATAACCGCGACGACGACGCCGGCATCGCCGGTCGTCACGTCCCACGCCCGCGGCAGGTTTATGCCGCCCGCTGCCTGTCCGGAGCCGGTGCCGTTGTTGAAGTAGTGCCACTGCTGTGCATAGCCCGGATCTATAGGCTCGGCGGCGATCTCGACGATGTAATTTGGCTGTGCATACTCGACGTCGCCCCGTTCGGAGAGTCGTTTCGCGAGGTCCGCAGCCGAACGCGTCGCTTCCTCTACGGCAGCGGCCGTCGCGTAATCCTCACCGAGCGTAAAGATCATCTCGCCGCCCGAAGTCCGCGTGAGATTCGCCTCCCCGACGCCCATCGCCTCGAGCTGCGGTCCCGTCATCGGGTCCGCGCCTTCCTTGAACTTGACGATCACCTGGCCGGGTTCCCAGCGAACCTGCCGTTCCGCGTCGAGGACGACGTTCATCGCTTCGGTCGCTTCGGCGACGATTTCGATCTCTTGCGCGTCTGCCCCCGGGAATCCAAACGCTGTCGACGCAAGCAGCGTAGCGGTCAGGCGGCATATAGTTTTTGTATTCATTTCGAACCCCCTTCGTCCTGTCGTTGTAGTTCGCGTCTGCCGCAAGCTCAGTCGCCGGGTGTAGTGGCGAAGCCCTGCTGACTGACCCAATCTCTCATCTCGAAGAGCAGAGGATCCTCCCGATCCTCGAACTCGATCTGTACAGCGCCTTCGAACCATCCCGTTACGCGTCGGCGCAACAGCGCCTCGGCGGACTCGAGCGCCCGTCGGCGAACGCGCCGCTCGACGTTTTCCACCGATGTGTTGATGCTGCGGGTGACGAAGGAGCCAAGGTTTTCGTCGACCTTTTCCTGCGGACCCTCTTCCCATGCCTTCTTGCTGCCGGTCTGTACGACGAAACTCGTCCGGCGATCGCTGGACAGCCGCGCAGGCCTCTTGAGCCGCACCGTGGCCGTGGTTTCGCCGGCGAACGGCCGCGGCGGTCGAACGGCGGTCGGTGCCACGGCGCTGCCATATACGATGTTGGTGACGTCACGCTGAAGGTAGAGCCCCTCCTGATCGAACCAGTACCAGGGGCGCCAGGCCGTATCCATGCCGAACATCGTCGAAATGGTCACCTGAATAGCCCCGAGCCCGGCCGCGTCGGCGAGCAATGCGGATTCCTCGGCGCCCCATGTCCTGAGCCGTAAACGTGCAGTCTCGATTTCCTGCGCCAGGTTGCCGGCGACGGTCGCCGCGGCGTTCGGATCGAATCCGCTTATCTCCACCGGCGCGATTCCGTCAGGCTCCACGCCGGCCATCGCCGCGGCCCCTTCATGCGGCAGGATGTCCTGCGCCGAGAGCCAGACGCGCTGTCCCATCAGCTCGGTGAGCTCGGCCTGACCCGTCGTAATGGTCTCCGCCGAGCGTTGCCAGGCCGCCGTCAGTAACTCGCGCCAACAGACCGGTTGATCGGCCGCGGCGACCTCGGGCGTTCCGGGTTCCGGCGGTTGCGCGATACAGGCTCCGGTGACCGCGTCGACGAGCGTGGCCGCAGCGAACTGCGCCTGCTTCATATGAACGAGTTTCACGCCGTCGCGATCGAGTACTTCCCATACCTCCTGTTTCAGTAGCGTTCGCTGGGCACCGTCCTCGTTCTTGCGCATACAGGAACGTGTGTGAACGGCGGGTTGAGCCTGCGACCCCAGCGGATGCATCGCGAGGATCTTCGCGGGAGGAAACGCAATACCGGACAAATCGTCCAGAGCCGATCCGCTGCCCCTGCGCGCGGTCACCTGGCGTTCGAGGTTCTCGCGAAACTCAGCGAACGACGGGTAGCCGATCGCGATCTCGTAAGAGTGCACGCAGTACCGGAACGACTTGATGCTGACCTCGGCGCCAGTCTCTGAATACAGCGCAGCGTACAGGTCGGTGTTGTCGATCTGCCGGTCGAGGATTCGGGGAAGCGAGTACTCCTTGCGGTTCGAGCCGGTTTCCGGGTAGGTGATCCAGAGGAGGTCGACGCCGGCAACGCTCGTTACGAGCTGGTCGTTGGCTTCGAAGCCTTCGACGCGTGAGATAGTGAACGAATCGAATTCCGCGGTGCTTTTGAAGAACGACAAGATTGCCTTGCCGATCGACCAGGCCAGCACGCCGAGCAGGATCACGATCAGCAACGTCACCCAATTGATGACGTTCTCGAACCGGTTGAGAATCGTGGAGGGCAGGGGCATTGGGGTCTCCTGATCAGTCAAACGGCAGCGTGAACATGCCGCTCTCGAATTCGGCGTCGGCCTTTTGCCGGCGAATGAGGGCGAGTACCGATCCCGACCTGAAATCGCCGTCCGCGACAGTGTTCAGCCGTTGTTGCAGTTCCCGGGCTTTGTCGCCGCTCGAGCCGAATCGAATGCGTTCGTAGCCGTTGACGAATTCAGCGCTCCGCCCGGCGGCAAGCGCTCCTTCGAGGCCGGTGAGCAGCACGTAGCGGTAGGCCCGGCCGTCGTCCGACGTTCCCGGCGTTGCGGCAAGGCCCGCGGCGCGGCGAAACTCTGCCCATGGCCCGCTGACCCGGCCGTTACGATGCGAGCCGAGAACGACCTGACATCCTGCAGAGGAGTAATACGGCGGTGAATTGCGGCCGTAGAAGTGCGCGGCATGAATATTGTCCGCCGGCCGCCCCACCTCCCAGCCTTCGGACGGATCGTTGCTTTTGTATATCAGATCGTTGCCGGTACGGACGACGACGACCCTATCGGCCTCCCGAAAAGCCCCGTGCTGCGGGTTGCTGCTGTTGGCGCGGTGGGTGCCGACGGAGTACCGGTACATACCGGTAGGCAGCAGGTTGCATCCTGCTATCGCGTACCGGTACAGGAACATGTACGACACTTCGGGCACGGTCGAGCCGGGAAAGAGCCGCAGTCTGTCGGCTTCCCGGTCCCAGACGCCGAGTACGCAACGCGGTGCCATGTGATTGGGCAGGGTCCATTTCAGCGGATGCGACGGCGCCCAGGCGGTCGCATCGTCAGTATTCGGGATGAGGCAGCCGCGAAGGCCGAACAGGACCCTGGGGTTGCTGCCGAGGTCGTGGAAATGGTTTCTCTCGATCAGGAACTTCAGGGTGTCCAGCGATAGCTCGAAATCCTCAGCGGGCGGCGAGTACGCGCCGAGATGCGCGTAGTCGTTGGACTCGGCAAGCGGTGCCCACGCTGGCGGTTCGCGATCGGGTTTACGCCACCACAGGCGGTTCTCGCGAATGTCGTTGATGATCTCACCCATGATCTGGAAGCCGGGATCGACCGACAACGGATTCCAGGCCGCCGCGTGCTCTTCGCCTGACTGGCCGTGCGCCGATGCCGCAAAGCCCGCGGCGCCGCTTGACGGGACACCCAGACGGTCGGATTCCTGAATGAGGAAGCGAATGAGCTCCTCGTCGTCGCCCGGCGAATGACAGTCCGCGCGTGACGCGGACAAGGGTATCGATGCGGCGACGAGGGCCTCGAGAAAGCGTCGTCTGTCCATTGCTGCCTCTGTAGTCGGCGAACGAACTGCCGGGATCCGGCCGAACCCGCCTGGCGATTGTCGTCGCGCTGCTTCAGGCAGGTACCGGCCCGCGTTAACTATATGTGGCCTAAGGGGACCGTATTAATCGTTGTTCTGTTTGGCCAGCTCGAAATTCTTGCGAGTTCAATTGCGCCGGCAGGACCACATACCCAGCATTATAGACCGTGTTCAGGGGACAAACTGTGAAAAAAACCGTCCCGAGGGGGCATATTGCGCGCCTCGACCCAAAGACCGGACTATACTTAAGGCAGCGGCACGAATTCGTCACAATAAAACCAAATACGCTATCCCGGCGGGAGGTGACCAGCTATGCGTCACGGGCGTTTCATCGGTGTCATCGCTATTCTGATCGGTCTGTTTCCGACCGCTTTCCCTACTCAGGCCCAGGAGGGGCGGATCGAGCCGACGGGCTTCGAAACGATGATCAGGCAGAGCCTGCAGAAGGGGTCCGCGCCCGGCAACTACATTGTCATCGCGCCGGCCTTCGAACGCGACGGAGTATTCATCGCCGACGACAGCGGCGAGATCTACGTCTACGAACCCGATCCTCCCTACGACCAGCGCCGCCTGGTCAGAAACCCGGTAAGGCTGGCGAGCTTCGACGCCTGGTCGAAAGGCGTGTTCGATCCGCGTGGCCTGGCAATAGTCCGGGACAAGCTCTATTTCTTCGATGGCGAAACGCGTCGGCTGTGGTCCTTCGATCTCTGGGAGGCAGATAGCCAGAAACCGCAGCCTTTCGAGACACGCCTTCAGGACCCGACTTACATGGCGGTTTCACCGGACGGCGTCGCGGCGGTCACCGACTCGGGCAAGCTCCTGTTCCTGCAGGAAGACGCGGAGGCGTTCGTATTCGAAGGCAGGCGCTTCCCCGCCCCGGCGGGACTGGCGTTCTCCGATTTTGACAAGCTGCACGTCCTCGACAGGGAACTCAACGCCGTCGTCACCATTACGTTCAACCGCCGGACGGACGGCCGGATTCGGGTTCTTTCCGAGGAGCAGTCGGTCATCCTCCCGCGCGAGGACAGTCAATGGCAGGCGATGACGGTTTACGACGGCATCGTATATCTCGCCGATCAGGAGCGCGTGTACGCGTACTTCGAGGCCGAGGGAAAGTTGGTCCCGGTCGTCTCGGGCTGGTCGCGCTATTACAACATCAAGGACATCGCGCTTTCGGAATCCGGGCTTTTCGTGCTCGACGGGACCGCACTCGAATTCGTACCGCGTGCCGAGCCCGTGGACCTCGTGCTCGATGGCGACGTTACGAGCAGCCAGAACGCGCTGACCAGCCTCTATGAGTATCTGTTCTGGCGCGATATGTTGCCGACGAAGCGCATCCGTGCCCGCAAACAGTACGATTCCGTTCAGGACTTTCTTTTCGATTACGGTGCCATGATCGCGCCGCCGGAGTATGCCGAGCCCGACGTCCGCTTCGTGTTCAACCGGGAGCAGAAATCCGCCTACCAGCTTCAGGGGAACGAGCTGTCGCGATTCGATCTGCGCGAGCAGCGCCTGAATCGAAACGAGTACCATGAAAGCGACACCGATTTCCTGGTCTGTACGCTCAACGAGGCTCAATGCGGGCAGCGGGTCGTCGAGCAGAACACGGTACTGGAAATACCCGACCTGACGATCGAGCGGCGGCTGGGGCGCAAGCGGATCGAGCTGCAGCGGCCCCTTGGCAGCTACATCGAAGAGCTTGTCTACGACAGAACCTTTCGCGATGCCATCAGTCCGGCGTTCATCAAGCGGCTGAACCCGCCGCTCAGGGATCTTGACGATGCGGAGGTCTACGCCGTGCGAAGCGGTACGGCCGTCGTTCCCGTCGAGCAATGGCTCGTGACGGTCGCGGTGCCCAGGGCCGAGTTCGAAGACTTCGATTCCGAGCTCTGGAGCATCGTTGCGGGCCACGACGGCGTTGACCTTCTGCCGCGCAGGGGCATTTCGGCGAAGGCGGCTGCGCTCACGACAATGGACCACCATGGCGGCGCGGCCGGCGGCGGTTCGGCAACGGATCATTGCGCCATGCTGGCCGAAGAGCACAAGGCGTGGTTCCAGGCGATCAACTACCCTAAGAATTCGGCTGGCAAGTTGCTCTGGCCGGATATAGCCGACAAGCGGGTGCGTATCGGCGTTCTCGAGAAGAGATCGACGCTGCTCGATTCGCATCAGATCTTTGGCCTCGACCCGGGCCGGCCGACGTGGCATTCCTTCAACGTACTCTCCGAGCTGGTGCCGAATCCGGCACCGACGTCCTACAACAGCGGCACGCAGGCCGTACTGGACAGCGATGAGTACTCGAGCAGCGCCAATCACGGGACGCACGTGTCCGGGATCATCGCGGGCCGCGACGGCAACTGCTGGTCCGGGCTCTTGCCCAGCGCCCGGCTCACGCTGATCGACTTGACCAACGAGTCGAGCATGCCGAGAGAAATCAGGAAGGCTGTCGACGAGGACGTCAGGGTCTTCAACGTCAGCTACTCGTGGCCAGCCAATGAAGCGACGCTGTTCAACGAGATCAGGACGTTCGACGACGCGCTGTGGGTTGTCGCCGCGGGCAACGACGGCGAGGATCTCGACGCCGTGGCCGAGGCCTCCGTTCCGGTCCCCGCTATCTGGGGCGATCGGCCAAACGTCGTTACGGTCACGGCGTCCGACGCGAACGGTCTGATTCTCGAACACGTAGTAACCCCGGAGGGACCGATTCCCGGCGCCAATCGCGGCAAGAAGTTCGTGGACCTCGTCGCGCCCGGCATGGACATCTACAGCGCCAGCGAACAAATGAAGTACGGTCCCGCAACCGGGACCTCTCAGGCAGCGCCGCAGGTTGCCGCTGCCGCGGCGTTGCTCGTCGACTGGCTCGGAGAGCGGCTGCCGCCGGGCGATGCGAAGGCGCGGCTCATCGCCACGGCCGACTGGCTGCCGTCGTATGAAGGCAAGGTCTGGGGCGGGCGCCTGAATTTCGGTGCGGCCGTGATGTATCCGGACCGCAGCCTGCTGCAAACGAAAACGGGCGTTCAGACCGGCGAGTTTCACTCCATCGAGCCGTCCAACAACCCGAAGATCCGGATCGAAAACGTAACGCAGTACTACGAGAGGGACACCGATTCCGGCGAGGAGGCGCCCGAGCTCATCAGGTTCCGGAACATTCTGTCGCTGCGCCGGCACACAGACGGAAGCTATCGGGTGGTGTTGCGCGAGAGGGGCACGAACAAACTCAAGATCATCCTCGACGCTCAGTTGGCCGACGTCCCGGGCACTTTCGGTTCGGGAAGAATCCAGTGTCAGAGCTATGAGAAGTACAACGAGGCTACCGGCGTCTTCGAGGACAGCGAAGGCTGCGCTGCCGGCATCTCGGTAACCCAGATCGAGAATTATGTGCAGGGCGGTCGGTATCAGATCGAATGGGGCTCGGAATGAGTACGTAAAGGCGACGGGAAATGAGTATGCAAAAACAACTCGAAAGCCGGCGCGGAAGTCCGCGAACCCTGTTCCTCCTGCCGCTCGTGTTTGCGGCCTGGCCATGGTCGATGGCGGCTGCACAGGGGATCGCGGAAGAGCGGGCACGGGTAGTCCAGCAGATCGGCGATGTGAAGGAAGACGATGTCATCCTCTTCCCGCTGCGGGCCGACCCCGGGCTCGTATTCAGCCAGCGAGTCGTGGAGCCTGGCGCCCAATTTCTTCGCCTGTTCTTCGAGATCGACCGGCCGGGCGCCGATTGGGGTCTCCAGGTGACGCAAGGCGAAGACGTTCTGTGGGAAACCTCCGAAGCAGAGATCGACGGCGATGGATTCTGGTCGCCTCAGTTCGAGGCCGAGCAACTCGACGTCTCGATCTTCAGCGCGACGAGTAACAATGAGCTGAGGCTGATCCTGAGCCGCGTCGTCGTCGGTTCCAGCAAGGGTACGCCCGAGTCGATAATCGAGCCCAACCAGCTTACGTCGATCAATGGCCAGGATGCCTGGATTCTCGAGCTCGGGCGATCGGTGGCACGATTGCGGATTGTCGGCGACTTCGGCGGTACGTTTACGTGCACCGCGTTTCTCGTCACGCCGGAACTCATGCTCACCAACCAACACTGCATCGCATCGAACGCCGAGGCAATATCGACGAAGGTAGATTTCGATTTCGACGTGCCGGGCCCGCCGGCCGAAGTCGGCGAACTGGTCGAGCTGCTGGATTCCGACTTCGACCTCGACTACGCCGTCGTGCGTCTGAGACAGCCCGTCGGCCGAACGCCCCTCGAACTCGACCTCGTGCGTCCCGACGACGACGATCAGCTACTCATCATCCAGCATCCGGGTGGGCAGCCAAAGCAGATCTCGCTGGCCGACTGCACGGTCGACGGCAAACTCGTCCAGGGCCGGGGTTCGGGGATGACGGACTTCGGCCATCAATGCGACACGCTGGGCGGCAGTTCGGGTTCGCCCGTGATCGACTTCAGTAAAAGAAAGGTGGTGGGACTCCATCACCTCGGTATCGCGGACGGGTCGAACGATCTGTTCAATCGCGCGGCGCTAATGGACCTCGTGATGGCCGACATGGAAGACGAGGTCCGCGTCGAGATCGAGAGAGGTCAACCGTAGCGCACTCACCGGGCGGTACGACCGGAACCCGAAGCCAGGTTTGCGAAAGCCGAGAATCGGCGGACCGTCCGGTCCGCCGACCTCGCGAGAAACGCGCCTAGTCGCGAATATCCAGTCGCGTTTCGACGATCGCCTGAACCACGTCGCCGTTGCGAATCAGCGTCGCGGAAGCGCCGCGGACCCGTTTCGGCACCGGGTCGAGCGTGTAGACGTCTTTCTCGCCTTCCTGGCCTGCCCCGAAAATCGCAGCCTGCTTGTCGGCACAGACGTTCGGGCCCTGACCGGTCTCGAGCAGTGGGTCTACGCAGTACGGGTCGAGGAAACCCAGGATCTGCGACTCGAGATCCCACCAGACGACATCACCGTGGTCGCGAACGATCAGATGAATCTCCGCATCGGGGTTGTCGAGCGCGCGGCTGAGACCCATCGGATCGACGATCGTCTCGGCTCCGAGGCTGAGCTGCGGCGGCGAGCGATAGATCGACGCGACGAGACGGATCTTGCCGAATCGGTTCGTGCGGTCGCCGGTGCCGTAGACGACGCCAAGGCCGGCGGCGAGGTTCGGCGCGATCAGCGCCGGGTTGGGATCGCCGGCGGCAACCGAGTCGAGGAATGCCTGGCCGAATACGTCGACCGAGCCGCACTGCTCGGCGCCTCCGGGGTTGAACGTGCAGTTCTCCGGATTGTTGAAGATCACCCACCACAGCGTGACGGCGTTCGGCGAACGCCAGCCTCGCGCTTCGGCGGTCGGAGCCGTCAGCGCCGCACCGAGCACGCTGAGCAGCAGGATCGCGATCAGTTTTTTCATTTCTGTTACCCCTGATTAGTTAAGGAATTGACGAAAGAGATTCGGAATACGTCGCGCGGCGTCGCATTCCGCGGCGGAAGTCTAGGGATCGCCGGGCGGGCTTGTTTGACGGTGCCGTGATCAATGCCTGACCATTCGCTGACGGCCCGGTGTGGCAGCCGGACCTGTTCCAAGTCGCTGATTTTCAACGCCGAACAAAAGCGTCAGTAAATCGTCAGACATCGGTCATGCGAGGCGCCCCGAGCCCTGGCAGGATGCGCTCCGCCCGGCAGCAATCCGGCTGCCGGTAATAAGGAGTATCCAAAGTGACCAACACAGCAAGCGCGGTCGACAATGGGGTCAACGTAGAGGCGCTGCTCGATGCACGCGAGGTCCTGACCGACGCGCCCGATGCCGCGAGATTCGTCTGGCGCGCCGAAAGCGAGTGGAAGGGCGGCACGCACGCCGAGTCGCGGGTCGAAAAGTTCTTCGGCCTCGGCGAGGAGCAGCGGCACGTCCGCGAGTTCAGCTACGACACCGACCACCCCGAGATATTCGCCTCGGAAGATAAGGGTTCGACGCCTGTCGAGTTCGTCCTGGTCGGGCTGGCCGGCTGTTTGACCGCGGGCATCGCCGCCGTCGCGTCCAACCGGGGTATTCAGCTCAACTCGGTTGCGGCGATGATCGAGGCCGACATGAACATCCAGGGCATCCTCGGTATCGACGCCGACGTCCGCAACGGCTTCAACAGCATTACCGTCAACTATCAGATCGACGCCGATGCTTCGGAAGAAGACATCGCGGCGCTGGTCGCCCAGTCGCAAAAGCGTTCCGCGGTGTTCGACATCATCGCGAACCCGACGAACGTCAACGTATGGGTCAATCTGTGACACGGTCTGCCGGCGCCATTGACGTCGTTGTCATTGGCGCCGGACACGCCGGTCTGGCGGTCAGCTACCTGCTCGGCAAGCGCGGCGTCGATCACGTCGTGCTGGAGCGAGGCGAGATCGCGAACTCCTGGCGCTACGAGCGCAGGGATTCTCTTCGACTGCTCACGCCGAACTGGCAGACGCGGCTGCCCGGCCGTGCCTACGACGGCGACGATCCTGACGGCTTTATGACGGTGCCCGAGCTGATCCGCTTCATCGACGACTATGCGGCGGCAAACGGCGCACCGGTCCGTACCGATACGACCGTCACCTCGATACGGCGCGAAAACGGACGCTACCGCGTAACGAGCAATCGTGACTGCTGGACGGCGAGAGCCGTCGTGTTGGCGACCGGCGCGTTCAATCTTGCGTCCGTACCGCCGGTCGCACGAGACTTGCCGGCCGGAGTTCGCCAGCTCACGCCCTTCGACTATCGCTCGCCCGAGTGCGTGCCCCGGGGCGGTGTGCTCGTCGTCGGAGCGTCCGCAAGCGGCCTGCAGTTGGCAGAGGAACTGCTGCAGGCGGGGCGGCAGGTCACGCTTGCCGCCGGCGAGCACGTTCGCATGCCGCGGCGCTACCGCGGCCGTGACATTTTCTATTGGCTTTCGCGGACCGGAATCCACGACGAGCGCTACGACGAGATCGACGACGTTCAGCGCGGACGCCGCTTGCCGGCGCCGCAGCTTATCGGTTCGCATCGACTGCCGATTCTGGATCTGAACCACGTAAGTGGGCTCGGAGCCCGGATCGCCGGCCGGCTCATGAGCGTGCAGGGCGGTCGACTGCTGTTTTCCGGGTCGCTCAGAAACGTGTGTTCGCTGGCCGATCTCAAGATGCAGCGGCTCCTCAAAAAAATCGACGGCACGGCAGATGCCGAAGGCGCACCAGCGGCCGGGCAATACGAGCCCACGCGTGTCGACGAGACACCGACGCTGACAATGGACGTTCAGCGTGACGACATACAGAGCGTCATCTGGGCGACGGGATACCGGCCCGACTACCGCTGGCTCGACGTGCCGGTGTTGGACCGCAAAGGCCGCCTCCGCCACGACGGCGGCATCGTCGACTCACCAGGGCTGTATGCGCTCGGTCTGCCCTTCATGCGTCGGCGCAAGTCGAGCTTCATTTTCGGCATCGAAGACGATGCCCGCGATATCGCCGATCACCTGGTCGGTTACCTGCATTCCAGTTCACGGGGCAAGGCCAATGGCATTTATACGGACGATCCCACCGCACGAAGCTACCGGCGTAGTGCATGACATGTACGCGCGCCAGGAAGATCATTGGGGCTACGTACCGAATTACGCGAAGGCATTCAGTCACCGGCCGGAGGTTCTGGCGCGCTGGGGCCGCCTGCTTGCAGAGCTTCGGCGGCCCGCCGACGACCGCCGCTTCGAGCTCGTGACGTTCGCGGCCGCTCTGGCCTTGCGCCACAGCGCCTGTACGCTGGCGCACGGGCAGAAACTGGTGACGCTCATCGGCCGCGATGCCGTGCTGGCTATCGCGGCGGGCAGAGAAACCGACGTGCTGACGGCCGCGGAGGTTGCAATGCTGCGCTTCGCGCGCGCTGTCGCGCTCGACGCAGCCGGGATCGAAGCCGAAACCGTCGCGGCCCTGATCCGGGATCATGGTTTCTCCGACGAGGAGGTCTTCGATATTGCGGCGATCGCGGCCGGGCGCAGCTTCTTCACCAAACTGCTCGATGCGCTCGGGGTCGAGCCGGATGCGGCGTTCATGGCCATTGACGACGAGCTGCGTCGAACGCTGACAACAGGCCGCCCTATCAGCTGCGAGGCGGCCGAGTACACGCGCGCGGACGAGGCGCTCGAGCCGGGAATGGGGGGTTAACGCGATGATCTATTCGAGCATCCTCGAAACCGTTGGCAATACACCGCTGGTCAGGCTGGAGCGGCTCGCGCCGCCAGGGGTGAACGTCTGGGTCAAGATCGAAGCCTTCAATCCGATGGGTTCGGTCAAAGACCGGATTGCACTGGCAATGATCGAGCACGCCGAACAGACCGGCGAGCTGAGTCCGGGTCAGACCGTCATCGAGGCCACGTCCGGTAACACGGGTATCGGCCTCGCGATGGTCTGCGCCCGCAAAGGCTACCCGCTGGTCGTCACGATGGCGGAGAGCTTCAGCATCGAACGCCGCAAACTGCTGCGCTATCTCGGCGCCAAAGTCGTACTGACTCCCGCCGCGGAGAAAGGTACCGGCATGATGAAAAAGGCCGAGGAACTCGCGGAGCGTCACGGCTACTACATGCCGCGGCAGTTCGAGAATGCAGAGAATGCCAACGTCCACTATCGGATGACGGCCCGCGAAATCCTCGCCGATCTCGGCGAACGGTCGATGTATGCCTGGGTCACGGGCTCCGGCACCGGCGGAACGCTGCTCGGCGTCGGCCGGGCCCTGCGCGAGGCGAGTCCCGGGACGCGCATCGTAGTCGCCGAGCCCGATAACGCACCGGTGCTCGGCAGCGGCGTTGCCCAGACCAGGGACGAGCGCGGCCGGCCGGCCGGCAGCCATCCGCACTTCCGGCCGCACCTCATGCAGGGTTGGACGCCCGACTTCGTCTCGGACCTGACCCAGGGCGCGGTCGATGCGGCGTTGATTGACGAAGTCGTGCCCGTCAACGGCGACACGGCCATGACGCTCAGCCGGGACCTTGCCCGGCGCGAGGGCATCTTCGCAGGAACTTCGGCCGGCGCCACGCTGGCGGCCGCGCTCGACGTCGCAGAGAGTGCCCCCGAGGACGCACACATCGTCGCGATGCTGCCCGATACCGGGGAACGCTACCTGTCGACGCCGCTGTTCGGCGACATCGGCGAGGATATGGACGAGGAAGAGACCGCGCTTTCCGAGTCGACACCAGGCTACCGCTTTGACGGTCAGGCGTCGCCGGCGCCCGCGCCCGAAGCTCCGGCCGCGGACCCCAGCGCCACGGCGTTCGTCGAGTCGGTAGTTCGTGACGAGCCCGTCGTGATGTTCGCACTCGAGTGGTGCGAGTTCTGCTGGTCGCTGCGTAAGTTTTTCGACGCGCTTGGCGTGCGCTATCGCAGCATCGACCTGGATTCGGTCGAGTATCAGGAGGATGAGCGCGGCGTCGCGATCCGCCAGGCGCTTGGCAAAAGGGTGGGGTCGCCGACGATACCGCAGGTGTTCGTTGCCGGCGAGCACGTCGGCGGCTGCACGGATGTCATAGAAGCCTATGAGGACGGCGCGTTGCCCGATCGGTTTGGCGCGGCGGACATTGCATACGACGAGGAAGCGTCCATCGATGCATGGTCGCTCATGCCGCAGTGGGTGCATCCGCGCAAGACGGGCTGAGCCAGCCGACAATCCCGTTCCGGCTTCCGCGGTGCCCGAGTTCATAGGCGCCCACGCGCAAAAGGTTCGAGGTGGCTTCCCGACCCAAGGGACAGAAAGGGCCGGGAAGCCGGTCTGCAGCCCCTAGCGAGGCTGCCCGACGAACCGCAGATAAGGTTTGGGGGCCCGCCATCCCTGCGGGAAACGCTTCGCCGCTTCCTCGTCACTGAGCGCCGGCACGATGATGACATCGTTTCCGGAGCGCCAGTTCGCCGGCGTCGCGACCTGGTAGTCTGCGGTCAGTTGGCAGGACTTGAGCAGACGCAGAACTTCGTCGAAGTTCCTTCCGCTGCTCATCGGGTACTGGAGCATCGCCTTGATGCGCTTGTCCGGCCCGATCAGAAACACGGAGCGCACGGTCTGGTTGTCGACGGCCGTTCGCCCGGTCGCCGACGCGCCGGCGTCGTCGGGCAACATGTCGTAGAGCTTTGCAACCGCGAGATCGCTGTCGGCGATCAGGGGGAACTCTACCGCGTGCCCCTGCGTTTCCTCGATATCGCCGAGCCATGCGAGGTGGTCGTCAACGCTGTCGACGCTCAGCCCGATGATCTTGCAGTCCAGGGATGCAAAGCGGGCTTCGATCGCGGCCAGAGCGCCGAGTTCGGTCGTGCAGACCGGCGTGAAGTCCTTCGGGTGCGAAAAGAGCAGGGCCCAGCCGTCGCCGATCCAGTCGTGGAAGCGGATGGTGCCCTGCGTGGTCTCGGCCGTGAAGTCGGGCGCAAGCGAGTTGATTCTCAATGACACTTCGATAGTCCTCTCTGAAGATATTTCGAGGCCTATTCTGTGCGCGGTCCGTCGGCCGGTCCTGACGGACCCTTGACGATACCCTGACGATATCGTGAATCGGCCACATCGCGCGAAACAGCCGGCTGGACGAACCGCGGTCGATCGCCGATAGTGGGTTCGTCCGCGTCGAGCGGGATGCAGCGGAGCAGACTAAACATGATCTGTATTGTCCTCTTTATGTCAGCCGCGGCCGGGCCGCCGGCCGTCGAACCGCCCGATACCCTCAGCGCAACCGAAATCATCACACGAGCCTATGAGCACGCCGGCGGCGATGCGTGGGTCAACCCAAAATCGCTGCTGATGGAGGGCTATGGACTGTTCTGGCAGGGTGGCGAAAGGTTCGTGCGCTACGAGCCGTATCGCATGTGGCGCGTGTACCCCGCAAGCAAGCAGGCCGCGCACGCAGCCGACGGCCGCGTACGTATCGAGGCGTTCAGGGAAGACGAGCCGGTGTTCCAGCTCTCGTTCGACGGCACGCATACCTACAACCAGGACGGGCGCCTCGAGGACAGCGCCGACTCGGAGCGCTGGTCGTCGAACTTCGGTTTCGGCGTAATCCGGCATGCGCTCGACGACGGTTACCGTGTCAGCCGCCTGCCCGACGACTACGTCGACGGGGCGTCAGCCTACGCAATACGGGTAACCGATCCGCAGGGAGGCGAGACCTTGTTCAGGGTTCGTCAGAGCGATTTCGCTATCGTGAGCGTCGGCTTCGCAACGCCGCGCGGTTGGCACGAGCGCATCTACTCGGATTTCTACCGCAACGAGGAAGGCGGCTGGCTGCAGCCCGGCCGGGTTCGCCTCTACTATGACGGCGTCAAAGCCAATGAGATCTACTGGACGCGGTTCGTGACCGGTGAGAGCTATCCGCCAGAGCTGTTTCAGCTCGGTCGCGAGGAAAGTGCCGGCGGCCGGCTACAGTAGCTGCGCCGCCTGCTTCAGCCGTTCGACGTTCTTCTTGTAGCTGCGGCTGAGCTTGAGTTCCCGGTCGCAGTCCAGCTTAAGAAAGTATTCGCCGTTGCTGTGCGAGCGCATGGACCGGACGCGCTCGGCATTGACGATCGTGGAGCGATGTACCCGCACGAAGCGTTGCGGGTCCAGAAGCTCTTCGAGCTTTTTCATCGTGCCGCGGACGACGTGGGTCTGCTCGGGCATGTGCACGCACAGATAGTCCCCGGCCGCATCGATCCACTGAATGTCGGCGACGTCCACCCGGACGATGTCCTTACCGTCACGAATCGCAATCCGCTGCGGCTTCGATCGTAGCGACTGAGACTGCTCGTCGAGAGCCTGTTCGAGCGTCAGCTCTTCGCCGGTCAGGTCGCAGATCAGTTTGAGCAGCCGCTCGCGGTGCTGCTTTGCCGCATGCGTGTCGAGTTGGACCCTTGCCTTGTCGAGCGCGGTGCGGAGCCGCGGTTCGTCGATGGGTTTCAACAGGTAGTCGAGCGCATTGGCCTCGAAGGCGCGGACGGCGTATTCGGCATAGGCCGTGACAAAGATGACGACCGGCATGTCCGGGCCGGCCATGCGCCTGAGCACTTCGAAGCCGTCCATGCCGGGCATCTGGATGTCGAGGAAGACGAGGTCCGGCTTGTGCTCAGCGACGTGCCGCAGCGCCTCGCGGCCATTCTCGCTATGGCCGCATACCTCGAAGTCCCATGCTTCCGCGAGCCGGATTTCGAGCCCCCGGCGCGCGAGCGCCTCGTCGTCTACGATCAGGATGCGGTGTTTACGCTTCACGGGTCTCGTAGGGCAGGTTGATCGTAATGACGAGCCCGTGCGGCGTGTTCGGCGCCAGCGTCAATGCCTGCTGCTCGCCATAGAGCTGCTTCAGGCGTTCGCGCGTGTTCTTCAGTCCGACGCCCGAAGACTTCTTGCCGCTGTCCCCGTTGCCGAGGCCGGGTCCGTCGTCGGCTACCGTAATCATCAGAGCGCCCTGATGCACCTTCGCGGCGATCATGATGCTGCCGCCTTCCTCGCGCGGCGTGACCGCATACTTGACGGCGTTCTCGATCAGCGGTTGCAGGATCAGGCTTGGCACGAGACCGTCGAGCGCGCGGGTTTCGATCTCGCGCTGCACTGTGAGCCGTTCGTTGAAGCGGACCTTCTCGATCTCCAGATACAGGTCGAGCGCCTCGAGCTCCTGTCGCAGCGTGACGCGTTTCATCGGATCGTTGTCGAGCGAATACCTCAGGAAATCGCTCAGCCGGGTGACCGCAAGATTCGCGGTCTCGTTGTCGCGGTCGAGGATCAGCGTCGAGATGGCGTTCAGCGTGTTGAACAGGAAGTGCGGGTTGAGCTGATAGCGCAGCGCCATGAGCTGCGCCTGATGAGCGGCCGCCGTTGCCTTCAGGGTCTGCTCAGTCTGCTGCTGCAGCTCGCGATGGTATCTGATACCGAAGTACAGGCCGCTCCAGCAGAGAACGATGTAGAAGGAACCCATCACACCGTCGATGTAGTCGAAGAAGTGAATCGGTTGCCAGCCGTGCTTCACCCACTCCCAGTACAGCTCGTTGTGAATCGATCGCCACACCGCCGCGACCACGTAGCTGATCAACA
The DNA here is from genome assembly GCA_028277185.1 of Woeseiaceae bacterium. Lineage (GTDB taxonomy): Bacteria > Pseudomonadota > Gammaproteobacteria > Steroidobacterales > Woeseiaceae > UBA1847. The sequence goes on from JANQGQ010000026.1 coordinate 58,101, forward strand.
CGACGCCCGCCGCAATCTTCCACGGCGATTGCGCCCACAGCCGGCGGTATGCATAGCGCATCGGAATCGTAAACAGGAAACCCAGCGCACCGGCAGCGAGACTCACCGCGACGAAGCTGTCCGGTTTCTCGTGCGCGAGAGCGCCAAGGTACGCAGCCACCGTGTAGCCTCCCCAACCCATCGCGTTGAGAATCCAGAAGAGTCGTTCGCGACTCCTGAAAAGCTCGTTCAACATGCGTTCGTGCGGTGCCCCCGGCCGTCGTGGGTTACAGTCTACCCGTCCGTCTGCACGACGACCGCCTCGCCGTCGTCGAGCGCTTCCGCGCCGCGGACCGCGATCCGGTCGCCCGGGCGGAGTTCACCCCGCACGGCGACGCGCTGACCGGTCCCCTCGGTTACCTCGATCCGGACCCGCTCTATCCGATTGTCCCCGTTGATGCGCATGACGAACGTGCCTTCCTCGCGCAGGACGACCGAGTCTCTCGGTATGGTCATGACGTTGGATGCAGCAAGCGGCAGCGAGACGCTGACGAGCTGGCCCGCCGCGATGAAGTCGGTGGCGGCCTCCGGCAGGTCGATACGGACCTCGAAAGTCTGCGACAGCGCGTCGCCGGCCGGAACGACCGTGCGCAGTTGGCCATTGAGCTCGAGCTCGCTGATGCGGACGACGACGGCGGCGCCGGTGCGGATTCTCGGCAGGTAGCGTATCGGTACCGACGCGCGCACCTCGAGGTTGCGGGTGTCCGTCATCGCGGCGAGCACCGTGCTGCGCTCGACGTCCTCGCCGGCATGGCGCAGTTGCTCGGTCACGACCCCCGAGAACGGCGCATTTACGACGCAGCGCGCGAGTTCGGCCTCGGTCTGCCGGACGCGCAGCCGGGCGATCTTCAGGTCGCTTGCGGCCAGATCGCGATCGCCCTGTAGCCGCGATAACTGGGTTTCTGCCGCGACGAGCGACTCGCGCAGCGTCTCCAGGCGCTCTGCCTCACGCCGCAACACAGAGTGATTGATCCCGGCGCGTTCGGCCTGGGCAAGCTGTTCGTCGCGCCGGAGCCTGAGCAACTCGCAGTCGAAGACGGCGACCGCCGTGCCGGCCTCGATTCGATCGCCGGGCTCGGCAATCCATTCGATCCGTCCGGCAAGGCCCGCCGTAATCTGCGTCGCGTTGCGGCTGTACACGGTGCCGGCCGCCGGCACGACGGGTGAGAGCGATTCGGCGATCACCTCCGTTGCGGTTATCGGTACGGTGTCGCCGCCTTCCACCGCCGACGCCGTGCCGGCTGCCAGCAGGAGGCCGGAAACGAGGCCGGCGATGAGTTTCGAACGGGCGTCGCGGCTTTTCATCGGCTTGCACTCACGTCGGGGACCAGCACGGGCGTATCGGTTCGGAGATTTGCAGGCTGGCGGTTCTCGCCAATCCGCAGGATGCTCGGCAGCAGGATCAGCGTGAACACCGTGCTCACGCTCATGCCGCCGACGATGACGGTTGCGAGACCGCGGTAGATCTCGCTGCCGACGCCGGGCACGACGACGAGCGGCAGCATGCCGAATATCGACGTGAGCGTACTCATGAAGATCGGCCGGGTCCGGATGCGTATCGCCCGCACTACCGCGTCGCGGCGCGGCAGGCCTTCGCGTTCCGCGGATCGCGTCTGGTGAACCAGCAGGATGGCGTTGTTGACGACCAGGCCGAGCATGATGATGAAGCCGATCATCGTGAGCAGCTCCAGCGCCTGATACGTAAACAGGTTCAGCACCCGGAGTCCGATCACGCCGCCGACGATAGCCAGCGGCATGACCAGGAGAACGATCAGGGCATCGCGAACCGATCGGAACATCGCCGCCATGATCAGCCCGAGTATCAGAATGGCCAGCACGAAGTTCTTCGCCATCTCGGCGACGGTGCCCGCGAGTCGGTCGGCGGTACCGCGGTAGAACATTTCGGCGTCCGGCGGCAGCGCCGCTTCTATGACGGGTCCCACGTCCTCGCGGAGCCGGGCAAGCGCGTCTTCCATCGTCATGTTGGCCGGCGGGAGTACCTGCAGCGTTACGGTGCGCTGTCCGTTGACCCGCCGGAGTTCCGTCGGCCCGACGGCCCGCCGCGGCGGCGCCAGCTCGCCGATTACCTGGATGCCCGATGCCGGTGTCCATATCGGCAGGCCGGCGAGATCTTCGGGAGTGCTCCAGCCGCCGCCCCAGATGATGACGTCCTGACCTTTGTTGCCGTCGAAGTAGCGGCCCGCGAACAGCCCGCCCGTAAAGGAACGGACCGCGTCGGCGACAACGCTGCGATCGAGCCCTGCCTGAGCGATCCTCAGGTCGTCGGGCATGAGCTGCAGTTCCGGCTTGGAGAGCGATACGCCGGGCAGTGCGCGCACCGACCAGTCTTCGTAGCGCTCGTTGATGGTTTCCCGGCCGAGCCTCGCCAGGTCCATGAGCGGGCCGAGTTCCGGGCCCTGCAGATCGATGTTGATGTTGCGCCCGCCGGAGATGCCGATGTTGAGCAGGGAGGCACGCGACACGAAAGCCTCGGCGCCCGGTAGCCCGGCGAGGATGTCCGATCGCAAGGTTTCTATGAGTTCCTGGGCCTCGGCGGGATTCGCGGGGTAGATGTAGACGCCGGACGCGTTCGAGCCGAACGAGTACAGGTTGTAGCCGTGTATCCCCGGTGCGGCCTCACCCGCGACGTGCGGTTCGAGGCGGTCGATCACTTCCGCCACCAGATCGTTTTCGATCGTTCTGAGCGGAATGCCCTCGGGCATGCTGAAGAAGACTTCTACGCCGTCGGCGTCTGCCTGCGGCAGAAAGTCCATCTTCGGCGCAAGCAGTAAGCTCACGAGCGGCGGGACGGTCAGGAGCGCGACGATCCAGGCCGAGCGCCGCGCCGGTGTCGCCGTGAGTCCGACTATGCGGTTCGTAATTCTGTCCCACACTCCGCTCAGGCGGTCGCCGCCGCCCAGGTCTTCGAGCAACAGGCGGCTCGCGACCGGGAGTATCGTCATCGCCGCAATCATCGAGGTCAGGACCGCGACCGACAGCGTCAGTGCCAGATCGGCGAACAGCTGCCCCTCGAGCCCCTCCATGAACAGGATCGGCAGGAAGATCGCGATACTGGTCACGGTCGACGCAAACAGCGCGCCGGCGACCTCGGTCGGGCCGTGGCGGCTGGCTGCGTCGCGCGACAGGCCTCCCTGCCGCAGCCGCACGATGTTCTCCTGCACGATGATGGCCGCGTCGAGCACGAGCCCGACCGAAAAGGCGAGGCCGGCGAGGGACACGACGTTTAAGCTCCGGTCCAGCCAGGAGAGCGCCAGCAGCGCGGACAACAGCGAGAACGGAATCGTCAGTGCGATCAGCACGGTTGCCCGCCAGCCGCGCAGAAAACACCAGAGCACGCCGAGCGCCAGAAATACGCCCAGGACCAGATTGCCGTTGACGAGGGCGATCGCGCGCCGAATGTGAACCGAGGCATCGAAGCTGAGCACGATCTCCAGATTCGCGGCGGCAAGCGGTCCCGCATTGAGCTCGTCGATAACCAGATTGATGTCGTCGAGGATCGACACGGCATTGGCGCCGTACTTGCCCTGCACGCGGATGTAGTACGCGGGGCGTCCGGTCCGATACATGAAGCCGCTGCGCGGATAGAGATCGGTGGTCACCTCGGCGACCTCGCGGAGATACACCGGCTGTCCGTTGCGCTGAGCGACGATCAGGCCGCCGAGTTCGTCGAGATCGAAACCGCCCAAAAAGCGTACCGTGTACTGTCGCCGTCCCACGCTTGCGAGGCCGCCGGTGCTGTTGACGGCGCGGGTGACGGTGTCGGCGATGTCCGAGACCTGGATGCCCAGCGCCGCGGCCCGGTAGGGGTCGAACGTGATCAGTACTATGGTTTCGCGCTCGCTGGCCAGGTTGACGCGCTGAACGCCGTCCACCTCGAGCAGCCTCGGCTCCACTTCGTTCTCGACGATCCGCTGGAACCCGGTGACGTCGGCGCGGTTGTTCGCCTGTCGGTGCCGGACCAGCAGCGTCGCTACCGGGAAGTCCCAGCCGCCGACCTGAATTTCCGGTTCGTCGGCGTCCGGCGGCGACTCTTCGACGTTGTTTAGCGCGTTGAGCACGTCGATGACGGCGTTTTGCAGGTCCGTGCCGACGTCGAACTGCAGGTTGACGTTGCCGTTGCCGGCCCGAATGTTGCTGCTCAGCTCGACGACGCCGGGCACCTGGAGCAGCGCCTCTTCCTGCGGTTCGACGATGCTGGCTTCGATCTCCTGGGGCGCGGCGTTGCGCCAGGAGGTGTTGACGTTGATCTGTGGATACTCGATGTCCGGCAGCATCTGGATCGGCAGAGCCACGATGCCGACGACACCGAACACGATGACGAGTACCGACACGGCCAAGAGGGCCGCGGGATTCTCCGCAGACAGGCGTATGAGTGACATGGCCGGCGCTTCCCCCTCGATGACCGTATCCCGATTCCCTCAGCTTGGATGCGGTAAAGCGGAGAAAAGTCTGCTGTCCGACAGCGATTTGCGGCGAAGCGAGCGATTCCTGCGACGAGGCGAGCGCGGTCCGGCGGCGCCGCGCCGCCGGCCGGGGGCGGGTCTGTCCGGTCTACTCGCCGCCCTGAAAGGCGGTCACGACGGGCACGCGCGCGGCGCGCCAGGCGGGAAACAGGCCTCCGATCAGCCCTATCGCCACTGCAAGCACGATGCCGTCGCGGAACAGCTCCGGCGTGAGTTCGAACGTAAACACGACCTGGGTGAAACTTGCTCCGAGCGTCGATGCGCTGAAGCCGTCGAAGAACAGCCACGCTGCTATCGCGCCGGCGAGGCCGCCGAGAACCGAGAGCAACAGGGATTCGGCCAGCGTACCCATGAAGGCCGAGATGTTGCTGAAGCCGATCGCGCGGAGCGTTGCAATCTCGCGTGCGCGGGCAGCGACGGACGTATACATCGTATTGAGCGCGCCGGCCAGCGCGCCGAGGCCCATGACGACGCTCAGAATCCAGCCGAATATGGCGATTCCGGTCAGCGCACGGCCCTGGTTGGCGAAGAAGTCGGCCTCGGTCTCGACGTCGAGAATGAGCTGCGGGTCGTTCTCGACGAACTCGAGAATTGGCTGGACGTCGCCCGGCGTCTCGAGACGAAGGCGCACCGTCTGAAACGAGGAGCCGCGCTGAAACTGGCTCTGCACCGTCGGCGCGTCGGCCCAAAGCTCGCTTTCGAACGCCGACCCGCCGGTCGAAAACACGCCGACGACTTCCCAGTTCGTTTTCCCGAAGCGAATCTCGCGGCCCAGCTCGAAGCCCTCGAACTGACGCAGCACGCCCTCGCCGACGACGATCTCGTTGCGTCCGGGCTCGAACTGGCGGCCTTCGACGATCTCCAGCTGCTCGCGGAGTCCGAAGCCGCGGGGCGAGATGCCGCGCATCGGGATATTGGCTTTCAACTGGTTGCTGCGCTTGATGCCGTCGACGATCACGTAGAGTTCGGCGGAGTAAACGGGATCGCCGCCTGCGTCGCGGGCGATGCCCGGCGCCGTCGCAACGAGATTGACCGTGTCCCGCGACATCGAGCTGTTGAGCTCGGACTGCGAACCGGTTCGCGTGATGATGGCAATCCTGTCGGTGCCCGTGCCGGCAAGCGTCTGTTCGAAGCCCTTGGCCATGGCGAGGAACGCCAGCAGCACGGCGACGACGACGCTCACGGCGAAAATCGCCGCCAGCGACATCCAGAGCCGCCGCGGCAGGCTCAGAACGTTCATGACGACGACGGTCCAGATTTGCGAGAAGAATCCGCGCATGAACGATCCTTGAGCCTCAGCTGCGGCTGAGCGCTGTGATGATGTTGAGTCTCAGGGCGTTCATCGCCGGCACGATACCGGTGATGAAGCCGAGAACCGCGACGTACAGCAGCGCCTGGGTCCACACCGATCCGCCGAGTACCAGAACGGGCAGCTGGATAGGGGCCTGGTTGACGAGCGACACCATGAGCCCGGCAGCCGCCACGCCGAGCATGCCGCCGATGAGTGCGATGAGCAGCGACTCGACGAGCACCATGCGGAAGATGCGTCCGGACGTGAAACCGAGCGTCTTCATGACGCCGATCTCCCGCGTGCGCTCGCGGATCGAAAGAATCATCGAGTTGCCGACGATCACGAGAATCACGAAGAACGCGGCAAGGACGACGGACGTGAGGATGAGACTCAGGTTGCCGATCTGCTCGATGAACGCCTTGTTGAACGCTTTCTCGGGCACCGTTTCGGTTTCGGCGGGAGAGTTGGCGAACAGGTCGTCGATCGCCGCGATGACCGCCTCGTTCCGCTCCGGGTCGGTCGTGCGCACGCCCATGAAACCGATGAAGTCGCCGCCGAAGGACTGGGTTTCGTTGAAGTACTCGTAGTGAAAATAGACGCTGTTCGTATCCGTCTGCGGGTCCGCACCTTCGTAGATGGCAACGACGTCGAAGTCCCAGTCGGTCCGGCCGTCGCGCTGAGAGAAGATGTTGGAGTTGACCGGAATGCGCTCGCCGGCCTGCCAACCGAAGCTCTCCGCGATCGACTTGCCGGCGATCAGCCCCTGGCGATTGGCTATCCATGCGGCGCGCTCGGCGTCGGTGATCACGAGTTCGTCATAGACCGTGAGGAAGTTCTCCGCATCGACCGCGAACATCGCGAACTGGGCGCGCGGCTCCTGATAATAGCCGCCGAACCAGTTGAGGTGCGTCACCGCGACCACGTCCTCCACGGCGCGCACGCGGTTCACGTAGGCGATCGGCAGCGTCTGCGTGAAGTTGATCTTGTTGACGACCACGAGCCGATCGTCGGCGGCCAGGTCGACGCCGGCGTCGAAGGCCTGCTGGAATGCCGTCAGCGTGCCGAAGATCATGAACGCGATAAACGTCGCGAACACGGTCAGGAACAGCCTGAGCGGCTTCCGCGTCAGGTTCTTGAGAATCAGGTAGACGTCCTTCATGCAGCGAGTTCCTTCGCCACGAACTCGCCTTTGTCGAGATGCACCGTGCGCTTCGCGTACTTTGCTGCTTCCGGATCGTGCGTCACCATGATGATGGTCTTGCCGTAGTCACGGTTCAGAAGCGTCAGCATTTCCAGAATCTCGTCGGCGGTCTGCCGGTCGAGATCTCCGGTGGGCTCGTCGCACAGAAGCAGCTTCGGGTCGGAGACCAGTGCGCGGGCGATTGCGACGCGCTGCTGCTGCCCGCCGGACAGCTCCTTGGGCATGTGCTTTGCACGATCCGAAAGGCTGACGAGTTCGAGCGCCGCGGCAACGTTCTTTTTGCGTTGTCCGCGCCCCAGCCGCGTCAGGAGCAGCGGCAGCTCGACGTTGCGCTCCGCGTTGAGCATCGGCATCAGGTTGTAGAACTGGAAGATGAAGCCTACGTTGTTGGCGCGCCATGCGGCCAGCTGGTTTTCCGACAGCGTATCCACGCGTTTGCCGTCGAAGACGACCTCGCCCGACGTGGGTTGATCGACGCCGCCGAGCATGTTGAGCAGCGTTGTCTTGCCCGATCCCGAAGGCCCCATGATCGCGAGGAAGTCTCCGCGCGCGATTGACATGTCGAGGTTTTCGAAAACCGTAATGGTGTCGTTCCCCTTGACGAACTTCTTGGAGATGCCTCTGAGATCGAAAAGGATGTCGTCGCTCATGCTGTGTGTCCTATCCACTCGTGCCTTCGTCTTTGAGGAAGGCGACCTTGACGCCCATGTCGGGAAGTATACGCGGGTCGCGCGCTTCGATACCGATGCGCACTTTGACCGTAGCCTTGGCGCGGTCGGCCGTCGGTATGATGGCAATCACCGAAGCGGGGATGTCCCAGTCCGGGTACGCGTCGAGATTGGCGACGACTCGCTGGCCGCCGAACACGCGGCCGATGAAAGCTTCGTTGACGTCGACTTCGATCTCCAGAGAGGCCATGTCGACGATCGTGCAGATCCCGGTGCGGGTAAAGCCGCCGCCCGCCGAGCCCGGCGAGACGATCTCGCCGGGTTGTGCGTTCTTGACGGTCACGACGCCGGCAAACGGTGCGGTGATCACGTGGTCCAGCAGCAGCTCCCGCTGACGAGCGATTTCGTATTCGAGTACCGCGATGTCGGCCTCGGAGCGCTTGAGGTCCGCGCTCAGCGAGTCGACGCGGGCGCTGCTCTCGGTCAGCTCTGCCTCGGAAACCAGATTCTCTCCGCGAAGCCGCCGCGCCCGTTCGTACACGCGTTCCGCTTCGGCGAGGTTGGCGCGGACGCTGTCGATGGCCGCGCGCTGTGAGGCGAGGCGTGCCTCGGCAAGACCGAGATCGACGCGAGCGACCGCATCGTCGAGGCGCGCGAGCACCTGGCCCGGCTCCACGATCATGCCTTCCTCGACGCTGACCTCGGTGATCAGGCCGGTGATTTGCGACGAGACCGTCGCGATCCGCCGCGCGGTAATGTAACCCGAGGCGTTCAGGATGCGGTCGTCTTCCGGGGCGGCCCGCGCGACCGCCGGCGTGTTGCCGCTCGTCGCAGGGGAAACCTCCGTCGGGGCTGCGTCCGGCTGGCCGGCCGGCGGGGAAGCTGCTGCTACGTCGTTCGCCGGGCTGCCGCCCAGAAACAGTGCAGCGCCTAGCCCGCCTAGCACCAGCGCAACCGCCACGAGGGCAAGCACTGCGACCGGCCGCATGCCCTGGGGTGCGGCTTCCGTGCGATCGATCTTGAGCTGATCCAGCAGTTCGCTTCGTTTGCTCATGGTCCTCGGCCGTCAATACGCTGGCCTGCGGCGTTCCCGCAGCCGTCGGAGTCTAGCGAATCTGTCTGGCCGCCAACAGTGCCGCTCCCGGCTCCCGAGGCACCGTCGGTAACCCGGCCTTAATGCGGCCGACTTACCTTATGGAGCAAGCCTTGCTGTTGAATGGTAACGAGATGAGCGAATCCCTCTCCGATCACGACGTGTCGCAGATCGACGCCTATTGGCGCGCGTGCAACTACCTCGCGGCCGGGATGATCTATCTCCGCGCCAATCCGCTGCTTCGCGAACCGCTGTCGAACGAGCACGTCAAGCGCCGCCTGCTCGGGCACTGGGGCGCCAGTCCGGGTCTTGCTTTCATGTACGTTCACCTGAACCGGCTGATCCGGGAACGGGACGTCGACGCCATCTTTCTCGCCGGTCCGGGACACGGTGCGCCCGGCGTCCTCGCACCGGTCTACCTGGAGGGGACGTATTCGGAGATCTATCCGAACAAGTCCGAGGACGAAGAGGGCCTGCGCCGGTTCTTCAAACAGTTCTCCTTTCCGGGCGGCATCGGCAGCCACTGTACCCCGGAGACGCCCGGTTCCATTCACGAAGGCGGCGAGCTGGGCTACAGCATCTCGCACGCGTTCGGAGCCGCTTTCGACAATCCGGATCTGATCGTCGCGGTGGCTGTGGGCGACGGCGAAGCGGAAACCGGACCGCTTGCCACCTCGTGGCATTCGAACAAATTTCTCAATCCGTCCCGCGACGGGGCCGTGCTGCCGATCCTTCATCTGAACGGCTACAAGATCGACAATCCCACGATACTGTCGCGGATAAGTCACGAAGAGCTCGATCAGCTGTTCCGCGGTTACGGTTGGGAGCCGCACTTCGTCGAAGGCGACGAGCCTTTCGACATGCATCGGAAGATGGCGACCGTGCTCGACGCTTGTCACGCGGAGATTCGGAGCATTCAGGACGCCGCGCGTTCGGGCGGGGAGGTCACACGGGCCCGCTGGCCGATGATCGTCTTGAGGACGCCGAAGGGCTGGACCGGTCCCGCCGAAGTGGACGGCCGCCGGGTCGCCGGTTATTGGCGGGCCCACCAGGTGCCGCTCGGCGGCATTCACGACAAGCCCGCGCACCTGCGCCAGCTCGAAGACTGGCTCAAGAGCTACCGGCCGGAAGAGCTGTTCGACGCGAACGGCCGGCTGGTCCCCGAACTGCGCGAGCTGGCGCCGAAGGGCGGCAAGCGCATGAGCGCAAGCCCGCATGCAAACGGCGGTCTCTTACGCCGGGCATTGCGCATGCCCGAGTTTCGCGACTACGCCATCGAGGTCGACAAGCCCGCGCAGAGCGCTGCGCTGAACACGCGTCCGCTCGGCAGTTTTTTGCGCGACATCATGGCGAGGAACATGGATACGTTCCGGGTCTTCGGGCCCGACGAAAACACGTCGAACAAGCTCGACGCGATCTACGATGTCAGCAAGAAGCTCTGGCTGGCCGACTATCTGCCCGAAGACGAGGACGGCGGCCAGCTGTCGCCGGACGGGCGTGTGCTGGAGATGTTGTCCGAGCATACGCTGGAGGGCTGGTACGAAGGCTATGTGCTCACGGGGCGCCACGGTTTCTTCGCGACCTACGAGGCCTTCGTTCACGTCATCGACTCGATGTACAACCAGCATGCCAAGTGGCTCTCGCTGAGTCGCGGGATTCAGTGGCGCGCGCCGGTATCGTCCGTCAATCTGTTGATCACTTCGACGGTCTGGCGCCAGGATCACAACGGTTTTACCCATCAGGATCCCGGTTTCCTCGACGTCGTAGTCAACAAGAACCCCGAGGTTACGCGAATCTACCTCCCGCCCGACGTCAACTCGCTCCTGAGCGTCGCCGACCACTGTCTGCGCAGCACCGACAACATCAATGTCATCGTCTGCGACAAGCAGCAGCACCTGCAGTACATGGACATCGACGAGGCGGCGCGGCACTGCGAAAAGGGTATCGCCACCTGGGACTGGGCGAGCAACGACCACGGGAGCGAGCCGGACGTCGTCATGGTCGGCTGCGGCGACATTCCGACGCAGGAGGCGCTTGCCGCGACCGCGCTGCTCCGCGAACACTTCCCCGAACTCAAGATTCGGTTCCTCAACGTCATCGATCTGTTCTGTATGCAGCCCGCCGGCGAACACCCGCACGGTCTTTCGGACCGTGACTTCGACAGCCTGTTCACGAAGGATCGCCCGGTCATCTTCAATTTCCACGGCTACCCCTGGCTGATTCATCGGCTTGCGTATCGCCGTACGAATCATGAGAACCTGCACGTTCGCGGTTACAAGGAGAAGGGCAACATCAACACGCCGCTGGAGCTGGCCATCTCCAACGAGATCGATCGCTTCAGCCTCGCGATCGACGTCATCAACCGTCTGCCGCAGCTGCAGGTAGCCGGTGCGCACATCAAGGATACGTTGAAGGACATGCAGATTGACGCCCGGGTATACGCGCACGAGCACGGTATCGATAAGCCCGAGCACCGCAACTGGCGCTGGCCGTTCTGAGGCGGGCCCCGGTTTGCGTCTGCTCGTCGTCAATGCCGGAAGCTCGACGCTGCGCTACTCGCTCGTGGAGACCGACGGTTTCGACACTATCTTTCGCGAGACGATAGAGACAAACGGCGAGTCCGGTTCCGCCTGCCGCCGTATGCTCGAGCGGCTGCGCAAGCTTCCGGCGCCGGAGGCGACGGTTCATCGGGTCGTGCACGGAGGGCCCGCGCTGACCCGGCCCGTGCGAATCGACGACGACGTCCTGGCCGCAATCGAGACCGCCGCGCGCTACGCGCCGCTGCACAACCCCGCCAACGTCGAGGCTATCCAGACTTGCCGTGCCGAGTGGCCGGCCGCCGGACACGTCGCGGTGTTCGATACCGCATTCCATGCGACGTTGCCCGAGCGGGCCTTTCGCTATGCACTGCCCGACGAGATCGTCGACCGGCACGGCTTGCGCCGTTTCGGCTTTCATGGAATCTCGCACGAGCAACTCATGCTCGATGCCGCGGCGTTTCTCGGTCGCCCGGCCGACGAGCTGAATCTCATTACGCTGCATCTCGGCAATGGCGCCAGCGCCACGGCGATCCGTGAGGGCCGGAGCGTCGATACGAGCATGGGGATGACGCCCGCCGAGGGCCTCGTCATGGGTACGCGCTCGGGCGACCTCGATCCCGGATTGCTGGCCTGGCTTGCTCGCGAAGACCGGCTGGACGGCGCCGCGCTCGACGCGCTCGTCAATCGGGAAAGCGGCCTTCGCGGTCTGTGCGGCGTTTCCGATATGCGCGAAGTGCGGTCGCTTGCGCTGGCGGGAAATGCCGCCGCCAAACGCGCGATCGACGTTTACACGTACCGGATACGCAAGTACGTCGGCGCGTTTCAGGCCGTGCTCGGACGAGTCGATGCCCTGGTCTTCAGCGGCGGGATAGGCGAAAACCACCCATGGCTCGTCCAGACAGTCTGTGCGGGTTTGCCCGGGATTCGCGTCGAGCGGGCTGACACGGACTGCCTTTCGCTGCCGGCGAACATTGCGGCCGACGACAGCGAAACCGACGTGCTCGTGATAGCGGCCGACGAAACGCGGTCGATGTGCCGGCAGGTACTCGCGCTGCCGGGTCTTGCGCGTGGCGGACGATGAACGCCGGCATCGTGACGGCACTCTTGTGAGACGATACGGCCCCGGATAGCCCGCGGTGAGATGAATGAGCAGAAAAAGCCTGCGCGTCGACGATTCCCTGGAGACGTACCTGGAAGAACTTTTGGCCGAGGAGCCGGACGTGCTCGTTCGGCTGCGGGACGAGACCTCTCGTCTCGAGTACGCGAACATGCAGATCGGCTGGGAGCAGGGGCGCCTGATGACGCTCCTGTTGCGCTGCCTCGGGGCGCAGAACACGATCGAGATCGGCGTGTTCACGGGTTACAGTACGCTGGTGACCGCGCTGGCTCTGCCCGACACCGGTCGCGTCGTCGCATGCGACATCAATGAGGAGTGGACCGGCATCGCAACGCGGTATTGGCGCGAGGCCGGCGTCGCCGGCAAAATCGACCTCCGCATCGGCCCGGCAAGCGACACGTTGGACGTCATGATTGCCGACGGCGAAGCGGCGTCCTACGACTTCGCCTTCATCGATGCGGACAAGACCGGTTACGACACTTACTACGAGCGCTGTCTCGAGCTTTTGCGGCCGGGCGGTCTGATCGCCATAGACAACGCGCTGTGGGACGGAGCGGTTGCGGACGCGGCAGACGATAGCGCCGATACACGGGCGATTCGGGCGCTCAACACCAGGATTGCCCGCGATCCGCGCGTGGAGGCGTTTCTCGCACCCGTCGGCGACGGCGTCCATCTGGCTTGGAAGCGTTGAGGTCACGATCGCGGCGCCACCGGTACCAGACACGGGTACTAGAACAGAGTGGCTGCCAGCTCCCTTGTCTTCGGCAGCCCGGCAAGCGCCGCGGCATAAGCTTCGCGCTGAAACTCGCCGCGCTCCGCGGTTACCGCCTGGTCGGCGGGAAGCTCGTCGAACACATCCGTGGCCATCGCTTCGCACATCGGCGCGAGTCGGGCGAGGCCGCCGGCTGAATTGTTCGCCAGGCCGTCCACCAGCGCGGCCGGCAGGCGCCACGCCGAGTAGAGGTGCAGGGAAGCTTCGCGGCGGCTCATACCGCAATGGCGTTCGAGACAGTCGCTGATGGAACACTCCGGATTGTCCTTTGCGCAGTCGAGCGAAGCGCCGGTCTCTTCAGGCAGCGCGTCGGCAAGCCATAGCAGGCCGATGTTGTAGAGGAGCGTCGCCGTCCGCGCCGCGTTTCGCTCGACCGCGAACCGAGGCGCAATCGACTCAGCGAGTTCCGACGCTATGATCGACGTACACCAGAATCTTTCGGCATCGAAGGAAGGGCAGCGGTTCGGGTCGAACGACTGCCCGATCGCGAGCGCGATCGTCGTCGTGCGAACGACGTTCAGACCCAGCCGGGAACATGCCTCGCCGATCGTCGTAACCGGGAACACGGGATTCGACCAGGCCGAGTTGGCGCACGACACCAGTTTGGCTGCTATTGACGGCGACATTTGCACCAGCTCGATGACTTTGTCGATGCTGACATCGGCGTCCGACAGCTCGAGCAGCAGGCGCGCGGCGCCGCTCTCGAGCGTCGGGATCTTGTGGGATGCCGCTTTCCGCATGGGAAAGCGCCTCAGCCGGCTTTCTTTCCGCCCGGCTCGGACGCGGCGGCGGGCGCATCGCGATACTCGAAGCCGCGCGCGGCGATCGCGGGCACTTCCCCCGGGGGAAGGGGCCGGCTGAAGAAGTAGCCCTGAACGAGATCGCAATCCAGGCTCTGAAGGATCTGTACCTGTTCGAGCTCTTCGACGCCCTCCGCGACGATGTCGAACTTGAGGGCATGACCGAGCGCCATGATCGTGCCGAGCAGCACGGCGTCCTGGGAATTGCTCGACATATCGCGCACGAAGCTTCGATCGATCTTGAGACGGTCGACCGGCAGGTGTTTTAAGGATCCGAGCGACGAGTAGCCGGTGCCGAAATCGTCGATGGCCACGCGAACGCCCAGGCTCTTGAGCTGCTCGAGCACCTTCCGCGCGTCGGGCGCGTTCTGAATACCGGTCTCCGTGACCTCGAGTTCGAGCTGGCTCGGGTCGATACGGGCCGAGCTGAGCGCCTGCGACACGCTATAGAAAAGATTCTTGTCGCTGAGTTGCCGCGGCGCGACGTTGACACTCACCCGGGCGTCAGTGAGCCCTTCCTCCTTCCATACGGCGAGTTGTCTGCACGCTTCGCGAATTACCCAGTTGCCGAGTTCGGTGACGAGGCCGAGCCGTTCCACTTCCGGGATGAACTCGTCCGGCGGCACCATGCCGCGCTCGGGATGCTGCCAGCGGACGAGTGCCTCCCAGCCGGAAATCTGTCCCGTCTTGACGTCCACCTGGGGCTGGTAGAAGAGGACGAATTCCTCGTTCTGGAACGCGGCGCGCAGTTCCTGTGCGATCGTGAGCCTGTCGGCGGCTTTTTTCGTCATCTCCTTGCGGAAGAACTCGAAGCGGTGGTGACCGGCGACTTTGGCCGCATACATGGCGTTGTCGCCGGCCTGCATGAGTTCCGTCGCATCCGTGCCGTCGGCCGGAAAGCGCGAGATGCCGATACTGGCCTGAGGCCGGAAGGTCTTGCCTTTGATCGTGACCGGTTTCTCTATGTTCCGGATGCACCGTTCCGCAACGATCGCGATGTCGGCCTCGTCGCCCAGGTCTTCGAGCAGCAGACAGAACTCATCGCCTCCCAGGCGCGCGACGAAGTCGCTTTGCCGGGCCGCGTCCTTGAGGCGATTCGCCACCTCGATCAGGAGCTGGTCGCCCGCGTCGTGCCCGAGGCTGTCGTTGACGTCCTTGAAAGCATCCAGATCGACGAAGAACAGCGAGAAACCCTCGTCGCGGCGGGTTGCCGTACCGATCATCTCGTTGAGGCGCTGATTCAGGTAGGCGCGGCTGCCGGCGCCCGTCAGCATGTCGTAGTAGGCCATCTTGCGAATCGACGACACGTACTCCTTGATCGCTTTCTGCAGCTCGGCAAAGTCGCTCGCTATCCGGCCGACCTCGTCGCCCTTGATCGCTATGTCTTCGACATTGACTTCGTGCCGGAACTCGCTCTGTACATAGGCCTGCATCTTTCGGGACAGTCTGCGCAACGGTTTGGTCAGCGTTCGGGCCAGCACGAAGCTCAGCAGCACCGAAAACGCCGCGATGATGCCGACGGACCGCTGCAAATGGTTCGTCAGGCTTTCCGCCTCGGCAAGCGCGTGATTGCCGAATGCGGACTGCAGCTGATCGAAATCCGCCGTCAGGCTGTTCTCGATCGCGTTCAGCCTGCCGAAGAGCCCCGCGCCGCCGCGGATGCCGATGGTCTCGTCGACGTTCACGAGGTCGTCGAACGTGGTCACGTAATCGTCGAGTCTCCTGGTCAGAACGGTCTTCTCGTCATCGTCCAGAGCCGCGCTGGTCCGGATGGCCTGTTCGAAAGTCGCGGCCCGCGAGCGCAAGGCCGTGATGTACCGGGACTGATTGCGGATGATGTAGTCCTTTTCGTGCCGCCTCAGGCTCAGCATATGGACGAGCAGTTCGGCTTCCTCGACGTCCGCTTCGAGGCTGTGAATGGCCGCCCGCATCGTGCCGACGATGCCGAAGTCCTGGAAGCCCCGCTCGCGCAGACTGTGGACGAGCCGGTCGACTGCCGCCTCGTAGCTGTCGAGTTTCGCGATGATCCGGTCGATAGACGGCTCGAGCTCGGTATCGGCGTAGCCACGCAGCTCGGCAAGGCTGTCGTAGGACGCCTGCGCAGAAAGGGTGCGCCTCGCGAGGTATTCACTGTGACCGCTGGCGAAGAATGCGACGTCGCGCTGCCCGAAGTTGATGAAATCGCGGGTTAGCTGGTACGTGCGCTGCAGTTCGAGCTGCGCCTTCTTCAGCGCTGTCGACGACGCGTCCAGCCGGTTCCTGTCCTGCTGGTAGTCGTAGACGATCGGGCCCATCGCCGCGGGAATGCTGACGCAGAGGAGAAAGCCCAGGAACAGCCGTGTACGAATGGTTCGCAGCATCGTTTCGGATGCTCCTCGAATGAAAGACGCGTTCTTACTTCGGTATCGGCCCGGAAAGGGCGGCCTTGATCGCCGAGGCCCATCACGGCCCGGAACTGTGCGGCCCGGCACATTGTTCGTTACGAGCCTGTTTCCATGCTGTGCGGTTTTCGCGATTCGCGAACTCACGGCATGTCGTTTTCGCTGCTGCCTTCCGCTTGACGGACCAGAACCTGCCGCCAGGTTCCGGCTCATCACGAAACGTCACGGGAGGAATCATCATGAGAAACACGCTTTCAACACTGCTATTTGCCATAACTGCCGCTGTCGCGATATCGGGTTGTGCCTCGACGCCCGCACCCACGCATAGCTGGGAGGCACCGGTCACCGAGCCGCGCTACCACGCCGACAACCGGACCTGCCTGCCGGATTCGGGGCCGCGCCGAATGTTCGATTCGGCAAGCGAGGACTTCGCGGTCTACAAGGACTGTATGCAGGGTTTGGGCTACGAATGGGTGGCGCTGCACTGATTCAGGTGCTGCGCAGGATCAGCTCCGTTCTGATCGTTGCCGACCTGGGCGTCTCGCCGTCGATGATGCGCAACAGCTTGGCGGCCAGCATCCGGCCCGCCTGCCAGGGGTTCTGGCGAATCGTCGTCAGCGGCGGGTGAAAGTAGCGCGCCTCGGGAATGTCGTTGTAGCCGACGAACGATACGTCGTCGGGCGCATTGGCGCCCGCGTTACGGAAGGCTGCGATGAAAGCCATCGCAGCCGTATCGTTCCAGGTGAACACGGCATCGGGAATCGTCTCCTCGCCGTCGAGGTAACGGACCGCGGCGTCGAACGCCGATTCGTAGCTGAAGCTATGTAGCTCGACGTCGTCGAGGACGATATCCCGGCCGCTTTCCCCGATCGCGTGCTTGAGACCCTGCCGGCGCTGATGCATCTCGCGAAACGAGGTATCGCCGACGAACAGGAAGTGCCGGCGGCCCTGACGAACGAAGTGCTCACCGGCCAGCCGGCCGCCAAGAAAGTTGTCACTGCCGACGACGCAGTAGTTGGCATCGGGAGCAGCGGCGCCCCACACGACGAGCGGCGTGCCGGCAGCGGCACAGTCTCTGAGCATGCTTTCCCGGTGCCCCTGGCCGAGCACGATGAAGCCGTCTGCGCCGCCTTCGTTGAGGATCTGGCGAAACGCGGTTGCGTCGTTGTGATTCGGCGCACACAGGAGCAGGTCCTGATTGTGATCTCCCAGCGCTTCGGAAACCCCCGCCAGTAACTCGAACATGAAGGGGTCGGAGATGCGATTCTCGCGGTGCGAGCGGAAGTCCATCGACACGGCGATCGTGTTCGTGCGCTTGTGCCGCAGCTTCTGTGCATTGCGATTGATGGCATAGCCGTGTTCGGCCGCCACCGAGAGCACGTGTCGGCGGGTCTTGTCGTTGACCAGCGGGCTGTTGCTGAGCGCCCGCGACACGGTCGGCTTCGACACGTTGGCGAGACGGGCGATGTCCGCCATCGTGACGGCGCGCTTTTCCTTATCGTTCAATAGCTTCTTCTCGTGCCTGGCGGGGACTATAACGGCGGCTGAAACGGATTTCAAAGCCAACTGAAATGCATTTCTTGAAATGCATTTCATAACCGGGTACGGTCTTCGGTGCGTGTTTACATTGACCTCGGGGGGGATACGATGAACAACGCACGATCCTGGCGTCCGCTCACAGTGACGCTTTCCGGGCTATTTCTGCTCACCGCTGCCTCGGCGACCGCACTCGCACAGACCGAAGACGAAGACGCGAGCTGGGTCGAGGAAATCATTGTCACGGGTACTGCCGGCGGCGCCGAACTCAGGAAGTTCGACGCCAGCTTTTCGATCACGACCACCAGCAACGAAGAAATCAACCGCTTCTCACCCAAGAGCACGGCCGATCTCTTCAAGTTGGTACCGGGCGTCTGGGCCGAGAGTTCCGGCGGCGTGTCCGGCGCGAACGTATTCGTACGGGGATTTGCGGCAGCCGGTGATGCGCCCTACGTGACCGTGCAGCTCAACGGCGCGTCGATTTTTCCGCCGCCGACATTGTCGTTCCTCGAAAACTCGACCTTGTTCCGGATCGACGAAACCGTGTTGCGAATGGAAGCCCTGCGCGGCGGGCCCAATCCGGTGCTCTCCAACGGCCAGCCCGGGGTCACGACCAACTTCATCCTGCGTGAAGGCAGCGAGGACACCGAAGGACTCGCCAAGTTCACGACGTCCGACTACGACTTGCGCCGTTTCGACGGTTACTTAAGCGGCGAGCTTGCCGAAGATTTCTATTACATGGTCGGCGGCTACATTTCGAGCTCTCCGGGTATTCGCGATGCACAGTTCAATTCCGACGAAGGCAGCCAGATTACGATCAACCTGACCAGGGATATCGAAATAGGCAGCATCAACGTCTTTCATCGGGACACCGACGATAGCGGCACCTGGTACTTGCCGGCGGCGCTGGGCGTGCCGGGCATCGATGCCGAATATACCCAGGTGGGTACGCTGAACCGGCAGCAGCAGATCCGGGTCGGGCCGAACAACGAGGCGCGCACGATCGACATCGGCGAAGGCCGCGGCTGGGACGGCTCCGTTACGGGCGCGGTTGTCATCCTCGATGTTACGGACAACTGGCAACTCACCAATCGTGCAAGTTACACGGCCGGTGACGCCGACACGCTCGGACTGGTGCCACAGAGCTCGCCAGTACAGATATCGGCCCTGCGCGCTGACCCGGACCTGGATCCGTTGGCTGTCATCGTCGGCGACATCGAGGGTGCGGTCAGCGGCCGGGCGATTGGCGAGTCCGAGTTCATCCAGCAGTTTGGTGCCTGGGAAGTTCGCAAGGAACTCGAAGCCTTCGTCAACGACCTGAGCCTGGAAAGGTCCTGGGACCGTGGCACCTTCACCGTGGGATATTTCGCCGCGAGTGCATCGTCCGACGACCTGTGGTCGCTCGGCAACCGGCGCTATCAGGTCATCGAGGCCAACGGCGAAGTTGTCACGGGTATCGAGTGTAACGATCCGGCCCTGGACGGATGCTTCCCCCAGGGGGACTTCGACCTCGATCAGGTTGGCGATGCAACCATCAACGCACTCTACGCCGCAACCACGTTCGACATTGGCGACCGTTTCACCGTCGACGTTGGCGTACGCGTCGAAAACTATCAGGCTGAAATGACGGCTGACTTCGGTCAGGACGGAACGGTGGATCTGGCGATATCGGCCGACGAAACCGAGACCTCGTGGACGGCAGCCGGCAACCTGCGGCTCACCGACACTTTCGGTGCTTTCCTGCGCCTGAATCAGGGCAAGAAGATGCCGACGTTCAACGACTACCGCGACAACAGCGGCGCTTTCGCCAACGGCAACAGCCTGATTCGGGACATCGAGCAGGTCGAGTTGGGCGCAAAATGGGTCACCAATTACGTCAGCCTCTATGCAACCGGCTTCTACACGACCGAGGATCCGACCATTTTCGTTGCCATGGCCGGCGTGGACCAGGGTGAGATTTCGACGACGGAGACGTTTGGCATCGAGGTCGACGGCGACTGGGCGACCGAGTTCGGCTTCAACCTGAATCTGAATGCAACCCTGCAAAACGCCGAATTCGACGGCGGCGTCAACTCGGGCAACACCGTTCCGCGAATGCCCGATTGGCAGCTTCGCCTGACGCCGAGTTACGAATTCGACATTAGCCCGGACGTGGAGGCCAGCGTCTACGGTACCCTGACGGTCGTGGACGATCGTTTCAGCGACGGCGGCAACATAGTTACACTCGACGGTTATGAAAAGCTCGATCTCGGGGTGTTGTTGCGGATGAACGAACGGCTGACCTTCCAGCTCTCGGGTGACAACGTCACCGACGAGGATGCTTTGACCGAAGGCGATCCGCGCGATCCGCTACTGGCTAACGGCCGTTTCATCATGCCGCGTTCGTTCAAATTCAGCGTCGGCTACGAGTTCTGATGAGTCCCGGTGGCCGGGGTGGGCCTCGAGTTCACCCCGGTCCACAAACCTGGTCGCATCGTTCATCCTCTTGTATCAGAACCACACGATGTCCGGTGCCGAGCCATGAACCGAACGCTCGTCAAGCTCTCGCTGTTCGTCAACTACTTCGTCTTCGCGATTCTTCTGAACAGTGTCGGGACCGTCATTCTGCAGGTGCAGAATACCTACGGAGTTAGCGCGTCCGCCGCCGGCGTGCTCGAGGCATTCAAGGATCTGCCGATCGCGATCACGTCCTTTCTGATCGCTTCGTTCCTTACCCGCCTCGGTTACCGACAGTCGATGCAGATCGCCCTGCTGTTGGTCGCGGCCATCGCCATCGTGATGCCGTTCGTACCGACCTTCTGGATGACGAAACTCATGTTTGCCGCTACCGGCGTGGGCTTCGCGCTCGTCAAGATATCGGTCTTCGCGACGATTGGCGTCGTGACCGACTCGCGGGAATCGCACGCCGGCCTGATGAACTTTCTCGAATCCTTCTTCATGGTTGGCGTCCTGTCCGGCTACTTCATTTTCAGCGCGTTCGTTGACGACGCAGAGCCCGGCTCCCTGGCGTGGCTCAACGTCTACTACGTGCTGGCCGGCATGGCCACGCTGGCGTTCGTGCTGCTGAGCGCCGCGCGAATCGACACGCCGGCGCCGGACGACAGCAGCAAATCGCTCAGGCAGGATTTCGTGGACATGCTCAGTCTCGTGGCCCTGCCGCTCGTGCTCGTGTTTGTCATCAGCGCCTTCCTGTACGTCCTGATCGAGCAGAGCATCATGTCCTGGCTGCCGACCTTCAACAGCCGAATCCTCAATCTGTCGCCGTCGCTGAGCATTCAGATGGCGAGTATTCTCGCTGCGGCGACGGCGCTGGGTCGTTTCGTCGCGGGGTTCCTGCTGCAGCGCTTCGACTGGTCCTGGGTAATCCTGACCAGCCTCGTCTCGGCAGCGGTGCTGGTACTTGTGGCGCTGCCGCTGGCGGGCAGCACGAGCGTGGAGCCGATCCGGTCGTGGGCCGCAGCGCCGCTGGCCGCTTTCGTATTTCCGTTGATAGGCTTTCTGCTTGCACCCGTCTACCCGGCCATCAACTCCGTGATCCTGTCGTCGCTGCCGCAGCATCGGCATGCCGCGATGGCGGGTCTCATCGTCGTCTTCTCGGCGCTCGGCGGAACGACGGGGTCGATGCTGACCGGCGTGCTGTTCGAAGCGTTCGGCGGCAGGACGGCGTTTTACTTCTCGTTGCTACCGATCACCTTGATGTTCTTCGTCATACTGCTCTTCAAGCGCCTCAGCGAGCAGCCGCGCTACGCGGAGTCCTGGTCGTGAACGTCTGCCCGGCACCCGATGTGTTGTTTCCCGGGCTCTTCGAGGCCGTCCAGTCTTCGCGCGCGCTCGGCGACTCGAAGACTTTCGTCGATGCGGTGGCGAAACACAGCCCGGAGGAAGTTCTTGCCGCTTACGAGGCAGAGCGGAATGCCGATGGCTTCGATCTCGGCCGGTTCGTGCGGGAGCATTTCCGGCTGCCGGAAGTCGTCGCGCCACGGGAGGATTCCGGCGAGCGGCAGCCCGTAGGCCAGCGCATCGACACGCTCTGGGGCGTGCTGACCCGCGAGGCCGACCGCCTCGTGCACTACTCGTCGCTGATTCCCTTGCCGAACCCCTACGTGGTACCGGGGGGGCGCTTCAGGGAGGTCTACTACTGGGACAGCTATTTTTCGATGCTGGGCCTGGCGGAATCCGGACGCGGCCAGCTCGTCCGCGACATGGTCGATAACTTCGCCTACCTGATCGACGAGATCGGCTTCGTCCCCAACGGCAATCGCACCTACTACTGCACGCGTTCGCAGCCGCCGTTTTTCACATTGATGGTCGACCTGCTGGCCGACTTGGAGTCGGATGACGCGGTATACCGGCGCTACCTGCCGCAGCTGGAGCGCGAGTACCGCTTCTGGATGGACGGGGCCGACAGGTTGTCGCCCGGCACGCCGGCATACCGGCGCGTGGTCCTCGGCCCGGACGGTCCCCTGAACCGCTACTGGGACGATCTGGCTGCGCCTCGCCAGGAAAGCTATAGCGAAGACCTGGCACTTGCCGCCGCGACCGACCGCGATGCCGAGTCGCTCTACCGCGATATGCGTGCCGGCGCCGAGTCGGGCTGGGACTATAGCTCCCGCTGGCTGGCGGACCCAAAGTCGCTGGGATCGATTTGCACGACGTCGATCGTGCCGGTGGATCTTAACGCGCTGATGTGTCATCTGGAGCGGACGCTGGCGCGGGCGCACGCGCTGGCGGGCGATGCAGAGGCAGCACGCGACTACGAGGAGCGCGCGGCGGCGCGGCGCGAGACGTTGCGATCGCTGTTCTTCGATACACGAGAAGGGACGTTCGTCGACCTGGCGCTGCCGGATCTCGAGCCTACCGGCATACTGTCGCTTGCCGCGGTGTATCCGCTGTTCCTGGGCCTGGCCGAAGCGGATCAGGCGCGGTGCGTCGCCGACCTCATCCGGCGCGACTTCCTGAAACCCGGAGGCTGGGTCACTTCCAATTGCGCAAGCGGTCAGCAATGGGATAGCCCCAACGGCTGGGCGCCCTTGCAATGGCTTGCGTACCGGGGTCTTAAGCAGTACGGATTTGCGGCCGACGCAGAAGAGGGCGCGAGGCGGTGGGTGAGCGGCAATCTCGCGATTTACGAGAGCTCGGGACGGCTCCTCGAAAAGTACAACGTCGAGACCGCGGGCGTTGCCGGAGACGGCGGCGAATACCCGGTGCAGGACGGTTTTGGCTGGACGAACGCCGTGCTGCTGCGTCTCATGCGCTAGGCGAGAGCTTTCCCGCGCCGGGCCTGCCGCGCGCTCTATTCCCCGATTCTCTCCCTGACGAATCTCAACGCCGTTTCGAGCATGACGTCCCGGGGCGCTGCGATGGGCTCGGCGATAGCGTGGTCCGGAGTGACCCCGGCCGGCAGCTCGTCGCCCGAGGGGCGGACGATCAGTGCTTTGGGATAGCCGACCACGATCCCGCTGTTGGGCAGCGTGAAGGTCTCCATCGCCCCGTGCACGGTCGCCAGATCCGCGGTCGATTCGCCGAGCACGGTGCCGAAGCCGTAGTCCTGGACGATGGCGGCGAAGTTCACGGCATTGGAGTAGGAGTGCCGGTTGATCAGAACGAATACTTCCCGCTCGAAGCGCCGTTCCTCGCGCGGGGGCGTCACCGGGAGCGCGAGTTCGAAAGTCTCGCCGAACGGCGTATCGGCGTAACGCTCGGCGAATACTCCGGAAATGCCTTCGGCAAGCTCAGGGTGGGCGGCCATCCGCGCTTCGTTGGATGCCGAGGACTCGGCACTCGAGCGAATCCGGAAGGCGGATGCCATGCTGAACGGCCGGTCGGCTATCCAGCGCATCACGAGATCGCTGAACACGGCATCGCCGCCCGGATTGTCGCGGAGATCGATGAGCAGCGCTTTCGCATCGCGGTCGATGAAGTCAACGAATGCGTCGTCGACGAAGGTCGCGAAAGCGGCGTTGTCCCACATTGCCCCGGGGTCGGCGACGTTGTAGAAGGGTCCGGGCTTGAGGTAGGCGACTCCGTCCGGCAGCAGCCGTGCCTCACGGGTTTCTCCGTCGAGCGTAAAAACCTCGGGCTGGTCGTCCGCTACGGCGTCCACCTGCTGCTGCGTCGCGGTTGGGATCGTCTCCGTGATCTCTCCTTCGCTCGTGCGTGCGGTTACGCTGAAACTCCCGCGCTCGCCGGTTTCGAGCCAGAGCAATCGCGGGAATCCGAACTCGAGGAGCGTCGCCGCCATGAAAGTGGATTCGGCGGACAGATTTCTCGCCGTCCGTTCGATCCACTCCATGGCACTGATACCGTCGATTGAGACCAGCTCGTCGCCGGGCCGGAAACCCGTCCCGTCGACGTAGATCTCGGCAATGAACACGCGGTTGTCCACGAGCCGCGGATAAATGGGCAGGAAGCTGCCGCCATTCGACAGATAGCGCTCCCAGATCGGGATGGGAAAGTCGACACGTGCATGTGCCGTGCGTGCCAGTGCGACGAAGCGCTGAAACACGATCTCGGCCTCCGACTTGCGTAGCGGCCGGTCGGTCCGGCTGAGGCCGGCGCGCATGGCTTCGTGCAGGTCGTCGAGCCGCTCCCGTTTCGTCAGAGCGAAAAGATCGTAGTGAGCGCTCTCGAGCCCCAGATAGAGCGTGTCGAAATCCTCGACGAGCTGCCCGGCGGACAGGCGCGGCTCGTCCGCGGCAAATGCGGTTTCCGGAAGCGGTGGCGGCGCCGCGGCGTCGCTACCGATGGACTGACAGCCGGCAACAGCCAGGCAGACGGCAAGCAAGCGAAGTACGCGCGACATCGAAAGAGTCCTGAGCCAAAGACGCCGGCGTTTATCGCCGCAGGCCGGCCGAAAGGCCATGATATTCTCCTGATTTCGTTCTGACTTTCTCCTGACCATGCCGCAGTACGCTTCACGGCGAGGCCGTTTCCTGCAATGAGCACCGAACCCCGGGTCACCGGGAAGCAGGCGTTGCTCGGCGTCGGCGAATTCGTCTTCGATCCGGGCGCGGGCGAACTCAGCAAGGCGGGTGAGTGCATACGCCTCGAGCCGCAGCTTGCGCGCCTGCTGCTGTATTTTGTGCGAAGGCCCCGGCAGATCGTCTCGCGGGCGGAGCTGATGAGTGCGATCTGGCCGGGCATCGTGGTTGCCGACGATACCCTCGCGAGGTCGATCTCGAAGCTCCGTCGTGCGCTGGGCGACGATCCCCGATCGCCGACTTATATCGAAACGCTCCCGAAGCGCGGCTATCGTTTCGTTGGCCGGACCGTGGATATCGAGCCCGGTACCGGTAAGCGCCGTCCGCCGGCAGCGCGCCGCCGCGGGCTGCTGGCAGCGGGAGCCGCGGCCGCTCTGGCGCTTGCGGTCGGTGCATGGGCGGCTTTCGCCGGGCTTGCGGGACAGACGGCGGTTTCGGCCGAGTTGCTCCGCGCCGAGGATCGCTACCTGAGGTTTACGCGCGACGACAATCAGGCCGCGATTCTGCTGTTCACGCGACTTCAGACGGATAACGCGACACGAGCCGAGGCGGATGCAGGCCTTGCAAGAGCGCTCGTGCAGCAAGTCGTTCGCTGGCCCGAAGCGCTGGGATCGGAGGTACCGGGCGCGAGCAGTCTCCGCGAAGCGCTGAGCCGGGGGCTTACGACGTCCCCGGAGGCACAGGAGACGCTCGAGCGTGCCGAACGCTTTGCGCGGCGCGCAACGAGGACACGGCCCGACAGCGCGAAGACCTGGCACTCGCTCGGGTTGGTCCTGATGAGCCGCGGACGTATCGACGAGGCGGCGAGCGCCTGCGACAAAGCTCTGTCGCTGGACCCGCAGCACGTCCCGGCGCTGCTGGCATCCGGCGAGATTGCGCAGCTCCGCGGGAGCCGGTCTGTCGCCATCGACTATTTCGAACGTGCCTACGAGGCGCTGCTTGCAAGCTATGCCGAGTCGCCACGGCTTGCCGGCGACTGGCTCGCGCCGCTCGGCATGCTGATTGCCGACGAGTACGGCGCGGCGGGAATGGCGAAGCGTGCGGCAGACTGGCGCCGCCGCGTGCAAACGGAGTTCCCGCTGTACGGCGACGGCTTGATGCGCTGACGCGGAGTCAGAACAGCTTGTGGTCGCCCAGTTCCTGACCGGCCGGCCCCTCCCGGAGCATGCGCGCGTAGTGATCGCGCAGGGTTTCGGTGCCGGTAGCCGGCGTGGCCTCGGCGTCGTAGCGGTCGTTCTCCGCATCCCAGAGCAGCATCGACTCGGTCGCGTAGTAGCGTCCGATACGGGCGAACTCGGCTTTTGCCGCAAGCTTCGGCGAAAGCCTGGCGAATGGTGCGAGCAGTGCGATGACCGCATCGAACATTCCGGCCGGCACTTTCCGGTACTTCGGCGGCATCCCGGTCAGCTCGAAGAGTAGCGCCCCCTGTTCGCGGGGCGTTAGTGCGTCGCCGGGGCCGCCGATGGGCAGCACGCGATTCCGGAACCGGCTCTGTTCGAGGCAGTCCGCCATGAAGCTCGCGAGGTCGCGCTCGCCAATGGGCTTGCACGCCGTTTCGGTGCCGTTGCCGAAAACGATGAAGGCTTTGCCGCGACGTACGCGTTCGATTTGTCCGGACAGCGACTTGAAGAACGCCGTCGGCCTTACGATCGAGTAGTCAAGCCCCGATTCCCGAAGCTCCTTTTCGAAAGCGAGCTTGGCGTGCTGAAAAGCAAGCAGCGGCTTCTGAACGCAGATTGCGGACAGGAGGATAAACTTGTCTGCTCCCAGGCGATCCGCCGCGCTTAGCAGGTGTTGATTGGCGCGATAGTCGACCCGCCACGCATCGTCGGGCGCGCCGTTCCTTGAGGCAATGCAGGATACGATTGCAGCGGCCCGGAGACCGGCTAACGCGGCCTCGAGCTCTGCCGGGTCGGTGACCCGGGCAATGCGGACCTCACAACCCGGCAGTCCAGGTACGCCGCTGCGATCGGGGTTGCCGCGAACGAGCGCAACGACCCGGTAGCCGCGCCCGACGAGTTTCGCCGCCACGGCTCGGCCGATGTAGCCCGTCGCGCCGGCCAGTAACACGGTTCCGGAGTGTTCTGCCATGACGCCGAGGATGCCAAAAGCCCGGCCCCAAGTTCCAGTGGCGCTTTAGTGCAGACGCTACTGCTTGGCCGTCACCTCTGGCAGCATGCGCGTTCGTCCCAGTGCTCACCATCGAAATCGATTGTATCCGGACCTCGAGTAAACGGACCAGACATAACCCTAAACTCGACTTCCGGCAGCAGAAAACCAAACGTCTGCTCCAACAGCGTTCTCAACTTGGCTTCCTTGTTGTCGCATCGCTTATTGAAAGCCACAAATATGTACCGTGTCTCCTGAATTGCCATTCCGGAAATATCTTCGTGGCCGCGCCGAACCAACTGGTCGGTTATGTCATTTATCGCGCTTCGCTTTATCTCGTCGCTTTCGCCACGGAGCCAGAGCAGCTCAAACGCCGCAATGCAATCATCCGTGCACGGCAGCTCGTCTGCCGCAAGAGCAGAAGTCACCAGCAATTGGCAGCACGAAACGGCGAACACAACCATGATGCGAAAATTCATAGTCAAAGGCAGCATATCTAGTGTGTGTCAACACGCATATAGGAATAAGCACTGTCGGAAATCGTCCGCTCAAGCAGACCTCGTTAGCGACACGCTCGATATGATTCCGCAGGGGGGGGCGAAACCGGCCAAACGGGTCAGGAATCGTCCATCTTGCTCGATTTCATGCTGGAGGACGTTTTCGGCAATACTGTTTCCGAAAACACTCAAAGGAGCGTTGCCTTCACCAACGACGACCACACGTACTCTATCGGTCGCGGGAATAATGTCTTAGGGTACTATACTCAGGTTTAGCATGTGTCCTCTAGGAGCTTTAGCATTTACGACTACTGTGTTTCCGTAGGAATCTTGGATTCTGTTTGACAGGATCATGACAAACAGCGCCAACAACTATCCAATGCTGTGGGCATTGGATTTCCGTTACTGATCGCCATAACCACGATTTGATTCCAACTATCTTCAAGATCACAGATATTGAAAAGGGATCTTTGCATATCATGCCGAAGCCATCATCTGACTGGCTGTCTGACGATGTTGGGTACTTGAAGTCCCTTGGGATTACACAAATAGTTTCCCTGCTGGAGTCATCAGAAGCTAGAAGCTTAGCGCTAGATGCCGAGAAAGATGTGTGTAAAGTACTCGGAGTGACATTCGAGCAACACCCGATCAAAGATCGTTCAACACCAAGTAAAGCCGCTATTCGAGACATCGTCTCAGCAACGTTAAACGACATACTTCGCGGAGAACATGTCGCCGTACACTGCCGCGGAGGAATTGGCCGGGCCGGATTAGTGTGCTGCTGTATATTGATTGAATATGGAGCTACTCCCGACACCGCTATCAAGCTAGTCTCAAAAGCAAGGCGATGTCCGGTCCCCGATACTGCAGAACAGCTAAGACTGATTCAGGACTATCCTGACACTATGTAGACCCTGAGTAGTGATCTATCGGCCTTTCTCGGCCAGTTCTCTTAACTCCTTAACGTAGTCCTCCATATTGTAACGTTGAGCACTTTTAAGAAGCTTTTCGTATATGAGCTGATCGTCTTCGTCACTGGTGCTGCGTACCAACATCATTGGTAGGTTGTGGAAGATGTCTGCAAACTTCTTTGAAGCGTTCAGGCTTCTCGATGCGCGTATTTCAATAAACGCACTTTGCATCATGTAGAGAAAGACTCTCGTCATTCTCCTTTCAGCATAAGACTTTGAATTTGACACTTAGTAATCTCGATACGGCCCTAACGGGTCGTCAATATCATCAGGAATTTCAGGGTATTCTTCTACAGGAATCTTAGTATCGTCCGCCCAGCCCCGTCCTTTTGCCTCGTTAATCCGAGTATTGCCGTCAAGCACAGTATTTCCTCGAACTTTCACCTTTTCTCCATCCTCAGGATTATTGATGGCCTCACCGAGCTCCTCATCGGACAACTTTCCTATGCCAGGATCATTCTGTGGATGATCTGCATCATGAATGGGTTCCAGTTCCCCAAGCTCTCTTGTGCCATCCGACGTCGTTTCGCCATCATCGGATTCATTTAGGACGTTGTTCTTGACCCATTCGCCCCCCTTGTAGCCGACATAGCCCCCAGCCGCTGCGCCAATAACGGCTCCAGCGACCGCACAATACGGTCCGCAAGCTACCATCCCTCCCCAGAAACCGGCTTTCCCACCAGCAACCGCGGTCGCTCGACCGGTAGGATCGATATGGTTGGTCGGATCATTGTGCGCATACGCATACAGGTTCATCTGATCTTCATAGCCAATGGGATCAGTCTGCAGGAACCGTCCGGTCTCCGGGTCGTAGTAGCGGGCCTTGTAGTAGTAGAGTCCGGTCTCGGCATCGAGCCGCTGACCGGTGAACCGGAACGGAAAGCCGGTCGGCCCTTCCGCACCCGGCTGACCGTAAGGGGAGTAGCGATACTTATCCTGCACCGTTCCCGAGCCGTTGGTC
>JANQGQ010000004.1 GCA_028277185.1 Woeseiaceae bacterium
TGCACAGATCGGCCACTCGTATGGCTGGATTCTTTATCGGCGCTCTCTGGTGAGGGGATGGGGACGATCTCTTTATTCGTCCGTACCAGCAATGGTCGGAAGCGGACCGACGTCCCTCCCACCCCGGCAACCTTCGACATCCTATCGAAGCGCCAGTATCAACATACAAGCGGACCGCAGGGAGCCATCCCGCCAGGGACACTCGCCTACCCGCTATCCTTGCGTATCAACCGAGAAGCCCGGAATCGGCGAATCGATAGCGCCGTGAGGGCGCGGCTGTCACGCGGCGTGCGGGTAGAGTACCGCGGCGACCCGGCGTCCTTCGCCGATGAGCACATTGTAGGTGCGGGCCGCCGCGGCCGTATCCATTACCTCGAAGCCGATCCCGTGACGGGCAAACGCGAATACTAGTTCACGCGGCGCGAACCGGCCGCGTGCGCCGGTTCCCAGCAGTACGACTTCGGGTGCTGAGGTCACGAGTTCCGCGAAGTCGTCGGGGGTCAGTCGCTCGACCGGTTTTTCGGTCCAGTGCGGCGTCACCGCCTCCGCGGTCACGAGCAGCGTGCTGTCGTAGACGGCGTCGCCGATGCGAATGCCGTCCGCGGCCAGTTGCCGCACGCTGGTGGCTATTCCGGTTTCACGTGAGAACTTCACGGCGGGATTCGACTTTCCGTTACCATTCTGGCCGATGAATTCCAAGCATATCGCGGCCGGACGGGACGATGCACGCTACGCTCTGGTTGCGCTGCCGATGCCCGACCTCGACGCGCTCAGCGACGCGACGCTTGCGCGCTGGTTGCGGCGGGGGGACGCCGAACGCATGCCGCTGCCGCTCGAACCGCTGGACGCCGTCGCGAAGCTCGTCGGCACGACGGTCGCGCAGTCCGGCCGCGCCGCGCTGCGCTTCTTCGGTCAGACCGGCGATCGTCCGGGCGTCTGGATGGCTGCCGCCGATCCCGTTTATCTGGAACCCCGCCTCGACCACCTGTTCCTGCACGCAATTGCACCCGGCGATTTGCGGCCGCGCGATCTGCGCGCGCTGTTCGACCATCTGCAGTCGACGCTTGCGGGCGAGATCGCGTTTGCCAGAATCGGACGCTATGCCTACCTGCGCGCCGAGCGCGGATTTCCCACGGCAGCGTTGTCGGCTGCTGCCGTCGATCAGCGTATCCCCAACAATCATATGCCGACCGGTTCGGATGCCGACGCGTTTCGGCGTGTCGTGTCCGAAATCGAGATGGCGCTGCACGAGCACTCCGTCAATCTCGCTCGCGAAGCTTCGGGACGTTTCCCCGTGAATTCCCTCTGGCTCTGGGGCGGCGGTTTGCCGGTTACGCCCGGGAATTCTCCGCCCGCGCTGCCTGTGCTGTTCGCGGGCGACCCGCTGCTGATCGGTTACTGGCGCCTCAACGACGGTCGGTTCTCGGCATGGCCTGGCGACATCGATGCCTGCATCGCCGCTGCAGACGGCAGCTTCGCGGCCGTACTGCCGGCGGAGTATCGGGACTACGGGAACGTTGAAGCCGTCCTCAGCGATCTCCGCCGCGCGCTCATTGCCCGCGATCTGGACGAAGTACGTCTCGCGTTTGCCAACGGAACCCTGCTCAGGCTCCGGCGTTGGCAGCGGCTTCGCTTCTGGCAGAGCTCGGCGTTGACCGCGGAGACGGCAGACTGATGCGCCCGATCGTCCTGCGCGCGCCGGCGGACGAGCGCTTCATCGACAGCCTCTCAGGTGCCGAGGGCCTCGACCCGATCACTGCGCGGCTCTACGCAAGCCGCGGAGTGCGTTCAGCGGACGAACTCGACACGGCGCTCGGCCGTCTGCTGCCGATCCGCACGCTCGACAATGTGGATGCCGCGGTCGAACTGCTGCTCAGGCATCGCGACAGCCGCATCCTGATCGTCGGCGACTTCGATGCCGATGGCGCGACGAGTTCGGCCCTGATGCTGCGCTGCCTCGGGCGCTTCGGATTTAGTGACGTCAGCTACCTCGTTCCGAACCGCTTCGAGTACGGCTACGGTCTCAGTCCCGAGATCGTAGCCGTCGCCAGAGAGCGCTCGCCGGCGCTGATCGTTACCGTCGACAACGGTATCTCCAGCAATGCCGGCGTTGCGGCGGCGCGCGCTGCGGGCATCGAGGTGTTGATCACCGATCACCACCTGCCGGGCAGCGAACGGCCGGATGCCAACGTCACCGTCAATCCCAACCTGCCCGGAAGCCGCTTCGGCAGCCGCAATCTCGCTGGCGTCGGCGTTGCCTTCTACGTTCTGGCGGCGCTCGGGCGCAGGCTCGAGGACAGCGGTATGCGCGGCGCGGCGCGAATCCCGGCCGGATATCTCGATCTCGTCGCACTCGGCACCGTTGCCGACGTCGTACCGCTCGACCACAACAACCGCGTGCTCGTCAATCAGGGCCTCGCACGAATCCGCGCCGGCAGACTGGTGCCGGGACTCAAGGCGCTGCTCGAGCAGTCGGGCCGGCGCGTCGAGACTGCCGTCAGTTCGGACCTGGGCTTCGCGGCCGGTCCCCGGGTCAACGCCGCCGGCCGCCTCGACGATATCTCGATCGGCATCGAGTGCCTGCTGACGGACGACGCGGCGGTCGCGATGCAGCACGCGGAGGTTCTCGACGGGATCAATCGCGAGCGCCGCGAGATCGAACGGGACATGCGCGAGGCCGCGTTCGCCCAGGTCGACCGGCTGCGCCCCGAGGGCTTGCCGCACTGCGTTTGTGTTTTCGACAGGCACTGGCACCAGGGTGTCGTCGGTCTGGTTGCGGCGCGGGTCCGCGAACGCTGCCATCGGCCGGCGATCGCGTTCGCCCGGGATCGCGACGGCAATCTCAAGGGATCGGCGCGGTCGATACCCGGCGTGCATGCGCGCGACCTCCTCGAGGCCGTGCACAGCAAGCGTCCGGGGCTCATACAAAAGTTCGGCGGTCACGCCATGGCGGCCGGCCTGAGTCTCGCCGAAAGCGATCTTCGCGTGTTCGAGGAGGCGCTCAACGAGGTACTGGGGCGCCGCTACCCCGATGCCGATTTTTCCGGCGCCATCCTTAGCGACGGCGAACTGCCGGCGGACGCGCTAACGCTTCGGTTCGCCCGCCGGCTGCGCGATGCCGGGCCGTGGGGTGCGGGTTTTCCCGAGCCGGTCTGGCACGGCCGGTTTACGATTCTCGAACAGCGTACGGTCGGAGCCGGGCACCTCAAGATGCGCGTGCAGCCCGCCAACGGCACGCACGGCACGAACGGGATCGACGCCATCGCATTCAATCAGGCCGGACCTTCGTGGCGCGGCCCCGTCGAGCTGGCCTATCGACTCGACGTCAACGAGTTTCGTGGCGCCGCCAGCGCCCAGCTGATCGTCGAGCAGATCGCCGCCGCAGGGCGGGAACCGCCTGGCGAACGGTGATACCATCGCGCGCTTTCGTAAGCACCCGATCGCCGCCAACCGCAGCATTATAAGGACCTCCAGTGGAAACGAGTCAGATCGCGCAGGCCATTTCGGATCTCCGCCAACGCACAGAAGCGTTGAGGGGGTATCTTTGACTATGAGAGCAAGCGAGAACGTCTGACCGAGGTAGAGCGGGAACTGGAGCAGCCCGACGTCTGGAACGATCCCGAGCGGGCCCAGTCACTGGGGCAGGAACGGGCCGGGCTCGAACAGATCGTTGTCGGTCTCGACGACCTTACGCGGTCGCTCGGCGATGCCGAGGATCTGCTCGAGCTTGCCATCGACGAAGACGACGCGGCGACGGCGGAGGAAATCGCCGCGGACGTCGATCGCTTCGAACAGCAGGTCTCCGGCCTGGAGTTTCGCCGCATGTTCTCGGGCGAAATGGATGCAAGCAACGCCTATCTCGACGTCCAGTCGGGCGCCGGCGGCACCGAGGCGCAGGACTGGTCCGAGATGCTTCTGCGCATGTACCTGCGCTGGGCGGAGGCGCACGGCTTCAGCGCGGACGTGATCGAGGCATCGGCGGGCGAGGTGGCCGGCGTCAAGAGTGCGACCGTGCACGTCAGAGGCGACTACGCCTACGGCTGGCTGCGTACCGAAACCGGCGTGCATCGGCTGGTCCGTAAGTCGCCCTTCGATTCCGGCAACCGTCGCCACACTTCTTTCGCGTCGGTCTTCGTGTCACCGGAAGTCGATGACGATATCGACATCGACATCGATCCCTCCGACCTTCGCATCGACGTGTACCGCGCCAGCGGTGCCGGCGGCCAGCACGTCAACCGAACGGAGTCGGCCGTGCGAATAACGCACTTGCCTACGAACACCGTCGTTCAGTGTCAGAACGATCGCTCCCAGCACAAGAACAAGGCGCAAGCCATGAATCAGCTCAAAGCGAAACTCTACGAACTGGAAGTGCAGAAACGTCGTGCCGAAGCCAGCGCGCTCGAAGACAGCAAAGCGGATGTCGGTTGGGGCAGTCAGATTCGTTCGTACGTCCTCGATCAGAGCCGCATCAAGGATTTGCGCACGGGCGTGGAAACCGGTAACACTCAGGCCGTATTGGACGGCGGGCTCGACGGCTTCATCGAGGCCAGCCTCAAACAGGGTTTGTAAGCAATCGTGACCGACAAACGTGACTGACGACAGAGACGACAACAAGCTGATCGCCGAGCGGCGTCGGAAACTCGCGGTACTGCGAGAGCAGGGCGTCGCCTATCCCAATGACGTCCATCGCAATGCACTCGCCGACGAACTGCACGAGACCTACGGCGGTCACGATGGCGAGCATCTCGTCGACGAGAACGTCGAAGTGGCCGTTGCCGGCCGCATGCTGGTCAAGCGGGTCATGGGACGGAACAGCTTCATAAAGCTTCAGGACCGATCCGGTCAGATTCAGGTCCGGGTCGAGCGCGATCGTCTGCCGGAAGGGCTTTACGCCGACTTCAAGAAATGGGACGTCGGCGACATCGTGCTGGCGCGCGGGCCGCTCTTCAAAACGGGGACGGGCGAGCTGACCGTTCTGGCCGACGCGATTCGTCTCGTTACGAAGTCGCTCAGGCCGTTGCCGGAAAAGTGGCATGGGCTGTCCGACCAGGAGATCAGATACCGGCAGCGCTACGTCGACCTGATCGTCAACGAGTCGAGCCGGGCGGTGTTCCGCAAGCGAGCGGCCATCGTGCAGTACATACGTGCGTTCCTCGACTCCCAGGATTTCCTGGAGGTCGAAACGCCGATGATGCAGGTCACGCCCGGCGGGGCGATTGCCCGACCGTTTACGACGCATCACAACGCGCTCGACATGGAGCTGTTTCTCCGCATCGCGCCCGAGCTGAATCTCAAACGGCTCGTCGTCGGCGGTCTCGAGCGGGTGTACGAAATCAACCGGAGCTTCCGGAACGAGGGCGTGTCCACTCAGCACAATCCCGAGTTCACGATGATGGAGGCCTATCGCGCGTACGCGGACTACGAGGACTGGATGGCGTCCATGGAGGCCATGCTGCGCGGTATGTCCACGGCAGTGAATGGCACTACGCTCGTCGAGTATCAGGGCGAAGCGTACGATTTCGGCAAGCCGTTCCGGCGGATGACGGTCGAGGAGGTCATCTGCCATTTCAATGCGGACGTGAACGCCGGAGCGCTCCGGGATCGAGACTATCTCGCCCGGGTCTGCGACGCCCTCGGGATTCCGGTGAAGGAAGCTTATGGCGCGGGCAAGCTACAGATCGAGATCTTCGAGAAGACCGGGGAGAGCAATCTGCGTGAGCCGACGTTCGTGACCCGCTATCCCACCGAAGTGTCGCCGCTGTCGCGGCGGAACGACGAGGATCCGTTCGTCACGGATCGTTTCGAGCTGTTCATCGCCGGCCGCGAGATTGCCAACGGGTTCTCCGAACTCAACGATCCGGAGGATCAGGCGGACCGGTTTCGGGCGCAGGCCGCAAGCCGCGATGCGGGCGATGACGAAGCGATGGCTTTCGATCAGGACTACATTCGCGCACTCGAATACGGCATGCCGCCGACGGCCGGCATCGGCGTCGGTATCGACCGACTCGTTATGCTCCTGACCGACTCCCCATCCATTCGCGACGTGCTGCTGTTCCCGCACATGCGCCCGGAGTCCGGAACCTAGTCCGGAGCCTGGTCGGCGCCCAGCGCGTAGGGTAGCGGCAGGGCTTGTGCCGCGTGGCCGGCAACGCTGAAATCCGTTCCGTCCAGCGGGACGACGGCGAGGAACTCGCTGCCCGCGGCGTTCACGACCTCGCCCGCGTCGCGCTCGCCAGCCTTGAGTTTGTCGCCGGGCTGGACCGCCGCCGTTGTCTGGAAGCGTTTCATGCGGCGTTTCGTCGCGCCGCGGTAGTGGGTGCGTGCGACGACCTCCTGACCGGGATAGCAGCCTTTGTCGAAGCTCACGGCGCCCAGCAGGTCGAGGTTCAGCATATGCGGCGTGAACCGTTCCGACTGCTCGCTTGCAATCGTCGGCACGCCGTCGGCAACGAGCCGGGCGCGCCATTCGGCTTCGGTCGGATCGCCGGCGATGCCGAGATCTCCGGCAGTCGCCGGTTCGGCGTCGATGCTGACCCGGGAGCGAAAGCGGAACATTTCGAGGCGCTTTCTGACGGCCGCGGTCATCGCCTCCGGGAGCGCAAGCCGCCACGCGTCGTCGAGCCGGCGTACGCGGAACAGGGCGATGGTGCGGCCCTTGGGATTGCACCATGCGGCGAGGAGCGGGTCGCTGCCGACGGCGGCCGGATCGATGTCCTGGGTTAGCTGTGCCTGAAGGAAAGCCGTGGCGTCGTCGCCTGATACCAGGAGGCAGTCGTGACCGAGCATCGTATCGTCCGTGGTTGGGATTCGAGGGGCAGGCATCGAGCATGCCAGGGATCAGTCTGGCATACTACGGGACATGACTAAAGCGACGCACGACGCGGCCGATAAAAGCGTTACGGCCGAGGATCAGCCGCCGGCCAAACCGGTCGATCGGGCCGACAACGCGCCCGCGAAGCCCCGGGAGATCGGCGGCCGTAAGGGACCCGACCCGGTCCGCTACGGTGACTGGGAGAAGAACGGGCGTTGCATCGATTTCTGACCGGAACCTGCCGGTCGTCGTCTTCCACATCGACTCCCGCCTTCGGGACAAGCATGCGCCGAAAGGATGAGGCCTGCTGTCTTGTGCATGGGGAGCGATTCGGGATAATACGCGGCGACCGCTCGAATTAATCGCTACAAGACTTAACGTGTCATGAGACAACCCGACCGGCCGCTGTCGCCACACCTGTCCATCTATCGCTGGCCGGTAACGATGCTGCTGTCGATCCTGCATCGGGCGACCGGCATCGCAAACGCCGTGGGGCTCATCGTTCTCGCGGCCTGGTTGATGCAGGCGGCTGCCGGCGAAGCCGCCTACGAGTCACTGACCGGCATACTCGCTTCGCCGCTCGGCTATGTCGTGCTTGCAGGCTTCAGCTTCTCCTTTTTCTATCATCTGTGTAACGGCATCCGGCATCTCGTCTGGGATACGGGACGAGGCTTCGAAAAGCGGCAGGCGAACATGTCCGCCTGGATCGTCATCGCGGTATCGCTGGCGCTGACCGGGCTGTTTTGGGGATTGGCGCTATGAGTCTCAGAACCCCGCTGGGCCGCGTGCTCGGCCTGGGCTCGGCGAAAGACGGCACCGGGCACTGGTGGGCGCAGCGCGTGAGCGCCGCCGCGCTGGTGCTGCTCGGTCTCTGGTTCGCTGTCGCGCTCACCGGGCTGCCGCTGGGCAAGCATGACGCTGTGGTCGGGTTCATCGGTGCACCCCTCAACGCGGTGTTGCTGATACTCCTCGCGGCGACGCTTGCCTACCACTCGTTCCTCGGCGTGCAGGTCGTGATCGAGGACTACGTGCACGCTCATGGGGCCAAGGTGCTGCTGCTGACCCTCTCGCGCTTCGCACACATCCTTCTGGCCGTCGCGTCGATCTACGCGATCCTGCGAATTGGAATAGCGGCATGAGCGAATACGAGTTCATCGATCACAGTTACGATATCGTGGTTGTCGGTGCCGGCGGCGCCGGTTTGCGCGCGACGTTCGGGCTTGCCCAGGCCGGGTTCAAGACCGCAGCGGTCACGAAAGTCTTCCCAACCCGCAGTCACACCGTGGCCGCGCAGGGCGGCATCAGCGCCGCGCTCGGCAACATGGGCGAGGACGACTGGCGCTGGCACATGTACGACACGATCAAGGGCTCCGACTGGCTCGGCGATCAGGACGCGATCGAATACATGTGTAAGGAAGCGCCCGACGCGGTGATCGAGCTCGAGCACTACGGCGTGCCGTTTTCGCGCACCGAGGACGGCCGGATCTATCAAAGGCCGTTCGGCGGCATGACCACGCACTACGGCGAGGGCACCGCGCAGCGGACCTGCGCGGCGGCGGACCGCACCGGGCACGCGATGTTGCACACGCTGTATCAGCAGTCGCTCAAGCACGACGCGACGTTCTTCATCGAGTACTTCGCGATCGACCTGATCATGGAAGACGGCGCCTGCCGCGGCGTCGTGGCGCTGGACATGGCGACCGGACGACTGCACCGCTTTCGCGCCCATCAGGTGATACTCGCGACCGGCGGCTATGGCCGCGCTTACTTCTCCTGCACCTCGGCCCACACCTGCACCGGCGACGGCAACGGCATGGTGCTGCGCGCGGGCCTGCCGATGCAGGACATGGAGTTCGTGCAGTTTCATCCAACGGGAATCTACGGCGCAGGTTGCCTCATTACCGAAGGCGCGCGCGGCGAAGGCGGTTATCTGACCAATGCGGGCGGCGAGCGCTTCATGGAGCGCTACGCGCCCAACGCCAAGGACCTCGCGTCGCGCGACGTCGTCAGCCGCTCGATGACGATCGAAATTCGCGAGGGCCGCGGCGTCGGCGGCGAACAGGATCACATCCACCTGCACCTCGAGCACCTCGGACCCGAAGTCATCGACGAGCGGCTGCCCGGTATTGCCGAGACCGCGCGGATTTTTGCCGGCGTTGACGTGACCCGCGACCCGATTCCCGTGCTGCCCACCGTGCACTACAACATGGGCGGTATTCCCGCGAACTTCAAAGGCGAGGTCGTGACGCTCAAAGACGGCGACCCCGAGAGCGTCGTTCCCGGGCTCATGGCCGTTGGCGAGGCGGCCTGCGTGTCGGTTCACGGCGCAAACCGGCTCGGTTCGAACTCGCTGCTCGATCTCGTCGTGTTCGGCCGCGCCGCGGCGCATCACCTCGAAGCGACGCTCGAGCCCGGCGAGCGTCACCGGCCGCTTGCGGCGGACGCGGGCGTCAACAGCGTGGAGCGTCTCGACAAGTTGCGGCATGCCGACGGCAGCCGGTCGACGGCCGAAATCCGGCTCGAAATGCAGAAGATCATGCAGAGTCACGCGGCGGTGTTCCGCACCGGGGAATCGCTGGACGAGGGCGTCGCATTGCTCAGGGACACGTTCGCGTCGTTCGCGGACGTTCGCGTGGCCGACCGGTCGCTGGTCTGGAACACGGATCTGGTCGAAACGATGGAACTCGAAAATCTGCTGCTCAACGCGGCGACTACGATCGAGTCGGCGGCCAACCGCCTCGAAAGCCGCGGGGCTCACGCGCGCGAGGACTATCCGGACCGCGACGACGACAACTGGATGAAGCACACGCTGTCGTGGGTCGATGACAGCCGCAAGGTGCGTTTCGACTATCGGCCCGTACACGCCGAGACGCTGACCGACGAAGTCGAAGCCGTCCCGCCGAAAGCCAGAGTCTATTAGAGAAAGGTTCGAGGAGAGGATACGAGTGGCTCAGTTCAGGTTGCCCAGGAACTCCAGGATCCAGAAAGGCAAGCACTTCGCGAGCGCGTCGGGCGCGTCCAGGGTGCGGCAGTTCGCGGTGTATCGCTACGATCCGGACAGCGGGGAGAATCCCCGCGTCGACACCTATGACGTCGATCTCGACAGCTGCGGACCCATGGTTCTCGACGCCTTGATCAAGATCAAGAACGACATCGATCCGACGCTGACGTTTCGCCGTTCCTGCCGCGAAGGGATCTGCGGAAGCTGCGCGATGAACATCGACGGCGGCAATACCCTTGCCTGCACCAGGGCGATCGAGGATTCCGGCGGCACCGTGAAGATCTATCCGCTGCCGCATATGGCAGTCGTCAAGGACCTGGTACCGGACCTCACGAACTTCTACGCGCAGTATGCGTCGATCAAGCCCTGGCTGCAGACGCGCACGCCGCCGCCGCCCGATCGGGAGCGGCTGCAGAGCAAGGAGGATCAGGAGCTTATCGACGAGCCGTCCGCCTGCATCCTGTGCGCCTGCTGTTCCACGAGCTGCCCGAGCTACTGGTGGAACAGCGATCGCTATCTCGGCCCGGCGGCGCTGTTGGCCGCCTACCGCTGGCTCGTCGACAGCCGCGACGAGGCCACGGGTGAGCGGCTGGACGATCTCGAGGATCCTTTCCGGCTGTATCGCTGCCACACGATCATGAACTGCACGCAGTCCTGCCCGAAGGGACTGAATCCGGCGAAGGCCATTGCCGAGACGAAGAAGATGCTTGCGTCGAGGAACCACTGATACGCCGGGGCGCCATCGCGCGGCGAGGTCGCCGGTGAACGACGTCACGGCGCGGCTGCGCTGGCAGTGCCGGCGCGGCATGCGCGAGCTCGACCAGCTCCTCTGCGGCTATCTGGACGAGCGCTACCGCGAGGCCACGGCCGCCGAAAAAGCGGCATTCGCGGCATTACTGGAGCTGCCGGATCCCGAGCTTGCGGGGTATTTTCTCGGACGAATCGAGCCCGAGGACCCGGTCATTGCCAGAGCCGTCGAATGCATTCTCGAGTCGCGTTGAACCCTGCCGCGCCGGTCGCCGGATCGTCCTCGTCGCTGGCGGCATCCTCGGGGCAGCCGGTTCGGTGCCGGTGGGCCACCTGTTTCCGGGGATAGCCAGCCTCGGCGTCTGGGCCGCGCTGGTCGCGCTGCGCCTGTTCGTGCTGGGCCGCCGTTTCGGTCAGGTCACGGGCTTCCGGCTGGCGGCGGACCGCGGGCTCGAGACGCGCGATCGCTCCGGCGCATGGCGCCCGGCCGCGATCCTGCCCGGGACGGCGGTGGTCGGCCGCGCCGTCTGGTTGCGATACCAAAGCGGAATATGCCGGGTGGAACTGCTTCTGGGCGACCCGGACTACGACCCGTCGTGGCGGCGGTTTTTGGTTCTTCTCAGGCACCGGCCGGCCGCCTCCGAAAGCTAACGATATCGAGGACTTACCTGCTAGACTAGCGGCCGGTTCGGATACGGCGGCGTGCCCGGGGAGGGAGCACTCGGGAACCGCACTCAGACCATGTCACATTTTTCGATTAACCGCATTTTTGCGGCAGAACTTTCGGATCAGGCCCCGGTCTATCGGGGTGTCGAGAGGCTGTCGTCGCTAACCGGCAGGACGCTACTGGATGTCGAATGAGTCGACGGACACCAAACTCGTCAAGAGAGTTCAGAAAGGGGACAAAGGCGCGTTTGACATGCTGGTGCTCAAGTACCAGCACAAAATCGTCAACCTGGTAATGCGCTACGTCCGGGACCCTGAGCAGGCCCTGGACATCGCCCAGGAAGCCTTCATCAAGGCGTACCGGGCGTTACCGCGGTTTCGCGGCGATAGCGCGTTTTATACGTGGCTTTACCGCATCGCGGTCAACACGGCCAAGAATCATCTGGCGGCTCAGCGCCGAAGACCGATCGACATCGAGCTCGACCTGCAGGATCCCGAGCAATACGATCTGCATGCGAAGCTCAAGGAAACCGACACGCCGGAAGGCGTAACGATTTCCGAGGAACTGCAGAAAACTGTTGAAAAAGCGATCCAGTCTCTGCCCGACGATCTGCGGACGGCGATTATACTGAGGGAACTGGATGGCATGAGTTACGAAGAAATCGCGCAGACGATGGAGTGCCCGGTGGGTACTGTGCGATCGAGAATATTCCGGGCACGCGATGCGATCAGCAAGAAGGTAGGTACGCTGATCAAGTAGGTACCGGTACGGGGGCGGAGAGCTTCCGATCGGCAGGAGCACACAGGCCGCGAGGCCGGGGCGCGCGAGCAGCGCGCACATTGCTTGGTGGGAATGCAATGAACGAAACAATCAGGATGCAGCTGTCCGCCTATGTCGACGGTGAGCTGCCGGAGAGTGAGG
Organism: Woeseiaceae bacterium; assembly: GCA_028277185.1. GTDB lineage: Bacteria > Pseudomonadota > Gammaproteobacteria > Steroidobacterales > Woeseiaceae > UBA1847. The sequence continues at coordinate 12,148 of JANQGQ010000004.1, forward strand.
CGGAGCTCTTGATTCGTCGCCTTAGCCAGGACAGCGCGCTGCGTGCCGAAGTTGCGGAGTTCATAGAAATCGGTCGAAGTATGCGCGGTGAGCTCACGCCGGCCGGCGTTCACGGACTGCGGCACCGCGTACAGGCTGCGCTGGACAACGACACCGAGCTGCCCGCCGAGACCGCCGAACCGCAGTCCAGAAAGACCTACTTCAAGCCGCTGGCGGGCGTCGCGGTTGCGGCGACGGTTGCCGTTGTCGCGATCGCGGGTCTCGGGCGGTTGGATACGGTCGATCCCGTCCAGCCCCCGGAAGCAGGTACGGTCGCAGGGCAGGTCGAATACGTCGTCCCGCCCGAGAGTTCCGATCTTCGTGAGTACCTGCGCATGCACGGCGAGTCGACGTCGGCGCGGGGAGCCAACGGAATGGGAGCGCGTCTCGCAAGCTTCGAATTGATTGACGCGGCGGCCGGCGCCGCGACGCCGGAAGCGGAGCCTCAAGATAGCTTGCCCGAAGCCGGGCCGCTCGATCCCGCGTCCGGCGAGTAAGACCGATGGCAAAGTATTTGTGCCTCGCGTTGGGTCTTGCGGCTGGCGCCGGCACCGCCATCGCGGACGATTCGCCGCACGAATGGCTGGACCGGATGGCCGCGGCCGTTCAGACGACCAACTTTGCCGGCACCGTCATTCGGCAGCGGCATGACGAAACCGAGTCTCTCAAGGTTGCGCACGCGATAGAAGACGGCGTGGTTCGCGAGCGGATGGTGGCGCAGGAGGGCAACGGACTCGAGATCGTGCGGCGCGGCAGCGAAGTGCACTGCATTCTTCCGGACAAGAAGACGGTGCTGGTCGAGGAGTGGAACGATCAGAGCACTTTGTTCTCGACGTTGCCCAACAGCGACCTGCGGTTCGGCAACGAATACGATCTCGTCATCAAGCGCAAGGCGCGGGTAGCGGGGCGCACGGCACTCGAACTCGCGATACAGCCGCACGACAATTATCGTTACGGGCACCGACTCTGGCTCGACGTCGAGACGGCTTTCCCCCTGAAGACCCAGTTGATTGGAGACGACGGCCGCCCGCTGGAGCAGGTGCGCTTCGTCGAGATCAGCCTGAATCGCGACGTTGCCGCCGAGTCCCTGACGAGCGCTTACGAAACCGAGGGTTTCACGTGGCTTGCCGTCCCGGGTCCCGGTCCGGACCGTCCGGCGGTCACGGACTGGAATGCGACGGCGCTGCCGCCGGGTTTCGGCATAGTGTCGGTCTCGAGCGAAACGCGGGAAGACACCGGTGCCGAGCTCACGCACATCATGTACAGCGACGGACTGGCCAGCGTGTCCGCGTTCATCGAAGCCGCGGGTGAACAGGACGCCGTGAAACGGGACCGCCTCGGCGCCTCGAATTCCTACAGCCTCGTGCGCGACGATTGGCGCATCACGGTCGTCGGCGAAGTGCCGGCCGTCACCGTCGAACGTATAGCAGAGTCATTGCTGCCGGATTCCGGCATCGACGGGCGCTAGTTTCAGGCGACGCCATGAGTTTTGAAACGGCCGTGGGGCGGGTTGTCGGTCTCCTGGACGGCGAGTCTCCCGGGCAGCGTGTGGCGCTGATCGCCGTCGAACCCGTTGCCGCCTGTCGACGCTGCATGGAAGGCCGCGGCTGCGGTGCCGGTTTGTCGTATGCGTCCGGCACTACCGAAATCGCGATTCCCGCACCGTCCGGTCTAAAACTCGCTCCGGGCGACATCGTCGAGCTTCGCTTGCCTGCCGCGGCTTTGCTTCGGGTAGCCCTGCTGGCCTACGGCCTGCCCCTGGCCGGTCTGCTGCTGGCGGCGACCGGCGCCGCACTAGCGGGCGCCAGCCAGCTGACGGCGGTAGTCGCTGCCGGCGCCGGGGCGCTGGCCGGCGTGCTGTCAGCCCGCCGACGCCTGTCGTTGACCTGCCCGCGGCCGCTCAAGCAGCTCGAACTGGCGGTGCCCCGGGCGCAGCCGGAAGCTGCGGCGTGACCTGGGTGGTCTATTCCCGCCGCGGTTGCCACCTCTGCGAAGTCCTCATCGAGGAACTGCTCGAAGAGCTCGGCGGCCGGGAGACGCCCGAGATACGCGATATCGATTCGCGGGCGGACTGGCGAGAGAAGTACGACACGCGCATCCCGGTCGTGGAGGTTGACGGCGAGTGGCTGTGCGAGCATCGCCTCGACCGGCCGCGCGTTAAGGCACTTCTCGCAGACAGCTTCTAGCCCCTTCGCCACTGCCAAAGGTCCGGTATACTGCGCGGCTTCGATCCGCGGTGTCCATCGAATGCAGCATATCCGCAATTTCTCGATCATTGCCCACATCGATCACGGCAAGTCGACGCTGGCCGATCGCTTCATCCAGATGTGCGGTGGACTGTCCGATCGTGAGATGGCCGAGCAAGTGCTGGATTCGATGGACCTCGAACGCGAACGCGGCATCACGATCAAGGCGCAGAGTGTATCGCTGGAGTATCGCGCCGACGACGGAGAGACCTACCGCTTGAATTTCATCGATACGCCTGGCCACGTCGATTTCAGCTATGAGGTGTCCCGTTCGCTTGCCGCCTGTGAAGGGGCGCTGCTGGTCGTCGATGCTGCACAGGGCGTAGAGGCCCAGAGTGTCGCCAACTGCACGACGGCGATCGATCAGGGGCTCGAGGTCTTGCCCGTGCTCAACAAAATCGACCTGCCGGCAGCCGATCCCGACCGCGTCATGGCCGAGATCGAGGACGTCATCGGAATCGACGCGTCCGAGTCCGTACGGGTCAGCGCAAAGACCGGGGAGGGCGTCAAGGAACTGCTGGAGAAGCTCGTAGCGACGATTCCGCCACCGGAAGGCGATCCCGAGGAACCGCTGCAGGCGCTCATCATCGATTCGTGGTTCGACAACTACGTGGGCGTCGTGTCGCTCGTCCGGGTCGTGAACGGCAGCCTGAAGAAGGGCAGTCGGATCACCGTCATGTCCACGGGCCAGAACTACAATGCCGATCGGGTAGGCAGCTTCACGCCGAAGATGCAGGATCGGGACGTCCTGGAAACCGGGGAAGTGGGCTACGTCATCGCCGGGATCAAGGACATATTCGGGGCGCCCGTCGGGGATACGCTGACCCTGGCTCGCGCGCCCTGCGTCGAGCCGCTCCCGGGCTTCAAGCAGGTTCAGCCGCGCGTGTTTGCGGGTTTGTTTCCGATCTCCTCGGACGACTACGAGAACTTTCGCGAGGCGCTGCAGAAGCTCAGGCTCAACGACGCCGCTCTGCATTTCGAGCCGGAGACGTCGGCGGCGCTCGGCTTCGGCTTTCGCTGTGGATTTCTCGGCATGCTGCACATGGAGATCGTTCAGGAAAGGTTGGAGCGTGAGTACGATCTCGAGCTCATCACGACGGCGCCTACCGTGGTCTTCGAAGTCGTCGATACGGCCGACAAGGTTCTGCACGTCGACAATCCGTCGAAGCTGCCGCCGGTCAATGAGATCAAGGAACTCCGCGAGCCGATCATCTCGGCGAACATTCTGGTACCCGAGAAGCATGTGGGCGCCGTAATCAAACTGTGTATCGACAAACGCGGCGTACAGAAACAGATTCGCTATCTCGGTTCGCAGGTGTCGCTCGAGTACGAAATGCCCCTGGCGGAAGTCGTGCTCGATTTCTTCGACCGGCTTAAGTCGGTCAGCCGCGGTTTCGCGTCATTCGACTACCAGTTCGAGCGTTTTGAACCCGCACAACTCGTAAGACTCGATATCCTGATCAATAAAGAACGGGTCGACGCTCTGTCGATCATCGTGCATCGTGCCAGCGTCCAGTTGCGCGGCCGCGAACTCGTCGAGAAGATGCGCGAACTGATTCCGCGGCAGATGTTCGACGTCGCGATCCAGGCGGCGGTCGGTAGCCAGATCATTGCACGGAGTACCGTCAAGGCGCTGCGCAAGAACGTCACGGCAAAATGCTACGGTGGCGATATCACGCGCAAACGGAAGCTGCTCGAAAAGCAGAAAGCCGGCAAGAAGCGCATGAAGCAAGTGGGATCGGTCGAGATACCGCAGGAAGCGTTCCTCGCGGTTCTGCGTGTGGACAAATAGGAGGCATCGTGGGCTTCAATCTGGCATTGATTCTTACGTTGCTCACGGCGGTGTCGGGCGTTGTGCTGCTGATCAACCGCCTGCTTTGGAAGGAGCCGGTGCGGGCAGAGGGTAAGGGCGGCGGGCGCCGGGTTCTGGTGGACTATTCGCGGTCCTTCTTTCCGGTGTTGCTGTTTGTGCTCGTGGTCAGGTCGTTCCTGTTCGAACCGTTCCGTATCCCCTCGGGCTCGATGATGCCCACGTTGCTGAAGGGCGACTTCATCTTCGTCCAGAAGTTTGCCTACGGTCTGCGGCTGCCCGTCACGGAGACGAAGATTGTCGATACGGGTGAACCGGAGCGCGGCGACGTGATCGTGTTTCGCCTGCCGAGCGACCCGCGCATCAACTACATCAAGCGGGTTGTCGGATTGCCGGGCGACACGGTCGTCTACGATCGGCATCGGCTCGTCATCAACGGTGAGCTGATAGCCCTGGAGGACAGCGGGCATGCTTACGAGCCGCGCTATACCGAGTCGCTGGGCGAGGGCGGACACGAGATTCTGATTACCAACCCCGGCGCACCGGGAGGCAGCGGAACCTGGGTCGTTCCGCCCGGGCAGTACTTCGTTATGGGCGACAATCGGGACAACAGTCGCGACAGCCGTTTCATTGGCGCGATACCGGAGTCCCATCTCGTGGGCGAGGCCGTGCGCATCTGGATGCATTTCGAACTTGGCAAATGGCCGCGCTGGGAGCGGATCGGCGACCGGATCGATTGAGCGGCCGAATCCTCATTTTTTTGAAACGGATCACTGAAAAACGCCGGTGAATTGCCCAAATTATGGTAAACATCATCGGATGCAAGGGCCGGGACCGCGGGAGTACAGATGGCTCAACGATTGCTGATCAACGCCGGCGGAGGAATGCGCACGCGCCAGGCCGGAATGACGACACTCGGACTGATTATTCTGGTGTCCTTTATCGGTCTGTTCGCGTTTGGCTTCCTACGCCTGACGCCTGTCTATCTCAATTACTTCAAGGTGGCGAACGTCGTGGACGGCGCCCGAGCCGAGTTCGACAGCAAGGGTGCGTCGGCCGGCGCCATTCGAAAATACGTGCAGCGACGTTTCGACATCGAGTCCGTATCGGAGATCCGGGCGGCCGATATCAAGGTCGTTGCGGTTGACGGCGGCTTCGAGGTGCAGGCACAGTACAGCCACAAGGCGCCGTTTATCGCCAACGTCTCATTCGTTGTCGACTTCGACAAGCGGGCTACGGTCCGGCGGTAAGGCGGCGGGGTTTTTCGGCCCGGGAACAAAGTCCGGCGACAACGGGGCCACGCTTTAGACTCCAAGAGCGAAGCATGCAAGCGGCTGAGCGCTGGCTCAAGGCATTTCTGCACTACGAATTTCAGGACGTCGATTTGCTCAGGCAAGCGCTGACGCATCGCAGCGCGCCGGGGCGAAGCAACGAGCGGCTGGAATATCTCGGCGATGCCGTGCTCGATTTCGTGATCTCCGAGGCCGTGTATCAGCGGCGGCCATCGGCATCGGAAGGCGATCTCAGCCGCTTGCGCGCTCACCTCGTGAAAGACGCCTCACTTGCGGCGATCGCGCGCGACGCCGGTCTCGGTGCGCATCTCCTTCTCGGCGGCGGAGAAAAGAAAAGCGGCGGGCAGCGGCGTGATTCGATCCTGGCCGATACCCTGGAGGCGCTGTTCGCGGCCGTCTATCTCGATGGCGGTTTCGATGCGACGCGCGACGTCATCCTGCACGTGTTCGCCTCGCGTCTGGACGAACTTCCGGATGCCGAAGAACTCCGCGATCCGAAGACGCGGCTTCAGGAGTGGCTGCAGGCTCGAGGTCATGGACTCCCCGAGTACACGCTGGAGTCCGTAAGCGGTAAGGCTCATCAGCAGCACTTCGAGGTTCGCTGCACCGCCGGCGACCGGCAATCTTCGACTTCCGGCCACGGCTCGTCGCGCCGTGCCGCCGAACAGGAAGCTGCGCGACGCATGCTGAACGAACTCGCTGGAGGTGGTGCGGAGTGACCGGGTTCCGTGCCGGATTCGTTGCCGTTGTCGGGCGCCCCAACGTGGGCAAGTCGACGCTCATCAACAGGATAGTCGGCGAGAAGATCAGCATCGTCACCTCGAAACCGCAAACGACGCGACACCGGATACTGGCGATCCGCACGACGCCCGACGCGCAGATCGTTTTCGTGGATACGCCGGGCCTGCACCGCAAAGCCGACAAGGCCATGAACCGCATGATGAACCGGACGGCGGCGAGCGCGATCGCCGACGCCGACGCCGTCCTCTTCGTGCTCGAGGCCGACCGCTTCACGGCCGAGGACAGCGACGTTCTCAAGCGTCTCCGCGGCGGTCGGCGCCCCGTCGTCGCGGTGTTGAACAAGGTAGACCGGATTCATCCGAAGGAACGACTGCTGGAGCACATCGCGGCGCTCGACGGGCGCGGCGACTTTGCCGCGATCGTTCCGATTTCCGCGAAGTCCGGGGACAACGTCGATGCGCTGCTGGCGGCCCTGCCTGCCCATCTGCCTGAGTCGCCCCCATTGTTTCCCGAGGATACCGCGACCGATCGCAGCGCCGAGTTTCGCGCGGCCGAAATCGTTCGCGAGAAGCTGACGGTGTTTCTGCGTGACGAGTTGCCGTATGGCGTGACCGTAGAAGTCGAGCGCTACGAGCGCGAGGACGACGGGATTGCGATCAGTGCAATCGTCTGGGTGGAACGCGACAGCCAGAAGGGTATCGTCGTCGGCAGGCAGGGCAGTATGCTGAAACAGGTCGGTCGGGCCGCGCGTCTCGACCTTAAGCGTATCGTCGGGGTCCCCGTGCATCTCGAGCTGTGGGTGAAGGTGAAGGATAACTGGGCGGACAGCGAGGCGGACCTGCTGCGGCTGGGTTACGAGTCGCCGTGACGGCGGTAGCGCTGGAGCCGGCGTTCCTGCTGCACCACCGGCCGTTCCGCGACAGCAGCCGCATTCTCGACGTATTCAGCCGCGATCACGGCCGCCTGTCGCTGGTGGCGAGGGGCAGCCGGGGCGCAAAGTCCCGCCTGAAAGGTATCCTGCAGCCCTTCCGGCCGCTCAGACTGAGCTGGTCGATCAGGCGGGATCTCGGCACGCTCACGGGCGCCGAGACGGCGGGGCCGCCGGCGGCCCTGACCGGGGAAACGCTGCTGTCGGCGTTCTACCTGAACGAGCTTCTGCTCTTTTTCCTGCACCGCCACGATCCGCAGCCGGAGATATTTGCGCTCTATGCGGCGACGCTCGAGGCACTCGGAACGACAAGCGTTGCCGCCCGCGAGCTTCGGGTTTTCGAGATCGAGTTGCTTCGGCTCCTGGGCTACGCCCTCGATCTCGGCAGCGATGCCGATACCGGCGAATCGCTCGTCGACGACGCTCAGTACGAGTACCGGCTCGAACGCGGGCCGGTGCGAGTGCGTCACCCCGACGCCGGCCGCGTCGTCTACAGCGGTGCGGATCTGAAGGCAGTCGCGGCACTCGAGCTCGACGACCCCCAGGTTCTCAGGCTTGCGTCGCGCCTGCTCCGCCCGGTAATCGATCACCATCTGGGGGGCAGGGAGCTCAAGAGCCGCAAGGTGCTGATTGCGCTGCGCCGCGATAGAATGCGCGATCCCGCAGCCCAGGCTGCACTCGAAAGCGGCCCGTCGAATCGTACGGCGGACTCCCGGGAACGATCGTGAGCAACACTATCCACCTCGGCGTGAATATCGATCACGTCGCTACGCTGCGCCAGGCGCGCGGCACGGAGTATCCGAGCCCTCGTGACGCGGTTCGCATTGCCGAAGCTGCCGGAGCGGACAGCATTACGGTGCACCTGCGCGAAGACCGCCGGCACATTCAGGACGCCGACCTGGCTGAGATTGCCGACGTCATGCAGACGCACATGAATCTCGAAATGGCCGTGACGGACGAGATGCTCGGCATTGCGACTGCGCTGAAGCCGCGCGACGTCTGCCTGGTTCCCGAGCGCCGTGAGGAACTGACGACGGAAGGGGGGCTGGACGTGTGCGCCCAGCGCTCGCGCATCGCCCGGGCGACCGCCGAGCTCGGCGCCGCGGGAATCCGGGTGTCGCTGTTCATCGATCCCGATCCCCGGCAGCTCGACGCCGCGCGCGAGGCCGGCGCACCGGTCGTGGAGCTGCATACGGGCGCCTATTGCGAGGCCAGCGGCGAAAGCGGCGAAGCGGAGTATCGTCGCGTCGTCGACGCGGCACGCCACGGCGCTGAGCTCGGTCTCGTCGTCAATGCGGGACACGGGCTGAACTACGACAATGTCCAGCCTGTCGCGGCAATCCCCGAGATCGTCGAACTGAATATCGGCCACGCGATCGTCGCCCGCGCGGTGTTCGACGGACTCGGAACCGCCGTTAGCGACATGAAGCGCCTGATGCTCGAGGCTCGCGCCGGAACGGCTGCATGATATTCGGCGTCGGGACCGACGTCGTCGAGCTTGCGCGGATCGAGGCGACTTACCAGCGCTTCGGTGAGCGCTTCGTGCGGCGCATACTCATGGACGAGGAACTCGCCCTGTTTCGCCAGAGCAAGACTCCGGTGCGGTTCCTTGCGATGCGCTTCGCGGGCAAGGAGGCGACGGTCAAGGCGATGGGAACCGGCTTCGCGCACGGAATGTGGGTTCGGGACGTCGGGATTACGAGCAACGCGTGGGGGCGGCCTCTCGTGATTTTTTCGGAGCGCGGGCAGCGGGTCTGCGAGCGCTTGGGGATAGGTGCCGGGCACGTCAGTCTGACCGACGATGCCGGTCTGGTTATTGCGTTTGCCGTGTGCGAAACACGATGACATGTCGCAGCAATGGTTAACAAAGACTGATGCATTGTTTTTCCTTTGATATCGAGACCGTACCGGATGTCGAGTTCGGGCGGAGCTACTTCGAACTGGGCGATCTGCCCGACGACAAAGTCGCTACGGCGATGACCTTCAAGCGGCTGCAGGACACGGGGAGCGATTTCCTGCCCCTGCACCAGCACCGTATCGTGGCGATATCGGTCGCGCTGCGGACCGGAGACAGCTTCCGGGTCTGGTCGCTCGGCGATGAAGACTCGGACGAGGCGGATCTGGTAAGACGTTTCTTCGACGGCATCGAGCGCTATACGCCGGACCTCGTGTCCTGGAACGGCAGCGGCTTCGACCTGCCGGTGCTGCACTATCGGGCACTGCGTCACGGCATTCAGGCCCCGCGCTACTGGGAACTCGGCGATGGCGACCGCGACTTCAAGTGGAACAACTACCTGAGCCGCTTTCACTGGCGCCACATCGATCTGATGGACGTTCTCGCCGGGTTCCAGCACCGCGGCCGTGCGAGTCTCGACCAGATGGCGGTACTCCTGGGGTTTCCAGGCAAGCTCGGCATGAGCGGAGCCAAGGTCTGGGATACCTTCCTCAGCGGCGGGATTCGCGAAATCCGGGACTACTGCGAAACGGACGTGCTCAACACCTGGCTGGTCTATCTGCGCTTCGAGTTCATGCGCGGCAACCTCGATTCCGCTCAGCTCGAGCGCGAGTTCGCGCTGGTCAGATCGACACTCGAAGCGGCTGACGAGGCACATCTTGCCGAATTCCTGTCGGCCTGGCGGGAGGCTCCCTAGCCCGATGGCGGGGAAATCCCGCGAACCGGAAACGGCGCGGATTCAGGCGGCGACGCACGATGGCCGTGGCATCGCCGCGACCGACGGCAAGAAAGTCTTCGTCGCGGGGGCATTGGTCGGCGAGACGGTCCGCTTCGTCCGCCGCAAGCGCCGCCGCAAGTTCGACGAGGCGGAACTGCTCGACGTCATCGAGCCTTCGCCGGAACGGGTCGAGCCGCGCTGCGCGGCATACGGCCGCTGCGGCGGCTGTTCGCTGCAGCACGTGTCGCCGGAAAGGCAGCGCGCGATCAAGGCGGAGACGCTCAAGGACAATCTCGAACGTATCGGCCGCGTCACGCCGCAGCGCTGGCTGGAACCGCTGGCCGGCGAGCCCTGGCTCTACCGGCGCCGGGCACGGCTTGCCGTCAAGTCCGTCGCGGCGAAAGGGCGGGTGCTCGTCGGTTTTCGCGAGCGGCATGCGGCCTTCGTAACCGACATGCAGCGCTGCGAGGTGCTGGCCGAACCGGTCGACTCGCTGATCGAGCCCCTGTCCGATCTGATCGGCTCACTGTCGATCGCAAGTCGCCTGCCCCAGATCGAGGTAGCCGTGGCCGACAATGCGACTGCCCTGGTCTTCAGGGTGCTGGACGCGCCGAGTGCCGCGGATCGGGAGCGCCTCCGCCAGTTCAGCGAGACGTTTGCCGTCAGGGTCTGTCTGCAGCCCGGCGGTCTCGACTCGATCGCTGAGCTCGCACCCGGCGACAGCGGCCCGCTGACTTACGCGCTGCCGGAGTTCGACGTCACGCTGGCCTTCGAGCCCGCGGACTTCGTGCAGGTAAACGGCGACATCAACCGCCGCATGCTGCGTCTCGCCATCGAGCTTCTCGAGGTCGGGCCCGAGCACAAAGTGCTCGATCTGTTTTGCGGCATCGGCAACTTCTCCCTGCCGCTTGCCCGCCGGTCGGGAGAGGTCCTGGGCATCGAGGGAGAAGCGAGTCTGGTCCGGCGCGCGAGCGCCAACGCAACCCGTAACGGCATCCGGAACGCGCGCTTCGAATGCGCGGACCTGGCGCAGGTTCGGGGCAACGAATCCTGGCTGGGCGCCGGCTGCGATCGGCTGCTGCTCGACCCGGCGCGAAGCGGCGCGGAGGCCGTGGTCGCGCAGATCGGCAAGCTCGATCCTGAACGCATCGTTTACGTGTCCTGCCATCCCGGCACGCTGGCCCGCGATGCCGGCGTACTGGTTCACGATGCTGCCTATACGCTCGAAGCGGCGGGGATCATCGACATGTTTCCCCACACGGCGCATGTCGAGTCGATCGCCGTCTTTAGTAAAGCGAACTGAATGGGAGCGGAGAACGGGCGGCTATAGCGACGAGTGCGGTTTGCCCGGGCGCCGCAGTCTGTCGGAAGCTTTGACAACTCTTGTTGAACGACTTCTGTTGTGCTTCGTAACTCATTGTTGGATAAGAACTTCTTATTCTGGCACAAGACTTGCTTTTATTCAGGCACCTCTCTTTTCTCTGGAATACAACATGAAGCTGGGCAACTTCGTTAGAGCGACATCCGTCGCAACTTTTCTCGTGCTGTCGAGCGCGGCGGCACAAGCTACACCGATCGAACTCGACGTCGATTTTCGCGATGGCTCCGTTTGGGGCGGTCAGGGATCGGGTTCCTACACGTCCGATGGCATAACCGTGAGCGCGAACGGCGACTCGCTGTATCGCGACAACAGAGACGGCTACGGCATTCTCGGCGGCGAGCGGGACGAAATCGATCGCGAGGAGATCCTCTCCGTTTTCTTCGACGCGGCGTTTTACGGGAGTCCCGACAAGCGGCTGACCGGCGTGCTGCTGACTGACCTGTTTCCGGCCAACGACGGCGGAAGCGCAGGTGAGTCCGGCTGGGTCAGACTGTATGACGGTATCGGCGGCCTGATTCAGCAGTATTTCGTCAACGCGACCGTCTACCACCCCAACGGCGAGTACTACCTCGATTTCGGCGGCAGCTTCAACCCGGCGTACATCGACTTCGAGGCCTACGTCGGTCAGGGCGGGCAGTACACCGGTAGCGAGTATTCGGTTGCCGGCTTTACGACGGTTTCCGTGCCGGAGCCCGGCACGCTGGCACTCCTTGGCGCCGGACTGCTCCTGCTTGCAGCATCGCGGCGAGGAAGGCGGCAACGGCCGATTTAACGGCCGCGTGCGTTCGTGCCCGTCATCGTCGTTGCTGCGACGACTTACCACTCGACGTTGACGGTCACGCCCGCATGCCGCGGCGCGCCTAGCTGCGTGAAGCCGCGTGCGGTGTAACCGTCGCGAGGATCATTGCCGAAGAAAAACCCCCGTACGGGGAAGTCTTCGTCGGTGAGATTGCGGGCCCAGAGCTTGACCGACCAGCGATCGCCGGCATAACCGAGCGACAGGTGGACGAGTTCGTAGGCGTCGGACCTGAGATCGTGGCTGTCCGAGAAGAAGTACGCGTCACGGGCCTCCAAGTCGACACGCGCGAACCACTGCGGGGAAAACCAGTATTCGGCGCCGGCGTAGAGTTGGTAGCGTGGCGCCTGTGCCTGCTCTCGTCCGCTCAGGTCGTCGCCCGCTCCGTTGACGTAGTCCTCGAACTCCGTATCGAGTAAGCCGAGACTGGCAAACAGACTCAGGCGTTCGGAGACGATCGCGTCGACCTGAAGCTCCAGACCGGCATTCGTGCCTTGGGCGCCATTGCCGGTGAAGTCGATGAACTCCGAGCTGCCGTCCTCGCGCTCGCGGACGATGGAGGTGTTGATCTGCACGTCGTCGCGCCACATGTAAAACAGTGACGCCTGCGTCGACACGCGGCCCGACCACCAGCGCCGCTTCCAGCCGAGTTCGGCATTCCACAGCACCTCCGGTTCGAACTCCCGCAAGTCCGGATCGAGCGTGCCGTCGGTATTGAAGCCGCCGGCCTTGTAGCCCCGGGCAAGCCCGCCATACAGCATGCCTTCCTCGTCGAGCAGCAACTCGAGCTGAACGCGCCCGCCCAGCAGGTCGTCCGACGGCGAGAAGCGGCTGCCGTCGCTGTCGGTGAAATCGGCCTCGTGGCGTTCTCCTCGCAGACCGACGCGCAAGCGCAGCGCTTCCCGCAGCGGCCAGGCCACTTCTCCGTACATCGCGAACCGGTCCACGTCGTAAGCACTCCGGTAGGCGTCGTCGAGAAACGTATAGCGGCGCTCGAGATCCACGGCCTGCGTCAGCCCAAACAGGCCGAGCACCCAGCCGGTACCGCTGTCGCCGGTAAGGTCCCGGGAGAGCAGACGAACGTCCAGCGTGGACGTATCGCGATCGCGCTGGTAGTGATCCGTGGACGAGTACCCGTCGGGATGAAAGCCGTCGAACGTCCAGTCTTCGTCGTACCCGTAGTCGATGTCGGAGGCGGCATGACCGACGCTTGCAACCAGCCGCCGTTCGCGGGGCAGGTCGACGGACCACTGTACGCTGCCGAAGTCGCTGGTCTGCTCGTCCCGGCCCGGACTGTCGGAGAGCGTTACCCGGTCGTTGTCCAGCGAGAAGTTGTCGTAGCCGTTGTCGATCGCCACGCGGCCCAGCGTCAGGTTGACTTCCGAGCCGTCCGCCGGCGTCCACCGAAGCCTGCCGCGCAGCGTCTGCTCGTCCCGCTCCGTCGTGTCGTCCCGGCCGAGAAACGCGTTGTCGATGAAACCGTTGTCCTCGTAATGCCGCAGCGCGAGACGTGCCTGAACGTTCTCGCGCAGCGGACCGGATACCACGGCGCCGACACCGCGCGTGTCGAACTCGCCGGCATCGAGCATCACGCGCGCGCCGAACCCGGCAGAGGGCGCGCGGCTGATCACGTTGATCAGACCGGCGAGTGCGTTCGCGCCGTACAGCGTACCCTGTGGCCCGCGGAATACTTCGACCTGTTCGACGTCGAACAGCGTCGCGGCGGTGCCGATGCCGCTCATGTCCACGCCGTCCAGCAGCAAGCCGACCGAGGAATTGAGCGGCTCGCCGAACTGGCCGCGTTCGCCGATGCCGCGTATCTGAATGAAGCGGGCGCGGGAGGCTCCGCTCGAGAAGTTGACGTTGGGCGCCTGACCGAGAATGTCCTCGAAATGGCTAACGGGGCCGGGATGCTGCGGGTTCAGGGACAGTACGGATACGCTGCTCGTCGAGTCGTCCAGGGATATGTCGCGAAGCTCGCCCCGAACGACGATCTCGTCGAGTTCCTGGTCGTCGGCCGTTCCGGGCGATGCGACGAACAGGAAGGCGATGCTGGCGGCGCGGGCAGAGAAGGTGAGGAAAGTGGCAGCGGTCATGACGGTCTCCTGTGGTCATTCGCCAAAGGAGCCGGCACTCGTGCACGAAAAAGCGCCCGCCTATTCCTACGCCGGTATTACCCGGATCAGGTACAAAGGGTCCACCTTGCGGTGTCTCAGAACAATGCCGCCCCTTAGGCTGTGCCGATTGTCACCGTCGGTGTCCGTAATTGCAAACGTTGCAGTCAACCGGATCAGCGGTTGACGGCAACAAGTGCCGGTGGGCCCCTGGAAAACTCTGGCCGCATGCTGCCGGCGTTCCGGTTCACGGCGCGGCTTACATGCTCGAAGCGGCGGGTATCATCGATCGGTCCCCTACCCGGCGTAGGTCAGGTCGGTCGCCGTCTTTAGTAAAGAAAATTAAATGGTTATTGTCCTTTTCGAAAAACCGTCTTATCTTGTACATGTCGCCGTAACCTGCGGCTGTCCGACCACGAGCCACGTTTGAGATAGGTTCATGTCACTCGGTCCGATAATGCTCGACATCAACGGCCAGACGCTCAGTCCGTCTGATCGTTCGCTGTTGGTCGAGCCGGCGGTCGGCGGTGTGATTCTGTTCGAACGCAACTACCGCTCGCCCGGGCAGCTCGTCGATCTGGTCGCCGGGATTCGGGCGCTGCGAACGCCGGCACTGCTGATTGCGGTCGACCACGAAGGCGGGCGGGTGCAGCGTTTCCGCGAGGGCTTCACGGCGCTGCCGCCGATGCGCCGGATCGGCGCCGCTTACGACAGCGACCCGGAAGAGGGTGAACGTCTTGCCCGGACTGCCGGCTGGCTGATCGGCGCCGAACTCCGCAGCGTCGGCATCGACCTCGCTTTCGCGCCCTGTCTCGATCTCGACTGGGGCCTCTCGGCGATCATCGGCAATCGTGCGTTCCACAGCCGGGCGGAGGTCGTCACGACTCTGGCGGCGGCGTTCGTGCAGGGGATGCGCAGCGCGGGGATGGCGGCGGTTGGGAAACACTTTCCCGGCCACGGCGCAGTCGTTCCCGATTCGCACGTCGAGCTTCCAGTCGACCGGCGTGACTACGGTGAGATCCTCGACGACCTCACGCCCTACGAGGGGCTGATACGCCGGCGTCTCCTTGCCGGCGTCATGACGTCGCACATCGTCTACCGCGAACTCGACGAACGTCCGGCGACCTTCTCGGCCCACTGGCTCAAGAGCGAGCTCAGGCAGCGTCTCGGTTTTGAAGGCGCCGTCTTCTCGGACGATCTCTCGATGCAGGCAACCCGCCGGTTCGGCAACATGCCGGAGCGCGTTCGCGCGGCTCTCGGTGCCGGCTGCGATATGGCCATCATCTGCAACGATCGTCCGGCGGCGCAAAGCGCGGTTCGCGCGCTCGGCGATTTTTCGCATCCGCCGTCGCTGGTTCGACTGGCGCGCCTGCACGGCACGGGCGGGGAGTTGCGCGAGACGCTCAGGGCCAGCGACGAGTGGCAGCAGGCGAACGAGAGCCTGGAGCAGCTCGGAGAGCGGCCCCGTCTCGAGCTGGATTCCTGAGTCCGGGCGATGTCAGATTACGCGATCATCGAGGGCAGTGGTTTCGACGCGCCGGATGCGGCCGGGGAGCTAATCGGCACGCCCTGGGGCGCGCCGTCGGCCCCGGTCCGGCGTAAGGATCTCGGCGGGCGCGAGTTCCTCTGGTTGCCGCGTCACGGCGACCGCCATTCGATTCCGCCGCATGCGATCAACTATCGGGCGAATCTTCATGCGCTCAGGGAGGCCGGGGCGAACACAGTGGTTGCCATCAACACGGTCGGGGTCATTACCGATCGGGTCGCACCCGGGGAGATCCTCCTGCCGCATGAGCTGATCGACTATACCTGGGGCAGGGCCCAGAGCTATTTCGACGGTTCTGACGGTGAGGTGCGACATCTCGAGTTCGATCCGCCATTCTCGTCCCGGCTGCGTGAGCTGCTGCTCGAGGCGGCCGGGCGGTCGGGGGTCGGCTGCGTCGACGGCGGCGTGTACGCGGTCACGCAGGGTCCGCGTCTCGAAACGGCCGCCGAAATCGATCGCCTCGAACGGGACGGTGCCGACGTTGTCGGCATGACCGCCATGCCGGAGGCGGCGCTGGCGGCGGAGCTCGAACTCGACTATGCATCTCTGTGCCTCGCAGTGAATCCGGCGGCCGGCCGGGGGGGCGGATCGATACACGCTAACGTCGCGCGCTATCAGGCGGCTGCGAGGGCGAACGCCTTCAGAATACTGGCTGCGTTGCCCGGGGGGATGGGATGAGCAGGATCAGTGCGAAGGTGCTGACGGAGGTACTCGACGCCGCGGCGGAGCCCGTGCTCGTCGTGCGGACCGATCATCCGGACTGGCCGGTCGGGTTCGCCAATACCGCCTGTTCCGAGCTGGCCGAAGGGGTTCCGCTCGACGGTGCGTTCGCGGACGTCGTCGAGGCGCTCTTCGGCCGTGACGTCGCGCTCGACATTGCCGAAGCGATCCGCGGCGGCGACGCGATGCGCCTGGCCGTTGACCGGGGCGGCAGCGACATCGTCATCGTCGTTCAGCCGCTCGAGGCCGACGGCTACTGCGCGGTGTTCCTCCGCGACGCGTCGGCGTCGCTTCCCGGCGCCGACGAGCAGGGACTGAGCCGGGAACTCGCAACCGCACGGCGGCGGATTCGCGATCTCAAGCGCGACGACATGGTTACCGGCCTGCTCAACCGTCAGGCGTTTACCGACATGCTGGCGCACGACTGGGCCGTCGCCAGTCGGGAGAAGACCACCCTCGCGCTCGTGCACTTCGTGCTCGTCGATTTTGCGGACTATCTCGGGGTGTTCGGGCGGCACGCAAGCGATTCCTGTCTCAGGCGGACCGGTCGGGCGATCCGGCGATGTCTCCGCCGGGCAAGCGACGTCGTGGCGCGATTCGACGACGAGAGCTTCATCGTGCTTGCGCACGCCTCCGACGAGGACAGCGTGAGCCGCTTTGCCGCACACATTGCCGACGCGGTGCGCGATCTGGGGATTCATCATCCCCGGTCGAAGAGCGACCGCTTCGTGACGGTCGAATACCGGTCCGCGGTGACGACCGCCGGTGAGGGCAGTCAAACGGCCGACGACTTTCTGCGGCGGGTCACCGACAGCTAGGGAGCCTCAGCCGACGTCCGCTGCCGCCGCGCTGGCCGCGACGAGCGCATCGCGCGTTGCGGTGTCGGCCGGGAACATCAGCTCGATCCTGAGATCGGCCAGGGCGATGTCCTCGGTAGAGCCGAACTGTGCGATCGTCGAGAACAGCGACAAGACCGTATCCCCCAGGCGGTAGCGGGCTGCGATTACGGCCGGGAAGGCGTCGGGATTGCCGGCGTCGTCCTTACGCGCCTCACCGAGTTCTGCCGCCGCGCGATCGAGGACGGGATCGCCGCCGAGGTAGGCGCTTTCGGTTTGCAGCCGGATCGCCAGGTGTCGGGCGAGTTCGTCGCGGTTCTCGATCGCGTCCGCGAACGGGCCCCCGTCAATCAGCGCGTCGAGAAGACTGTCGCCTTCAGTCAGGCCCATCGGCGCGAGCATGGCGGCCGAGCATCGGTTCGTGGCGATCAGCGTCCAGTGCCGGTCCAGCGCGACCGCGGGATACGGATCGTGCCGTTC
>JANQGQ010000041.1 GCA_028277185.1 Woeseiaceae bacterium
GGCCTTCGCACTCCTGCGGGATCAGTCCGAGTTGCGCCCCCATCGTCCAGCTTGACGTCACAACATAGAATCTGCGGTCCGCTTTATTTCCGGTGAACCGCCCCCAACCCCACCATACTACCCCCGGCGGTGGCCGATACCCGTCCGGCCGCCAGATCGACCTGAAGAAAAGACATTGCCCTCACTTCAGCATCGCTGACTGTTCGCCACTGAGCGGATGCCACTAAAAATGGTGTCAGACACGATAATCGCTGACGGTGCGCCATTGCTGAGATGCCATTTCGGCTTGAACGACCCGGACACGAACCGATTTGGAGTAACGGCAACGTCGAGCGGACGCGGGACCAAATGACCGCGACGCGGCCGGTGGTGGGGTGCCCTCTGCCGGAAATAAAGCGGACCGCAGAGAGCCATTCCGGCAGAGGGCACCCCACCGCCGGCCGCTCCATGAGCGTGCGCAAGAGCCCAACGCCGGGAGACTCAACGCACAGACACAAAAACCTATTCGGAAGGCGGCACAAACTCCTTAGGCGCAGCAGACCCTTCGCCGAAAAAGAACTTCTCCATTTCGGTCTCGAGAAACTTCCGCGCCTCCGGCTCGATAGGCGTCAGCCGGTACTCGTTGATCAGCATGGTCTGATGCTCCAGCCAACGCTGCCAGGCGGCTTTGGACACGTTGGCATAGATACGCTGCCCGAGCTCGCCCGGGTAAGGGGCAAAGTCCAGGCCTTCGGCCTCTTCGCCGAGCATCACGCAGTTAACGGTTCGGGCCATCGAAATCGTTCCTCAGTACGTCGATCAGTTTTTTGACGGGCGCCGCAATGCCGCCTGGCGGCGGCGAATCCAGCGGCACCCAGCGTGCGCCGTCGCGGTCCGCTACTTTACGCGACGCGCCGGCAAGCCGCAGCACCACGGGCTCGATGTCCAGGTCGTAGTGGCTGAAGCTATGGCGGACAGTGGACCAGCGCGTCGACCCGGCGGGCAGGACAGCGAAGCGGGCCTCGCACCAATCGTCCAGGCTGTCCGGGCCGGGCTCCGGGAAGCTCCAGAGCCCGCCCCAGATTCCGCTCGCCGGCCGGCGCTCGAGGTACACCGCGCCCGCGTCGACGGCCAGCACCATCGTGGTTTGCCTGAGCGGTTTGACCTTCTTCGGTTTCTTTGCCGGGTATCGCTCGACAGCCCCCTGCTCGCGCGCGAGGCAGTCGTCGGCAACGGGACAGGCCCTGCAGTCCGGCCGGGTCCGGGTGCACAGGGTCGCACCGAGGTCCATGATCGCCTGCGTGTAGTGGTTCACGCGCTCGGTCGGCGTATGGCTCTCGGCCAGGGCCCAGAGCTGCTTTGCCACCGCGCTCGCACCCGGCCAGCCGTCGATCGCGGCATGACGGGCGAGAACGCGCTTGACGTTGCCGTCGAGTATGGCGTGACGCTGACCGCAGGCGATCGCCAGGATTGCGCCCGCCGTTGAGCGGCCGATGCCGGGCAGCGCGACGACCGCGTCGAAGTCGGTCGGGAACACGCCATCGTGCTCGTCGCATACGGCTTTGGCGGCGGCGTGCACGTTCCTCGCCCTTGCGTAGTAGCCGAGGCCCGACCAGTGAGCAAGCACGTCGTCCTCGCCGGCCGCGGCAAGCGTCCCGATGTCGGGGAAGCTTGCCATGAAGCGTTCGAAATACGGTATGACCGTCGTCACCTGAGTTTGCTGCAGCATGATCTCCGACACCCAAACGCGATAGGGGTCGATCTCGCGCTGCCACGGCAGGTGCTTGCGCCCGCTATGGTCGTACCACTCGAGCAGCCGCCCGGCGAAGGCGGGGGTCGGTGCGGCCGTCATTGACCGGTAGCGAATTCGGAAGCCAGCGACGGCTCCCAGGCCTGGGCGATGCTCTCGATGCGGTCGAGCGCCTCGATACCGTCGTTGCGCATCTTGCGCTTGAGCACGTACGGGCCGATGACCGGCGGTATCCAGAACTTCGGACGCATCTCGAGCCGATAGACTATGAGCGTGCCGTCCTGCTCCTCGGCAAATTCCCACGACTCGTTACTCAGATGGAAATCGCTGCGCTCGGCATCGACCGTCGCCCGGATGAACTTCAGGGGCTCGTGCTCGACGGCCCCGTAGCGTTCGACGGACTTGCAGAAAAACAGCACGCAGGCGCGGTTGCGGGTGTAAAAACCGCGGTCGCCGGTAGCATCCGAGCCCGTGTTGCGCGCCTCGACGACGACGCTCGAAAACTGCTCGGACAGATCCCAGTCGAGGAAGACGTTGTAGACCGCATCGATCCTTGCATCGAACCAAACGACCGAGTGCATGGTATAGACACCGTCGACGCGATCGATCGATACGCTCCGAAGGTCGGCAGCTTGTGCCGCCGTCGCGATCAGCGCGAGCGAAACCACGACGAGGCGCCGCATCAGTTTCGACGCAGAAGGTCCCTGAGCCGGTCCTTGACGACGTCTTCGGGATCCTGCTCCTCCTCCTCGTCCGTCGCCGCTTCGGGATCGGAGTCCGCCTCCTCGTCGCCGCCCAACAGATCGAGCAGGCGCCCCCGGACCTCTTCTTCGACGCGCTCACGCGCGGCTTCCGCAAGGTCCAGCCCGAAGTCCGGTTCGGTCAGGGTTCCGGTGATCCGGATCGGCACGACGGCTTTCGTAAAGTCGTCGAGTTCGGCCGGGGTCACGTCACCCATGAGTTCGGGCTGTTCGAGAACCCGGCCGCGCAGCGTGTAGTCGAGCGTGGTCTCGACGAGGTTGACGGTGCCCGCGCCCGTCAGCCTTAAGAAAGGCAGCTCCGCCTGAAAGTCCTCGTTGTTGAGCACGCCGTCGACAACGGTGCCGGTTGCACTGACGTTCGAGAACCGTGTCCTGGCCGGCAGCTCGGGCTCCGGCGGCGTCTCGCGGCGGATCAGCGCGCGCGCCCGGCGCAGTTCGTACCAGACATCGCGGCCCTCGAGCGTCCCGTCCTTGAGCTCGAAGGACAGATTGCCGTTCAGGGTCTGCTGCACGGCGGCCATGTCGTCGCCCCGCCCGCTGAGCACGAAGACGCCGTTGATCTTGCCGGTGAGATTGTCGCGCTCGAACATGGCCCTGCCGAGCGGCGCCAGACTGACGTCTTCGAGCCGCTCGTTGACGGACAGCACGGGCGTCGGGCCGGACGCATCCACGCGAACGTCACCCTGATAGCGGCCGTCGAAGAGGCGCGACGTAATCGGGTGCAGGCGCAGCCGGCCGTCGGCGAGGTTAAGGCCCAGCTCGATGTCTTCGAAAAGAATCGCGCCCATCGTTGCGCTGTCGAACGTCAGGTTGCCGCGGGCGTTGACGGCGCGCAGCAGCTCCGCGGGAATCTCGGCAGGCGGCGCCTCGTCGTCAGGCACGGCCTCGGTCTCATCGGCCGGCGCCATGTAGCGGTTGAGATCGATGCTGTCGCCGGCCAGGTCGAGCTCGAAAGCGCCGTCGCGCGCGCGCGGCACCGAGAGACGGCCGCTGAGCGTCGTATCGTCCATGACGAGCACGATGTCTTCGAGTGCAATCGCCGCGCTGCCGACGACGGCCCGGGCGTCGAGCCGCAGCAGCTCCAGCGCCGCGGGATCGGCCATCGCCGGAAGCTCGCTGCCGAGCGTCTGCATCAGGCTCCTCGGCGAGAACGCCGCGACACTCAGCGTCGCTTTGGGCTCGACGCTATCCGCGTACGCGAAGGGTTCGACGTCGGCGTTGAGCTCGAGGTCGAACACGGCCAGTTCCAGTTCGCCGATGTCGGCGGTCTGTGCACTCGTATCGAGGGTGATGGCCGGCGCTGCAAAACGAATGTCGGCCGGAGCCTCCGTCGCGCCTTCCACGCGGGCGTCCAGCGCGAGATCGTCGAGACGCATGATGCCGGCCTCGAAATCCGCCGTGAGCACCATCGCAAGATCCACGCGGCCGCTGATCGCGTCGGGCTCGAGCGCAAATGCGAAGCCGCCGTTGACCGGTACCGGCTCGTTACCGGTAATCCGGCCCGACTCGAGATTGGCTTCCGTGACCGTGTAGCGGCTGCCCGCCTGCTCGTCCACATAGCTGAATGCGGCGTCGCGGACGCTCACGCTTTCCACTTCGACGCCTAACGTAGCCGTCGCTTCGACGGTCGGGCCGCCGTCGGGTTCGTCGGCTGATAGCTGATCGGCTTGCTCCTGCCGTTCGGCCAGGTCGTCCCAATTGCTCCGGCCGTCCGCGTCCACGGCGAGATTGACCCGCAAACCTTCGAGCGACGCCGTGCCGACGGCGATCTCGCGGCTGAACACCAGCGGCAGCAGCTTCACGGAAAGCCTTGCGCTGTCGAAGCGCAGGAAAGGCTCCTCGCCGAAGCCCTCGGCGTTGCCGAGCGTCGTCCGGCCCATGTCGACGGCGATCCACGGAAAGACGCTCAGCGACAGATCGCCGTCGATCGTAAACTCGCGGCCGGTGGCGTCGCGCACGCCCTGCTCGATGTCGGCCTTGTAGTCGTTGGGATCGAAAAACAGCGTCACGGCGACTGCCACGACGACGAACAGCACGATTACGGTGCCGACGATCCATGCGACGAACTTCAGCAACTTGCCCATGCGGTAAGCCTGTCCTGAGCCTCAAATACGGGGCGGACGCCGCCGTCCCCGTGCGGGCTCTGAAGGGTAGCAGATCGCGAGCAGTTTGACCGGCGCGCGGGGCTCAGTCCGTGCAGATATTGACGCCGCCGTTCAGCGTCTTGACCCGTACCCGGCCGTCGCCGCCGCCGTGGGCGAAACGCAGCTCCCAGCCGGGTGCGTACTCGCTGGTACGCCGGGCCTTAGGCCCGAAGCAGTTGTCGATTTCGCCGTTGAAGGTATCGATATCGAATTCCGCCGACAGATCGCCGTCGAACTCGAAATTGACGTCGCCATTGACGGTCTCGGCATCGACCCTGCCGTCCCGCAACAGGGTCATGCGGACCGTGACGTCGCCGTTGACGGTCTCAAAATCGCCGCGGCTCAGCGCGGCATCGATGATTCCGAGATCGCCGCTGACGCTCGTCGCGACCAACTCGCCCGCGATTCGTTCGCCGCTTACGTCGCCGGACACCGATCTCAGCACCGCATGCGCGGCGGCGCCGTCGCCGCGAAGCTCGATATCGCCGCTCACGGTCTCGACGTCGATGTCCTCCGCAAAGGCCTCGGCGTCGATGTCGCCGCTGACGGCCCTCAGGCTCTGTTCGCCGTTGACCGCTCGCACTTCGATATCCGCGCTGACCGCGGCGACTTCGATCGCGCTCCGTTCGGGCACCTGGATTACGAGGTCCGCCGACGCATCCGTGAAGCGGCCACTCCGCTCGGGAACCTTGACCTTGATCCGCACGGTGTCGCCGCTGCGATCGAGTATCAGGTCCTCGACGTCGTCGCCGAGTTCGCCCGTCACCTCGACGGCACTGCGCGACCAGCCTCTGACGTCGATCGAACCGGAGACGTTGGAGATCTTCACGCGGCCGTCCGGGGCGGCGTCGAGCGTTTCGCTGACGTCGCGCGCACTGGCCGGCAGCGCAAGCAAGAGCGCAGCGGCCACAGCAGTGTATTGTCCGTATTTCATCGTTCCCACCTTGTCAGATATCGCTACGCGACCCGTAATTCCGGGTCATCACTTCCTGCGTCAAACCGCCGACCCGGCGCATGAGTTCGAGCTCTTCGCGATAGGTTTTCACCAGCAGCTCCTGCAGGAGTGCATTGTGCGGCTCCGCCTCGAGCGCCGCATTGATGTCGGCGATAGCCAGGCGGATGAGCGCCAGATTGTCCTCGACCGCCGACCGCGTCTCAGGCGGCAGCCGCCCGAGTTCGTTTTCGAGCCGCACGGCGAGACGGCTGCGCGCATCCTGAAAGCCCGGCCCCAGCTCGTACTCCGCAAAACTCGTTTGCGTGAACAGAAGGTCCGGCGCAACCGTGACCACGGGTGCATCGTCCTTTACCACGAAGTAGGTAATGCCGGACGAAGCGCCGACCAGAAGTACTACTGCAGCGGCCTGAGCAAACCACGACGATCTGTGATTGAAGCGATCGCGCCGCGGCGCGCCGCTGATTGCGGCTTCGATTCCCGGCCAGAGATCGCGCTCCGGCGCAATGTCTTTGGCCAGTCCGGCCGCACGTTCGACGATACGATCTTCGTTATCTGTACTCATGTTCCGCATCCTTCCCGATCAAGGGCCTGCGACAGCAATCGCCTTGCCCGGTGCATCTGGGCCTTGCTGGTGCCGACCGCAATACCCAGCATGCTGCTTGCTTCCTCGTGGCTGTAACCGTAAACCGCGTACAGCACGAAGACATGCCGTGCGCCCGGCGGCAAGCGGTCGACGGCGGCGGCAACGTCGCGCAGGCCTGCATCGTCGGCAAGCGCCGCGGGTATCGCGGTTTCACGCTCGGCCGCTACTTGAATCCGGTCGTGCTCGCGCTTCGATTTCCGCATGCGGCCGAGCACGGCGTTGACGGCAATGCGGTGCAGCCAGGTGGAGAACGCACTGTCGCCGCGAAATCTGTCCAGCTTGCGCCACGCCTGAATGAAGGCCTCCTGCGCACAGTCCTCTGCCTCACCCCGTTCGCCCGTCATACGAAGGCACAGTCCGTAAACACGGTCGATGTGCCGCCGATACAGCCGCTCGAACGCCGTCGGGTCCGCTTGCTGCGCTCGGGCGATTAGTTCTGCTTCGTCTTCCCCGGCCACTGTCGGACTCTTTGACAGCCCGGCGTCGTGTTCGCGTGCATCAGCAGTCAGAAGCACCTGAAAACACCTTGTCGTTGCCGCTTATCTGAATGTTAAGACGCCGTTGGGGCCCTGCTGGTTTACCCGGGCGTTAAGACTTCGTTCTGCATTCTGTTATCATTGCGCGGTCGTGTCGAGATCGTCGACAACAGACGCCCGCAACGCGATCGACAGGTTTATGGCTCTAACAACAACAGGAAGGTTGTTCGACGACAAACGGGATGCGGGGCGAGGTTGCCGATGGAGTTCGGGCACGGCATGAGTGGACACTCCATTCTGTTCCTGGGCCGCGGCGCGGACGCCGCCGACTACCTCGCCGAACTCGAAACCCTGCCGACCTGCTCGATGCTCTGCCGCGAGCCGTCGCTGACGGTTCCGGACAATGCTCCCGCCGTAATCGATCTGGTAATTCTCGAGCTCGGACCGCTGCTTGCCGAAACCGATCGGCCGTTGAATGAGATCGTCCACGGTCTGAAGCGCTACCCGGTCGTGGTCCTGACGGACAAGGCTCGCGAGCATCGCGGTATCGAAGCCATGCGGGCCGGCGCGGACGGCTACATCCTGTGCGACGACGTCAGCGTGGAATCGCAGGACGCGATATTCGACCACGCGGTCATGCGTCACGCGCTGACCGAACGCCTGTCGGAAACCGACGTAAGCGTGCTGTCGATACTCAGAGACATCAACGACGGCGTCATCGTCGTCGATCTCGAGGGCAACGTGCTCGATATCAATCCCGCGGCTCGCAGCATGCTGGGGATGGGACCGAGAGTGCTGCCGGACTCGGGCTGGGAACAGACCTTTTGCTGCATCGACGCCGGCGGCGAGAGCTACCGCAGCGCCTTTGACTTGCCGCTCGTGCGCGCCCGCCGCGGGGTGAAGTTCAAGAATCAGCTGGCCATTTACCGTGCACCGGAGCAACCCGATACGATTCTGTCGCTCAACGGTCAGGGCCTCTACGACGGCAACCGCCAGCTGGTGGGCGGCCTCGTCACGTTCCGGGACGTCACCGAATCGGAGCGCCGGAGCAGCCGCCTGCAGCGGCAGGCACTGTACGACGATTTGACCGGGCTGCCCAACCGCCGCCTGTTCGACGAAAACCTGAGCCGCGCGCTCGGCCGCTCCGTAAGGCGGTCGGCACCGCTTGCCGTGCTCTTCATCGATCTCGATCGCTTCAAGTCGGTGAACGACACGCTGGGCCACGACGTTGGCGATACGGTTCTAAAAGAAGTAGCCATGCGCCTGCAGCGCAACCTGAGGATCGGCGACTTTCTCGGCCGCTTCGGCGGCGACGAGTTCCTCGCCTGTCTCGAAGACGTGGCGGACGCGGCCAGCGCCAGCGCCGCGGCACAGAAGCTCCTGCTCGTCCTGTCGGAGAAGTACATGGTCGGCGCGGCCGAAGTGTACGCCACGCCGAGCATCGGCATCGCGCTGGCGCCCGATGCCGGAGACGACGCCGAACGCCTGATCAAGGCGGCCGACATCGCCATGTACGAAGCCAAGAAGCGGGGCGGCGGCCGTTTCCAGTTCTACACGGAAGCGCTGAATGCGCGGCTCGAGCAGCGCGAGGAGTTGGAGGTCGGGCTGCGGCATGCACTGGTCCGCCAGGAGTTCGCGCTGCACTACCAGCCGCGCATCGATCTCGCTTCCGGCCGGCTGATCGGCCTCGAGGCGCTGCTGCGTTGGCAGCACCCTCGCTTCGGACTGCTGCCGCCGTCGCGCTTTCTGCCGATACTCGAAGGCAGCGGCCTGATCCATTCGGCGGGTGAATGGGTAATCGAGACCGCGTTCCGCCAGCTTGCGGCATGGCAGCATAGCTTCGAGATGCCGGATCTGACGATTGCGATCAATCTTTCTCCGGAACAGTTGCGTCACGGCCGGATCCTCGAGGTCGTGAAACGCTGCCTCGAAAACACGGGGCTCGACGCGGGCTGCATCGAGTTTGAGCTCGGCGACGGTGGTTTGATACGGCCGCGCAGCACCGAGGCCGAAACGCTCAAGGATCTGCACAGACTCGGCGTACGCCTGTCGCTGCATCACTTCGGCGTCGGCGAGGTGTCCTTCGAATCCCTCGACAACGGCTTCGTCGACAGCTTCGTGCTGGATCAGTCGCTGATCGCGGACGTCGACGAAAACGACTCGCACCAGCGGATCGTCCGCGCCGCCGTGGCGATGGCCCAGGGTCTCGATATCGAGGTCACGGCCGAAGGCGTCGAAACCATGGCGCAGCTCGAATTCCTCAAGAGCTGCAACTGCGATCTTGCACAGGGGTTTCTGATTTCGCGACCTATGCAGTCCGATAAAGTGGCGGCTCTCTTACGCAGTGAGATTGCAGGCACGAAGTTGCTTGCGCGGGGGATGCCTTAACGTAGGTAGCCACGCATGGTGGGGTTGGCAGTTGATCGCACGTGGCGGTGGGGTCGTAGTTGATCGCACGTGGCGGGGGGCGTCATAGTCGATCGCACGTGGCGGGGTTGGGGGCGGTTCACCGGAATGGCTCCCTGCGGTCCGCTTTATTTCCGGTGAACCACCCCCAACCCCACCATACTACCCCCGGCGGTGGCCGATACCCGTCCAGCCGTGCGATTGACCTGAAGAATAAACACCGCCTTTACTTCGGCATCGCTGATGGTGCGCCACTGCTGAAATGCCGTCTCGGGTTGAACGACCAGGACACGAACCGACCTGGAGTAACGGCACTGTCGAGCGGACGCGGGACCGAACGACCGCGACGCGTCCGAAAAGGTGTCAGACACGATATCCGGGGCTGAACGATTCCGGGTAACAGCGCCGTCGAACGGACGCGGGACTAAACGACCGCGACGCGGCCGGTGGTGGGGTGCCCTCTGCCGGAAATAAAGCGGACCGCAGATTCTATGTTGTGACGTCAAGCTGGACGATGGGGGCGCAACTCGGACTGAT
>JANQGQ010000009.1 GCA_028277185.1 Woeseiaceae bacterium
GTGGCGGATGGGAGCCATACAGCCTCTTCCCTTCCCCGGCGCTTTGAATCATCCCGATTCGCAGCAACTAAGAACATACAAGGGAGCCATTCCGGTAAGCCCCCCCGGGACCCCGGCACGCCGGAACGACCGGCCGGTCAAACGAGTTTCTCCACCGAAGCCCCACAATTCCAGCAAGCCGCGAACTGCCCGGGGTTCTCCTCACCGCAATTCCGACAGATCCAGGGTTGCGTCGGGCTCTCGGCGAATGCCGTGCCGTCGATGAGCTGCTTAGCCCGATCGAAGTCCAAAGCGTTTACCACCCAAAGCTCAGGCCAGACCTCGACGAAAGGCATGTCACCGAGTATCGAACCGAGGTGCTGATTGCGGATCTCCGCCGCAATCCCCTCCGCTTCGAGGATGTTTTTGTAGTGGTTGATCGTTATCAACGACGAATGAGTCGTGAGCTTTTTCATGCGGAACGGAGCGACTCGAGGAACGCGGTCGGGTCCTCGCCCTTCTCCAGCACTTCGACGAGCGCGGAGCCGACGATGGCGCCGGCCGCATGCCGGCCGACGTTGCGGACGTCGGCTGCGGCGCGGATGCCGAAGCCGGCGCACACGGGCAGCGGCGACAAGCCGGACACCTGATCGAGATAACCCGCCAGATCGTCCGGCAAGCCGGCGTCGCCGCCGGTGATGCCGGTTATCGTGACGGCGTAAACGAAGCCGCGCGAGGCCTGACCGAGCATTTCGAGACGCTCGACGGGCGATGCCGGCGTGACGAGCTGCACGAGCCCGAGACCTTCCGCCTCGAGCGCGGAGCGGAACTCAGCCGACTCTTCATACGGCAGATCGGGAACGATGAAAGCGCAAACTCCGGTGGCTTTCGCGCGCTCCGCAAGCCGCTCGTAACCGAACTGCAGCAGGGGATTCAGGTACGACATCATCACGAGCGGCGCTCTGATAGCGTCTTTCGCCGCTTCGATCTCGTCGAAGATCCATGCGAGACTAACCCCCTGCCTTAGCGCCTCGAAGCTCGAACGCTGAATCGTCATCCCGTCCGCCATCGGATCGGAAAACGGAATGCCGATCTCGACGACGTCGCCGGCGGCGGCGACCCTCTCGAGCGTTTCCGCAAAGCGGCCCCGCTCCGGATATCCGGCCGTGATGAACGGGATCAGTGCGGTACGCCCCTCGTCATTCGCGGCCCGGATCGCGGCCGTGACTCGCTCATGCGCCTGCATGGCTGCGCACCTTCGCGGGGAATTTGGTCAACGTCGGCATGTCCTTGTCGCCGCGCCCGGAGTTGCCGATCAGCAGACGCTTGCCCGGATTCTCGCGCGCCCAGTCGCGGGCCGCCGAGAACGCGTGTGAGGTCTCGAGCGCCGTCAGGATGCCCTCGAATTCGCACAGCTCTTCCAATGCCGCAAGCGCCTCGTCGTCGGTTGCCGAAATGTAGCGCACCCGGCCAACCGACTGGAGCAACGCGTGCTCCGGTCCGACGCCCGAGTAGTCGAGACCCGCCGATATCGAATGCGTCTCCTGCACCTGCCCGTCGCCGTCCTGGAGGATGATCGTATAGGTCCCCTGCAGAACGCCGGGCGTGCCGGTGGCCAGCGTCGCCGCGTTCTGACCGAGCCCGGAGCCCGTACCCCCGGCCTCGACGCCGATGAGCTCGGTGTCGTCGTTGAGCATCGGGTAGAACAAACCGATCGCATTCGAGCCGCCGCCGACGCAGGCGAATGCCGCGTCGGGCAGACCGCCGGCCTGGCGCTGCATCTGCTCGCGCGCCTCTTCGCCGATCACCCGGTGCAGCTCGCGCACGAGATACGGATACGGGTGCGCCCCGACCGCGGAACCGAGGATGTAGTAGATCCCGTCCGGGTCTGATACCCAGACCCTGAGCGCCTCGTCGATCGCGGCGCGCAGCGTCGCGTCGCCCGCGGTGACCGCGACGACCTCGGCACCCAGCCTTCGCATGCGGTCGACGTTAGGCGCCTGGCGCTCGATGTCGACGGCACCCATGTAAACGGTGCACGGCAAACCGACCCGCGCACAGGCCGCTGCCGAGGCAACGCCGTGCTGACCCGCCCCGGTCTCGGCGATTACGCGGCGCGCGCCCAGGCGCCGCGCGAGCAGCGCCTGACCAATCGCGTTGTTGATCTTGTGGGCGCCCGTATGCGCGAGATCCTCGCGCTTCAGCCAGACGTCGGCGCCCCAGCGTTCGGAGAGCCTCGGCGCATGCGTCAAAGCGGTCGGTCGGCCGACCCATTCGCGCAGCTCGCGGCGGTACTCGGCCTGGAAGGATGGTTCGTGCAGGTGCTCGTGAACGCCCGCCTCGAGGCGATCGAACGCCGGCACCAGCGTTTCCGGCACGTAGCGGCCGCCGAACGGCCCGAAGCGGCCGCGTTCGTCGGGCAGCTCGCCCCTGAGTTCGCGCCCGAGCAGATCGTCCGCTTCGTCGGGCTTGATGATTGCGCTCATGTGTATTGCTCCGCGGCTCGCGCCGCCGTGATGAACTCGTGTATGCGCGCCGGGTCCTTGACGCCCGGCGCCGACTCGACGCCGCTCGATACGTCGACGCCCCAGGGCCTGACGGCAGCGACGGCGTCCCCGACGTTGGCCGGACTCAGCCCGCCGGCCAGAAGCATGTTACCGCGCCGTGCGATGGCCGCCGCGACGGTCCAGTCGACGGTCTCACCGGCTCCCGACCGCGCCCCCTCGTACAGGAACTCGTCCGGCAGCGGCAGAGCGTCGTCGATCGCACCTTCCCGATACACCGGCCAGCGGCGAACCTCAGCCGGCACGTCGAGCCGGGCGAAATCCTCGCTGTCGGTCTGCAGCACATCGGGCGCGAAGCCGTCGAGCACGGCAAGCCAGTCCGCCGGCCCGGGATGCTTCATGACGGCGACCCGGAGCACGGTCCGCGGCGCCGCGGCCGCGGCCTCGCGTGCCTCGGCCGGCGTCACCCGGCGCACCGAATCGGCGAACACAAAGCCGATTGCATCGGCACCGCCAGCCGCGGCGGCCGCGACGTCAGCGCCCGTCCTGAGACCGCAGATCTTGATGGCAAGCGTCATGCAGCGCCCGCCATCCCGCGGATCAGCGCGCCGGGATCGGCGCTCCGCATCAATGCCGTGCCGACCAGCGCGAGGCGGTAGCCCGCGGCCGCGACCTGCCGCGCATCGGCCGCCGTCTTGAGGCCGCTCTCGGCGACGCGGATACCGTCGGGCAACAGCGGCGCATAGCGCTCGAGCCGGGTCGCGTCGACTTCGAGCGTGCGCAGGTTGCGTGAGTTGACGCCGAACAGGAGCTCGCCGCGCTCCGCCTTCGCGCGATGGACCGTCTCGTCGAGGAGCCCCGCCGCACGCTGGATGTCCGCCTCGCTGAACGCCTCGAGCAGCACGAACAGATCGTGCTGCCAGGCGCAGTCGAGCATCGTGGCCAGCTCGCGATCGTCGAGCATCGCGGTGATGAGCAGCACGCCGCTTGCGCCGAGAGCATGCGCTTCGCGGATCTGCACCGGGTCGACGAGAAAGTCCTTGCGCAGCACCGGCGTGCCGGGCACGGCGTCAACGACTTCCGCGAGATGATCCAGATGGCCGTCGAAACGCTCGGGTTCGGTCAGAACCGAGATCGCAACGGCGCCGGCATCGGCGTAGCAGCGCGCGCGGGCAACGCGGTCGGCGTCCGCCCCTGCCAGAGGTCCCTCGGCGGGCGAGCGATTCTTGATCTCGGCGATGATCCCGAAGGCGTCGGTGAGAAGTGCCGGCCGCCGTGCCGGCCGGGCTGCGACCGGATGCGCGGCTGCCGCCCGGGCACGGCTCGACACGGCCATCGTCTCGAGAAAATCGCTCATCGTCAGGGAACGAAATGCGAGCGCAGGTCGTCAAGCAAGCCGTGCGCCCTGCCGGAATCGATAGCGTCGGCGGCAATGCTGACACCTTGTCGCAAATCCGTCGCCAAACCCTGGCACTCGAGCACCAACGAAGTGCCCATGAGCAGCGCGTCCCTGTGCGCGCCGCGGTCCTCGCCGCTGAACACGCGCCGCAATTCGTTGGCGTTTTGCTCCGCATCGCCGCCGGCGAGGTCGGCCGGCGCGCAGCGGCTCATACCATAGTCCTCCGGCCGGCGGCGCGACTCGGTCACGCTGCCGGGGCGAACGTCGAGCAGCATGAACTCGCCGACCGGCGTCGCCTCGTCCCAGCCCGGCTCGCCGTGCACGACGAATGCGCGCTCTATGGGCAAACCCGCAAGCGTATCGGCCATCAGCCGCGCCGCCTCCGGACTCCATGCGCCGATTAGCTGGTAGGGCGTCGCAGCCGGGTTGGTCAGCGGCCCCAGCATATTGAACACGGTGCGCACCGACAGTGCCGCGCGCACGGGCACGACCGCCTTCATCGCCGGATGGTAGGCCGGCGCGAACAGAAACGTGAAGCTCGTTGCTTCGAGGCACGCGACAGCCTCTTTTTCGTGCAGCGGCAGCGGCATGCCTAAGCATTCGAGCATGTCGGCGCTGCCTGAACGGCTCGAAACCGAGCGGTTGCCGTGCTTGACGACCCGGGCGCCCGCTGCGGCGGCAAGCAGGCCGGTGCCAGTCGACAGATTGAGGCTGCCGGAACCGTCGCCGCCCGTACCCACGGTATCGACGGTCGGCTGCCCCTCGGGGATCTTTGGGTGCACGGCCAGTTCGCGCATCGCGCGCGCGAAGCCGCGAATCTCGTCGGCGGTCTCGCCCTTGGCGCGCAGACCCGCAAGCAGCGCGCCCGCAAGCGCCGGTTCGAGATCTCCGGCCGCGAGCCGCTGCATGAGCTCGTAGGCGCCCGCCTCGCCCAGCGCTTCGCCGTCGAGCAGTCGATCGAGAACTTTCGAGTAGGTCTTGCTCATGCCGTGCCGAGCCTCATGAAGTTCGCCATCAGCCGGTTCCCCTGGGGCGTCAGGACGCTCTCGGGATGAAACTGTACGCCTTCGAGCGGCAGCGAGCGGTGCCTCACGCCCATGATCTCGCCGCGCTCCGTCTCGGCAGTGAGCTCGAGGTCGTCCGGCAGGCTGTCCTGCTCCGCGCACAGCGAGTGATAGCGGCCGACTTCGAACGGCTGCGGCAGTCCGGCGAAGATGGTTTTGCCGTCGTGCTTCGTGTTGGACGTCTTGCCGTGCATCAGACGTTCCGCCGACACGATACGCCCGCCGAAATGCTGCACGAGGCACTGATGACCGAGACAGACCCCGAGTACCGGCACCCGTTCCGCAAAGGCCGCGATCATTGCCAGCGAACTCCCCGCATCCTCGGGCCGCCCCGGGCCTGGCGAGATGACGAGGTGCGTTGGTTCGAGCGCCAGCGCCGCGTCGACGCTCAAGGCGTCGTTGCGGTACACCATGACCTCGGCGCCCTCTGCTGCAAACGCCTGCACGAGGTTGTAGGTGAACGAGTCGTAATTGTCGATCAGGAGCATGCGCACGTCGCTGAAGTCATGCGAACCGTTCGGACTGGACACTAGAACCCCTCCCCGGCCATCTCGAGCGCCCGGCGCAGTATCGCGCTCTTCGCCAGCACCTCGCGATACTCCCGCTCCGGCACGGAATCCGCAACGATGCCCGCGCCCGCCTGAAAGCTGTACTCCTCGCCGGCGAACACGAGCGTGCGGATCGTGATTGCCTGGTCCATGTCGCCGGTGACGCCGAAGTAGCCGGCCGTGCCTGCGTACAGCCCGCGCCCGACCGACTCCATGTCCTCGATGATCTCCATCGCGCGCACCTTCGGCGCCCCGACGAGCGTCCCGGCGGGAAACGTGGCCGCCAGCAGATCGAACTGATCGTAGCGCTCGTCGAGCTCGCCCTGCACGCCGCTGACGATGTGCATGACGTGACTGTAACGCTCGATCGCCCGGTAGGGCTCGACGTACACGCTGCCGGAACGCGCAACGCGGCCGAGATCGTTGCGCGCGAGATCGACCAGCATCACGTGTTCGGCAGCCTCCTTCGGATCTGCGAGTAAACGCTCCTCGTTGGCGACGTCTTCCGCGGGGTCGGCGCCGCGTGGCAGCGTACCCGCGATCGGCCTGAGCGACGCCCGCGTTCCGTTGAGCTTGACGAGCGCCTCGGGCGAGGACCCGACGACCTGGAAGTCGTCGAAATCGAAGTAGAACATGTACGGCGACGGATTGATGAGGCGCATCGCCCGGTAGACCTCGAACGGCTGAACGTTGCTCCGGCCACCGAACAGCACGGACAGGACGATCTGGTAGATGTCACCGGCCGCGATGTGGCCCTTGCAGGCGTCGACCCGCTTGCAGAATTCCGCCTCCGAGAGCGACGCCGTAACGCCGCTGGTCTCGACAGCGGCTGCCTGCCGCGGCACCGCCGACGCCAGCCGCTCGCGAATCTCCGCGCGGAGCCGCCGCTGATCGTCCTCGGCGCCGTCGTGCAGCAGCGCCATACGGCGCGTCAGGTGGTCGAAGACGAGCAGCGACGCGGGCGCTACGAAGGCAGCGTCCGGAACCGTAGTCTGCGGCGTCGTTTGCCGCGGCAAACGCTCGAACAAGCGCACGACGTCGTAGCCCGATACGCCGACCAGTCCGCCCGTGAACGGCAGTTCGGTGCCGTTCGCGCCGGGCCGCGGTGCGCGCCGGAGCGCCGAGCGAAGCGCGTCGAGGTACTCAGCCTGGTTCTGCGGGCGGCTGTGAGCCTCCCCGCCGACGGTGAGCGTATCCGCATCCATGCGTAGATCGAGCGCGTCGCCGAAACCCAGAAAAGAGTAGCGCGCGAGCCGCTCGCCGCCCTCGACGCTCTCCAGCAGGAAGCGCGGGCGGAGTCCGGCCAGCTTCAGAAATGCCGATACCGGCGTATCCAGGTCGGCGGCTATGTCGAATGGCGCTTGCATACAGGAATACCCGCTGCGGCATGCCTCCAGGCACAAAAAAACCCATCTCCTGACGGCAGGAGATGGGCTTCGGTGTTCTCTCGTCCGGCCTGATTAAAGCTGACCGACTGCCCACTCCCGGAAGGAGGACAGCCACCACCAGCTCGATACGGCGAACGCGTTCATGCTGCGTTTGTACCGAGCGCCGCCGATGCCGTCAAGTCTAAAGCGGATACAGAACCGGCAGGATCAGCGAGAAACCGATCCACATGATGATCGTGAGCGGAATGCCGGCGCGCAGGAAATCCGAGAACGTATAGCCGCCGGCGGACAGGATCAAAAGGTTGGTCTGGTAACCGTAGGGCGTGGCGAAACTCATGTTAGCGCCGAACAGGACCGCAAGGATGAAGGGTTCCGGGTTGACGCCCAACTGCTCGGCGATACCGATCGCGATCGGCGTGCCGATGACAGCGGCCGCATTGTTCGAGACGATGTTCGTCATGATCGTCATCAACAGGAGGAACGCCGACAGAATCATCGGCGTCGGCAGCGCCGCGGTACCCGCGACGAAACTCTCGGCCAGCCAGGCCGCCATGCCGGTGTCCATCAGTGCCTTGCCGAGCGCGAGACTCGTTACGATGATCATCACCACGGGCACCGACAGGGCACTTGCCGCGTCGCGCCAGGTCAGGCAGCTCGTCGCCAGCATCAGGCCGAGGCCCGCAAGCGCCGCCACCGAGATCGGCAGCATGCCGGTCGCGGCGGCCAGAATCACGGCGCCCATGATCGCAAGCGCACGCTTGGCCTTGTGCGTATGCGGCAGGTCCGTCGTGCCGTCGAGGACGAGCATCGAGCCGGTCTCCTTCAGGCTCTCGATGTTCTTGCGGGTCCCCTGGACGAGCAATACGTCGCCGGCCCTGAGCCGGATCATCGTTATGTCGCCGGTAACCTGCGAACTCGGCGCACGGGCCCGATGCAGCGCCAACGGCAGAAGACCGTAGGACGCGCTGAAGCGCGCCGAAGCAAGCGTGCGCAGATGCAGCGGCGAACCCCGGGTCACGACGACCTCGGCAAGCTGCTGGCCTTCGGCTTTGAGCGGCGTGTTTTCGTCGATCGGGTGTTCGTCGTCGCTGATGTTGTACAGCGTGGCGCCGAGCAGCGACTCGTAGTGCTTGAGGTTCTCGGGCGTGTCCTTCACGAACAGCCGGTCGCCCGGCTGGATCTTCACCGACGGCAGCTTCGCGAGAAACAGCGAATCGCTGCGCTGGATCTTGTCCACCCGCATGTTGTTGTCCGTCTTCGAGAGCACCTCCGACAGCGTCTTGCCGGCCGCGAAACTGTCCTCGGTCACGTAGAGCTGCGAGCTGAAGATCCGCGGCGTCGTATCCGCCATTGGCGGCGCGCGATCGGGCAACAACCGCGGCGCGATCAGCCAGAGAAAGACGATCCCTGCGCCGCCGACGATCAGAACCGGAAGCACGAACTCGAACATCGAGAACGTCTTGAGCCCCAGATCCTGGGTGATGCCGACGACCAGCAGATTGGTCGAGGTGCCGATCGTCGTCGACATGCCGCCGATGATCGTTGCAAGCCCCATCGGCATCATGACGCCCGATACCGAAAACTTGCTGCGCAGAGATGCGCCGACGAGGATCGGCATGAGCAGTACGACGATCGGCGTGTTGTTCATGAAGGCGCTGAGGATGGCGCCCGCGACCAGGGTAGTGAACAACGCGACGACCGGCATGTTCGACCAGGCCCGGCCGACGATGTTGGCCAGCGGCTGCAGCGCACCCGTGGTTTCGAGCGCCTTGCCAACCATCATGAGCGCGCAGATCGCGATCAGTGCCTCGTTGCCGAAGCCGGCGAACAGATCCGTGGGACTCAGCAGGCGCTCGCCGCCGCGCTCGTACGGAAACAGCGCGAAACCGGCGACCAGCAATATCAGTATTGCAAGCGAAGAGGACTCGAGCGGGATACGATCGCGCGTAAACAAAAACAGCGCGACGACGGTCAGCAGCAGAACAGCAACACCGTGCGCGTCAATAGTGATCGGCTGCAAGCTGCCCCCTTTAGAAGACTCCCCGACGGGCCCGGCGGCAGCCGGGGGTGATTAAGCTACCGAAACGCCGGGGCGCCTGCAACGCGGGGCGACACCGGCCGCCGTCTCCGCCAGACGGGTCGGCTTAGTGCCTAAAGTTATGAAAAGGCACCGCTTTTTCCGCACGGAACCGCGCCCTGACAGGTGTTCCCGCCGCAGCCGCACACGGCACCGCGCGGCCCAGCCAGTTTTTTGTTATCGTCGCCGAAACCGCGCCGCTCATTGGCTCTCAACGACGCTCACGCGAGTTCCGAACCACGATGACGTTCAAAACCCTGCTCGATACCTGGTCGAGCGAGATACGACCGCGAGAAACCGAAGAAACCTACGAGATCCGCCTGCCGGTCGACGATGCCGCGCGCATCCATGCGCTGGCAGAGCTGTTTCCCGCGGTGGACCGCGAACGGATCATTACCGATTTATTGTCACATGCGCTCGACCGGCTCGAAGCGGCAATCCCGTACGAGCCCGGCGCAGAGGTCATCCGCGAAGACGAGTTTGGCGACCCTGTGTATGCCGACGAGGGGCTGACGCCGAAGTTTCGCGAACTGGTTCAGTCGCACAAGGCAACGCTCGAGCGCTAGCGCAGTGCCCTCCTTCGACGTGGTCAGCGATTTCGACGCGCAGGAAGCCCGTAACGCGGTGGATCAGGCCAATCGCGAAGTAAACCAGCGCTTCGACTTCAAAGGGACCGGCTCGGTCTTCGAGTTCGACGACCCGGCCGTCATGCTGAAATCACAGAGCGATTTTCAACTCAGGCAGATGGCCGACATCCTGCACCAGAAGCTCACGAAGCGCGGCATCGACATCGCGTGCATCGACGCGGGAGAGCCCGAGATAACGGGCAGCGAGGCGCGCCAGCAGCTGATCCTCCGGCGCGGTATCGATTCGGATCTGGCCCGCAAGCTGGTCAAACTCGTGAAAGGCAGCAAGCTCAAAGTGCAGGCTGCGATCCAGGGGGACAAGCTGCGCGTCAGCGGCAAGAAGCGCGACGACCTTCAGGCGGCGATCCGGCTCCTCAAGGAATTTGAAACGGACTTGCCGCTACAGTACGAAAACTTCCGCGACTGACGCTTATGCTGCATCAGAACGTCACCGGGCCGCGCCGCCAGGACATTCGCTTCTCCGACAAGGAGCAGGCGCTGCGCGACGACGTCCGCACCCTGGGCGCCATGGTCGGCGAGCTGATTCGCGAGCAGGGCGGCGAGGAACTGTTCGAGTTCGTCGAAACCGCGAGGCTCCGTGCCATCCGCCGGCGCGAAAACAATGAGCTGCCCGGAGAAGAGCTCGGCGACCTGATTCACGACCTGGACCCCGGGTTCGCGCTGAGCGTCATCCGCAGCTTCTCGACATACTTCCAGATGGTGAATACGGCCGAGAAGGTGCACCGTATTCGCCGCCGCCGCGAATACCTTCGCGATGTCGGCCAGCACCAGCCCGGCGGCCTCGAAGACATACTGCTGCGTCTCAAGGCAAGCGGCACGGATCTCGACGGCGTCACGAAGCTTCTGGGCCGGCTCAGGATCGAACCCGTCTTCACGGCGCATCCGACGGAGCCGACGCGCCGCACGATTCTGCGCAAGGAGCAGGAGATCGTCCGACACCTGGTCGAGCTGCTGAATCCTACGATGACGCCGCAGGAAGAGTACGCGGCCTTGCAGAACATCCGCCTGCTCATGACGACCGGCTGGCAGACCGATGAGCATCCGTCAGAACAAATGACGGTCGCCGACGAACTCGAACACATCCTGTTCTTCGTCACCGACGTGCTGTACCGGGCCATGCCGGTGTTCTACGAGGACGTCGAAGCCGCACTCGAGCGCATCTACGGCGAAGCCGGGTCTCAGGTGCGGGTCCCCCGGATCGTGCGCTTCTCGTCCTGGGTGGGCGGCGACATGGACGGCAACCCCAACGTCAACGCGAAGACGATTCGCGCGACGCTGGCGCGGCAGCGCTGTCTGATCCTCGACCTCTACTACAACGAATGCGGCAAGCTCTCGACCAAGCTCAGCCAGTCGAGCAACCGCGTCGGCGTGAACGGCGAGCTACTCGAGCGTATCGAGGAGTATCGCGAGGTATTCCAGAACGCGTTTCACGCGGTTCCCTTAAGGCACCGGGACATGCCGTACCGGGTCTTCCTGCGCCTCGTACAGGAACGTCTTCAGTCCACCTACGACGACGACATATTCCCCTACGAGCGGGTCGAGCAGTTCGAGGACGACATCCGGGTGCTGGCCGACAGCCTCGCGGCGCACAACGGCGCGCACGCGGGCCTGTTCGCGATTCGCCGGCTGCTGCGCCGGATCGAGACCTTCGGTTTCCATTTGGTCACGCTGGACGTACGCCAGGACGCCGAGGTGCACCGCAGCGTCGTCGGCGAATGCCTCGGCATCGAGGACTGGGACGAATGGAGCGCCGGGGACCGGGCGGCGCGCATCGTCCAGGCCATCGACAGCAAGGAAGGCGCACCGCAGAACCTGAGTCCCCAGGCACGCAAGACGATCGCCGTCTTTCAGGCCATCGGCTTTTGTCAACGTAAGTACGGGCGGCGCGCGATAGGTCCGTTCGTCGTGAGCATGACGCAAGGCGCCGACGACATACTGTCCGTGCTGCTGCTTGCCGAATGGGGGGAGCTGCACAACAAGCGCGGCGACGTACCGCTCGATATCGCCCCGCTGCTCGAGACCGTCGAGGATCTGAAGCAGGGCACGGCGATCCTCAACAACCTGCTCGATACGGAGCGCTACCTGCTGCACCTCGACCGGCGCCTGAAGCGGCAGATGGTCATGGTGGGCTACTCCGACAGCAACAAGGACGGCGGCCTCGCCTCCGCGCGCTGGGCGCTGCAGAACGCACAGATCGAACTCGTCAAAACGATGGAGTCGCACGACATCGAATTGATGCTGTTCCACGGCCGCGGGGGCACGATCAGCCGCGGCGGCAGCAAGACCCATGTGGCCGTGCTCGGCGCGCCGCCCGGCACGGTCAACGGCCGCCTGCGCGTGACCGAGCAGGGCGAGATCATCAACGAGAAGTACGGGCTTCGCGGTATCGCGCTCAGAACGCTCGAACAGGTCACCGGCTCTGTCGCGCTTGCAACGGCGATGCCGCACCATCGCGGCAACGACCAGCCCGAGTGGCACACGATGATGAACGTCGTCGCCGAGGAAAGCCGCAAGGCCTACCGCGAACTCGTCTACGAATCACCGCGCTTCTACGACTACTTCCGCGCCGCGACGCCCATCGACCTGATCGAACGCATGCGCATAGGCTCCCGGCCGGCGTCGAGGCGCAAGAAACCCGGCATCGACTCGCTGCGGGCGATTCCCTGGGTATTTGCCTGGACACAGGCGCGGTACGTGCTGCCGGGGTGGTTTGGCTTCGGAACGGGCCTCGAACGGGCGGCCGCACGCTTCGACGACGCCGCCTTTCGCGGCATGTTCATGGAATGGCACTTCATGCGGGCGCTGTGCGCCGACGCGGAGATGGTCCTGTCGAAGGCCGATCTCGGCATCGCGGAGCTCTACTCGCAACTCGCGGGCGAACTGCACGAAGAGTTCTTTCCGCTCATCGAGGCCGAGTACGAACGACTGCGCAATCTGATACTCGAGTACTCGGAAACCGAATCGCTGCTCGAAGGCGACACCACGCTGCAGCGCGCGATCATGCTGCGAAACCCCTACGTCGACCCGATGAGCCTGATGCAGGTCGACCTGCTGGCCCGCTGGCGCCGCGAAGGCCGTCAGGAGGGCCCGGTTTTCGACGCCCTGCTCGCCAGCGTCAACGGCATCGCGCAAGGACTGCAGAACACGGGGTAAGCGTAAGCGCCTCGCTTACGTTTCGATGAACGTCGCGAACTGGTCGAGCGGCTTCCGCGAAATATCCGGAACCTCGCAGTCCTCCGCCGGGTAGCCGGCGACCAGCAGCAGAAACGGCCGTTCCGTCTTGGGCCGCCCCAGGATCTCGTTCAGGAACTTCATCGGACTCGGCGTATGCGTGAGCGTGGCGAGGCCGGCCTCGTGCAGCGCCGTAATCAGGATACCCGTGGCGATCCCGGTCGACTCGGTGGGGTAGTAGTGCTTCACTTTCCCGCCCTGCTCGTCCTCGCCGTATTTCCTGAGGAAAATCGCGATGAGCCACGGCGCGATTTCGAGAAACGGCTTGTTCGCGTCCGTGCCGAAGGGCTTCAGCGCATCGAGCCATTCGTCCGACGCCCGGCGACCGTAGAATTCACGCTCTTCCTCCTCCGCGGCCTCCCGGATGCGGCGCTTGGTGTCGGCCCCGCTCACGGCGACGAAGTGCCAGGGCTGCATGTTCGCCCCGCTGGGCGCGGTACTGGCGGCCTTCAGCGCCGTCTCGATGAGCTCGCGCGGCACCGCCCGGGCCGAGAACTCGCGCACGCTGCGCCGCCGGTCGACGTTGGCGTAGAACGCCGCCACCCGACGCTGCATCTCATCCGGCGGATACTCGCGGTACTCCTCGAACGGTCGTGTGATGTGTGCGCTCATCGGCTCAATCCCCGTCGTCGTTAAGCTGTTGCAGTATCGTCCAGTCGTCGGTGTCGCGCTCGGAGAGCATGCTGCCGCGCATCGAGATCCCGGCGCGGTGGACGGACTCGGGATCGCCCGTCAGTAGCGGGTGCCAGGCGGGCAGGTCTTTACCCGCGGCCACGCGCCGGTAGGCGCAGCTTGCCGGCAACCACTCGAAGGCTTCGCCTTTGTCCAGAGTCAGATCGATGCAGTCGGCCACGCGGCGCACCCGGTTCGGGTAGTCGGTACAGCGGCAGCTCGACGTATCGAGCAGCCGGCAGGCGAGGTTCGTGTAGAAGATCTCGCCCGTTTCCTCCTCTTCGACCTTGTGCATGCAACACAGCGCACAGCCGTCGCAGAGAGACTCCCACTCCGCATCGCTCATCTCGGCCAGCGTCTTGTGTTTCCAGAAAGCATTCGTCATCGTTGCCGATTGTGAACGCTGCCGGCGGACGGTGCCAGACTCTGGTGAAAGCGGTATTTCTCGACTTTGCGACGATGGGCGACGGTCTCGATCTCTCGCCCCTGACCGACGTCGTACCCGATCTCGAGGTCTGGGACTCGACCGGAAACGACGAGATCGGCGCCCGCATCGCCGGCAAGACGCTCGTGTACACGAACAAGAACGTCCTCTCGGCGCCGCTTCTGTCCGCCGCTTCCGAACTCAGGTTCATCGGACTGACCGCAACGGGCACCGACAACATCGATCTCGACTTTGCGAAGACCAACGGCATTGCGGTCGCGAACATCCGCGCCTACTGCACAGCCTCGCTTGCGGAGCACGTGTTCGGCGTGCTGTTGATGCTAACCCACAAGCTCGATGCCTATCGCGACTCGGTCGCGGCGGGCGAGTGGCAGCGCGCCGGCCATCCGTTCCTGCTGGCGCACCCGATCCGCGAGCTGGCCGGAATGCGCCTCGGCGTCGTCGGCTACGGCGAGCTCGGCCGGGGCGTCGCGCGCCTTGCCGAGGCCTTCGGCATGGAGGTGCTCGTTTCGGCCAGGCCGGGAGAGACGACGATACCGTCGGACCGAACCGCGTTCGAAGATGTCGTTCGCGAGGCCGACGTGGTGACGCTGCACTGTCCGCTGACGGAGGCGACCCGTAACCTCTTCGGCGCCAGCGAGTTCGCAGCCATGAAGCAGAGTGCTCTGCTGATCAATACCGCCCGGGGCGGCCTCGTCGACTCGGCGGCTCTGAAAGAGGCGCTGGCCACCGGTGAGATCGCGGCAGCGGCCGTCGATGTGTTGCCGAAAGAGCCCCCGGCCGACGGCGATCCGCTGCTCGACTATCTCGCAAGCGGCAGCCGGAACCTGATCGTTACACCGCACATCGCCTGGGCAAGCGCAGAAGCACGACAAAACGCTATCGACGAGCTGGCCCTGAACGCCGCGGCCTTTCTTCGCGGCGAGAAACGCTGCCGGGTCGTATAGAATCGGCGGTCAGCAGAATCACTACCCGAGGGGAAGACCAATGAACGTTCTCGCGAAATCCGTCGCAACGATCCTGGCGTTGTTGCTCCTTGCAGGCTGCGCCACCAATAACATACGTTCGGACTTCGATCCGAGCGCGGACTTCGGCCAGTACCGAAGCTATAACTTCTACGACGATGCCGGGCCCGACGCCACCGAATACCAGAGCTTCTTTTCGCGCTACATGATTGCGGCGATCTCGCGGGAGATGGATGCGCGCGGCTACACGAAAGCCGAAAATCCCGACCTGCTCATCAACTTCAACGCGATCCTGCGTGAGAAGACCGACGTTCGC
The DNA here is from genome assembly GCA_028277185.1 of Woeseiaceae bacterium. Lineage (GTDB taxonomy): Bacteria > Pseudomonadota > Gammaproteobacteria > Steroidobacterales > Woeseiaceae > UBA1847. The sequence continues at coordinate 15,236 of JANQGQ010000009.1, forward strand.
ACGGTCCCGGCCGGCCCCGGCTTCGGTCCCTACTACGGCTACCGCGGCGGATTCTACGATCCCTGGTACGGCTATCCCTACGGCTCCGAAACCTACGTCTCGCAGTACACCGAGGGCACCCTCAACATCGACCTGGTCGACGCAAAGCGCAAGACGCTGGTCTGGGAAGCCGTGGGCACGGGCCGCGTTTCGCAAAGCGATATCGAAAAGCTCGATGAGCGCGTAGATAGCGCGGTGGCCCGCTTCTTCCAGGAGTATCCGTTCACGGCGGGCAACGGCGCACCGTAGGAACGACGACCGGACCGCTCCGGCAGGCGCTCACGCGCCGACGATCTGCCGGGCCCACCGTACGACCTCCCGAACCCTCGGGGCCGTGAGATCGTGCGCCTCGTCGAAGGTCACCCAGCGCCATTCGTGGTGCTCGGGCTCGCCGGTCTCGGGTGAAGGGCCCAGCACGACGTCCGCCGTCTGCGTCTCCGCAAGATAGTAGCGCGCGGTCTTACCGCGGCTATAAGGGCCGGTTTCGGTGAAACGATCCTCCCAGAGAAAAGCCAGATCGCCGATGCCGGTCTCCTCGCGGACCTCCCGCACGGCCGTCTCGAGCGGCATCTCGGCGTCCTCGCGGATGCCTTTCGGGAAGTCCCAGTGATGATACGCCCTCAGCAATAGCGTCAGCCACGAGGGGCCGTCGCGGCGAACGACCACGACCCCACAGGACAACTTCGCTTCAGCCATTTCGCTCGAGGGCCGGCAACGCTACGAGCGCAGTCCTTAGTTCGCGGCGCCGCGGAGGATCTCGGTCGGCGCCGCGTTGATCGCCCCGCGCGCCGCGAAAAAACCGCTGACCGAAACGATCGCCACCCCGGCGCCCAGACCGGCAAGCCACAGGACCGGGCTGAAGCTGTAGGGCAGCTCGAAAAGTTGCGCGGCGACGACGGCGGCGAGCACCGAGGCGCCCGCGGCCGCGAGGAAACCCGCGGCAAGACCCAATGCCGCAAACTCGGCCATGACGCCCGAGAACACGATGCGTTTGCGGGCGCCGAGCGCCCGCAGCATCGCGCTCTCGTAGCGGCGCTCGTCGATCGTAGACTGCACGGCCGCGAAGAGCACGGCAATGCCCGCCAACAGCGTAAACACGAACACGGCCTGCACCGCGAGGCTGGCCTTCTCGATGATCCCGCGCACCTGACTGATGATCGAATCGAGATCGATCACGGACACGCTGGGGTGCTGGCGCACGAGCCCCGCAAACACGGTCTTCTTCTCAGCCGGCACGCGGAGGCTCGAAATAAAGCTCGTCGGATAGCCGTCGAGGGAACCCGGTGAGAACACGAGGAAGAAGTTGGGCTGGAAGGAATCCCAGTTCACCTTGCGCACGCTCGATATCGTCGCCTCGAGGGTCTGGCCCGCAACCGTGAACTCGAGCACGTCGCCGATGCCGAGCCCGGTCTCCGCGGCGACTTCTTCTTCGATCGAGACGAGCGGCGCGCCGCTATAGTCGGCTGGCCACCACTCACCGGCGACCAGCTCATTGCTTGCGGCAAGCTCGGCCGAGAACGACAGGTTTTGCTCGCGGCTCACGAACCAGCCGCCGTCTTCGTTGGGATACTCGAGTTCCTTGACCGACGTGCCGTTGATCGTCGTCATCCGCGCCCGAATCAGCGGGTCGAAGCGCGGCACGGGTATCGCTTCGGCGTCGAATATCGCCGCGATGGACTCGCGCTCGTCGGGCTGTATGTTGATCATGAAATGATTCGGCGCACTGTCGTCCAGCGTTTGCCGCCAGTTCTCGAGGAGATCCGTGCGGACCAGCGTCAGCAGGAGGAGCACGGTCAGGCCCAGTCCGAAGCCCACGACCTGCACGGCGCTCGACGGGCCGCGGCGGGCCACATTGGCCAGGCCGTAGCGCCAGGCGACACCGACGCCCGAGCGAAACCGCCCGAGCAGCGCGACGAGTCCGCGGCCCACGGCGTACAGCGCAAGCGAAATGACCGCGATGCCGCCTAAGAGGATCGCGAGTAGCGCCGGATCGCCGACCGAACCGTAGAGGAGCGCGGCGACCGCCAGAAGCGCGAGCGCGGCGACCGCCAGGCGCGACGGGCTCGGCGCCATCGCATCGTGGCGCAGCACCCGGAGCGGCGGCGTGTCCTTGAGCTGCAGGAGCGACGGCAGCGCGAATCCGAGCAGCAGCACGAGCGCGCTGCCGGAAGCAAGCAGCACGGGCTTGAGGCCGGGATCCGGCAGGTCGCCCTGAATCAGATCCGCCAGCACGATCGACAGCGCTCCTTCGGCCGCGAAACCCGCGGCACTTCCGACCGCGACACCGATTACGCCGAGCGCGAACAGCTGCAGCACCGACACGCCGATGACGAAGCCTTGCGTCGCACCGAGACTTTTCATGAGCGCCACGGCATCCATGCGCCGCTCGGCGAAGCGCCGCGCCGACATGGCAATCGCCACGGCGCTGAGCAAGAGGCTGATCACGGCCGTCAGCGACAGGAAGCGCTCGGCGCGCTCGGCGGCCTGAAACGCCTGCTCGCCGCTCTCCTCGCGACTGCGCAGCCTGACCTCGTCCGGGAGCTGATCGTCTATCGCCTCGGCAAATGCGTCGACGGCATCCTCGCCGCCCGCGACCAACAGCGCATAGGCGACCCGGCTGCCCTCCGCGATCAGGCCGCTGCCCGGGATGTCGCCGATGTTCATCACCAGCGACGGCGCAAGCGAGGCGAAACCGATCGACTGGTCCGGCCGATACGTGAGCACCGCCGCCACCTCGAGTTCGAGCTCGCCGACCGCCATGCGCTCGCCGACCGCGGTGCCGAGGCGCGCAAGCAGCGCCGCATCGGCCCAGACCTCGCCGCGCGCCGGCACATCGTCGACCGCGCGCTGCTCCGTGAAGAGATCCGCCGACGTCCGCATCCGGCCGCGCAGCGGGTAGGCGGCGTCGACCGCCTTGATCGTCGCCAGCGCGCTCGAGTCCTCCGGGCCGAACACGACCGACGGAAAGGACAGGGTTTCCGAGGTCCGGAGCTCGTAGTCGGTGGCAAGCTCCCGCCATTCGTCGGGAACCGGTTCCGCGGAGCGGAGCCTCAGGTCTGCTGCAAGCACCTCGTTCGCCTGGCGCGCGACCGCCTTGCCGATTCGGTCCGTCAGAAACCCGACCGCGGTCAACGCCGCCACCGCGAGGACGACGGCCGCAAGCAGAACGAGGACCTCACCGGAGCGCAGCTCGCGGCCGAAACTTCGCGCGGCGAAGACGAGCGCCTTCATGCGGCGGCCCGGACGTCGCTCACGAGCCGGCCGGCGTCGAGGCTCAGCACCCGGTCACAACGCCCGGCCAGTTCTTTGTCGTGCGTAACCAGCACCAGGGTAGTGGACGAGTTGCGGTTCAGCTCGAACATGAGTTCGACGATCTTGTCGCCGGTACGGCTGTCCAGATTGCCGGTCGGTTCGTCCGCGAACAGAACCGCGGGCTCGGTCGCAAACGCGCGGGCGATCGCCACGCGCTGTTTCTCACCTCCGGAAAGCTGGGCCGGATAGTGCGACCAGCGATCTTCGAGGCCTACTTTTGCGATCAGTTCGCGCGACAGACCGCGCGGATCCGCGGCGCCGGCCAGCTCGAGCGGCAACATCACGTTTTCGAGTGCGTTGAGTGACGGTACGAGGTGGAAGGACTGGAAAACGAAACCGACGCTCTCGGCGCGAACCCGCGCGCGCCCGTCCTCGTCGAGCCGGGTCAGATCGTGACCGCTCAGCACGACGCGGCCGCTGGTCGGCAGGTCGAGCCCCGCAAGTAGCCCGAGCAGCGTCGACTTGCCCGCGCCCGATGCGCCGACGACGGCGACGGTTTCCCCGGGGAGCACCTGGAAACTGACGTCGTCGAGAATGGTCAGAGACCCTTCGGGACTGGTAACCTTTTTGCCGAGCGAGTGCGCTTCGAGCACCGCTGTGTCACTGGATGACTCTCTTAGCATGCGATTCCTCAGATTCCCTCTCAATATCCTGGCTCTCGTTCTGACAGCCGCGCTGCTCCTGCCCGCCGCGGCGCCGGCAGACCAACCTGAGGACGAGTGGCCCGTCGTCGTCGTCCTCGGAGACAGTCTGAGCGCCGGCTACGGCATGGACATTGACCAGTCCTGGACCGCATTGTTGCAGAAGCGGCTCGCCGAGCAAGGTTACGAATACCGGGTGGTCAACGCCAGCATCAGCGGCGAAACGACCGAGGGCGGCCGGACCCGGATCGACGATATCGTCGCTCGCCTCACGCCCAGTCTCGTGATCGTCGAACTCGGCGGCAACGACGGGCTGCGGGGCTTTCCGCCCGAGCGTACCCGGGAGAACCTGACCGCGATCGTCGAAACGGCAACCGCATCCGGGGCAGCCGTCGCCTTGCTCGGCATTCGCATCCCGCCGAACTACGGACCCCGTTACACGCGCGCCTTCGAGGGCACCTTCAAGGCGGTTGCCGACGCGACCGGGATTCCGTGGATCGAGTTCTTCATGGACGGCGTCGCGCTCGACGACGAACTCATGCAGGACGACGGCATTCACCCCAATATCGAAGCCCAGCCCGTGCTGCTCGACAACGCCTGGCCTGCCATCCGCGAAGCGCTCGATTCGATCGACAGCCGGGCACTACCGCAACAAAGCTCTTAGCCTCGTTCCGTTAAACCGTAGTATACGAGTGTGACGGATGCGTTATCCTTGCGTCTGTTTCAATTGGTAACGCTTTGAATGAAGCGAGAAAAAGGGGGTCGCTTGGAAGATCGGATCTGGCTTGCTTCCTACCCGCCGGGCATGCCGGCCGAGGTCTCGGAACCACCGTTCAAATCTGTTCGGGACCTCGCCGAAAACAGCTTCCGGGAGTATCCCGACCAGCCGGCGTTCACGAACATGGGCACCACCCTGACCTACGCCGAGCTCGACAAACTCAGTATGCAGTTCGCGAAGTATCTGCAGAACTCGCTCGGACTCGTTCGCGGCGAACGCCTGGCGATCATGCTGCCGAACCTTTTGCAGTATCCGGTCGCGATGTTCGGGGCGTTTCGTGCCGGCCTCGTCGTCGTCAACGTCAACCCGCTCTACACGGCGCGGGAACTCGAGCACCAGCTCAAAGACTCCGGCGCGAAGGCAATCGTGATTCTCGAGAACTTCGCGCACACGCTCGAGGAAGTCATTGACGAAACCGCCGTGGAGCATGCGGTCGTAACCGGCGTCGGCGATCTGCTGCCCTGGCCGAAACGAAGCATCGTCAACTTCGTCTTGCGCAGAGTCCGCAAGGCCGTGCCCGACTACCGGCTGCCGGGTCACCAGCAGTTCCGGCAGGCGCTCGACATCGCTGGCGGCGACGTCGAGCGGGTGGAGCTGGGCTACGCCGACATCGCCTTCCTGCAGTACACGGGCGGCACGACCGGCGTTTCGAAAGGCGCGATGCTGAGCCACCGGAACATGGTCTACAACGTAGAGCAGACGACCACCTGGCAGGCACACTCGTACGAGGGAGTCGAGCCCATCGTCGCGATTACCGCCCTGCCGCTCTATCACATCTTCTCGCTGGAAACGAACTGCCTGTCGATCATGGCGCAGGGCGGGGAGAACGTACTGATCACCAACCCGCGCGACATGCCGGCCTTCGTCAAGGAACTCGACAAGCACAGCTTCAACATGATCACCGGCGTGAACACGCTGTTCGCAGGCCTCCTGAACACGCCGGGCTTCGACAAGGTCGACTTCGGTCCACTCCGCATGGCGATCGGCGGCGGCATGGCCGTTCAGCCCGCGGTCGCCCATCAGTGGAAGGCCGTCACGGGCGTGCCGATTCACCAGGGCTATGGCCTCACGGAAACCTCGCCGGTGGCGACGTCGAATCCTCCCGGCAGCGAGTTCACGGGTTCGGTCGGCCTGCCCGTGCCGTCGACCGAGGTCATGATCGCCGATGACGCGGGCAACCCTCTGGGCATCAACGAGGTCGGCGAAATCTGCATCCGCGGTCCACAAGTCATGGAGGGCTACTGGCAGCGACCCGCCGAGACCTCCAACGTCATGCTGCCCGGCGGCTGGCTGCGGACCGGAGACGTGGGCCGCATGGACGAAGCGGGCTTCGTGTATATCGAGGACCGCAAGAAAGACATGATTCTCGTCTCGGGTTTCAACGTGTACCCCAACGAGGTCGAGAACGTCATCGTGGAGATGGAGGGTATTCTCGAGGCCGCTGCCATCGGCATACCCGACGAGCATTCGGGCGAGGTCGTAAAGGTCTTCGTCGTCCGGACTTCGGACGACGTGACCGAGGAGAAAGTACTCGAATACTGCCGCGAAAATCTGACGGGCTATAAGCGGCCCAAGACCGTAGAGTTCCGCGACGAGTTGCCGAAGACGAACGTCGGCAAGATCCTGCGCCGCGCGCTCAGAGACGAAGAGGCCGCCTGAGCGGGCGCCCGCCGCCCGGGTCGTCAGCCGCCGTTGGTACCGGCCTCATGGTAGGCAGGGCTCAGCTCGTGAACGGCGTCCACGAGGGCGCCGAGGTGCTCCGGATCGATGTCGGGCGTTATGCCGTGCCCCAGATTGAATACGTGGCCGGGCCCCTGTCCGTAGCTTGCAAGCGTCCGGGCAACGCCTTCGCGGATGACGTCGGGGCTCTCGCGCAGCGTGGCGGGGTCGAGATTGCCTTGCAAGGCAACTTTGTCGGCAACGTATTCGCGCGCCTGTGAAAGCTCGGTCGTCCAGTCTACGCCCAGCGCATCGCAGCCGGTTTCGGCGAGATCGGCAAGCAGCGGGCCGGCGCCCTTGGTAAAGAGAATCACCGGGATTCGGCGTCCGTCCTTTTCCCGTATCAGGCCGTCGACGATCTGCTGCATCGAGGCCAGCGAGTAGCGGCGAAAATCGTCAGCGTCGAGCGCCGCGCCCCAGGTGTCGAACACCTGCACCGCCTGCGCTCCTGCCTCGATTTGCGCATTCAGGTACTCGATCGTCGTCTCGGCGACTATGCGCATCAGGTGATCCAGCGTTTCGGGGGATTCCGCGGCAAGCGCCTTGATCGTCGGAAACTCGCGGCTCGAGCCGCCTTCGACCATGTACGTACCGACCGTGAAGGGACTGCCCGCAAAACCGATCAGCGGCACCTTGCCGTTCAGCTCGCGGCGGATGGTCCGCACGGCGTCGAACACGTAACCGAGCGTCTTTTCGACGTCCGGGACCTTGAGCGAGCGAATCGCGTCCGCGGTCTGTACCGGACGCTCGAACTTCGGCCCCTCGCCCGTCTCGAAGTACAGTCCAAGGCCCATCGCATCGGGCACGGTGAGGATGTCGGAAAACAGGATCGCGGCATCCAGCCGGTAGCGCCTGAGCGGCTGCATCGTCACTTCGCAGGCAAGGTCGGGGTTCCGGCACAGACTCATGAAGTCGCCGGCCTCGGCCCGCGTAGCGCGATACTCGGGCAGATAGCGCCCGGCCTGGCGCATGATCCAGAGCGGTGTCCGCGGGACCGGCTGACGCAGCAGCGCCCGCAGCAACAGGTCGTTTTGGAGTTCCGTGCTCATGCAGCTACCTCTTTCGCAATGGTTTCCTGGATCGCCTCTGCGGCCGCCCGCGGACTCGCCGCATCGCGGATCGGCCGGCCGACGACGATGTGGTCCGCTCCGCTCCTGAACGCGGTCTCGACGGTTACGACGCGCTTCTGGTCGCCGACAGGCCGGTTGTCGACCGGCCGGATGCCCGGCGTCACGACGAGCAGCGAATCGTCGATCGAGTCGCGCAGCGCGGACACCTCCATGCCGGAGGAGATCACGCCGTCGCAGCCGGACTCGAGCGCGCGGCGCGCCCGCGACAGCACCAGCGCGGCGACATCGCAATCGAAACCGAGATCGTCCAGATCGCCGCGATCGAGACTCGTCAGCACCGTTACGGCGAGCACTTTAAGCGTGTCGCCTTTGTTTTCGGCCGCTGCCTCCATGATCGACTGGTTGCCGTGCACGGTGACGAAGCTTGCGCCGCGGTCCTTGAGCTGGCGTACCGCGGAACCGACCGTCGCGGGAATATCGAAGAACTTGAGATCGCAGAAGACCTTCTTGTCGCGCGCAAGCATCCAGTCGAGCAGGTCGAAGTAGCCGCCGCTCATCATGAGCTCGAGTCCGAGCTTGTAGAACGTCACGGCATCGCCGAGTTCCTCGGCAAGCGCGCGGGCGCGCTCACAGTCCGGGACGTCCATCGCGAAAATCAGGCGGTCCCGGGACGGGATGTTCTTGTGTTCCAATGCGAGCCTCTTTCTGCATTGCCGCGGCGGCGTATTCTAGCCGGTATCCGCCGCCGATTCGCGGGCGAGATCGCCGGTACTCCGACTTTGACATTGTCGGTGCGTTGAGTCTCGTGGCGTTGGGGTTTTGCGCACGCTCATGGAGCGACCGGCGGCTGGGTGCCCTCTGCCGGAATGGCTCCCTTGGGTCCGCTCTATTTCCGGCAGAGGGCACCCAGCCACCAGTCGCGTCGCGTCGTTTAGTCCCGCGGCCGTTCGATCGTACCGTTGCCCGTCAGGCGCTCGTGCTCTCTGAGCGCGAAGCGGTCGGTCATGCCGGCGATGTAGTCCGCGACGACGCGCGCCCGGCCGGCGTCGGTGGCGCCGTCGGCCGCGGCGGCAAATTCCCGCGGCATCGACTGCGCGTTGCTCATGTATTGGGCGAAGAGGTCCTGCAAGACCCCCTGCACTCTTCTCGTCGTAGCAAGCTTTTGATCGTGCTCGTACAGATGCGCGTTCAGAAAACGCTTGAGCGCGACATGCTCTGCTTCCACCTCGGGCGAGAAACCCACGAGGCGACGGCCCGCGGTGCGGACTTCGTGGATCGTCGCCGGCGCGGACGCCTCGATACTGCTGCGCGTCGTATCGATCAAATCCGTGACGACGTTGTCGATCATCCGTCGAATCGTCTCATAGATCAGGCGGCGGTCTTCCAGTCGCGGGTAGCGCCGGACCACGGCGTCGAAATGGCGGGCGAACAGCGGCTGCTCGCGGAGCTGGTCGATCTCGAGCAGACCGGCGCGGTAGCCATCGTCGATATCGTGATTGTTGTACGCGATCGCATCGGCGACGTCGGCAAGCTGAGCTTCCAGCCCCGGCTCGGTCCGCTCGAGGAACCGCTGTCCCAGCTCACCGAGCTCGCGGGCGTTGCGTTTTGCGCAGTGCTTGAGGATTCCCTCGCGGGTTTCGAAGGTGAGGTTCAAACCCGGAAACTCCGCATACTTCGACTCGAGCTCGTCGACAACCCGGAGCGACTGGAGATTGTGCTCGAAGCCCCCGTAGTCGCGCATACACGCGTTCAGCGCGTCCTGCCCCGCGTGCCCGAACGGCGTGTGGCCAAGGTCGTGCGCGAGGCAGATAGCCTCGGTAAGCGGTTCCGATAACCCGAGTGCGAGGGCTGCCGTGCGGGCGATTTGCGCAACCTCGAGCGAGTGGGTCAGGCGCGTGCGGTACAGATCGCCTTCGTGGTTCACGAAGACCTGGGTCTTGTACATCAGCCGCCGGAAGGCCGTCGAATGCACAATCCGGTCGCGGTCGCGCTGATATTCGCCGCGATAGGCCGCAGGCGGCTCCGCATAGCGGCGACCGCGGGACGTCGCCTCGTTCGCGGCGTACGGTGCCAGCTTGCTCATGCGTCGGCCGCGGCGAGTAGCCGTTCGAGACGGTCCGCGTCGTAGTCGCTGCTGACGAAGGCACGGCCGAGCTGCTCGAGCAGCACGAAGCGCAGCCGATTCTTGAGAACCTTCTTGTCGAGCCCCATCGCGTCCAGCAGACGATCGCCGCCGATCGCCGGCGGCGTTACCGGGAGCCCGGCGCGGCGCAGCAGGTCGGACAGGCGGTCGACGTCGGCCTCCGGCAATCCCGACAACCGCGCGGCCATAACCATCCCCGCGGCGACCGCCTCACCGTGAAGCCACTCACCGTAGCCCTGGCAGCGCTCGATCGCGTGGCCGAACGTGTGACCGAAGTTCAGGATTGCGCGTCGCCCGGCTTCCCGCTCGTCCTCGCTCACAACCTCTGCCTTGAGCTCACAGGATCGTGCGATAGCTTGAGCCAACAGATCGGGATCGCGCCCGACGAGATCGTCGATATGCGTCTCCAGCCAGGCGAAAAAACCGGCGTCGACAATCGCTCCGTACTTGATCACCTCCGCGAGACCGGCCGCCAGTTCGCGCTGCGGCAAGGAAGTCAGCGTTTGCGTATCGATCAGAACCCCGCGCGGCTGGTGGAACGCACCGATCAGGTTCTTGCCGGCGGGATGGTTCACGCCGGTCTTGCCGCCGACCGAACTGTCGACCTGCGCCAGCAGGGTCGTCGGGATCTGAAAAAAGTCCACCCCGCGCATGTAGCTTGCCGCGGCGAAGCCGGCAATGTCGCCGACGACGCCGCCGCCAAGCGCGACGACGGCCACGTCCCTGGCCGCCCGCGCAGCGACGAGCGCATCGAGAACGCGGCTCATCGTCTCGAGCGTCTTGTGCGCCTCACCGTCGGGCAGAACGACCGACTCGACACGCGCGCCGGACAGGCAAGCCGCCAGCGCATCCAGATACAGCGGCGCCACCGTCTCGTTGCTGACGATCATGCAATGCCGGCCGCGGATGTGCTGAACGAGGTCATAGCCGCCGTCGAGCAGACCGTCGCCGATCACGATAGGGTAGCTGCGCGCGCCGAGCGCAACGCTTAGCGTATGCCGGATGTTCATTCGGTAGCGGGGGTCGGTCCTGCGTCGCCGTCAAGGGTACACGATGAACCGCAGTAGTGAGCGACAGACCGCTCTGTGTTCGCTGCGCCTTGTCGGAGCGTTCGAACGCTCGGATCCAAGCGCCGTTTAGTCGATCGCACGTGGTGGGGTTGGGGGTGGCTCACCGGAATGGCTCCCCGGCACGCCAGAACGACCGGCCGCAAAGCCCCCCCTAGGGCAGGCGGTCAAGAATCTCCCTGGCGACCGCATGCACCTTCCGCCCGTCGGTCTTAACGATCAGATCGGCCAGCTCTTCGTACATCGCCGCACGCCGCGACATCAGCGTCTCGAGGACTCGACGCCGGTCGGACTCATCCTCTCCGGCGATCAGCGGACGCTCCCGGCCGCGGCGGGTCCGCGCCAGCTGTTGGTCGACGCTGGTTTGCAGATAAACGACGAAGCCGCGCGCTCCCAGATGGCGGCGGTTATCCGCAGCGAGGATAGCGCCGCCGCCCGTCGCGAGCACGATCCCTTCCTTTGCCGTCAGCTCGTCGATCACGCCAGCCTCTCGCTGCCGGAAGCCCGGCTCGCCCTCCTTCTCGAATATGAAGGCGACGTCGACGCCCGTCCGCGACTCGATTTCGTCGTCGCTATCGTAGAAGCGGCGGTGCAGTTCAGCCGCCAGCGCACGGCCGACCGCCGATTTGCCGGAGCCCATCGGCCCGACGAGGAAAAGGTTCTGGTTAGGACTCACGCAAAACGAAAGCCAACCCGAAGGTTGGCTTTCTCTTTTGAAGCTTCAGGAACCGACAAGACTCAGTAGAGCTTTGCGCCTTCCTCGAGGATGCGCGGCGTCACGAAGATCAGGAGCTCCGACTTGTTGTCTATCGTCTCGGTGCTACGGAACATCGCACCTGCAAACGGAATATCGCCGAGCACCGGCACTTTGTTGATCGTCTCGCGCCGCTCGGTTTCGTAAATGCCGCCCAGCACGACGGTTTGTCCATCGGCAACGAGCACCTGAGTCTCCACCTGGCGGGTATCGATGCTCGGCACGGTGCCGCCGAGGCCACCCGTCGAGATCACGTCGCCAACGGTGTCCTGGTTCACCTGCAGGTCCATGATGATGTTGTTGTCCGGCGTGATCTGCGGAGTAACGATCAGGCTCAGGACCGCCTTCTTGAACTGGATGGCCGTAGCGCCCGACGAGGCCGCCTGCTGGAAGGGAATCTCGACGCCCTGCTCGATCCGCGCCTCTTTCTGGTTCGCGGTGATTACCCGCGGTGTCGAGACGATCTCGCCGCGGCCTTCCGACTGCAGCGCGGAAAGCTCGAGGTCGACGAGATAGCCGCCGTCGAGGACCGCCAGGCTGAAGGTACCTGCCGCGTTGTCGACCGGTACGTTGACGTTGTAGCGGTTCGCAAGCGCCGGCAGCTGCACGGGGAAGAACGTGCCGTTGGCGGGGTCGGCCGCGTTGTCGAGCGCGGAGCCGATGATCGTGTCCGTTCCGAGGCCGTTGCCGGAAATGGTGGTCAGACCGTCGTTGCCGTTTTGCTCGACGCCGGTGAGACCGAGCCTTACGCCCAGATCGCGGCTGACGTCGTCGTTGACGACGACAATGCGGGTTTCGATGAGGACCTGCTTGATCGGGATGTCCAGCGTACGCACCATGCGCCGGATGCTCTGCAGGCGCTCGGCGGTGTCGCGAAGCAGCAGCGTGTTCGTCCGGTCGTCGACCGAGATGCTGCCGCGATCCGACAGCATCGAGCCGCCGGCGGCGCCGCCGCCTTCCGCCGCCACGAGTTCGGCGAGATCCGATGCCTTGGCATAGTTGACCTGGATGAACTCCGAGAACAGCGGCTCGAGTTCGCTGATCGCCTGTTTCGCCTCGAGATCGGCCGTTTCGCGGGCGGCAATCTCCTCAGCCGGCGCGACGATGATCACGTTGCCGTTCTGGCGCATGTCGAGGCCCTTGGTCGTCAGGACGATGTCGAGCGCCTGATCCCAGGGTACGTTGCGCAGCCGCAGCGTGACGCTGCCCTGAACCGTGTCGGATACCACGATGTTGCGCCCCGACGTTTCCGCCAGCAGCTGCAGCACGGCGCGCGTTTCGATGTCCTGGAAGTTCAGCGTCAGACGCTGGCCTTCGTATTCTTTGGTCTCGGAGAACAGCGTCGATCCCTCGGCCTGCTCTTCCGTCACCGGATTGATCTCGATAGTGAACTCGGTGTCGGACTGATAGGCAAGCTGCTCGTAGCCGCCGTCCGCGGAAATCACAATGCGCGTATCCTGATTGGTCCGCAGCGTATCGACGGTCGTAACCGGGGTTGCGAAGTCGAGAACGTCGAGACGGCGCATCAGCTCCGGCGGCAACGCCGTATCCTTGAAGATGGCGACGACACGGCCGCCCTCCTGGCGAATGTCGACCGGCGTACCGGGATCCGTCAGGTTGACCACGACGCGGCCGCCGCCGTCGCGATTGCGGCGGAAATCGACGCCCGTAATCGAGCGCGGTCCGGCAGCCGCGGCCGTCATGGTGGGCGCGGTGGCGGGCGTGCCGGCGAACTGGGTGGCTCCGGCATCGTAGTCTCCGTCTCCGCCGACCGTCACGACGAGCGTGTTGCCGCTCCGGCGCGTTTCGTAGGCGACCATCGTGTCCAGGTTGAGGACCACCCGGGTACGGCCGTTGGCCTCCGCCGTCAGCACCGTGTCGACCGGCCCGAGATTTACGTCGCGGCGCCGGGAGTCGAGCGCCAGCGTCGTGCCGGGCAGGTCGAGCGCGATGCGCGCCGGGTTTTCGATCGTGAATGCCAGCGGTTCGGGTGCGGAATCGCTCATGACGAGGGTTAGCTCGACGCGCTGTCCCGGAAGGCTCTGGACCTGGATGTCCCTGAGCTGATTGCTGCCCTGGGCGTATGCCCCGGCGCTGCCGAGCAGAAGAACGGCAATCGGCGCCATGAATGCCAGCTTCACGACCGCGGCGCGGCCGAGTGCTGTGCGTAACGATTTGAGCATCATTCCTATTACTCCCAGTTCCTTGTCGGGCATCAGTCGCTCAGACTGATCGCTGCGTCCCGTTCGATGTAGCCGCCGATACCGTCAGAGATGATTTCGACGAGCTCAATTTCCGACGCCGAGATCGACACGATACGGCCGTCGTTCTGGCCGAGGTAGTTGCCAGGCACGACGCGGTGAATCAACCCATCCGCATCCTGGACGAGGCCGTACGTCGTGCCGCCCAGATCGAGCGTCCCGACCATGTCCATCGTGTCGAGCGAAAAGGTTTCGAGGTACTCGCGAATGCGGTCTGCGTCAGGACGTACACCGCCGGCCTGTCCGGCAACCGCCTGCGGCGTATCGGGCAGAAACGGCGAACGGAAACCCTGGATGTCCGCCTGATAGACGAAAACCTCATACGGCGTGATCTCGGGCAAAGGGTCGATGCGACCGCCCTGCCTCGCCTTGACTTCGTTGATATAGGCGTCGAGCTCGTTCATGTTTGCGCTGCAACCGGAGAGCGACACACCGACGACCGCGATCAGGAGCGCTCTGTTCAGATAAGCGGGCATCACTACTCCACCTCCTCGAGATAGCGATAGGTCTGAGCCGTGACTTCCATCGTCAGCCTGTCGAACGCGTCGGAGTCCTCAGGGGTGATCCGGATGTTGTGCAGCGTCACGATACGCGGCAGCGCCGCCACGCCGCTCACGAAGTTCGCGATCTCGTGAAACCCGCCGGAGAGCTGAATCTTGATCGGCTTCTCGGCGTAGAACTCTTTCGGTATCTCCGCCTGCGGTTCGAACAGTTTTTCCTGGAGTCCCGAGGCGAGGCCGGTCTGCGATATGTCGACGATCAGACTGGGAATCTCGGTTTCGCCGGGCAGTTGCCGCAGCATGGTGCCGAAGGACTGTTCCATCTGCTCGAGCTGCGTCTTGTAGGCGTCGAAGTTCGCCGCCTTGCGCTGCTTGTTCTCGAACGTCGTCCGCAGAGACTGCTCGTCGGCAACCACGCGCTGATGCTGCGGCATCTTGTCCTTGACGATGAAGAACCAGGTGCCGGCCCCGACTACGATAACGAAAGCCAGCACTATAACGCCGACGCGGAACGGCAGCGGCCAGCGGCCGATGTCGTTGATGTCGAGATTCCTGAGTTCATCTACGAAGTTCATTCGAACTCCTCCTGATCCGCCGTCAGCCGGTTGGTCTGCTTGAGATAGACGACGAATTCGGACTGCCTCGAGGTGCCGACGTCAGTGGTCTCGACGCGCTCTACCTCAGGGTCGCCGATCCATTCGGATGTGTCGATCTGCCGCATCAGCGCGGATACGCGCGTGCTCGATTGAGCGACGCCGCGAAGCTCGACGCGGGATCCTGTCTGCGACATCCCGGTCAGGTATACGCCGTCGGGCAGCTGGCGAGCAACCTCGTCGAACAGGTGGACGATTTCGGGCCGCGATTTCTGCAGCTGGTCGATGATCTCCATTCGCGCCAGCAGACGCTCCTTCTGCGCCTCGAGGTTGTCGATAGCCTCGATGCTCTCGTTGAGCTTTTCGATCTCTGCAGTCAGACGATCGTTGCGCCTCTCCTGAGCCTCGATCATCGAGTTGAACACGAAGATGGTCGCCATCACGACCGCAATGCCGGCGACAACTGCGCCGCCCATTGCAACGCCGAAGTCTCTCTGGCGCTTCTTACGTTCTTCCTCGCGCCAGGGAAGCAGGTTAATGCGTGGCATCTTAGTCGAAGCTCCTCAATGCAAGCCCGCAGGCGGTGAGCAGTGCCGTGGCGTCCTTGGTCACGCCCTGCGATTTGGCTTTGGACGAGATCTTCATCTGACCCAGCGGATCGCCGACCTCGGTCGGAATGCCAACGCGGCTGGAGATGACGTCGGCAATTCCCGGAATGTTGGCGCAACCGCCGCAGACGAGAATCATGTCCGGCTGTTCGCGGCCGCCGCCGGACGCCAGGTAGAACTGCAGCGAACGGCTGACCTGCTGCGTCATGTCGTCGATAAAGGGCTCGAGCACTTCGGGTTGATAGTTGCTTGGCAGGCCACCCTGCTTCTTTGCGCGGCCCGCGTCTTCCATCGACAGGCCGTAGGTCCGCATGATCTCTTCGGTCAGCTGCTGACCGCCGAAGTTGAAATCGCGCGTGTAGATGACCTTGAGATCCTTGAGGACGCTGAACGTCGTGCTGCTGGCGCCGATGTCGACGACCGCGACGGCCTGGCCGCGACCGCCGTCGGGAATCTGGTGCGACAGGAGCTGGCAGGCGTTTTCGAGCGCGAAGGCCTCGACGTCGACGACCTGAGTCGCCAATCCGGCCGCCATGACCGCTGCCTGCCGTTGCTCGACGTTGTCGGTGCGCGTGGCGACGAGCAGCACATCCATGAGTTCGGGGTCCTTCTCGTTCGGACCGACGACCTCGTAGTCGAAACTGACTTCCTCCATCGGGAACGGTATGTACTGGTCGGCCTGAATCTCGACCTGGCCTTCGAGATCACGCTCGGAGAGGCTGGACGGCATCTGGATGACTTTGGTAATCGCGGCGTCGCCGCTGATAGCGACCGCGACGTCGGTCGCTTTCGCACCGGCGCGCTTGACGGCACGGCGGATCGCCTCGCCGACTGCCTTGGCGTCGACGATGGCTTTCTCGCTCACCGAACTGGGCGGCGTGGGCTCTGCCGAGTAGGACTCGACGCGATAACGCTTACCGCTTTGCGAAAGCTCGATGAGCTTGACCGACGAGGTCGTTATATCGAGGCCCAACAGCGGCTGAGATTTCTTACCGAAGAGCACGTTTTTTTCCTTTTAAGTCGGCAGGTTGCGATGCAAAATTCGCTTGACTCTCAGCAACCCGATTTAACTATATATCAACAGTATGTTAAATAAAACGTGGCTGTGTTCACGATCCAGCGACGTGCATGCTACTGCCGCTGTGTCCATCAATTCCGTGAACTGGTCGGCGCTTGGGAGCGCGACCTTCCGCGGGGTCGAGGAGCTTGCCGTTCTGCGAATTGCGTCACACTTTCAAACGGACCCCGGCCGCGTCCCGGCTGGTGCCGTGATTCCCATTGCCATCGCAAACGCGGCGTCGCTATCATGCGGCCGTCGTTCCGTGGCAAGCGGCGGGAGCTTGGGAATCTGCCACGACATTGCCATTTTTTCCGCACTGGGTACGCAGTCGGACCGCCTACACTATAACGCTACCGTCTAGCGGCAAGCGTCGCCGAAAATGCGGGCTTTTGCCCCGAAATGCACGCGACGATGCAGGATCTCGCTTAAAGCAGTGAATAAAGAACCCAGACAACGCCTGCGCTGGCTGCGGTTGGCCCTGGTGGCCGCGATGCTCGGGCTCGTCACGACGACCGGACTGGTTGCGGCCGTGGTCGGCGCGTACTACTACGTGCAGCCCGGCCTGCCGCAGGCCGAGACCATCCGCGACATTCCGCTACAGATCCCGCTCAGGATATTCAGCCGTGACGGCTACCTGATCGAGGAGATCGGTCAGCGGCGCCGCGTGCTGATCGAGTACGACGACGTCCCGGCGCACGTCGTCGAGGCTTTCATCGCCGCCGAGGACCGGCGCTTTTTCGAGCACCCCGGTATCGACTACGTCGGCGTATCGCGAGCGCTGTTCCAGCTCGTGACGACGGGCAGGGTCGAAGCCGGCGGCAGCACGCTGACGCAACAGCTTGCCCGCGACTACTTTCTGAATCTCGATCCTACCCTCGATCGCAAATTCAAGGAGGCTGCGCTTGCGGTCAAAATCGAGCAGCAGTTCACGAAGCAGCAGATCCTCGAACTGTTCCTCAACAAGATGTTTTTCGGCCAGCGGGCGTACGGCGTCGCGGCCGCATCGCAGGTCTTCTTCAACAAACCGCTGGCCGATATCAACGTAGCCGAAGCCGCGACGCTGGCGGGCGTTCTGCCGGCACCGTCCCGCTACAACCCGGTGCGCAGCCCCGCCAGCGCCGAGCGGCGGCGGGGCTACGTGCTCGGGCGCATGCTCGATCTCGGCTTCATCGACCGCCCCGCCTACGAAGAGGCAATGGCCTGGCCCATGGAGTCGACGCTGCACGGCACGGCCGTCGAGCTCAACGCGCCCTACGTGTCCGAGATGGCGCGCCGGGAAATGCTGAAGCGGTACGGCGACGCCAGCTACACGGCCGGATATCAGGTCGTTACGTCGCTCGATTCCAGGCTGCAGCACGCCGCCAACTACGCGATGCGCAATGGGCTGTTGGGCTTCACGCGGCGGCGCGGCTTCCGGGGGCCGGTTGCCACGTTCGAACTCGAAGCAAACACTCTGGCCGGTCCGCCGCTCGAATGGCCGGAGCCGATACGGCAGACGCTCGAGCAGTACGCACCCGGCGGCCTGAGTCTCGCCATCGTGACCGCCATCAACGACGACAACAGCGTCTCGATCCTGTTCGCCGACGGCCGCGAAGACGGCATTCCATGGTCCGGCCTGGCATGGGCGAAGCCGCAGATCGACCGCGAGACGACCGGGCCGGAGCCAGAGGCGGCCAGCGACGTCGTCACGCCGGGCGACGTCATTCACGTCATGCCGACGGAACGCGGATTCTGGGCGCTTGCTCAGGTCCCCGAGGCGCAGGCCGCCGTCGTGTCGGTGGACCCGTACGACGGGGCCATTACGAGTCTCGCGGGCGGTTTCGACTTCGGGCTGAACAAGTTCAACCGCGCCGTACAGGCATACCGGCAGCCCGGTTCGTCGTTCAAACCCTTCATCTACTCGGCCGCGCTGGAACACGGCAACACGCCCGCGACCGTGGTGCTCGATGCGCCGGTCGTCATCAATTCCTCGGAGCTCGAGGCCGTCTGGCGGCCGATCAACTACACGGGCCGCTTCTACGGTCCTACGCGCCTGCGCGAAGCGCTGGTGCGGTCGATGAACCTCGTCTCGGTCCGGCTGCTGCTGTTCGAAACGGGTGTCACCAACGCCGTCAGGCACATCGCAAAGTTCGGCTTCGGCGACGCGGCGCTGCCGCGCAACGGCTCGCTGGCTCTCGGCGGCGGCAGCGCTTCGCCCCTCGACATGGCGCAAGGCTACGCAACGATTGCCAACGGGGGCTTCGCGATCAAGCCCTACGTAATCGACGCCATCTACGGACCCGAGGGCGAGACG
Source organism: Woeseiaceae bacterium (assembly GCA_028277185.1). Lineage (GTDB taxonomy): Bacteria > Pseudomonadota > Gammaproteobacteria > Steroidobacterales > Woeseiaceae > UBA1847. The sequence goes on from JANQGQ010000009.1 coordinate 34,074, forward strand.
CTGTATCGGGCCGAGCCGCTGGTTGCCTGCGCCGCCTGCGAAGCGGCAACCGAAGCACCGGAGCGCCGGAAGACGATGACGAAAGCCGACGCGGGCGAAACCGGGGACTCCGCTGTCGAGATGCCGCTCGAAGCGGCGCTCAGCTACCGTCCGTCGCCTGCCGATCAGCCCGAGCGCTGGGCAGCCGTCAACGCGGCTCCCCGCGCGATCTCCGCGCAAAACGCCTATCTGGTCAGCGACATGATGCGCGACGTCATCCTCCGCGGCACCGGCCGGCGGGCCATGACGCTGGGACGCCGCGACCTGTCGGGCAAGACCGGCACCTCGAACGACCGGCGCGATGCCTGGTTCGGTGGCTTCAATGCCGACCTGGCCAGCGTGGTCTGGGTCGGCTACGACGAGTTCTCACCGCTGGGCCCCGGCGAGGAGGGCTCACGCACGGCGCTGCCCGTGTGGATCGACTTCGCGCGGCTGGCGCTGGCGGGAACCGACGAGCACACGACGCCGATGCCCGAAGGCATCGTCTCGGTGCGTATCGACCGCGCCACGGGCTGCCCGGCGCGCGCCGGCCAGCCGAATGCCGTATTCGAAGTCTTCGAGGCCGGGCGGGTCCCGGCGTGCGAGGAGGTCGAAGCGGCACCGGATCTATTCAATGACGTCACGGGCAGCGAAGACCTGTTTGCTCCGTCCGACACCGACAATGACGTTACGGGCAGCGGGGATCCGTTTGCGCCGGCCGGTGCCCACGAGCCGCCCGCAAGCGAGGGCGATACGCCGCCCGACAACGAAGACGCCGAGGACGAGGGCGTCGAAGAATCGCTATTCTAAGGGGTAGCCCATGCCCAAATTTGCCGATAACGGGGATCGTGCGCGTCAGCTCGTGGCCCAGGAAGCCGCCCGGCTGATCGTGGACCAGGGCATGCGCGACTACCGGGCAGCCAAGATCAAAGCCGCCGAACGCTTAGGCTTGCGGAGCCGGGGCTCGCTGCCCGGCAATGCCGAAATCGAGGCCGCCGTCAGCGAACATCACAAGATATTCGGGGGCGAAGCGCATGCCGCGCTGTTGGCGGCAATGCGCAGGACCGCGCTGTCCGCGATGGAGTTGTTAGCCGACTACGAGCCCCGGCTGGTCGGTCCCGTGCTCAACGGCACGGCTGACGACAACTCCGCGGTCAACCTGCACGTCTTCGCCGACAGCGCCGAGGTCATCGCCTTCGCGCTGGCCGACCGCGGGCTGCGCTACCGGCCGTACGAGCGGCGGCTTAAGAGCCGTCAGGGGCGAACCGAGAGCTACGCGGGCTTCCGCTTCGTGCATCTCGAGACGACGATAGAGGCAACCGTGTTTCCGTTCGACGGCCTGCGCCAGGCACCGATCAGCCCGATCGACGGACGGCCGATGCGCCGCGCCGATCGCAGGATCGTCAGCGAACTGGCTACGGGGAGCTAAATCGCAGTCGCGTTGCGACGCGCTTAGCGCGCGTCGACCTGAACGTAATCGCGCTGTGCCGGCCCCGTGTACAGCTGCCGCGGCCGGCTGATCTTGCCTTTCGGATCCGCGATCATCTCCCGCCAGTGTGCGGTCCAGCCTACCGAGCGGCCCAGTGCGAACATCACGGTGAACATCGACGTCGGAATTCCGAGCGCCCGGTAGATGATCCCCGAATAGAAATCCACGTTGGGGTACAGATTCTTTTCGATGAAGAACTCGTCCTTCAGCGCGACCTGTTCGAGTTCCAGAGCGAGATCGAACAACGGCGTGTCCTGCCTGCCCAGGCGGGCAAGCACCTTGTGGCACATCTCGCGAATGATGGTCGCCCGCGGATCGAAATTCTTGTACACCCGATGGCCAAAACCCATCAACCGGAACGGGTCGTCGCGGTCTTTGGCTTTCGCGACGTACTTCGGAATCTGGCTTGCATCGCCGATTTCCTCGAGCATTTGCAGCACCGCCTCGTTGGCACCGCCGTGCGCCGGGCCCCACAGCGCCGAGATGCCGGCGGCAATCGCGGAGTAGGGGTTGGCGGCGGAGCTTCCGGCCATCCTGACGACGGACGTCGAGCAGTTCTGCTCGTGATCGGCGTGCAGTATGAACAGCAGGTCGAGCGCCTCGGCCGCGATCGGGTCGATCTCGTAGTCCTCTGCGGGCACCGCGAACAGCATGTGCAGCAGATTCTCGCTGTAGTTGAGATGATTTTGCGGATACATGAACGGCTGCCCGATGTTCTTCTTGTAGGCGGCGGCGGCAACGGTGGGCAGTTTAGCGACGATACGGTGCGCGAAGATGTCGCGATGCTCAGGGTCGTGCACGTTCGTCGAGTCGTGATAGTAGGCCGACATCGAACCGACGACGGCCGACAGCATGGCCATCGGGTGCGCATCGTAGCGAAAACCCTTGAAGAAGCTCAGCATGCCCTCGTTGAGCATCGTGTGATAGCGGATCGTGTTTTCGTAGTCCGCAAGCTCATCGGCGGTCGGCAGATCGCCATGCTGCAGCAGGTAGGCGACTTCGAGAAAATTCGAGTGTTCGGCAAGCTGCTCGACCGGATAGCCGCGATACATCAGTACGCCTTTTTCACCGTCAATGAAAGTGATGTCCGACGAACAGCTGCCGGTCGCGACAAAGCCGGGGTCGTAGGTAAAGACACCCTGCTCGCGATACAGCTTGCCGATGTCGATGACGCCCGGCCCGGTCGTGCCCTCGTGCAGGGGCAGCTCGATTTCGTTCCCGGATGGGCTGATCAGACGGTAAGCGTCCTGGCTCATGGTTTTCCTCTCTTGCTTCAATTTCCTGGCCGCACGCGCCACCGAGGCGCCCGGCGGACTCCGGCAGGGCGACGGAATTCGATAGTGGCGGGCCCCTGGCGATGTCTCCGGTCCGCTGGGATGCGGTCTTGAGTCCCTGCCGTCGATTTATCGGTATTCGGGCAGGCGGGGGGAGTTTACCAAAGCGCCGCCCCGGCGTGGCGCGACTTTGGTCGCAGACCGGGCAGCTTAGCGGTGTGAGAAGCGGTCCGACTGGCTAATGGCGCGCTACGGAGCTACTGCGGCGGCGCCGGAAAGCGGTCCGATCGGCTAGTGACGCGCTGCAGGGCTACCGCGGCGGCGCGAAAAAGCGGTTCGTTCGGCTGGGGGCGTGAGAAACGTGCCGGCGGTAGGGCCGGCACGGAGGTGCTGTGCAATCGATCGGGGAACCGGAATTCTAGCCGGCCATGCCGTATTTCTTGCGGAACTTGTCCACGCGACCGCCGGTGTCGACGATCTTCTGTTTGCCCGTGTAGAACGGATGGCAGGCCGAGCAGACTTCCACGGCGAGATCCTCGCCGAGCGTCGACCGCGTCATGAACTGGTTCCCGCAGCTGCAGGTCACCTTGATCTCGCTGTAGGCGGGGTGGATATCGGCTTTCATCGGAAGATCTCCAAACGGGGGCCGGGCAAAAAAGGCCGCGTAATATATCGGCAAGCGCCGGCGGCTGCAAGCGGTAATGCGGGCATCCGTCGGAGGTTTCAAGTTTATCCACAGAAGCTGTGGATAAGGTTGTGGAAGCTTTTTGAACGAGTGGCCTAAGGTGCGGATTTTCAAGCACCGTAATCAATATGTCTATTTTATGGCCATTTTATGAAATGAAATAAAAACAATGGCTTGCAAAGGCTTTTCGATAACTGCACTGAAATGATACGGCGTTGGCCCTGCAAATACAGCAAACCGCCTGTGAGTGTGAATAAGTCACTCGCCGCTTCGCGATCTGTCATCCTGCCGCAGGAATCGCGTATAGACACTTGATATACCGTATTCAGCCGGCGCGATCTGGCAAAAACTCGGCCATCAGATCGTTCAGCCGCGCCCAGCCTGCCGCGCTCGGCCGATAGACTTCTCCCGGTTCGCGACGCAGGAGTTTGCGGTCGGTGAGACGCTCGAGCGTCGGCCGAACCCGATCCGAATCGAGCCCGGTCCGCGCCGCGAAATCGCTCAGCCTCACGCCGGCGGGCAGACGCAGGGCGTTCAGCATGTACTCGAAGCAGAGCTCTTTCGCGCTGACGGCCTCGAGCGCTACGGCGGTATCGCCGCGCTCCATCGCGCGCATATAGGCTTCCGGGTTTGCGACACGCGCATAGCGCCCGATGCCGTCCGCCTGCGTCAGCTTACCGTGGGCTCCGGCACCCGCCGCGAGGTAGTCGCCGAAGCTCCAGTAGTTGAGGTTGTGGCGGGATCGGTGCGCCGCGGCCCGCGACCAGGCGGACACCTCGTACCGGGTAAAACCCAGCCGGGCCAGCTCCGCCTCGCCGGCGTCCTGAATCGCGGCGGCCGCATCGTCGTCCGGCAGCCCGGCCGGCGGCCGCGCGTGAAACACCGTATTCGGCTCGAGCGTCAGGTGGTACCAGGAGATGTGCTCCGGTTCGAGATCTGCGGCGGCGCGAATGTCCTCAAGCGCCATTGCGACATCCTGACCCGGCAGCGCGTACATCAGGTCCAGATTGATGTTGTCGAACCCGGCGCGGCGCGCCTCGTCGACGCTCTGAGCGCTTGCTCCCGGCCCGTGCAGGCGCCCCAGTGCCTCCAGCATCTCCCCGGCGAACGACTGCGCGCCGATCGACAGCCGGTTGATCCCCGCGGCCCGGTAGCCCGCGAGGCGGCCGCACTCCAGCGTACCCGGGTTGGCCTCCATCGTGATCTCCACGTCGGCCACGAGTTCGAATCCTTCGCGAACGGCAGCGAGGATGGCGGCGATCTCCCCGGGCGCGAACAGGCTCGGCGTTCCGCCGCCGAGGAACACGCTGACCAGCGCGCGACCGTCGGCCAGCGGCCCGATCGCCGCAAGATCCCGGCGGAGCGCATCGACGTACCGCCGCCTCGGGGGCGACGCGCCCGCCGTATACGAGTTGAAATCGCAGTACGGACATTTTTTCAGACACCACGGGAGGTGCAGGTAAAGCGACAGCGGAATCGCGGCCGTCCTCATCGCAACGCGTAACGCTGCCCGAGGGTCGCCAGGAGCGCCCGCAGCGCCTGCCCGCGGTGACTGCACGCGTTCTTGTCGGCGGCATCGAGTTCGGCCGCGCTCCTGCCGGCGACGGGATCGAAGAAGACCGGGTCGTAGCCGAAGCCGCTGCTGCCCTGCCGGGCCTCGAGAATCCGCCCCCGCCATTCGCCCTCGCCGATCAGCGGCGGATGCTGCGCCGGATCGAGGGCCGGGTCCACGAAACTCGCAACGCAGCGAAACGCCGCCGCCCGCCGCCCGGGCGGAACGCCTTCGAGCGCACCGAGCAGCTTGTCTACGTTGTCGGCATCGCTGGCATCGGGACCGGCATAACGCGCCGATCTGACGCCGGGATCGCCCCCGAGCGCCTCGACGACGAGTCCGGAATCGTCGGCGAGAGCCGGTAAGCCCGTCGCCGCGGCCGCATGCCGCGACTTGATCAGCGAGTTCTCGCGGAACGTCGTGCCGGTCTCTGCAGCTTCGATCACACCGAACTCCGACTGGGGCAGCACCTCGATGTCGTGTGCCGCGAGAAGTCGCCGGACCTCCCGAAGCTTGCCGCGATTGCCGCTGGCAAAGACGATCCTGGCCGGAAAGCCCGCGTCCAACGCTCAGCCCGGCTGCGGCAATACGGCGTTCTGCGCGTGCACGATCGTATCGATCCCGCCGCGCGCCAGTTCGAGCATGGCGTCGAACTCGTCGCCGGAAAACGCGTGGCCCTCGGCCGTTCCCTGGACTTCGACGAAGCGGCCGCCGGCGTTCATGACGATGTTCATGTCGGTCTCCGCCTCGGAATCCTCGGCGTAGTCCAGATCGAGCACGGGCATTCCCTGGAAGATGCCGACGGAGACGGCCGCGATCTGGCCGTGAAGCGGAGCCTTTTTCAGCCTCGCCGAGCGTTTGAGCGCCGCGAGCGCGATCGCCAGCGCCACCCAGGCGCCGCTGATCGCGGCGGTGCGCGTGCCGCCGTCGGCCTGCAGTACGTCACAGTCGAGCGTCACCGTGCGCTCGCCCAGCGCCTCGAGATCGACTACGGCACGCAGACTGCGGCCGATGAGTCGCGATATCTCCTGGGTTCTGCCGCTCTGCTTGCCGCGCGCGGCCTCACGGGGCGATCGTGTGTGCGTGGAGCGCGGCAACATGCCGTACTCGCCGGTCACCCAGCCGCTGCCCTTACCGCGCAGCCAGGGCGGCACGCGATCCTCGACGCTGGCCGTGCAGAGCACCCGCGTGTCGCCGAACTCGGCAAGCACGCTGCCTTCCGCATGCCGCGTGTAGCCGGGCGTGAACCGGATCGTTCGAAGCTCGGCGGCTTCGCGGCCGCTGGGTCGCATGCCGGATCTCCTGAGGTGAGTTGGAACGGAGGGCCCGATCAGTCGTCGAGCCAGCGTACGGCGGTGCCGGTCGTATTGTCGCTGTAGGGCGAGTTGGCATTCAACGCCCGAATGCTCAAGGCTTTGAGGTTTTCGGCGAGATTGTCTTCGCCCGGCGCCGCGATTGTTGCCATGATCTCGTCGTTGAGCCCGGACCAGAGGCCGTCGGTGCACGCCATGAGGACGTCGCCTCGCACGAGCCGGGTCATCGACGTGATGCTCATGTCCGGCACCGGTGCGTCGCCGCCTATGCAGCATTCCACGAAGTTGCGCATGGGGTGGTCGAGCGCCTCCTCTTCGGAGATCGCTCCTTCCTGAATCAGGATCTCCACGTGGCTGTGATCACGCGACCGGCTCAAGACCCGGCCGTCACGAACGTGGTAGATGCGGCTGTCCCCGATATGCGCCCACCACGCACCGGACTCCTGAATCAGGCACACGGCGCAGGTCGCGCGCGGACGAAAATCGACGGCAAGCTGCGAACCGAGCTCCACCACGGCATCGTGCGCCCGGGCCAGCGCGAGATACAGGAAGCCCTGCGGATCGAAGACCGGCAGCTTCGAGCCCATGAAGAGATCCTGGACGATACGGATTCCGGTTTCCGCCGCCAGCGCCCCGTCCGAATGCCCCCCCATGCCGTCGAACACGAGCATCATGGCGGCGCTGTCGGCGACGACCACGGCCGCCCGGTCCTGATTGTCGGAACGGTCACCGAGCGCGGATACCTTGGCGTATTCGAGATTCAAGCGCGGATCTCCAGACCGGCCGGGGCCTGGCAAGGAATGCGGGTCATGGGCGGTCTCGCGTGCGATTCGAATCTTCTTGCTATCGGAAGCCCTCGGCGTCGCTGGCGGCATCGTACGGGCTGGCAGTAGAATGATTCTGCCTGCCTCCCTGGCCGCGAAGCGTGACCGATGCGGCAGATCCGGAGACGAAACCGCAATGTTACACAGTATGACGGGCTTCGCGCGAGCGTCGCTCGAGACCGAACTCGGCGCGCTCACCTGGGAAGTCAAGGCCGTCAATCATCGCTACCTCGACGTGCAGTTCCGTCTCCCGGAAGAGCTGCGCGGCGCGGAGGCGCAATTTCGACAGCAGGCCGGTGAGCAGCTGAGGCGCGGCAAGATCGACTGCGGCCTGAGCTTTCGCCGCGCGGGCGGCGCGGAAGGCCAGCTCGAACTCAATCGCGAGCTGGTGCTGGCGCTGACCGACAGGCTCGAGGAGCTTCGCAGTTTCAGCCACGACTACGGGCCGGTAAACCCGGTCGATATCCTCCGTTGGCCGGGCGTCGTCTGCACCCGCGAGATCGACGTCGAGCCGCTGCTGGCGGCGGCGGTGGCGTTGTTCGGACAGGCGCTGGACGCGTTGACCGCGATGCGCCGGAGCGAGGGCGAACGGATTCGCAGCATGCTCGAGGCCCGCTGCGACGACATCCTGCGCATCGCCGGCGCGATTCGCAGACGCCTGCCGGAGATCATGGACGCCGTGCGCTCGAGGCAGCGCGAGCGGCTGGCCCAGCTCAATGTCGAGGCCGATCCCGCGCGCCTCGAAACCGAGCTTGCGCTGATCGCGCAAAAACTCGACGTCGACGAGGAACTCGATCGGCTCGGGAGTCACGTCACGGAAATCCGCGATGCCCTCGGCCGCGACGAGGCCGTTGGCCGTCGACTCGACTTTCTGATGCAGGAACTCAATCGCGAGGCAAACACGCTGGCATCGAAGTCCGCGGACACGGAGACGACGCGGGCAGCCGTCGAACTGAAAGTGCTCATCGAGCAGATGCGTGAACAGATCCAGAATGTCGAATAGAAGCTCAGAACACGCCGACCGGGAACCGGCGCCGCGCCTGTTCGTGCTTGCCGCACCGTCGGGAGCCGGCAAGACCACGCTGGTGCACGCCCTCACCACGCGGCACCCGGACCTGCGCTTTTCCATTTCCTACACGACCCGGCCGAAGCGCCGCAACGAGGCCAACGGCGTCGACTACCTGTTCGTCGACGAAGAGGAATTCATGGCGCTCCGCGCGGCCGGCAAGCTGCTCGAATCGGCCGAGGTGTTCGACAACCACTACGGCACGAGTCGCGAACAGGTGGACGATCATCTCGCCAATGGCCACAACGTCATCCTCGAGATCGACTGGCAGGGCGCCCGGCAGGTTCGCGAATCGATGCCCGGGGCGCGCTCGGTCTTCATCCTGCCGCCGTCGCGCCGCGAGCTGGAGCGGCGCTTGAGGGACCGGCGGACCGACAGCGACGCCGTGATCGACCGGCGGCTGGCCGACGCGGTCTCGGACATGTCGCACTGGGACGAATTCGACTACGTCATCATCAACGACGATCTGGACACGGCCGTCGCCGACATCGAGTCCGTCCTCGCCGGGGCCGGAGCCGCGCACGCGACCGACAACCCGGCGCTCAAGCGTCGCGTCGCGGACATCGTCGGCATATAACCATTTGGAATAAGCGGTGGTGGCGCCGCCGGGTCGGTCGTAAGGTGTCAGGCACCTTTTCGGGCACCTTTTCGGAAACCGAAAAGGTGCCTGACACCGATAGAGAGACGACTCATGGCCCGAATTACCGTCGAGGATTGCCTCGACAACATCGACAATATCTTCGAGATGGTGCTCGTCGCCGCAAAGCGCGCGCGCCGGCTTGCGCACGGCGCCGAGCCGATGGTCGAACTCGAAAACGACAAACCGACCGTCGTCGCGCTCCGGGAGATCGCCGACGGACTCGTCACGCCCGCGATTCTCGACGAAATCGAGCAACCTGCCGCCGACGAGCTGCTGGCGGCCGAGGCGGGCAACGGCGACGACCTGCTGCCGCCGCTCAGAGGCATTTCCATAGGCGACTGAGTCCATCGGCCGCGGCGCCGTCGCAGCGGCGGCCGGGGCCGGCTTGAAAAGCCCCCGCCTGAGCCCAATCCGCATTAGGTACGGCGGTCTTGCGTATAGCTGCCGCCCGCGAAATCGTGGATTATTGGGACATGGGCTACGCCGCGAATCTGTTGTCGAAACTGCCGCCCGCTCTCGGCGGGGACAACGGACTGCGCGCGCTTCTCGAGGACGCCGGGACCTATCTGCCCGCCGGGCAGATCGACACCGTGGCGCGGGCCTACACGTTCGGCGCCCGCGCCCATGAAGGGCAGACCCGCAAAACCGGACAGCCCTACATAACGCATCCCGTCGCGGTAGCGCACGAACTCGCGCGCATGCATCTGGATGTCGAGGCCATCGTCGCGGCGATCCTCCACGACGTCGTCGAGGACACCGAAAGTACGCTCGACGACGTCAGGAGCGCGTTCGGCGACGACGTGGCCGCGCTCGTGGACGGCGTCAGCAAGCTCGACCAGATCGAGTTTCGCAGCCGGGCGGAAGCGCAGGCCGAGAGCTTTCGCAAGATGATGCTGGCGATGATCGAGGACATCCGCGTCATCCTCGTGAAGCTTGCGGATCGCCTGCACAACATGCAGACCATGGGCGCGATGCCTGCCGAGAAGCAGCGGCGTATCGCCCGCGAGACGCTCGACATCTATGCGCCGATCGCCAACCGTCTCGGCATCAACCGCTTCAAGGTCGAACTCGAGGATCTGGGTTTCCGTTATCTCTACCCGATGCGTTACCGGGTGATCGAGAGGGCGCTGAAGCGCAGCAAGGGCAGCCAGCGGCAGATCGTCAGGAAGATATCCGAAGAGATCGGGCGCGCGCTTGCCGAGGAGAGCATCGAAGGCGAGATCATCGGCCGTGAGAAGCATCTGTACAGCGTCTATCGGAAGATGGCCGAGAAGAAGCGGCTCCTGTCGGACGTCGTCGACGTCTACGGATTCCGCATCGTGGTCGACGACGTGTCGGACTGCTATCGGGTGCTCGGCCTCGTGCACGGCCTTTACAAGCCCATGCCCGGCCGCTTCAAGGACTACATCGCAATTCCCCGCGTCAACGGCTACCAGTCGCTGCACACGACGCTGTTCGGGCCCAAGGGGCTGCCGCTCGAAGTGCAGATTCGCACGCGACAGATGCACCAGGTGGCCGAATCGGGGGTCGCCTCGCACTGGCAGTACAAGGCCGAGGATCCGATCGACGCGTCGCCGCAGCGGCGGGCCCGCGAGTGGCTGTCGCGGCTCGAGGAGCTGAAGGCGGAGGACTCGTCCGAGGAGTTCCTCGAGACCGTCAAGGTCGACCTGTTTCCGGACAAGATCTACGTCTTCACGCCGAAGGGCGACATCATGCCGTTGCCGAAGGGCGCCACGACCGTCGATTTTGCCTATGCCGTGCACACGGATATCGGCGACCGCTGCGTCGCCGCGAAAATCGACCGCGCCCTCGTACCCTTGAGGACCGTCCTCGAGAACGGCCAGACCGTCGAGATCATCACCAGCAAGGGCGCCAAGCCGAACCCCAACTGGCTCGACTTCGTGCGCTCGGCAAAGGCGCGCACGGCAATCCGCCAGCACATGCGCAACCTGCGGACCAACGAGTCCGTCGATCTCGGCAAGCGCCTGCTCGACCGTTCGCTCAAGGACCTGGGCTCGTCGCTCAGAAAGGTCGGCAAGGTGCGCATGCACGAAGCGCTCGACGAGCTGGGACTCAACAACACGGCCGAGCTGTTCGAGCAGCTCGGTCTCGGCGAGCGCCTCGCGCCGCTCACGGCGCGCCTGTTGGTCGGCGGCGAACAGGAGGAGGACGCAAAGGGCGAACCGGCGAGTCTCGTGATTGCGGGCACCGAAGGCATGGTCGTGAGTTACGCGAAGTGCTGCTACCCGATACCCGGCGACGACGTGATGGGCTATCTGAGCTCCGGTCGCGGCATCGTCGTTCATCGCACCCGCTGCGGGAACCTGATCAACTTTCGCAAGCAGCCCGAGAAATGGCTGGCCGTTTCCTGGGAAAAGGACGTCGATCGCGACTTCTACACGCAGATACAGGCCGATACTCTGAACAAACCGGGTGTGCTTGCCGAGGTGGCGGCGACCATTGCGGACTGCGGCTCGAACATCGAGCAGGTGGAGGTGATGGGCCGCCACGAGGACGGCTCGGTCCTCACGTTCCTTCTGCAGGTGAGAGACCGCACGCATCTTGCCGGTATCATGCGCAACGTTCGCAATATGCCGAACGTCATTCGGGTCAGCCGCCCCTGCGCGTGACCCAGGCCCTAAAACCCCGGACAGGACTTGAGCATGAGATCACCAGTAAGCAGCGACCGCGCACCGGCGGCCATCGGGACCTATTCGCAGGGCGTCGTGGCCGGGAGATTCGTCTTCCTGTCCGGTCAGATACCGCTCGATCCGGCGACGATGAACGTCGTCGACGGCGACTTTGCCGAGCGCGCGCGGCAGGTGTTCCGCAACCTGGCAGCGGTCGCCGAAGCCGCGGGCGGAAGTCTCGCCGACGCCGTCAAGATCACGGTTTTCCTGACCGATCTCGACGACTTCGCGACCGTCAACCAGGTCATGGAGGAGTTTTTCGAGGCACCCTATCCGGCGCGCGCGGCGGTCGGCGTTGCCGCACTGCCGAGGGGCGTCGACGTCGAGGCCGACGCGATCCTCGCCCGTTAGCAGCGGCCGGCGCCCGAAACGGAGCCCGCGCGTTGGCATTGGCGGATGAGGCGATGGGGGACGCGGCCGACGCACTGCACGCATCGGTAACGGCTCTCAGGGGCGTGGGCCAGGCCCTGGCGGCGAAACTCGGGAAGCTCGGCGTCGAACGCGTCGAGGATCTGCTCTTTCTGTTGCCACTGCGCTACGAGGACCGCACCGAACTCGTTCGTTTCGGTGCGCTGGTTCCCGGAACGCGCTGTCTCGCCAGCGGCGAAGTGTTGCTTGCCGAGACGGTTTTCCGCGGACGGCGGTCGCTGCTCGTTCGTCTCGGCGACGGCTCGGGACAGCTTACGCTGCGCTTCTTCTATTTCTCCCGAAGCCAGGCAGACCAGTTCAGGGCGGGCGTCCGGGTGAGCTGCTTCGGCGAAGTCCGGCGCGGCCCCGGCGGGCTCGAGATGATTCATCCCGAGTATCGGCTGCTCAGGCCCGGCGAAGATCCCGTGCGGGCCGACGCGCTCACGCCCTGGTACCCGGCCACCGAAGGCGTGCAGCAAGGCCGGCTTCGCAACCTCACGGACCAGGCACTCCGGGTCCTCGAGCGCGAGGCTCCCGAGGAACTTCTGCCGGCCGCCGTGCTGGACGACCTCGGTCTGCCGCCGCTGGTCGAGGCCATTCGCTACCTGCATCGCCCGCCGCCCGAAGCGGATATCGAAGAGCTCCGGCTCGGCACGCATCCCTGCCGCCAGCGGCTGGCCTTCGAGGAGCTGCTCGCGCACTACCTCAGTCTCAAGAGTCTGCGAGCCGCCGCGCGAACCGAGCACGCCGTCCCGCTTACGGCCGGCGGTCCGGAGCTCAAGGCGTTCATCGCCGGCCTGCCGTTCCGGCTGACCGGCGCCCAGCAACGGGTCGTCGGCGAGATCGTCGGCGATCTCGAGGAGCCGCAGCCGATGATGCGGCTGATTCAGGGCGACGTCGGTTCCGGAAAGACCGTCGTGGCGGCGATTGCCGCCGTCAAGGCCATCGCCAACGGTGTCCAGGCAGCGGTCATGGCACCGACGGAGCTTCTGGCCGAACAGCACCTCGCGAGTTTCTCGGGCTGGCTTGCACCGCTCGGTATCGAGCCCGTGTGGCTGTCGGGCAGTCAGCGCAGCGGCGCGCGACGCGCCGCGCTCGATGCCATAAGCAGCGGCAGCGGGCGCCTCGTGGTCGGAACCCACGCGCTGTTCCAGGAAGCCGTCGAGTTCCACCGTCTCGGTCTCGTGGTCATCGACGAGCAGCATCGTTTCGGCGTCGACCAGCGGCTTGCGCTCAGAAACAAGGGCAAGCGAACCGACGGCATCCCGCACCAGCTGGTGATGACGGCCACGCCGATTCCGCGCACGCTTGCGATGGCCGCCTACGCCGACCTCGATACGTCGATCATCGACGAGTTGCCGCCGGGGCGAAAACCCGTGACGACGATTGCGCTGCCCGACTCGAGGCGCGCGGACGTCGTCGAGCGCGTTCGCGAGGCCTGCCGCAACGGCCAGCAGGCTTACTGGGTCTGCCCGCTGATCGAGGAATCGGAGCTGCTCGACCACGAGGCGGCCGAAGCCAGCTACGAGCGCCTCAGAGACGCTCTCCCGGAGCTCAATGTAGGCCTCGTGCACGGGCGCATGAAGCCGGCCCAAAAGGAGCGCGGCATGCAGGCCTTCAAAGACGGGACGATCCAGCTCCTCGTGGCGACGACCGTGATCGAAGTGGGTGTCGACGTGCCCAACGCAAGCCTCATGATCGTCGAAAACGCGGAGCGGATGGGTCTGTCGCAGCTGCACCAGCTACGCGGCCGGGTCGGGCGCGGCGCGACGGAAAGCCACTGTGTGTTGCTGTATCGTTCCCCGCTCGGCCGGCTGGCGAAAGCCCGGCTCGGCGTGCTGCGCGACACCAACGACGGCTTCGTCGTCGCCGAACGCGACCTCGAACTCCGCGGCCCGGGCGACCTCATGGGAACGCGGCAGACCGGCCTGCCCGAGTACCGCATCGCCGACCTGGTCCGCGATGCGACGCTGATGCCGCGCGTGCAGATCGCCGCGGAGAAGCTGCTGAGAAACGATCAGGACCGCGCCAGAGCCATCGTGCGGCGCTGGCTGACGCGAGCCGGGCACTACACGCGGGTTTAGTATCCCGTCGACGTGATTTGGTACCGTTCCGAGCATGCCGCAACCCTTCTGCCCGAAGCCGTGAGACCGACGCCCTCACCAAGCCTGCGCTCCGACGTCACAGCTCAGCTGAAGGCGTATGCGGCGCTGATGCGGATCGACAAACCGGTCGGCTCCTACCTGCTGCTCTGGCCGACGCTCTGGGCGTTATGGCTTGCCGGCGAAGGCCGACCCGACCAGGGGCTGTTCATCGTGTTCGTCATCGGCGTGTTGGTAATGCGCTCGGCCGGCTGTGTCATCAACGATTTCGCGGACCGCCGCATCGACCCGTACGTGGAGCGCACGCGGCAGCGTCCGCTGGCCAGCGGCGCGGTCAAACCAGCGGAGGCGATCGCGCTGTTCGTGGCACTCGGCCTCGTCGCCGTGGGGCTTGCGATGATGTTGAATCCGCTTGCCCAGCTCATCGCCGCGGTCGCCGCGGTCCTGACGGTCGTCTACCCCTTCCTCAAGCGCTACTTCTCGGTTCCGCAATTCGTGCTGGGCGCCGCCTTCGCCTCGGCGATCCCGATGGCCTTTGCCGCACAGACCGGCGGCACACCGCCGCTTGCGTGGCTGACTTTCGGTGCCACGGTCATCTGGGCGGTCATTTACGACACTTTTTACGCCATGGTCGATCGCGAAGACGATCTCAGGATCGGCGTCAAGTCGACCGCCATCCTGTTCGGCGACATGGATCTGTTCGCTATCGGCGCGATGCAGGGCATCATGCTGCTGGCGCTGATCCTGATCGGCCAGCGGGCCGGGCTCGGGCCCTGGTACTACGGGTCGCTGCTGCTTGCCGCGGCGCTGATGCTGCGGCATCTCAGCCTCGCGAGACATCGCGATCGCGACGGTTGCTTCCGGGCGTTCCGCGAAAACCACATCATCGGCCTCGTCGTGTTCATCGGTATCGTCCTGAGCTATACCTTCGATCCCGTCGTTTAGATCTGTTCCGGGACAGGTGCTAGACGCGCCGCGCTGCAACCAACACGGCGACGCGCCGGGCACCGTGCCGCTTCAGACAGCGGGCCAGTTCGTAGACCGTCGCACCGGTCGTCATGACGTCGTCGACGATCAATGGGTAGCGGGCGGCAAGCTTGTCGCGTACTTCGAAGGCACCGCGCACGTTGCGCTGACGTCCGGCTGCGTCGAGACCCGTCTGCGGCCGCGTGGACCGCGTACGAACGACGTTGCGGGCTTTCGGCACTGCGACGCCGAGGCAGCGGGCGAGTTCCGCCGCCTGATTGAATCCCCGGCGCGCATGCCGGCCGCGCGCCAGCGGCACCGCGACGATCGCATCGCATTCAGCCGGGACCAGCATGCGCATCCGCTCGGCAAGCAGCGGCAGGTATTCGAGCCGATGAGCGAACTTCACGGCGCGTATGGCTGCGTCGACCGGAAAGGCATAGCGAAACGCGGCATGGACCCGGTCGGCCGGCGGCTCCCGGGTCCGGCAGGCGCCGCAAATCCGACCGCGGCCGGCAAGCGGAAGCGCGCAGCGACGGCATGAGCGTGGCTGCCGGGGCAGATCCGCCCGGCAGCCCGCGCACACGCTTGCGCCCTCCGCGACGCGCGACGACCGGCAGAGCACGCAGGCAGGCGGCAGCAGAAGGCGCTCGAACCGCAGCAGCGCGGATTTCAGGAGCGGGTACGGCATGAGTCCGGGACTCATCTGACGACAGCCTGCAAGGCACGGCAACAGCCGAAAACGCTGCGGACCACGAGAAATCCGTGGTAGAAACACCTCGTGTCGACCCCACGCCGCCCCCGGGATCTCTTGAAGCGCCTCGCACTCGCAGCTCCGGCGTTCGATTCGTTTGCGTTCGTGCACGAACACACGCGCCAGGGGCTGCTCGACCGGCTCACGCCGATGACGCTCAGCGCCGGGCGCATCGTCGATCTCGGAACCGCGACCGGCGCGGCGATTCCGGCTTTGAGAAAGCGTTTCCCGCGCGCCCGCATACATGGCGTCGACCTCAGTCCCGACATGCTGCGGCAGCAGCCATCCGGACTGTTCTCGCGGCGCTCGCTCGTCTGCGCGGACGCCGCGGAGCTGCCCTTCCAGGACGCCAGCATCGACCTGGTGTTCGCCAATCAGCTTCTCTCGTTCACCGACGACGTTGCCGGAGTCTGCCGGGAGATCGGCCGGGTCCTGCGCGACGACGGGGTCTTCGCGTTCGCTCTGCTGGGACCCGACAGCTTCAGCGAACTCAAGGCCGCGTGGCGCCGCGTGGACGACACCGCCCACGTCGTGAGTTTTCCCGACATGCACAACGTCGGCGACGCGCTGGTGCGCGCGGGCCTGCGCGATCCGGTACTCGACGTCGACCGGCTCAGGCTGAGCTACGCCACACCCGCGGCCCTGTACCGCGATCTGGCTGGCGTCGCGGCGCGCAACAGCCTCGCGGACCGGGCGCAGGGTCTCATGAGCCGCGGCAGACTCCGGGCCTTCGAGCGCGCGCTGTTCGGCGAAGGCGACGCGGTGACGCTCGAGCTCGAACTGGTCTATGGCCACGCATTTGGCGGTCACGCCACAACGCCGGGAGGGCCCGTCAGGATAAGCCCGGAAAGCATCGGCCGGCGACGTTGACGTCAACGCGTATCGCCCTGCTTGTGACGGCCTGCACACTATTGTGCAAACGGTTGTTGTAAAAGCGTTTTTTCGTCGTACATCGGGGCTTGTCAGCATTGCCTGACACAGCGGATTTCAGTACACTGCACAAGTCTTCAATCGAAGGCGAAATGAGCAAGGTCTGACCCTCCGGTTACGCCACCCACCATGGACCGTTCACCTCGACGCCGCAGGCGCCGGGCGATACGTGGCGAGCGGGAGATACCTTCAACAGGCGGGCCACGGTCCGCGGGAAAGCGACAAATCAATGCTGCAAAAAACCGTCCTCTGCATGATCGGCCTCACTCTCGCGGGTGTCGCCCATGCCAGCTGGGGCCTCAACATGCCCCAGGGTGTCACCGAGCTGAGCAAGGAAACCTACGATCTGCACATGAAGGTCTTCTGGGTCTGCGTGGCGATCGGCGTGGTGGTGTTCGGCGTCATGATCTATTCGATCTTCGCGCACCGGAAGTCGAGGGGCGTGACCCCCGCGACCTTCTCGCACAGCACGACGGCCGAGATCATCTGGACCGCCGTGCCGGTGGTCATCCTGCTTGCACTCGCGGTTCCGACCGCAAAGACGCTGGTGCGCCTGGAAGACTCCCGCGACCCGGACCTGACGATCGTCGCAACCGGCTATCAATGGAAGTGGCACTACCAGTACCAGGACGAGGACCTCGGCTTCTATTCGTCGCTGTCGAGGCCAAGCCTCGAGGCGCGCCGCAAGCAGTCGGGGATCGACCCGTTCAGCGTCGACAACTATCTGCTCGACGTCGACAACCCCGTCGTTGTCCCGGTCGGCAAGAAGGTTCGCCTGCTGCTGACCTCGAACGACGTTCTGCACGCCTGGTGGGTCCCCGACCTTGCGATCAAGAAGGACGCGATCCCGGGCATGATCAACGAGACCTGGTTCAAGGCCGAGCAGGTAGGTACCTACCGCGGTCAATGCGCCGAGCTTTGCGGCAAGGACCACGGCTATATGCCGATCGTCGTCGAAGTCGTAGACGAAGACGCCTACCAGGCCTGGGTCGACACGCGGAAAGCGGACGCGCCGCAGCTCGCAGCCAACTGAGAGATTCGCTAAAGAGATTCGAAGATTATGAGCACCATTGCAGCAGACGTTAAAGACCACACACACGACGATCACGGCCCAGCCAAGGGCTATCGTCGCTGGCTGTTCGCGACGAATCACAAGGACATCGGAACGATGTACCTGATCTTCAGCTTCGTGATGTTCCTGATTGGCGGCCTCATGGCGCTGGTAATCCGCTCGGAACTCGCGATCCCGGGCCTGCAGTTCGTCCATCCCGAATTCTTCAACCAGATGACGACCATGCACGCGCTGATCATGGTCTTCGGCGCGGTCATGCCGGCGTTCGTGGGGCTTGCGAACTGGATGATCCCGATGATGATCGGCGCGCCCGACATGGCGCTGCCGCGCATGAACAACTGGTCGTTCTGGATCCTCCCGGTAGCGTTCGGCATCCTGCTCTCGACGCTGTTCATGCCGGGCGGCGCGCCGGCAAGCGGCTGGACGATGTATCCCCCGCTCGTGCTGCAGACCGGCGACGCGTTCCCGTTCCTGATCTTCTCGGTGCACCTGATGGGCATCTCGTCGATCATGGGCGCGATCAACATCATCGTGACGATCATGAACATGCGGACGCCCGAGATGTCGCTGCTGCGCATGCCGATCTTCGTCTGGACATGGCTCATCACGGCCTACCTGCTCATCGCGGTCATGCCGGTCCTCGCCGGCGCCGTGACGATGCTCCTGACCGACCAGTTCTTCGGCACCAGCTTCTTCCTCGCGGCCGGCGGCGGCGACCCGGTCATGTTCCAGCACATCTTCTGGTTCTTCGGCCACCCCGAGGTCTACATCATGATCCTGCCGGCCTTCGGCGTCGTGTCGGAGATCATCCCGACTTTCGCCCGGAAGCCTTTGTTCGGCCGCGACTCGATGATCTATGCAGCTTCCTGCATCGCGTTCCTGTCCTTCATCGTCTGGGCGCACCACATGTTCACGGTCGGCATGCCGTTGTCGGGGCAGCTCTTCTTCATGTTTGCGACGATGCTCATCGCCATCCCGACCGGGGTGAAAGTGTTCAACTGGGTCGCGACGATGTGGCGCGGGGCGATGACTTTCGAGACGCCAATGCTGTTCGCGCTGGCGTTCGTGTTCCTGTTCACGATCGGCGGTTTCTCCGGCCTGATGCTTGCGATAACGCCGGCTGACATCCAGTACCACGACTCCTATTTCGTCGTCGCGCACTTCCACTACGTGCTGGTACCCGGCTCGATCTTCGCGATCATGGCCGGCGCCTACTACTGGCTGCCCAAGTGGACCGGCTTCATGTACAACGAGGCGCTCGGCAAGCTGCATTTCTGGCTGTCGACGATTTTCGTCAACCTGACGTTCTTCCCGATGCACTTCCTCGGGCTTGCAGGCATGCCGCGGCGTATTCCCGACTACGCGACGCAGTTCGCCGATTTCAACTTCATCGCGAGTATCGGCGCCTTCGGTTTCGGCCTGTCGCAACTCATCTTCATCTGGGTGCTCCTGACGGCCAAACGCGGCGTCCCGGCGACCGACGCCGTCTGGGACGATCCGGAAGGGCTGGAGTGGACCGTGCCGTCGCCGGCGCCGTTCCACACCTTCGATACGCCGCCCAAGCTGCCCGCGCCTAAGTTCGGATGACGGGCATTGCCGATATGGCGGGGAAGAAGACCAGCATCCGGCGCACGGCGTTGATCCTGCTCGCCGTCGCGCTGCTGATCTACTTAACCTTCATAATCACCGCCGTTCTGCGGAGTTGAACGACCTCACATGACGACTGAAAAGCCCGACAGCTCGACCAATCGCACTCTCATCGGCCGCCTGCTGCTGCTTGCAGTCGGCATGTTCGGTTTCGGGTTTGCGCTCGTGCCGCTGTACGACGTGTTCTGCGAGATCACAGGGCTCGGCGGGCGCACCAACACGGAAGCCGTCAAAGTCGCGGAAGCGCCCGACTTCAACCGGGAGATCCGGGTCGAGTTCGTCACGACGCTGAACTCTTACGCGCAGTTCGAGTTCGCGGCCGACCGGCCCAGCATGGTCGTCAACCCGGGCAAAATGTACTACGCCTCGTTCACGGCGAAGAACCTGTCGGGTGAGAACACCGTTGCGCAGGCGATTCCCAGCGTGGCGCCCGGAACGGCGGCGGACCACTTCCTGAAGATCCATTGCTTCTGCTTCGAGAACCAGGAGTTTCTCGCCGACGAGGAGCGGCCGCTGCCGTTGCAGTTCATAGTGGACCCGGACCTGCCGGCCTACGTCGATACGATTACCCTGCAGTACACGTTTTTTGATAACGTTCGCGCCGCCGCGAACTGAAACCCATACACAAGATCCACGCGAGACTCGCCATGGCCTCACACTCCGACGACCGCTACTACGTCCCCCACGAAAGCCACTGGCCGGCCGTCGGCTCAGCCGGCCTGCTGTTCCTCATGGTGGGCGTATCCGTCTGGCTGAACGGCAGCACACCAGGCTTCTGGATCATGCTGGCCGGCGTCGCCGTGATCATCTACATGGTCGTCGGCTGGTTCGCGAACGTCATCAACGAAAGCGTCACCGGCATGTACAACGCGCAGGTCGACAAGTCGTTCCGCATGGGGATGATGTGGTTCATCTTCTCGGAGGTCATGTTCTTCCTGGCTTTCTTCGGCGCGCTGTTCTACGTCCGGACGATGGTGCTGCCCTGGCTCGGCGGCGAATCGAATAACTTCTTTACCAATGCCGTGCTCTGGTCCGGCTTCGAGAACACCTGGCCCAGCAACGGCCCCGCCGGTGTCGGCGGCGACTTCCAGGTCATGGGACCGGTCGGCCTGCCGCTGATCAACACCGTCATCCTTCTGACCAGCAGCGTGACGATAACGGTCGCACATCATGCGCTGATCGCAGGGAAGCGTGGCGTACTAACGGCTTTCCTTGCCGCTACTTTCATACTGGGCTTCATCTTCATCGGCCTGCAGGCTTACGAGTACGTACACGCGTACAACGATCTCAACCTGCGCCTGACCTCGGGCATCTACGGCTCGACGTTCTTCATGCTGACCGGCTTTCACGGCCTGCACGTGACGCTTGGCGCCATCATGCTGCTCGTGATCTGGTTCAGGGTGTTGCGCGGTCACTTCACGAAGGAAAACCACTTCGCGTTCGAGGCGGTGGCCTGGTACTGGCACTTCGTCGACGTCGTCTGGGTCGGTCTCTACATATTCGTCTACTGGCTCTGAGCCGCGGGTCCGCAGCCGGCGCGGCGTCGGCGCGCCAGCTAGTCGATGGGGATGAAACCCAGGAAGTAGGCGCTCACGAGGAACGCGACCAGCAAGATCGACAGGGCGACGCGAATCTTCAGCGCCGTCAGCACGCGCGTGGAGCCATGGTCGTCCTGACGGGTCAGGAAGAACAGGCCGGACATCAGGCTGCCGATGATTGCCGCCAGCATGACGAGTACGATGATTTTCATGTCAGCACCCGGACGTATTTCCGACGACGAGTATAGCGTGACCGAGACCGCAAAACCCCGACGATCCAACGTGCTGCCTTACGTCGTCGGCGCGGGCGTTACGGTTCTCATGCTCAGCGCGGGCTTCTGGCAGTTGGAGCGCGCGGCGGAGAAGCGCGCGGAACGCGAAGCGTTCGCCGCCGCGGGCACTCATCGCCTCTATGCCCAAGGCGACACGGTACTGCCCTATCAGCCGCTGGAACTCAGGGGTACGTGGCTCGAGGGCCGGGACATTCTGCTCGACAACATCATCGTCCGGAGCCGCGTCGGCCACTACGTGCTGACGCCGCTGGTCACGGGGTCGGAGGAGCCGCTCGTGCTCGTGAACCGGGGTTTCGTCGTCGCGGAAGGCGACAGCACGACCGCAGAGGCACTGACGCCCGAAACGTCAGTGCGGCGCGTCCGCGGCCGGGCGGGACGCCTGCCGCGCGCCGGCTACCGCATGGGCGAGGCGATCCTCGATCCGGCGGCCTGGCCGCTCAAGGCGCTGTATCCGGACTACGGCGATATCGAAGCGGCGCTCGGATCCAGCGTGCTGCCCTTCGTGCTGCTGCTCGACGCGGACGAGCCGAACGGCTTCGAACGCGACTGGCAGCCGGGCGGCATGACGCCGGCGCGGCATACGGGCTACGCCGTGCAGTGGTTTCTGATGGCGCTCGTGCTCGCGGGCCTCATGGTCTGGCATGCGCGCAAA
This sequence comes from Woeseiaceae bacterium, assembly GCA_028277185.1. Lineage (GTDB taxonomy): Bacteria > Pseudomonadota > Gammaproteobacteria > Steroidobacterales > Woeseiaceae > UBA1847. The sequence continues at coordinate 55,987 of JANQGQ010000009.1, forward strand.
CGGAGTTTCGATGACTGAGACGACGACAGGCAACGAACACAAGCCGCGCGGACAACTGCAGCTTGCGCTGATCGCGGCGATCTTCCTGGGCCCCCTGGCCGTTGCTACGTGGCTCTACTACGGCGGCGACAGCCTGCAGCCCGAGGGGCGGGCGAACCACGGTATCCTGCTCGAACCCATCACGAACCTGCCCGAGGCCCTGCCGGGCTCCGCGTTCGCCGCACCCGCCGAGGAGAAGCACTGGCAACTGATCTACGCCAACACGGCGGCCTGCGACGACGCCTGCCGCAACGGCCTGTACACGATCCGGCAAATCCGGCTGATGCTCGGCCGGGAAATGGACCGCGTGGAGCGGGTTTTCTTGCACGGAGACGCGCCGCTCGATACCCTTTTTCTTGCTCAGGAACACGAGGGGCTGGTGACGCTAGGGGACGCGTCGCTGGCGGAGTTCCTCGAGGGCAAACTGCCCGCGGGAACGCCCGGCAACGGCTACTACCTGGTCGATCCGCTTGGCAACCTGGTCCTGTACTTCCCACCGAGTATCAAACCGAGAGACATGGTCAGCGACCTGAAACGGCTGCTGCGCCTGTCGAGCATCGGCTAGACAGCCGAGCACCGAGGATAAGAGAGACAACGTGAGCACCAACGTCGAACTGCGCTACGCCGACTGGCGCGACTACTACGAGCTGACCAAGCCGAAGGTCGTGATGCTGATCGTCTTCACGGCGGTCGTCGGGATGTTTTTATCGGTCCCGGGCTTGCCCGGCATCGACGCCCTGCTGTTCGGTACGCTGGGCATCGGCCTCGCCGCCTCCTCCGCCGCGGTGTTCAACCACGTCCTCGACGCGCGCATCGACATCCACATGCTGCGCACGAAATCCCGGCCGCTGCCGGAAGGGCGCCTTAGCGAGACGAAAGCTCTGCAATTCGCAAGCGTCCTGGGCGTCGTGTCGATGCTGATCCTTTGGTTCCTGGTGAATCCGCTGACCGCCGTGCTGACCTTCGGCTCGCTGATCGGCTACGCCGTCGTCTATACGGTGTTCCTGAAGCGTGCGACGCCGCAGAACATCGTCATCGGCGGCGCCGCGGGCGCCGCGCCACCGGTTCTCGGCTGGGCTGCCGTTACGGGTCAGCTACACAGCGACGCGCTGCTCCTGTTCCTGATCATCTTCGTCTGGACGCCGCCGCATTTCTGGGCGCTGGCAATTGCCCGCAAGGACGAATACGCGAAAGTCGGCATCCCGATGCTGCCGGTGACGCACGGCGAAGCCTTCACGCGGCTAAACATCCTGCTCTATACGATCCTGTTGCTCGTGATCTCGATCATGCCGTACCTGACGGGCATGAGCGGACTGATCTACCTCGTGACGGCGCTCGGCACGGGTGGCTGGTTTCTCTGGCTGACCGTCGAGATGTACCGCCGCCCGGAAGACACGAAGCTGCCGATGCGCACGTTCAGCTATTCGATCACCTACCTGGCGGCGTTGTTCGCCGCGTTCCTGATCGATCACTATCTGACGATTCGCCTGAGCTTCGAGATCGTCAGCTAGTCCCGTATCCGGCTATTTCAGCGGCTTCATCATGCGCCTCTCCCAACCGAACCAACCCTTGGGATAACGGCCCTGATCGATCCAGCCCGCTTTGGCGTATGACCTGATCGCGGCCCGATTCGACTCGTCGACCGACAGGACGAGGCGCTTCCGGTCGGGCCAGTTGCTCCTTACCCACGACGGGAGCATCACGAGCGTAGTCGTTCCGATTCCCCGCCCCTGATACTCCTCGCCGACTCTGAGCGCGGTAGCGATCGCCGCATCGCCCGGAACCCAAGCCGGGGCGCTGCCGCCTCTCTTCACCAGCAGAAAGCCGACTACCGCCGTTCCGGCGAGTATCGCGACGCCGACGATGGCGGAGCCGTCGTCGGCCTCACAGTGCGCGATGGCGGCGTCGATCGTGCCTGCAAAATCGACCTGATCCTTCCTTATCGACAACGCACGCACCGCGTCCCGCTGGTCCGGCGACAACCTGCGCCAGTCTTCGAGGCGCAGGTCTCCTGCCGTATGGCCGACGCCGGAGACTGCCGCCCCACCGTATACGCCGGTCACGGACTATGACTCCCAGAAGGCCGCGGCTCCTTCGGGCAGGCCGGCGAGTAAGCGGTCGAAGGTTTCCTCGTCCACGTACCGCCTTAGCGTTCGGGCGACGTCCCCGATAGCGGTATCCGGAGCGAAGTTGTGCGCCGCCCTGAGAGACCGGACCTCTTCAGTCATCCCGGCGCGGTCGCCAAACTTCCGTTTCGGCTCGTCGACATCCCAATCGGCCACGAACAGCGCCCGCACGAGCGGCGGCAATACCGCCGCGAAGCGGATCGCGTCAGCGACATCGAGCCGGCGGCGAAAAACCTGAAGCACGCCCTGCAGCATCGTATAGGCCTGATGGGTGCTGCCGAGACCGGCCGCATCCCGGGCCTCGACGAGCAGACTGTAGAACCGGTCGGAGGCGCGGGCGTACTCGGAGGGCACCGGCACTAGGAGCCGCTCCGGCTCGAGGGATCGCCGGCTTCGCGCGCCGGTATCGAGGACTCGAGCCTGTCGCTCCCGACCGCTTTACCGTGCTTCTGCAGATAAATCCGATTCAACATGATCGACCCGGAGAAACAGGCGTAGATTCCGCTTCAAAAAAAGGCGAAGCACTGTCGTCATCGATTGTCGGTGACAACGACGCCTTCCTTCAACACCAGTGCAATCGCGCGCTCCGGCACCTCGATCACCGAGATATCCTCGAGCGGGTTCTCGTTAAACAAAACCAGGTCCGCCAGCCAGCCCTCGCGAATCTCGCCGAACGGCCCGTGACGGTTGAGTTTACCCGCCATGCGGATCACTTCGGCGCTCTCCGACGTCGCCTGACGCAGCACTTCGGCGGGCGTCCAGTACCGGGCGCGCTCGGTGAATTCCTGCGGCAGCCGCTTGTACGCACTGCTGATGAGGTCGGTGCCGAAACCGGTCGTGATGTCGTACTTCTTGATGAGCCGGATCAGGTTTTCCTGACCCTCGAGCACCAGCGCGGCCTTCTCGCGATTTCTGTCGGTGAGACCCGGCATCTCCGCAAGCGAGCGGAAGATGACGAGCTGCGTGCTGATCACGACATCGTTGTCCTTGACCAGCTTCGCGGTCGCGTCGTCGATCAGAAGACCGTGCTCGATGCAGCGCACGCCGTTCTCAACCAGCCGGGTCACCGCCTCGGACGTGTAGGCGTGCGCGAGCACGTAGGTGTCCCAGTCGCTGGCCGCCTGCACGGCCGCACGGATTTCGGCCGGCGACGGCTGCAGCGTGTGGATCGGATCGAAATCCGACATCACGCCGCCCCCGCCCATGATCTTGATCTGCGTCGCGCCGTACTTGAGGTTTTCGCGCACGGCGGCGAGCGTCCGGGCGACGCCGTCGACAATCACCGCGGAGCCGCCGCCAATGTAAGGTGAGCGGCCTTCGAGCACGGGGTGCGGCTCGTGGATTTCGCGCCAGTCGCCGTGACCCGCCGTTTGCGAAATGACGGCTCCGGACGGAAACAGCCGCGGTCCTTCGAGCTCGCCGCTTTCGAACGCGCGGGCCAGCGCCGGCGGCGCGCCGCCCGCGTCGCGCAGCGTCGTAAAGCCGTGGTCGAGATAAAAGCGCGCCACCTTGGCCGCGAACGCGCCCTGCACTACGGGATGGCGGCTCTCGAGACCGACCGGAACGTGACCCGCGATGTGCGTGTGCAGATCGATGAAGCCCGGCGTGAGGACGCGCCCCGCAGCTTCGATGCGCGTGCCGCCGGCGGGCAGCGGAATCGGGTCTTCCGACACGGCCCTGATCAACCCGTCCTCGACGAGCACGTGGCCGTCGCGCAGCCGGTCCCCGGTGCCGTCGAAGATGCGCACGTTTTCCAGCAGGAGGGTGTCGGCGACCGCGGGAGGCTGCACCGGCAGCCAGCAGATGAATAACAGACAGAGTAGCGGGCGGTGCATGGAATCTCCTTCGGCGACGGGAATCCCGACGCCAGCGCCATAGTGGCAAACGCGCCCGGCATGCTCAATCGCAGAATGCGGACTGAGTCCTTGCAGTCCGCGCAATCGATGCTTCAAGCTGTTGCCAGATTTTGCATCCGACGCAGAGGATTCCCCATGCAGGCTTTGGCAGGCACCCGGATCGCAGCCGCGGTTCTCGCGCTGTTCACAGGCACCACTGTGGCGCTGGCCCAGGAGGATCTCGACGATCTGGAGGTCACGATGGAGGTCGTGGACAACGTCGTCGAACTCGAAAGCGCTATCGGCCGACTGCGCGGCCCTGGGGAACGCGGCGATTTCAGCGCCGACGCCGAAGGCGCCGCCGACGCGGTGCTGGAGGTCCCGGCGGCCGTGGAGGCCGCGGCAGCAGCCCGCGGCCTGGATAACGAAGGCCGCGACGCCTTCGCGGACGACGGCCTGGGAGAATTGAGCGACGCCGCCTTCGAGGCGCAGGACGACTTCGAGGAAGGCGAAGACGTGGACGAGGATCAGTTCGACGAGCTGCCGGAACCCATGCCCGATCCGGTGCCCTAGAAGCCGCCGCAAAACCGTTCCCGTCACAAAGCGTTTTCTTGCGCTGTTTCATAGTTTTGACGCAGGAATTGCGTCATCGTCCGACGCTACATAACGCGACTGCCGTCCCTCCGATGCAGAAACGATCCAGAGTCCAGATAGCCGCCATCTGCGGGCCCCGGATGCCGAGACGACCTCGGGTCCGGATACCCGCCGCCTGCCTGACGGCGCTGCTGGCGTTTACCGCGCTGAGCCTGCCGACGGGCGCGGCGGCGATGACGGCGGGCGAAGCGTTCGCCGACGGCAACCGCCTGTTCCGCGACGATCTCTACTGGGCCGCGCTGCTGCGCTATCGGCAAGCCCAGGACGCCGGGATGAGCACGCCGGCGCTGGCCTACAACATGGGCGTCGCTCACTACCGCGCCGGACAGCATCTGCGGGCGCGGGAAGCGTTGCTCGAGGCAGTAACCGACCCGGGTTTTCAGGCCGCAGCGCAGTACAACCTGGGCCTCAATGCCAATGCGCTGGGCGAAACCGAGGAGGCGCTCCGCTGGTTTCGGCTGGCCCGCGACCAGCAGTCGCAGCCGCGGCTTGCCGACTACGCCGCGGTCGCTATCGCCCGGATCCGGGCTGCGCGTACGGAAGAACAGGAAGCGATCGTCGAGCGCGCGGCCGAAGTCGAGAGAACCCGCAAGTTCGCGAATCTGCTGTTGAGCGCCCAGGTCGGTTTCGGTACGGACGACAACGCTTTCCGTACGCCCAGTGAGGCGTACACCGATCTCGCCGACCCCGACGAGCCGCTCGTCACCCCGGTGGTCCAAAGCGGCTCCTTCGTGCCGGTCAGCCTCAACGCGAAATACCTGATCAATGCGCTGGAGCACGAAGGCTTCTTTCTGGCCTACCGCCTCGGCGGCCGTATCTATCAGGACGAGGAGCTCGGGAACGCCGACGAGTTCGTGCACGAAGGCAGCTTCGGCAGCGAATTCAGACGGACGACGGAAAGGCACACGCGGGAAGTCTATTCGGCCTTCCGCTTCGCCCAGAACGACCGCACCTATTTCGATCCGGACGACGGCCTCGAGCGCGAGATCGAGGACGAAGTCGACGGCGACGTTGCGATCGGCGAGCGGCTCAACTACACGCGCTACGGGCCGGAGCTGACGCTGCGGCAGACGGGCGAGCGCTTCACGTTCGCGCTCGAGATCAAGGGGCAGCTCTGGGACTACGAGGATGTCGAGGTCGTGCCCTCCTACGATCACGAGTACTTTCTCTTTCACGGCAGCATGCAGTACCGCTTCTCGCCCGCTTCGATGATCATGCTGGAAGCCGCGCGCTCCAGCCGCCGCTTCACCAACCGCCCGTCGTTCGATCTCGACGGCAATCAGTTCATCACCAACGCCGAGCTGCGTTACGACTATCTGGATTTCGGCATCACGGCGCGGCAGCGGGTGACGAAGAGCCTGTGGTTCGGCCTCGGCTACACCCTCACCGACCGGACCGATCGCTTCGTGGGCTATAACGACTACACGCGCGATGCGTTCAGGGCGGAGATCCAGTTCACGCCGGGTGCGCGCTTTAGCGTCGAATTGCTGGCGCTGTATCGTCTGTTCGACTATCCCAACGCCTTCGCTTTCCACAACCCGACAGCGAATCCCAGGACTCAGGAAGACATCTACGGGACGCTGGCGCTGAGCTACCGGCTGACGCGGGGCCTGAGCCTCGTCGCCGAAGGCCGGTACCGCGAGGTCGCCTCGAACGACACGCGCATCGAGTACGAGCGGACGCAGTTCATAGTGGGCGTACGCTGGCAGCCCTGAGACTGTTAACATGACGCGTTTTGCGGCCATGTCCGTCCCATGGACGTCACCCCGATCCTCGAAAACCTCAACGACGCCCAGCGCGAGGCCGTCACGGCACCCGCCGAACCCACGCTCGTCATCGCGGGCGCCGGGAGCGGCAAGACGCGCGTGCTCGTGCATCGCGCCGCCTGGCTCATCGACGTGGAGCACGTCTCCCCGCAGAGCCTCCTCGCCGTAACCTTCACGAACAAGGCGGCTGCCGAGATGCGCGGCCGTATCGAGTCGCTGCTCGGCCTCCCGGTCCAGCATCTCTGGATCGGCACGTTTCACGGTCTCGCGCACCGTCTCCTCAGACGCCACTGGCGCGAGGCGAAGCTGCCGCAGAGCTTCCAGATCATCGACGCCGACGACCAGCAGCGCATCATCAAGCGTCTCTTAAGGAGCATGGAGATCGACGACGGCCGCTATACGCCGCGCGAGATCCAGTACTTCGTCAACAAGCAAAAGGACGAGGGCCTGAGGCCGCGGCACCTGGACGACGACGGCGACCCCGAGCGCCGCCAGATGATTACCGTATACGCAGCCTACGAGGAGGTCTGCGAGCGCGGCGGACTCGTCGATTTCGCGGAGCTCCTCCTGCGCGCCCACGAGTTGTGGCGCGACAACGCCGAGCTCCTGGCCCACTACCGCCAGCGCTTCGGGCATATTCTCGTCGACGAGTTCCAGGACACGAACGCAATCCAGTACGCGTGGCTGCGCCTGTTGGCCGGTAACAGCGGCGTTCCGTTCGCGGTCGGCGACGACGATCAGTCGATATATCGCTGGCGCGGCGCCCGCGTGGAGCACATCCTTAAGTTTCAGCGCGATTTCCCGGGCGCGCGCGTCGTCAAGCTGGAGCAGAACTATCGCTCGACCGGCACGATCCTGAACGCGGCCAACGCGGTCATTGCCCACAACAGCGCCCGCATGGGCAAGAACCTGTGGACCGAAGGCTCGGCCGGCGAGCCGATCAGGATCTACGCCGCCTACAACGAGCGCGACGAAGCCGAGTTCATCGTCGGGCGGCTCCGCGACTGGAGCGATCAGGGCAACGCGCGGCAGGACGCCGCGATACTGTACCGCTCGAACGCGCAATCGCGGGTTCTCGAAGAAGCACTCATCAACGCGCGAATCCCATACCGGGTCTACGGCGGCCTGCGCTTCTTCGAACGCCAGGAGATCAAAGACGCGCTGGCGTACCTGCGCCTCACCCTCAATCGCGACGACGACGCGTCCTTCGAGCGCATCGTCAACCGGCCGACGCGCGGGATCGGCGCACGGACGGTCGAAGAAATGCGGTCATACGCCCGGGCCAACGCCTGCTCGCTCTGGCGGGCGGCCGGCGCCCTGGCAAGCGACGTGCTTGCCGGGCGGGCCGCAAAGGCCGTCCTTGCGTTCATGACGCTCATCGAGCGGCTAGAGCGCGAGACGCGCGAGCTCGCGCTCGAAGACAAAGTCGATCACGTCATCGCGATGAGCGGACTCGTCGAGTTCTACAAGAAGGAAAAAGGCGAGAAGGGCGCAACGCGGATCGAGAACCTCGAAGAACTCGTCAGCGCCGCGAAGAGCTTCGAGCCGGACCCCGCGGCCGAGATGCAGCCGCTCGACGAGTTCCTCGCGCACGCGGCCCTCGAGGCCGGCGAAGGCCAGGCCGATGCCTGGGACGATTGTGTGCAGCTCATGACCATGCACTCCGCGAAGGGGCTCGAATTCCCGCTCGTGTTTCTCGCGGGCATGGAGGACGGCCTGTTCCCTCACCAGCGCTCGGCCGCGGATCCCGACGGGCTCGAAGAGGAGCGCAGGCTTTGCTACGTGGGCATCACGCGCGCCATGCGCACACTGTACATAAGCTACGCGGAACAGCGCCGCCTGCACGGCACCGACAGCTTCTCGCTGCCGTCGCGCTTCATACGCGAAATTCCTGCCGAGTACGTAGAGGAGATCCGGCCCAAGGTTCGGGTATCGCGGTCCGGGCAACGGCCTGGGCGGGCGTCCCCGGTTCCGGACGCGGCCGCGGAATCGGGTTTGAGCCTCGGCCAGCGCGTGCACCACCGGAAATTCGGCGACGGCATCGTACTGAACTGCGAGGGCCACGGCCCGCACGCGCGCGTCGAAGTCAACTTCGAAACAGCCGGCACGAAATGGCTGGTGCTGGCCTACGCAAACCTCGATCTGATGTAAACTGACGGCCCTGAGCCGTCGCCGGTATACGTCCAGCCACAATAATAATGAAGATACTGATTCTCGGCGCAGGCCAGGTCGGCTCCTCGGCGGCGTATCACTTGTCCCGCGAAGAAGCGAACGAGGTCACGGTCGTCGACCGGCGGCCGGAGGTCCTGAGAGATCTGCAGGATCGTCTCGACATCCGCACCGTCGTCGGCCACGCCGCCTACCCCGACGTGCTGCAGCGCGCCGGCGCCAGCGACGTCGACATCATCGTTGCACTGACCGACACGGACGAGACCAATATGGTCGCCTGCCAGGTGGCCTATACGCAGTTTCATACGCCGACCAAGATCGCGCGCATCCGCGCCGCTGAATACATGACGGCGAACAAGCTGTTTCGCCAGGACGCGATCCCGATCGACGTGCGCATCAGCCCCGAGCAGCTCGTATGCGAGTACATCGAGCAACTCATACTGTATCCGGGCGCTTCGCAGGTGCTCGATTTCGCGGACGGCCGGGTTCGCCTCGTCGGGGTCATCGCCGACCGGGACGGCCTGCTCGTCGGCCAGAAGATCGCAACCCTCAAGGAACACATCCCGAATACCGAAGGCCGCATTGCGGCCATCTACCGGAGAGGCAAGGCCAAGCTGCCGGATGGCGACACGGTGATCGAGGAGGGTGACGAGGTCTTCTTCATCGCCGATCGCAAGGATATCCGCGTCTTCATGAGCGAGATCCGCCGGCTGGAGGATCCCGTGCGGCGAGTGGTCATCGCCGGCGGCGGCAACATCGGCGTTCGCCTGGCGCTTGCCCTCGAGCAGACCAACCAGGTGAAGATCATCGAGCGCGACATGGACCGCGCGCGGATCATCTCCGAGCAGGTATCGAAGGCCATCGTGCTCGTCGGCGACGCCGCCGACGAGGAGCTCCTGCTCGAAGAGAACGTCGACAACGTCGATGTCTTCTGCGCCCTGACGAACTCCGAGGAAGCCAACATCCTGAGTTCCATGCTGGCAAAACGGCTCGGCGCGCACAAAGTCATGGCGCTGATCAACCGTCCGTCGTACGTCGATCTCGTCGAATCCGGCAGCATCGACATCGCGATCTCGCCGCAGCAGGTCACGATCGGTTCGCTGCTTGCGCACGTCAGGCGCGGCGACGTCGTCAAAGTGCACTCGCTGCGGCGCGGCGCCGCCGAGGCGATCGAGGCTATCGCGCACGGCCGCGCCGAGGAATCCGAGGTGGTCGGCCGCACGATCGAGGAAATTCCGCTGCCGCCGGGATCGGCGATCGTCGCGCTGGTCCGTGACGACCGGGTCATCATCGCGCATCACGATACCGTCGTGGAAACGGACGATCACGTGATCCTGTTCATGACGGACCGCCGCAAGATCGAGCGCATCGAGCAATTGTTCCAGGTCGGCGTATCGTTCGTCTGAACGGACGCATGCGGATGAACGGCTTGTAAATGAATTTTCCGGTCGTACAACGCATCCTCGGTCTGCTGCTGATGATCTTCAGCCTGACGATGCTGCCGCCGATACTGATCAGCCTTCTGTTCGGCGACGGCGAATGGTTCGCCTTCGTCGAGGGATTCGGCATTACACTCGCGGCCGGCCTCCTGTTCTGGCTGCCGGTACGCAATCTGCAGAAAGAGCTCAGGCTGCGCGACGGGTTCCTCGTGGTCGCGTCGTTCTGGACCGTTCTCGGCACGGCGGGCGCGGCCCCGCTCTTCTTCGCCGACTCACTGAATCTCTCGTTTACTGACGCGGCTTTCGAGTCGATGTCGGGTCTGACGACGACCGGCGCCACGGTCATCAGCCAGCTCGACGGTCTGCCGGCATCCGTCCTGTACTACCGGCAGCAGCTACAGTGGCTGGGCGGCATGGGCATCATCGTACTCGCGGTCGCCGTTCTGCCGATGCTCGGCGTCGGCGGCATGCAGCTCTATCGCGCCGAAACGCCCGGGCCCGTAAAAGACACGAAGCTGACGCCGCGCATCACCGAGACCGCGAAAGCACTCTGGTACGTCTATCTCGCGTTCACGCTGACCTGCATGCTTGCCTACCGCATCGCCGGCATGAGCTGGTTCGACGCGCTGTGCCATGCGTTCTCGACCGTCGCGATCGGCGGCTTCTCGACCCACGACGCCAGTATCGGCTACTTCGATTCGACGGCGATCGACGTCGTGGCTATCGTCTTCATGTTCCTCGCCGGCATCAACTTCTCGCTGCACTTCTTTGCCTGGCGGTACGTTTCGATCAAGCACTACTTCGAAGATCCCGAGTTTCGCGCCTACTCTCTGTTTCTCGTCGCGATCTCGGCCGTCGTCGTCGCGACGCTCGTGTATTCCGGGCGGCCCTTCCTCGACGCGCTAGTCAACGGCACGTTTCAGGCCGTCTCGATTGCGACGACCACCGGCTTCGCGACCGAGGAGTTCGCCAACTGGCCGCTGAGCCTGCCCGTGTTGTTGATATTCGCAAGCTTCGTCGGCGGCTCGGCCGGTTCGACCGCGGGCGGCATCAAGGTCATCCGCTGGCTCCTGATCTACAAGCAGGGCGTCCGCGAGATCGCAAGACTCGTGCACCCGAGTGCGGAGATTCCGGTCAAACTCGGCAGCAAGGCCGTTCCCTATCGCGTCGTCGATGCCGTATGGGGCTTCTTCTCGGTGTACATGATCGTCTTCGCGATCATGATGCTGGCGATGATGTTCACCGGCCTGGATCAGGTCACGGCGTTTTCGGCCGTCGCGGCCACGCTCAATAATCTGGGTCCGGGCCTCGGCGACGTGGCCAACGGCTTCATGTCGCTCAGCGATACCGCGAAGTGGGTTGCGGTTGCCGGCATGCTGTTGGGCCGACTCGAGATCTTCACGCTGCTCGTGCTGATTACCCCGATGTTCTGGCGACCGTAGTGTCCCGAGTGCAGGCGGCGGCAGCCAAAATCGACCGGTTCAGCCGTCTTCTGGGACACGCCATAGCGTGGCTGACGCTCGCCATGGTCGTCGTCACCTTCGGGGTCGTCGTCCTGCGTTACGCATTCGATCTCGGTTTCATCTGGCTGCAGGAGTCCGTCACCTGGATGCACGCGGCCGTGTTCATGCTCGGCGCCGCGTATACGCTGCAGATGAACGAGCACGTTCGCGTCGACGTGTTCTACCGCGAATTCGGCCCGCGCCGCCGCGCACTGGTCGATCTCGGGGGCGTCATTCTGTTTCTGCTGCCCATGACCGCGTTCCTGGCCTGGTCGGCCTGGGACTTCGTGGCCGCATCGTGGTCGCTCAGGGAAGCCTCGCGTGAGTCGGGCGGCCTGCCGTATCCCATGATTCCGCTGATGAAGTCGATTCTCGTCGTCATGCCGCTGACGCTTGCACTGCAGGGCGTCGCCATTGCGTTGCGCGCGCTTGCCGTGCTCCGGGGTTCGGCAACCGACTCGCGGGCGGGGCCGTAGTCATGGAGTGGATCGCCGGTCTCCTGTTCCTGAGCGTCATCCTCCTGCTGCTTGCGGGCTTTCCGGTGGCGTTCACGCTCGGCGGCACGGCGCTGATCTTCGCGGCACTCGGCGTTGTCGCGGGCGTGTTCAACGAGGCGCTGTTGACCGGCCTGCCCAACCGCGTGTTCGGCATCATGAGCAACGAAACGCTCATTGCCGTCCCGCTGTTCGTGTTCATGGGCGTCACGCTCGAGCGGGCACGCATCGCGGAGGAGCTGCTCGATACGCTGAGCCGTCTGTTCGGCAGTCTCGGCGGCGGGCTCGGCATTTCGGTCATGCTGGTCGGCATGCTGCTGGCGGCAAGCACGGGCATCGTCGGCGCGACGGTTGTGACGATGGGGCTCCTGTCCCTGCCGACGATGCTCAAACGCGGCTACTCGCCGGCCGTATCCGCCGGCACGATCTGCGCCTCGGGAACGCTGGGTCAGATCATCCCGCCGTCCATCATCCTCGTGATGCTCGGCGACGTCATGACGTCCGCGTATCAGCAGGCCCAGCTCGCGATGGGCATCTTCTCGCCGAAGACCGTTTCCGTCGGCGATCTGTTCGCCGGCGCACTCGTACCCGGACTCATGCTCGTCCTGCTGTACGTCGTGTACATCGTCGCGGTCGCGATCCTCAAACCCGACACGATGCCGCCACATCGCCGGGAGGCCGACGATCAGGTATCTCTGGGGCAGGTTCTGCGCGCGCTGCTGCCGCCGCTTGCCCTCGTGTTCGCCGTATTGGGCTCCATCCTTACCGGCCAGGCGACGCCGACGGAGGCCGCGGGTGTCGGCGGCATGGGGGCGCTGCTGCTCGCGCTGCTGCGCGGTCAGATCGACCGCGAGCGCCTGAAAGACATCATGCGCGCGACGCTGCGCATCAGCAGCATGGTGTTCCTGATTCTCATCGGCGCCAGCATCTTTTCGCTCGTGTTCCGCGGCTACGGCGGCGACGATGCCGTGCACGCCGTGCTCGAAGGCCTGCCCGGCGGCGTCTTCGGCGCCATGCTCGTCGTGATGCTCGTGATGTTCCTGCTGGGCTTCGTACTCGACTTCATCGAGATCACGTTCGTCGTCGTCCCGATCGTCGGTCCCGTGCTGCTCGCGATGGGCCTCGACCCCGTGTGGCTGGGCGTCATGATCGCCGTCAACCTGCAGACGTCGTTCCTGACGCCGCCGTTCGGCTTCGCGCTGTTCTACCTTCGCGGGGTGGCGCCGCCCGAGGTGCCGACGGGCGCCATCTACCGCGGTGTGATGCCCTTCGTCGGGATTCAGCTTCTTGCGCTGATACTGCTCGCGCTGTTTCCGGAGCTCGTCACCTGGCTACCGAACAAGATTTACGGCTAAGAGGTGTCCGCTAAAAGGTGTCAGACTCCTTTTTGCTTAGAGCAAAAAGGAGTCTGACACCTTTTAGCGGACACCTTTTAGCGGCGCCGCGAACACTTGATTTCGAGCTCGGGAAAGTCCTGAGTGTAGGCAGGCGCCACCGATGCCTCGCGGCCGACCAGGCCGTTGCGACCCTTGAATTCGGCGCTTTCCGCCGACATGAGGCGCATCCAGTCGCCATAGCCCGCGTCGGCGCCGGTGCCGCGCGACGGCCGCACCGACCAGCGGTAGGTCCGGCACGGGTCCAGTTCGTAACTGAGGACGTGCGACGGCGCGAACGAGCGGCCGCTGTAGACGATTCGGTGGGCGTCGTAGATCTCGATGTCCCAGCCGAGTTCGCCGGTGGCAACCGTTGCGGCGGGCGCCTCCCCGTCGCCGGCCTCCCGTGGCGCCGCATCCCAGGCGAGTTCCGGCGCCGGTGAATCGCTGACGTAGCGGTTCGCTAACTTGCGGTGCTCGCGCGCCGATTTCGTGGCGCGGGGTGTCAGCGTCAGCGGCAGAAGTTGCCGAAAGAACGTCTCGCCCGCCAGCTCGCGCGCGAGGTAGTGCGACGCGAAATTGACGTAGTCCCGCCACAGCGCGAGATCGTCTTTCGTCCAGTTCTTGAGTGTGTCGGTGTCCTGGTATTCGATCGTGCGCGAATACAGCACCGTGTTGTCGCTACGGCGCATCAGCGCGGCGCTCGCGGTTAGAATCAACGTTGCGCGATCGCCGTCGATGTCCATCTTGAAATCGTCGAAACCGACGAAGAGCGCGGCGCCCGTCGTTTCCGGAATACCGTCGACGGACGACAGCAGTTGGGCCTCGACCGGCGACAGGTTACTCACATAGCGATGCACGTCGAGCGCGAGAGACGAGTTCACGAGCGGCTGACTGTCGGCGTTCATGATGTCCTCGGTCAGGGCGTCGCGAAACTCCTGGATCTCCTCCTTCGCCGCGCCGCTCAGGCCCCCGAAGATCGCCGACGGGATCTGCAGTATCGGTACCGGAACATGAACGTTGACCCCCCCGACCTGGCCCGATACGCCCGCGCGGCGGCGCCCGGCATCCGCACCGCCGACGAGGCCGGGCTGCGCCCGGTCGTAGGTGCCGGTAATCGCTTCCGCGGTCGCTGCTTCGCTGGGCAGGATCGCCACATGCCCGACGGCCGTGCGAATATCGGCCGCCATCGGCTCGTAGGCCTTCGGTGCAAGCGGCGCTTCGATCTCGTCGAGCGGATCGGCGGCGCCGGCCAGCCCCGATGACGCAAGACAGCCGGCGGCCACTATTCCCGGCAGGACGCGGGCGCACGAAGCGTTCGAGTCGGCTGATGCACGCATTGTCTCAGGCCCCCCGGCACTCTGTCGTCAGGAATAGACCAGATGCCGGAGCGATCGTTCGGCGGTACCGCCGGCGGCTCAGCCGGTCTCGGCGCTGTCGTCGTCCGGCTGCAGCGAGCAGCCCTTTTCGGTCTTCAGTCCGAGAAGATCCTCTTCCCGCTCCGCCGCACTGTCCAGGGCGTCGTCCTTCTCCATGGCGTTGCCGATGCCGAAGTCCCCAAGGAACGCGGCGACGGAACGCCCATCCATCTCGGCATCGGCGATTTCCTGGCGAAATGCCGCTATCTTGGCGAGTTCGATCTCTATGTCCCTGCAGTCGTAGTACTGCGCCTCGGTCTCCGTAACAGCCTGCATGCGCCCATAGCGCTTGGTCGCACAACCGGTATTCAGGGCGATCGCCAGAAGGACAACGACGAGCCCGGGAAACACTTTGTTTTGCATGGTTTCATCCCCTATTGACGCGAGCGGATCGACGGGCGACCGCCCAAGCCCGGATTGTAGCCGCTGTCGGCGTGGAGCTCGACAGGACTCACGCCGCCGGACTCGATCGATCGTGAGCCAGGCTCTAAACTGCGGAAAGGAGACACGCATGCCGAAACGACTACTCGCGCTGGTACTTGCCCTGCCGCTCGCCGCACTCGCCGACACGCCCGAGGAACGCCTTGCAGCCGCGGGCTACGAACTACCGGATCCGCCGCGGCCCGTCGCCGTGTTCGTGACTTCGGTCCAGAGCGGCAAGCTGTTGTTCCTGTCCGGCCACGGCGAATGCCGGAGGAACTACACGCGCGGCAAGGTCGGGCGCGATCTGACGGTAGAGAAAGGCAAGCGCTCGGCCGAACTCGTCGGTCTTTGTATGCTTGCGACTATCAAGGACTCGGTAGGCGAGCTCTCGCGGGTCAGGCGCTTCGTACGCATCCTCGGAATGGTCAACGCCACTGACGACTTCACGCGTCACCCTGAGGTCGTCAACGGCTTTTCCGAACTCATGGTCGTTGCGTTCGGCGACGCCGGCAAGGGCGCGCGTGCCGCCGTCGGCATGGCTTCGCTGCCGGGCGGCATGGCCGTCGAGATCGAGGCCATCGTCGAGCTGCACGACGAACCGTAGCAGCACCGCGCGGCCGCTTTCGCTTCAGGCAAGCGCTTTACAGGCCTTGTAGCGAAAGCAGCCGGTCACGTGGTCGTTGACCAGCCCGGTCGCCTGCATGTGAGCGTAGACGATCGTACTGCCGACGAAGCGAAAGCCGCGCTTTTTGAGATCCTTGCTGATCGCATCGCTGTCGGGTGAGGTCGCCGGCACGTCGCTGTCTTTCCTGAAGCGGTTCTGCTGCGGCGTGCCGTCGACAAAGGCCCAGATGTAGTCGCTGAAGCTGCCGAACTCCTTCTGTACCTTCAGGAACGCCCGCGCGTTGCTGACGGCCGACTCGACCTTGAGCCGGTTGCGGACGATGCCGGGGTCTTTGAGAATCCGTTCGATGCGCTTCGGCGTGAAACGCGCCACCTTTGCGGGATCGAAGTCGGCGAAGTTCCTCCGATAGCCCTCGCGCTTGTTAAGGATTGTCGACCATGACAGCCCGGCCTGGGCGCCTTCGAGAATCAGGAACTCGAACTGACCGCGATCGTCACGCAGCGGAACGCCCCACTCCTCGTCGTGATAGGCAATGTAGTCCGCCGTTCCGCCCTCGGCCCACGCACAGCGTTTGATTCGGTTCTTGCTCAGCGCTTTCGGCATGGGCGGACGTTAGCAAAGCGATGCCACCTGCGCTACAGGCCGTTTTCGGCCGATGCGGGCCGTTTCGCAGCGCGGGTGATCTGGTTGCTTGAAGGAACGGTGCGATGTCCCTGTGTTCGGGACAAGTGGATTGGGAGTTCCCGGTCGGCGTTGGGCCTCGGCAATATGTCGAGGCTTTTCGCTTTCTAAGGAAAGGCCTTGATGCCCCAACCCCGCCGCTTGCCCTGCGGCGAGGTCCGAATCTTCGGTCGGATGCGGATTCGCCTCAAGGGCGGTCAGTCGGCCCGTCGCCGAACCCGATGCGGCGCGCGAGCCCGGCGAAGTCCGGGTCCGCCAGCAGCTCGCGCGTGTGCACGTCGACCGCGAAGTACACGAGCCGGTCGTCCCGCGCCTCGAGCGCCGTTTCGAACGACTCGAGCGCGCGGGCTCTGTCGCCGAGCCCCAGCCAGGCCACGGCAAACTTGCTCGGCGGCACGAAGCGGTCCGCGGCCAGGGACTCCATGCGGGCAAGGACCTGCCGGGCACCTGCGGTGTCGCCGGCGGACGCCAGCGCGTACACAAGCGGTCCGCCGACGATGGCAAGGCCGAGCGACGGCAATGCCGACTCGTAAGCATCGATGGCCGCCTCCCACTCGCCGAGCCCGGCGTGGGCCAGGCCCAGCGAATAGCGGGCCAGCGCGTATTCGGGGTGGGCGGCGATTGCGAGGCGGTACAACTCGACGGCGCGGTCGTACTTGCCGGCGAACAGGTATACCGATGCCTGCTGCATGCTCAGGACCGGCGACAGCGGATCTAACTCGAGCGCCATGGCGAGGCGTTCACGGCAGCGGGACTCCTGCTCCCGATAGCAGTAGTACTCACCGAGCCACTGCTGGGCGGTGGCATTGTTCGGATTCAGCGTGACCGCCTCCACGAGAAGGGCTTCCGCACGCTGCCAGTCCCAATCGTACTGCATTGCGATTACGCCGAGCACCGCGCGCGCGTAGCTGTTGCCGGCCTCGACCGCGAGCGCACGCTCGGCATACGCCCGGGCACTGGGCACGGCATCGCGCGGCGGCGTCGCGCCGTACAGCGGCCGGAGCAACCAGGACATCGCGGCTCCGGCAAGCGCCGCCGGGTAGTCGGGCTGCCGCTCGAGCGCCGCGCCAAAAGCGACGCCGGCCGCCTCGAGGCCCGCCGCGGACCGCTGCGCGAGATGATAGCGGCCCTCCAGATAACGCCGGTAAGCCGCCGGGTCGACCTGCCGGCGCGGCGGGCTGAGCTGCAGCATCGGGCGCAGACGCTGAGCAAGCGCGCGCGACAGTTGCCCTATCTGTGCCGGCCCCGACAGAGGCTCGCCGGACTCGACCGCTGCACTCCAGAGCAGACTCGAGTCGGCCGTGCCCAGAAGCTGCGCGCGCAGGCGGGAGCCGTTTTCGACCCGGTCGAGGCGGGCCAGCAGCAGGGCTTCGACGCCGAGCCGCCGTCCGGCATCCGGCGGCGCGATGTCCGCCGGCAGGCCGCGCGAGGATACGACCGTTATCCCCTCGATGGTCGCGACCGCCTGCATCAGATCGTCAGTCAGCGCCTCGGCAAGCCACGGGTCGCTGTCGGGCGGTACGGCGATTGGCAGGACGGCCAGGCGGTCGATGAGGCGGTCGGATCCGCCGCTGCCGAGGAAACCGACGAACGACAGCACGACGAGCGCGGCGAGGGCAAGCGCCAGCACGATCAGCTTGTTGCGCCTCGCGCGCCGCGATAACCCGGCGCCTGCCGCGTGCGGCCGGCCGTCCACGCTGACGGGCGCCGCAAACCGATATCCCTGCGCCCGGTGGGTCTCGATGTACTCGGGCGGCTGACCCTCGTCGCCCAGAAGCTTGCGAATGGTGCTGACGCAGCGGGTCAGCGCTTCGTCGTTGACCGCGCGGCTCCAGAAAAGCCCGAGCAGCTCTTCTCGCGTCACGAGTCTGGGTGCCGCCTCCGCCAGATAGATCAACACCTCGAGCGGCTTGCGCTGAATCTCGATTCGGGCTGCACCGCGGTGCAGCGTTCGCGCCTCGACATCGATACGAAACGGCCCGAAACGGAGCGTTTGGCCTGCCCCTTGGGCCCGAGCTTCCACCGCCTCGGATGCGTCCCCGGTTTGGCTCATACGCACGCGACCCCGCTGATATCTGGGCAAAACGATGAGTTCCGGTACGAATACCGGTTTACGTCAGGAATTCAGGATTGGATCGCCTCTAGCGTAACAGCGATCGTGGTTTTTTCGGACGCTTGAGGAGACAAGCAGCATGAACCAGCGCGTTACAGCGGTGTTAATGACCACCGCGCTCGTTACGGCCCCTGCCCTGGGGGGGCCACCGCTCGGCAGCGAGCGAGCTGTCGAGCGCCATCTCGAGGACGGCGAGGAGTTCCGCCTGCGGAGCCACGAACTCGTCGATCACGGACGACTCCTGTTCGAGGCGAAGTGGACGCGGGAGGACGGCGGCGGCCGGCCGCTGACGACGGGCACCGGCAAACCGCTTGCCGACCCCTCGTCGCCGCTCGTCTTCCCGCGGAACTTCAACCGCGTCTCGGGACCCGACGCCAACTCCTGCGCCGGCTGCCACAACGAGCCGCGGAGCGGCGGAGCGGGCGAGCAGGTCGCCAACGTCTTCGTTCTGGGGCAGCGCTTCGACTTCGCAACTTTCGATGCGCTGGATGCGACGCTCATGCGCGGCGGCCGCGACGAACGCGGCCGGCCCGTCACGCTGGACAGCATCGCCAACGAACGCAACACGGTCGGTATGTTCGGCGCGGGTTTCATCGAAATGCTCGCGCGGCAGATCACGGCCAGACTGCAGCGCCAGCGCGACAGGCTCGGGGCGGGCGAGAGCGTCGAACTGCGCGCCAAGGGCATCGTGTTCGGCACGCTCGCGCGTAAGAAAGACGGCAGTTGGGATACGTCGCGCGTCGACTCGCTGCCACCGCCGAGTCTCATGAGCACCGGGCCGGACGATCCGCCGTCGCTCGTCATCCGCCCGTTCCATCAGGCCGGCGCGGTGGTGTCGCTGCGCGAATTCTCCAACAACGCCTTCAATCACCATCACGGTATCCAGTCCACGGAGCGCTTCGGCTTCGACGACCCGGACGGCGACGGCGAACGCGCCGAGCTGACCCGTGCGGACATGACCGCAGTCTCCGTCTATCAGGCGACGCTGGCGGTGCCCGGCCGCGTCATTCCGCGGGACCCCGTCGTCGAAGCCGCCGTCCGGACCGGGGAACGGGCGTTCGCGGACATCGGCTGCGCCGACTGCCACGTACCGAAGCTCAGGCTCAGAAACAAGGGCTGGATGTTTTCCGAGCCCAATCCGTACAACCCGCCGGGTAACCTGCTGCCCGGCGACGCGCCGGAACTCGCCGTAAACCTGTTGAGCAAGAGGCTCGAGCAACCGCGACTCGAACGGCGCGGCCGGACGGTCGAGGTGCCCGCCTACACCGACTTCCGGCTGCACGACATCACGGACGGTCCTGACGATCCGAACTGCGAGCCGCTAAACATGCACTTCGCACCGGGCAGCGACGCGTTCTTCGGCGGCAACTGCCGCTTCCTGACCAGCCGGCTGTGGGGCGTCGCGAGCAGCGCACCGTACTTCCATCACGGCAAGTACGTGACGCTCAGAGAAGCGATCGAAGCGCATCGCGGCGATGCCGACTTCGCCTACGCAGGCTGGCGCAACCTGAGCGACTACGAGCGCGATGCCGTGATCGAGTTTCTAAAGACACTTCAGATTTTGCCGCCGGGAACGCATCACCGAATCGTCGACGAGAAGCTCAGGCCCAGGCGTTGGCCCTGAGTGTTGGCGCGGCTACACGACTCACGATCGCTCCAACAAAAAAACCCGGGCCAGAGGCCCGGGTTTTCGTTCGTCCCCGGGTGTCGGAGACGAAAAAGGGTGTACCTGAGGTCAGACCGAGCCGCCGCAGGAACCTTCACCGCACTTGCCTTCGGCGTCTTCCTTGTCACCGCCGCAGGAGCCTTCGCCACAAGAGCCTTCGCCGCCCTTGTCCTTACTTTCGCCGCAGGAACCTTCGCCGCAAGAGCCTTCGCCGCCCTTGTCCTTACCTTCGCCGCAAGAACCTTCGCCGCAAGAGCCTTCCCCGCCCTTGTCTTTCTTGTCACCGGTCGTGCCGAGCATGTAGCCGGATTCGAGACTGGACATCTCGAAGGGGCTGTCTACCGATTTGCCAACGGCGACGCCGGTCAGGGCGAACGAGCCGGCCAGGGCAGCGCCAACCGCCAGTGCAACAGGTTTTACTACTTTCTTGTCTGACATTTTTCTCTCTCCTACTCAGGAATTGCCCAAGACGGGGCGTTGTTGTCCGCCGACCGAAGCGTCAGGTGCTCCAGGCCACCGAATCGATAATGCTGCGTTGTATAGGCTCGAGGTCTTCGTCTTTCTCGCCGATGATCGCAATACTGCCGTCGCCGACGGGCAGGATCGCGCCGTGGATGCTCTCGCCTTCGATCGTCTCTGCACTCTGGACCCGCACTTGGGGCATAAGTATTACAGTGACAGGACCACTTTTTCCCTGAATCACGAGATGCGGCGACACTTTGCCCCGAATCTTGCAGTTCTGCGCGTAGGTAATCAGTCCCGCGCTGTGATCGAGCGTCGCCAGATTGGACGGCACGATCCGCGTCAACCGGTCGTCGCTCACCGCCTTGTCCGTCACCCTGAGCGCGTAAGGCTCATGATCGAGATGCGCCAGAATCTCCTCGGCAAGCGAGTCGTACTCGGCCACCCCGCCGAACATGCGGACACCGACGATCGCCACGAGCGCCAGGCTGGCCGCCATCGCAAGCCATACGGGCGCGATGCCGCGACGCCGGGGCTTGATCGCAACGACTTTGTCGCTGTCGATTTCCGGCAGCTCGGGCATGCGAAGCTCGGGCACGGGCAGCTCGAGCGCGCGGGCAATCCGCTGCTCGAATTCGGGCGTCGTGCCGTTTGCTTCGTTATCTGTCTCGCGAGTCGTCATCGTCGTTACGTGCCGGGCGTTCCGGCTTCCTGTTCGAGCTGAGCTTTGAGCTTGTGGCGCGCACGGTGCAGTCGCGTCAGTACCGCTCCCTGCTTGAGCCCCATCATCTCGGCGATCTCGTTGGTGCTGTAGCCCATCAGAACCTGCAGTACTAAAGGCTCGCGATAGTCGTCGTCAAGCCGGTAGATCGCCGCCCGGACGTCACCGACGTCCTCGTCCGGGCTCTCCGCCAACAGCGCTTCCTGCGACGGCGTAAGGTTGTCTACGTCCACCGTTTCGAGCCGCTTGCGCTCGAACCAGCGCGCATTCTCGCGCCGCACGATGGTCAGCAACCACTGCTTCGCGGCCGCCTCCTCGCGGAGCGCGTCCAGCGACTTCCATGCCCTGAGCAGGGCCTCCTGCACGACGTCCTCGGCGATGGCGTGATCGCGGCTCAACCAGGCGGCGTAGCGATACATGTCCTGGTGATACGTGCCGACCAGTTCGTCGAACCGGCGCCGGCGCGCAAGCCCAGCTCTGCTGTCAGTCATTAGATTTGACCTGTCCCCCGGTTGATTTATTACCGGACAAATTCACGACCGCAGACAACACCTGGAAACCACGGCTAAATACATGGAAAATCGGCAATTATCGACTTTATTCTGGTTTGTTATGAGCGCCCAACATCCTGGCCGGTATCCCCACACACGCCTTCGCCGCACGCGTCGCACGGCGGGCCTTCGACGGCTCGTCGCCGAGACCGGCCTGTCCCCCTCTGACCTCATTTATCCGGCTTTTGTTCTCGAAGGGCAAGGGCGGCAGGAGGAAGTCCCCTCGATGCCCGGCATCCGGCGCCGCTCTGTCGACCTCCTGCTCGAGCATCTGACGACCGTCGACGAACTGGGAATTCCCGCGGTTGCGCTGTTCCCGGTCGTCGGCGAGGCCCTCAAGTCCCTCGACGGCGCCGAGTGCGCCAACCCCCAGGGCCTGGCACAGACCGCGGTGCGGGAGATCAAGGCGAGGTTCCCGGCGCTCACCGTCATTACCGACGTCGCGCTCGACCCGTACACGACCCACGGTCAGGACGGCATCATCGACGCACAGGGCTATGTACTGAACGACGAGACCGTCGCCATGCTCGTCCGCCAGGCCGTCTCGCACGCCGACGCCGGCGCCGACGTCGTCGCACCGTCGGACATGATGGACGGCCGGATCGGCGCGATCCGCGAAGCGCTCGAGTCCGCAGAACATCGCAACACGGTGATCCTGAGCTACGCTGCGAAATACGCCTCCAGCTTCTACGGCCCGTTTCGCGATGCCGTAGGTTCGGCGGAAAACCTGGCGGGCGGCGACAAGTACACGTACCAGATGAACCCCGCGAACTCCGACGAAGCGCTCAGCGAAGTCGCAACGGACCTGGCGGAAGGCGCAGATATCGTCATGGTTAAGCCGGCGCTGCCCTATCTGGACATCGTTCGCCGGGTACGCGATCGCTTCGGCGTGCCCACCTTCGCCTACCATGTCAGCGGCGAGTACGCGATGCTCAAGGCCGCGGCACAAAACGGCTGGCTGGACGAGCGTGCCACGGTACTCGAGGCGCTGCTCTCGATTCGCCGCGCCGGTGCATCGGCCATACTCACGTACTACGCCGTCGACGTCGCTCGATGGCTGAAGGGCGACTGAGGCTACCTTCGTATCCCTTGAAAGCTATCTTGACAGGGCACCAGCGCTTTGTGGGTATACTGATTGAAGAGGACCGGGGGCCGGTCCCGACAACAACAACAAAACGCGGGAGCGCCAGGGCTTTGCTGTTGACAGGGGAACCCACCGTAAGGACCGACGGCGGCAATGACCGCTGACACTAACGCCGTCGATCGCTACGGCGTCATGGGCTATCCCGTGGCGCACAGCCGTTCGCCGGTGATCCACCGCCTTTTCGCACACCAGACCGGGCAGAACATGCAGTACGAGCTGCTGCAGGTGCAGCCCGACAAGCTGGAGCAGGCCGTGCGCCAGTTTCAGCGAACCGCAGGCAGAGGGCTCAACGTCACCGCACCGCACAAATCCTCAATCTGCCAGCTTGCGGATCAGCTGAGCGAACGGGCGAGTACCGCGGGTTCGGTGAATACGCTGGTGTTTCAGGACGGCGATATCTTCGGCGACAACACCGACGGCATCGGGCTCTTGCGCGATCTGGTCGTCAACCGAAGTCTCAACCTCGAGGGAGTAAGCGTCCTGATCCTGGGCGCCGGGGGCGCCACGCGCGGCATCGTCGGCCCGCTGCTCGAAATGGAGCCTGAGCGGCTGGTCATCGCCAACCGCACGGTGAGAAAAGCCGAGATCATCAGCGATCACTTCGCGCGCAGCGGTCCGGTAAGTGCGTGCGGGTTCGACACGATCCCGGACGGACACTGGGACCTGATCATCAACGCAACGTCCGCCGGCCTGAAGGGCGAGACACCGCCCTATCCGGACACCGCGCTGAGTGACGACACGTTCTGCTACGACCTGTCTTACGGACTGAAGCGCACGCCGTTCTGCCAGTGGGCGCGCGAGCAGGGAGCGACCCGCGTTGCGTCCGGCTGGGGCATGCTCGTCGAGCAGGCGGCCGAGTCGTTTCACATCTGGCGCGGCGTTCGCCCGGACACGCGGCCCGTTCTCAAGCAGATCGCCGTCAGCGCATAGTCAAGAATTCTTCGGCGCTCGTCGGGTGGATGGCGACCGTGTCGTCGAAATCGCGTTTGGTGGCGCCCATCTTCAGCGCCACCGCGAAACCCTGCAGCATCTCGTCCGCGCCGTCGCCGATTACGTGGCAACCGACCACGCGCTCCTCGTCGCCGACGACGATCAGCTTCATGTGCGTGCGCCCCTTCTTCGCGCCGAGAGCGTAGTACATGGGGACGAAGGCGGACGTATAGACGCGGACGGTTTCGCCGTACATGTCACGGGCCTGGTTTTCGGTCAATCCGACAGTGCCCATCGGCGGATGGCTGAAGATGACCGTGGGCACGTCGTCGTAGTTCAGGTGCCGGCCCTCCATGCCGCCGTAGAGCCGATCGGCGAGGCGGCGGCCGGCCGCGATCGCAACCGGCGTGAGCGCCACGGCTCCGGTGACGTCGCCCAGCGCAAAGACGTTGTCGACGTTGGTGGTCTGATACTTGTCGACCGGTACGAAACCGTAGCCGTCGACGTCGACCCCGGCGTGTTCGAGGTCGAGCCTCTCGGTGTTCGGCGCCCGGCCTACAGCCCAGAGGAAACAGTCGACGGGACCGAAGTGCCTGCCGTCCTCAGCGGTCATGACGATGCCGTCGGCGGTTTGCGAAAGCTCCGCGGGATGGACTCCGGTAACGACGGAGATCCCGTCGTTTCGCATCGCCTGCAGGAGCTCGCCCCCCAGCATCGGGTCGAAGCTCCGGACGACGCCGTCCTTGCGGACGACGATCTCCACGTCGCTGCCGAGACCGTGGAACACGCCGCCCAGTTCAACCGCTATGTAGCCGCTGCCGGCGATCAGCACCCGCTTCGGTCGCTCCTCGAGTTCGAAGAAATCGTCTGACGTAATCCCCAGTTCCGCCCCATGAATCCGCGGAACGATCGGCCGGCCGCCCGTCGCGATGACGATGTTGTCGGTTCGATACTCGCGGTCGCCAACCGCAACCGTGTGGCGATCCACGAGGCGCCCTTCACCGCTGACGTGGTCGACCCCCTTGTTGGCAAGGTTTCGCGCATAGATCCCGTTGAGCCGCTCGATGTAGGCATCGCGAGCCGTTTTCAGCGCCCGCCAGTCGTGGCCATTGACGCTCAGGTCGAAGCCGTAGTCCGCCGCGTGGGCGAAATGGTGCATGTGCCCGGCGGTGTACCACATGACCTTTTTGGGCACGCAGCCGACGTTGACACAGGTCCCGCCGAGCCGGCCATACTCGACGACCAGAGCCTTCGCGCCGTACTCGGCCGCCCTCTGCGCATGCGCCAGGCCGCCGCTGCCGCCGCCGATTACCACGAGATCGTACTTGTCGCTCACGCCATGCTTCTCCTCGCTCAATGCAACTTCAGAGCGATCCGGACCATATGTTAGTATGCCGCGATTTCATAACGCCCTTGTCCGCCATATGTCTAACCCGCTGCTCGACACAAGCGACCTGCCTCGCTTCGCCGACATCAGGCCCGATCACGTCATGCCGGCACTGCGGCAGGTGATTGCCGGAAATCGCCGCAAACTCGATGGGCTTCTTGCCAGCGACAAGGCCGATTTCGACTCGATCGTCCGTCCGTTGGAGTCAATGGAGCACGAACTCGCGCGCGTCTGGTCGCCGGTCAGCCACCTGCAGGGAGTGCTGGGCTCGGCGGACTGGCGCGAAGCTTACAACAACGCGCTGCCGTTGTTGACAGAGTACGGCACCGAGCTGTCGCAGGACGTCCGGCTGCACGATGCCTACACGCGAGTCGCCGGTACTCTGGACGGCGACGGCACCGGACCGGAACGCTCGACGGTAAACCATGCACTTCGGGATTTTCGGCTGGCGGGGGTCGACCTCCCGGCAGACAAAAAGGAGCGGTTCAAGGCCATCATGCAGGAGCTCGCCGCCACTAAGGCGAAGTTCGAGCAGAACGTGCAGGACGCCTCGGACGCCTGGAAGCTCGGGATCGACGACCTGGATGAGCTGGCCGGCCTGCCCGCGCAGACGATCGGCCGCGCGCGGGCGGACGCCGCGGCTGACGGCCGGGATGGCTGGCTCCTGAACCTGGACTATCCAACCTACGACGCCGTGATGCGTTTCGCCGACAACCGGGCGCTGCGTGAAAACTTCTATCACGGCTGGGTGACAAGGGCATCGGACGAAGGCGCGAATCCCGACTGGGACAACAGCGCCAACATCCGGCGCATTCTCGAGCTACGCCTCGAGGCCTCGGAACTCGTCGGCTTCGCCAACTATGCGGAGTATTCGCTGGCAACGAAGATGGCGGCCTCGACGGACCAGGTCACCGATTTCCTCGACGAGCTTGCGGCGCGCTCCCGAGAGGCGGCAAGCCGTGAGCTGAACGAGCTGACAGAGCTGGCCGGCATGTCGGTAGAGCCGTGGGATCTCGCCTACTGGCTGGAGAAGCTCAAGCGGGCCAAGTATTCGGTTTCCGACGAAGAACTGCGACCGTATTTCCCCGCGGCTACCGTCGTCGCGGGTCTGTTCGCCCTCGCGAGCCGGCTATACGGCCTGTCGATAAGCGAAGTACCGGGCGTCGAGACCTGGCACGAGACCGTCGTGTACTACCGCGTCAGCCGCGACGACGGCGAAGTCCTCGGCGGCTTCTATGCCGACCTGCACGCCCGGAGCGGCAAGCGCAGCGGCGCCTGGGTAGACGACTGCGTCAACCGGATGCGGATGGCCGAACGAGCCGTGTTGCCGGTCGGTTTCCTCGTATGCAATTTCCCACCGCCCGACGAAGCGGGCACGGCGTTGCTCGGTCACGACGACGTCGTAACCCTGTTCCACGAGTTCGGCCACATGCTGCACCATCTCCTGACCCGGATCGACTACCCGAGCATCGCGGGCATCAACGGCGTTCCGTGGGACGCCGTCGAGCTTCCCAGTCAGTTCATGGAGAACTTCGCCTGGAGCCGCGAAGTGCTCGAGCGTTGCTCGAGGCACACGGATACGGGTGAGTCGTTGCCCGCATCGCTGTTCGAACGGCTCGAGCAGAGCCGGCACACCGGCGCGGCGCTCGGCATGCTGCGCCAGCTCGAGTTCGCACTGTTCGACTTTCATCTGCACGCAGACTTCAGACCCGGGGGGAACACGGGCCCGCTGGACGTACTCGATCGCGTGCGCCAGGAAGTTGCACTGCTCGAGCCGCCCGCCTACAACCGCTTTTCGCATAGCTTCGGCCACATATTCGCCGGCGGCTATGCGGCCGGCTACTACAGCTACAAGTGGGCAGAGGTACTCGCCGCCGATGCCTTCGCCGCGTTCGAGGAAGCGGGTATCTTCGACCCCGCCACGGCCGCTCGTTTCAGACACGAGATCCTCGAAGTCGGCGGCAGCCGCGACTTCATGGAAGCGTACGTCGCCTTTCGCGGCCGTGAGCCCCGGCTCGAAGCGCTCCTTCGCCAACACGGCATCGAGTGACGCCTTGCGAATGAAGATCGCGACCTGGAACGTCAACTCGCTCAAGGTGCGCTTAGCGCACGTGCTCGATTGGCTCCGCACGCATGAACCGGACGCGCTCGTGCTCCAGGAGATCAAGCAGGTTACGGATGCGTTTCCGGCCGACGAGTTCGCGACGATCGGCTACGAGTCGGTCGCCAGCGGCCAGAAAACCTATAACGGCGTCGCGGTCATAAGCCGGGCCGCGCCGCTCGACCCGCTCACCGATTTCCCGGGTTTCGAGGATCCGCAGCGCCGGGTCCTGGCGACGACGATCGACGGTACACGCGTCATCAACCTGTACGTGCCGAACGGGTCCGAGGTGGGTTCGGAAAAATACGCGTACAAGCTCGAGTGGCTTGCGGCGCTCAGAGGCTTTCTGAGCGCGGAACTCGAAACGCACGAACGGCTGATCGTGCTGGGCGACTTCAATATCGCGCCGAAGGACGAGGACGTGTACGACGCCGAGAAGTGGGGCGACGCCATTCTCTGCAGCCCCCCGGAGCGGGAGGCGCTGCAAGCGCTTCTCGATCTCGGCCTTACCGACGTGTTTCGCAACTTCGAGCAGCCGGAGAAGACTTTCAGCTGGTGGGATTACCGCGCCGCCGGGTTCCGACGCAACGCCGGGCTGCGGATCGACCTGATTCTCGCAAGCGCCGCCATGAACGAGGCGTGCCGTGCCAGCTACGTCGACAAGGAGCCGCGGGCACTCGAGCGCCCGTCGGATCACGCACCGGTAGTCGCCGAATTCGAGCTCTGAGCGCGAAACCGGGCGTGTCGGTGCATCCCGACAAGCGTGTGACATAATCGGCTTTTTCGCACTGCCCCAAAATTGCGCGGACGGTATCATTGACGTCCATGCTGCCGCCCGCCGGCGCGAACAAACAAAACGCCTTTTGTCTCAGGATCGCCGCAACGACTACGACGTGACCAATACCGTGCAGGTATCGAGCCCTGCGGCGGTGCGTAATGCCGTCCACGAGATTTACACGAACACCTTTCCCGGCGCGGCGTTCGACAAACTCTGGCTGGCCTTTTACGACTTCGAGCGCCTGTTCTCGGGCCGCTACCCCGGCTACCTCGGCTGCGACACGACGTATCACGACATGCAGCACACGCTCGACATGACGCTTGCTCTCGCCCGGCTGGTCGCCGGCTATGAACGCAGCGTCGAGCCGGCCGAGCGTCTCGGCGCGGAACGGGCCCTGCTTGCAATCATCGTGGCCCTGTT
This sequence comes from Woeseiaceae bacterium, assembly GCA_028277185.1. Lineage (GTDB taxonomy): Bacteria > Pseudomonadota > Gammaproteobacteria > Steroidobacterales > Woeseiaceae > UBA1847. The sequence goes on from JANQGQ010000009.1 coordinate 84,804, forward strand.
TCACGACGCCGGCTATATCCGCCATCAGGACCGCGACGCCGAGTACGCCAACGGGGCCGAGTTCACGATGTATCACGTGTCCCGCAGCGCCGACTTCCTCCGGCGCTATCTGCCGAAGCTCAGCATGACCCGCGACGTCGGCGTCGCAAGCATGATCGTCCACTTCACGGGTTACGAGCTGGATCTCGACAAGATCGAGCTCGACGATCCGCGCGACGTCATCTGCGGCCATCTGATCGGAACCGCCGACCTGATAGCTCAGATGGCGGACCGCTGCTATCTCGAGAAGTGCCGCGACCGTCTGTACAACGAGTTCGTCGTCGGCGGCGTCGCCATCGAGAACGCCCGTCCGGGCGAATACATGGTTCGTTACAAGTCCGGCGAACACCTGCTGGAGAAGACGCCGCTGTTCTACCAGCAGGTTCTGCGTGAGCGCCTGAACCGCAAGTTCAACCACGCCTATCGCTACATCGAAGTCCTCTACGGTGGCCGCAATCCGTACATTGAAGCGATCGGCAACAACATTCGGCATCTCGTCCGGGTCATCGAAAGCGGCGACTGGACTCTTCTCCGCCGCAGGCCGCCGTACTTCGTCGGTATCGGCAACGCCGTCGCCAACATCGACAAACTGGTGTCGCGTCAGCTTGCGTCCTTCACGGGCCGCGCCATCGACCCCGAAGATCCGCTGCTGATGCCGGTATAGGCCTACGGCCGAAAGTCGGCAGAGTCGCCCTGACGGAAAGCACGGCTCGAAGCGGCTACTCCTGACGTTCCTGCCAGGAACGCAGCGCGAAGAATTGGCGCCGGCTGAGCCGGCGGTTGGCATAGTACGCCGCAATCCCGGCCGCGACGGCCGCGTAGACGTAATCGGCGCCGGTCATCGCCTCCTCGAAGAACACGGGCCAGGTCATGGGCGTGACGTTGCCGACGATGCGCCAGAGACCGGTGCCGAGTTCGGTCGCGGTCGAGTTGGCGGCGATTAATACATTGCCCGCCAGCGCGCCGCCCGCCGCCAACGCGCCCGCAAGCAGCGGAAAACGCCAGTTCAGGCCGCGCCCCGCACGCTGCACGGCATAGCCAACCGGCAATCCGGACACGGCCGCGAGGAACGGCAGGATACGGCCGGTCGCGACCGTGATCGCCAGCCACAGCAGCGCGAACGCCAGGGCTGCCATCAGTCCGGCGACCAGCGCGTTGCGAAGCGACTGCGACGCTTCGATACGCCGGCCAAGATCCGGGTCGGGCCGATTCCCGAGCCCCGCGGCGTGTTTCTTCGGCAGTCGAAGAACCGGATTGTCGGAATCGTGGGCCATCGTGAATCCGCCGACGTCGCGCGAGCCGGTTCGGGAAGGTGGGTGCTACACTGGCTCCGCCAATCGACGCCAGCCCGAAAACCGTACCGGAGCTATTGGTTATGAGACCACTGGATGAGAACGTCTTTATATCAGGTTCGGAGTCTCGCCGAGGGATTCGGCGCAAGACCGGAGCGTTCGGCACGGGCGGCTTCGCCGCGGCGCTCGTCCTTCTGGCCTGCTTCGCGGCCGGGACGTCGGCAGCCGCCACCGAAACGGGTGCCAACGATGTCGAGACCGCGCGCGAGATGATCGCAACGGGAATGCGTGAGCTGATCGACGCCGAGCTGAGTCTCGAACCGGCCGAGGCCGAAGCATTCTGGCCGGTGTACGAGCGTTTCGACGAGCAGATGGCTTTACTGAGTGGGCAGTACGTCCGGCTGATCGAAACCTACATGGACCGCTATTTGCGGGGCGAGCTGGACGAAGCCGAGGCCAACCGCATGACCGACGAATACTTCGCGCTGCAGCTCGGCATGCTGCGGCTGCGGCAGCGCTTCCTCGGCGATTTCCGCGAGGCAATCGGCGGCCTGAAAACTGCCCGGCTCTACCAGCTGCAAAACAAGGTCAAAGCAGAACTCGACTACGCACTCGCCGAAACCGTACCGCTCACGGAAGCCGTCCCCTAGAAGCCGGCCGCACTCAGGCAGCGGCGGCGGACGGCGCCGCGAGAAAACGCTCGACCTCCGCACCGACCTCGCTGGCGTGGGTCAGCATGCAGAGATGACCGCACGCGACCGTCATGAGCCGCGCGCGGGGAATCAGGGCGGCGAGTATCCGGCCGTTGGCCGCCGGTACGATCGGGTCGTCTTCGCCCTGGATTACCAGGGTCGGTTGCCCGATTCTGTGGAGCCAGGGCAGGCTGGCCGAACCCGGCCAGCGCCTGGTAGTAGTAACCAAGCTGACTCGGCGGCGTCATCAGTTCGGCGTACTCGCTTGCCGACAGCCTGTTCGTCCGCATCTTGCCGCCGTAGAGCATCGGTGCGACCCGCTTGAGATAGTCCGGATCGACGTAGCGTCGCGGGTGGGCCATGTGGATCAGCGCCGAGAGCTTACCCGGAACCATGATGTGGCCCGGCGTCGTTACGCCGAGAATCAAGCGATTGACGCGCTCCGGATACTGCCTGACGAACTGCTGCGCAAGCGCGCCGCCCCAGGACATGCCGGCAACGTTCGCCGCGGTAACGCCATAGTCGTCCATGACGCGGGCAGCCACCTCCGCGTAATGTGAGAAGCGCCACGGCAGCGACGGTGCCGCCGAGCGTCCCGCGCCGGGCGCGTCGAACGTTATGACATCGAGGTCCGGAACCGCGTCAATGAAGGGCTGCAGCATCTCGAGCGCGGCGCCGATGCCGTTGAATATCACCAGCGGCGTACCGCCGGATGAGTTCGCCCGCCGGGCCGTGCGGACCGCGAGGCCGTTGACGGACATCCAGCGAATCTTCAACCGTTCTCTTCCATGACGTACTACTTGTCGTTCCGTCACGAGACCCTGGCAAACGTCGATATGCCGGACAACGACCGTGAGACGCGCCCGGTAAGCCGTTAAGATACGGAGCTTTTCCCGACACGAGGCGACGAGGCCATGAAGTTCGCTACCCGGGCCATTCACCTACCCGAACACCGCGTTGGCGGTGCCATCGCTCCACCGATCCAGCTGTCGACGACCTTCGAACACGGACCGGCCAACGAGCCGCTGTCGGATTTCGAGTACATACGCAGCGGCAATCCCAACGTCAACGAGCTCGAGGCGCGTCTCGCCGCGCTCGAGGACGCTGCGTCGGCGATCGTCTACGCGTCGGGAATGGCCGCGACGACGGCTCTGCTCGGCACGCTTCCGGCGGGTTCGGAACTCTTGCTGCACCAGGACTGCTACTTCGATACCCGCGTGCTCGCTCGAGGTCTCGCGAGCCGCACGGGGATCGGCCATCGCGTGCTGGATCTCAGGGATACGTCCGCACTCCAGGCCGCGCTGTCGGAGAAAACCGCACTGGTCTGGTTCGAGACGCCGTCCAACCCGCGGCTCGACGTCATCGACATCGCGCGGGTGGCCGAAGTTACGCACGCCGCGGGCGCGAAGCTGGCCGTGGACGGGACTTTTGCGACGCCGGCCGTGCAGCAGCCTCTCACCCACGGCGCCGACTATGTCATGCACTCCATGACCAAATACATGGGCGGGCACAGCGACATTCAGGGCGGTGCCCTGGTGCTGCGCGACGATCCGTCGCTCGATGCCACGCTCAGGCATCAGCGAACGATTTCGGGTTCGGTGCTTTCCCCGTTCAACGCCTGGCTGCTGTCCCGCGGCCTGCAGACGCTGGACTGCCGGGTAGAGCGACACGCGGCTAACGCGCTCATGGTCGCCGAAATGCTGGACGCCCACCCGGCCGTCGAGCGCGTCAACTATCCGTTTCTCGAATCGTCGCCGGATCGGGCGGTCGCGGCGAAGCAAATGCGTTCGGGCGGCGGCATGCTGTCCGTCGAGCTGGCGGGCGGGCGCGACGCCGCAATCGGGCTTGCGTCCCGCGTGAGGCTGTTCGTCAACGCGACGAGTCTGGGCGGCGTCGAAAGCCTCATCGAGCACCGGGCGTCCATCGAAGGTTCGGAGACCGTAGCGCCGGACAATCTGCTCAGACTGTCGGTCGGGCTCGAGCACGCCGGCGACCTGATCGCCGATCTGGAACAGGCGCTTAGCTAATCAGCGAACCGCGCCGTCCGCGATCCACGTGCGAATGACGTCGATATCCGCCTGCGGCAGCGGCGGCCTGCCGGAGGGCATCTGCGCGCCGGCAGTCGGCATCGGCCCAAGCTTCTCGATCAGGTAACTATTGTCCGGATCGTTGGCGATAACGCGAACCCTGCCGGCGGCCGCGCTGCTGTCCACGCCGACGAGGTTCATGAAACTCGTATCGGCATCGGCAAGGCTCATGCCGCCGGCGTTGGTCACGTTGTTGTGGCAGCCGGCCGTAGCGCAGGTCGGTCCGAACACCTGCGACTGAATGGAGTCCAGATTCGGCTCGAGCACGACGGGCGTTGCGATCGTGAAGTCGGCCTCGAAGTCGCCGCCCGCTGTCCCGTTACCGGACGGCAGCACACCGGCGCCTTCGCCGTCGAGCGCGAGTGCGTCGAGGTCCAGGATCACGGAACCTCCGGTGCCGAGCAGCGTCACGCGATAGTCGTCGTCGTTGAGCGCGACGCCCGTCAGATCGAACACGGCGCTCCGCGGGTTTGCCGACGGTACCGTGATGCTTGCAGCGGTGATCTGCACGTCGTTGCCGTTCGAGAACATCCGATCGCCGCCGGCCGCCGTGAGCGTAAACGTGACGTTGTTGACGGTCGACGCGTCGAGGTCTTTCGTGAACTGCACGGTCACGTTGGCGGGTGCCGCCGTGAGCTGGGCATTCGGTGCCGGCGACATCGACTGCACCTGAACCGCCGTGGGCGGCTGCACGGTGTCGTCGACCGCACCGTTCTGAATCCAAAGGCGAATCGTGTCGATGTCGGTTTGCGGTACCGCGGCGCCCGGCGGGTGCGGCGGATCGCCGTTGACGCCTTCGAGTTTCTGCACGAGATAGCTGCCGTCGGGATTCATCGGCACGACGCGCTGTATGCCGGGGTCCGCGTCGCTCGCAACGCCGACGAGCATCATGTAACTGTTCGCCGCCTCGAGGTTCAGATTGCCGGTGGGCGCACCGCCGGAATGACAGGTTGACGTTGCGCAATTCGGCGTAAACAGATTGGTCTGGATTTCCGAGAACACCGGACCGAACGATCCGCCGGGAGGCGGCGGTGGCGGCGGAGGAGGTGGTGGTGGCGGCGGTGCCGGTGGGGGCGGACTGCCGCCACCCGAAGCATTGTCGTTAAACGCTGCCGCTTCGTCTTCGAAGGTTTCGATGTCGCAGCCGGACAGCCCGGTGACCGCGAGAACCGCGGCGATGCCGATCTTGAATAAACGTCCTGCCATCATCCTGCGCGCCCTCGCGAGACCGCCCGCGCGGAATCCATCGATGTCGTCGATGGTAGCGCGCACGTATGCTCAATACGCGACCGATTTCACAGTAACGCAGACAAACGCGCAATGTGTCGCCGAGCGGCGACAAATAGTGTCGGCAAACGGCTACGCGTTGGACTTATGGCGCAGCGAACTCGCTAACGGCTACGGGCAGCGGACCGGATCGCAGGACGATCGCCATGTTTCTCGCCGTGGCTTCGTCATCGACGTCGACTTCGAAGTAACGGCCGATCGGGTAACCGATCACGACGTCCCGCAAGCGTTTGCCGTCGAGTTCCGACTTCAGCGTCGCACCGAGGTTGGCGGAGGAGACTTCGTCGATGCGCTCGAGCGAGTCGTAGCGGAAGGCGAGGAACACCTCTCCCTTGCTGCTCTCGGCGGTTTCGATGTCGCCGTTACCGATCCATTGCAACTCCTCGCCGTTCGCATCCGTCGACCAGAAACGAACGTCACCGCGGGTCGAGTACAGATACTCGAGCGACGCGGCGTCCGGCGCGGAGCGGTCGTACTCGAACACGAGCTTGCCCGTCTCGGGAGAGTAACCGGTCGCGAGGTTGGCAAAAGGATTCCGCGTCGCTTCGCTTAGCCGGTAGTAGAGGACCGCCTGCGTCTGGCGAATCACCTCGGGATCGTCGCTGGCGACCGTCAGCTCCAGGCGGGCACCTTCGCCGCAGCCGCTTAAGGCAAGCGTTATGAGCAGTGTCGTGACAAGTCTCGTTTGCACGTCGAGCACCTCCGATTCATGGACTTAGCCCCCAGGCAGTACGTCCCGCGCCGTGTTCAACAGAATATACGCTCCGACACCGATCATGACGAATGGTGCGGCGACGCGCGCCCACCGCCCGACGAAGGAGCCAACGATAGCGTTCCCGACGGCGAACCGGGCCAGAAGCGCGAAACCCACCGCGCCGAGCAACACCGCAAGGGCGACCAGCGCATCCGAAGCGCCGGCCGTATCGGCCAGGAGCGCAGCCAGGACAATCAGCGAATCGCTGACGCTGCCGGCCTGCGCGAAGAAGGTCGTGCCGAACGCGGCGCCCCGGGAAAACGCGGGCTTCGTATCGGCGACCGCGGGCGGCCTTCGGAGACGATACAACCAGTAGCCGCCGAGAACCAGCGGCACGATGCCGAGAAAACCGATGTAGTCGACGGGAAGACGATCGCCGATCCGGCCGATGATTGCGGCGAGCGCCAGGACCAGTCCGGTCAGGACCGCGTGCGCTGCCGTGACGGCGGCAGCGCGGCCGGGAAAACGACTGTAGAGCGCTACGAGGATGGCGAAGTTGTCGACGTTGGTTCCGAAATAGGCCAGCGCCGCAATACCCGCAAGCGGAAGCGCGTCGATCACTCTGCAGCCGTCCTGTCTGGTCGCTCCTCGATGATGCGATCGGCCTTGAACTGTTGTAGTTTTGTGCCGTGCCACTACGGCCGACAACAATAAAACAAAGGGACGCCATGCTGTCCAGAATCATGCGGGCTCTGCTCGCCTTCGCCCTGCTGGGCAGCGCCCACGCCGCCGAGACGACGCTGGAAACCCCGGAGATTCTGCTCACCGACGTCGGCTTCACGGTCAACGCTTACGGATTCGCGGACGGCGTTCCTCTGACGCTAGAGGTCAACGGCGCCGCGGTGGCGCGCTCCGACGGACTTGCAATCACGGCGAGCGACGTGCGTGTCGCCGGGACCGGCACGGCACGAATCGCCGTCGTGAGCGACGGCGCGACGCTCACCGAGAAGACGCTGCGCGTTCTCCCGGGCTGGGCTTCGCTGTTTCCGCCGCTGTTCGCCATCCTGCTTGCGTTCCTGACGCGCTCGGTCATCCCATCCCTGTTCGCCGGTCTGCTGGTCGGCGCATGGGCCATTAACGGCATGAGCGCATCGGGTTTCGTGGCGGGCTTCTTCGACACCGTGACCGTGTACATCATGAATGCGGCGACCGACAAGGATCACATGTCGATCATGCTGTTCACGCTGATGATCGGCGGCATGGTCGGCATCATTTCCCGGAACGGCGGGATGGTCGGCGCCGTGAACAAGGTCATCCCCCTCGCAAGTACACCGAAACGTGCGCAGGGCATCGTCGGGCTTCTCGGCGTCAGCATCTTCTTCGACGACTACGCGAATACGATGATCGTCGGCAACGCGGCGCGGCCCATGACCGACAGCCTGCGGATCTCCCGCGAGAAGCTTGCGTATCTCGTAGACTCGACGGCCGCACCGGTGTCGACGATCGCGATCATCACGACGTGGATCGGATTTCAGCTGGGCCTGATCGACACCGCAATCGCCGGAATCCCGGAGATAACGGACGGTGCCTACGTGCTGTTCCTCAATTCGATTCTCTACAGCTTCTACCCTTTCCTCGCGATCTTCTTCGTGTTCCTGGTCGTGCTGACGGGCAAAGACTTCGGGCCGATGCTGAAGGCGGAGCGACGGGCGCGGGAAACCGGCGCCGTCCGCCGCAGCGACGCGGAGGAAGTCGACGACACGCCGAGCGAGGAGTTCGAGGAGAAGGCCGGCATTCCCTGCCGCGCCGTCAACGCCGTCGTGCCGATTCTGACGATGATCGCCGCGGTCGTCGGCGGATTGTTCGTGAGCGGCGACGGCGAGACGCTCACCGAAGTGATCGGCAGCGCGGATCCGTACATCGTTCTGATCTGGGCGTCGCTCCTCGCGTGCTTCGTGGCCGCGATACTCACGATAAGTCAGCGGCTTCTGTCGCTGAACGAAACCGTCGAAGCGTTCGTGATGGGAGCCCGCTTCATGCTGACGGGCCTGATACTGCTCGTCATGGCCTGGGCTATCGCCGATGTCGCGAACACGCTGCAGGCAGCGCCGTATCTGATCTCGATACTCGGAGATACGCTGTCGCCGTACATGCTGCCGACGATCGTCTTCCTGCTGGCCGCCGCCACGGCATTCGCGACGGGCACGAGCTGGGGCGTCATGGCAATCCTCATGCCGCTGGTCATTCCGCTTTGCTGGGCCGTACTGACTGCCAACGGGCTTGCGGATGCCGGGCACATGCACATTCTCTACTCGTGTATCGCCTGTGTCCTGACCGGCGCCGTGTGGGCCGATCACTGCTCACCGATCTCCGATACGACGGTGTTGTCGTCGCTGGCAACGGGCTGCGATCACATGGATCACGTCACGACGCAGATTCCGTACGCTCTGACGGGCGGCATAGTCGCCATACTCGTCGGCGTACTGCCGGCAGGTTACGGCGTCCCGTGGTTTCTGCTGCTGCCGAGCGGATTTGTCGTGCTGATCGCGGTGCATCGCTTCCTGGCGCGGCCCGTCGAGGCGTGAGGCGTCGCCGTCCACCGAACATACGTTGGCCAACACAGCTGTGATAGGGTGCAGGTGATTCCAGACCTCGAGGAGCGATGCAATGAGCCGAGACCTTCGCGAACAGCGCCGCCGTTTTCTCAAACTTGCCGGCGGCTCCGCCGCGGTACTGCCGCTTGCCGGACTGACGGGCTGCGGCGGCGGCGACGAACCCGCGCCGCCGGCGCCCGAACCGGCGGCAAGCGCGCCTGAATCGCCTGCGAGTGCGCCGGCACCGGAGCCGATGCCCGCCGCCGAGGCGCCCGCGGAGCCCGCAGCACCCGCTGCAGCCGGCGAACTCACGCCGCTGACCGAAGACGATCCGCAGGCGCGGGCGCTGGCTTACGTCAACGACGCGTCAACCGTGGACGGGGCGGCGTATCCGCAGTATCAGGCCGGTCAGGCCTGTGCGAACTGCGTGCTGTTTCAGGGCAGCGAAGGCGATGCCATGGCTGCCTGTTCGATTTTCCCCGGCCGCCTGGTAGACGCGAGGGGCTGGTGCAGCGTGTACGCGCCGAAGGCGTAGTCCGCTACGCGGTTTCCGTCCGTGCTTTGAGCTCCGCATAGGCCAGAAACAGGTTCCGGTCACGGGTGTCCTGCCTGTCGATATCGGCCCGGGCCTTGCGGAGCTTCTTCCCGATGATTCGCGTGACCGCGTCGACCTGCATGGCGCGGGCATCGCTTGCGTCGCCCATTGCCGACCGCAGCACTTCCGACAATAAAGTGGCGTCATCGATGAGGCGTTCCGCGCGGCGCAGGCGGCGGGCGTGCGCTCGTGCCGCCGCGGACGTTCCGGGCCGCGGCTCATAGTCCGGGTCGGACAGGAGATCCGGAACGTAGCTTCCGGCCTCCTCCCTGACCTGCATCGTTCGCCGGCCCGACGCGTTGTCGGGCATGTACGTAACTGTGTCGCCTTCCATGGGACCTCCGTTAAGCGCTGTTGGTGTGGGCAAATGCCCTGGAAACGGTCCTTGCCGCTTATCCTGACCCGAGCGTAGGGTATTCGGATGGAAGGGTCAACATAATTTATAAAGTGTCCTTAATATGGACAAGAGCCTGCGAATGAATAGAATGGAGGACAACGCGGCGCAGGAAACCGACGTGCATATCGATGCCAAACTGCTGTACGAAACCGTGCGGCACAAAATCAGGGATCTCAGAACGGCTGAAGTCGACAGAAGGCTTTCTCAGGCCGAATTGGGCGAAGTCCTCGGCGTAAAGCGCTCGACGATCGCCAACCTCGAGTCCGGCGCGCAGCGCGCCTCGCTGCACAACGTCTACGAACTCTGCGCACACTACAATCTGGAACTCGCCGACGTGCTGCCTTCGGTAGCCGACATGCGACAGCGTTCGGCCAGACTCGGCTACGACAACGCCGAGCCCGGGCTGGCGTCGGTTATCGAAAAGCTCAGACGCAGGAACTGAGCGCTTACATGGCCACGAAACCGGAACGCCGCGCGGCTGAGCTACTCAGGGAGCACGGTATTACGGCACCGGCTGTCGATGCCGGGGCGCTGGCAGAGGCGCTCGGTATCTCTGTCCAGTACGAACGACTCGCCGACGACATGTCCGGCGTGCTGCTCGTCGAGGGCGGGACCGCGAAGGTCGCTATCAACGATTCACATCACCGGAACCGGCAGCGCTTCACGCTTGCACACGAGATCGGCCACGTATTGCTGCACGCCGGTGAAGACGGACTGTTCGTCGACCGGCGTTTCTTCCGCAATGAGTGGTCGAGCAAGGGTGAGCTTCGCGAGGAGATCGAAGCGAACGCTTTCGCTGCTTCGCTGCTGATGCCCAGACGCTTCGTCGCGCAGTGCATCGAGCCCGGGGCCGGCATAACCGATCTCGACGTGTTTCGTCTCGCGACGCGATTCGAAGTCAGCGAACAGGCCATGACACTGCGCCTCGTCAAGCTCGGCTTCATTGAGCCGGACTGAGGACGCTAAGGATGGCACTCCCTGACTTTGGCGAGTGCGCGCCGGATGAGCTTGCTCACGTCACGCATCCCGACAGCGTCGGACTCGCTGCACAGGAAGTGGAGCGCGTGCGAGATGGCGACGGCGGCCTCCTCCGGCGTCTCTTCCACGCTGACCGGCCGGTCCTTCACGAGCCCGCTCTCACGCCGCTGCCGACAGATCGGCGGGCAGCACCGGATCGGGAATCGCACAGCGCTGCCTGACCCGGCAGAGAATCTCGGGCGACACGTCGAGCCACGCCGCGACTGCCGGTAGTTTGCCGAGCATCCGCTCGCCGCCGAGCAGTCTGACGTCGTAGCCCGCCCTTGCAACGACGAACTTCAGAAGACGCACGGGCATCACGACGAGAAAGCCTTTCAGCCCGTGCTGAACGCCGAACTCCTGCGTCGCGCAGAGTATCTCGTTCACGACGCGCCGCCGCGTTCGCGGATCGAGGGAGGGATCGCAGCCGAAGCGGGTCGCTTCCCAAACCGCGGCCGATGCAGGCAAGCTCCCGCGCGCCATCTCCGGCCATAGCCGTTGCAGCATGTACGGCTCTGTCGTAGGCAACAGCCGCAGCATGCCTTGCGTTTGCCCGGCGTCGTCGACCGACAAAAGATACCGCGCCGTCGGCGTGTCGAACTGATCGTGTTCTATGCCGCGGTAGCTTGGAACCGCCCATCCCAGACGGTCCACGAACAATCGATGGCGCAGTCGATGATGAGAAATCCACGCCTCGCCGTGCAAATGGATCGTTTCCCATGTCAGGCATACAACGCTCACCCGAACTCTCCGAAGCCTGGCTGTAACGACATCAATAGAGCACGATTGACCAAACGATACACCTATCAAATCGAGTGGGCGGGAGCGGCGCCTCTGTCGTTCCTACAGACGAAGCAAGCCGTAGCGAAGGGCCTTGACGACCGCAAGCGTACGCGTATTCGCGTCCAGCTTGTGCAGTGCGTTCTTGATATGGAAATTGACGGTGTTCTCGCTGATGTTCAGGATCACGCCAATGTCCCATGACGATTTACCGGAAGCGATCCACTGCAGGCATTCGCGCTCTCTGGCCGACAGCGCGACAGCGACCTCCTCCTCGTTCGCGGGGCGGCGCAGTTTGCTGTAAGCCGAATGAAACTGCGCAGCGATAACGTCGAGTGTCGCGAGGCCTCTCGCGGGCTCCGGATGACCGTCACCTGCCGCAAACGTTACGAGACATACCTTGCCGCGCGGTCCATGCAGCGGAACGCCGACGCCGTCCCGCAGTCCGCACTCGGCGGCTTGATTCATGAGTTTGACCTGCGAACTGTCGAGGTTGTACGAGTCGCTCAAGCCCTTCCAGAGAAACGGTCCCTCGATCTCGGGCGCAAGCAGAACTACCGGGTCTTTGGTCTGATAGTTCTTCTCGACGTAATAGTCCTTCCATTCGTCGGGAAAGTTGTGTGCGATGGCCGGGTGACGTTCGACGTCGTCCGGATCGCGATGCGTCAGCAAGCAATACGCGAAGCGATCGAAACCCAGATCGCCCGCCGCCTGCCTCATCAACGCGATGAGCGGCTCTACGGAGTCGGCACTGTCGGACTGCTCGATGAAATCGGTTATTCGCATGGCAACCTGTCGGTCGGGAACCTGCCAGCCGCGACGCCCGGGTGTAACGTGAGGAACGGGAACGGCTTTCGCAGGTAGATTCGCTGTAAAGCGACTATGCGCCAGCACCGTGACAATACAGTGCCCACCAACTCTTCGCTACCTGTTCTGGTAGTACCAAGGATCATGCCGTTTCCCTACGATTAATCCAGTGTCAATAGTCTGTGTAGCGAGAGAGGCAATGCCAGACAGAATCACTTTCAGTACATGCAACGGCGATCGCGTTTATCAGGCGATCAAAGCACGCGCAGTAGCTTGCGACTTCAACCCCGGCGAACCCATACGTCTCAGTCCCCTGGCATCTTCGCTGGGGGTCAGCACAACGCCGATCCGCGCCGCGCTGAACATGCTCGTCGCGGAAGGACTCGTGCGCCGGGAGCCGCAGAAGGGCTTCATCGCAATGAGCCTGTCCGCCGAGCGGTTTCAGGGGCTTTACAGCCTCAACCAACTGCTGCTGCAGACGGCGCTTACGATGCGGACGCCCGACGCCAGGCGCTTCGCCGCAGCGGCCGATATCGTCGAGCGGATCAGCAACGAACTCGATGACGAAGCGGGATGTACGGCGGCAACCGTCGCGACGTGCACCGGTGACCTGTTTCGGTGCATCGCGGAGCTGGCCGGCAAGCCGCACATCACGGAGTCCGTGGTACGCGTCAACGACAGCCTCGAGTTCATACGCGAATACGAGGCCCGGCAGCCCGGCACGGTTTGCGCCGAGCTCATGACTATCTGCGACCTGTTCCTCGCAGAACAGTTCGACGCAACGGTCAAAGCGATTGCCGACTATCACGCGTCGCGCAAGGCGCAGACGGCGGGCTTGCTCGTTTCGCTGGAGCAACAACGCAGCGAGGAGCCGCGGCTTACGCAGTAGAGCGACGTTGCGCGCGCGATACCGGAGCGCTGTCGCATTTCGGACCTACCTGATCATGTAGGAGCATGAGGCAGGCCGGTTATCTACACTCGAAACTTTCGTCAACTCCCCGGGCAAATCGCCGTCCGGGCATGGGGCAAACGTTGCAGCAGGGATCGGCATTCGGTAGCGGGACAGCGAGAGCGACGGCCGGCGACCGCATCTATCACGCAATCAAGGCCAGCGTCATCGCCTACGCATTTCCTGAGGGCAAGCGCATTTACCTCGAGCCGATTGCCGAGCACCTGAACGTCAGCACGACACCGGTGCGCGAGGCGTTGAACCGCCTGGCGGCGGAAGGCCTCGTCGTCAAGGCGCCGCGCAAGGGCTTTCTCGCCATGAGCCTCGTTGCCGACAAGCTGCTCGGGCACTACGAGATGACGAAACTCCTGCTCGTCCACGAACTGGAGGAACTGGACGCCGACGCACGCAGCCGGCTGCCGAGGCACGAAGCGATTGCGGAAGTGCTCTTCAAACTGAACCGGCGCGACATCAAGAACCCCGAGACGCTGGCGGCTTATACCGCGGAGATCTTTCGCCAGTTCGCGGCGCTCAGCGGCAACACCCACGTCGTTCACTCGATCAACCGCGCCAACGACCACCTTCACTACATACGCACCGTCGAATACAGCCGTCTGCCCGACATTCAGGGGGAGCTCATCATGCTCTGCGAGCTGCTCCTGGGCGGTCACCACGAAGAACTCGTCAAAACCGTGCAGAGCTATCACGACACGCGCATCGAGCTGCTGCCCGAGTTGTTCGAACTGGCGAAGCGATGAAGACATCTTCGTTTCGCCGATCTTGTCATCCACAACGTAAGGAGAGAGTCATGATCAAACTCGGCAAAGTCTCGGAGGAGACCAGGGGCTGCGGCATGGAGTGGATCGAAGACTGGTCCATCCCAGGGCGATACACCTGTCTGTAACCGGAAATGGGCTCAGCGGCGACCGCGCCCCCAGGTCGCGTTGAGACCGTTTCTCGACAGGCGGCAGTTGGCTACCAACGCACCGGGTCAATTGTCTCCGGGTGCTGCGCAGCCTCGCGGCTGCGCAGCATTTTTTTGAGGTCGGGAGCAAAAGAGAGATGCAGAAATCACAACTCTATCTGTCGAATCACACGTTCTTCTGTCTTGCCGACAACCACTACGTCTTCCTGGATCTGCACAACGACGAGTACATGTGCCTCGGCCGCGATCAGACCGAAGAATTTAAGGAGATGCTCGACGGGAGTCGCCCGCTCGACGACAACTCCGTCATCGTCAAGACGCTGCTGGACAAGCGCCTGTTCGTTAAGGACGAAGCGGACGGCAAGCAACCGGTTCCGCTTGATGTTGAATCGCCGTCCGCCAACCTGATTACGGGTGCAGCTGACAGGCCTGAGCCCGTCATCCGCCCGCTGCACGTCCTGCGATTCTTCGCCGCTGCGGGCGCAGCGTCCTGGAATCTCCGCTTTCAGTCGATCGAGGACACCGTGCGCCGCGTGGAACGCCGCAAGCATGCGAATCGCCACGCCCCGGCCGAGCGCACACAGGTCATCGAGCTGTTCTACATATTTCGGGCGCTGCGGCCGTACTATCCGCGCCCGTACCTGTGCCTGTTCGATTCGCTCGCGCTAGTTCATTTCATGGCACCCTTCGGCGTCTATCCGGAATGGGTGTACGGCGTAAAGCTCGAACCGTGGGGTGCGCACTGCTGGGTGCAGTCCCAGGACCTCGTCGTCAACGACAACGTCGATTACGTCAGCAGCTACACGCCGATCATGAGCGTCTGACGGCGCCGGCAAGCAATCGTGTATCGCTTCATCGCGCTCGCCTGGAACGACGAGGATCTGCCGCGGACGGCAGCGGCGCAGCGGCTCGCGCAGCGAATCCGCTCGACAACGTCGGACTGGCAGTCGGTTCTCGACCTGCCGGGTCTTCGGGTGTTCCACGCCCGCGGTCCGGGCAGCGCGCGACGAGCCTATCCCCTTGCGGGCAGTGCGGGCGTCGTTCTCGGCACGCTGTTCGACGACAGCTTCGGCCGGGCAGATCCCGAGTTCGACGAGACGGAAACCGGGCGGCTGCTCGCATCGGAGGGGCGGCATCTCATCGAGCGCTACTGGGGCCACTACGTGGCGTTTCTGTCCAACGCCGACAGCGGCCGGCGCTTCGTCCTGCGCGATCCGACCGGCGGCTTGCCATGCTACGTCACCCGATCCGGCGGCGTCGGCGTGTTTCTGTCGGACATGGAAGACTATGCGCGGCTCGAGCTCGCGCCGTTCACCGCGGACCGGGAGCATTTGAGTGCGTTCTTTCTGTACAGCGAGCTCGCCACGCGCCGCACCGGCATCGAGGGCGTGACGCAGCTCTATCCGGGCGAGTGCGCCGCCATCGATCCTGTTCACGGCGAGAGTGACAATGGGGGCGCCAACAGCGGAATCGACTACTCTTTCTACTGGAACCCGGTGGACGTCGCCGCAGAGAGCGGCCCTCACGACGCCGACGAGGCGCGCGCGGTATTGGGTTCGACGATTCGCCGCTCGGTCGGTGCCTGGGCGTCTGGCTACGGGCGCATCATGCAGGAAATTTCGGGCGGCCTCGACTCGTCGATCGTCGGTGCCTGCGTCGCCGCGGCGCGTCCGCAACCGGAGATCCTGGGCTTTCACGTTTTTGGGCAGACCGCCGAGGGCGACGATCGCGCCTATGCACGAGCCGCCGCGGCGCGAACCGGCATCGACCTCGTCGAAGCCGAGTGCCGGTCCTCGGCGACGGCGCTCGAAGACCAGCTCGACCCGCTCAGGGTCGCCAGCCCGTCGGTGCTGGGCTTTCTGCCGGAGTCCGAGCGCCAGCGGCGGCGGCTGGCACGATCGCGGCGCGCCGACGCCGTGTTCACGGGCCAGGGCGGCGACCACCTGTTCCAGCAGGCGGGCGGCGAGCTGATCCCCGCCGAATACCTCGAGCGCCGCGGACTGCGTCCCGCGCTGGCCGGCGTCGTCGCCGACGCCTGCCGTATGACACAGCTGCCGGTGTGGTCGGTGCTGGCCGCGACCTTCTCCTACGGCCTGCTGCGACGCCGCTTCGACCCCTACGAAGTTTATGCCGAGCCGCCATCGATCCTGAGCGCGGACGCGCGCGCGGCCCTCGATGGCCAGGCGTGGGCGCACCCGTGGGTGGAGGGCGCGGGCCGGCTGCCGGCGGTCAAGACGCGGCAGGTATTCAACGTCGTCGACAGCCAGACCTTCCATTTGCGCCCCTGTCCCTACGCGGAGCGGGTGCACCCGCTTTTGTCGCAGCCGATCATCGAGTGCAGCCTCAGGATGCCGGGCTATGTGCTGGCGCACAGGGGCAAATCACGCGGCCTGGTGCGAGAGGCCTTTGCGGCGGACCTGCCTGAGAAGATCGTGCAGCGCTTCTCCAAGGGCAGCGCCACGAGCTACTTCAACCGGATGCTGTACGACAACGCGGCCTTCCTGCGCGAGTTTCTGCTCGACGGCGCGCTCGTTCGCGAGGGCATCCTCGACCGGCGCGTGCTCGAGGCCAGCCTGTCCGAAGCGGCGCTCGTCGTAGGGGACAACCTGCTCTCGCTGCTCGACGCCGTCCGCGCGGAAGCGTGGTTTCACGCCTGGACCGGCGAGCAGCGCCGGGAAGCCGCGTAGGCGAGGTTGATCGCTGGGCCCTTTTGGGCTACAGTGTAGCTCACGTAGAGGAGGTTGGGTCATGCCGGCAAATGCTGTGGTGCGTGCTCGTATCGATGAGCAGATCAAAGAAGAGGCCAGTATCGTATTGGAGGCGATGGGCCTGACTGTGTCTGACGCCTTTCGCATCATGCTGACTCGCGTAGCCCGTGAAAAAGCCCTGCCTTTTGAGCCGCTGATCCCAAACCCGGAGACGATCGAGGCGATGAAGGAGGCTCGCCGTGGCAATCTGCCTGCTTTTGATTCAGTTGACGATTTGTTGGCTGATCTGAATGCGGACGATTGAGCGGACGAGTCGTTTTAAACGGGATTACAAACGCGAATCGAAAGGTCGGTACCGCGCTGCTCTTGACAACGAGTTTCGAGAGGTCGTCTCGGCACTGCTTCTGGACCAGCCGTTAGCCGAGAAGTACCGCGATCATGCCTTGTCAGGTGACTGGAAAGATTATCGCGACTGTCACATAAAACCGGACCTGGTCCTGATCTACCGGAAGCCTGACGATCAGCGGCTACAGCTCGTTCGCCTTGGATCGCACAGCGAACTCGGTCTTTGACGTTGGCGACGCTCGCAGCGTCACGGCATTATTGCCATTGTTTGACGATCTGCAGCGCCAGCATGCGCCCCTCGGGGTCCGCGTTGTAGCTGTCGTAGGCCAGTCCGGCCGGCGTATTGACGAACGGCGGATCGGTGTCGAATAGATTCTGGATAGTCAGCGCGACGCTGGTGTTCGCCAGGAGCCGGCTGCCGCTCTCTGTCAGGTAGCTGACGTTCACGTCGATCGTAGTCAGGGAGTCGATGCTGCGTTCCGGGTCGCTCAAGCGGTCGGTGTAGCCGTCGGTGTGGTTGAGAAAGCCGGACAAGCGCCACGCATTGCGGCTCCACGTGAGTCCGGCACGCATGCGAAACTCGACCGGCCTGCCGTAGTTATCGACCTCCTCCACGAGTGGATCGCTGCTGAGGAGCGCCCGCTGAAAGTCGAACATGTAGCTGCCGTTCACGCTCAGGTCGACCCCGCCCGCGGCGGTTTCGAACCGATACAGGAACTGCATTTCGAGGCCGGAGACGAAGGATCGGGCGAGATTGTTCAGGCGACCGTCGACGATCGCGACGTCCACCGCGCCTGCAAGCAGGTCGGCCTCGGACGCATTCGCGGGATTGAGCCAGCCGGGGTCGTTGACCAGCGCCGCGATCTGCGCAGGCGTCGGGGAGGTGTTGACGAGCGAGGCAAAGCGCGGATCGTCGGCGTCGGCGAAGTCCGTCAGCGCCTGATCTATCCGGTCGTCGAAGTCGACCTCGAAGTACGTGAGATCCAACGCCAGACCTCGGATCTGCGGCGGCTGCCACTGGATGCCCGCGGTCAGCGTCGTCGCCTGTTCGGGCTCCAGGTCGGCGTTGCCGCCGCCCCTGGCAATCATCGGGAATGGAAACGAGCCATCGTCAACGAGCGGTTGCGACAGGTACACCGCGAAGTTCGCGGACCGGCGATTGACGTCGAGGTCCAGCAGCGCAGGCGCCTTGAACGAAGCGCCGTAGGTTCCCCTGAGCGTCAGCGCCGGGACCGGTGACCAGAGGACACCGAACTTCGGATTGACGCTGTCGCCGACGTCGCTGTAGTGCTCGTAGCGGGCGGCCAGTGAGACTTCGAAGCGCTCGAGGCCGGGGCGGCGGTTACCGCCGCCCACCAGCGGAGCGAAGAGTTCCGTATAGACCGAGGTTACGTCTCGCTTCAGGTCGGAGACGACCGCGCCCTCGGCGTCGAACTCACGCGCCGTATGCAGCGACTCGCGGCGGTACTCGGTTCCACCGACGAGCTGCAAGGTTCCGCCGGGCAGCTCGAACACACGGCCGTCGATGTCGAAGCTCAGCGAGCGCAGCGCGTTCTCACTCATGCTCTGCGGCCCCGGGGAGCGGTCAATCAGGCTTTCGATGATCGCTGCGTTCGCACCCGGGTCGTCGCCGAACGGATTGAAGACCTGCGCCGGGTCGGGGTCCGGAACCGATGGATTGGCGGCGCGCACAATGGCCGCCGTATCGGGCGTCAGATTCGTCGTCAGTTCCTGCTCCTCTTCCGCCCAGTGGCCGATCAGCACGGCGTGCCAGCGATCGTCGATATCCCATTCCAGACCTACGGATGCGCCCATGGAATCTATCTCGCCCGTGTTGATCAGCGGCCCAAGGTCATTGTCCAGTGCGTAGTTCTGCACGGTGACCTGAGTGAGCCCGGTGCCCGTCGGATCGACGAAAAACGGATTGGCGTCCGTGACCTCAATGTCGATCGGATTGAAGTTCCGGCGCCACGTAGTCGTCTGGGTCGAGTACCGGACGTCCGCGAAATAGTCGGCGCCGTCGGCCGTCTGGCGGAGCCTCAGGATGGCGCTGTTGCGGTTCAGGCCCGGCAGGATGTCGCCGAGGGACCGGTCGTTGTAGCGGTTGGGCGGTCGCGCGGGATCGCCGTTGGCGTCCGCCGGAAAATCGGCCGCGGAGAGGGACCTGCCGTCCTGTCCGGACGGAATGGCCCAGAGCTGTCCGCCGGCCGCGATGTTGGCTGGACTGCCGCCTGTCCGACGCCGGTCGGTGCCGCCGAAACTCCTCAGATCGCTCGTGGCCGTGAAATCGCGGTCGCGGTTGGCGAGGTTGCCGCTATCGTAGTACTCGTAGATAAACAGAGCGCCGCCGTCGTCCCACGAAAACCCGAACGTCTGACCGAACAGGACGTCGGAGGTGTCCCCGCTCCAGTCCGTACCGTAGCGCAGCCGGGTTTCGGCGTCGTCGTGGTCGTCGCGGAGAACGAAGTTGACGACACCGCCGATTGCATCGGAACCGTAAATGGCCGATGCGCCGTCGGTCAGCACCTCGACGCGCTCGATCGCGGTGACCGGTATGGACGAGATATTGGTGAACGCGGACCCGAAGCCGCTGGGACTCAGGCGGCGCCCGTCGACGAGTATCAGCGTCGAGCTGGCGCCCAGACCGCGCAGGTTAACTGACGTACCGCCGGCTTCGTTGCCCACATTGCCGCCGACGACATTGGTGTCGTTGACGGTGTCGGTCAGCGTATCGAGACTGGCGCCGCCGCCAAACGTCTGCGGCAGCCGCTCGAAGAACTGTTCGACGGTCGCGAAACCGCCCTCGTCGATGTCCGCGCGCGACACGGTGATCAGCGGCGATGCGCTGTCCGCGCCGCGGATCCGCGAGCCGGTGACGACGACTTCCTCGACAAAGCCGTCCGGCCCGGTCAGTGACGGGGGGTCGGCTTGCGCCGGGACCGGTGGTCGGGCACTGGCCGTTTCGGAAAGCGGGTTGACCGCGATGCTCGAACCCGGCGTGTAAGTCCCGGCCAGGCCCGTGCCCGCAAGCAATCGATCGAGCGCTGCCTGGATCGGATAGTTTCCAACGACGGCGTTCGCCTGAACTTTTTCGAATCCCTCGGTAACGAACAGAAACTGTAATCCCGTCTGCCGCGCGAACTCGCTGAGGGCCGCCGGCACGGGCTGGGCGGGGATATCGAAGTCCATTGTCTCGCGCTCGGCGGCGTGGCTGACAGTGAAAACGATAAGCGCGGTAGCACCGAGCAAAAGACGGTGTACAGGCCGCTTTGTCCCCATAACCATGCGATGTCCCTCTTATTCAAGGTAGAGACTCGATCGTGCGCGGTGTAATTGTCAGATTTTTCCCAGAAGCGGTCCAGTAACGCCCAAGCCACGAACACATCGGGAACCCAGTATAACCGGGACGAAAGCGGCCGCGCGGCCGGGAGCCGGGCTCGGATGAAGGGGTTGGAGGAGGCTAGTCTTGCGGCGAGGGGGGGACGATCAGGATTTCGTCGGCGCCGACGCGCTGCACGGCGAGGCCGGCGTTGCTTTCGATCAGTTCGATCAGCTTTTCGTCGTCGCCTGCGCGGATGTAAGCGTTCAGCGTGAGTGCCTCGAGTTCCGGGTCGGCGATCGTGATGCGCATGGACGTGTAGCGGCCCGCTTCCTCAACAATCTCGGCGAGTGTGTGCCCGTCAAAGTCGAGGAAGCCTTGCCGCCAGGCGCGCTGCCGGGCGATTTCGTCAGGGGCGGCGGTTTCGACGGGTCCGAGAGCGTCTTTATACGCGAGCGTCTGGCCCTCGTTGAGCAGTTCCGCGGTAGCGGCAAAGCCTTCGGCGTCGTTGGCGCGCACTTCGACGATGCCCTCACCGACCGTCACTTCGACGAGCTGGTTTTCGAGCCAGACGTTGAATTCCGTGCCGACGGCGCGGACGGTGCCCGAACCGGCGTCGACGCTGAACGGCCGGGCCGGAGCCGGGGTCACGTCGAACCAGGCCTCGCCGCGCTCGAGATTAACGCGCCGGGCTTTGTCCGTGTAGCGCACGGTGACGGCAGAGTCGGTGTTGAGCCTGAGCATCGAATCGTCCGGCAGGCGGATGTGGAGCTGCTCGCCGATGGCGGTTCGATACGTCGCCTCATAGTCGGGTGCCGTCATCAGCATGAATGCGAGGACGGCTGCCATCATGAGAACGCCAGCCGCTGCGATGGGCAGGTAGCGGCGTTGCCAAGGTTGCCCCCGTGCGGCCGCCGATGCCGCGCGCACGGGGGAGGTACCCGAAGCAAGTGCTGCGCTGTGTTCCCTTGATTTCGCGGAGGCCTCTTCCAGCAGGTTGCTGACGTCCGACATTCCGACCGCGTCGGCCTCGTCGCGCAAGAACTCCAGCGCGTCGGAGATCGAGCTGGCAGCCTCCTCGGGAGTGTCTTCAACGGGGTCGGTTTTCCGGGCCATCAGTCGATTCTCACTTGATGACTATTCAGACGGCCCGCGCGGCGGCCGCGGCCTTCCCGAAAACTCCCGTTCATGCGCGGACTATAGCCTCAACGGGTTGCGCTCCGCACCTACCAGATTTGGCGAGTTTACGGCGCCCAAATATGGCAGATTTGTGACTGCCGATTGTCAAGACTATTGTCTGTTCAGACAATAGTCTTTGCCGCTTATCGTTGCTTCATGGATAGAGACACCGTAGCCAGACACTTCGGTCTGATCGTGCGCCGTCACCGGACCGCGATGAACATGTCGCAAGAGACGCTGGCGGCCGAAGCCGCGTGCCACCCGACTTATGTCAGTCTGCTCGAGCGGGGTAAGCGCAATCCGAGTCTCGACACTATGTTAAGGATAGCTGACGCGCTGAACGTCAAGGCATCGGACCTCGTAAGAGAAACCGAAGCAAAGCTGTGACCTCGTAAAGGCGGATGCCCGGAGCGTGGTTCACTTCAGGCCGCCGTCCGCCGTTGCGGGTCTTCCCAGTTGCGCAACCAGGTTTCGGCCCGAATACCGTTTAAAACGGCACCCAGCTCCTCGCCGCGTATCAGACTGCGTTCGGACAGGAGCCGCTCCAGTTCGCGCCGGTCGAGAATACCCGCGTTTACCATGGCGCCGTCGAGGAGGCGTTCACGCACGAAGGCCGCATTCTCCACCAGCATCCGGGTGAAGTAGCTCGTCGTGCTGCCCTTCGTCCGTCGATGAATGATCTCCGCCGGAACCTGCCCTTCGAAGGCTTCGCGAACCAAGCCACGCGACTTGCCGCGGTGCGCCAGCACGTAGGTCGGGATCTGCAGGCAGAGTTCGATCAGCGGTTGCGAGATCAGCGGATGAACCAGCTCAGCACCCGGATCGGGCATTCGGTAGAAGGGCTGACAGTCGACGACGTTGAATATCTGCCGGATCTTGCTGGCCGGCAGGGACCCGGCTCGCCGAACCCACGGGTGCGCGTAGGCATCCGGATGCAGGCCGGCACGGGCCTGGGCACTGAGGATTGCCGGCATTCTGAAATGGAATTCGTAAGGATCGAAGGGCCGCGCCAGCAGCCCGTAGCGCGCCACGGCTGCCCACGTCGACCAGACCGATTTGGCCGTCATACGACTGGTGTCTTTGACGACCCGAACGAGCTCTGGCCGTAAGCCGTGCCGCCGGGCGTATTCGGCGGCGATCAGGTCGGTGGCCGCGTGCTGAAACAGGTGATCGCCGCCCTGCCCGCTGAAGACCGCTCCCGCGCGGCGCTCGCTTACCAGGCGCCGCTTCACGAGCTCCGGAGCCGGGATGAGACCCAGCATAGATGGCGTGGCGCGCCTCGATCGATCCAACAAGCTTTCGAGCGGTGCTTCCGAGACGCGGGCTTCGGC
The DNA here is from genome assembly GCA_028277185.1 of Woeseiaceae bacterium. GTDB lineage: Bacteria > Pseudomonadota > Gammaproteobacteria > Steroidobacterales > Woeseiaceae > UBA1847. Next base: position 107,841 of record JANQGQ010000009.1, read on the forward strand.
TTCGACGAGCTCGAAGCCGGTGCTCCGCGCCGCAAGCTCTGCATAGGATCGCTCATCGGCTTCGGATAAGTCGGAGAAGTAGTGCAGACAGACTACATCGGTGTCGACGTTGGCTTCGGCAAGGCAAGCCGCGACGATGGACGAGTCGAGACCGCCCGACAGTTCGTGCACGATGCCGTCATAGCTGGAGGCCCAGGCGTTGACGCAGTGCCGTACGGCTTCGCGCAGGGTCGCCCTTGCCGCGTCAGGGTCTTCGATTGTGTTCGCCTCACACACGGCGACGGGATCCCAGTAGAACGAGCGTCTCATCCGGCGGGCGGGCGCATCGCCATCGTCGTCGTCGATGGCCAGGCACTCTCCGGCGTACAGTTGGGTCACTTCCCTGAAACCGGTGGATCGCGTAATCAAGCGGGTATGCAGAAAGAATGCGGTCACGTGATCCCAGTCGACCGAGAACGGCGGCAGCTCGAGCAGAGCGCAGTCCTCGATATCGGAAAGAATCACGTCGACGCCGGCGGCGTGGGTCAGGTGGCATTGCAATCCACCGCTCGGATCCCTGAGCAGGTAGCGCACCCGGCCGGCGGGCGCGAGCAGGAACGCTACGTAGTGGCCCCAGTAGTGCTCGACGAGGTGCAGGCCACGCGACTCGATCAGGCGTTTCGATTCACGCTCGTCGAAAGCAGGATCGGAAGGGGTGGCGGTGTCGTCCGGCCCGCTCTCGAACAGTTTGCCGAGGACGACGCCGCCATCGTGCTTAAGAGTATAGGCGTGGCAGGCACCGGAGGCGTGGGGCACGTGAAATACACGCAGGCCTGGAACGTCGAGCACCCGCTGCCAGCCGTGTGAACTCGAAAGCAGTAAATGCGTCAGTCGCTGTGCGGCGGCCGCCCTGGCCGGATTCCTCGCGTTCCAACAGAATGCCGCGTATCGATACACGCCTGGCGTCGCTTGGTCTTACTGGCGGCGGCGCGCGACTGACGGCCAGGCTCCGCGCGGCCGCTTCATCGCTGACGCGACGAGATTCAGCAAGGACGGTCCGGGTCCAGGCGGAAGTCGCAAACGTACGATTCGTACTCGAAGACTTGAGCTACACCCTTCGTTTCTTCCGTGACCACGCCAAGCTCAATCAGGATTTCTTCGTTCATGAGTTTCTCCATTTCAGTTTAGGTAAGGCGATCCCGGAGACTTCCGGCGCACTCTGATTCGACTGAAATCAGCAGCTCTCGTCGCCGGCTCTGCGGAAGTCACAGACATACACTTCCCACTCCCAGAATGCGGTTTCGCCTTTGGTCTCTTCGGTAACTACACCGAGCCCAATCAGGATTTCTTCGTTCATGACTTTCTCCATCGCGGTTTAGATACGGTTGAGTCGTCGTTCCGTTCAACAGAATCAACGTAGGGCACACCGTAAAGATCAGTCAAAAGAATCTATTTGGAGTCAGGCAATGCGCGGGCGCGCTTGCCGATTGCCGCGGTTCAGCGTCGCGTTCGGGTAACGGTGCCCGGAAGATGGACGCCGCCAGCGTTTCGGGGTACCGCATAGATTCGGCAGGGCCCAAGCCAGCCATATGCTGCTGAATCTACGTTCTTACGCCATATTCGTGTCGGAAATCTCAGCCAAATCATGACTATTGTCTGTACAGACAATAGTCGCAACCCCGTACTCTTGGCGGGTGGCTACTCCGATCTCAGCAACGCTCTTTGGCGACATCCTCCGGCGGCTCCGCAAGAACGCGAAGCTGACGCACGAGCAGCTGGCCGAGAAGGCGGAGTGCCACCCGACCTACATCAGCCTCGTAGAGCGCGGCAAGCGCAATCCGAGCCTCGACATGGTGCTTCGGCTTAGCCGGGCGCTCGAGTGCCCCGCGTGGAAACTCGTCCGGGAGACCGAGCACAAGCTATGGTCCTGAGGGTGCTCCTCCAGCGGTCTGGCCGGCACCGGTCGCCGCTGGTTGAACCTCTGCTGTCGTCTGGCCCTGGTAAACCGGATACCCGAACGACACCCATCCCCGTATGCCTTCCCATAGCACCGCGGTATTGGTGAATCCAAGCTCCCGGATCATCGTATTGACGCGCTCGGCCGCGGCCCTTGGACAGGCGCAGTAGGTCACGATCATCGTTCCGTCGTCGGGCAGGTCCTGCAGGAACGTGTCGAGCTCGCTGTACTCGGTGTAATACGGAATCGGCACGGAGCCTTCGATATTGTAAACCTGCCACTGGGCCGGGGACCGCGTGTCGAGCAGGACGATACGTTTCCTGGCCTGCAGCGCTTCCAGCAAGTCAGCAGACATGACGTAGAGATCGTCCTTCAAATTGAACTCGGCTTTCGGGGAATCGGGATTGAGCACATAGTCGCCTGCCGGGGGCGGTGATCGCAGAACCGGCTTTTCAACCGTCCAGCCGGTCGCGCGGCTGCGGAGAAACGCGGTGACACCGTCGATTTCCTCGTCCGACAGCGTCTCACCGAAAGCCGCCATCTCCGTGCCGTCCCGTCCATGCTCTATCGCATACCTGAGAAAGTTGTCCGTGGTCAGCGACAACATGGCCTGATTGCCCAGGGCGGTTCCGGTACCCCCTTCGCCGTTTTGGCCATGGCATGAGGCGCACTGCTCGGCGTAGATCTTCTTACCGACATCGATGTCGCCGTCGACGGCATCGTAGGAAGGCGTATACGGTTCCGTAGCTACGTGACTCTGCAGCCAAAGGGTGAGGTCCCGAATCTCGTACTTCGTCATCGGGCCACCCATCTCGTCGAGATACGCAGCCATCGGAGTACCGAATCGACCGTAGGACGTGGTGAAGTAGATTTCGCGCATCCCCGACGTCATCAGAGACGTCGACCGGAGCGACGGAGCGTGATCGTTGACGTGGCCCTGGCGATCTTCGCCGTGGCAGAGAGCGCAGTACTGCTGATAGTTTGCCGCAGCGGCGGCGGACTGTTCCTCGCTCAACTGCGGTGGCTGCGCCGATAAGGCGGGTGCAGAAACAGCCAGTGCAGCGAGGACTGACACAATGCGGTACCGGTTCTTATCGATCATTGCGCTCACTTTATGACCTATAGGGTAGCAACGATGCTAACGGCGCTCGGGAAAAATCTGAAAAATATCCGGAAGTCCGCGCTCAAACCGCCCTTTCGTACTGCTTCTTCGGCTCATGCCGCTGGGTATTCCACATCGTGTGATACACCGATTCAAGTCGAAGCAGGTCCCGATGCGTGCCGCGCTCGACGATCCTTCCCTGTTCGAGCACGAGGATTTCGTCTGCCGCGACGATGGTCGAGAGCCGATGTGCGATGACCAGCGTCGTCGTACCCTTCGAAACCTCCTCGATATTGCGGAGGATTTTCTGCTCCGTCTTCGAATCCAGTGACGACGTCGCTTCATCGAACACGAATATCCTGGGCTTCTTGAGCGCAGCCCGGGCAATCGCGACGCGCTGTTTCTCGCCACCGGAGAGCTTCAGCCCACGCTCACCAACCAGCGTGTCATAGCCCTCCGGGCGCGCGGCTATGAAATCGTGAATATGAGCAAGCTTAGCGGAAGCCTCTATGTCTTCCTGGGAACTATCTGCGCCGCCCATCGCGATGTTGTAGGCAATCGTGTCATTGAACAACACGGTATCCTGCGGAACCACGGCGATGTCAGCCCTGAGGCCCGCTCCGCAAACGGTGGAGATTGGCACGCCGTCGATCAGGATACGTCCGCTATCGGGCTCCCAGAACCGCACGAGCAGTCGAACGAGGGAAGACTTACCCGAACCGCTAGGGCCGACGAGTGCAACGGTCTTCCCGGCGGGAACCGTAAAACTCACATCCTCGAGAATCCGGCGCTCATCGTTGTAGGAGAACGACACGCCCTCGAACACCAATTCGCCCGGCCCCGGCGGCAGTGTCCTGACTTTGCCGGATGACGCCTGCTCCGGCTCCTGATGAAACACGTCGATCATTTTCTCGATGAACGCGACGCCTTGCGCGATATCTCTGAACGCAAATCCGAGCATCTCCATCGGTCGAAATACTTGCAGCATGTAAGCATGGACCAGCACAAAATCGCCGAGGCTCATGCGCCCTTGCTGAACCTCGCCTGCAGCTATGTATACGGAAGTGCCGAGGGACACGGCAAAAATTGTCCCAACGACAACACCATTCGTCGCCTTGCGGGAAAAGAACTGTGCCCAACGTGACTCCGTTTCGGCGAAGGCTTCGTCCATGCGATCGTGCATGCGAGGCTCGGCGCTGAAGGACTTGATAGTCTCGTAGTTGATGATGCTGTCCGTCATCAGTGCATTGGCGTCGATATGAGCGGAGGACACAGCGCGAGCAGGGTGCGTCAGCTGTACCGCACCAACCGCAAACGCAACCGCATAGCAAGCCATTGTTGCGCCGATTATTGCCAGAAAGACCGGTTGACCCAGCACAACGAGTACAGCGCTCATCGTGGCAATCTCCACAACGACGGGCAGCACGGTCATCACAAGATGCTGAACCAACATGCGATATCCAGTCAGACCGTTGGTAAGCGTCTGGCTCAGGGCACCGGTCTTGCGGTCCAAATGAAAGCGCAATGGCAGCGCCATAATCTGCTTGAACAACCGCAGACTGAGATTGCGATGCAGCCGTTGGTTAGCCCGGCCGATAACCAGCCCGCGCAGCTCGCCGAGGAATCGAGACAGCCAGTGGCTGGCGGCGTATGCGAGAACCAGAAATCCAACCGCAAGATATATTCCATCCAGTGCGCCCGGATTGGTCAGGCGATCGACAATGAGCTTCAGTACGACCGGCGACAGCGCTGCCAACGCCGACGAGATCAGGACAACAAGTAGCGCAAACGCAAACAGCAGCCTTAGCCGTCCGGTGACCTCGTCAGCCAAGAGACGGAGGGCAGATACCCAAGGCGGCGGAGCGCTTCGGTGCCTTCGCTCGCCGATGCTGGAATCGTTAGTCACGTAAAGCCGCCTTCCACTGTCTCGTGTCTTTCCAGTCGCTCAACCAAGCTGCGGCCTGAATACCTGTTAGCACGGAATGTTGATGCGGAGTTCAACTCCTCGCGGTGTATCAGATCGCGTCCCGACAGCAGCTTTGTCGGATCCCGGACGTTCCAGCAGAATGCGGCGTATCGAAACATGCTTCCAGACCTGTCACGCGTGCGCAGCCTAAGCACTGGGCAGATCTTTCACGGGAGATGTGAGCAGGCTCAGCAACAATCAGCCTTGCGGAAGTCACAAACAGACCCTTCGCGGTAATCTAAAGTACGCTTCGCCCTTCGTCTCTTCCCAGACCACGCCAAGCTCGGCCAAGACTTCTTCATTGATGAATCTCTACGTTGCGGCCCAGATAAGACTGAATCGTCATGCCGTGCGCCGAAACAAAGTTAGAGCAAGCTGTGAAGAGCCGTCAAAAGAATCTATTCTTTGGAGAGAATAGGCGTTCGACTCGGGTGATCGGGTTTAAAGGTCGCGGATTACCCTGACATTTCTGAGCAGCCTGCTTGTCTCCCGTCGTTTGAAGAGTCTAAAGAACGCCGCTTCTGCTAGACGGCCCTATGGCACGCTGACCAACCGCTATGGTATTCATCGAACCCCTTCTTCTCTCGCGGCGGGAATAAAATGGGTGAGCTCAAGTTAAGACCACTTCCAGATACACTTGACAGCTCCTGCACACCGCTCTACCTCGGCCCTTTGTGCGAGTGTTACCTTGGTTGCCTAGAGCCTGCTGATGTTATCGACCCGGGCTGGATTATTTGCCCCTAGCCTAGTTGGATTTCGAATGTGCACCGAGGCATCGCTGCGTTCCTCTTGTTTGGTAGGGTGTACCCGTCAAACACTTTCACGACAAGTCGGTCGGAAGCCCTTGTCGGATCTCGACGCGCCGGTTTACTCTGGTTTTTGCCACTGAGTTGGGTCTCTTATCCGAGAAGACGTTGGGGTGTCGATTCTCCTTGGTGCGAGGAGTACTTGCTCAACTCAACGTCCGCTTAGCCAGAGGAAAGCGCGTTTCCTTACCCCTGCGTTAGCGGTGGTTCGGATGTGCGTTGCGATGCTCCCCGTGCTTCACGCAGCACCGCTCCAAAAGAGCATGCATCGCACTTTGGATTAGTTTGACGGCTTTCCCACAGCAATCTACGTTAGCTCCTGCCGCAATGACACAGTCATCGACCAACTTGAAAAATTGTCAAGAAGAAGTCGATGAACTCTGATGAAATCGTCATTGAGTGGGGCCCCGTATTCGAGAAGACCTTGGGTTCTACTGGCACTTACTGCGAAGGGGTAAACCCCGCAATTCCAGAAGAGCCGGAAAATGGCGGATACGCTTGCGGCTAGGTTAATCGTATCCCTATGGTGCGCGTGCGCAACGCAGCACACCGCTTGTCGTGCACGACCGACTCTAGCTCGCAGACGACACTTTGTGCCGGCTTTCGACGTGCCGCAATCGCTGGCTCGCATCACGTAAGTGCATAATGAAGGCGTGGTTCAGCAATCGGTTCAGCGGCCCGCTGACCAGTGCGCAAGCTTCCCTGAAAGGTAGACAAGTCATGGGCCGAGAGTCTTAGCAGTGAGCTTGCCTCAAAAAAGGCAAGGTTCTTAAGTGGAATTCACCCGCTTCTGAGTTCCGCCGATTGATGTGGTCTGACGTATTCGTTTGGCGTCAGATGTCCCAGTGCGCTGTGTGGCCTTTCGTGATTGTAATCCATTCGCCATGCTTCGATCTGCGCACGCGCATCCGCGAGTGATTCGAACTCGTAGCAGTTCAAACACTCGTCCCGCAGACGACCTTCCGCTGAAGCACCGTCACCGGCAGCCGAATCGGCGCCGCGCCCTTCACTCGCCGGCGCAGCCAGTTCTCGTACGGCGCCAGTTTGCGCGGTCGGCCCGGACCGCGCTGCTCGACCGGCGTCAGCGCCTCACCCCACAGGTACTTTCTGACCCTGTCGCGAGAGATCCCAAGCTCCTTCTCAGTTCCCCGTATGCACATCCCGCGACGAGACAGTATCTTGATTTCCATCACTTCTTCCTTTGTCAGCATCCGACCAGCCCCACAATACGTCGGCCCGATTCAAACAAAGGTGGGTCAACAATTTTGCCCGCAAAGGGTCAGTTTCCAATGTCCGGTGACAGCTTCTGGAAGCTCTATCGACGTCTGATGGATTTCGGTGCGAAATGCATTCGGCCAGCGCAACGCCTAGTTTCCCAGAGTGATGAGCGTTTCCCTCCCCCTTAAGGAGTTCTCTTTGGGACGTGAATGGTCCTGCGAACATCTTGTTCTGCACGCTACGGCGTCGAGTTCATATGCGGCCCTTCAGATATATTTGACGGCTTTCGGCACGCTTCGATAGGTTAGCTTTCGCCACGATGATGTGGCCGTTTAACAACCCCCAAAACTGTGAAGGAGCTATCCATGAACTCTGATGAAATCGTAATTGAACTGGGCCTCGTATCCGAGAGGACATTGGGCAGCCTCGGTCCTGAGTGCGAAGTGTTCAACCTGGATCCGGCCAACGCCGAAATCGACGACCCAGAAGTTTGGAGGGATTGCCCCGGAGGCTAAGGGCACTCCGCAGGTGCGCGGCGGCAACGCCGCGCACCTCTTATTCCCGATAGCACAGCGTCGAGCGCTCAAACAACACTTCGCAGTATTTCGATCATATACGCTTCACACGAAAGCACATCACATGTATCCATGACAACATCACCCTATCAGTTGGCCGAGGATGTGTTCTTTTGTGTATCCGCCAGACGGCTCGTTTTCGCGGCCCTTCAGATATGTTTGACGGCTTTCGGCACGCTTCGATAGGTTAGCTTTCGCCACGATGATGTGGCCGTTTAACAACCCCCAAAACTGTGAAGGAGCTGTCCATGAACTCTGATGAAATCGTAATAGAACTGGGCCTCGTGTCCGAGAGGACATTGGGCAGCCTCGGTCCTGAGTGCGAATGGTTCAGGCTGGATCCGGCCAACGCCGATATCGACCCCCCAGAAGTTTGGATGGATTGCCTCTGGGGCTAACGGCGCTCTGCAGGTGCGCGGCGGCGACGCCGCGCACCTCTTATTCCCGATAGCACCGCGTCGAGCGCTCAAACAACACTTCGCAGTATTTCGATCGTATACGCTTCACACGAAATCACATCACATGTATCCATGACGACATCACCCTATCAGTTGGCCGAGGATGTGTTCTTTTGTGTATCCGGCAGACGGCTCGTTTTCTTGGATCTTCGCCAAAATCAGTATCTTTGTCTGAATGAGAGAAACACGCAGACAGCGATTGAGTTACTGACACATTCAGCTGAAGCGGAGATGAAACCTGTAAAAGAGATATACCCGGATGGTCGAACGGTTGATATCGAGAGTGCGCAGTCTATTGTCCAGGCCCTATCGCACAAAGGGTTGCTTGCTGAGGACAGTACGAAAGGCAAAGAAGCGATCTCCCTTCATCTGCGAATTCCGGAAAACACGCTCGTAACCACGGGAGCAACCCAAAGCCCAACTGTTAGCGTCCGTCACTGTGTGGTGTTTTTCCAAGCAGCGCTCAGAGCTTCGTGGAAACTACGCTGGCAGTCAATGCAACGAATCGTGCGAGGCGTCGATAACCGAAAGCGGCGGAATAGTAAAGAACAAAGCCCGGACTACGATACGCTCCGTGAACTGGTAGCGGTGTTTCATCACCTTCGCCCGTACTACGTGAGACAATACCTGTGCCTTTATGATTCCCTCGCTCTGATCGAGTTTCTCGCACACTATCGCTTCTTCCCAAGTTGGGTGTTTGGCGTTAAAGCCGAGCCGTTTGGCGCTCATTGCTGGGTGCAGGGAAACGACTGTATCCTGAACGACACGGCGGACTACGTTCGTTGCTTTACGCCGATTATGGCAGTCTAAGACGGGAAATTCGAAGTGCATCGCTACATCGCGTTTATATGGAACCATCGGGTCGCGGAAAGAGAAGCTCTCGCGGAATCTCTGGTCCAACGCTTGAAGGAAGCGTTGCCAAAATGGACATGTGCGCTCGATACTAAAGGATTGTGCGTATATCACGTTGGTGAAAGGCCCCGGTCGTCCCAATCGTATCGCCTAGATCGAGACGCCGGTATTGTATTGGGCAGACTCTTTAAACGCTGTGCGGATCCCAAGTACGAATCACACGAGTTCACGTTGAACGAGCGTGAAACAAAGCGAATCGGCGAGAGCGATGGCCGACATCTGATAGAGCACTATTGGGGGCGTTATGTCGCGATACTGCGCAGCATGGATGGTGCACACGTTCGCATACTGCGCGATCCGACAGGTGCGATACCTTGCTTGTCTACAAACTATCAAGGTGTAGACGTCGTCTTCTCTCACATCGATGACTGTGTGGCCCTTGGCCTGGTACGTAACACAATTAACTGGGACCACATTGCGGCGTACCTTCAGTTTCCGCGTCTTGTTACGAAAGACACTGGTCTTTGCAGTGTACGGCAAGTACTTGCTGGCGAGTGTGTCGACATCGGCATCAACGGCACTACAACGACATTCTACTGGAGCCCGGGCCGCATACATGACGCACAGGTCGTGGAAGATCGTCAGCAGGCTATGCAGGAATTGGGAGACGCAATCCAATATTGCGTGGAGGCTTGGGCGTCTTGTTATAACGAGGTGCTACTTAGCTTATCGGGAGGCCTCGACTCGGCTGTCGTGTTGGCATGCTTGTCCAAACGAGCTGTCAAGGCGAACGTAATCTGTGAGAACTATTACACTGAAGGGATAAGCGGAGATGAACGATTGTTTGCGCGTAAGGCAGCGGATTTGTCGAAAGTCGAACTCATTGAGCTGCCCTTTCGCGCCTCTGACCAGTCGCTCGACAGTATGTTTGATGCAACCAAGCTCGCCAGGCCGGCGGAGACACAGTTGACCCCTGAGCTTGAGCGGCACAGGGAAGAATTGGTGAAGGAACGTAACGTTGAGGCTGTATTCTCCGGCCAAGGAGGAGATCATCTCTTTGAACAAACGGCAACGTCCCTTATTGCCGCCGACTATGCCTGGCGACACGGCCTACGGCCAGAGATTCTTGGTGTCATTGCAGATACTTCCCGCTTCACCAGAAAACCGATTTGGTCGGTGATGGCGACAGTTTTCAATGCCGGTATTTTTCATCGGCAAAACGACCCTTACGTCAAGCGTTTGAAACCACCACTTCTTCTAAGCGAGGCCACCAGCGACGCGCTGAAACCCAGCGACTTCCGGCATCCCTGGGTGGATGATGCAGCGCATCTTCCACCCAATAAGATCAATCAGATCGCCAACATCATTGACAGTCAGAATTTTTATCAGCGACGCTGCCACTATGCATCCACTGTGCACCCGCTGATTTCCCAACCGATTATCGAGCTATGTCTGCAAATCCCATCGTACACGTTAACCTACGGTGGTAGAGACCGTGCGCTGGTGCGCGACGCCTTCTCGGGAAAAATCCCACCGGAAATCACCAGACGCACTACCAAGGGCGTTACGGTCAGCACGTTCAACCAACTATTAATTGGAAATCTCCCGTTTCTTCGGGAGTTTCTTCTGGACGGCTTGCTCGTACGGGAAAGCGTGCTCGACAGACGGAAAACGGAGGCGAATTTAACGGAGTCGGAAATCGTTGGTAATCCCTTCCTGTTCTTTCCGATGGTGCACGCCATTTTTGCGGAGGCGTGGCTGAGAAACTGGCGTAGTGAGACCCCAAGTGCTACCGCATGACTCCAAGCTGCATGTTTGCACGGACTTCCGGCGTTCATTTTTCGGGCCAGCACTCGGACTTGTCCGCGCGACGTTTCAAAGTCAACAAGAGGAAGAGCTTGCCTCCAACGTTTACGGCACCGGGCTACGTTCGCCAGAGAACCTTATTGATTTGTGATCTTGCGCGGGAAGATAACCAACGCCGGAAGTGGCGGGCGTACGTACAGCGGTTCGCTTCTCCTGCATAGCCCGCCAAAGAGCGTATTGCTCTGCCTTGGCAGGACTAGAGTCCTCCTCACCCTTGAGCCAAAACCGCATCCAATCAACTGATCGAATGGCCACCGCCTTGCGATTTCTTGGATGCCACTTAATATGGTATTCGTCATTGAACACATACATATCGATGGCGTGCCCTTCTTCCGTAAGCGTCACGTAATTGAACATCGCACCGAATACCTCATCGTCAGAAACCTGTATCAATATAGGTGCACTTACCTCGCTAGCATTAAGGCCGGGCGACATTTCCGCAAAGAATTTGTCGTCGGCGGTACCGAGGCGGCCGAACCCCGCTTCGCGAAGAAGTGGCCGTTTTGACGCTTCAAGATAATAGTAGGCGACTGGAGACCAATCGAGGCCAGCAGCGATCGCTGCAGCAAATTTGTTGGAGTGACTAAGAGCGTAGCTCATTGCGTCCACGCCGGAACTCAATCCGGTAATGCCAACCTTGGCAGGGTCGATCAAGCCTTTCTCATCCAACAGATCAATTGCCGAATCCAGAGAGGCTGCCCTTTGCCGATGCGATAGATAATAGTTGTAGCTATCTTGCCAATCCGCCGTATCCGTCGGTGCCACAAAGGGTGGATGCTGCGTACACAGAACCACGAAACCCTCAGCGGCGAACAGCTGTGACGGATATTCGGAGCCGGTTCCGCCCTTGAAACACTCTGACGCGTTGTACTGAACGATCACTAGTGGATAACGTTTGCTGGCCTCATAGTCCGTGGGCTTAACCACCCAGCCAAATGTCTCAGCGCCAAATTCGTTCTTCCATACGACCCGATGGGCGTTGCCAGTCTGAATCTCATCAAACTGTGGATTCGGGTCGTAGATTTCGGCAAGAGAGCCGTCCGCAAAGGATATCTCGACCAAGGTTCGTGGGCGTGTCGGCTCGTCTGAAAAGCAGATCAATGAGTGTCCCGTTGACGAGCACGCTGACAAGTACGGTGAGTTGTCCGCGTATATTCTGCGCACAGCATTATTATCGACGTGCCAGGCATAGACAAAAATAGTCCCTCTATCAGTACCCTTACCCCAGCGCCGAAATATCACCTCGCTGCCGTCTCGGCTCCACCACAGTTTGCCCGACGCCCGCAATCCGATGCACTCGTCCAACTCACAGCGAACGTCCAGACTAGTTGGGCGACCGGGCAAGCGAACGTGAAGCTGATTGCTTGAATTCCCGCGAGATGCGGTATCAACCTTTTCTATCCAGGCGAGGTACTCCCCATCGTAAGATGCCACTGCTGCACTGGAATGGGGCCGGCCCGGAACCCGAGCAGCGCGATCCGCTCCCCTAAATATTGAACGTATCGAAAGCGACTCCACGTCAAAATGACTCTGGGTTTCCTCCTCGGTTGCAGGCCTTGTCTGGCCGGACGACAGATCCAGCACCCACAAGGAGGGGCTACCGTAGTTTGCTTCATACGGTACCATCCGGTATTCACCTGACCTTGGGTTAAACTTTTCATCGTCAACTCTAAGTCCACCGTCCCATCTTGACCGCAGGTACTCCGCCTGCCGTTCTGGTGCCGCATCTGTCTCAAACCAGACCTGCCTGCCGTCTTCAGACCAGTAAAAAGCATCGACGCTGACGTCACTTTCCGTCAACTGCTCATGAGTGCCGCCATCCCGGCTGCTGCGCCAAACTTGCACAACACCATCATCCATGCGCCGATAGGCGACCCACTGACTATCTGGTGACCAAGCCGGATTGGTTGATCGCCACGAGCCGTTTATCTTGGTCCCAACTTTGGCTCGAAACAGCAGTGGGTCACCTGCTGTGCCAATGCTGATCGGGCCCGTCTCCTCTGTTAGATCCAGTGCATACCAGTCCACCGTGTAATTGTTCTCCTCCACGTCAGCGCTGTGCATCTGAAACGCGACAGCCTGGCCATCCGGAGAGACACTCAACCCTTCTCTTACGTGACCGCCCAGATTATTGAGAGAAAACATATCTTCTACGTTGATGGCTCGTTTCGCAGTGAGCTTTTCGTCCGCGGTTATCAAGCGGTCAACAGATGAAGTATCGGCCCAGAGATTGGAGAACATCAAAATCAAGATAGGCACGATCGCCGGTGACATGGATCTCGCACCGGTTACCATGCCTTGGTCGCCTGAAACACCAGATACTGACCAAAAGGATTCGCGTTCACAGGATCATAGCCCAAGCCCTGTGTGCTGAGATGTATAAACGGAGGATCTTCATCAAAGACATTGCGAACGTTGATGGAAAAGCGAGTTCCCCGCAAAAGGCCAGGGTAGCTTTCATCGAAATCGTAGCGCGTGTTGATGTCCCACGTCGTCCAGGAACCCACTGGACATGCCTCGACGTTGCATGCGGGCGATCGGTCGGAGACATAGTCGGTAATGTGGTTGCCGATCAGGGCAGCACCCAGACCACCATTGTTCCAGCTTACTCCGGCACGCACCTTCAGCGACATCGGTCCTCCCAAAACGTCCAGCTCGTCTTCCAACGATCCACCAAGGAAAAGCTGCTCTTCGAACCCAATCAGGTGACTTGCATTAACAAACGCATTAAACGAACCGGCGCCCGTATCAAACTCGTAGGCTACATTGAGATCTACACCACTAAGTTCAGATTTGAGGATGTTAGTAAGACGACCATCGAGGACGACTTCGATGTCATCCGCCGTTAGCGTGCCGCAATTTACACACTCTGGAAGTATTGTCGTCACCGTCCCCAGATCAATATCGTCGGGGACGCGCGCTATGATTTGCGCGAAATCGTCGGGCTGCAGAAGTGGGTCTGTTATGAAGCGAATGGGTGCAGCGATCTTTTCGTCAAGCTGAGTGTTGAAATACGTCAGGCCAATACTAAAACCGGGCATGGAGTCTGGCTTTATGTCAATGCCCGCCGTCCAACTAGTTCCTTCCTCCGGTTGTACCGATGCAGAGTTACCAAATCTGATGAGCACACGAGACTCACCCGCGGGCGAACTGGGATCTGGCAGAATAAAGCTGAACGCCCGCGGTTGCGAAACATCGAGCTGCGTGAGAAACGGTGCCCTGAAAGAAGTGCCATAAGTCGACCGGACCGTCAGCGCGTCGGTCGGAGACCATGACACTCCGAACTTCGGATTCAGGGTATCCCCGAAATCGCTGTACTCCTCATAGCGAGCAGCGATTGATACTTCGAGCCGTTTGATACCGGGTTTTTCGTTCTGATCCGAAACAAGCGGCAGAAAGAGTTCCGCGAACGCCGCTGTAACATCGCGCTCAAGAACGAAATTGCTGGTACCACTCGTGCCCAGCACTGGTTCCAGTGTCCGTGTGAACACAATCGAACTGGAATCCAGCGATTGATCACGGAATTCCCCACCGATCGCCAGCTTAGCTGCGCCCCCCGACAGTTCAAACAACTCCCCATCCGCGACAACGTTGAATACCATCAACTCGGATTCAATGTTTCTCGTGAGAAAGCCTTCGGTGGCGGCAAGGGTCGCAGGGTTGTTGTTTGAGCCATCACCGAAGATATTGAACGCCGTAGCAGGATCGTCGTCTGCCAACGCTAACTCGAACAACGCGGTGTTTGGAATCCGATCGGATCTGTTGAACCTTTCCTCGCTGCTTAGAGAAGCATAGGCCTCCAGTTCCCACGACTCACCCAGACCAAAGACTGCGCCGAGGGTGGCGCCGACGGATTCCACTTCACCAGAGGTTCGCGGCTGACCATAGTCATCAACGAAATGGTAGTTCACACGTATGCTGGTGGAGCCACCCAAGGGATCCAGATCGATAAAAAACGGATTGGTGTTCGGCACCGTAAACCTGTTTGCGGTTCCCCTAGAAACCGAACGATTTTCGAACTCGCGCTTGCTGTAGCGAATCTCTGTGAAGAGTTCGACCGTGTTTGATAGCTCCTGCGACAAGCTCAACATGGCACTGTGTCGCTCTTGAGAGGGTAGAATCCACGAGCCCTCCCGAATGTTCTGCAAATTTTCCGTTTCGGGTAAAAGATCAGCGGGCGTTAGCGCAGTGCCGTCCTGACCGCCGGGTATCGCGAATTGCGTCGATACGAAAGTTCCATCGGCAGCAGTGTAGCCCACGATGTTGCCAGGGTTGCTGAACGCGGTGCTGCTGTCCGTACCACCAAAGGCTGTGAGATCGCTGTCGCGCGCATAGGGTCGGTCCTCCGACCTCAACTCGCTTCTGTCGTAGTATTCGTAGGACAACATTGTGCTGCCGGACTCCCAGCTCTTAGCGAACACCTGGTTTAACTGGATCTCATCAATATCGCTGGTACCGGGCGCGTATCGAACTCGGGTTTCAGCGGCATCGTAGTCCTTTTTCAGAATGACGTTGACGACCCCGCCGATGGCGTCTGAGCCGTAGTTGGCAGAGGCTCCGTCCGCTAGGATCTCAACCCGCTCGATCGCGCTGGCGGGGATAAAATTGAGGTCCACGAAGCCACCGACGGTCCCCCCCGGCGCCGTTCGCCGACCGTTAACTAACGATAAGGTCGCTTCCGTCCCCAAACCGCGCAGATTGACACTCGATGAAAAATCGATGTCGTTTGTGCCGCTCAAACCACCGGAAAATACGCTCTCGTTCGCTCCTAAACCATAATTCTGCGGAACTGACTGCAGCACGTCCTGCGTGGTGGCAAAACCACCCTCCTCGATGTAGCTCCGATCCAGCGTGATGACATCGGCACCTGCCGCGCCGGCACCCCGGATCTGTGTCCCCGTAACGACGATTTCGTCGAGGACAGCATCCTTAGTTTCGCCGACAGGTTTCTCTGACTCGGCGTTGCGCTCGGTCCGGGAGGTGCCGGTATCTGCCAATGGCTCATTGGACTGGGCGTTCGCCTGAGCCAACAAATCACGAGTGTCGGCGTAGTTGCCAATCCCCACGTCGCCCGTCGTCTCCATCGGCTCCGCACGCTGCACGATTACGCTGTCTCCCGAGCCGTACCCGACCCGCAATCCTGTACCCTGAAGCAAAAGCTCCAGCGCACGCTCTCTCCTGAATCTGCCGACAACCGCGACCGTTTGCACCGCATCGAAATCAGGTTCGGCGAACACAAGCTCCAATTTCGCTTGCCGCGCGAACGTACTTAATGCACTCGGCAGGCTCTGACTGGGAATGTTGAAATTAACGGTCTCTGCATCCGACTCGGATTGTGCGTGAGCGAATTGCGATAAACACAAAATCAATAAAGAAAGGAGAACGATGTATCGGATGTCAGTTCTTGTTCTTCTTGTCAGCGCAGGCAGGCTTATCTGCAAACTGTGTAGCCTCAGCATTTTGTTCCCCCTTCCCCGAAGGTTCTTCGCATTTTGTTGAGCTTGCTAATAGTTAGGTCGCCGGTCATCACAAAAAACCTTGGAAGTGATTAGGATCGCGATCTAAGCTATTTCAACGTAGACGTCACCGCGCTGGAAACTTCACCACAAGGAGTTAAGGAAACGGAATGCATCGACATTTGCCCATATGCGGCGCGCTTACGCATCAAAATCGCTTCAGGAGACGACGAACTCAACGCGTATTTGTCTGGGGAACGTTCAGAAACTATGTTTAAGAGTCGACGCGAGAGTATCTAGATTTATAGGTTCGTTTCAGCGGTCCGTTCGTAAGTGGCTCGTCGTCGGGAACCCAAAAGAAAGGAAAACGGAAATCGGAATCGCGTGCTTGAATGCGCGCATATATAGAATATTTCTTACGGAAGCTCTGCTCTCGATGAAATGAGCACGCGGCTGCCCGATTGTGTAACGACAAACGCTTCGGTACTAACGTCGAGATTGCTCAGCAGACCGTCGATGTTGTCGGTGCGGGCAATGATCGTTACCGGATAACTCTCGAGTTCCGGATCGGCGATGACCAAGGTCTTGGGTGTGTATCGGCCGACTTCGTCTATTACTTCGCCGAGCGGCGTGTTGACGAACTCGAGCATGCCGTATTGCCACGATAACTTGCGCTCAATTGCTTCGGTATCCACGGCGGCAACGACTTCTATCGCATTTGAGATGGTTGCGTTGGACCCCTTACTGAGCGTTTGTACCGAACCGGTACGACTGTGACTGTCGGGCAATTCCGCTGACGGTAGCGCAGCGACCAGAGGTTCAGACACCTGCGAAACCTCGACTACGCCGTCGGTAACGGTAACTTCGGTCTCCTCATCGTCATGTACATAGACCGTAAATGCCGTCCCGACGGCGCGAACCACGCCGACTCTGGTAGCGACGACGAACGGACGGTCCGGATCGTGAGCGACTTCGAAGTGCGCCTCACCGGCTTCGAGAAACACGCTGCGCCGCTCTTTACTAAACTGAACGTTCAAACTCGTGCGCGTGTTGAGCAGAATGAAGGAGCCATCGGGCAGGGAGACATCCTGCTGTTTGCCGATTGCCGTACGGTATTCAGCCAAATAACCAGCCGGCTGTAGCAGCGACCACCCGACGACGAGCGCCATTGCCGCGATGCTCGCGGCTGCGGCTAACGTCAGGACGTAGCTGCGGTTTCGCTTTCGTCGTGCACGCTTACGGGCCACCCACGGATCGCCCTTTGCCACCGGATCGTCCCGAAGCTGCTGCAGGAAGGCGAGGGAATCCCATTCCTGCATCGCGGTATCGAAAGCTTCGCGGTGCGCATCGTTTTCATTGAGCCAGCGGTCGAGGCGCTTCTGTTCCATGGGCGTCAGATCGTCGAGCCTGACGACCCAACGCATGGCCTCGATGGTCACCGAATCCTCTGTCAGATTTCCTGATTCTTTCATTGCTCACAGACCGGGTTGCGAAACGGACGCTCAACTACTCCGGATCGGGAAAGTCGTTTAGCACTATCCCGTGTTCTTTGCAATATTCGTCCAGCAACTTCCACCCCCGCGTGGCGTAGTTGGATACCGCGCCTTCCGACAACTGCATTTGCTCGGCAATCTCGGTACAGCTCTCGCCCCATATGCGCCGCCGCACAAATGCTTCCTGATAGCGCTCCGGCAGCGCCGATATGGCGGTGCTGAGCGCGTCGAGTTTTTGCTGCATGAACACCCTGTTCTCCGGCGAGCAGGCGTTCGCAGTCGACGCATGTTGGTCCACGTCGGATAGCGAATCCAGCTCCGCTCGTTTAGGACCACGGTAAAACATGGACGTAATCAGGTTACGCGCCGTCGTGAACAGAAAACCCTTCGGCGAGTCGACAACCTTGCCGTTGTCCAGATACTTGATCGTGCGGATAAAGGTTTCCTGGACGACGTCCTCGGCGTGCGACAGCTCGTAGCCGGGTACGTGCCGGACCACATAACTCTTCAGGGAGTTTTCGTGCTCTTGAAACAGCGAGGCGGCGACCTCGTGGTTCTTCGCCGATTTCATCGATACGACGCTCTTCTTGAGTTCTTGTTTGCGTCCTGCAACGTTGCGTATCTACGCACCCGACTTGTCGTGCCTTTCACTAGTTCCACGAATGCAGCAGAACATGACAGAGACATGTAGATACTAGGTTGCGCGGGAATAGGAATGGGTGTTTTCAGGCATTGACTTTTCTGAAACGCGCAGCCTGTCACAAATCTGTCATCAATTTTGTCACAGATCGAACTGTGAAACGCGTGGAATTGCGCCAAAATTCCTATAATTGTTATTTTTGTTCCATAAAAGGCGAGTCTTTGTGCGCCGGCCGCGTTGGTTAGATTAGTCAGTTGGCAACGTCGTACCTCTTAGACAGAGAGGTAAAAAATGAAAACAGCGGCGGGGCAAGCGGCGGACCTGAAGGAAACGAAGCGGAATATGTCCGGTTCCGCGACCACGCAGCCCGTCCGGGACGAGGGACCGTCGGACGCCATGCTCAGCAGTGAGTACGGCTATTATTTCGAGCTGTCATCCGCCACGGACGTCGGCGATTTCAAACGGCGAATAGATAACATCGTCAAACGGCTGGGTTTCGGCGATTATGCGTTCGTCCGATTGGCCAGCGTGGAAGACTCGAGAGAGCTGATCTCGATCACGCCGGATCTGATCACCACTTACGACGCGGCGGGGCTATGGGAGTACGACCTCGCCCTGAAGCACTCAATCGACGATACGCGGCCCATATTTCGCTCCGCGATCAACGAGCACGTTTTTCAATCCCCGGTCGAACTCGGTGAGTACTCACGCTGCATGCACGAAGCCAACGAGCTGAACAAGTCCTTCGGGTACTACGACTTCTACAACACCCCGATCGAGGCGAGGAACGGCAATGGACACGTAGTACTTGCGGTTACGCTGAAGGGGCTGAGCCCGACGGTATTGAAGCGCAAGGTTCAGCAATGCATGTCAGACCTGCAGCTCTTGTGCGAAGCCATCGACTTCGTATCGACCCGCAAGTTTGCCGATGAGCTGCTCGGCCGGGAAGATCAGGAGAGCCGCATCATCAAAATCAACTCCAGACCGCTCGAGGTGTTGGACATGCTGGCCAACAAAGACCTCAACATTACCGAGGTGGCGGCTGAGATGGGTATCAGCAAGAACACTGCCAATCGGCATCTGCACGCCGCGCGGAAAGCGTTCGGTGTCAGAACCAACTACGCGGCGATCAAAAAGAGCATTCTCAACAGGCTCATCGAATACAAGTAGCGATACCCAAGGCAGCGACGGGGCGTTGGGCAAATCGGAGCGAAGCACATGGCGGACGACGATTGCACTTGCCCCGAAATCGATTTGCTATCCAAAGAGGTCAAGGCTGATCCGTACCCGACTTACGCAAAGCTCCGGGAGCAGGCTCCGGTCTGCAGGATCAGTCGGTTTGGCGCGTGGGCCGTCACCCGTTACGAGGACGTAAAGTACGTACTCGACAAGCCGAAGACATTCTCGGCTGCCGCGGCCAATGAGCTCTACAACTCCAGATCCCCGGACGAGGAGAGCGCGCCTCCCCGGTTGATCGCCTCTCAGGATCCGCCGGAACACGACAAGTACCACGCCCTCGTCAACAAGGCTTTCCTCGACAGCGCGACCGCGCCTCTGGTCCCCCTGATGCATGAGATGGTGCGCTCGCTGTTGCAGAACTTCGAGGCGGAGCGGGCCGACTTCATAAAGGGGTTCGCCTACCCCTACGTCGGCACGATCGTTGGGAAGATCGTGGGCCTCGAGGACGCGCTGCAGGACACCGAGGAGCTGCACGCATGGCTGGCGCTTGAGGAGCGCATCTCGCTACCGCCGGTTGACGAAGACTACAAGCTTGCCTTCGCCGCGGCGGTCGAGAGGCAAAACCGGTACTTCACGGAGATCATGACGGAGCGGCGGAAGCGGCCGCAGAAGGATCTCGTGACTCATCTCGTCAATGCCGAGGTGGACGGCCGCAAGCTCACCGATGACGAAGTCTGCGATCTGCTTCGCCTGATCGTTTCGGCCGGGTACGTAACCACTGTTCCGGTCCTGGGCAACGCCGTATCGCTCCTGTCTCAAAGACCCGACCTGATCGCCGCTCTACGTGAGTCGCCACAATCCATTCCCGCGTTTGGCGAGGAGCTGCTGCGCTTCAGCCCGTCCGTGCTCGCCACGGTTCGGGGAACTACCCGGGCCGTGGAGATCGCGGAAATCGAGATACCCGCCAACGAGATCGTCATGCCGATACTGGCGTCGGCGAACCGCGATCCGCGGGCGTTTCCGGATCCCGATAGCTTCGACTTCACCCGCCCGCGCGTCGGGCGGCATCTCGCGTTCGGTTACGGCGTACACACCTGCCTTGGCGCGGCACTTGCGAGGCTCGAGCTGCGCGTCGTGCTCGAGGAGCTGCTGAACGCCTACACGCATATCGATTGTCCGTCGAGTGAAGAGCTGACCCGACTTCATACCCTGTTCGTACGCGGTATCTCCGAGTTGCCCGTACGTCTTTCCTGATACCGCCTTTTCTGACGCCGACCATCCTTGGGGGATAGCGATGCACGCATGCAGACTCGCCAGAGACTCCTTTTTTTCGACTACGGCCATTACGACGATAGCGGCCACCTTCGTCCTGATGCCGTTGGACGGAGCCTCGGCACAGGAGGCGGAACACGTTCTGGACGAGGTCATCGTGACCGCGCAAAAGCGCGAGCAATCGCTGCAGGACGCGCCGATCGCCATATCCGTGATGAGCAGTGAGCAACTGGAAGCACAGCGCATAGTCGACTTGAAAGCTCTCGAGGTCGGCACGATTCCCTTCATGCGCGTCGTGCCGGTCGGCAACACGACGTCGAACCTGATCGTGGCTATCCGGGGTAACGCACCCGGCGATCCCAGCGAAGTGACCCGCGATACGGCCGTGGCGATGTATCTGGACGGGATATACCTCTCGCGCTCCCAAGGGCTCGGCTTCGACCTCGTCGACCTCGAGCGCGTCGAAGTGCTGCGCGGCCCTCAGGGTAGCCTCTTCGGCCGGAACGCTATCGGCGGCACCGTCAATCTGGTCTCGAAGAAGCCGACCGGGGAATTCCGTTTCCGGCAGACGGTAGACGTCGGTCGTTTCAATGAGCTGCGGTACGTGACCCGTATCGACCTTCCGAAGGTCGGCGGCGTTAGCGCGAAGCTGGACTACCTGCATTCCGAGCGCGACGGCTGGGTGGACAACACCGCGCCCGGGCAAGCCGACTACACCGAATTCCGCAAAGACGGCGGACGGCTGGCGCTCAACTGGCAGGCAAGCGACGTACTCGTTCTGGACTACAGTTTCGATACCTCGAACGTGAGCACGGCGCAGAACTACTTTCAGTTCTACGCCGACCGAATTGGCCTGTTCGGCGAAGAGCGCGACCGCCGCGAGGTCACCCGTCTGCCGGCGCTGCCGCTCGAACCGACCCGGAGCACGCACTCGGGCCATCGCCTGACCGTCGGCTGGGAGGTAGCGGAAAACCTGCGCTTCGAGTCCATCAGCGGCTACCGCGAACTGGAGGAAGACAGCGACAACAACTACCTCGGCGTCCTGTACTTCAACGGTCTGAACGACTCGTCGGTCATGGACCAGGATCAGATTTCGCAGGAGTTTCAGCTGATCGGCAGCCAGGACCGCGTCGACTGGGCCGCGGGACTCTACTATCTGAAAGAAGACCTCACCAAGACGCTGCAGAGTCTGTTTACGCTGGACATCTTCGGCGTCCTCGGCGGCCCGCCGCTGAGCCCGATCACGCCGCCGACCACCTTCGACGCGCTTGCGTCGGGCGACTTCGTCCCGCCGCGGATCGTCGATTCCGAGGCCCGCTCGGTAGCCGCGTACGGCCAGGCCACGTGGAACCCGGACGTGCTCAACGACGCGCTGCGGCTGACGCTGGGTCTGCGTTATACCGAGGACGAGCGCTCCTCGACCCGCTTCCAGACCGCGCTCAGCGTCGCCGATCGGGACTCGGAGCATCTCGACACGACCATTGCCGTCGAATACGTGTGGAGCGACTCGCTTTCTGCCTATGCCAAATGGAGCACGGGATACAAAGCGGGCGGGGTCAATACGCGATCGGTGAGCTTTGCGCCGTTCGAGGAAGAGACCGCGGAAACGGTCGAGCTTGGACTCAAATCCGAATTCTGGGGGCGACGAGCCCGACTCAACGCCGCGGTTTTCATGACGGATTACGAAGATTTGCAACTCGACTTTCTCGATCCCGTTAACCCGACGGTGCTCGAGACGATCAACGCGGCCAGACAGGTCGAGGTAGACGGTCTGGAGATGGAGCTGACCGTCACGCCGCTGGAAGGACTCCTCATCGGAGCCAGCTACTCCTATCTCGACAGCAATATGCCGCTGCAGCCCAACCCGATCGCCGGTGGCCTGTTGCAGCAGTTCTACGTGCCGCTGGCGCCGGACCACGCCGGGGCGCTGACGGTTGACTATCAGTTTGCGCCGTGGAGCTTCGGCACCCTGGGCGCCCACCTCGGCATGACCTCGACGGACGACTACTTCTACGGTCCGCTGGTCGGCGAGCAGCGAACCGACTCCTACACCCTGTGGAACGCACGCCTGACGCTCAAGGACATACCCGCCGGCGATGGCGGCGCGCTGACGATTGCCCTCTGGGGAGAAAACCTCACCGACGAAGAGTACGTCGTGTTCGCGTTTCCGGTCGGCGACCCGGCGGTGTCGATCGCGCAGGCGTTCGGCGATCCCCGAACCTATGGGCTTAGCCTGACCTACGGTTTTCGCTGAGGCGTGGGATCGTGCAGCTCGATATCGTGCTCTTCGCAGTACTCGAGCAGCCGCTTCCATCCCAGCGTGGCGTAGTTCGACACGGCTGGCTTCGACAGTTGCATGGCGTCCGCGATTTCGGCACAGCTCTCGCCCCAGACGCGCCGCCGCACGAAAGCCTCCTGATAACGTTCCGGCAGCGACGCGACGGCAAAACAGAATGCCTCGAGTCGCCGCTCCACGATCAGGCGATGCTCGGCCGAGCACAAGTCTGCAAGCAGTTCGCTCTCGTCTCCGTCCATGTCGGGCAGGGGCTCGAATCCGCGATGCCTCGGGCCTCGATAGAACGTGGACGTGATGAGGTTGCGCGCCGTCCTGTACAGAAACCCCTTCGGCGAGTCGATCGCCCTGCCTTTTTCGAGGTGTCTGATCGTGCGAACGAAAGTCTCCTGGACGACGTCTTCCGCGTACGAAAACTCGCAGCGCGGAACGAACTGCCGGACGTAATTCCTGAGCGCTTTACCATGCTCTTCGTACAACGACGCGACGAACTTTTTGCTCTTGGCGGATAGTCTCTGCAGCGCGAAGCCTAATCATGACTATTGTCTATGAAAGAGTACATATGGGCTCCGCGGAATACAAGAAGTTTATGGTAGTACGCTGGGCGGTGGCTCGCCGCCATCGGTGCCAATTACCTTGCAGCGAGCACCTCACAGATCTCCGTGACCAGGCAACGCCTTCGGCTGTGGTAAACGGCAATCGCGTCGCGCAGCTTCCCTCGGTTCCTGTCGGTGTACTCGTCCAGCAGCAGCTCGCAAATGCCGCGGAGTTCGCTTGCCGTGTTGTCGACACGCCCGCACTCCACTACCCGGAACTCGTGCATCTGCGCATTCGTTTCCTCGATGAGATCCACGATGTCCTGCCGGCCGGTCCGGGCGACGACGGTCGAAAACAGTTCGCCGGTACACGTGGCCAGGTCGGCGCTGCTGGTTTTGGGGCTGAGCTTTCTTCTGAGCCGACCGATGGCGGCCGCTGCTTTGCCGTCGTCGTCAGCCGCATGATCGAGCGCCGACATGACGATCGTGCGATTCAAGGTCTGAAGCCCGGCGATGACGCTTTCTTTTGAGCGTGGCGCAGAATAGTTCATTTTCGTACCGGGTAGTCACGAGGGATTCGTTCGCTACTTTCGTTGTCCGGTCGATCTAAGGGTGTCGCTCTCTGACCGGGAGGGTAGCTAATTGCCCTGAACGACGCGCCTACCCGATCGAGTAGGGTAGTTTCGGGCTTCTCGGGGCTGTCGCCCGAGCAGATTCAGCGTAACGGAGTGTTGCGGTGCCTACCCGGTCGGGCAGGACAGAGAAGAGAGCGCCGACAGACGTCGGTCGTGATAGTTCGCGATAGCGCTTACGAGCTCCTCGTATCGCTCCAGAAGCAGCAGCTCGCACATGCTCGTCAGCTCGGCGCGTACCTCATCGAACTGTTCGGCCTCGAGCGTTCGAACGTCGTGCAGATAGTCGTTGAGGCTGTGCATCAGCTCCGCGACTTGCGGATTGGGGGCCAGTCCGGCGATGCAGGCAAACAACGCGGCGCTGTGCCGCGCTATGGTATCCGGATCGCGGCGCCCGCCTTTGTCGAGCATGTAGCCTATGCCCGCCACCTCGGCGGCAGCTGCCGCCGATAGCGCCCGCCCGGAACCGGGCAGCACCAACGCCATATCGAGTAATGCCTGATTCAGGCCGTACAAGCCGGCGAGTTCATACCCGGACAGCACCTCTTCCTGTTCGAGGAATCCGGGCGACTCCGGCTCAACTTCGGCGCCTTCGGGCCAGCGCGTAGACGCGTCGGTCTCGTCGCCGTTGCTGCCGTTGGTGACTGTTCTGGACATCGTCGCTCCAACCCCCGTCTCGTCTCGTGCCAGATCGTGGCCGCGTAGCGCCGCCACATTGGCAAGCTGTAACGCCGGAATGCGAACAACCGCCGCCGGCCGGTCAGGGCCCGCGGGCGGGTAACCACGATCGATTGATTGCCAGATAGGTGCCAGACGTGCGCCGGATCGCTGCATCGTGCCCAACGATGAAGCCGGGATCCTGTTACCTGGCGTTAACCTAATTGGGTGAGACGCACGGACTCGAAAAACCCCCACAAACCGCCGAAGCGGCAGGCTGGAGGGACAGGGGTTCCGGGGGGGTCACCGGCTCACAGCTCGGAGAGTCTGTCGAGCGGGATGTTGTGGTCTTTGCAGTACTCGGACAGCAACTGCCAGCCGAGCGCTACGTAGGTAGAGACCGTGTGTTCCTTGATGTCCATCGTCTCGGCGATTTCGCGGCAGCTCTCGCCCTTTATGCGGCGGCGCACAAACGCCTCCCTGTAGTTGTCGGGCAGGCCGGATATCGCGGTCATCAGCGCGTCGAGATGCTGCTGCGCTGCGGCACGCCGTTGCGGAGAGGATGAGCTGGCCTCCGCCGTGTAGCGGTCCATGTCGTCGCTTGCTTCGGTCTCCATGCGGTCGCGCCGGCGATAAACCGTTGACGTGATTACGTTTCGCGCGGTCGTGTAGAGGAAGGCCTTTGGGGACCTGACTGAGTTGCCGTTGTTGAGATGATTGATCGTGCGCGCAAAGGTCTCCTGAACGACGTCCTCGGCCTGGGCAACGTCGGCCGCCGGCAGGCGCTTGCGTACGTAGCTTTGCAGGTTCTGTTTGTGCTCGTCGTAGAGTGCTTCGGCGAGTTCGTCGCCGTCGACGGACGAGGTGTGTTTACTTCCGTGCATGGCGGCGCTGAGCGGTGCGATGCAGCAAGCATACCCAACTACTGGTAGATAACCTCCTGATTTGGCAGGCTTCGCAGGTACTTGGGAATCATCGCCCAGAATCCGCAGCCTTCGCGGCCTTTTCTCTTAACGACCCGCTCAGGGAGCCTCGCGCCTGCTGCCCGTACTACACCTCGAAGTCAATCAGCAATTCGAATCGGCGCCGGGAACGCCATCGGTAAACCTCGAAATCGCGATCGAGAGTGGAGAAGTATCGGTCGTCACCATTTGTCGTCTCTTTGAATACGGACGACCGTGTCTTTGTTTTCGATTTACCGGTTTCAGTGGGTATCCCGTTCCCGGACTGGCTCTAAGAACCCGGGTGCCGTCCAGTCAGCCCTTCAGACTCCCGCGAGCCGTCTCCAGCGCGATTTCTGTACCCGTACCAAACGGACGTGCCAGCACGGCAATCACTTCCTCCGCCGCATAGATTCGACTACGACCGCGCCGGCTACGGTCTCTGACGATACCGGCCTGCTCGAGGCGCCGCATCCCCTGGTACGCCGCCTGTACCGATACATTCAGTTCGGCCGCCAGTAAGCGCACGGTGACGACGGGCTTCCTCAGCAGCAGATCGAGAGCCCTGGCCGCCGATGATCCGCGTCGAAAACGTCCGCGCTCCTGCCAGACTACCGGCAGGCGGGCGAGCGCCTGTTGCGTCACGCGATCTTCTTCGGTACAGGCGACGATCGCTTCGCAGACGAAGTCGATCAGCCGGCGATAGGCGAGCTGCTTTTGCGCTTCCCCGAGCGCGGCGCCGTATTCGGTTCGCTCGGCTTCGACGAAACCGGACAGATACAGCGGCAAGCGGCCGGCTGCTGCCATCTGCAAAGCCCAGAGTATCCGTCCGACACGGCCATTTCCGTCGCTGAACGGATGCACCGCCTCGAAATGGGCGTGACCGACCGCTATCCGAACCGGTAACACCATACCCATGCCGGCATCGCCCAACTGCAGCAGCGACTCGTCGCTCATCCATTCGAGAACCTCCGCGAGGCATCGCTCGACCCGCGCCGGCGGCGGCGGGTTGTAGATTGAATCCTCCTTTCG
Source organism: Woeseiaceae bacterium (assembly GCA_028277185.1). Classification (GTDB taxonomy): domain Bacteria; phylum Pseudomonadota; class Gammaproteobacteria; order Steroidobacterales; family Woeseiaceae; genus UBA1847. The sequence goes on from JANQGQ010000009.1 coordinate 134,751, forward strand.
GCCGAAGCCGCCGATTTGCACGACGTCGCCGGGCAGACCGGGCGCGCGGAGCCTGCCGGCGATTCCTTTGAATGCCGGGTCTTTTTGCAGGACTTTCTCGTGCAAACTGCAGAGCAATGCCGGGGTAAGAGCGGCGAGACCGGCTCTTTGCACGACCCCGATGCCGTGTGTCAGCGCGTTGGTGTAGCCGCGCACGGCGGCAGTCGCGGAGCGCGCTGTGTCGTCTGCGGCCGGCGACAGGACCTCGTCGACAGTCGACCAGGTGCCTTCCATTCGCGAAGACGACACCGCCTCCCGCCGCGCGAGCAGATGGGCGATCAATTGCTGTACCTCCGAAGCGGACTGCCAGTGCGGCCTGGCCTGCAGCGCCAGATTGGCATCGCGGATCAATGGCAACGACAGTTGCTCCGAGATCCGCCGCGGCGGTTTCGGCGGTACAACGAACCAGATGTTCTCGAAACCGGCCTTGTCGACCTTTTCGACACCGTAGCCTCGCTGGTCCGAGTACGGCTGACGCAGCACGCCAACGAGTTCGTCTCGTTTCATGCCAGTAACCTTGAGTTATGCCCCCTGCATTCAAGCTTATTCATTTAAGCTTGAATAAACAACAGCTAATTCAGGGTTATTCGCTGTTCGTTGATTTAGCATCCGCAAACAGGCCCTTGCGGCAAATTCACACAGAAATCGACGATTTCCGGCAGGTAAGCACCACCGGAACACCTTAGAGTTGAAAAAGCAGCCCGAAAATAAGGGTCTACACTCTAAAAACCGAACAAATCGATTGGGGAAGAATCCATGGACCGCCGCACATTTTGCAAAACGACGGTCGCCGCCGGCGTCGCGTCGGCCTGGCCGCTGCTCGGCGCGTGCAGTCGCGACAGCGCGCCGACCGCGACGGCGGTCGACACCGGCATTCGTGCCGTGTCTCTCGACGGGGCGGAGATGGAGCTCGGCAAAGCCGCCGTCGGCGAACTCGGCGAGGCGATGCAGGGCCCGGTCATGCTGGCGGGACACCCGCGCTACGACAGCGCCCGCCGGGTCTGGAACGGCATGCACGACAAGCACCCGGCGCTGATCGCCCGCTGCCGGAACGTTCAGGATATACGCCACGCGGTCGACTTCGCGCGCGATCACGACCTGCTCGTCGCGGTTCGCGGCGGCGGCCATAGCTGGCCCGGCAAGTCGACCTGCGACGGCGGGATGATGCTCGACCTCGCGGACATGACCACCGTGGACGTCGACCCGGACGCACAAACCGCCTGGTGCGACGGCGGCGCCCTGTTGGGTCACCTCGACAACGCCACGCTTGCTCATGGGCTCGTCACGACCGCCGGCGTCGTGTCGCATACGGGCGTAGGCGGCTACACGCTGGGCGGCGGCTTCGGCCGTCTGAACCGCAAGTACGGTTTGACGATCGACAACGTGCTCGGCGCGGAGATCGTCACCGCGGACGGCAGGATGCGTTACGTCAGCGCCGACAACGAGCCGGATCTCTTCTGGGCGATTCGCGGCGGCGGCGGAAATTTCGGCGTCGTCAGCCGGTTCCTGTATCAGCTGCATCCGTTCGATCGGAACGTGCTCTCCGGCATGCTGATCTGGCCGGTCGAACAGGCCCGTGACGTTCTCGAGTTCTATGCCGACTGGTCGCGCGACGTATCGCGCGAACTCTACGTCGGCCCGGTCATGGCGACGATGCCGGACGGGACGGGCATCGTCGCGATGGAGGTCGTCTACGACGGCGATCCGGTCGCCGGCGAGAAAGAGCTGGCGCCGCTTCGGGCGATCGGCACGATGATCGACGATGCGGTCAGGCTACAGGACTACAAGATTACGCAGACCCAGGAAGACGAAGCGACCGCGCACGGCATTCGGTCCTATGCCAAGAACGGCATGGTCAGGGAGTTCACTCAGGCACTCGTCGACGACATGATCGACGCGTTCATTCCCGACCCGCGCGCGGCGATCTTCACGCATACGGCGGGCGGCGCGGTGAAGGACCACGGCGAACTCGATACGGCGTTTCCGCATCGAAACGCGGAGTCGATGCTCGTGTACTACACGGGTTGGACGGACCCCGAGCAGGACGAGGAAGGCAAGGCGATGTGCAAGCAGTGGCACGCCGCGCTGGAGCGCCATACCGGCGGTTACTACGACAACATCGAATGGGAAGGCGACAAGACGGTCACGGGCAACTACGGGCCGAACTACGCGCGGCTTGCCGAAATCAAGGGACGCTACGACCCGGGCAACCTGTTCCGGATGAACAGCAACATCAAACCGGCTTAGCGACCGGGCAGTTCGCGGCTACTGCGCCGCCAGGGTCCCGTACAGTTCCGGCACCAGGTCGCGTCGCTGATCGTGGTAGCGGACGATTGCCTGCCGCAACTCGTCCCAGCGCCCATCGAGATACAGATCGCAAAGCGCTATGAGCTGGCTTGCGGTATCGCTGATGTGCTGGCACTCCACGACCCGGAGATAAAGGAGACGTTCGTTGGCCGCGTGAACGAGCTCCGTGAGATCCCGCTTGCCGCTGCTTGCCACTATCGCCGCAAAAAGCCCGCCGGTGCTGGCTGCAAGCGATGCATGCCGCAAACGACGGCGGGCAAGCCGCTCGCGCGTATCGCGAATCAGCGCCCGATCGGGATCGGCGCCCGGGCTTTTCGGTCCCTGGCGGTCGACCGCGGCCATCACGATGGCCCGGTTGCAGTCGTACAGCCCCGCGATGGTGTTTTCGTCCGGACGCCAGGCGAAGTAGGCCGTTTCGGTGCCCGGTATCGTCCAGCCCTCGGCCGCAAGCTGGTCACAGGCATCTTCGACAGGCTTGATGCTCATACCCAGGCGATGGGCGATGACGTGAACGGGAATCCGCCGGCCCGGCGGCAACTCGAAGTCGCCGAGGCTGGACCTGATCGCACGATAGGCGCGAAGAGACTCGTTCGCCACTGCCATTCGTTCGTCGCTGCAGGATACCGGTACATCGTCGTGCCAAGACTAGTCCAACGGCGCAATGGAGGCGCCTACTCGATCTGGTAGGTAGGCGCGATCAGCCGGTGGCCTGGCGATGCTGATCGATCAGTATCGGATTACCGTCGGGATCCGTCAGGGCAATGTGCGCCGGGCCTTCGCCGTCGGCGTCCGTCGTCTGGTCGAGTTCGAGGCCCGATTCCTGCAGAGCCTTCTGGATACCGCGGACGTCGTCGAACTCGGGCACCTCCTCGCACTCCTGATTCCAGCCAGGATTGAAGGTCAGCATGTTCTTGTCGAACATTCCCTGAAACAAGCCGATGACGACATTGTCCGCGTTGCGGAGTATTAACCACTTCTGTGCGACGTCGCCGCCCGTCTGCTCGAACCCGAGCTTCGTATAGAAATCGCGAGATGCCTCGATGTCCGCTACGGCAAGGCTGATCGAGAACGCGCCAAGTTTCATCGTTTCGCTCCTCTTGTTCTTGTTTATTCTTCCGACCCGATCTCGCCGATGTCCTCGTTCCAGAGCGCAGGCCGGGTTTCGATGAAGCGGCTCATGATTTCGACGCAGCCGCTGTGGTTCATGACGGTAAGATCGACGCCCCTGGATTCGAGCCAGTCTTCGGCGCCCAGGAAAGTCTGGTTCTCGCCGATGACGACGGCCGGAATTCGGTACAGCAGGATCGCTCCGCTGCACATCGAACAGGGCGACAGCGTCGTATAGATCGTCGACCGGCGATACTCCGCCGGACTCAAACGGCCGGCATTCTCGAGCGCGGCCATCTCGGCGTGGAGCACGACGCTGTTTTTCTGTACCCGCTGGTTGTGCCCTCTGCCGACGATCTCGCCGTCGACGACGAGGACGGAGCCGATCGGTATGCCGCCCGCCGCGAGTCCCTCCCGGGCCTCATCCAGCGCCGCCTCGAGGAAGGCCTCGTGGTCCGGCTCGCGGTCCTGGTCGTCGCTTGCGTTCAGGACGACTCCTTATTGTTTTCGTCCCAGAGCTTCGGCTCCCACAACTCCACCTTGTTGCCGTCCGGATCCAGGATCCACGCGAAGCGGCCGTTTTCGAGCACCTCGGGGCCCCTGAAGATCCCGACACCGCCCGCTTCGAGCTGCCGGATCATTCCGTCCATGTCGTCGACGCGGTAGTTGATCATGAAGGGCGCTTCGCTGGGGCTGAACCAGTCGCTGTCTTTGGCCGCGACGTGCCAGACGGTCAGTCCCTTGTCCTCGGCCTCGTCTTCCTCCCAGTTCAGGACGGCGCCGCCCCAGTCTTCCAGCGTGATGCCGAGATGCTTCTGATACCACGCGGCCAGAGCCGTCGCGTCGCTGCGCGATTTGAAGAAGACACCGCCGATTCCGGTCACTCTGGCCATGTATCGCTCCCCGCATCGACGAAAACCAGTCGATTGCTGAATGGATCCCGCACCGCCATCTCCCGTGTGCCCCAGGGCATATCTTCGATACCCGGGCGCGCAAAACCGTAGTTCTTTCCATTCAGCTCGGCGTGCAGCGCATCGAGATCGTCCGTCGGGATACGGACGGCGGCGCCCGGAGAGCAGTCGCCATGGTGCTCGCTGAGATGGAGCGTGCAGGTATCGCGGCTTACTTCGAGGTACAGCGGCAGTCCCGCTTCGAAGCGATGCTCCCACTCGACGGAAAACCCGAGGAAATCGATATAAAAGGCTTTGGCCTTGGGCTCGTCGAAGATCCGGAGTATCGGTGTCACCGACCCGATTCGCATCCGCTCAACCTCCCGTGAAAACCCGAGTATGCTGCGGGGAGTCTAGCGCGATCGGGTCGCGGGTGTCCTCAAGTCCGCGAGCCGGCGGCACCGAGCAGCACATCGCGAAAGCATGCGGCGGCCGGACCGGGCGCGATGCCCTTGCGGCGAATCAGGTATACGGGCATCGGCGTCTCGCCGCCCGGCCCGATACCTTGTGGAGCGATTCTCGAGAGCCGCCCGGCGGCGATGTCGTCCTCGACGACGTGCAGCGGCATGCTGCCCCAGCCCACGCCGGCGATCAGGAGCGCCCGCTTTGTCTCGAGATCGTCGACGCGCCACGCCCGGGGACCGCCGACCCCGTAGTCGACGCCGGCGGTCAGCGTAGTGGGATCGGCAATCACGATGTTGAGCTGATCGGATACGTCAGCCGGACTCGCCGCTCGGGTGACGGCGTGGCCGGGCGCCGCCACGGCAACCAGCGTAATCCGGCCGGCGGGCTCCATGTGTAACGCATCGTCGTGAAACTCGTCGGACACCGACAGACCGAACGAGCTGCCCCCGTCGCGCACCGCTACGAGCGGCCCGCCCATCGGCGCGGCGTGCACGCGAACGGCGACCTGTGAATAGCGCTCGTGGACGACCCGAAGCGCGGCCGCGAAGGTGTCCAGCCGAATGAACGGATCGATCGCGATGTCGAGCGTCGCCTCGACGCCCGTCCGGAAACTGCGGGCGCGCGCCCGCAGCCCCTCGGCCTGTGCGATCACTCGCCGTGCGTCGCCCAGCAGCACGCGGCCTTCGTCCGTCAGGGTCGCCCGGTAGCCGTCGCGATCGAACAACTCGATGCCGAGCTGGCTTTCGAGCGTGGCAATCGCGTGGCTGACCGCCGACTGCGCCCGATGCACCCGTTTTGCGGCCGCGCGGAAGCTGCCCGCGTCGGCTATCGCCACGAGCATCCTAAGCTGATCCAGGGTAATCGAATCCAACATGATCTATTTTTCTAATCTATCTGTTCAGCATTTTGTTGATCTCGGAACCCGCTCTACAGCCGTAGAATCCAGCTTCTATTGACTTTTAGCCGCTCCAACGAGGTACACAAATCATGTCAGAACGCACAAAGACGATCAAAAAATACGATCGCCCCGTCGTCGTCGCGGGCGCAACCGGCAAACAGGGTGGGGCCGTCGCCGCCCGGCTTCTCGAACGGGGCCACCGCGTCCGGGCGCTGACGCGAAATCCCGGGAAGCCCGCCGCGAAGGCGCTCGAGGCAGCCGGCGCCGAAGTGGTTCAGGCCGACCTCGAGGACCGGCCAAGCCTGGACCGCGCGCTTGCCGGCGCCGCTGCGCTGTTCTCGGTGCAGGACTTTCTCGAGGCGGGCGTCGATGCCGAGCGGCGGCAGGGCATCAATCTGACGGAAGCCGCGGCGGCATCCGCTATCGAGCACCTCGTGTACTCCGGTGCCTCCACTATCGACCGGAATACCGGCGTCCCGCATCTCGACAGCAAATGGGAGGTCGAGCAGCGCGTCCGTGCACTCGATACTCCCTGGACGGTGTTCCGGCCCGCCGCCTTCATGGAAAACTGGGCGTGGGAGCGCGAGACGATCGAGAGCAGCGACGTCATGCACCACCCCGGCCGCCCGGACATGGTGTACCGGCAGGTGTCCGTTCGCGACATTGCCGTCATGGTCGTAGAGGCTTTCGAGAACCCTGCCGTCTGGACGGGCAACATTGCGCCGCTTGCCGGCGACGCGCTGACGCCGGTACAGATGGCGGAAGCCTTTTCGCGGGTGCTGGCGCGGCCGATCGCGTTCGAACTGGTCGATTGGGAGTCTTGCGCCAGCGCGCAGGGCGAGGAACTCATGCTCATGTACCGCTACTTCGACGAGTTCGGCATGGACGGCGATCCGGCGCAGCTGCGGCACTGGCATCCGGGCGCGCGCTCCTTCGAACAGTTCCTGCGCGACGACGGCTGGGGAATATGACAAACGCCGATTCGTGAAGGCCGTCGCCGGAATCGTTCCGGCCGCGATGCTAGAATACCGGCCCGCCCGATGAGGAGACTCTTCATGCAGGATCAAGTGAACTACGCCGGACCGGTTATCGGCGCTACCGTCGAGGATCGCTCGGCGTTCATCTGGAGATGTTACGCGCACGTCGCCCTTGGGATCGTTGCGTTCGCCGGCGTCCTCGCCTACCTCGTTTCATCGGGCCTCGCCTACGAGATTGCACCGACGATGGTCCAGTACTGGTGGGCAACGCTCGGCGCCTTCATCCTGGTCGGCTGGGGTGCGTCGCATCTCGCGCACAGGATCGAATCGAAGCCTCTGCAGTACGGCGCGTTCGCGGTGCTGGTTGTGGCCGAGGCGCTGATTTTCTCGCCGATGATCATCGTCGCGATGGCGACCCAGCCGGGCGTCATCGAAAGCGCGGCCTGGGTCACGCTCCTCGGCTGCGGCGGACTCATCGCGACCGCGATGATCACGCGCAAGGACTTCTCGTTTCTGCGCGGAATGCTCGTCTGGGGCGGCATCCTCGCGCTCGTGGGCATCTTCTCGTCGCTGATCTTCGGCTTCGAACTCGGCACCTGGTTCTCGGTGGCGATGATCGGCTTCGCCGGCGCCGCGGTGCTGTACGACACGTCGAACATCCTGCACCACTACCCGCAGGACAGGTACGTGGCCGCGGCGATGGCGCTGTTTGCGTCGATTGCCCTGATGTTCTGGTACATCCTGCGGCTGTTCATGAGCCGCGACTAGGGCGCCGTCCGCTAAGGCATCGAAGGGCCTGGCCACCGTGTGGCCGGGCCCTTTCTTTAGTTGGCGATCCGAACGACGACCGTGCCCGCTATGAAGTCATGCACCGCGCGTCGCTTGCGATTGAAGAGCATCGTTACGATCTCGGCGACGCCCCATACCAGGACAGCCGCGCCAATCGCATACTGAACGACGGCCGCCATCCCGCTTAGTCTCGCATCCTCGAGCATCGCTCCGAAGGCCAGCAGGTAGACGGTCGACGCCGCGGTGACGAGCAGCGGCACGATGTCCCGCACGATCGCCTGGCGCAGGCTGAGTTTCCTGCCCTCCGCTACGTCGAGCACTTTCACGCCGGTCACCATCTTGCCGAGCGTTTGCCCGTACGCGGCGTGCATGGCTATCGCGTAGGCGACCGCGACCAGTTCCATCGACTGCCGGACGTAGGGTGACGCCGCCGACTCGACGACACCAGTGTTCTGGGCAACGACCGCGCCGATCCCCAGAGGTACGCCCAATACGATACCGTCGAAGAAGTACGCCCAGAATCGCCGCCAAAAGGTCCGATACCTGTTCTCCTCGGTGATCGGTTCTATGCTTGCATGCCGGAAGCCGCCCAGCTCTTCGATCTGCCGGCGAATTCTCGCTTCGTAGTCGGGGTGCCTCGTCTTGTCCAGCGCGAAGTAGCAGTCTTCGAGCTCGGTTACGGATTCCGGCACGCGCCGGCCGATCTCCTTCACCAGCGCCTCGTAGACTTCCGGATACAGGTCGCCGCGAATGCTGTTGAGTACCTGATACAGGCTCAGCAGGCTGTAAGTCTCGTACTCGGGAATCTCGACCAAGGCCTGCTCCTGTTTCGCAAAATGCTAACATCGAACCGCTCGAACAGCCTCAAAGTTAACAAGGCCGGCATACTCCGGTGAAGGTTCTCATTCTCGGTGGCTACGGGGTCTTCGGCGGCCGGCTTGCAGAGCTGCTTGCCGATGACCCGGACCTCGAGCTGATCGTCGCGGGGCGCAGCGCCGGGAGAGCCCGCGACTTCTGCGTGCGCCACGAGTCGGCTGCGACAATGACGCCGGCGGTGGCCGACCGGCGCGACATCGAGCCCGTTCTCGCCGCCGTGCAGCCGGACGTCCTGGTCGACGCGTCGGGCCCGTTCCAGGAATACGGCGCTTCCCGTTACGACGTCGTTCGCTGCTGCGTCCGGCATGGCGTCAACTACCTGGATCTCGCCGACGCGGCCGGGTTCGTTGGAGACATCGGGCAGTTCGACACGGCCGCGAAAGACGCGGGTGTGTTCGTGCTGTCCGGCATCAGCAGCTTTCCGGCATTGACGTCCGCCGTAGTACACGAGCTGCGGCGGAGGCTGACGATAAGGACTCTCAGTGTCGCTATCGCGCCATCGCCGGGCGCGGGCGTCGGCAGGAACGTGATGCGGGCCGTCCTCGGGTACTCGGGGTCGCCGATCGAGCTGACGCAGAGCGGCCGGCCAGCGGTTGGCATCGGGCTCGTCGACAACCGGCGCTACACGATTGCTCCGCCAGGACGCCTGCCGCTCCACAGCCGCCGCTTCTCGCTCGTCGAAGTGCCGGACCTGACGCTGCTGCCCGACGAGTTTCCGGAGATCGCCAATATCTGGATCGGGGCCGGGCCGGTGCCGGAGATTCTGCATCGTCTGCTCAACCTGCTCGCTTACCTGAGATGGAAACTGCGGCTGCCCTCGTTGAGCCCGTTGGCGGGTCTATGTCACCGGGCGATCAATACTTTCCGCTCCGGCGAGCATCGCGGCGGCATGCTCGTCGAGGCAAGCGACGACCGTGGCAGGACGGTCGCCTGGCACCTCCTGGCGGAAGGCGACGACGGCGCCTACATACCTTCGATGGCAGCCGAGAGTATCGTCCGGCGAACGCTTGGCGGGGAGCCGCCTCGCCCCGGCGCACGTGCGGGCAGCAACGCACTGACGCTTGGCGACTACCGGCGCGTGTTTGCCGGCCGCTCGATTCATATGGGGACACGCGAGCTCGGCAGCGAACCCCGCTCCTTGTTTCACGACGTCCTCGGCGAGAGCTTCGGCGCACTACCCGCGGCGGTGCGCGAGCTGCACGACGGCAAGCGCACAACGGTATGGCGCGGTCGGGCGGCGGTGACGGGCGCACGCAGTCTGACGGGGCGGCTGGTCGCGCGGACGTTCGGGTTTCCAGTGCGCGACGAGGAAACGGAAGTACGGGTGGAGATCGAACCCACCGAACGCGGTGAGGTCTGGACTCGCACTTTTGGCGCCAGGCAGCTTCGCAGCGAACTGTCGCGCGGCGATGGACGCGACGCCTGGCTCTTGTGCGAACGTTTCGGTGCGGTTTCGGTCTCGATCGCGCTGGTGCTGCGCGACGGCAAGCTCTGGTACGTGCCGCGGCGTTGGCGTCTGGGCCCTGTCCCCATGCCGCGGGCGTTGCTGCCATCCGGCGGGAGCTTCGAATCGGATCGCGACGGCGTTTTCGCATTCGACGTGACGATCGCGGCACCGATCGTCGGACACATCGCCGGCTACCGCGGGACCCTGCGGCGCGACGATGGGAAACCGTAGCGGAACGCGACGTCCCGCAGCATCGATAAATCGGCACATGGCATCCGTTTTTTCGGCGCAGGAATGCATTGCGATGCGGCCCGCTTCATGGAAAGGTAAGAGCCTATGAGAACGCTATCGCTTACCGCCCTTGCATTCGCGCTGTGGACAGCGCCGGCATCCGCCGAGTGGACACTGGACAACGACAGCTCGCGGATCAGTTTCGTGTCGACCAAGGCGGGATCGGCGGCCGAGGTCCACGGCTTCGAAGCCGTCGACGGACAGGTGGACGACAACGGCAGAGCCACGATCACGATCGACCTGGACTCCGTCAACACCGCAGTTCCGATCCGGGACGAACGCATGCGTACGCTGCTGTTCGAGACCGCCGAGAACCCGACGGCAACCCTTGCGGCCAGCGTGGACATGGAGGCCGTCTCGGCGCTCGATCCCGGACAGGAAACGGCGATGGTCGCGGAGGGTCAGCTAATGCTGCGCGGCATGGTGGTCAGCCTGACGATCGACCTGACCGTCGCCAGACTGTCCGACTCGCGTGTGCTGGTGGCAAGCCGCAAACCGCTGGTCATCAACGCCGGTCAGCTCGGCCTTCTCGACGGGGTCGAAAAGCTGCGGGAAGTCGTCGGCTTGCCGTCGATCAGTCCGGCCGTCCCGGTGAGCTTCGTGCTTGCGTTCGATCGGCAGCCTGGCTGATCGCACGCTGGCGGCGCCGCGCGGATTTGGAGCGCACGTACACCCCTTTGCGCACCCTGGCAACGATCGTTCCGGCTTCGTCGACGAGATCCGCTTCGAACTGATAGGTGTTCTTACCGAGTTCGTCGACTTCGCGGCGGATTTCCTCCAGCCGGCCTTTGTCGATCTCGAAGACGCCGAGGATGGTGCCTTTCGCCGGTTTGAGAAAGTCGATCGCCGCCGACTTGTCCCAGACCGTGTAGTCCGGTCCGAGGTTCATCATGACGATGAAGACGAAGAACGGATCGGTCATCGCGTAGAGGCTGCCGCCGAAATGGGTACCGAACAGGTTGCGGTTGTACCAGCGCGACCGCAGCTCCACTTCGAAGCGCGTGTAGTCTTCGTTGACCGATCGCACCCTCACGGCCATTCCAAGGTAAGGCGGATAGAGATTGATCTTCCGGATCAGCTTGCCGAACTTCGAGTTCTTCATGAAAGGCTTTCCGCGGTTCCGATCGTTGAGCCGGCCGGCTCGGGAAACTGTGAAGAGATCGCGACGGGCGTACTGTAACTCACCCCGTGCCGCGCTCGCGATAGCTGCGTTCGCGGTCGTTCTGATTGCCGTGCCTGTCGGGTCGGCTGCGGACGAGGGCCGGCCCGTTAGCGAGCATCTGGCTCGACATCGGCAATCGGGACCCGGACCCGGCGGCCTTCAGGGATCGCGCGGAAGCGCAGGAGATCGCGCAGTAAGTAAGGCTGCAGCGGCCCGGCTCATTTCCCTGAAGTCGTGACCGACGTCCGGAACCGTCTCCACACGCCAGCGAAACCCGGCCTGAAGCTGCCGCGCCCGCTCCTGCCCGATACGAAAGAAATTGCGTCCCCTGGACAGCCGCCCCTGGCCTTGCCGATCGATGATTGGCGTACGCAGCAGCGTACCGCCGGCGTCGTCGCTATCGTCATTTTCGCCAAGCAGCAGCGTCAGCTTCGCGGCGTATGAGTCGACGAGACTCTCGTCCGCTATTCCGAGGCCCGCGATTCCGGACGGCAGCGGCTCGCCCGAAAGCGGCAGCGTATAGAAGCCGGCATTCGCAGCGACGATGTTGTCCGCACGTGACCGGGGATGAAAGAGCACGAACCGATGCAGTATCTGGCCGCCCGCGGAATGGCCGAAGATGTCGTAGCGCTCCGCGGGCGACCCGGTCGCAGCCTTGAGGAAATTGAAAAGCCGGTCGAAGTCACCGAACAGCCAGTCTGCCCGGTTCGGATTCACGTCGAACGCGATGTCTTCGTCGTTCAGGTAGACGGCGCCGGATGGCCGCGGGCGCAGGTTGGCGAACTCGAGGTTCGTGATGACGCCGCCCATGTGATAGGCCGCGAAGTCGTAGTGTTCCTCGGGGTAGCCGAGCGCTGCGACGAGCGCGTCGTTGTCGCGGGCGAAACCGAACCACTCGTTGCGGTACTCATAGCTGTCCCGGCCGGCGCCCGGCACCACGAGCAGGATTCTGGTCGGCGGAAACGCACTGTCGGGCAGATAGTAGTGCACGGTGATACGCCGGGCTTCCCGGCCGGGGCCACCCGCAAACCCGAATTCGCCGGCGCCGGCGGCAAGCCGCCGCGGTTCGAAGCCAAGACGGTGCTCGTAGTCGGGAACCAGAGTCATGTCGCAGGCGGGACACCGCCCGGGTGCGTCGAAGCGCTGGCCGTCTGCCGCGCAGCCACACGGCGGGCACACGAAGCGCTCCTTCGATTGGCCGCTGCCGCGAAAGCCCCGGGAGCACGCGGCCAGAAGAACGCTGGAGGCGAGGAATGCCCGCCGCGTAAGCAGCCTCATCGACGTTCTCCGCTCTGCCGAAAACGTTTCTGATACTCACCCGGCGACACGCCGAAGCGGCTTTCGAAAGCGCGACGAAATCCATCGGAACTGCCGAATCCCGTGGCGTGCGCGACTTGCGCGATGCCAATGCCCTCACCCAGCAGCGTCCGGCCGGCGTCGAGTCGAAGCCGTTTGATGTACGCGGCCGGCGGCGCACCGAAGGCGGCACTGAAACGCCGGGAGAACTGGCGGGCACTCAAGCCCGCCCGCGTGGCCAGCGACTCTACCGACAGATCCTCGTCGAGATGGCTTGCCGCCCACCTGCAGACGTCGCCCAATCGCCCGGCCGCTTGCGCCTGCATCCTGAGCGGCAGCGAGAACTGCGTCTGCGAACCGGTCCGGCGCAAAAACACCACGAGCTCGCGCGCAACGTTCATTGCCATGCTCACTCCCAGATCGCGCTCGATCAGATCGAGCGCGAGATCGATTCCCGAGGTGACGCCGCCCGAGGAGTAGTAGCGGCCGTCGCTCAGGAACAGGGCGTCCGGACGGACGCGGACACGCGGGTAGCGCTTCCTTAGATCGGCGGCGAACGCCCAGTGGGTCGTTACGCTGCGGCCGTCGATGAGGCCGGATTCCGCGAGCGCATAGGCTCCGGTACACACCGACGCCACGCGCTCGAAGCGGCGACCGTGTTCCCGTAGCCAGCCTGCAAGCGCCTGCAGCGTTCGTTCCTCGCGCACGCCGGCGCCGCCGGGAAGGATCAGGACATCGCCTCGCGGCCGCTTCGGCACAAGCTCGTCGGCCATGAGTCTGAGTCCGGATTCCGTGCGGACAACGGGATCGGCGATGGCCCACGACACGATACGGTAGACGTCGCGTTCGCTCTTGCTGTTCGCGGTCGCGAACGCTTCCAGCGGCCCGGTTACGTCGATTGCGTTGACCCGGTCGTAGAGAAGGACGGCGACTGTACGCTTTCTCGTCATGCGACGAGCTTAGCCGACCGGGCCATGTCCTGAATGACAAATAATCGACGAAAACGGACAAGCCCGAATTCCGCGCATGCGGCTCAGATAGCGCCTATTCGTCCGTGAGTACGACTGCCAGGTGATTGGCGACGACGCGTTCCCTGCCGGGTATTCGCTCCTGAATCGGCCTGCTCAACAGGCGTCCTCCCGGCCCGACCAGCACGGCGGAGCCGCCGCCATCGAGATTCAGGGCATCGGTCGCGCCGATCGACTTCAACAAGTCCACCAGCTCCGGCAGGTTCACGCCTTCCGAGTAGCCCGGCTGACGGCCGTCGACGACGATCAGCCATAAGCCCGAGCGATCGGCGTTCAACGCCAGCACCGAACGCGGCGCTCTCTTGAGGGCAAAGCGTGCGTCGAACCGGGCAAACGGCGGCGCTTCCCCGTTCAGCATCAGCAGCGGTCCGGCGCCGATCGCGACATCGACGCTGTCGTCGCAGGTGCCCCGAACGATCGTCACGGTGTTCCGGGTCGCGCAAAACGCGCCGTCGACCCGAAGTCGAAACCGCGGGGTCGAAATTCGGTTGTCCGATACGGTCGTGCCGGCCACTACGTGTTGCCCCATGACGTTAACCGGATCGCCCGCTTGCGGATAAGACGGGTTCCCGTGAGTTCCGCTGTCGAACGGCTCGAAATAGCCTGCGTTGATAGCCAGCAATGCGTCGATCGATCTTGCGAATTCGGAGGTCAGCGCGGCATCGAATTCGTGGGTCGGGGATTGGCCGGCCGGCGTTCCCCGAAACCCGATGCGCGGATCGGTGAGATCGACGGCGGCGATGGTGACGACCGCATGGCCGCGGACTCCGTAGCAGCGACGCTCGACGGTGGCCGCTCGGTCGAGGGATTCGATTCGCTCCTCGACCGGACAGGTCAGGGCCTCCGGAACCGCATCCTTAGCCCAGGTAAATCCTGCCGGCACCGATAACGCGAGTGCCAGCCAGGGCATCAGGCAAACGCGGCAGCTTCTACCTTTCATGACGTTCCTGCAGATAACGGACGAGTTCCAGGGGACGGTCGGTCTGTATCGCGGTGACACCCGCATCGATCAGTGAACCCCAATGGCGATCGGCGTCGAGCACGCCCGCTTGCTCATCGCGCCCGCCGGATATGGACGGGTAGAGCGTATTGACCCAGACCCCGTTACCGCCCTCCCTGAGGCGAGACACGCCGTGGTCCAGAAAGCCGTCGTCCGCGAAGACCAGCTCGAACGCGACCGGATTGTACATGGCGTACGTATCGCCTACGTCGGCAAGCGCCTGCACGCAATACCCGCCGTCGGGCTGCGGCCTGCACTGCGCGATAATCGGCATGAACGCGGAGCGGCCAAGGAAAGAGGCACTACTCAGCGCGTTGCTGCCCGGAGCCTCTCGCAGCTTGAACAGCACCTCCCGGTCCACGCCGACGCGCGCCACGACGGCCATTGCCGCGTCGTGAGCATTCACCTTGACGTCGAGATTGACGAGAATTCGTCCCCTGGTACGAAGCAATGCCTGCTCGAGCGTTGGCAGCCGCTCGACCGTCAGCGCCGCCGTTTCGCCGCCGGCTCCCATCCGCAGGTACGTGTCCGAAAGATCTGCGAACGCCGTTGCGGCTATGCTCCCCGACGAGCTCGTGGTCCGATCCAGCACATCGTCGTGCAGGAGCACGGGCACGCCGTCGGAAGTAACGCGCACGTCGAGTTCAACCATGTCGACACCGAACTCGATGCACGCATCGATCGCCGCGAGAGAGTTTTCCGGGGCATTGGCCCAACAGCCTCTGTGTGCCACGACCGCTACGCGCGGATCGGCGAACCGCTCTGCGACGTCGAGCGGCGCGGGCGACTGTCCACCGCCGGCGCAGCCGGCAGCCAGCGCCAGGCACGGGACTATCAGCGGCGGTACGTTATGCCGAAGTGCCATTGGCGTCCCAGAATCGTCTCGCCGAACAGCAGATCGAGATTCGTACCGGTGAGCTGACGACGGCGCTCGTCCGTCAGGTTGCGCCCCTCGAGACCGAAGACCCAGTGGTCGCCGAGGTAGTAGCGAAACGAAGCATCCACCTGCTCGAAGCGGTCGTCGGTCCGGTTCGTACGAATGAGAAAGTCGTCAGTCAGATTGTATGCAATACGGAACTCCGCCGTACCGGTATTGTAGAAGACGGACGCGTTCGCCAGAAAATCGGCCTGCCGAATCCGCCGGTCGAGAGTTGTGCCGTCCAGAAACGTTGTCTCGCCGTCGAGGAACGTCACGTTGGCCGAGAAACCGAGAGGTGCGAGCGCCGGAGGCAAAAACGGCATGGCACCGAGGTAGGCCTGCAACTCGAGCCCCTGCACCTGCGATTCCGAGGCATTCGTGTTCTGCGTGACCAGCGCCGGCTGCCCGTCGACGGTGATCTCCTCGGTCCTCACGAAGATGTCGCCGTCAATGTCTTTTTGGAACAGGGCTGCGGACAGCAGTCCGTCGCCGCCGTTGAAGTAGTACTCGAGCGACAGATCGAGGTTGGTCGACTCACGCGGCTCGAGGTCCGGGTTGCCGCGGCGAATCTCGAGCAGCCCGGATTCGCTGTCGCCGGGCAGCACTTCGGAGAACGTGACCGTCAGATCGGATGGGTTCGGCCGCCCGAGGGACTCGCTGAACGCGGCCCGCAAAAAGACGCCGTCGGTCAGTTCGTAGCTTGCGTTTACCGATGGCAGCAGGTTATCGAAGCTCCCGTCGACGTCGTTTGCGGCGTCGCCTCGGGCGCCGGATGCGAAATCCGTTTGCTCGAAACGAAAGCCGCCGACGATGTGGAGCCGGTCCGCGCGGTAAGTCAGCATGCCGTAGAGGGCGAGGATGTCTTCTTCGTAGGCGAAGTCCGCCGATGTCGAGCGTCCGTCGTCGCGCGGGATGCCCAGTGACTGGATGTATGCCGCGGTGGCTCCGGGATCGTAGAACCGGAAGCTGTCGGGCGAATAGTCGGACCGGAAGCTGTCGGTTGCCAGCAGCGGTGCGAGTTCTGCTGTCGCGGCCACGTCGGCGAAGTCCGCACTGGAGAAGCGAAACTCCTCGTTGTCGCGAATGCGTTCGAGGTTGCGAAATGCCGCGCCGACCTTGTAACCCAGACCCTGGGCATCGCGGCTGTCGTTCCAGCCATAGTTGATCAGCAGGTTTACGACCTCCTCGTCGGTGTTGAGATCGCGCTCACGAACGAACGACAGCGCATAGTTGTCCGGATTGCCGAAGTACGCCGGATTGCTGTACGTGCTGCGAGCGGGCACGGTATCGGAAGCGTCGATGTCCACACCGAGATCGGGAACGAAACCCGTTCGGAATATCAGCGCCGGGGTATCGTGATCGAAGTTCTGCTCGGCCCAGCCGACGTCGATGTCCAGCAGACCGTCGCCGATTCCGGTCTCGAAATGCGCCTGCATGCCCCTTCCCTGGGTGCGGATGGGAAAAGAGTCGAAGTTGAGTTCCATACGGCCGTTGGCGACGGTTGCCGTATTCGCGCCTGTTTCCGTTACGTCCGCGGCACTGAAGCGAAGATTGTTCCTGAAGCGAAATTCGTTTTCCTGCTGGCGATAGAAGTAAGCGCCGACGGAGGCATAGGTATTGCCGCTCAGGAATTCGAGTTTGCCCTGACCGCCGTAGCGCTCCTGAGTATTGGACGTCAATGACGAGTCGAAACGAGTCGGCGGTACGACGCTGTCGAACACGTCTTCGATGCCGCCGACCGTGAAGAGCCGATCCTGCTCACGGGGCCGCTCGCTGTAGAGCCCGGTTAGCGCGATCCCGAACTGGTTGTCGGCTCCGAACTGCGTTGTGTACGTCGACTCGATCCGAAACGGAAGCGACTCCTCGTCCGAGGCGGACGCTATGTCGTCGGCGGTATAGCTGCTGAGCGTCACTTCGCTTACCCAGAAAGTGTCGTCCTGATCGTAAGCGGATCGCGTAACGACATCGATGTAGCCGCCGATCGAGCTACCGTCGATATCCGGTGTGAACGTCTTGTAGACATCCAGGCGTTTGACCGCAGTCGACGGAAAGAACTCGATGTTGACGTTGCGTCCACCGCCGCCGAACGACCCGGTGGACGGTACGCCGATACCGTCGAAGGTGACGTAGTTTAGATTGGCGTCTATGCCGCGGATGTTGACGAATCGCCCCTCGTCCTCGTCGAACTCCGTCGCAACTCCCGCTATGCGACGTAGCGCATCGGCTACGTTGAAGTCGGGTACGCCCGCTATTTCGTCCTGAGAAAGGGAGTCGAATACGACGTCCTTACTCAGCTTCTCTGCTATCTCCTCGCGTTGCCTGGCGCGTGACGCCGTAACGACGAGTTCCTCGATCACGAGACCTTCGGTCTGGGCCACGGCCGGTTGCACGCCGGTCGCCGCCAAAGCCGAAGCGCAGAGTATCCCCGCGGCGTTTGTTGTTGTCCCCATGGCTTCGTCTCCCGCTCTATGGCGTGGTTTTCAACACACGCCGTGAGGATACGAGGCAAGTATGACAATAAGTTTACTTAGTAAGAAAATATGACTCCTGAACGCCGAAACGGCTTTTTTTGCTTTGATTGCAGCTAGTTAGGACACTGCGCTGGGGAAGCTCAGCGCATGAAACGGCAGATGAGCGGCGCCCGTGGCGGCGGCTCTCGCCCCGAAACCCGAGGCCACGGGCACAGGCCGCGCGATATCCCGCTGGTTTTCGAACAGCGGTTGTAATGCAAGCTGTCTGGACGTCTCTTCGAGCACTTTGATCGGCAGGGAGCCCGTCAGCACGATTCTGTCCGGATCCAGCCAACCGGCACCTGCGTTCACGGCCGCCACGAGTTGACGGCCGGCGCGCCTGCACCAGCGGCGGTCCGTCGCGTCGAGATCGACGTCGTCCTCGATCCGGGTCTGCAGAGAGCCGCCGGGATCCACGTACTCGAGGTAATCCAGCGCCGACGGCCGCGGTTTGCCGTAGGGATAGAGCCAGCCGATTTCCCCGGCATTACCGTGTGCGCCCCGGACCAGCTGACCATCGACCATCGCTCCGCCCCCGACGCCCGCACCGAGCGTCACCGCCAGAAGAACGGTGCTGGCGCGGGCTCCTGGAGCGTAGTTCTCCGCGAGAACCGCCGCCGATGCGTCGTTTTCGACGAAGGTTCTCAGACCGAGAGCGGCGGAGAAGTATGCGGGAAGGTCGAGGTCCCGCCATCGGGCCAGGCTGTCGACGGTGCGGCGGCGCCCGGGTTCGGTGGTAGCGTACCCGGGTACGGCGAAGCCCGCGCCGAATACCTTGGGCGCGGCGCGGTCCCGGGTACGTTCGACGAACGCTCTGGCGGCGTTGGCAACGTCCGCCGCGCTCGATACATCCAGCTCATCGCGGCAGCTGGCAATCTCGGCGCCATCGAAGTTGATGGCCACGGACTCCAGCCAGCCCGGGTGAACGGCAAAGCCGAAGGCGGCGCCGGCCTGGGCTCGCAGAGAAAGCGATTGAGCCGGTCGTCCGGCGCCGGCGGCCGCTCGCTCGGCGGTTCCTTCGATAACCAGCCCCCACTCGATCAGCTGTCTGCCGAAACGGGTTACGGCACCGGAACTCAAGCTGCACAGCTCGGCGAGTTCTCCTCGCGAGACGCCCCCGCGTTTCCGGATATGGTGCAGCATGGATTGCTGACTGGGTGCGAGACTGAGCGGTTTACTGCTTGTTTGCATGTACAGCAGAGCAGGCCGGATGCTTGCGCACGACTCCCATTTTTCTTACTGCAAAAGATAATTGCTGCAATGGATGACCGCAAGGCGGGAAAACCCGTCGCCGATAGCGGGTACCCTAGGTAGCGCGCCGGATGAGGAATTGCGGTCATGATCGACGTGAAGTTTGCACACGGGGAGCTGAGCGTGGCGGAGCAAGCGGTGGTCTCGGAAGGTTTTCGCGCACACAGCAAAGGGCAAGGCGCTCCGGACTACGCGAAGGAACGAGTAAAGTGGCTAGGCGCCGATGAGCGCGGCGAAATCAGAGCCGTTCTTACCGCGGAGATCGTCTGGGACTGGATCTACATCGACGAGCTATGGGTCGCATCCGCGTCGCGCGGGACGGGCGTGGGGGCGCAGCTGATGGCGCTCGCCGAGGAGTATGCGGTCGATCGGGGCGTGGCGGGCATCTGGCTATGGACGCAGAGCTGGCAGGCAGTTGGGTTTTACCGCCGGCTGGGGTTCGAGGAATTCACGAGGTTTGACGACTTTCCCCGGGGGCACACCCGGGTGGGCTTCCGAAAACGACTGGCATAACGCCGAAACACTCCGGCTACCGGAAGCACGTCACAATCTGGCGACACCCAAAGCTGCTAAGCTCCGCGAGGGCCCAAACCGGACTTCGACCGTGAATGAATCCATTTATGCACCGCCGGAGGCGGATATCGACGTCAGAGAGACTGCCGACGGCGGTTATTACGTTGTCGCCCCGAGCAAGTTTCTGGCGCTCACAATACTTACGCTGGGCCTGTACCTCGTCTACTGGTTCTATCGACAATGGCGCTCAGTCAAGGAACGCGACGAGAGCAGCATCTGGCCGATTCCCCGCGGCATCTTTTACATTTTCTTCACGCATTCGTTGTTCGCAGACATCAACGAGACGCTGCGTGACAAGGGGATCAGCCACGCGTGGAAGCCGGGAACCACGGCGACGCTGGTCGTTATCATCGCCCTGCTCTCGAGCGTACTTGGCAACGTCTCAAACCAAAACATCGGCTCACCGATCACGGACATTGCATCGCTTGCCGCGGTCCCGGTGCTGGCATTTTTTGCGCTGCTTGCCCAGAAGGCGGCCAACGTTGCGTCAGGCGATGCAGACGGCTCAAGCAATGCGGTCTTCACGGGCGCGAACTGGGTATGGATGATCCTCGGCGGACTGATTTGGGCCCTGTCGCTGTTTGGCCTTTACTTCATCGTCACGCAACCCGAGCTGTTTGTAGATCCTTAGCGGGCTGTGCTTCAACCCGCGAGGAGCGGCAGCCGTGGGTCCCGATGGTGTCGTCGCTCGGACGTCAATCAGGCAAGGCGGCTCCGACGGCCTCCCAGACTCGCGCGAGACATGACTCCAGGCGGAGCTCCCAATCAGCAGGAACACCGTTCCTGAATCCGTAGGACCCGTCGTCAGACACCAACTCCGATAGCGGGATATCGTTTTCGGTCGCGTAGGTCCCGAGCGCATCCGCGTGGCAATCTGCAGAGTCCTTCGCCCACTGCTCGATCAGCCGCCTCTTGACCGAGGGAGCAAGTCCGCTGTCGTGAAAGGCTTCGGGAAGAGCTAACGACGCGTGCGCCACCGATACACTATCGCCCCGACGTAGGCGACAAGCGCGATCGGGAACGCATAGATGGAGAGAAACGCCAGGGATACGACGATGAGATAAGCGACGTCGTTGGCGCTGGCATTTTCTTCCCCGATCCCCGCCATGAGATCGAAGACAACGTGCTCCAAATTCAGCAGTGACAGCGTCACGACGATGCCGGATAAGAGCAACACAGTGACGATCGAAACCGGTATCCAACCCAGTTTCGCCGATAGGTGCAGGTAGCGCAGCAGCAAGGCTACGCGCCATGCCGCCACGATGGCCAGGAACCAGGCATTGATGGTCTTCGCCACGCCCAGGTCCACGAACCGCTCGACGGGTATCGCGTACAACAAGGCAGGTAACGACGTCAGTCCGACGAACACGAGTACGCCGCGAAACTCCCAGTTGGCGGGGCGCAGCGGCCAAACGACCAGGAACAGCAGTGCCGAAAGGCTAAAGATGTAGGCGATCGATCCCAAACCGATGTATTGCCAGGATGCAGCGGACGGGTGGTCCCAGTACCGCCCGATTCCGACGACCCAGGTAACGATCAGAACATACGTTAGCCATGACCGGAGGTTCCGGCTCAACGAAATCCGGACCGGCCGGAACAGGAGGAAGTCGAACTGAGTCTTGAGGATATCGCGCAGAGTCAGATTCACGCCGAGCACCATTTGCAACGCAACCATCTTCTACCGGCCGAAGTGCCGAGCGAAGACATCGTTTGATTCACCACTATCGGGATAGGCGGGATTAGCTTTGGCGGCCTGTATTGGGCGCTGTCCCTGTTCTGCCGTTACTCTGTCGTCACGCAGCCTGAGCTGTTTATTGAGCTATAGCGTAGCGCGGGGATTCACATAGCGCTACCAACGACCGGACAACGCGACCCGTCTTCCGGACAGAATGCCGATGCATGCGTACAGGACGCATACGGCCACAGAACACGCGATCATGGCGACAAACGGAGCGTGTGCAGTCCACTCGATGGCCAGATCCGTCGCCATCAAAACCACGACGAGGGCGACTTCTCCCAAGCCTGCAAGCGAGACCAGAATGACGCAGCAAAACACCAGCCAGTGCGGTACGGCGGCATACAGGCGCCTGGCCGTGATCGACTCCCCGGAGTGCCTGCCGCACACGCCGATAGCGATCGCAGCCGACACGATCGCAACGGGAACGGAGCCTATCTGAATGTTCATCAGCGTAGTCAGATCCGGACCGGATTGTCCGCCACCCATGAAGAGCGCCATGGCCGAGACCAGACACGAGACGACGACACATACCAGCAGGATTGCCAGATAGCTCAGAACACCACGCAGTGTTGGCATCGATTCACACCTCTCGTGACTCAATCTACCTGAGGGTCAGTAGCCTTCATATTGGCCGATAAGCCCCTGAGGCGAAAGAGCGCAACACCAACTGTGGACGCTCCGGCAAGAATCAGGAGCACAGCTGCCCCCGGATAAAGGTCGACGGCCGAGCCGAGATCGGCGGCAAAGACTCGCGGCAAACCGAACGGTATCGCCAGCCCGATTGCGGCTTGCACGACACTCGCGCCCACCAGCCAAATGCGGCTACCTGCCATAGGTTCCCGGGCCAGCCTGACCGCCCAAAATACGTTCACGGCAAACAGCAGCACGACGGTTCCCAGTATCGCTTTTTGCAACAGGAAGCTTCGCGGCTCGCCCGGTTCGATCCCGAATGCCAGTGCGCGTGGATGATCGGTGATCGCTGGCGTGTCGTTTCCTGCATACCCTTCGGCAGCGTTTGTCATGCTGACGAAGCCTCGCCCGGTGCGGGGAGAGATTGCGGCTGTGGAAGACCCGCCGATCGCCCATCCATTGTGGAACAGTATCACTCCGTGATCGTCCGCTTCGGTTATCTGCCAGCCTAGCCGGTAGCGTTCGTTGGGTTCGTTCAGGATCCGGTCGAGGGTTCCCGGCGGAACGAGTCGCGTGTCCTCGGTCGCAACCGCGATGAGGAAACGCGCATAGTCGGCTGTCGTGGTGAAAAGCCCGCCAGCCGAGCCTGCGATCGCGCGATTCTCATTGAGCGGCACGGCCTGACCGAAGATCATTCGATGCTGGGGAGCATACGGCACACCGGGCTTCGGCTCGTTCATTCTTGTAGACGTCATTCCGATGGGCTCGAATACGTTTACCGCGACGTAGTCGCTATAGAACGTCCCCGACACTGCCTCGATGATCTGACCGAGAAGATGGTAGTTGACGTTCGAGTACTCATACACTTCGCCCGGCTCATGCGACAAGCGGGAGCCGGTGACGATCCTGCGAAATCGCTCCGGGTTGTCTGTCGGCAAGTCGGCCGCCAGCATTCCGTTCCTCACCCCCGCGGCTCGGGGAAACCCGCTTGTATGGTTAAGAAGGTCGCGAACGCGGATAGCGGCGGTTTGCTCTGTGTCCCGGGTTGTGAACCATGGCAGGTAGCGCGACACGGGCGCATCGAGATCGATGAGACCCCGATCCTCCAGCTGTAATACGGCCACGGCGACAACGGGTTTCGTCATCGATGCCGCGGCGAAGACCATGTCGGCACCGAGCGGCGTTCCCTCGGTGTCTGCATCGCCGATCGCCTCGCTGGCAACGATTCGATTTCCCTCGATGAGGGTGAAAGCAGCCCCAAGGCCGCCGGTTTCCGCAATCCGCGTGGCTGTGAGGTCCTCTATTGCCCGCAGGTCGGCAGAAACCTGGGTTGTGGGCGCAACAGTCTGAAGCGCTACAAATGCGAGAACGAGCTGAACAGCGGGACGTAGCTCCGTCACTTTCTATGCCCTGGCTTGTTGATTGCATCGTCACGACGACTAACTTTCACGCTGCACAGCTCCGTCACACCTCGACAAGAACGTTTACCGCGAAAACCAGGATAGCGACGACGACGCAAGTGCGCATAGTCAGGCTCCTGAGGGTCATCGGGCAAGCATGCCATGCGATGAACGGAGTGGCTACTTACCGTGAGCTTGGTTTCGCGCTCTGTCGACCGCTTGAATCCGCAGCCGGAAGCTGCAGCCGAGACCCCGATCGATCGCTCGGATCTGGTGAGACCGAACCAACCCGGAGAACGATGGATCACCGAACATCTGTATTCGGGTTGCCGGATGGATCGCCGGGCAATACTGTTCGTCCATTGCCTTAGCGACAGCCAGGTCACTGGTCGGCGCATTGGTTGCTCTGGTATTAAGAGTCCGGATAAGCGGTGAGGCCTGTCGACGTCGGATGACTAGTACGGAACAAACGTCCTCCCCCGGCGGAGACCCGGTACGAGCGCGCCGGAACCCAGCCGCGCGGTTGACTCAGCTGTGCATGCTCTCAGTTGCACCGGTACTGCTGACCTATTGGTTTGGCCCGCAGGAAGGACTTGAAGCCCTGGTTATCATCATCCCAGGCATGCTGATGCTTGGTGTCCACATTCTGCTGGGCCCCGTTGCGCTGTTTCACGCCTGGAGAGTTCGCCGCCTCGCACCGACACTTTGGATCTGGCTGTACTTCGGCAGCTTTGCCGCGATCAGCGTTGGCTATTGGGCCTGGACCAGCGAAGTACCGCAGCAGGCCCGCAGCGAATGGCGGAAGCTGACCCGCCCGGAGGACGCGGCGTTGTCCGAGGCTCTGCGGTCAACTGCTGACGACCAGGATGCCCTGGAGCGTGCGCTGGACCGCGGTGCCGATGTGAACGCACTGACGCCCGACAACCGCACCCCACTGATCGAGGCCGTAGTGTTCAACAAGGGTAGCGCGATCGCACGCCTGCTGGATGCCGGCGCCGACCCGAACCGCGCTGCCGGTGGCTACACGGCCCTCTACTACGCCTCCGCCAATCTGCAGCCGGCAATCGTCGCACTGCTGCTCGATGGTGGGGCCGATCCCAACCAGCGCAGCGACTCCGGCCTTCCCGCTTGCCGTGTCCTGCGCACTGTCGGAGGTGGTCCTGAGCTGCCGGAGCGTCAGCGGTCGATCATCTATGCTCTGCTGGCCGCCGGGGCGGACTTCACTCAGCCTTGCGACGTAGCCACGGCGCACACACCCTTGCACATCGCTATAGGCTACCGGCAGCGCGATCTGGTTGCGGAAGTTGCCAGGAAAGGGCAGGTACTCAACGTTGGCGAGCGAGACGACATGTTCGGCAGCGCGCTGCACACGGCGGTAAGAACCGATGACATCACATGGATCGAGACCCTGCTGTCAGTCGGAATTAGCCCGGATGCCGGTCCTGTCGGCCATTCGCGTGCACTTGCGGCGGCAATCAATTCCGGGAATGCGGAAGCAGTCGGCCTGCTACTGACGGCCGGCGCCGATGCCAACGACCAGGATTACCTCTACCGGGTTAGCCGTCTCTATGAAGACCGCGAGGATCTGCTGGCACTCCTGCTGGAACACGGCGCGAAGGTACAGGTAGCGAAGGATCGGCCCGGGCCACTGTATGAGGTTGCGCGCCGCGGCTGGCAGGGTCAGGTCGAGCTGCTGCTTGCGGCCGGAGCCGATCCCAATGGCCCTGATTACGAGGGTAAGTCTCTGCTATTCAGCTTGCAGCGACGTCCGGCGCGAGCGGAACTTCTCGCCGTAATGCCGTCGCTGATCAAGGCCGGCGCAGTGGTGGATGCCCGGGATGAGAACCAGCGGACACCGTTCATGATCGCCATTTTTCGCGAGGACCCGGAAACAGCGACCTTGCAGAAGAACGCCGGAGCAGATATCAATGCAACAGACGACACCGGCAGAAGTGCCGCACATCATGCGGCGACGCTTTACAACGCCCTGCCGATGATCGAATGGCTGATAGCGAACGATGCCGACTTCAGCCGTCGCGACGATGAAGGGCAGACTCCTGCCTGCATTGCGACAGCGAGAAGCAAAGAGGACGTGCTTGCAGCATTGACGCTGGCGAAGCACGATCATTTGGATTGCGAGCCTCGATAACGACAGACTGAATGTCCGACTGCACCAGCGCATCCCCGGCGGCCACGAGATTACGATTTTGTGTTTTGGCAGACCGGCTGCCGGGAAATCAACTCTGTCATCGTCGCCTTCCGGCCGGAAGCAGACCTCAGGGAGCGTCGACTACGCGACTGTAATACGCTGAGAACACACCTGAGTAGTACTCCGCATAGCCGACCACGCGGCCATCAACTTCCTTGAACACGAGCCGGTCCCGGGGCCAGTCGGGCGGTACGTACACCAGCGGTTCGAGGCGGGTCAGTGGCCTGAGCTCTTCTTCGGGACTCCAGCGGCGGGCAAGTCCGGCGCCGGTAACTACGAGGTCGTTGTATTGCGGATCGGCCGACTCTTCGTAACTCACGTACGTCCCCGCCAGCCGCTCGGCGCCGGCCGGGTCGGCCGGAACCAAGGGCAGTTCGGCCGCGGGAAGGTCGAGCGCGATTTCCGCGAGATACGAGGCCACCTCCAGGGCGTCGGATTCAGCGTCGATGGTGTTGTTGAGCACGGCCACCGTTACGTCGCGCTCGGGAAATCGCAGCAGAGTGGCATTGTAGTTTCCGAAGCTGCCGGTATGTCCCCACAGCGCGTAGGTTCCCAGGCGGCCGAGACGGGTACCAAGTCCGTAGTCGACCATGACGTTGCCAGCGATCTTTGTGGGCTGTGTCAGGCGGATGCGGGCCGCAGGCGGCAGGAGGCCGCCGTGATCGAGCGCGCGCGCGAGCCGGGTAATGTCCGCCGCCGAGGCGCATATGCCAGCGTCGCCCTTGAGGCCAGGTTGCTCGTACAACGCGGAGCGCTCCGGCATTGCCGAGCCGGTCGCGTACCCGTGCAGCCGGCCCTCTGCGAGCAGATCGTCGCAGAGAGTCAGCGTGGAGAGGCCCAGGGGGGCCGCGATGTGTTCACGAATCAACGCACCCCAGCGCTGTCCGGTCGCGCGTTCCTGGGCCATACCCACCAGGTAAAAGCCGGTGTTGGAGTAGCTCCACGAGGATTCGATGTCGAACAACGGGGGCTGCCCGTCAGCGTGGGCGAGCAATACGGTATCCGTGAAGGGAGTACCTTCAGCCAGGTACCGCTCGTTTTCGACATCCACGTAGTCGGGCAGGCCGGTCACGTGGCGGAGAGCCTGTGCGACCGTTACCTCTTCCGAAAGCCAGCCGGCGGTCTCGGGCAGCACTGCCGCCAGCGAGGTGTCGAGGGGGAGGCTGCCGTCGGCGTCGAGACGCAATGCGAGCACCGCCGTAAGAATCTTCCCGACGGAAGCCAGTCGAAGCGGAGTCTCGGGAGCCATGGGAACCTCGGGGTCGACGCTGGCTCGACCGAGCGCCTTCTCGTAGACCACCGTGTCACCCCGCAGGATCGCCGCACTCACGCCAACGACCCCTTTGTCCACGGCGGACTGCAGCTCCTGATCGAACCGGTCCGTTGAGCTAACGTCGGCAGGCGATTCCCGATCGGACACACAGGCCGAACAGATCGCGACTGCGAGCAGAATGATCAGGGTCGGATGTCGTCTGGCCACTATCAAACAAACAAGTCAGGTATTCGATACGGACATGCATGATTGAACTGCGGGGTTACCGAGAGTTTTCCGTCGCCGTCGATCCGTATTTCGATATCTCCCTGACATGGTTGGATCGCTGTACCGACCGGCTCTGAATAGGATGCCAAGTATCGGCGTAAAACGGGATCGAGATCGGGAACCACCAACATCGAATGTATATTTGCACCGCACTGAGTTGCCAGGTTCGTACAGTACGGTTTTATATCGCGCTCTTCGAGCGTTGCATAGGTTTCCGTGTGCGGATGCGACCGTCCGTTTGCCGATATCGCCGCAATACGCTCCCCGTCGTCTGCAAAGATGTGATCGATTACTTCGGGAGCACAGTCTCTCCTAGATCCATGGTGAGGTAATTTGACCGCAACAGCAGCGCTCGTTTTATCTACGCGCCGCCAAGCTCGCTCCTGATCCAACCAATTCCTGTATGTACCGTCTCCACCTAATACGATCTCGATCCCTTGATAACAAATTTGGAATGCGACACTTAGTCTATTTAGATCTGAACTCTGCTCAAGAACGCTCACATCGCCCGTATCGATTCTATGAAAATAGTCTCCTTTGACTTTTGCAGGCGGAAGGATGCCCCATAATTCGACGCCCTCAAATCCTTTTGGGAATAGCTGTGTTCGGTATCCCGATATTTCCTCCCAATTCTCTAAACCGATCTTTTTCGCATGTTGAAGTACCTTGAGGAACTCTACAATCTGCCGTTTTACCGTTCTTCCATCAGTAGACTGATGGATCTCTCGGCAGATATCCGCCAACTTGTTGAACCGATCGGTGTTCTCTCGATCGATAGGGTAAGTGTAAAAATTGCCGATGTTGCCCTCGTACGCATCTAAGACATCAATAAGTCCGAGATAATGATCAGCATGTGGATGTGTTAGCGATACGAAACTTATCTTCTCAGCGCCTAGATCATCTAGCTTACGAAGTGCGGGCGTAGATTGACCGTGACGATTGGAGTCTATTACCGCGAAGCTTGAACCGTTTGGGCCGACATGATGGAGGACTATTGAGTCTCCCCTACCAGCATTTAGTACCCAAACAGAGAGCACCGCGAACTAGTCGTCCCTAAGTGACTCAACCAGCTCGTCCACCTCGTCCGAGCCTTCAGCCAAATGAGCCGGGTCGGCATCACGAGCCGTAACGACGAATCTTCGCGGACCTATCGATTCGTCAATCGAGAGCCACACAGGTGCTCCGTACCCGAGACTCTTAGGCACGAGGTCTTTTGGAAGCGTAACAACGCTATCTCGATCAGCGAGTTTGATTTCGCAGACTACCGAAATCTCGTCAAATTCGAGAATCGTGGCTTCAATTCGCCGTCGCCCCGCTGACAGCGGCATGGCAGGACTTTTATGAGCCAGTTCGTCCGACCTGATTGTCAGTACATTGTTATCATCTGTGGAATCGTGCGGCTCAGTGACCCCTGCTTTTGCTCGACTATAAAGCAGCCCGTCGGCTCCCAAGCGGGGAGCTTCCGTATTCGCTGAGACCTTGTTAACGGATACCCAAACGGTTCCGTACGTGGACTTTGGAGCAGTTGTCTCAGCCGGTTTACTCATTTGCCATCAACTTGATTGAAGTTTAACTAAGACCTTTTCAAACCCTGTCGCAAGCTCTTTGGACCGTTCTAGTAGTGGCTTCGCCCATCTTTTGGCGCTTCCGTGGGGTATTTGGAAATTAGTTTCGAACAAATCAAGATCAATTATAGAAGTATAACGATCCTCTTGCGTGAACTGGTCTGCAAACTCCTTCATGTATCGGGCTGCTTCACCTGAAGCGTAAGGCCCACATCGCAGCTTGTAAGACAATCCATCGTCGTGGTCGCCGTCGAACACCCAACCGTAGTCTGTAATTTCTCCGACCACACCTTCGGACATACTTATTACGTCGGGCGATATAGACTTTCTGAAAGACTCGGCGACTTTATTGAACTTATCGAGAGGCCGATAAAAGGTAAATACTCTGAGCCCTCCTCGATTTATGGTCTCAATATTGAACTCACTACGAACAGTATCAAATAAGTCAAGAAGAGCTCGCAGCACGGGCACAGCACTCAACTGACTGAGCCCCCAACCCTCGACGGACTCAACGGCGGCCCAAATCGCCTTCGGCTCGATACTTAACAAATGGGCCTCAAGGTCTCCATCAGATCGGTAGACACCCACTACTCTTCTTTCTTCTCGAATGTCGCGAAACGCATCGAAAAAGTCTTGCTTATGGCTTTCCTGCATTATCTGCATCAACTTCCCAGCACGGTCCATTATGGGAAAGCAGAGGTTGTAGTCGAAACGAAAGATTATTCGATGGGCGCGCATTTCTTACGTTTGTCCGCGTATGAGTGAACGGTCGCAGGAGGGCCGCTCGATGATACTGCCACTTGCCCGAACGTCTATGGAAATACTATCAACCTCCGTTTACCTCGCGCCATCTAAAAATGGACGAATAGAGGTCTTTTAGCAGTGATTTTCGCATACTCAGGCTGATCCATGGACGCAGCGGGCACTTCGATACTCCCGGGCTGCAAACCGCGTTACGCGCCTAGGCCGAATAAGTGCTCGAAATAGCCCTCCTCCGAGTTCTGGTCTCACCTACAATAGCATTTCCGTAGCCACCAGACAGTATGGTCCCCATCACTAGTAGGTAACGGGCCCTCCAAACTGATCTGCAGCATAGACTACGTTTGCAATATCAGATCTGTGTTTTATACAACCAACAACTAGTGAAGCTGCGAGTGAGTTAGGCAGTCCGACAAAAATCGCACAGGTGCAGACTCATCTACTCCACCGTCACACTCTTCGCCAGATTACGCGGCTGATCCACATCCGTGCCCTTCAACACCGCGACGTGGTATGACAATAGTTGTAGCGGTACCGTATACACGATCGGCGCGACGAGTCGATCCGCATGCGGCATCTCGACGACCTTGATGCCTTCCTCGCTCTCGAGCCCCGTGTCCTTATCCGCGAACACATAGAGCTGTCCACCGCGTGCCCGCACGACCTGCATGTTCGACTTGAGCTTGTCCAACAGATCGTTATTCGGCGCGACAACTACGACCGGCATGTCTTCGTCGATCAGTGCCAGCGGGCCGTGCTTCAGCTCACCGGCCGCGTACGCCTCCGCGTGGATATAGGAAATCTCCTTGAGCTTCAGCGCGCCCTCCATCGCGATCGGCCACATCGGGCCGCGGCCGAGGAACAGCGTGTGATGTTTCTCGGCGAAGTCCTCGGCGAGTTCCTTGAGCTGCTCGTTCATCGCCAACGCTTTCTCGGTCGTCGATACCGTATGGATCAGCGCCCGGACGAACTCTTCTTCGCGCGCGTCGTCGAGACCGCGGTGTCGCGCCAGCATCAGCGTCACGAGCAGCACGGACAGTAGCTGCGTCGTGAAGGCCTTCGTGCTGGCGACGCCGATCTCGGGCCCGGCCTGCGTCATCATCACGAGATCCGACTCGCGCACCATCGAGCTGTGCGCACTGTTACAGATCGTCAGCGAGCCGATGTAGCCGGCCTCCTTGGCCAGCCGCAGCGCCTCGAGCGTGTCCGCAGTTTCACCCGACTGCGACAGCGTCACGAACAGCGTGTTGGGCGGCACGACGGTCTTGCGATAGCGATACTCGCTTGCGATCTCCACCTGGCACGGCACGCCCGCGATCGACTCCAGCCAGTACTTGCCGACGCAGCCCGCGTGATAGCTCGTGCCGCAGGCGACGATGTGGATGTGCTCGATTGCCGCGAGCAGCTCCGCCGAACGCGGCCCCAACGACTCGGGCACGACGCGGTTGTTGTCGACGCGGCCGTGTAGCGTGTTCGCCAGCGCGCTCGGCTGCTCGAAGATCTCCTTGAGCATGAAGTGCCGGTACGGGCCCTTCTCGGCCGCTTCGCTGTCCCACTGCGTTTCGTGAACCTCGCGTTCCACGAGCCGGCGGTCGGCGTTGTAGATCCTGACGCGGTCGCGCCGGATCTCGGCCAGATCGTCCTGCTCCAGATAGATGAAGCGCTGCGTGACGGGCAGCAGTGCCGGCACGCCGCTTGCCACGAAGTTCTCCCCGAGGCCCAGCCCGATCACGAGCGGGCTGGCAACGCGGCTGACGACGATGCGCTCCGGGTCTTCGGCGTCGACGACCAGCAGTGCGTAGGCACCCTCGAAGCGCTCGACCGCCTTGCCGACGGCGTCGACGAGATCGAGACCGTCCTTGACGAAATCGTGTACGAGATGCGCCGCGACCTCGGTATCGGTCTCGGACTTGAACTCATAGCCCTTGGCAATGAGCTCGTCCTTGATCTCCTGAAAGTTCTCGATGATGCCGTTGTGGATGACCGCGATCCGCGTACCGGACAAGTGCGGGTGCGCGTTAGCCTCGGTGACCCCGCCGTGCGTCGCCCAGCGCGTGTGCGCAACGCCGATCCGGCCGTTCTGCGGCGCTGCTTCGAGCTTCTGCTCGAGCTCCGCCACCTTGCCCACCGTTCGGCACAGACCGATGTTGCGCTCGGCGTCGATGACGGCGACTCCGGCAGAGTCGTAGCCGCGATACTCGAGGCGGCGCAGACCCTCGACGAGGATCGGCACGATGTTGCGTTCCGCGACGGCACCAACGATTCCGCACATGAATTCGGTCTCCCTTGAACCTGTTATGCCGGTGGCTCACTGTGCACAGTGCCCCCGCCGCGGGCAAGGACCCAGTACCCGAACCGGACTGAGAACTATTTCTTCTTGACGGGCCGCTTCCAGCCCTCGACGCTGACCTGTCTGGCGCGCTCGAGCGTGAGCTGGCCTTCCGGCGCCGACCTGGTCAGTGTCGAACCGGCACCGATCGTCGCATTCTCGCCGACCTCGAGCGGCGCGACCAGCTCTACGCCGGAGCCGATGAACGCGCCGTCGCCGATCACGGTCTTGTGCTTGTTCGCGCCGTCGTAATTGCAGGTGATCGTCCCGGCGCCAACGTTCACGCCGGCGCCAATCTCGGCATCGCCGATATAGGTGAGATGATTCACCTTGCTGCCTTCGCCGACTTCGCTCTTCTTGATCTCGACGTAGTTTCCCGCCTTGACGCGGTCGGCCAGCTTCGCGCCGGGCCGTAGTCTCGCGAAGGGCCCCAGCTCGCAGTTCCTGCCGGTGTGCGCACCTTCGATATGGCAGTGACCGTGCACGACGGTACCCGCCCCGAGTTCGCTGTCGCGGATCAGGTTATGCGCCTCTATACGGACGCCGTCACCGAGCACGACGTCGCCTTCGAACACGGTGTCGATGTCGATAAACACGTCGGCACCGCAACTGAGCGCGCCGCGGATGTCGACGCGCGCGGGATCGGCGACGGTCACGCCGGCGCGCATCAACGCCTCGACCCGACGGCACTGCAGTGCGCGTTCGGCCTCGGCCAGCTGGAGCTTGTCGTTGATGCCCATCACTTCGTCGGCCGAATCCGCTTTGATGCCGTGTACCGTTACACCGTCCGCCACCGCCATCGCTATCGCGTCGGTCAGGTACTGCTCGCCCTGCGCGTTGTGGCTCGACAGATTCTGAAGCCACTGCCTGAGCCGATCGCCGGGGCAGAGCATGACGCCCGAATTGATCTCCCGGATACGCCGCTCTTCTTCCGTCGCGTCCTTGTGCTCGACGTTGCGGACGACATAGCCGTCCTCGCGGACGATGCGTCCATAACCCGTAGGGTCGTCGAGATCGACGGTCAGCACCGCCATGTCGCCGTCCGGCGTCGCGTTCGTCAGGTGCTCGATCGTCGCAGCCTTGAGGAGCGGCACGTCCCCGAACAGGATGAGCACCCGGTTACCGTCGGCCACGCCAGGCATGGCCTGTACCACCGCGTGGCCGGTCCCGAGTTGTTCGGCCTGCAGCGCCCAGCGAATGTCGCGATCCGCAAACCGGGCGCGGACTTCGTCGCCGCCGTGCCCGTACACCACGCAGACGTCGTCGGCGCCGATTTCGTCTGCGGTATCGAGTACGTGGCCGAGCAGCGGCTTTTCTGCCAGCGGCTGCAGCACTTTCGGCAGCGACGAGCGCATGCGGGTGCCCTGGCCGGCGGCCAGTATCACAATGCTCAGCGACAAAATCGGGCGCTCCGTCGGTCGGGAGCGCGCATGATACCGCAAAGCCCGGGAATCAATGGGACGGGAACCGGTCTCAAGCCTACATGGGCATTATGTCGGACATTCGGCTGTCGTTAAGCGCTTCGAGGTAGGCTCGGCCCATGAGAATCACGCCTTCGCTGCTGGCTCTGCTTGCCCTGGCCACCGTCGCGGCCTGCAACAACGAGATCTACGTCCGGGACGGCGTCACGGACGGCGATACGTTTTACCTTGCGCCACGAGCGCTGGCGGACAACGACCCCATCCTGCAGAGTTGGGCCGCCTATTCGTTGAGCCGGAGCGCCTGTCAGCTCCAGATCGGTGGCGCCAACCCGGCGCGGGCCAGCTCCTACGGCTGCGAGCTGACCGCGCGGCGGCATCTCCTGGAGACCTGGGAGGAGCAGCGCGCCGCGAACCCCGGGCTCTCGGACGACTACCTCGACAGTCTGACAATGGTCAGCGATGCCGGGCATCTCGATGAGTACGTGGTCTTTTACCTCGGATCGCCGGCTTGGCAGGTACCCGCGGAGGTCAACGTCGAGACCTTCCGGCGTTGGCAGCGAAAACACTTGCCCGGCCACCGATCGAGTACCCGGATCATCGGATCGTGGAATTACGCGGACAAGGTAATGCCGGGCCTCTCGGCGAACGATTCGCCTTACCGGCACTAGCCCGCCAGTGAGAAAAGGTGTCCAAAAACAAGTCTGACACCTTTTCCCGCCACTAGCGTTTACCTTTGAGCTTCTGCGCTGCCCGGTAGCGGGCTTCGGCCTCGGCCAGTTCGGCCTGGGCACGCAGAAGATCGGTCTCCTCGGAGACGCCGGCCAGCGCCTGCTCCGCCTCCTGCTTCGCGGCCAGTGCCGCCGCCTCGTCGAGTTCCTCCCCGCGCAGTGCGGTGTCTGCCAGCACCGTCACCTTGTGCGGCTGAACCTCGAGGAGGCCGCCCGTGATGTAGTAGAAGTGTTCTTTGCCTTCCGTGTCCTCGACGCGGATCTCGCCCGGCTTGAGCGCCGTCAGCAGCGGCGCATGGCGCGGCGCGATCCCGACCTCACCCAGTCGGGCCGGCGCGTACACCATCTTCGCCACGCCATGATGGATTTCGCCCTCAGCGGATACGATGTCTACGTCGATGGTTACCATGTGCTTCTACTGGAAGTTCTTCGCGTTCTCGACGGCTTCTTCGATCGTGCCGACCATGTAGAACGCCTGCTCCGGCAGGTGATCGTAGTCGCCGTTGGCGATGCCGTTGAAGCCGCGAATCGTCTCGGCAAGCGAGACGTACTTGCCCGGCGAGTTCGTGAAGACCTCCGCCACGAAGAACGGCTGGGACAGGAAGCGCTGGATCTTGCGGGCGCGGTTGACCGTGAGCTTGTCTTCTTCGGACAGCTCGTCCATGCCGAGAATCGCGATGATGTCCTGCAGCTCCTTCTGCCGCTGCAGAATCGCCTGCACGCGGCGGGCGCAGTCGTAATGCTCCTGGCCGATGACGAGCGGATCGAGAATCCGCGACGTCGAGTCGAGCGGGTCGACGGCCGGGTAGATGCCGAGTTCGGAAATCTGGCGGGACAGTACGAGGGTCGCGTCGAGGTGAGCGAAGGTCGTTGCGGGCGAGGGGTCGGTCAGGTCGTCCGCCGGCACGTAGACGGCCTGGAACGAGGTGATCGAGCCGGTCCTGGTCGACGCGATACGCTCCTGCAGCACGCCCATCTCCTCGGCCAGCGTCGGCTGGTAGCCCACGGCCGAGGGCATACGACCCAGAAGCGCCGATACTTCGGTACCGGCCAGCGTGTAGCGGTAGATGTTGTCGATGAACATCAGGACGTCGCGGCCTTCGTCGCGGAACGCCTCGGCCATCGTCAGTCCGGTCAGGGCTACGCGCAGGCGGTTGCCCGGCGGCTCGTTCATCTGGCCGTAGACCAGCGCCACCTTGTCGATGACCTCGGACTCCGTCATCTCGTGATAGAAGTCGTTGCCCTCGCGCGTGCGCTCGCCGACGCCCGCGAACACCGAGTAGCCGCCGTGCTCCTTGGCGATGTTGTTGATGAGTTCCATGAGCGTCACGGTCTTGCCGACGCCCGCGCCGCCGAACAGGCCGACCTTGCCGCCCTTGGCGATCGGCATGATCAGGTCGATGACCTTGATGCCCGTTTCGAGCAGGTCGGTCGTCGCCGCCTGGTCCTCGTAGGAGGGCGGCGGACGGTGAATCGGCAGCGACTGCTCGGCGCCGATCGGGCCCGCGTTGTCGATCGGCGTGCCGAGTACGTCCATGATCCGGCCGAGCGTCTTTTCGCCGACCGGCACGGAGATCGGCTCGCCCGTGTTGGTCACGGCCATACCGCGCTTCAAGCCCTCGGACGAGCCCATCGCGATCGTGCGCACGATCCCGTCGCCGAGCTGCTGCTGCACCTCGAGCGTCAGATCGGCATCGTCGATCTTAAGGGCGTCATACACTTTCGGGATCTGACCCGCCGGGAACTCCACGTCCACGACGGCGCCGATTACCTGCACAGTAGTTCCGGTGCTCATCTTTTCGATTCCTCAACCATTCGGGCGTTTTACATCGCCGCGAAAAAACAAATTCTCTTACCCGGACACCGCCGCGGCGCCGCCGACGATCTCGGAGATCTCCTGCGTGATTGCCGCCTGCCGGGCCTTGTTGTACTGGAGCTGCAGCGTGTCGATGATCTCGCCGGCGTTGTCCGTCGCCGACTTCATCGCCACCATCTTCGCGGCCATCTCGCAGGCGAAGTTCTCGACCGCGCCGCGGTAGACCTGCGATTCGATGTAGCGCATCAGCACGTCGTCGAGCAATTCACCGGCATCGGGCTCGTAAATGTAGTCCCAGTGATCGGCCAGCGATTCCTCGCCCAGGTCGATCTCGCTGACCGGCAGAATCGTCTCGGCGGTCGGCTGCTGGCTCATCGCACTGACGAAGATGCTGTGAAACAGGAAGACCCGGTCGATGCGGCCCTCCTCGTAAGCGTCGAGCATGATCTTGATCGAACCGATCAGGTCGTTGACCGAGGGCTGATCGCCCAGGTGCGTCGCCGTACCGACGACGCTGCCGCCGAATCGGCGGAAGAACTGCACGGCCTTGGCGCCAACGAGCGCCATGTCCGTGTCGACGCCCTGATCTTTCCAGCGGGCCATCTCGCTGATGACGAGCTTGAAGAGATTGCTGTTCAGGCCGCCACACAGCCCGCGGTCGGTCGAGATGACGATGAAGCCGACGCGCTTGGCCTCACGCTCCTCGAGATAGGGGTGCTTGTAGTCGGGGTTGGCATAGGCGAGATGGCCGATCACGCGCCGGATACGCTCGGCGTAGGGACGCGATGCATCCATCTGCGCCTGCGCCTTGCGGATCTTCGACGCCGCGACTTTCTCCATGGCGCTCGTGATCTTCGCCATGTTTTTTACGCTCGATATCTTGGAGCGTATTTCCTTTTCGCCTGGCATAAA
Organism: Woeseiaceae bacterium; assembly: GCA_028277185.1. GTDB lineage: Bacteria > Pseudomonadota > Gammaproteobacteria > Steroidobacterales > Woeseiaceae > UBA1847. Next base: position 171,623 of record JANQGQ010000009.1, read on the forward strand.
AAAGCTCTGTCGTGTCGGGTTAGTTGAGTGCCAAACCGCGGTTCGGTAGCAAGCTCAAAAGAAGGTCCGATGCAGCTACGTCAGCAATCCGGGCCTCAACCTAAAACGCACCCTTCTCCCCAAAATCCTCACAAATCGCCTTCAACTTCCCGACAACCTCATCGTTGTACGCGCCCGATTCATTGATCTCTGCAAGATCCGACTCGTAGTTCGCACGCGCAAAGTCGTGCAGCGCCGCCTCGTAGTCGACGACCTTCTCGACGTCCACGCCGTCGAGAAAGCCTTCGTTGACCGCAAACAGCGACAGCGCCATCTCGGCAACCGACAGCGGCGAGTACTGCTTCTGCTTCATGAGCTCGGTAACGCGCTCACCGCGCTCGAGCTGCTGACGCGTGGCGGCGTCGAGGTCCGATGCGAACTGGGCGAAAGCTGCCAGCTCACGGTACTGCGCGAGTGCAAGCCGCACACCGCCGCCGAGCTTTCTGATGATCTTCGTCTGAGCGGAGCCGCCGACACGCGAGACCGAGAGGCCGGCGTTGATCGCCGGGCGGATACCCGCGGCGAACAGATCCGACTCGAGGAAGATCTGACCGTCGGTGATCGAGATCACATTGGTCGGTACGAACGCGGATACGTCGCCGGCCTGCGTCTCGATGATCGGCAGCGCGGTCAGCGAGCCCGTCTGGCCTTTGACCTCGCCCTTCGTCGTCTCCTCCACGTAGTCCGCGTTGACACGGGCGGCGCGTTCGAGGAGGCGAGAGTGCAGGTAGAAGACGTCGCCCGGATACGCTTCGCGGCCCGGCGGGCGGCGCAGCAGCAGCGATACCTGGCGATAGGCGACGGCCTGCTTGGACAGATCGTCGTAGACGATCAGGGCGTCTTCGCCGCGATCCATGAAGAACTCGCCCATCGTGGCGCCCGCGTAGGGTGCGATGTACTGCATCGCCGGGCTTTCGGCGGCCGCGGCGGCCACGATGATCGTGTGGTCGAGCGCACCTTCCTCTTCGAGCTTGCGGACAACGCCCGCGATTGACGAGGCCTTCTGCCCGACCGCGACATAGATGCACTTAACGCCCGTGCCGCGCTGGTTGATGATCGAGTCGACGGCGACGGCCGTCTTGCCCGTCTGGCGGTCGCCGATGATCAGCTCGCGCTGGCCGCGGCCGATCGGCACCATGGAGTCGAGCGCCTTGAGACCCGTCTGTACCGGCTGGTCGACCGACTGGCGCTCGATGACGCCCGGGGCGATACGCTCGATCGGCATCGACAGATCGCTCTTGATCGGACCCTTGCCGTCGATCGGATTGCCGAGCGCGTCGACGACGCGCCCGAGCAGGCCGCGGCCCACCGGAACCTCGAGGATACGACCCGTCGTCTTGACCGTGTCGCCCTCGGTGATGTGCTTGTAGTCGCCGAGCACGACCGCGCCCACCGAGTCCTGCTCGAGGTTCAGCGCGAGGCCGAAAGAGTTGCCGGGAAACTCGAGCATCTCACCGTAACGCGCGTCGGCCATGCCGTGGATGCGGACGATGCCGTCGGTGACGCCGATGACGGTGCCGACGTTGCGCGCTTCTGAACTCGCTTCGAAATTCTCGATGCGCTCTTTGATGAGCTGGCTGATTTCAGACGCTTTGAGTGCCATGGGATGTATTCCTTACGTTACGTGACCAGCGCGTTCGTCAGGCTCTCGAGCCGCGAACTCACCGATCCATCAATGACGATGTCGCCGGCGCGGATGACGGCACCGCCGATCAGATCTTCGTCGACTTCCGTTGCCAGCCGTACTTCGCGGCCGAGCCGGTCTTTGAGCGCCCGGGCGATGTCCGCCTGTCGCTCGCTGCTGAGCGGCGTCGCCGAGGTCACGACCACATCGACCGTGTTCTGAATACGCGCCTTGAGCGCCTCGTACTGCTCGGCAATCTCCGGCAGCGCCGCGACCCGGTCGTTCTCCAGCAGAATCTTAAGAAAGTTCGTGCCATGCTGGCTGCCGCCCGCGAACACCGAGCCCTTGCCCACGGTCGCCTCGAAAAGTCCCTCGAGGAACCCGAGCCGCTGCCGGTCGTTAAGCCCGGGGTTCGCGAGAAAAGCCTCGATCTGGCCGTCGGCCATCAGCGCCTGGGCCGCGGCGAGCGATTCGGACAGCTCGTCCAGCGCCTGGCTCTCCCTGGCAATGTCGAACACTGCCTCGGCATACGGCCGCGCAATGGTGTTGAGATCCGCCATCGCGCCCTAGATCTCCGCCGCCAGTTTGCCGAGGATGTCGTCGTGCGCTTTCGCGTCGATCTCGCGATTCAGGATCTTCTCGGCGCCGGCAACGGCGATCGCCGAAACCTGACCGCGCAGCTCCTCGCGTGCGCGGTTGGTTTCCTGCTCGATCTCGGCCTTGGCCGCGGTGAGCTGACGTTCCCGCTCACGCTCGCCTTCGTTCTTGCCGTCGGCGACGATCTCGTTGGCGCGGGCGTTGGCCTGGTCGAGGATCTGGGTGGCCTGACGCCGCGCGTCGGCCACGATCTCCTCGGCTTCGGCGCGCGCCTGATCCAGACGCTCTGCACCCTGCTCGGCGGCCGCGAGGCCCTCGGCGATCTTCTCCTGACGCTCCTCGATGGCGGCCAGTAGCGGCGGCCAGATGAACTTCATGCAGAACCACACGAAGACGACCATCGCGATCGACTGACCAATTACGGTAGCGTTTAAGTCCACTTGAGACTCCTACGTGGAAAGAGGTCGCCTAACCGCCCGTGGCTGCCTGGAACTGCGCGACGAACGGATTCGCGAACGCGAAGAACAGGGCAATACCGACACCGATCATGGCCACGGCGTCGAGCAGCGCGACGACGAGGAACATCTTCGTCTGCAGCATCGGCGCCAGTTCGGGCTGACGTGCCGCGCCTTCGAGGAAGCGGCCGCCGAGAAGACCCATACCGATACCGACACCGAGGGCGCCGAGGCCGATCAGAAGCGCGACGGCGATCGCCGTGAGGCCAATAACAAGATCCATCAGTTTCTCCTAGGAAGGATGTTTTCAAACGTGCTCAGACCGGCATCGACCGGAGTCGGACTGTCGGCCTGAAATCTCAATGCTTCTCCGATGCCAGACTCAGATAAACGATGGTCAGCATCATGAATATATAGGCTTGCAGCGTAATTATAAGTACGTGGAACACTGCCCAGCCGAAATGCAGCGGCAGCTGGAAGTAGCCGATGATCGCGATCAGGATGAAGATCAGCTCGCCCGCGAACAGGTTGCCGAAGAGCCGCAGACTCAGTGACAACGGCTTCGCCAGCAGCGCTACCGACTCCAGAATGAAGTTGAACGCGATGATGAACGGAGCGGCGATGATCCCGGGGCCCTTCAGGGGCGGCGCGATCGGGTGCAGCGTCAGCTCGGCGATGAAGCCGCCGATGCCCTTGTTTTTTATCGTGTAGAAGATGATCAGCACGAACACCGACAGCGACATGCCGAAGGTGATGTTCACGTCGGTCGTCGGCACGATCTTCATGTAGGGCAGGTGCAGGACCTTTTCCGAGAACAGCGGGACCCAGTCGACGGGGACCAGATCCATCAGGTTCATCAGGAAGACCCAGACGAAGACGGTCAGGGCCAGCGGCGCGATCAGCTTAGACTTGCCGTGGAAGGTCTCCTTGACGGCTCCGTCGACCAGCTCGACGATGATCTCGACGAAGGCCTGCCAGCGGCCGGGTTTCGACGCCGAGGGTTTCTTGGCGACGACGCGGAAGAGGAAGAGAAAGATGAGACCGAGCAGGATCGACCAGAACATCGAGTCGACGTTGAGCGCCCAGAACTCGCCGGGGCACTTGCCGAAGACCCACTCGCCCGCGTCGTCCCGGCAAACCTGCAAATTCTGGAGGTGGTGAGTAATGTATTCGCCGGAGTTGGCGTATCCGTTTTCACTCGCCATGCGAAATGCTCGTGTCCTTGTGACCTTCTTCTTCGTCCCGCAGCCAGATGGCCATGAATACCATCAGCTGCGACGCGATAAATCCTGTAAACAACGCTCCGCCCGACAAAGGCCGAACCGTCGCGAGCACGACGCTGAACAACAGCACAGTCAGCGCCAGCTTGCCCATCTCGCCGACCCACGCCGCACGCATGAGCGCCTTCGCACCCGGGTCGCGCCGCGGCAGCGCAAGCCGCAACGCGAGAAACGCGTTCGGCACGACGCAGACCAGGCTGCCTAAGAGCGCCGAGTAGCCGGGCACGCGACCGCCTGCTACCCAGAACGCCGCGGCGACCGCGAGTCCCAGAGCCGCCTGTCCTGCCAGCACCTTCAGCATGACGCTCATTGGATGAGTGTGCCTCCGGCACTAAAAACGCCGGCGATTGGTTAATCGCGGCGCGAGTCGAAGCGTGGAATCCGGGCGGGCCTTCAATCAGGGCGTGCGCATTATAGTGGCCCCCCTTGTGCATGGCAACAAAGATTCGGCGCCTTACCTCGGAGGTAAAACCCCGGTTTTCTCCGGGAAAAACTGCAGTTTCGGCCATTATGTCGACCGCGGCCCCGGAGCCCTCGGGAATCCCTGTCAGAACGTTCAATTTTTCCTCATGACGGCCGATAACCGATCTACCCGGCACAAGCTCGATCAGCCGGAACCGTGCCGCAACCAGCCAGGAGTTCTAATGCTGCTGATCGCCAGCCAGTCGCTGAAGACGTCGCCCGTGCTCGTCGACCTCGTCCGGGAAATGAGCTTCGTAGTGAGCTACTTCTCAACGCCGGCCACTCTGAGCCGGCTGCTCTCGGGGGAATCCCGGCGCCTGGTCCTGATCGCGGACCGCGACCTCGACACCGAGGCGGTTGCCGCCGTCGCCAGGGGCGTCAGCGCCGGCACGCCGCTCGGCGTGCTGCTGGCCGCGGACCGCGCCCGCCTGGCCAACGGCAGCCGCCGCGAGCTCCTGGACGACATTGCCGCGATCGAAAACCTCGAATGGGTCGGCCTGAAACCGGACTTCGACCGACTCAAACTCTCGACGACCCGCTGCCGACGCCGGCTGCTAAAGGTTTCCAGAGCCGACCTCGAGCGCGCCTTCGAGCAGTTCGAGTTCGTCGTTCACTATCAGCCCAAAGTCGAGCGCGGCCGGGGCGGTGACGACTGGCAGACCCGCGAGGCCGAGGCGCTGATTCGCTGGAAGCATCCCGAGTTCGGCCTGATCGGGCCCATGGAGTTTCTGCCCGAAGTCGAAGCCTTCGGGCTCATGGGACAGCTCACCGAGTTCGTCATCCGCAAGTCCGCTGCACAGCTTGCCACCTGGAAAGAGCGCGGCCTCGAGCTGACGGCCTGCATCAATCTCGCCTCCAGTCTGTTGAACGAGCCCCCGCTTGCAAGCCGCTACGCGACGCTGGTCCGCGAGCTCGGGTTCACGCCGGACAGCTTCACCCTCGAAGTAGTCGAGCAGGACCTGTCCAACCCCGACGCACCTCACGTCAAGGCGCTCAACGAGCTGCGCGCCGAGGGTTTTCGGCTGTGCCTCGACGACTTCCGCGTCGCGGCGGCTTCGCTTGCCACGTTCGAGCGGCTGCCGTTCGACGAGATCAAAATCCACGCCGCGGCGCTCAGGCGCGCGGGCAACGACCCCAAAGCCATGGCGGTGCTCGCGGCCGTGACCGGGCTCGCCCACAACTTAGGGATGTCGGTCTGCGCCGAAGGCGTCGAAGATCCCGCCGCGTTCGAGTTCCTGAAGACGATCAAGTGCGACCGAATGCAGGGCTTCCTGATCTCGGAGGCGGTCATGCCGGACATCATCCGCGCGGTGTACTCGACGGCGGGACTCGAGGCGGAAGACGTAGCCTGAGGGCGACGAACCCGGCGGCGTTCAGCGGCGGTTCGGCCAGTCGCCGAACTGCATCTCGAATTCCACGCCTACGCCGATATTGGTCTCGCGCGTTTCGATCTCGAATTCCCGCGGCCAGGACACGCTGGTCAGGAGCTCGACGAAAAACCACTCGCGCAGCACCGATCGCCTGAACCGGAGTTCGACGCCGTAGTCGGTGAGCGGCACCTCGGCTTCGGACTCACCATTGGCGAATACGCTATAGGCGAGGGCGGCGCGGTCGCTCAGGTTCTGATACGCCGTGAGGCGCGACGCCCATTCGAGGCCCTCCGACTCTTCGTCCTCGACGAGCGACGTCCAGCTTCGCCACATCCAGCGCTCGCCGACCGCGACGTCGACGGTGTTCGTCAGCGACGCGCCGAAGCCGCGGGTATCCTGCCAGAAGAGCTGGGGCACGACCCGCCAGAGCCAACGCTCGGCGACGACCGGGTTCCAGAAGTAGCGCGCACGACTGTACGGATCCAGCGGCGTCGATACTTTGACGCCGAGACCGAAGTCCCAGCCTTTGCGCAACGCACCGCCGCGCGAGTAGCCGAGACCGAGCAGGAAATCCTGTTCGTCGAACTCCTCGAAGCGCTCCGGAATGGTCTCGAAGTTCTCGTCTTCGGAACCGTCGATGATGCGATCGGCGTCGCCCCGCCCGATCACGAGCCGCGCGCGTTTGTCGAGAGCCGGCAGCGCAACCTTGGCGCGCAGGCGGCCGCGAAAGCGGGTCCCGTCACGCTCGTCCCAACGCAGTCCCGCGCCGACGTAGCCGCGGCTGACGTTCCCCGCGCACTCGACGTCGCTCACGCCGAACAGGCCGTCGAACCAGCGCGACGAGGTATAGACGATCTGCTCGATCCGCAGCTGCGTCGTGTCGAGGAGCTTGTTCGGGCCCGGCTCGATGACCGGCGCCTTGCACTCGAGATCGGGCGGCAAACCGATCGTTCGCGCCGGCGGATCGGGCACGGTCTCCCGGCCCGCGCACGCGCTCAGCGCGAGCGCGGCGACGATCGCCCAGCAGCACCGCATGCTTTGCCCGCTCATGGACAAATTGTAACCAATGGCGCGGGCGGCTCTCAGGACCTGAGTCGCAGGCCCGATAATCGGCGCTCATCGGCGCTCATCGGCGCCCGCCGCTACTTGATGTGCTCGAGAATCCCGTCGAGTTCGTCGAGGCTGTTGTAGCTGATGACCAACCGGCCGTGGCCCTTGGCGCCATGCTCGATGCGCACTTTGGCGCCGAGCTTGTCGGATATGTCCGTTTCGAGCCGGCGTACGTCCGCGTTCGCGCCGTCGGTGGCGGGCTTCTTCTTTGGCGCGGGCTCGCGCATCCGCTTCACGAGCTTCTCGGTGGCGCGGACGGACAGTCCCTTGTTCACGACCTGGCGCGCGGCATCGAACTGCTGCACGGGGTCCTGGATGGCGAGCAGCGCCCGGGCGTGCCCCATGTCGAGGTCGCGCGCTTCGACGAGCGGCTTAACGCGGTCGGCAAGCTCGTTCAGGCGCAGCAGATTGCTCACGGCTGCGCGCGAACGCCCGACGGCCGTTGCCGCCTCCGCGTGCGTCAGATCGAACTCGCGGATCAGCCGGTCGAGCGCGCGGCATTCCTCGAGCGGGTTCAGGTTCTCGCGCTGGATGTTCTCGATGAGCGCCATGGCGATGGCGTCTTCGTCGTCGATACTCCGGACGATCGCCGGCACTTCGGCGAGCCCCGCAAGCTGCGCCGCCCGCCAGCGGCGCTCGCCCGCGACGATCTCGTAACGCGCGCTACCGTCGCCGCGAAGCGGGCGCACGACGATGGGCTGCACGATACCCTGAGCGCGGATCGAATCGGCCAGGTCTTTGAGCGACTCCTGGCGCATGTCGACGCGCGGCTGATACTCGCCCCGGCGAAGCTCCTCGACAGGAATCTGCCTGAGCGTCTCGCCGCCGGTGTCCGCGGCGGGAGCCACGGCCGGGCTGGCCGCCGTCGTCTTGCTCAGGAGGCCGCCGAGATCGCGGCCCAGTCGTTTCTTGCGTGCGCTCATGGATCGGGTCCTTTTCTTCTACGCTGCGCCGGTGGCCGCCTCGGAGTCTTCGCGGCGCAGGATCTCCCCGGCCAGAGCGAGATAGGCGATCGCGCCGCGCGACGAGCGGTCGTGCAGAAGCACCGGCCGGCCGAAGCTGGGAGCCTCGGCCAGACGGATGTTGCGCGGTACGACGGTGCGGAAAACCTTTTTGTCGAAATGCTCGATGAGCTGCATCGACACTTCGTTGGAGAGGTTGATACGCGGATCGAACATCGTGCGCAGTATCCCGTAGACCTCGAGCGACGGGTTCACGGTGTCGCGTACCTGTTCGATGGTGCTCAGAAGCGCCGCCAGCCCTTCGAGCGCATAGTATTCGCACTGCATCGGGATCAGCACGCCGTCCGCGGCCGTCAGCGCGTTTACGGTCAGCATGTTGATCGATGGCGGGCAGTCGATGAGCACGAAGTCGTACAGACCCGCGACCGGCTGCAGCGCCTTCCCGAGCCGCATCTCGCGGCCGATCATTTTCAGGAGTTCGACTTCGGCAACGGTCAGGTCGTCGTTGCCCGGTAACACGGCAAAGTTGCCTTCGGGTGCGGAAACGATCGTGTCCGCGGCCGTCGCATCGCCGAGCAACACGTCGCAGCTCGTCAGCTCGAGCGTCATCTTGTCGATGCCGCAGCCCATGGTCGCGTTGCCCTGCGGATCCATGTCGACCATCAGCACCCGGCGCTGCGTCGCGGCGAGCGACGCCGCCAGGTTGACACACGTGGTCGTCTTGCCGACGCCCCCTTTCTGATTGGCAACTGCGAGAATTCGGGTCATGTATCGTTACGGGTTATTGCGGCGCGTCATGAGCACGGCGTGCCGCGATCCCTCCTCGAGACCCGGCACCGAAAGCGCGACGACGGTGGCTTTCCAGTGCGCGTCCAAATTTCTAAGTTCTTCCGCCGGATGGCGCCCTTTGAGCGCAAGGAACACCCCGTCCTCTCCCACGTGGTGCCCGGCGATCTCCGCGAGCGTCGCGAGTTCGGCGACCGCGCGAGCGATCACGGTATCAAAGCGCTCGCCGGGTGCATAGTGTTCGACGCGCGACCTGACCGCCGTAACGTTGTCGAGACCGAGGAGCGCCGCGGCATGCTCGACAAAACGGATTTTCTTGTTGTTGCCGTCGAGGAGCACGAATTCGCGTCCGGGTTCCGCGATCGCAAGCGGCAGCCCCGGAAACCCGGGGCCCGTGCCGACGTCGAGAATCCGGCGGCCGCGAAGCCATGGCCTGACGGCGAGGCTGTCGAATATGTGCCGCGGCAGCATCGCGCCGCGCGACCGGACGGCGGTCAGATTGATTCGCCGGTTCCAGCGTTCGAGCTCGTCGAGGAGCTGAACGATGCGCGCGAGGTCGTCGCCGCCGAGGGACTGCCCGAGGGCGGCCAGTCCCTGGCGTAGGAGATCGGTCTCGTCAGCAGGCATCGCTCACTGTTCGACCCGGCCTTAGAAGACGAGTCTCGTCAGCCGACGTGACTCACTGTTTGAGTAGATGTTCGCGGAAGAACAAAACGGTCGCCTGCTGGTAGATGTCGCGGTTTTCCTTCTTGCGGTAGCCGTGGCCTTCGTTGAGCGCGTTCATGTACCACACGTTCTGGCCGCGTTCGCGCAGCGCCGCGACCATCTGGATGGCTTCGGTCACGGGCACGCGCGGATCGTTCTCGCCCTGCACGACGAACATGGGCACGTCCATCTTGTCGACGTTGTTCAGCGGACTGATCGACTCGAGGAACGCACGCATCTCCGGATCGCGCTCGTCGCCGTACTCGACGCGGCGCAGATCGCGGCGATAGTCCTGCGTGTTTTCGAGGAAGGTCACGAAGTTCGAGATGCCGACGATGTCGACCGCGGCCTTGAGCCGGTCGCTGTAGTGCACGGCGCTTGCAAGCACCATGTAGCCGCCATAGCTGCCGCCGAACACGGCTACCCGGTCGGCGTCGAGCTCCGGCTGGCCGGCGATCCAGTCGAGGAGGGCGCCGATGTCCTTTACCGAATCCTCGCGCAGATAACCGTTGTCGAGCGATACGTAGGTTTTGCCATAGCCTGCCGATCCGCGCACGTTCGGCACGAGCACCGCGACGCCGAGTTTCTGCAGCCAGAGCTGATACGTGCTGGAGAAGCTCGGCCGCGCCTGGCCCTCGGGGCCGCCGTGAATCGAGATGACGACCGGGAAGGGTCCGTCGCCGGGAGGCTTGTACAGCCAGGCCGGAATGCGCCGGCGCTCGCCGTCGACCTCGTCGAAGGTCGGGTAGTCGATTAGTTCGGGCTCGCGGAAGGCGCTGGTGTCGAGTCCGCCGACTTCGCTGTAAGTCCAGCGCACGAGCTTGCCGTAGTCCAGCGCGCCGCGGCCCAGATCCAGAACGAACGTGTCGCTGGGCGTGCGTGCGGTGTTGAGCGTCATCGCAAGCTTGCGGCCGTCGGGGCTGAACTCGAGGTTACTCGCAAGGCCTACCGGGATGCTGTCGACGCGGCGGTACTTGCGGTTTTTCGGATCGAGCAGATAGAGCGCCGTCTGTCCGCCTTCGTTGACCGTGAAAGCGGCGCGCTTGCGGTCGCGGCTGACGGCACCGCCGTTGACGTTCCAGGGTATGTCGCCAGTCACGACGAGCGGTTCGCTGCCCGGTTCGAACGACTGCCAGGCAAGCTGCTGAAACTCGCCGAAGCGATCGGTGATGAACCAGAAACCGTCGTTGGCGTCGTCGAAAGCTACCGGATAGTTGACGCTGGGCGTGTCGCCGCCGCCCGTCAGAAGCTCGTTTTCGCCGGAGTCGAGATCGACGAGATGAATGCGCGAGTCGGTGACGCTGACGTAGTTCAGGGCCAACAGCTGCGTGCCGCTGGCCGAGAACTCCATGGGACCCCACCAGCTGCCGTCCGGCGACTCGAGAATCATCCTGGCGTCGCCGGGTGCATCCGGATCCATCAGCCACAGGTCGTTGGAAGCGCCGTTGCGCCGCGTGCTCTGCCAGGCGATTCGCCGGCCCTCGCGATCCCAGACGACCGCGCTGTTGCGGGACTCGCCGTCGGTCAGCATCTCCGCTTCGCCGCCGGCCGGGTCGAGCAGAAACACCTGCGCGAACTCGCTGCCGCCGGCGTCGCGCGTGAAGATCAGGCGGTCGGCGCCCGGCTGGCGGGTGACACCGCCCACGGGTTCCGGGCTGTAGGTAATCTGGTGACGGGCCCCGCCGGGCATGTCGACCCGGTGAATCTGACCGACGTCGCCGAATCGCGTATCGATGAACACACTGCCGCCGTCGGCGGAAAAGGCCAGAAAACTCGCCGAGCGCACGTTCTGGAACCGGTTCAGGCCGCTGACGATGTCGTCCGGGATAGCCGGCACGTCCTCCATGACCAGATTGCCGTTGTTGGCGACCCGTCGTTCGACGTCGGCCAGGGCGGGAACCGCGAGGACCGCGAGTGCGGTCGACCAGAGGATTGTGCGCAGCGTGCGGTGTGTCATGGTGTCTCCAATGTTGCGTGGGCTCAGGCGACGAGCAGGGCCATGAACTCGTCTACGGCGGTTTCACGAAGCGCGTCGCGATCGGCGGTCAGCGCGGCGAGCGCCTCCCACTGGCCGGCCGCCAGCTTCGGCGAGACGCTGTCCACGAACTTCTGCTTGAGGACCGGTATGCCCTCGGCGCGGCGCTCGCGATGGCCGATGGGGAAATGCACCTCGATCCGGTCGCTGCTCGAGCCGTCCTTGAAGAACACCTGCACCGCATTGCCGATATAGCGCTTGTCGGGATCGAAGTAGTCCTTCGTAAAAGCCTCGTTCTCCCGGACCTCCATCCTGTCGCGCAGCGCGTCGATGCGCGGGTCCGACGCCACGTCGTCCTCGTAGTCCGCGGCCGTCAGGCGGCCGAAGATCAACGGCACGGCAACCATGTACTGGATGCAGTGGTCGCGGTCGGCGGGGTTGTCGAGCGGCCCGGTCTTGTCGATGATGCGCACGCCGGCCTCCTGGGTCTCGATCACGACCTTGTCGATGTCGTCGATGCGGCCGGCTACGGTGTCGTGCAGCGTCATGGCCGCTTCGACCGCGGTCTGCGAGTGAAATTCCGCCGGATAGGAGATCTTGAACAGCACGTTCTCCATGACGTAGCTGCCGTAGCCGCGCTGGAATTCGAACGGCTTACCCTTGAACAGGACGTCGTAGTAGCCCCAGGTCTTCGCGCTCAGCGCGGACGGATAGCCCATCTCGCCGGTCATCGCGATCAGCGCGAGGCGCACCGCGCGGCTCGTCGCGTCGCCGGCCGCCCAGCTCTTCCGCGAGCCGGTGTTCGGCGCATGCCGGTAGGTCCTGAGCGAGCAGCCGTCGATCCACGCGTTCGATACGGCGTTCAGTACCGTCTCGCGATCGCCGCCGAGCATGCGCGTCACGACCGCCGTGGACGCGATCCTGACGAGCAGCACGTGATCGAGGCCGACGCGGTTGTAGCTGTTCTCGAGCGCGAGGACACCCTGGATCTCGTGCGCCTTGATGGCCGCCGTGAGCACGTCGTGCATCGTCAGCGGCGCCTTGCCCTCGGCGCGGGCCTGGCGGCTCAGGTAATCGGCGACCGCGAGGATGCCACCGAGATTGTCCGACGGATGTCCCCACTCGGCTGCCAGCCACGTGTCGTTGAAGTCGAGCCAGCGGTTCATGGCACCGATGTTGAACGCTGCCTGCACCGGCTCCAGCTCGTAGGACGTGCCCGGGACGCGGGCGCCGCCAGCCAGCGTCGCGCCCGGCACGACCGGTCCTAAGAGCTTCGTGCAGGCCGGGTAATCGAGCGCCTGAAAACCGCAGGCCAGCGTGTCCATGAGGCAGTAGTGCGCGGTTTCGTAAGCGAGATCGGAATCGATATCGACGCCGCACACGTAGTCGGCGATGTCGACGAGGACCTGATCCCAGTCGGGTCGGACGGCAGAGCGGATATCGGCTCCAGACATGTAGATTTCTCCGGTTGGGCACCGGCCGCGTAACGGCCGGCGTTGAGTTTGTTGAGAAGAGGGTTGGGAGTGGACGTGTCAGCCGCGCTCGGCGATCGGCACCCAGGGCTTGAGATCGGGACCGATGTAGTCGGCCGCCGGGCGGATCAGCTTGTTGTTCGCGCGCTGCTCCATGATGTGCGCCGCCCAGCCGGTGATCCGGGAGCACACGAAGATCGGCGTGAACAGGTAGGTCGGCACGCCCATGAAGTGATACACGGTCGCCGCATAGAAGTCCGCGTTTGCGAACAGCTTCTTTTCGTCCCACATGACTTTCTCGATCGCTTCCGACACCGGGAAGAGCACGGTGTCCCCGGCTTCTCCGGCGAGACGCTTCGACATGCGCTTGTTGATCGCATTGCGCGGATCGGACGTCGTATACACCCGGTGGCCGAAGCCCATGATGAGGTCCTTGTTGGCGAGCATCTCGTGCACGCCCTTCGTCGCGGCCTCGGCGGAGTCGAATTTCTGAATCAGCTCCATGGCGGCCTCGTTGGCGCCGCCGTGCAGCGGGCCGCGCAGCGCACCGATCGCGCCCGTCACGGCGGAGTGCATGTCCGACAGCGTCCCGGTGATGACGCGACCGGCGAAGGTCGACGCGTTGAACTCGTGTTCCGCGTACAGAATCAGCGTCGTGTCGAGCGATTGCTGATGCAGCCTGGACGGCTCCTTGCCGTGCAGCATGTGGAGGATGTGACCGGAGATGCTGTCGTCATCGGTTTCGGTATCGATGCGCTCGCCGTCCGCGTGGAAGCGGTGCCAGTACACCATCATCGACGGCAGGCAAGCGAACAGCCGATCGGCGACGTCTTCCTGCCCGGAGAAGTCGCGTTCCGTTTCGAGATTGCCGAGGAAGGACACGCCGGTACGCAGCACATCCATCGGATGCGCGTCGCCGGGGATCATCTCGAGCACCGTCTTCAACGCATCGGGCAGGCCCCGGTTCGCCTTGATTTTCGCGATGTAGGCATCGAGTTCTCCCTGCGTGGGCAGGTCGCCTCTGAGCAACAGGTAAGCCACCTCCATGAAGGTCGCGTTGTCCGCGAGGTCGTCGATGTCGTAGCCGCAATAGGTCAGGCCGGCACCTTCCTTGCCGACCGTGCACAGCGCGGTTTGGCCCGCCGTCACGCCGGCCAGACCGCCGGTCTTCTTCGTATCTGCCATGTCGTTCTCCCCGGCAGGCGTCGCACCCGCCCGCTAGCGTCTTCTCGTTAGTTTCCGGTCTTGAGTCCCTTCTCCGCGAACAGCTCGTCGAGCTTGTCCTCATAGGCCTGATAGCCGAGAACGTCGTAGAGCTCGACGCGCGTCTGCATGAGATCGAGCGCGCCTTTCGAGGTGCCGTCGGCGGCGATCGCGGCATACACGGATTCCGCCGCTTTCGACATCGCGCGAAAGGCGCTCAGCGGATAAAGGGTCATCGCAACGCCGACCGCGGCGAGTTCGTCCGCCGTGAACAGCGGCGTTTTGCCGAACTCCGTCAGGTTCGCGAGTACCGGCGCTCCCACGGCGCGCGTGAACTCCCGGTACTCCTCCGCCGTCGTCAGCGCTTCGGCGAAGATCATGTCGGCGCCGGCCTCGACGTAGGCTGCCGCGCGGTCGAGCGCCGCCTGCTGGCCTTCGACCGCGTGCGCGTCGGTACGCGCCATGATGCCGAACTTCGGGTCGGTCCGGCCGTCGGCCGCGGCTTTGATGCGGTCGCACATCTCGGCGGTGTCGACCAAGGCCTTGCCCGGCCGATGGCCACAGCGTTTCACGGCCACCTGATCTTCGATGTGGCAGGCCGCGGCACCCGCGCGGATCATCTCGCGGACGGTCCGGCCAATCATGAAAGCGCTGCCCCAGCCCGTGTCGGCATCGACGAGGAGCGGCAGTTGGGTCGCGCCGGCGATCCGGCGGATGTCTTCGCACACGTCGTTGAGCGTCGTCATCGCCAGATCCGGCAGGCCGAACGAAGCGTTCGCGACGCCCGCTCCGGAAAGATAGATGGCCTTGTGGCCGGCCCGTTCTGCCAGCAGCGCCGTGTAGGCATTGATCGTCCCGACGATCTTCAGCGGTCGTTCAACGTCGAGCGCGGCCCTGAATCGTGCTCCTGCACTCATTTTTTAATCCTGATTAAAGCGCGGCGGGGGCGGGATTCTACTTCAGCGCGAGGCCCATTCCCAAATAGAGCAAAACGGAAAATTTTAGCCTCGGCGAACCGGCGACGCTTGCGCCGCGAACGGTACACTACGCCCTCTTTCGATCAACAAGTCCGAGGCAAACCCGATGAAGCGTCTGCTCCTGACCGCTCTCACCCTGCTGACCAGCGCTGGCGCCGCCAGCGACACGCTGCCGTTCGACGTCGAGGCGATAGCGTCCTTCGACGAGCCGTGGGCGATGGCCTTCCTGCCCGACGGCCACCTGCTGGTCACCGAGAAGAAAGGCCGCCTGCTCATCGTCAGCCAGGACGGTTCGAGCATCCGGGGCGTGCGCGGCGTCCCCGATGTCGACTACGGCGGCCAGGGCGGCTTCGGCGACGTGGCGCTGCATCCGGACTTCGAGGACAACGGACTCGTCTACCTGAGCTACGCCGAGGCAGGCGTCGGCGACACGCGCGGCGCGGCGGTCGCGCGCGGCGTTCTGGAGATCGGCGAACGCAGCGGCCGCCTCACGGACGTCGAGGTCATCTGGCGGCAGTATCCGAAGATGCTGGGCCGCGGCCATTACGGGCACCGCCTGCTGTTCGATGCCGACGGCTATCTTTGGATCTCCTCGGGGGACCGGCAGAAGTTCACGCCCTCGCAGGACATGCAGTCGAACGTCGGCAAGATCCTGCGGCTCAACGACGACGGCTCGATACCCGGAGACAATCCCTTCGTGGACTACCTCGCGACGGATGCTTTCGTCGACGACGAAGCCGTGTATGGAGAAATCTGGTCCATCGGCCATCGCAACCCGCTGGGTATCGACCTCGACCTGGACGGCGGCCTCTGGAACATCGAGATGGGTCCGCTGCACGGCGACGAGCTGAACCGCGTCGAGCGGGGCGCCAACTACGGCTACCCGATCGTCTCCGACGGCGATCATTACGACCGGCGCGAGATCCCCGATCACGACACGCGGCCTGAGTTCGCGGCACCCGCCGTCTCCTGGGTGCCCGCAATCTCGCCCGGCGATCTGATGATCTATCGCGGCGAGCTGTTCCGCGACTGGCGCGGGGACGCGTTCGCCGCCGGGCTGTCGGCGCAGGCGATCGTGCGTATCGAGCTCGACGGCGACCGCGCGCGGGAGGCCGAACGGTTTCCGATGGGCGCTCGAATCCGCAGTCTGGTCGAAGGTCCGGACGGCGCGATCTGGGTACTCGAGGACGAGCGCCGCGCGAGCCAGGGCAGGCTCTTGAAGCTGACGCCCAGGTAGCCAAAACATGCGACACCCGCGCAGGTTCAGACTTTGTCAGGAGGCACCCGGAATTTGTGACTCCCGGACAGGTTCAGGCTTCGTCAGGAGGGACACGGAACCTGCGACAACCGGACAGGCTCAGGCCTCGTCTGGAGAGACCCGAAACCTGCGACGCCCAAGACTCACAGCAGACCGGCGCGCTTGATCGCAAAGTAGCGGCTGGTTATGGCCGCGGGGAGGTCGTCGCTCAGACAGTCGTCGACAAACACCCCGCGCGCCTTGAGGAGATTCTGTGCCTCCCGGCGCTGGGCCAGGTACTGGTTCGTCGCGGCATAGGTGATGGCGCTCTCGAGCCCGCCGACGGGACGTTCGAGCCGCTCATCGAGCGCGCGCTCGCGCAGTGAGGCCAGCATGACCAGGTGACGCCGGTTCAGCAGTGTCGTCGCCAGCCGGAGATCCTCGGAGTCCTCCTCACGGACGTTGCTCAGGAACACGATCAGCGAGCGGCGCCGCTGGCGGACGGCCAGTTCGGTTGCCGCACCGACGTAGTCGATCTCGATGGCGGCCGGGTTGACGTCGTAGACGTGGTTCAGGATGCCGTTGATAGCCGTCATCCCCTTCCGCGGGGGCAGCCACCGCCGGCTGTCGCCGACGGTCATGACGCCGATCGCGTCACCCTGCCGCAGGGCGACGTAGGCCATCAGGAGCATCGCGTTCAACGCGTGATCGAAGTGGCTGAGTTCGGCATCCCGCGCCAGCATCCGGCGGCCGGCGTCGAGCAGAAACACGACCTGCTGGTCGCGCTCGTCCTGATACTCGCGCGCGATCAGCCGGGTCATCCGCGACGTGGCTTTCCAGTCGATCGCGCGCAGGCTGTCGCCGTCCCGATAGTCGCGCAGCTGATGGAACTCGATGCCCTCGCCGCGCCGGCGGCTCATGCGTACGCCGGCAAGCTGCAGGTGATTCTCGACCTCGTAGGCCAGAAGCTTCCGGATAGTCGAGTAGTTCGGGTAAACGCGCAGCGAGTCGACGAGGGGCAGGCGAATCCGCCGCCACCACAGCCCGAGCGGCGAAGCCTGCCGGAGGTCCGTCCCCTCGAAGCGAAACAGACCGCGGGCCGTGGGCCTGAGCTCGTACCCGACTTCCGCGAACCGGCCGGCCGCGACGGTCGCAGCGGCCGGCAGACCGCGGCTGGCGAATCCCGGCGGGTGCAGATCGTAGAGCACGACGTCGACGGTTTTCGGCCCGGCGTTGCGGATGACGAAGCTGACCTCGGACCAGGTGGCAAGCGCCATCGAACCGGGCAGGCGGCGCTCGATTTCCGGCGGCGGACGGCTGAACCCGCGCAGTGCGTCGACGGCGGCGACGACCGCGGCCGCCGCGCCGGCCGCGAGCCAGGCTTCGGCGGCCGCCGGATAGAAAGCCGCAAGAGCGGCCAGCGCCAGCAGCAGCCCGACGGCTATGAATAATGGAGAACGCGGAATCACCGGCGCGGCGCGCTCACGCCTTCGAGCAGTTCGCTCAGGATATCGTCGGGCCGATAGGCCTCGATCTCGAGCTCCGGCGCCAGCGCGATCCGGTGACGCAGGGCCGGCAGCGTCACCCGCTTCACGTCGTCCGGCGTCACGAAGTCGCGGTCTTCGAGCACGGCGCTTGCCCGCGCCGCGCGAATCAGCGCAATCGAGCCGCGCGGACCGGCGCCCATTCGGATGCCGCTGGCCTCACGCGTTTCCCTGACGATGCGGACGGCGTAGTCGATGACGGACTCGTCCATGCGGGTACGGGCGACGAGCGTCTGCGCGGCGATGACGTCGGCCGGCTGCATGACCGTTCGGACGGCCCCGATGTCCAGCGTATCGCCGACCCGGCCGCCCGTGACGGTCGACACGACGGCGACCTCGTCCGCGTGGCTCGGATAGTCGATGAGTACCTTTAGCAGGAAGCGGTCGAGCTGCGCTTCGGGCAGCGGATAGGTCCCTTCGTGCTCGACCGGATTCTGGGTCGCGACGGTCATGAACGGCGGCGCGACCGGCGCCGACTGCCCCTCGATCGTTACCTGGTTCTCCTGCATGACCTCGAGCAGCGCGGCCTGAGTCTTTGCGGGGGCCCGGTTGATCTCGTCGGCAAGCAGCAGATTCGCGAACACGGGGCCGCGGCGGATCCGAAAGGTCTCGGTCTTCGGGTTGTAGACCGCGTGGCCGCTGACGTCGCTCGGCATGAGGTCCGGCGTAAACTGAATGCGCGAGAACCGTCCGCCGAAGGTGGCCGCCAGCGCCTTGACCAGAAGCGTCTTGCCGAGTCCGGGCACGCCCTCCAGCAACACATGGCCGCCCGCAAGCAGCGCGAGGATCACGCCGTCGACGACGTCCTGCTGGCCAACGAAGGCCCGGGCGATTTCGTCCCGCAATTCGGTCGTCCGCGCCCGGAGGCTTGCGCTGGCGTCGACGCTTTCGTTCATAGCGATTTCCTTAAGTCCTGTAGCTCATGAATGACGTTGGCAAAACCCGCCGGGCGCTCGCTTGCGTCGGGCAGGAGCAACGCATACACCTCGCCCGTGGATCGGCCCGTGAGGTGAGCGATACGTTCGGCCTGCTGTTGCAGCGGCAGCCGGCCGATCCCGGGGTGTCGGCGATCCGCGGCGTCGATGAGCGCCTGCCGGACGGCCGCGGTCAGGGTGTGGGGGCCGTCGTGCCGCCACGCAAACTCGCCGGCGGCCGCGACGTGCTCGAGAACCGAGCGGCGATCTTCGCCGGGCGGCACGATCCACGGCCCGAAACGCGGCATCGCCGCCCACAGCCATAGCAGCATGAGCAGGACGAACATCAGGATAAGCTCGGGCACGGCCTGCCAGATGAGCGCAAGGAGCGACGGGTAGGCGATGCCGTAGATTATCCAGACCTTGCCGGGCTCGACGTAGCCCGCGACGATGTCGAGCAGGAAGCGAGCGTGATCGAAGCGACCGATGGACGCATTGACGAAGACCCCGGACGGTGCGACCGCGGTTACGAAGCCGTTGCCGACCGGCAGACGCACCGCAAGATTGCCGTGCTCGTCGGCGACGGTCGCAATGTTCTCCGGCGCGGCGGCCTCTCCGGGCGGGCCGTGGATCAGGAGCCGGCGGCTCGAGTAAGGCTGGTAGAGTGCATAGTCCGCGGCCTCCATGGGGGCGTCATCCTGCTCCGGCGAGATGGCGACCGCTACTTCGGCGTCGGGCGCGCTGAGACCGAGCCCGAAGGCATCGAACAGCGGCTCGGCTGCCGTGCCCTCGCCGACCGGCGCCAGCAGCACGAGGTGACCGCCTTGTTCCGCGACCCAGTCGTAGAGCGTCGCCAGCTCCTCGCCGGCCGCAAGCTCCGTACCGATTCGCAGCATCAGCGTGTCCGAGCCGGGCGGCAGCCATTCGGTGGGCACCAGATCCACGCGCGACGCAGCCTCGATGCCGAGTTCCAGAAGCAGCCGCTCGGCCGCATAAAACGGATTGCGCGCCGCCTCGCCGCTATAGCCGGTATAGACCTCGTCTTCCCGGCGTTCGTGCGTCAGCAGGAATACGCTCCCGAGTGCCGCGACGATCAGCAACGGCAGACCGACCGCGACGAGCGCCCTCATGCGGCTTCCGTTCCGAAGGCCATGCCGTACCCCTTAAGCAAGGTTTCGAGTTCTTCGACGGACGGTGGGCGAGCGCCGTACGCGGTTCGAACCCAAGTCTCGACCACCGAGCGAAAGTAGCGACTGCGTGCCGCATCGGCCTGCGCATCCACGGCCTTAAGACAGGCGCTTTCGGTCGCGCTGTCGGGCAAGCGCACACCGTGCTGAGCCACGCTGGCGAACACGCTTGCCCGGTACAGGAGCGACAGCGCCTCGCGCCGCTGGCCGTTCGCCCACAACGAGCGGACCGCCGCGGGCACGTCGTCCGGCAGCGTCTCGGCGCTGATCTCCCCGCCGGCTATCGAAACGCGCCGGGGCGGCTGTCCCCGCCGCGGCCCGCGCGCGAGGAACGGCAGCCACAGATCGCGCCTCAGATAGAGCCACAAAGCCAACAGACCTACCAGCACCCAAAGACCGAACTCGACGACGTAGCTCACGAGAAGGCTCAAGACTCTGAAGACATCGGACTCGCCGGTGTCTGCCTCGTCATCCGCATCGAACTCGTACTTCGGCCGCCACACCATCCGCGTCTCGCTGTCCGTGAGCGCCTCGTCCGCGAACGTGGCGTCCAACGCCTCCGCGTAGTCGGACTCGGCCCAGTAACCGGCAAAGCCCGGATCGTTGTCGGCGTCCGCCCCGTCGGCGAGACTTACGGCCGGCAGCGCGATGCACACTGCGATGAGCAGCGACGCGGCGATCGCGGCACGACGCGAGACCATGCGCCGAAACGCAACCTCGATGTCCCAGGCTTCTAGCCGCGTGCGGCAGTTGATGTAAAGCCCGAAACCCGCACCGACGAACCAGGGTTCGAGCAGCGACTGCGCGAGATAGAACAGCAGCAGATTGGCGGCGCTTGCGTGACGGCTGTCCGCTTCGAACAGCGAAAACGCAAAGTCGAATGCGGACCATGACCGGTATTCGACGGGGATCAGGGTCAGCGCCCCGAGCAGCACGCCGAGGTAAACGACCGCGACGAGATGGTGATACGCCACCGTCAGACCGACGCCGTGGTTCAGCAAGCTGTTGTTGAGCACGGCGGCCCGCTTGCGGCGCTCGCTGCCGGATAGCCGCTCGAGCTGCGTGACCGGCATCGCGATCGACCGGGCGAAGTGCAGACGCCACGGCGTCAGCAGAAAAAGCCGGTTACGCCAGGCAAACGCCGGCGTCGACCGGATCGTGCGACCGACCTCCGGGGCTCCGCCGAACAGCCGGCGGGAGATGATGTCGAGTACCGGCGCGTCGACGACCGGCTCGAGCCACCAGTAAACCAGCAGAGCGAGTCCGGGCCAGGGACTGAGGTAAACGATCCCGAGCGCGAGAACGAGGAGCGGCAGCGAGGTCGCGAACCATGCCCGATAAATCGCCGCGGCGTCCCTGCGAACGAGGCGGACACCCAGGTCGGCCGCCTCCCATGCGCTGCGCGGGCGCAGCTCGGCCGTTACGGCGTCAAGATTCATCGCGGCCGGGCAACAGCAGGTAAGCGTAAACGAACGCCCAGAGCACGGCGCCGACCGCGTACTTCACTCCGGCCGGCGGCCAGCTCGTCGACGACCAGAACGCTTCGACGAACGCCGCGACGAGGAGCATGAACGTACCGCCGTACACGAGGGGCAGGGCTTGAAGCGCCGCATCGCGAATCGCATGCCAGCGCCTCTTCCGTCCCGGCACGATTGCGCTGTAGCCGAGCTTCAGGCCGGCTGCCCCGAAGATCGCAATCGCGGTCAGCTCGAACGCTCCATGCGCAATCACGAAAGTATAGAAGGTCTCGACGAAGCCCGCGGCGGTCAGGTGCGCGGCAACCGCGCCGAGATAAATGCCGTTGAAGACCAGATAGAAGACGCTCCCGACGCCGAACAGGAGGCCGCCCGCGAAGGTCTGAAAGCCGATGGAGATGTTGTTGTAAATGTAAAAGCCAAACATCATCAGGTCGGTGTCGGCCTGCCGCTCCCGCCCGAGCCGGCGGTTCTCCGGATCGTACATGGACTCGAGACTCGCCACGTCCGCGGGCGAAATCATCGAGTAGATGAGATCCGGCTTGAGCAGAACGCCGGTCGCCATCCCCACGGCCGGCAGATAGAACACGAGATGCGCGGCAAGCGTAAAGCGCCAGTGACGCCGGAACGCCTGCGGAAAGTCGCGGGCGAAGAAGCGCAGGAACGCCGTGACGAACGGCAGCCGGGTTCTGTAGAGATGCTGATGGCCGTCGAGCGCCAGACGGCTCAGACGCTGTTCCAGCCCGGCGCTGTAGCGCCGGGCGCGCGTCAGCGCGAGGTGATGGCAGATTTGCCGGTAGAGCGCCGGAAACTCGCGCCCCATCGTCTGGCCAGTCGTCTCGCCCGTCGTCTCGCGATTTGTCTGAGCGGTCGTCCGGGCGCCAGCCCGGCGGCTTTTCCGGAGCGCCTGCAGACAGTCCTCGTAGCGGTCCCAGGTGTCGCGGTAGCGCGTCTCGAAAGCCTCCTGCTTCATCGACCCACCCCCGCAAGCCAGTGCGCGTGACGCTTGAGCTGCTCCGCATCGACGCCGGGGATGATCGGGTCGAGCAGCTCCGCCAACTCGGCGACCCGATCGTCGTTGATGCCGCCCGCCCGCTCGGCGAAGCTCAACAGCGCCTGCTGCTCGTCGATCGCAAGCGGCACGTTGAGCGGCAGCGGCTTGCTGTCGTCGCGCACCGCGACGAGGCGTTCGGGCAGTCTGTGGACGACGATCGTGCCGGCCGCGAGGTCGCCGAGCCGCTGAAAGCGCGCGCTGAAGAATACGCTCAAGAAGCCGAGCAGGTAGCAACCGGGCAAGACGTCGACCGCGCGCAGGAGGTTGCGGATCACGGAGCCGGACCAGCCCACCGGCGTGCCGTTCGAGTTCATGACCTTGAGGCCCATGGCTTTCTTGCCCGGCGTCGCGCCGCCGGCAAACACCTCGAACAGGACGTTGTACAGCCAGAACATGGCGAACAGGCCGATCAGAAACAGGCCGGAGCCAGCCGTACCCAGAAACTGCAGGGCGATCGCCGCCACGAAGAAGCCTAAGAACTTGATGATTGCATCGATCAGCCAGGCCAGCGAACGCGCGGCGAGACCGGCGACAGGCAGCCGGAGTTCGATGCCCTCGGGTGTCGCTATGTTGTGGGTCGAGTCAAGCAGCAATGGCTCCCTGGTCGCCGATGACGACGACGCTGCGGCCGGTCACCTCGCCGTCGAGATACGCCTGGAAGGCATCGGGAAGATCCTCGAAGGCGATTTCGCGATTGGCGATCGTCGCGAGACGACCGGGCGCGAGGTCGCCGGCCAGACGCGCCCAAACCGCAAGCCTGAGGTCGCGCGGCGTATCGACGGAGTTGATCCCCAACAGGCAAACCGCGCGCAGGATGAAGGGGATCACTGTCGTTTCGAGCCGGGGACTGGCGGCAAGCCCGACACTCGCGATGTTGCCGCCGTAATCCGTCGTGCGCGTCAGCCACGCCAGGATGTCGCCGCCGACGTTGTCGATGGCGCCGGCCCACTGCGCCTTCTCGAGCGGCCGGGCGCCGATGTCGATGGCGCCGCGGTAGAGGATCCGGCGGGCGCCGATCGACTCGAGGTACCCGGCGGCAGACTCCTTGCCCGTCAGCGCGACGGCTTCATAACCGCGGCCGTCCAGCATGTCGATCGCGAGACTGCCGACACCGCCGGTCGCGCCGGTCACGACGACAGGACCGTTCTCCGGCCGCTGGCCGTTTTGCTCCATCCGGTGGATCGCAAGCGCCGCGGTATAGCCCGCGGTGCCGATCTGCATCGCTTGAAAATTGGAAACCTGGTCTGGCAGCGGCACGCAGGCTTCGCTCGGCAAACGCGCGAACTCGGCATAGCCGCCGTCCAGGGTTTCCGACAGGCCGCAACCGTTGACGACGACCCGCGTGCCCGGCGGCAGTTCGACGTCGCTCGAGCGGACGACCGTGCCGGCGAGATCGATGCCGCCGTTCAGCGGCATGCGCCGCAGGATTTTTGCCGCGCCCGTCGCCGCAAGCGCATCCTTATAGTTGATCGAGGAATGACTCACGCGGACGACGACGTCCCCCGGCGTCAGGTCCTCGATGCGCATGGCGGCGAAGCCGCCGCGTGGCCGGCCATCGACGTCGTCGATCCGGAACGCTCTGAAGGTGTCGTCTGCGCTGGTCATCGCCAACCTTTCGGGCAAGCCTCCCGAAAAAACCCAGTGTACACGCTCGTCCGGAAGCGATAGCCGGCCGTTAGCGCCGCCGTGTCGGGCTTAACGCGGCTCCGCTACGCCGGGCTGCTAGTCGCGCTTGGTCGTGGTGGTCAGACCCTTCATCCCGGCGTAGTAGGCAGCAAGCGCCTTGATATCGGCGTCGCTCAGTCCGGCCGCCATCGGCATCATCAGTGCGTTCTTGCGCACCCCATCCCGGTATTGCCTGAGCGAATGTTCGAGATAGTCCTCGTGCTGTCCGGCAAGCGTCGGCCACGCGGGCTGGACGCCGATACCGTTCGGTCCATGACAGGCAACACAGGTTGCGGCCTTGTCGAAGGGCGGGGCGGGCTCACCGCCGGCCGCAATCGTCTCGTTCGGGAACCTTGCGAAATACGCCGCGAGATCGTCGATCTCCTGATCGCTCAGGGATACGGCCTGGCCCTGCATCGTGCCGTGCTGACGCTCGCCGGCCCGGTAGCCGCGAAGCGCGGCGGCGAGGTACTCCGCCTTTTGCCCGCCGAGCTTCGGTACGCGAAACGACGGATAGGCGTTGCGATAGCCCTCGATCCCGTGACAGCCGAGGCAGGAGTAGGCCAGCGCCTCGCCACGGTCCGGATCGCCTTCGGCCCACAGCGGCGCCGCAAGCAGCAGAAGGACAAGCAGCGTTGCCCGGATCAAAGCCAAGTTCATTTCAGGGTAAACCCTTTAGTCTTCGAGAGTTTTTTGCGGCAGGAGGCCGGAGCTCGACCCGAGCGCTGGAGCGGTATGGTAGAGACACTTCGCGCGGATTTCCACACACGCGGTCGGCGTTCCGGTAGCATCGCGGCTCTCGGATCGGCCAGTCCGATCGTCTCGATGAAGATCGTCCCGATGAAGAAAGGCATCGTCGTTCTGCTCGTGGGCCTCGCGATCGTGGTTCTGATTTCGCCGGGCCTCGTCGGCAAGCTTGCGGAACGGAACCTCGACGAGAGCATCCGCGCGGGAACCGTGGAAAACGAAGACGTCGTCGTCACCGCGTCGGCTTTCGAACGCGGCTGGTTCACTACCGAAGGCCAGCATCGCATCGAGCTCAAGGGCGGCGACCTGGGCGCCGGCGTTCGCGAGTTTCTGGAACTGGACCCGGACGCTCCGCTGCCCGTGCTCGTGATCGACACGCGCGTCGATCACGGCCTGATCCCGCTGGCGTCGATGGGCCGGGAAGACGGTTCGCTTGCACCCGGCCTCGGGGACGCCGTCTCGACGCTGCACCTCGAGATGCCCGACGGCAGCACGGTCGAGCTGCCGGGCGCCGTCAACTCGAGCATCGGCCTCACCGGCAATCTGGTGTCGGACTACGCACTGCCAGCCGGATCGTTCTCCGGGAACGGGGTTAACGTAGCGTGGGGCGACGCAAGCATCGAGGTCGCGGCGAAAGCCAGCACGGGCCGCGTGAGCGTCGACGCCGATATCGCGTCGCTTAAGCTGGACAGCGGCGGTGAATCGTCGCGCGCCACGCACCTGCGCCTGAGCGGTGAGCAGCGGCCGTCCGGCTTCGGCTACGCTCTGGGCGAAGGGCGGCTCGAAATCGAGACGCTCGACACTACGGTCAGCGAGTCGCTTGGGCCGCTCGTCATGAACGGCGAGGGCCGCATCGAAGACGACCGCCTGCGGCTCGACTTCGACATGGATATCGCCGCCGAAGCGCCCGGTATCGGCGACACGCGTTCGCTGGTCGAGATAACGCTCAGCGATCTCGATCCCGAAGCGTTTGGCCGTTTCCTGAGGAAGTACCAGGCCGTAGCACGCCAGCGGAGTCTGAGCCCGGAACAAATGACGGCCCAGCTGGACCCGGAAGCGCAGGCGCTCGTCGCCGGCGGGCTCTCGCTCGACATACCGCGCCTCGATCTGACGCTGCCCGCCGGAACGCTTCAGAGCACGCTCGAGCTTCGGATAGACGCCACGGACCCCGACGACTTCGCCTGGTCGCGCCTGATGCTCGGCACCGAGGCCTCCGCGGACGTCCGCATCCCCGAGCCGCTGATGGACTTCGTTCTCGCGGCAAACCCCCAGGCCGCCGCCGCGATCGGCATGGGTTTCCTGAAGAAGGACGGCGACGCCTATGTAAGCGAGATCCGCTACGCGAAGGGAATTCTCGCCGTCAACGGGGCCCCGATGTCCATTCCGCTGCCGATGCCGTAGCGGCGCAGCGGCTACCCCGGGGTCGTTACAAGCTCCGGGTCCTCGGCGCGCCAGCAGGCGACCCGCCGCGGCTCGCCGCCGATCCGCTCCAGTGCCGGGCGTCCGGCAACGCAGCGCGGCTCCGACCAGCGGCAGCGCGGATGAAACGCGCAACCCGAAGGCGGAGCAAGCGGCGACGGAATCTCGCCCGACAGACTGTTCCGGCCCGCGGGGCGTAGCGGATCCGGCACCGGCACGGCGTCGATGAGCGCCCGGGTGTACGGATGTCGCGGGTTCCCGAAGACGGCGTCGGTCTCGCCGGCTTCGACGATGCGGCCCAGATACATGACGGCGACGCGATGCGCGATCTGCCGGACCACCGCGAGGTCGTGCGCGATGAAGAGTATCCCGAGACCGGTATTCGCCTGAACCGCCTTGAGCCGCGCCAGCAAACGCGCCCGCACGCTGCCGTCGAGGGCGGCGACGGCCTCGTCGCAGACGAGCAGCTCGGGCCGCAACACGAGCGCCCGGGCGATCGCG
The DNA here is from genome assembly GCA_028277185.1 of Woeseiaceae bacterium. GTDB lineage: Bacteria > Pseudomonadota > Gammaproteobacteria > Steroidobacterales > Woeseiaceae > UBA1847. The sequence goes on from JANQGQ010000009.1 coordinate 198,383, forward strand.
GTCCGTTGCGCCTGACCGCCGGAGAGTTCGTGTGGATAGCGGCCGAGGTACTCCGGACCCAGACCCACGTCGGCAAGCGCAGCCTCCACGCGCCGGCGGACCTCCTCGCGGGCGAGGCCGGGCTCGTGGACCCGGAGCGGTTCCGCGACGATCTCCGCAACCTTCATGCCCGGCGACAGCGAACCGGCCGGGTCCTGAAACACGAGCTGAATCCGCCGTTTCAGGCCGAGATCGCGCTCGGCAAGCGTGGCGCCGAGCCGCTTGCCCGCAAACACGACGGATCCGCCGGCGGGCGCCACCAGCCCGCACAGCGCCCGCGCGACGCTGGTCTTGCCCGAGCCGGATTCTCCGACCACGGCCAGCGTCTCGCCGCGGCGCAATGCCAGACTGAGCTCGCGGACGGCGGCAAGCCGCTGGCTCCGGCCCGCCGGATAGCCGACGGACAGCGCGTCGGCGCTCATCAGGAAATCGCTATCGCCGGCGGGCGGCGAGTCCACGGCAAGATCGGTGGCGGCTCCGATGAGCGCTTGCGTAGCCGCGTGTTCCGGAGCGCGGAACACCGTCGCCGTGCTGCCGCTTTCGACCAGCCGTCCGGATTCCATCACGAGCATGCGTTCGCAATGACCGGCGATTACGCCGAGATCGTGGGTGATCAGCAGCAGCGACGTGTGGTCCCGCAGGCGGTCCAGGAGTTCGAGTATCTGCGCCTGCACGGTGACGTCGAGGGCCGTCGTGGGTTCGTCGGCAATCAGGAGATCCGGCTTGCCGAGCAAGGCTGCCGCGATCATGACCCGCTGGCGCATGCCGCCGGACAGCTCGTGCGGATAGGCGGCAAGCTGGCGGCGCGGATCGGGCAGACCGACGTCCGCGAGTGCCGCCTCCGCGCGGGCCAGCGCGTCCGGTCCGCGCGCCAGATCGTGCGCGTGGAGGATCGCGGTCAGCTGGCGGCCGATCGTCAGATAAGGGTTCAGCGCCAGCGACGGATCCTGGAACACGATCGCCAGGCTGACGCTGCGCAGCCGGTTCATTGCCTTGCGGCCGAGCCCGCGGAGATCCGTGCCGGCGAAGCGGATCGAACCGCCGACCGCCGCCGTAGCGGGCAAGAGACCCATCACGGCGAGTGCCGTCTGACTCTTGCCCGAGCCCGATTCGCCGACCAGGCCTAAGGCTTCGCCGGGCTCGAGGGCAAACGACAGATCGTCAACGACCGCGTCGGCGCCGTAGCGAACCGTCAGCGCGTCGACCTCGAGCAGGCTCACGGCGTATCCCGCCGGCCGAGACGAACGTCGACGGCATCGCGCAGGCCGTCGCCCAGAAAATTGAAGCACAGCAAGACGACGAAGAGCACCGCGGACGGCAGCAGCAGTACCCACGGCGCAGACTCCAGCGGTCCCACGCCGCCCGCGACGAGCGTACCGAGCGAGGTCGCCGGCGCCTGCACGCCGAGACCCAGGAAGCTCAGGAACGATTCGACGAGGATGACCTGTGGAATCGTCAGCGTCAGATAGACGAGGACGACGCCGAGCAGGTTCGGCGCGATGTGCCGCAAGAGGATACGCGGAGTCGGAACTCCGACGAGCTTCGCGGCGGCAACGAAGTCGCGTTGCTTGAGGCTCAGCGTCTGACCGCGGACGATGCGCGCCATGTCGAGCCAGTTGACGGCGCCGATTGCGATAAAGATGAGAAGGAAGCTGCGCTCGAAGACGACCATGAGCAGAATGACGAAGAAGATGAACGGCAGCGCGTACAGCGCATCGACGAAGCGCATCATCACCGCGTCGAGCCGACCGCCCGCGAAACCCGCGACGAGTCCGTAGGCGACGCCGATGACGAGGCTGACCGCGCTCGACACGACCGCGACGAGCAAGGTCGTCCGCAATCCCTCGAGCGTGCGCACGAAGAGATCGCGCCCGAGCTGGTCGGTGCCGAACCAGTGCCCGCCGCTGAGCGACGGCGGCTCGAGAATGCGGTCGAAGTCGGCGTCGATCGCCGTGTGCGGGCTCAGCGCGGGGCCCACGACCGCCACCACCGTCGCGACGAGCAACACGGCAAGCGTCCGGCGCACGACCGGTATCGAGCCGAGGCGCCTGCCGATATCGCCGGCCGCGCTCACGTGAGTCGAATCCTCGGGTCGAGCGTTGCGTAGAGGATGTCGACCGCGAGGTTCAGCAGCACGATCAGCGTCGCATAGAACACGACGATGCCGAGGACCAGCGTGTAGTCGCGGTTCAGCGCCCCATTGACGAAGAATTGTCCGAGTCCGGGGATGCCGAACACCTGCTCGATAACGACGGATCCGGTGAGAATCCCCGCGATCGCCGGGCCGAGGTACGACAGCACCGGAACGAGTGCCGGTCGGGCGGCGTGCACGAGCAGCAGCGTAGAGGTCGGCAGGCCCTGGGCGCGCGCCGTTCGGATGTAGTCGCTCTCGAGTACCTCGATGAGGCCCGCGCGGGTCAGCCGCGCGATGTGCGCAACCTGCGGCAAGGCAAGCGCGACCACGGGCAGCACGAGCCGGCTTATGCCCCCGCTGCCGCTCCAGCCGACGGGCAGCCAGTCGAGGCTCACGCCGAACGCCAGGACGAGCAACGGGGCGATCACGAAAACCGGAATCGAGATTCCGGTCATGCTGAGCGCCATGACCCCGCGATCGAGTGCCGTGTTGGGCCTCAGCGCCGCGACGGCGCCGGCCGAGATACCGAGCGCCAGTGCAAGCAGCATCGCCAGCCCGCCGATCATCAGCGATAGCGGAAAGGCCTGGGCGATGAGCTGGCCGACCGTGTAGTCGCGATAGCCGTACGACGGACCGAAGTCTCCGGTCAGGACGCCGCCGACGTAGCGCAGGAACTGGGTCGGCAACGGTTCATCGAGATGGTAGGCCGCGAGGAGGTTCGCTTCGAGTTCGGCCGGCAGGACCCGTTCCTCGTCGAACGGACCGCCGGGCGCGGCGCGGACCAGCAGAAATGCGCCGAGAACGACGAGAAACAGCGTCGGTATCGCGGCCAGCAGGCGACGCAGGGTAAACGCCAGCAAGGTCAGTCGGGAGCCCGGAAGCTCAAGTGATGTGAATAGTGATAATCGAGGATCGTATCCTGCCAGCCCTCGATGTCGGGGCTGACGAGATGTTTGCTGACATAGTAGTAGAGTGGGATCAACGCGTGCTCGCTCAGGAGTACGCGCTCCGCCTCTTCGAGATAGAGCCGCCGCGTCTTCGGGTTGGCCTCCGTTTCGGCGCGCCGCATCAGCGCATCGTACTCGGCGTTCGCGAAGCCCGTCAGGTTCGCTTCGTTCCCACTCTCCAGAATCGACAGGAACGAGTGCGCATCGAGATAGGTACCGCTCCAGGCGGAGCGAAACACCTGGGTCACCTCGCGGGCCCGCATGTTTGCAAGCAGGACCTGGAACTCCTCGTTGATCAGCTCGGTCTCGACGCCAAGCACGTCCCGCCACATGACCTGCACGGCTTCGGCAATGCGTTGATGCGTGTCCAGAGTGTTATAGCGCAGCTCGATCCGGGCCGGGTTGTCGTCACTGTAGCCCGCCCTGTCGTAGAGGCGACGCGCGCGGTCGATGCGCTCCTGCCGGCTGAGATCGGCGAAGGGCAGTTTCGGCGGCTCGTAGCCCGGAAGGCCGGGCGGCACGAAGCTATAGGCCGGCGCCTCGCCCCGGCCCGTGATGCGCTCGACCAGCACTTCGCGATCGATCGCCATGGACAGCGCCGCGCGAAGATCGGGATTGCCCTCGAACGGCGGCTTGGTGACGTTGAAACCGTAGTAGTAGATCGCAAGCGTCTGGGCCACCCTGAGCTCGTCCGGGTGCGCCTCGCGGATCGCAGCGAAGCTCTCCGCCGGCACGCTGTCGGTAATGTCGAGTTCGCCGGCGCGATAGCGATTGTATTCGGAGGCCGGCTGCGACAGCACGTGATAGTGAACTTCGCCGATCGCCGTCTCCGCGCCATTCCAGTAGTACGGGTTGCGTTCGATCTCGACCAGTGACGCCGGATCGGCGTGCACCAGACGGTAGGGACCGTTGGTCACCAGGTTTCCGGGCCGGGCGAATGCGTCCCCGTGACGCTCGACACCCGGCGCGTAAACGGGCTGCGTGCTCGTATGCGCCAGCAGCGAAAGGTAGTAGGGCGTTGCCTGCGCGAGTCGAATCTCGAGTTGGCGTTCGCCGACAGCCTGTACGCCGAGTTCCTCCGGGGCCAGGTCGCCCGCGAGGATCTCTTCGGCATTCTCGACAGGCGCCGCCGACTCGGCGGAAAACGCCGCCGTGGCTGGGTCCACCAGTCGTCTGAACGAATAGACGAAATCCTCGGCTGTCACCGGCTCGCCGTTCGACCAACGCGCGTCGCCGCGCAAGGTGAACGTATAGACGAGCCCGTCATCGCTGACCGACCAGGCTTCGGCGACACCGCCGGTCAGCTCGCCGCCCGGTGTGTGGGTCAGCAGGGCTTCGCCGATGTCCCTGAGCACGGTACCCGACTGAACGCTGCGAGCCTTGTGCGGATCGAAGGAGTCCGGCGCACTGCCGAGACCGCGATTCAGCACCCGCTCCGCGGGGGCATCGGGGCCCGGACCGCCGCACGAGGCCAGAGACAGCAAGAGCACGGCGAGGACGATGCCGAATACGGAAAAAGGCTTGCTGCGGGTAGCTGTCATGGCTTGCACACTACCGGACCGGGGTCCGCCGAACACAGTTATCCAGCTAGGATACACAAGGAACCGCACGGGCGATGCGCCGGCTGAGAGCTGCCGGCGCTTTCAGGATTCGTCGGGCAGGCGAGGCCGTTGAGCGATCTCGACCATCGTTTCCAATCTGACCAGCCGTTTGTCCATATCGATGGTTCGCTCGGACAGGTTTTCTATGGCGCCGTTGAGCCGTCGTACCTCGTCGGTCAGCTTGAGCACATCGACGAGAATGTCCTTCCAACCGGCCACTATCGTTCTGCCGAACCAATCGACCGTTCTGCCGAACTGATCGCTCGCAGGGTCCTGGACACCGTCCGCTCCGCATGGCGGGTCGACCTGATGGCTTCTTTCAAGCGAACCGATACGACCTCCATGAGCTCGGCAGACTCCATCGTCTCGATATCCCTGGCGTCATACGACCTGATCGCCTGCCGCACAATTTCCGAAGCCGAGGTTCCCTGCGCCGTGGCAAGCCGCTCGAGCCGTTTGACGGTCGACGGCGGCACCAGAAACTGTTTCCGCACCATCTTTTCGGAAGATTCGGCCATCGGTCGGTCTCCGGCGTCTCGAATTGCCGCCAGTATAGCGCATACACATGCGCATACACAACCTGCGTCAGCCGGATATGGGCTCAGCTCGCTTTCTTCAGGTGGATCAGCAACAGCGCCACGGTCGACGGCGTTACCCCTTCGAGGCGCGAGGCCTGGCCGAGGGTGTCGGGGCGGCTCGCTGCCAGCCGCTGCCGGGCTTCGTGCGACAAGCCCTTCACGGCAGCGTAGTCGAGATCCGGCGGGAGCTTGAGCGACTCCTGTCGTTCGTGACGCCTAACCTCGCGCGACTGACGCTCGATGTAACCGGCATAGCGCGCCTCGATGTCGAGTTCGGCCGAGATCTGCTCGTCGAGTTCGGGCCAGCCGTCGAGCTTCTCGCGGCCGCCGACCGGCGACAGCGACGTCAGCGCCGCATAGTCGATCTCCGGGCGCCGCAGGAGATCGAGCGCCACGGACTCCCGGGACAGATCCTGCCCGAGGATATCCCGGTCCCGCGCGCTGAGGTCGTCCGGGCGCACGACGATGCGCCGCAGACGCTTGCGCTCCGCGTCGGCGCGGGACCTCTTTTCGCTGAATGCCTCCCAGCGCGCGTCGTCGACGAGACCCAGGTCGCGGCCCACGGGCGTCAGCCGCGCGTCGGCGTTGTCCTCACGCAGGGTCAGCCGGTATTCGGCGCGGCTCGTGAACATCCGGTAGGGCTCGCTGACGCCGCGCGTGACCAGATCGTCGACGAGCACCCCGATGTATGCCTCGTGCCGGCGCGGGAACCAGCCGTCTTCGCCGCGGCTAGCGCGCGCGGCATTGATGCCGGCGAGCAGTCCCTGGGCGGCGGCTTCCTCGTAGCCCGTCGTGCCGTTGATCTGCCCGGCGAAATACAGCCCGTTCAAGTGCCGGGTTTCGAGCGTGGCCGAGAGATCCCGGGGATCGAAGTAGTCGTACTCGATCGCGTAGCCTGCCTGCGTGATGTGGGCGCGCTCGAAGCCCGGGATCGAGCGCACAAAGTCGACCTGTGCCGCGTACGGCAGGCTCGTCGAGATGCCGTTCGGGTAGACCTCGTGAGTGTCGAGTCCCTCGGGCTCGACGAAGATCTGATGCGAGTCGCGATCGGCGAAGCGCACGATCTTGTCCTCCACCGACGGGCAGTAGCGTGGACCGACGCCGTCGATCAGCCCCGTGAACATCGGCGATTCGTCGAGCGATGCGCGGATGATCTCGTGAGTTTCGGGCGTTGTGCGCGTGATGAAGCACGGCACCTGTCGCGGATGCTCGTCGCGGCGGCCGAGAAACGAAAACACCGGCACCGGCGAATCGCCCGGCTGCGGCGTCATCTTCGAAAAATCGAGCGTCTTGCCGTCGAGCCGCGGCGGCGTACCGGTCTTCAGTCGCGCTACCCGGAACGGCAGCTCGCGCAGGCGTTGTGCGAGCCGGACCGACGGCGCGTCGCCCGCGCGCCCGCCGGCCTTCTCGTCGCGGCCGATCAGGATGCGCCCGCCAAGGAAGGTGCCGACGGTCAGCACGACGGCCCGGGCGCGGAACGCGACGCCCAGGCCCGTGACGACGCCGGTGACGCGGTCGCCCTCGACGAGCAGGTCGTCCACCGACTGCTGAAAGATGCGCAAGCCCGGCTGGTTTTCGAGCGTGTGCCGGATGGCCTGGCGATACAGGTTCCGGTCGGCCTGCGCCCGGGTCGCGCGCACGGCCGGTCCCTTGCTGGCGTTCAGGGTGCGGAACTGAATGCCGGCACGGTCGATCGCGCGCGCCATCGCGCCGCCCAGCGCGTCGATCTCGCGGGTGAGGTGGCCTTTGCCGATACCGCCGATCGCCGGATTGCAGCTCATCTGCCCGAGCGTCGCGATGTTGTGGGTCACGAGCAGCGTATCGGCCCCGGACCTGGCCGCCGCAAGCGCCGCCTCGGTCCCGGCGTGACCGCCGCCTACCACGATTACGTCGAACGTCCCGGTCATGTGCGCAAAAATGAGCAGATTCGTAAGGACCGCGGATTTTAGGGTCTCGCGGCGGTCAATGCCACATCCACGGCCCCGTGTCAGAGCCGCCGTGCGCTTGCAAGCCGGCTGTGAATTCAACACCATACGCGGCCGTTTCCCTGCTGGAACGAAAGGGTATGACCGTGTTTCGTCCCGGAACCCGTCGCATGATCGATCGTGGCCGCCTCGCGGCGCGAGCCGCCGCGCTGACGCTTTTCCTGCTTGCGGGCGGCGCGGCGGGGGCCCTCGAGCTCGAGGACTGCCGAATCAGCGCCGGACCCGCGTTTCCCGGCATCAAGGCGCGCTGCGGCGAGTTTGAGCGCCCGCTCAATCCCGACGATCCGGAAGCCGGCACCATCGGCCTGCGCGTCGCCGTCGTGCCCGCGCTCGACCTCGAGCCCAGGCCCGACCCGGTCGTGCCGCTTGCGGGCGGACCCGGGCAGGGCGCCATCCAGTTCTACGCGGCCTATGCGGGCGCGTTCGAGCCCGTGCGCCGCGACCGCGACATCCTGCTCGTCGATCAGCGCGGGACGGGCAAATCCGCGATGCTTGCGTGTCCGACCGACGAATCGCTGCTCCAGGGTGAACTCAGCGACGAGCAGACCCGCAAGCTCACTTCGGCGTGCCTCGACGAGCTCCCGCACGACCCGCGCTTTTTTACGACGTCCGTCGCCGTACGCGATCTCGAGGCCGTCCGCGACGCGCTCGGCTACCCGAGTCTCAACCTGTACGGGGTTTCCTACGGGAGCCGCGTGGCGCAGCACTACGCCCGGCGGTTTCCGGCGCACACGCGCAGCATCGTGCTCGACGGCGTCGTGCCTCCGGACCTGCCGCTCGGACCGGACATTGCCCTCGAAGCCCAGTACGCCGTCGACAACATCCTGGTCCGCTGCGAGGAAGACAGCGCCTGCGCCGAGGCGTTTCCCGGCATTGCCGGGACCTTCGAGTCGCTCAAACGCGAGCTCACGGCCAGTCCCGTCGAGCTGACGCTTGCCGATCCCGTTTCCGGCGGCTACGAGCGCATGCGCTTCGGCCGCATCGAGTTCGCCGCGGCAATCCGGCTGATGGCCTACCACCCGAACACCATCGCGCTGATTCCGCTGCTGGTCCACGAAGCCGGCGCCGGCAACTACGAGCCGCTTGCGCGGCAGTACGTGATGGCGACCCGGTCGATCGGCGATTCGATCGCGATTGGCATGCACAACGCCGTCATGTGTACGGAGGACGTGCCGCGCTACGCGCCGGCCGCGCTCGACGAGGCGGCACTCTCGGCAACCTACATGGGCTCGCTGCTCGTCGATACGATGGAGATCGTGTGCTCCGTGTGGCCCGAAGGACTCGCCGACGAGGATCTGACCCGGCCTCTGGAAACCTCGATACCGACACTGCTCCTGTCGGGCGGCGCCGATCCGATTACGCCGCCGGGCTATGCGACCCGGGCCGCGGCGGGCTTGAGGCGCGCCTGGCTCCTGACCGGAGTGGATCAGGGCCACGGCCAGCTGGCCGTCGGCTGTATGCCGGACGTGGTTGCGGCGTTCGTCGCTGCCGGGGAACTCGAGGACGGCGCAGCAGAATGCTTCGACGAGAGCTTCGTGATGCCGTTCTTCCTGAGTTTCTCGGGGCCTGCGCCGTGATCGAAGTCCAGGACATCCATAAGTCCTTCGGCGAGGTCCAAGCCGTGCGCGGCGTGAGCTTCAACGCGCCTGACGGGCGTATCACCGGCCTGCTCGGGCCGAACGGCGCGGGCAAGTCGACCACGCTCAGGGTCCTCTACACGGTCATTCGGCCCGATGCGGGCAGCGCCCGGATCGACGGTGTCGACGTGGTCGCGAATCCGCTTGCCGCCCGGCACCGCATCGGCGCGCTGCCGCACGGCGCGGGGCTCTACCCGAACCTGACGGCGCGCGAGAACATCACCTACTACGCACGTCTGTGCGGCGTCGAGAAAAACGCCATCGAGGAGCGTGTAGCGGGCATCATCGACCTCCTCGACATCGGCGATTTCGCCGACCGCCGCAGCAAGGGCTTCTCGCAGGGGCAGCGCACCAAGGTGGCGCTTGCCCGCGCGCTCGTGCACGACCCGAAGAACGTGCTGCTCGACGAGCCGACCAACGGTCTCGACGTGATGGCGACGCGCTCGCTGCGCGACCTGATCCTCAAGCTGCGGGAGTCCGGCCGCTGCGTGCTGTTTTCCAGCCACATCATGCAGGAAGTCGCGGCTTTGTGTGACGACATCGTCATCGTCGCCGCCGGCAAGGTCGCGATGGAGGGCTCCGCCGACGCAATCCGCGAGCGGACCGGCTGCGACGACCTGGAGGATGCCTTCGTCCGCGCCATCGAACGCGTGGAGCCCGCGCAATGAGCACGTTTCTCGCGGTCTTCAGCAAAGAGGCTCGCGACTATGTCCGCGATCGGCGGACGCTGTTCACCTCGCTGCTCGTCGGTCCGGTTTTCGGGCCGATACTGTTCGCTTTCGTGATCGATCTGTCGATCGACCGCGCAATCGGCGGCACGAGCGAGACCCTCGAACTGCCGGTCATCGGCGCCGAACACGCTCCCAACCTCATCCGCTTCCTCGAGAGCCGCAACATTCTGCCCGTCAACGGGCCGGCGGACCTCGACGCCGCGAGAGCAGCCGTCACGAGCGGCACGCACGACGTCGTGCTCCGGATTCCTCCCGAGTTCGGCCAGCGCCTTCTCGACGGCGTCTCGGCCCGCGTCGAGCTCGTTTCGGACCTTGCGAACTCCGCCGGCGAGCGGGAGACGCGCCGGGTCCGCAATGCCCTGAACGAATACAACGGTCAGCTGGCGGCAGTCCGGCTGTCCGCCCGCGGCATCAGTCCGATGTTGATGCAGCCGATCAACGTGGACTCCGTCGACGTATCGACCCCATCGGGCCGCTCCGCGATGCTGCTCGGCATGCTCGGCTACTTCTTCGTGTTCTCGCTGTTGATGGGGGGCATGAATCTCGCGATCGACAGTACGGCCGGCGAGCGCGAACGCGGCTCGCTCGAGCCGCTGATTTCCCTGCCCGTGGATCGCGAAACGCTCATGCTCGGCAAGATTGCCGCAACCTGCCTGTTCATGATGCTGGCGCTGACGCTGAGCCTGTTGGCATTCGCGGTCGCGCTTAACTTCCTGCCGCTGACGAAGCTCGGAATGACGCCGAATTTCGGCGCCGGCACCGTGGGCTTTGCGCTGCTCCTGTTCCTGCCCTTCAGCCTGATCGGCGCGGCCATGATGACGCTGGTCGCCTCGTTCACGAAGAGCTTCAAGGAGGCGCAGTCGTGGGTATCGATTCTCCTGTTCGCCCCGACTTTTCCGATTCTGATCGTCAGCATCCTGACGCTCCGGCCGCGTTTCGAGTTCATGTTCATTCCGAGCCTGAGCCAGCACCTGCTGCTCGTGGACCGGATCAAGAACGAGCCGCTGGAGCCGACGCATCTAGCGGTCTCGATGATCAGCACGCTGATCATCGGTATCATTCTGACGGCCGTCTGCGCGCGCCGTTATCAGAAAGAAGGTCTGCTGGGCTAGAGGGAGTATCCTCACATGAGCCAAAACAGTTTCAAGCTCTTCTCGTTCGCGCCGGTGTTGTTGGCGCTGATTTCCGCCTGTGGCATCACGTCACCGGACTCAATGCCCGCCACGCTGCTGGACAGCAGCTGGGAACTCACCTCCATCGACGAACAGCCGCTGGCGGCCGGCCCGGCGCCAACGCTGAGCATCGACGCCGAGGGCCGCGTCAGCGGTGACGCCGGCTGCAATCGCTACTTCGGTTCGGCCGAGGTGCAGAACGGCGCCGCCATGTTCTCGGGCTTGGGTGCGACACGGCGCGCGTGCGCAGATGCCGCACGCATGGAGCAGGAAACGCGCTTCCTGGAGGCGCTGGGAACGATTACGGCGTTCCGCGAAGCGGCTAACGGCCGACTCGTGCTGCTGAGCGCCGACGGATTTCCACGGCTCACGTTTCGCGCTCTCGGGACGAACGGCGCGGACGACCCGGCACAGACCCCTCCGTGATGCCGGGCCTGCCGCGGCAGGCCCGTTCGGGGGGCCGCGCGGTTGACTTTCGACCGGGTTCGCCCACCATGTAGGGCCCGGCACGCAGTACACCGCATTATGTCGCTCTATTCCGAGCTTCGGCGCCGCAACGTTTTCAAGGTCGCGAGTCTCTACGTCATCGCCGGATTGCTGCTGATCTGGTTCACCTGGGTCGCGCGCACGCAGTTCGGCCTGCCGTTCTGGGCCGAGGAGTTCGTCACCGTTCTCGTGATCGTCGGCTTTCCCGTCGCGATCATCTTCGCCTGGGTGTACGAGGTAACGCCCACGGGTCTCAAGAAAGCCGTCGACGTCGATCAGACGCAGTCCATCGTTTTCAAGACCGGCCAGAAGCTCAACGCCGCGATCATGGTGACCGTCGGCCTCGCCATCGTGGCGATGGTCGCCGACCGCCTGCTGCCCGATCTCGCCGTACCGCCGCCGCCCGAGCCCGAACCCGAACCGACCGTCACGGACGTTGCCGACGCGGCGCTCGGCGGCGCCGTTCCGGAAGAGATCATGAGCTGGACCATGGCGAACGGCCTGCGCGTCCTCGTCTGGCCGGACGAAGACATCCCGAACGTCGCCATGTACAACTTCGTCCGCGCCGGAGGCCGCAACGAGTACCCCGGCATCACGGGCATCGCGCACTACTTCGAGCACATGATGTTCAACGGTACCTCGCGGCTCGAGCCCGGCGAGTTCGACCGGATCATGGAAGCCAACGGCGGTGCCAACAACGCCTACACGAGCAACGACGTCACCGTGTATCAGGACTGGTTTCCGCGTACGGCGCTCGAAGTGATCTTCGGTCTCGAAGGCGATCGCTTCGCGAACCTCGCGTTCGACGACGAACTCATCGAGAGCGAACGGGACGTCGTTTTCTCGGAGCGCCGCAGCCGGGTGGACGACAACAACCTGGGCAAGCTGTTCGAACAGATGGTCGCGACGGCATACGTGGCGCATCCTTACCAGTTTCCGGTTCTGGGCTGGCCGTCCGACATCGTCAACTGGACCCGCGAGGACCTCGAAGCGTTCTACCGAACCTACTACGCGCCGAACAACCTGACGCTCGTCGTCGCCGGCGACGTCTCGGCCGCCGAGATTTTCCAGCTCACGCAGAACTACTTCGGCCCGATACCGCCGCAAGACCCGCCGCCGCCGGTCCGTACCGTCGAACCGCCGCAGGAGGGCGAACGCCGGCTCGTCATCGAGACGGACGCCCAAACCCCGCTCCTGCACATAGCCTTCCACGGCTTCCGCGCCGCCGACCCGGAAACGCTGGCGATGGAGCTGCTCCTCAAGGTCCTCGTGGACGGCAACTCCTCGCGGCTGCATCGGCGCCTCGTCGAGGACGACGAGCTGGCAATCTCGATCGACGGCTTTCAGCAGCAGGGCTTCGACCCCGGTCTGGTTTACGTCTACCTGACGCTCCCCGCCGGCACCGACCCCGCCGCCGCCGAGGCGGCGGTATTCGACGAACTCGCGGCGCTGATCGCGGACGGAGTCAGCGACGCCGAGCTCACGAAGGCGAAGAACATCCTGCTCGCCGACTTCTGGCGGGACCTCGCGACGATCGACGGTAAGGCGGAGGCGCTCGGTACGTTCGAAGTCTTTCACGGCGGGTTCGAACGCCTTTTCGAGCGGCCCGCCGCCGTGGACGCTCTCGGAGCCGACGCTCTCAGGCAGGTTGCCGAACGGGTGTTCCAGCGGCGGAACGCGACCATCGGCGTCCTGCGCGCGCGCGCAGGAGACGAATCGTGATCGCTGCCCGGCCGGCTGCCGTTCTCGGACTGTTGCTCCTTTGCGGTTTCGCCGGCGCGGCCGTAGAGCTGCCGCCGGCCGAACGGGTCGTCCTCGACAACGGAGCGGTTATTGTCGTCAACGAGAAGCACGACGTGCCGCTCGTGGGCATCGAAGTGCTGATCCGCGGCGGCGCCGTACGGGACCCGGCCGGCAAGGAAGGCGTTGCGGCACTGACCGCGAGTCTGCTGGAACGCGGTGCGGGCGAACGCGATGCGTTGGCTTTCGCCGCGGCGGTCGAATCCGTCGGCGGCCGCCTGTCGGTCTCTGCCGATCTGGAGTACATACGGGTTCGCGGCGAGTTTCTGTCGCGCGATCTCGAGCTGGCGCTCGAGCTGATCGGCGACCTGATTACCGGGCCGCGGCTGCTGCCGGACGAGTTCGACAAGCTCCAGACTCGCCGGATCGAGGCGATCCGTGCGGCGAAGGACCGCGATCCCGGCGTCCTGATGCCGATCTACGCGGCGGGCTTTCTCTTCGGCGATCACCCCTACGGTAACCCCGAGACGGGCAGCGAGACCTCGCTCGGCGAACTCGGCCACGCTGACGTAAGCACGTACTACGAAAACGAGATCGGCGCCGATCGGCTGATCATAGCGGTATCGGGCGACATCGCCGCCGCCGACGTCGTCCAGCGGCTCACGGACGTGTTCGGCGGCTTCCGCGCCGCCGCGGAAAGCCTCGGGGACCTGCCTCCCGCGCCAGGGTCCGACGGCCCCCGGGTCCTTTTGATCGACAAACCCGGAGCCACCCAGACTTACTTCTGGATTGGCGGTCCGGGCGTCGCGATCGATTACCCGGCGCGGGCCGAGCTCGACGTCGCGAATACGGTGTTCGGAGGACGCTTTACGTCGATGCTCAACACGGCGCTGCGCGTGGAATCGGGCCTCACCTACGGCGCTCGCTCAACGCTCGTGCGCCCGTCTTCGCCGGGCTCGGTGGGCATCCGCTCGTTTACGCGGACCGACGCCACCGTGGAGGCCATCGACATGGCGCTCGGCGTACTGAGGCGGCTCAAAACCGACGGGCTCGACGAGACGACTCTTGAGTCGGCGCAAAACTATATCCGCGGCCTGTTCCCGACCGGGCTCGAAACGGCGGCCCAGCTTGCCGCAAGCTTCGCCGAGCTCGAATTCTACGGCCTCGACCGGAGCTTCACGGACGGCTATCTCGAGCGCATCGATGCCGTGACCGTCGAGAGCCTCGGGCCCGTGATCGCGGCGGTCTACCCGGACCCCGACGCGCTCCTGTTCGTGATCCTGGGCGACGCGGAGGCGATTCGCGAACCGGTAGCCAGGTACGGTGAAGCGGTCGAGCTGGCAATCACCGACCCGGTCTTCCGGGTGCCTGCGCCCTGACGGCCCGGCCGGCTCACGTCGCGACCGCGCCGGCCTACTTGCCGATACAGAACTCCGAGAATATCCGTCCGAGGAGGTCGTCAGGCGTGAACTCGCCCGTTATTTCGGCAAGCGCCCCGTGAGCAAGCCTGAGCTCCTCGGCGAGAATTTCTCCGGCCGCTGCCGCCGCAAGCGCATCGCGGCCACGCGCGAAATGTTCCGCGGCACGGCCGAGCGCCTCCTGATGACGCCGCCGGGCCGTGAACGAGCCTTCGCCGAAGTCGCCGCTGCCGGCAAGCGCCGCCAGCCGCTTGCGGAGCGCGTCTATCCCTGAGCCGGTCGCGGCCGACACCGCGATCGTGACCGGGTCGCAGGCGATCTGGCCCGCGGCTTCGCCCGTGAGATCGATCTTGTTGCGCACGATCGTGAGTTCCGCAGCGTTGGGCAGAGTCTCTCCCACCGGCGCGGGCCGGCTTGCATCCTGCACCCACAGGCAGGCATCGGCATTGGCCAGCGCCTCCCGCGCGCGGCGAATGCCTTCGGCTTCGACGCGGTCGGGATCGTCGCGAAGACCGGCCGTGTCGACGAGTTCGATCGCGAGGCCGCCGAGGTTCAGGGTCTCTCTGAGCACGTCCCGCGTGGTCCCGGCGATCTCGGTGACGATGGCGGTCTCTTCCCCGGACAGGCGGTTCATCAGACTCGACTTGCCCGCGTTCGGACGCCCGACGAGGACGACCTGATAGCCGTCGCGTAGCCGGCGGCCGCGGTGGATCGCCGCCTCCAGGTCGGTGAAACGTTGGGCGCAGTCGTCGAGCCGCATCGCCAGCGCCGCGTCGCTCAGGAAGTCGATCTCCTCTTCGGGGAAGTCGATCGCCGCCTCGACGTACAGGCGCGCCTCGACGAGCGCCTCGCCAAGTGCGTGCACGCGCTCGGAAAACTCGCCGTTCAGCGAGCGCAGCGCCGCCCGCGCGGCCTGTTCCGAGCCCGCGGCGATCAGATCGGCGATCGCCTCGGCCTGGGCGAGGTCGAGCCGGCCATTGAGAAACGCCCGCTTCGAAAACTCTCCCGGCTCGGCGAGCCGCGCGCCGCCGGCCACCGCGGCGGCGACGAGCATGTCGACGACCACGGAGCCGCCGTGCCCGTGAAGCTCGAGCACCGGCTCGCCGGTGAACGAGCCGGGCGCCGGGAAGTAGAGGACGAGGCCTTCGTCGATCGGCGCGCCGTCGCTGCCCCGGAATTTCCGATAGCGCGCCTCCCGGGGCGGCGGCAGGTTTCCGACCAGGCGCTCGCCGATAGCCTCCACGCCGTCGCCGGAAAGCCGGACGATGGCCACGCCACCCGTGCCAGGCGGCGTTGCTCGTGAAACAATTACAGGCTCTTTACCGGTCATATTCGAATAAGAACACAGGACGCACGCCCATGCCGACCAAAAGAATCGACTTCGAAAACCCCGCCGGGGAGCGCCTCGCCGGCCTCCTCGATTTGCCCGCCGGCAACCCGCGGGCATTCGCTCTGTTCGCGCACTGCTTCACCTGCTCGAAGAATCTCAAAGCTGCGGGGCACATTTCCCGCGCGCTCAACGAGGCCGGCATCGGCGTGTTGCGCTTCGACTTCACGGGGCTCGGACAGAGCGAGGGCGACTTCGCCGACACGAGCTTCTCGTCGAACGTCGGCGATCTTCTCGCCGCGGCGGCCTGGCTCGCCGAGCACCACGAAGCGCCGGCGATCCTGGTCGGCCACTCGCTCGGCGGCACCGCCGTATTGCGCGCCGCGGCGGAGATACCGTCGGCCGTTGCCGTCGCCACGCTCGGTTCGCCGTCCGACCCGGTGCACGTGAAACATCTGTTCGCCGATTCGCTCGACACCCTCGAGAGCGCGGGCAGCGCCGAGGTAGACCTGGGCGGCCGCCGCTTTCGCCTCAGGAAGAGCTTCGTCGACGATCTGGCCGCCCACGACCTCGCCGCGGATCTCGGCCGGCTCAGGAGGGCTCTGCTCGTCATGCACGCCCCCCTCGACGACGTGGTCGAGGTCCAGAACGCCTCGGCGCTGTTTCTTGCCGCGAAACACCCAAAGAGCTTCGTGAGCCTGGACGATGCCGATCATCTGCTGAGCCGCGAACGCGACTCGCGGTATGCCGGTTCGGTACTGGCCGCCTGGGCCTCGCGCTATCTGCCGGAATCGAAGTCGACGGGACTGGACGCGGCCCCCGGCGAAACGGTCGCGCGCACCGTCTATCCGGGCTTTCGTACCGAGATCAGAAGCGGCGAACACGCGCTCGTCGCCGACGAACCGGCGGCGGTCGGGGGCAACGATGTCGGCCCTACGCCGTACGATCTCCTGTCGGCCGCGCTTGCCAGCTGTACGACGATGACGCTGGGCATGTATGCACGGCACAAGGGCATCGACCTCAGCGCGAGCACGGTGCGCGTGCAGCACGGGAAGATCCACGCCAAAGACTGCGACGATTGCGAAAGCGGCTCCGGCAAGATCGACGAATTCATTCGCGAGCTGGAGGTCGAGGGCGACCTGAGCGAGGCCGAGCGCGCGCGGCTCGTCGAGATCGCCGACAAGTGCCCCGTGCATCGCACGCTCTACGGCGAAGTCAAGGTGCGGACGCGGCTGGTCTGACCCGGCGGAGGACGCCGCGGGTTAGAATGCGCCGGTCGACAGCAGTACGGGATACGGCCGACCCATGATGGTCGACGGCCTCCTCGGACGCGTGATCCGCAACGCGGCCCGCCGAAATCTCGCGTTCGAGCCCGTCGGGAACGCCACCGGCCTTCCCCGGCCCGCGCCGACGCGACGCTACATGCTTTATCTGCACGTGCCGTTCTGCCCGTCGCTGTGTCCGTTCTGCTCGTTCCACCGCGTCGGGTTTCACCGCAATCAGGCGGCTCGATACTTTCGCGCGCTCACCGACGAAGTCGCGCTTGCCGCGGACGCCGGGTTTCACTTCGAAGAAGCCTACATCGGCGGCGGGACGCCGACCGTGCTGCCCGAGGCGCTCGCCGAGCTGATCGCCTTGCTGCGACAGCGCTACGGCGTGGCCCGGGTGAGCGCGGAAACCAATCCGAACGACCTCGTGCCCGACGTCCTCGACCGGCTGGCCGACGCCGGGATCGACAGACTGTCGGTCGGCGTTCAGAGCCTCGACGATGCTCTGCTTCTGCAGATGCAGCGCCGCGAGAAGTATGGCGACAGCGCGACGATTCGCGCGCGCCTCAAAGCCGCCGCGGGGCGCGTCGACACGCTGAACGTCGACATGATGTTCAACTTTCCGGCGCAGACGGAGAGGATGCTCGACCGCGACCTCGAGCTCCTGACGGACGATATCGGCGCCGCGCAGGTATCCTGGTATCCGCTGATGTCGTCGAATCCGACGCGGCGCGCGATGGCGGAGTCGATCGGCCGCGTCAGCTACGCGCGCGAGCGCGCGATGTACCGGCGGATCGCCGGGCACATGCTGTCACGCGGCTACTCGCGGTCTTCGGCCTGGTGCTTCTCGAAAACCCCGGCGATGATCGACGAGTACATCACCCAGAGTGACGACTATCTGGGGCTCGGCAGCGGTTCGTTTTCGCTGCTGGACGGCACTTTGTACGGCAGCACGTTTTCGATTGCGGACTATCTGCAGCGCGTCGCCGGTGGCCGCTCCGGCATTTTGCGCTCCCGTACGTTGAGCGAGCGCGAGCGCATGCAATACCACCTGCTCGTCCGGCTGTTCGCGGGCGCGCTGTCGCTCGAAAGCGCGGACCGCTCCTTCGGCCGCCCCTTCACGAGGACGCTGCTGCCCGAAATCGCGGCGCTCCGCGCCATCGGTGCAGTCCGCAAAGTCGACGGCACACTGCGTCTCACCGAGTCCGGCCAGTACCTCTGGGTTTTGCTGATGCGCGAGTTCTTTTCGATCGTCAACGAGTTTCGCGAGCGCATGCGCCACGAATCGGCGGAGGCCATCAGATGACCAGCCCAGCCGCGGTCCGCGACCACAGTTTGGCGGAGGCCATCAGATGACCAACCCAGCCGCAGTCCGCGTCCTGGTGCCGGGCGGCGCCGGCTTCATCGGGCGCCACGCGGTTGCCGCCCTGCTCGAGGCCGGCGCGGAGGTGGTCATCGGCACGCGGCGGCCGCGCGATCTGGGCCGCCACGCGCCGCCGCATCCACGGGCAGCGGCGGCGACGATGCGGGAAGTTCGCATGGAGCGCCTCACGAGCGAGCCGGACTGGCTGCCGTTGCTCGACGGCGTGGACGCCGTCCTGAATTGCGTCGGCATCCTGCGGCAACGCGGGCGCGAGACCTATGCCCGCGTGCACCGGGATGCGCCCGAAGCGCTTGCGGCCGCTTGCAAACAGAGCGGCAAGCGTTTCGTGCACGTGAGCGCGCTGGGACTCGACGAACCGGCGAAGAGCCGCTTTCTGACCTCGAAGCTTGCGGGCGAGGAGGCTATCCGCGGCGTGGGCGGTGACTGGATTCTCGCGCGACCGTCGTTGCTCGACGGCGTCGGCGGTTTCGGCGCCAGCTGGCTGCGCGGCATCGCGCGGCTGCCCGTCTTCGTGGCGCCCGCCGATGCCGAGGGCCGCATCGCCGCGCTCGACGTCAGCGAGCTGGGCGAAGCGCTGGCCCGTCTGGCGCTGGGCACTCATGCCGAGCTGCAACTCGACGAGTCCCGGGTGTTCGAGTTGGGGGGTTCCGAGTCCTGGCCCTTCCGGGACTACATCCTCGCACTGCGCAGGACTTACACAGATGCGCCCGCGCTATGCGTGCCGATTCCGGGACTGCTCGCGCGCCTGGCCGCACACGTTTGCGATTTGCTGCACTTCACCCCGTTCTCGTTCGGCCACTGGGAGCTCTTGAGACGCGACAACGTGCCGCGACACAACCGCCTGCCCGAACTGCTCGGGCGGGAACCGGTGTCGGTCGTTTCCCGAAAGCTTTGACGCGAGGCGTGATGAGGCGGGCCTACAGGCCCCGAGCAGCCAGGTTTTGGGGGGTGGCTGCCCAGGTCCTGCGGGCCACGATCGATTGTCAGAAGCTCACGATGCTCGTCAGGACGAACGTCCGGCCGTCGTAGTTGTAGCTACGCAGCCGATTGCGGTCGCCCTCGAACTCGTAGACGGTTGCGTCGTTTAAGTTCAGCGCTTCGAAGCCGATGCTGATGCGATCGGTCGGATTGAAATTGAACGACATGTCCAGCTGATCGCGGTCGTCGATGCTGCGGTTGCCGCCGGACGGCCCGCGATTCGCGGTCGTGAAGTACTCGCTGCGGTAGTTGTACGCAAACCGGATCCCCCAGCGATCGGTTTCGTAGTACGCAATGACGTTGACCGTGTGTTCCGACACCTCTTCGAGCGGCGCCGGCGTACCGTCTTCGTCCAGTTCGCCGCTCTCGTCGGCGTCGATGTAAGTGTAGTTGGCCTGCACGCCGAGGCCATTCCACGGCGCCGGCAGAAAGTCGAAATTCTGCAGCACGCCGAACTCGAAACCGTTCAGCGAGAAGCTCTCCGACGAGTTGATGACGTCGGTGATGTTGAACTCCACGCCGGCGTCGTCGAGACAGTCGTCGAGATCGCCGTTTAAGCTACCGGTCACGAACTGATCGAAGGCGTCCGCGCGGTCGAAATCGGCGAGCGTTGGCGGACAGAAGTCCCGGGTGATGATGTCGGCCGCCACCTCCTTGTGGAAGTATGCAAGCGTAAAGGCACTGCCCGGCCGGTTGTACCACTCCAGGGACACGTCGATCGAGTCGGACTCGAAGGGCTCGAGCTCCGGGTTGTTGTACTCCACGGTGACGCTTTCGAGCTCGCCGCTGTCCTGGTCGAACGATGGGTCCACCTCTATTCCCGCCTCGAACTGGTTCGGGTTCGGCCGGACGATCGTTTCCGCGTACGACAACCTCAGCAACAGATCGTCTCTGAACTCGAACACCAGGTTCGCCGCGGGCAGCGTATTGTTGAAGTCGAACGGTACCGAGATCTCGGATATCACACCGTCGATATCCTGGAACGTGTCGGTCGTCCGCTCCGTCCTGACGTAGCGGACGCCGACGTTGCCGAAGAGCCGAACGGGCCAGTCGTAGCCATCGCTATCGAAGTTGGCCATGACGTAGCCCGCGGTTATGTCCTGCTTCGTGTTGTAGGTGGCAAGGAAGTCCTGGTTGAGCACGAAGCCCTCGTCGTTCAGCGGCTGATCCGTGTCGAGCGGCAGGACGCGATCGATGACCGCAAAAACGTCCGGCACGATGAATGGAAATGCGGTGAGGTCGCCGCCGAAGAAATTGCTGTCCCCGATCAGACTCTGACGGAAGATGCTGTCGTCGAGGACGCTCAGATCGACGTCGGCGTTGGTGGCATCCTGATCGACCCTTTCCTGCTCGCGGTCGCGGTATTTGACGCCGGCCTTTACGCTTGCGAGCAGCCCGTAGTCGAGTTCACGTGTCAGATCGAACTGCAGAGCCACCTCGGTATCGCTGTTCTCGTCGTTGGCCCCCTCCGGAAAGAAGCGCGTCTGTACGCCCGGCGTATCGAAGCTCCACGTTGCGATGTCGCCCGCGGCAAAGCTGCCCACGTCGATCCTGAAGTTGTCCGGCGAGCCTGCTCCGGTGTTAACGGTGAACGTCTCGGGAATGCCGTTGATGCGGCGGCGCATCTGGATGAGATTGCCGTCGTGCTCACCTTTCGTGTAGTGCACGATGCCCTCGGCGAGCCAGGGGCCGCTGTCCCACTGGCTGTCGAGCGTCAGCGAAAAAGTGCTGTCGAAGTCCTTGCGCTCGCGCGTCTCGGGTTCGAGTCGGCAGCCAGTATGCGTCGACACGACCGCAGCGTTGCCGATGACCTCGACCGCCGTATCCGTGCAATTGCGGAACCGGGCCTGGTCGCGAACAGTGGATTGATCGTAGTCCGTGTACACGCTGGTGAGGCCGAAGGTCCAGAGGTCGTTCGGCCGCCACTCGAGCGCGCCGGTCGCGGAAATCCTGTCGCCGTCCGTCGTGTCGGCGCGATAGCGAAAGTCGTCGGCGACCTGGATGTCGTTGTCATCCGGATCGTAGTCAGTGACTGCCGCCAGATCGCGCTGGAATTTCTGGTTCGACCAACCGAGCGCAAACGAACCGGCGAAACTGTCCGTGAACTGCATGTTGCCGGCGGCGCGCGCCGTGGGCGAGAACTCTTCGTTGAGGGTTTCGTAGCTCGTCCCGATACCGACGGACAGACCGTCCTCGGTGTACTCGAAGGGGCGGCGGGTCTTGAGGTTGACGATGCCGCTCAAACCGCCGTCGTCCATCTCCACGGTCGGCGTTTTGATGATGTCCACGCCGCTGAAGATCGACGACTCAAATACCCCGAACGGAAAGGCCGTCGTCAGATCCGGACTGCCCATTGCCTGGCCGTTCACGCGTGTCAGTGCGAAGTTACGGGGCAGGCCGCGGATCGCAATCTCCGCGCGGCGGCGCTCGCCGCGCTCGATTTGAACGCCGGTAATCCGCTGCAGCGATTCGCCGAGATTGAGGTCCGGGAATCGGCCGATGCCCTCCGACGAGATACTGTCCACGATGGAGTTGGCGTTGCGTTTCGTCGCCAGCGCCGAAACGAGGCTCTGCCGGAATCCCGTGACGACGATGACTTCGAGCTCCCGCTCCTCGGCTTCCGCCCCGTCTGCGTCCTGAGCCTGCGCGTCCAGACCGAGCATGGCGATGATCACGGCGCCGGCGCCGGCCAAAACCGATTTCTTCTTGCTTTGCATTTCTTCCCCCGCTGTCGTGTCTCGCGAAGCGTCGTCGGTGACGACGATCACTCCGCGCCCAGTCACAACGGCGGAAAGACCGGTGTCGGCGAGCAGCGCGTCCAGAGCGCTATCCAGCGTGTGGGAGCCCTCGAGCCGCACGGCGCTCGGCTGATCCAGCTTCTCAGTCGGGAAAATCAGTTGGTGGCCGGTGCTTCTGGCCAGCTCGGAGAGTCTGTCTCCCAGCGTACCCGAGGAGATATCGAGTTCGTATTGCTCTTCGGCCAACACCGGCGGTGCGGCCAAAAGACAAACCAGTACCGCTGCGGTTACTGCGAGCCAGACCGAGGCCGAGTCGCAGTAGGACGCTGCCCACAATCCCCCTGTCGAGTTGCTTTTCTCGCGTTGTGATTCAACTCTAAAGAGCCTCACGAGATGCAAACCCTCAATTTTTCTCAACGCTTGCTCGCGGCACCCGTCGACGTGTCTCGAAGTTTGGCGGTCGGCGTGAGAAGCACGCGGTCGTCGGGCAGCCGTTCGGCCCGCACTCCAAGGCTTATCTCTATGGCCTCCAGAAACGCGTCGACGTCACCAAGAATAAAGTTGCCGGTCACCTGGAGGTCGGCAACCGACGGTTCGGACAGCTCGATCGCGATGTTCGAGTGCCGACCGAACTCCTGGATGACGTCCTTCAGGCTTTCGCCGGCAAAGTCCATGCGCCCTTCGGTCCAGGCAAGACGCCGCTCGAAAGCCAGCGGGTCGTATTGCCGCACTTCCACTTCCATCTGCGCCGCGGCAAACACGAGCTCCTCGCCGGAATGCAGCAGGCGGCGGCCCGCTCCGCTGGTGCCGACGACCTCGAAAGGATCGCCCGTCGGCGACACGTCGTGAGCCGCCGCCACCCGGACCTGCCCTTCGGTAACCGAGACCAGCGTCTCGTCGCCTTCGATCTTCACGACGAACGCCGTTCCGACCGCCTCGATGACCCGGTCGTTCGCGAGAACGGCAAACGGCCGGTCCGGATCGTGCGCGACCTCGAAGCGCGCCTCGCCGCGCCGCAGGCGGACGCGCCGCTCTCCGGCCGTGTACTCGATTTCGGCAAGCGTGTCGGAGTTCAGCGACGCCGCCGAGCTGTCCGGCAGCGCGATCGTCCGATGCTCGCCGAGGCCGGTTTCGACGGTAAGCTCGAAATCGGCGACGGCCGGATCGCGAGGCGCGTCGGCGACAATCCCGCTTAGCAGGACAACGCCGGCCACGACCAGCGCCGCTATGCCGGACAGT
Organism: Woeseiaceae bacterium; assembly: GCA_028277185.1. Lineage (GTDB taxonomy): Bacteria > Pseudomonadota > Gammaproteobacteria > Steroidobacterales > Woeseiaceae > UBA1847. The sequence goes on from JANQGQ010000009.1 coordinate 221,785, forward strand.
GCAAACGCGACGGGACGGAAGAAGGAACCCGCCGCCTTGCGGCCGTCCTTTTCGGTCACCGTAGGTTCCGCGCCCAGATCGCGGGCGAGTTCGTCGATGTCTTCCCAGAAGGCGATACTCGACTTGAGCGCCGCCGCGTGACGCTCGTCCTCCGCCAGCCATTGACGCAGCTCGAACCGCTCCGACTCCGCGAGATCGCCGCGATCCAGCCGGGCAAGCCACGCAGCGGCTTCGGCGTCGACCGTCTCCCGCGGCTCCAGTGTCAGTACTTTTCCCTTATCGCTCATCGTCATGCGTCCGAGGCTGAACGGTTGCGGCCTGGCTCGGCGCCGCCTCGTGCCAGACCCTGAGCTTCATCCGGGTAGTAGCCTTTAGCGCGCAGAACGTCCCGGCAGCGCAACGTGCCCTGCGCGACGTACTTCTCCACCGAACTGACGGAAACCCCCATCTTCCGCGCGATGTCTTTGTAAGCGAGCCCGAAGAACTTTCTGAGTACGATCGCCTGTCGCGGGCGGGCCGGCAACGAGCGCAGCGCTTCGTCGAAGGCTTTGAGCTTCTGCCGGTAGTAGAGCGTTTCATCGGCGTCCGGCGCCTCTGCGTCGGCAATCGCATCGTCGACCTCGGCCCGGATCTCCTGCGAGCGGCTGGACATCGACTTGAAAACCAGGTTGCGCGAAATGACGAAGAGGTAGCTCTTCGGCGATACGACCTGCCGCGACCGATTGGATTCCAGCGCTTTCAGTACCGTCGTCTGCAGGATGTCGTCGACGTCCTCGGCGCGGACGCACATCTTCAGGAGATTCCGCACCAGGCCGTCCCGACACTCGTGAAACGCCTTTAATATTCTGTTATCGCTGTGCTTTTTCTCGTCAGCCACGAATCGGTATCCCCCCGGTACCGCGAGCGAACGCATACGTTCCCACCAATAAAGAGTCGAACCCGGCAAAAACCCGCAAAAAAAATCCGGCGGCCAGTTCAGCAGCGTCGCACAGACCCCGATCCTGCGGGAATCGCGGCGGAGCGGCTCTTTAGGGAAACGGCTTTTGTGCCCTGTCAGGAGAACACACCATGATCGATCGCCGCGATTTACTCAAGATTACCGCCCTGGGCACGCTGTTGCCGACAGCAGTCCGCCCGGCGGCCGGCGACGACGACTCCGGGCTTCGTGAACGCCTCGTCGCCGCCCAGGCAAGCCCCGTGCTGCGTCGCGATCGGCTGCCCGACCCGATCGTCATCGACACGGTCGAGCTGCTCAACAAGGACGATCAGTTCTTCGTCAGAATCCGCTCGACGGACGGCGTCGAGGGCATAGCCCTCACCAATAAGCGCGTCATCCGCAGCATCTACCCCATGCTCCCGGCGCTCGTGATGCCGCACTTCGTCGGCAAGGATGCGCGCGACCTGGACGCACTGATCGAGGGCGTGTTCATGCGCGGACACAACTACAAGTGGCAGGGTCTCGGCTTCTGGTCCTGCGTGGCCTGGGTCGAGTTCGCGATCCTCGATCTCATCGGCAACCACGTCGGAGCCCCGGTCGGCGAACTCGTCGGCGACCGCATCCGCGACCGGACCGCGATCTACTATGCCAACGGCGACCGGACGAGCGACGCGGCGGCCGTCGTCGACCAGCTCGAGGAACTCATCGCAATTTCCGGAGCCCGGGCGCTGAAGTTCAAGCTCGGTGCGCGGATGCACTCGACGGATGCTTCGACGCAGCGCGATTTCGAGCTGATACCGCTTGCCCGGAAACGCCTCGGCGACGAGGTCACGTTGTTCACGGATTCCAACAGCTCCTTCGACATTCCGCTGGCCGTTCGTACCGGCAAGCTGCTCCAGGCTCACGAGTACGGTTTCTTCGAGGAGCCCGTGCAGTTCGATCACTTCGAGGAGACCAAAGCCGTCGCCGATGCCCTCGATATCCCCATCGCGGGCGGCGAGCAGGAATACAGCATGCGCCGCTTCCAGTGGCTGATCGAACACGGGGCGCTCGACATCGTGCAGCCGGATTTGTTGTTCTTCGGCGGCTTCGTGCGCTCGATCCGCGTGGCGCGGATGGCCGAGGCGGCGGGGCTTCGTGTCGTGCCGCACATGTCGGGCTTCGGTCTCGGCAGCCTGCACGTGCTGCATTTCGCGTCGGTCGTTCCGAACTCGCTCAGGTATCAGGAGTACAAGGGCGACAAGGACGGACTGCCCTACGAGGTGATCGGTACCGGCAAGCCCTTCCGTTCGATCGATGGGGAAATCGAGATTCCGTCCGGACCGGGGTTCGGGGTTCGCTTCGACCCGGACTATATGCGGCAGCTCAGGCCGGTGCGAACGTAGTGCCAGAGCCGCCATCCGGCTTCGGTCGTTTGCCCGCAGCCCGACCGCTGGCGGTAACTCCCGCGGCCTCGTAAGCTGGCCGCACCAGCCGTCGAAGAAGACCGTTGCATGCACCGTCTCCTGTTCTGGTCCGTTCTGCCGTTCGTCGTGCCGCAGGCGCTATGGGTTCGCCAAACGGCGCCTCGGTTCGCCGATGCCGGTGGACCCCGCTCTGGTTCCACGGGCCCCTGGGCCGGGCACGAATCGGAGCGACGGCTGATTGCGGTCGGCGACTCGATCATCGCGGGTGTGGGTGCGGCAACGCTCGACGAGGCGCTCGTCGGCGCGCTGGCCCGCGCCCTTGCCGAGCGCCTTCGGGTTCCGGTGAGCTGGCGGGCCATCGGCCGGACGGGCACGACGTCCGAGCGCCTGCTCTCGACGCTGCCGGTCGAGTTGCCGGCGGGTAGTGCCGACGTCGCACTCCTCAACGTCGGCGTTAACGATCTGACCCGGATGACGACGACCCGCCGCTTCGTCGCCAATATCCGCGGACTCTACGATCTGCTCCGGGAACGCTATCCGGAAGCACTCGTAGTCATCAACGGCTTGCCGCCGCTCGGCCTGTTTCCCTTGTTGCCCCAGCCCCTCCGCGCCGTGCTGGGCCTGCGCGCAAAGATCTTCAACCGCGAACTGGCGAATGCCGTTGCCGAAATGCCCGGGGCCGTGTTCGTTCCGGTGGACTTCGATGCGAGACCGGACAGCTTCGCGGACGACGGTTTTCACCCGTCGCCGGCCAGCTATGCGATCTTTGGGACCGCGATTGCAGAAACGGTGATTGCTGCCGATAGACTAAGGTGACCCCGGCGCCGTTTGCTGAACAGACTGTGCGGCGGGACGCGTTCCCATTGCACGATCGAGGCCGCTGAAAACCCCATGCACGAGATTTCCGTCGCTCGAGTGATGAGCGAGAACCCCATTACCGTAAGCCCCGACACATCGGTCGAGCAGGCCTATGCGCTGCTCGAGCTCGGCGAACTGCATCACCTGCCGGTCGTCGATGACGGGAAGCTCGTCGGCATCGTCTCCACGGCCGATCTGCTGAAACTCTATTTGCTCGACGAGCCCGTCGACGCCATGGACAGGATTCGTGTCGCAAGCATCATGGCCGCCTCGCCGGTAACCCTCAGTCACCGCGCAAGCCTGCGCGACGCCGTGGAGCGGCTCTCGGTCGGCGGTTTCCACGCCCTGCCGATCACCGGCGACGACGGCCAGCTGGCGGGCATCGTGACCTCGGCGGACCTCGGCCTGTATCTGATGCAGCGCCTGCCGGCCGGAGACGGCAGCCTCGACATGGAGCCTGAAATGGCGGACCGCAGCGGGCTCATGAGCGACACCCGCCTCCTCGAGGGTATCCGCGCGCTGAAAGCCGCTGACGATCGCGACGCGGTCGCGCGGTTCACGAGGGTGTTGCTCGATGAGCGACGCACGCTCGAGGCCGTCCGCAAAGCCGCCGAGCTCTACTTTCGCAGCGGCCACGCGGAACAGGAGCTGACGAAACTGCGGAAGGTCCTGGCCGAGGCGCGGCGTCTGCCCGAGCCGGCTATTCTGTAGTCGGGATGCCGCCGATCAGGCCCGCTGCCTTGCGTCCCGGCGGCGTTCCGATTCCTTGAGCAGTTTTTTGCGCAGGCGGATGCTGTCCGGCGTTACTTCGACGAGCTCGTCGTCGTCGATGAACTCCAGTGCCTGCTCGAGCGACAAACGCAGCGGCGGTGTCAGTACGATGTTCTCGTCGCTGCCGGCGGCGCGGATGTTCGTCAGCTGCTTGGCTTTGGTCGGATTGACGACGAGATCGTTCTGCCGGCTGTGGATGCCGACGATCAGGCCTTCGTAGACCGCTTCCCCGTGGCCCAGCATCAGACGCCCGCGGCCCTGCAGATTGTCGAGCGCGTAACCAAGCGCCTTACCGTTCACCATCGATACGAGCACACCGTTGATCCGCTGGCCGATCTGCTCCGGGACGTGGCGGTCGTAACGATCGAACACGTGGTAGATGAGGCCCGTTCCGGAGGTCGCGGTGAGAAACTCGGTCCGGAACCCGATCAACCCGCGCGTCGGTATCCGGTAGTCGAGGCGCACGCGGCCCCGGCCGTCCGGCACGATCGCCTGCAGCTCGCCCTTGCGCTCCGCAAGCCGCGTCATGACGCCGCCCTGGTAGGCCTCCTCCATGTCCACGGTGAGCTGTTCCCAGGGTTCGAGGCGAACACCGTTTTCCTCGTGGAAAATGACTTCCGGCCGCGACACCGCCAGCTCGAAACCCTCGCGGCGCATGTTCTCGATCAGCACGGAGAGATGTAGCTCCCCGCGGCCCGAGACGCGAAACTTGTCCGGATCGCTCGTTGGCGCGACGCGGAGTGCCACGTTGTGCTTGAGCTCCTGGTCCAGACGTTCGCCGATCTGCCGGCTGGTGAGGAACTTGCCTTCCTGCCCGGCAAACGGCGACTTGTTGACCTGAAAGGTCATGCTGATGGTCGGCTCGTCGACCGCGAGCGGCGGCAGCCCTGTCGCGGCGTCGCGGGGACACAGCGTATCCGAAATCGCGAGATCGTCGATGCCGCTGAACACGACGATATCGCCCGCCGATGCGTCCTCCACGCGGACGCGTTCGAGGCCGTGGAAACCGAAGATATCGAGGACACGCGCGTTGCGTACCGAACCGTCGGCCGCGACGACCGCGACCGGGGAATTGGCGTCGAGACGGCCGCGCTGGATCCGGCCGATGCCGAGCACGCCGACGTAGCTGTCGTAGTCGAGGCTCGAAACCTGTAGTTGAAGGCTGCCCTCGGAGTCGACCGTCGGCGGCGGCACCTCGTCGACGATCGCCTCGAACAGCGGCTGCATGTCGCCGGCGCGCGCATCGGATTCGGTGCTTGCATAGCCCTCCAGAGCAGAAGCGTAGATCACGCTGAAGTCGAGCTGCTCATCGCTTGCTCCCAGGCGGTCGAAGAGATCGAAGGTCTGATCGAGTACCCAGTCGGGGCGCGCGCCATCGCGGTCGATCTTGTTGATGACGACCAGCGGCCTTAAGCCCCGCGCGAAGGCCTTCTGCGTCACGAAGCGCGTCTGCGGCATCGGGCCGTCCACGGCGTCGACGAGCAGGAGCACGCTGTCCACCATCGATAAAACCCGCTCGACTTCACCGCCGAAGTCCGCGTGACCCGGTGTGTCGACGATATTGATACGGTAGTCCTGCCAGGTGATCGCCGTGTTCTTGGCGAGAATCGTGATGCCCCGCTCGCGCTCGAGATCGTTCGAGTCCATCACGCGTTCGGGCGCCGCGGCGCGCGGGCCGAGCGTGCCCGATTGCTTCAGGAGCTCGTCGACGAGCGTCGTCTTGCCATGATCGACGTGCGCAATAATGGCGATATTGCGCAGCTTTGCGATGTCGGTCACGGCGGGATCAGCCGTCGTCGGCCTTGGCTTTCTTGCCCCGCGGCTTGTCCTTCGCTTCCTGCTCCACGACCTTGTTGATCTTCCACTGCTGGGCGATCGACAGGATCGTGTTCGTAACCCAGTAGAGCACGAGGCCCGCCGGGAAGAAGGCGAAGAAACCCGTGAACATGATGGGCATGATCTGCATGACGCGCGCCTGCACCGGATCCGTCGGCGCCGGATTCAGCTTCTGCTGCAGGAACATCGCGGCACCCATCACGAGCGGCAGGATGAAGTATGGATCGCGTGACGACAGGTCGGTGATCCACAGTGCGAACGGAGCCTGCCGCATCTCGACGCTCTCGACCAGAACCCAATAGAAGGCCAGGAAGAACGGCATCTGAATCAGAATCGGCAGACAGCCGGCGGCCGGGTTGATTTTCTCGCGCTTGTACAGCTCCATCATCTGCTGCGACAGCGCCTGGCGGTCGTCCTTGTAGCGCTCCTGCAGGGCCTTCATGCGCGGCTGCAGGTTGCGCATCTTCGCCATTGAGCGCCCCGACGTCTCGGTGAGTTTGTAGAACGCCAGCTTGATCAGCAGCGTGACGATGATGATCGCCCAGCCCCAGTTGCCGACGAAGCCGTGCACCCAGTCGAGGAGCCAGAACATCGGTTGCGACAACACGGTCAGAAAGCCGTAGTCGACCGTGAGCGCAAGCTTGGGATGCAGCTCCTTGAGTTCGCTCTGCAGTTTTGGCCCTACATAAAGCGTGCGCTCGAAGTTGAGCGTCGCACCCGGCTCGACGGTCTGGCGCGCCCCCACGATGCTGGCCGTCATCCGGTCGTCGCCCCGCGCGATCCGGTAGAGATAGTTGGTATCGGGCGTCGGCAGGACCGCGATGAGGAAGTGCTGCTGGATGGCGGCGAAGTAGGCATTCGGCCCGGTGAACGTGAACGGTTCCTCGAGCTCCTTGCGATCGAGCTTTTCGGATTTCCTGCCGTCGAAAAACAGCGGGCCGTCGAAGGAGTACGAGCTGACGTCGAACATCGACCGGTCTGGCCGGTAGAACCGCCGCACGACCTGAGTGTAGTGGTCGGCACTCCACGCTTCGGCGCTGTCGTTACGCACCCGCTGATTTAGCTGGATGGCGTAGTGGTCGCGCGAGAATACGTATTCCTTGACGACCGAAATGCCGTCGTCCCCGGTCCAGGTGAGCGGCACGCGGAGCTCTTCGCCGTCGCCCAGCTCGTAGTGGCTTTCGGGCGCGCTGAACAGCGCTTCGTGCCCTGGGCTTTCACCGGCGGCCGCGCGCAGACCCGTGCGCAGGATGCCGAAGTTGCCGGGCGTCGTGGACAGCAGCTTGACGAGGTCGTCCGGCCGGTCCTTCGCCACGGGATAGCCCCGCATCGTAGCTTCGACGATGCTGCCGCCACGGGTGCTGATGACGTAGTTGGCAAGGTCCGTTCGGACGGTTACGGTCCGGTCGGTCGGGGCCGCGGCGGTTTCCGGCGCTTCGGGCAGACCGGGCAGCTCGTCCGTGGATTCCGCCGCCGCGGGCGGCGCAAACTCGGGAATCGGCTCGTCAGGCAGCGCGTCCGGTGTCGCCGTATCGACGGCGGGTGCCGGCTCGGGCCGCGGCGCATAGTCGTCCCGCCACGCCTGCCAGGTGAGCCAGAGCATCAGGCCAAAAACAGCCCAGACGAGAAGTCGCTGGTTATCCACCCTGCCTATCCATGCTTGTCCGTGTTCCCCGTGCTATCGGCGCCGCTGAGACGCTGCCAGTGCCGCTCGAGACTGGCCAGAAGCTCCCGGTTGCTCGTGAGCGCCGCCGCCGGCCGATTCAGAACGACGACGTCGAGGCCCCTTAGCTGTGACTGATGCAGCCGAAAAGACTCACGCGTCAAACGCTTCAGGCGGTTGCGCGCGCTTGCCTTACGGCAGTGTTTCTTTGAAATAGCGAGGCCCAGACGCCCCGGCGCTCTACGGTGCCGGTCAGTGCGGGGCCGCGCGAGTACGGTAAAGCATTTGTCCCGGCTGCGCCGCGCTTTTTCGAACACCCGGCCATAGGCTCGGGCGTTGCCGAGACGTTGGGGCTTACCGAAAGCGAAGCCCGTTTCGGTTCGGTCACGGCGATCGCTGCTGACGGGCACCACGGTCGGCAGCCACGAAGCGGTGACGGCGGGACGCTAGCGAGGCGTGAGGCGGGCGCGACCCTTCGCACGACGGCGCTTGAGCACCAGACGGCCGGCCTTGGTGGCCATGCGGGCGCGGAAACCGTGCGTGCGGGCACGCTTCAGTTTGCTTGGCTGATAAGTGCGTTTCATCGCTTGAAAACCTTGGGCTTCAGACTCGGGGCATGCCGCCCTGGAGGGACGGCGGGCCGCGAAGGCACTGCCGTCAAAAAGGCCGGCAAGCGTAGAGAAATGCTCCGGTAGTGTCAATAGAATCCCTCACGACCCGACGCCTGGCGAGGTCGCTGGATTGCGGTTAGACTGCCGCGTCCTGTTGGCGTGAAAACGATCGGTTTTTGGGAGACATGGGGAGCGCCTTGGCAGCCGAGCCGAATTGCTGGAGTCGTTGTCTGCGGGAGCTCAAGGCGGATCTCCCGGAAAACGACTTCAATACCTGGATCCGGCCCCTGCAAGCCGTCGAAACCGACAGCTCACTCAAGCTTCTTGCACCGAACCGCTTCGTCGTCGACTGGTTGAACCAGCACTATCTGGAGCGGATGCTCGAGATAGTCGCAAGGCTCGATCCCGCACTCTCCCTCTCGATCGAGGTGGGGTCCCGAAAAGCCGCGGCACCGGTAGCCGCCGCTGCCACGCTGCCGCCCGGTGCCGGTTCCGCGAAGGACAGCATACAGCCGGTCTCCTCGAGGCTCAGTCCGGGGTTTACCTTCTCGTCGTTCGTGGAAGGCAAGAGCAATCAGCTTGCCCGCGCCGCGGCGAGTCAGGTCGGCGAGAATCCCGGCCAGTCGTACAATCCGCTGTTCATCTACGGCGGGGTAGGTCTCGGAAAAACGCATCTGATGCACGCGGTCGGTAACGCGATTGTCGCAGCCAAACCGGATGCCCGGGTCGCCTATGTGCACTCCGAGCGGTTCGTCGGCGACATGGTAAAAGGCCTCCAGCACAACCGGATTTCGGAGTTCAAACGATCGTATCGCTCGCTCGACGCGCTGCTGATCGACGACATCCAGTTCTTCGCGGGCAAGGACCGCTCGCAGGAAGAGTTTTTCCACACGTTTAACGCGTTGCTCGAAGGGCAGCGTCAGATTGTCCTGACCTGCGATCGCTACCCGAAGGAGGTGAACGGACTCGAGGAACGCCTCAAGAGTCGCTTCGGCTGGGGCCTTACGGTGGCGATCGAACCGCCGGAACTCGAGACCTCTGTCGCAATCCTCATGAGCAAGGCGCAGGGCGAAGGCGTGGAACTCCCGGAGGAGGTCGCATTTTTTATCGCCAAGCGGATTCGTTCGAACGTCCGGGAGCTCGAGGGCGCATTGCGGCGGGTAATCGCCAACTCCCGGTTTACCGGGCGTTCGATCAACCTGGAGTTCGCGAAGGAGGCGCTCAGGGATCTGTTGGCGCTGCAGGATCGCCTGGTGTCGATCGAAAACATTCAGAAAACCGTTGCCGACTACTACAAAATCCGGGTCGCCGATCTGCTGTCGAAGAAACGGAGCCGGTCGATAGCCCGGCCGCGGCAGGTTGCGATGGCGTTGGCCAAAGAACTCACGAACCACAGTCTCCCGGAGATAGGCGATGCGTTTGGCGGTCGCGATCACACGACGGTTCTGCACGGTTGCCGGCGAATCGAGGGATTACGCGAGACCGAGAAGCGCGTGGACGACGATTATTTGAATTTGTTGAGAACTCTGACAGGATAATGTGGATAAGTGGTGGACAATCCTCACGCGCGGTTTTATCCACAGGCTCTACACAGGGCGCTGACGCGTCAGTCACCTGCTTGTACGTCACCAATCGAATCGCAAAATATTGATTTAAAAAGACTTTTATTACTTATCCACAGCAGACTGCTGGGCTAGTAACAACAACAAATAAGTATTTCCAATATTTATTAACAGGTGGAATCTATGAAGTTCAGCGCTGCGAGAGAGGTGCTTCTCAAGCCGCTTCAGTCGGTTATTGGGGTCGTCGAGCGGCGGCAAACCATGCCGATCTTGTCGAATGTTCTGCTGGTAGTAGACAACGGTGCGCTGTCGGTTACAGCGACGGACCTGGAGGTGGAGCTGGTTGCGACCGCGACGGTGGACTCCGAAGTAGATGGAGAGATCACGGTTTCCGGGCGGAAGCTGTTGGACATCGTCAAAGCGCTCCCGGATGAGGCCAAGGTAAGTCTGAGCGTAAGCGGGGACAAGGCAACGGTACGCTCGGGTCGCAGCAAGTTTTCGTTGGCAACGCTGCCGGCGGCGGAGTTTCCGAGCATTGAGGACATCAAGAGCGCGCAGACGATTTCCGTCACGCAGGCGGTCTTGGGAAAACTGATCGAGAAGACGCACTTTTCGATGGCGCAGCAGGACGTCCGTTACTACCTCAACGGGATGTTGCTCGAAACCGGGGGTAAGCATTTGCGCGCCGTGGCTACGGACGGGCATCGGCTGGCGCTGTGTCAGGCGGATCTCGATGCGAAGGGCCTCGATACGCAGCAGGTGATCGTTCCGCGCAAAGGAGTGCTGGAGCTGCAGCGGTTGATGAGCGGTGAGGGACCGTTGGATATCGAGCTTGGGCCGAACCACATCCGTATCGAGCTCGACGGCATTCGCTTTACTTCGAAGCTCATCGACGGGCGGTTTCCGGAGTATGAGCGGGTAATTCCCGCCGCGTCGGAGAACCTGTTGAGTGCGGATAAAGGGCGGCTCAAGAGCGCGTTGCAGCGGACGGCGATACTGTCAAACGAGAAGTACCGGGGCATACGGCTGGTGATTCGGGATAGCGGGGTGGTGCTCCAGGCACACAACCCGGAGCAGGAAGAAGCCGAGGAAGAGGTCGAGGTGAGCTACAGCGGTGAGGACATCGAGATCGGCTTCAACGTGAACTATCTGCTGGATGCGATCGCGGCGGTGGAGGGTGACGAAGTGACCTTGTCGGTGGTGGACAGCAACTCGAGTTGCCTCGTGCGTGAGCCGGGGAATGACGACACGAAGTTCGTCGTGATGCCGATGCGGCTGTAAGGCTCGTGCTTGAGCGTAAGTAGCTTTAAGGCAAGCGGTTTTCGTTGCCTTTCGGAGTTCAGTATCGAACTGGATCCGAAATACAACCTGATTTACGGAGCAAACGCCTCTGGCAAGACGAGCTTGCTGGAGGCGTTGGCGTATCTGGGTCGGGGAAAATCATTCAGAGGGGCACCGACGACGAGTCTGATACAGCACGGGGCAGCGGAGTTCGTGCTGTTCGGGCGGGTGCGAAGCGGGAGTCGGGACGTTTCTCTGGGGGTGCGGAATGGGCGAAGTAAGCTGGAGATCAGGGTGGACGGAGAGGGAGGCTGTGGCGTGGCGGACCTTGCGGCGGCCTTGCCGATACAAGTCATCGATCCGGAGGTGCACAAGCTGGTAGCCGGCGGGCCGGACGAGCGTCGTCGGTTTATCGATTGGCTGGTGTTTCACGTGAAACGCGAGTATCTGGGCGTTTGGCGGCGTTTTCGGCGGACGCTGCGGCAGCGGAACGCGCTATTGCGGCAAGGCGCGACGGATGCGGAGATCGGTAGCTGGGACGAGGAGTTTGCGGAGCTTGCCGGGCGTATCGATCGTTTGCGGGGCGAGGTGCTGAGCGAGGCGATCGGAGAAATCGAGGTTATCGCGGGAAGAGTGCTGGGTGAGTCGGTCGGTTTTCGCTACGACCGGGGCTGGAAGGCGGACAAGGACATGGCGACGCAGCTTGTGGAGAGCCGGGAGCGGGACCTGCAGCTTGGGAGTACGCAGTACGGGCCGCATCGAGCGGATCTGCGGATTGACGCATCGGAGAGACAGGCGCGGCGCTTGGTGTCGCGCGGTCAGCAAAAGCTCCTGGCAAGCGGCCTGATCATTGGAGCGACGGCGGTGGCTCAGCGGGAAATGGGGAAAAAGCTGCCGCTCCTGTTGGACGACCCGGCGGCGGAACTGGATGAGACGTCACTAGAACGGCTGCTGGCGGCGACCTTCGAACTCGGTTCCCAGCTGATTGTGACGAGCCTCGACCGGAGCCGCGTCGCGTTCCCGGACGAGCCGCGGGTGTTTCACGTGGAACGCGGGACGCTCAGCCTGGAAACCCGCTAATCAGCGGGTCCTTCGCGGGGCTTTTCAACCCCGCCTTTGGTACAATGGATCGGTTGTATTCCGAGCGATCCGAATGAGCGACGATACCGAATATACCTCCAGTAATATCAAGGTCTTAAAGGGCCTCGAAGCCGTGCGCAAACGGCCGGGCATGTACATCGGCGACACCGATGACGGCACGGGCCTTCACCACATGGTTTTCGAAGTCGTCGACAACTCGATCGACGAGGCGCTGGCAGGTTTTTGCGGTCAGATCACGGTAACGATCCACGCCGACGAATCCGTGACGATCGCGGATGACGGCCGGGGCATACCGGTTGACATGCACCCGGAAGAGGGCCGGTCGGCCGCGGAAGTCATCATGACCGTGCTGCACGCCGGCGGTAAGTTCGACGACAATTCCTACAAGGTATCCGGTGGTCTGCACGGCGTCGGCGTGTCCGTGGTCAATGCGCTGTCGGAACACCTGGTGTTGACGATCCATCGCGAGGGCAAGATCCACCAGCAGGAGTACCGTCACGGGGAGCCGGTCGCGCCTTTGGCGGCGATTGGCGACACCGCTTCGAGCGGTACGACCGTGCGCTTCAAGCCCAGTGCCGAGACCTTCACGAACATCGAGTTCCACTACGATATTCTCGCGCGCCGACTGCGTGAGCTGTCGTTCCTCAACTCCGGTGTCCGGATTCATCTGATCGACGAGCGCGACGAGCGTGAGGACGTCTTCGAATACGAAGGCGGTATTCGGGCATTCGTCGAACACCTGAACCGGAACAAGACGCCGATCCATCCCGCCGTCTTCCATTTCAAGGCTATGCGGGACGACGTCGGCGTCGAGGCGGCCCTGCAGTGGAACGACGGATATCAGGAAAACATGTTCTGTTATACGAACAATATTCCTCAGCGTGACGGCGGAACCCACCTCGCGGGCTTTCGCACGGCGCTGACCCGGACACTGAACAGCTATATCGAGCGCGAACTCAAAAACCGCAAGGACGGCTTCATGCCAACCGGGGACGATGCCCGGGAGGGTCTGACGGCCGTGCTGTCGGTCAAGGTCCCCGATCCGAAGTTCTCCTCACAGACCAAAGAAAAACTAGTTTCATCTGAAATTAAAGGCATCGTCGAGCAGGCGATGGCGGGCCGGCTCGAGGAGTTCCTGCTCGAGCATCCGAACGAAGCGAAAGCGATAGTTTCGAAGATCATCGACGCGGCCCGCGCGCGCGAGGCGGCCCGCAAAGCCCGCGAGATGACGCGGCGCAAGGGCGCGCTCGACGTCGCCGGCCTGCCCGGCAAACTGGCGGACTGTCAGGAAAAGGACCCGGCGCTCTCGGAGCTGTTTCTCGTCGAGGGCGACTCCGCTGGCGGTTCCGCAAAGCAGGGGCGCGACCGTCGTACCCAGGCCATCCTGCCGCTCAAGGGCAAGATCCTGAATGTGGAGAAAGCGCGCTTCGACAAGATGCTGTCGTCGGCCGAGGTCGGCACGCTGATTACGGCGCTCGGTACCGGCATCGGTCGGGAAGACTTCGATCCCGACAAGTTGCGCTACCACCGGATCATCATCATGACCGATGCCGACGTCGACGGTTCGCACATACGCACGTTGCTGTTGACCTTCTTCTACCGGCAAATGCCGGAGCTGATCGAGCGCGGGCACGTCTACATCGCGCAGCCGCCGCTGTACAAGATCAAGCGCGGCAAGCAAGAGGTCTACGTCAAGGACGACGCCGAACTCGACAGCTATTTGTTGCAGAGCGCACTCGAAAACGCAGCGCTCTACGTGAATCCGGAAGCGCCTGCCTTGAGTGGCCCCGCGCTCGAAACGCTGGCAAAGGAGTACATTGCCGTCGAGAAGATCGTCGAACGGCTGTCGGGCCGTTACGACGAAACGGTGCTGCGGATCCTGACGACCCTCCCGCCCGTGACGCCGGAACTCGCTGAAGATCTCGATGCGCTGGCCCAATGGACGGAGGCATTCTCCGCCGCGCTGCCGAAGGTTCTCGCTACCGATCGCGCCGACAACGGCAACGGCGGCAGCTTCGCGGCAAGCCTCGAGCGGGGCGACGAAGACGGTGAGGGAGTGCGCATCGCGATCACGCGCGTGCAGCATGGTATCGGCCAGACTC
>JANQGQ010000024.1 GCA_028277185.1 Woeseiaceae bacterium
TGCGAGTCTGCTATGCCTTACTACGACAACAAGCGGCGTTTAATCCCGATCTGCGCAATAGGGCTTGCGCTGCAACATAGAATCTTTATTCCCGCTACACCCCACCCGGACGACAAGGCCGGCTTGCTACGGTGTCTGACCTGAGTGGCAGCGGAACTCGCGTTTCCCACAGTGTTTCGGGATAGCGGGCGGGCGAGGGTCCTTTGCGGGAATAAAGCGGACCGCAGGGAGCCATCCCGCAAAGGACCCTCGCCCGTCCGCTATCCGTGCGCATCAGCGAGAAGCCCGAAATCGCCTAATCGATAGCGCCGCGAGGTGGCGAAGTGTTTTTGAGATCGCTGCTAGAACTATTCGTCTTCGAGTCTCTCCCGGTCCGCGGTGAGGTGATCCATCTGTCGCGCGCGTGGCGGAGGATGCTGCGCGATCACGCCTACGAGCCCGTCGTTCGGGAAACGCTCGGGCACGCGGCCGCCGCGACCTGCCTGATCGCGCAGAGTCTCAAGTTCGACGGCGCCATTACGATGCAGATTCAGGGCTCGGGCGATCTGCGCATGCTGGTCATGCAGTGCAGCAGCGGCCTCGAGCTGCGCGGCATGGCGAATACGGCCGAAGCCGTGAGCGCCAACAACTTCGGCGAGCTGACCGACCGCGCGCATTGCGCAATCACGATCGATCGCGGCGACCGGCCTTACCAGGGCATCGTCGAGGTCGATCGGAACTCGCTTGCATCGAGTCTCGAAAACTACTTCGACCGGTCGGTGCAGGTGCCGAGCCACGTCGTTCTGGTCAGCAGCGATGCGCTGGCCGGCGGCATCCTGCTGCAGCAGATGCCCGGTCAGCCCATCGATCCGGACGACTGGACCCGTCTCGGACTGCTGGCCGCGACGCTCGGTACCGGCGACTTCAACGGCGGTAGCGGTGTCGAGCTGATTCGGCGGCTGTTCAACGAAGACGACATCCGCGTCTTCGAGGGCAAGCCGGTCGTGTTTCGCTGCCGCTGTTCGCGGCGTCGCGCCGGCGACGTGTTGCGGATGCTCGGCGAAGCCGAGGCCCAGGCGGCCGTGGCCGAGCAGGGCAGCGTCGAGGTGACCTGCGAGTACTGCGGCCGAAGCCGGCGTTTCGATCCCATCGACATTTCCCGCCTGTTCGCCGGCAACACGGTCAGCGGCCCCGATTCCCTCCAGTAATCCCGCCGCTTCCGCCCGACCGCTTCCTTCTCACTCGTCCGCGACCGGCCGGATGCGGCGGACCCGGGTCCTCGCAATGTCTGTAAGCCTTTGTTATGCTTTCCGCCAGTTTATATATAAAGAAATCTTTATATTTTTATGTCTGACGGCCTTCACGTGCTTTCTACTCGCTTCAAGGCGCTGAGCGACCCGGTTCGCCTGCGCCTGTACGCGCTGTGCTCCCGGGCCGAGTGCAGCGTGTCCGAGCTCACGGCCGTCACGGGCCTGAGTCAGCCGCGGGTGTCCCAGCACCTCAAGCAGCTCACGGACTGCGGGCTGGTCGAGCGATTCCGCGACGGCCACTTCGTGTTCTATCGGGTTCCACTCGAGGGCGGCCGGGCTGCGGTGCGGCGGCGTCTGCTCGCGCTGATCGACACCGACGACCCGACGTTGCTCGCCGATTTCGAGCGTCTTCGCGAGGAACGCGGCAGCGGGCTCGTTAGCGACACGCCCGACGCCGACCGCGGGCTGTATCGGGCGCTCGTCGAGCTCAGCGTGGCGGCGCCGCTTGGCGACCTGCTCGACATCGGTAGCGGCGAAGGCCGCCTGCTGAAGTTGCTGGCATCGCGCTCACAGCGCGCGATCGGCGTGGACACGGATCCCGATGCGCGGCGGCTTGCCCGCGCGGAGCTCCTGCTGGCCGCGTCGGAGAACTGCAGCGTGCGCCAGGGTTCGATGTATCAGCTGCCGTTCGATGCGGCTTCTTTCGATACGGTGGTGCTCGACGACGTACTCGGCAATGCCGAGCGGCCGGTCGTCGCGATCGGCGAAGCGCGGCGCCTTCTCAGGTCCGCCGGACGTCTGATCGTCGTCGACCGACTCGACACACCCTCGCAGCATCGGCTACCCGAGGAGCTTGCCGGCTGGTGCCGCGATGCGGGTCTCAGGCTGGCGCCCCCGCGCAAGGTTTCAGGGGAACCGCCGATATGGTTCATGGCCGTCGCGACGCCCGCTCGCGCGGAGCTTACGGCCGCATGAGGCTTAGGGCGTGTTGACAGGCCCTGGCCGGTACGGAATCCATCGATGAATCAGCCAAACGACGTTCAGGTTTCTTTCGAGTTCTTTCCCCCGCAAACGGATGCGATGCAGGCCACGCTCTGGGAGTCGGTCCGCCACCTCGAGCCGCTCACGCCGCGCTTCGTGTCGGTGACCTACGGCGCCGACGGCTCGACGCGGGAGCGCACGCACGCGTCGGTCGAACGCATCGTTCGCGAGACCTCTCTGACCGCTGCTCCGCATCTCACCTGTATCGGTGCCAGCCGCGGCGAGATCGAGGACATTGCCCGGCAGTACTGGGACATGGGTATCCGTCACATCGTCGCGCTGCGCGGCGACCTGCCCAAAGACGATCCGGACTACCGGCCGCCGGCCGACGGCTTCGAATTCGCCAGCGACCTCGTGGCCTGCCTGAAGGGCGTCGCCGACTTCGATATCTCGGTCGCCGCGTACCCGGAGGTCCACCCGGAGGCAGGGAGCGCCGAGGCCGACCTCGACAACCTGAAGCGCAAGCTCGATGCCGGCGCGAGCCGTGCGATCACGCAGTTCTTCTTCGACGCGGACCTGTATCTGCGCTTTCGCGATCGCTCGGCCGCGGCGGGTATCGACTCGGTCATCGTTCCGGGCGTTCTGCCGATCACCCGCTTTCCGCAGCTCCAGCGCTTTGCCGCGATGTGCGGAGCAAGCGTTCCGGAGTGGCTCAGCGACCGTTTCAACGGGCTCGACGACGATGCCGAGACGCGGAAGATGATCGCTGCAAGCGTCGCGATCGAGCAGGTACAGAAACTGCACAGCGAAGGCGTCAATGAGTTTCACTTCTACACGCTGAACCGCTCCGCGCTGACCTACGCCATTTGTCATGCGCTCGGCGTGCGACCCGACCAGGCGGCCGCCTGACGAGCCCGGCCCATCGAGGGCGAGAGCAGAGCAAGCAGCAATGAACCGACACGAACGAATCGCGGCGCTCGAGCGCACGCTGGCCGAACGCATCGTCATTCTCGACGGCGCCATGGGGACGATGATTCAGGGCTGCGGTCTCGACGAGGATGCGTACCGGGGCGATCGCTTCAGCGACTGGGCACATGACCTCAAGGGCAACAACGATCTCCTGACGCTGACGCGGCCGGCGGTCATCCGCGAGATCCATACCGCGTTTCTCGCCGCCGGCGCGGACGTCATCGAAACCAACACGTTCAATTCCAACGCGCCGTCCATGAGCGACTACGGCATGGAATCCCTGGTCGCCGAGCTGAACTTCGCGGCAGCCGCGCTGGCGCGCGAATGTGCCGACTGCGTGGCCGCCGAATCCGGCGTACCGCGGTTCGTCGCCGGCGTGCTCGGTCCGACCAACCGCACGGCGTCGATATCGCCGGACGTCAACGATCCGGGGTTTCGCAACATCCGCTTCGACGAGCTCGTCGCCACCTATCTCGATAGCGCGAAGGCGCTGATCGCGGGCGGCGCCGATTTCCTGATGATCGAAACGATCTTCGACACGCTGAACGCGAAGGCCGCGATCGTCGCCGTGAAGCGCGCCTTGGACGAAACCGGCGAGACGCTGCCGGTAATGGTGTCGGGCACGATTACCGACGCGTCGGGCCGGACGCTGTCGGGACAGACGACCGAGGCGTTCTGGAACTCCGTCAGGCACGTCAAGCCGTTCATGATCGGGCTCAACTGCGCGCTGGGCGCGAAGGAACTGCGTCCATACGTTGCCGAGCTGTCGCGCGTCGCGGACACGCGGGTCAGCGCGCATCCGAATGCCGGTCTGCCGAACGAGTTCGGCGAGTACGACGAGACTCCCGAGGACATGGCGGGGATCGTCGGGGAGTTCGCGGCGAGCGGGCTCGTGAATCTGGTTGGCGGCTGCTGCGGCACGCGGCCGGAGCACATTGCCGCGATCCGCGCGGCGGTAGCCGAGGCTGCTCCGCGGCCGGTTCCGGAACTCCCCGTGCGTTGCCGGCTTTCCGGCCTGGAACCGCTCAACATCGGGCCGGACGATCTGTTCGTCAACGTCGGCGAGCGCTGCAACGTGACGGGCTCGGCGAAGTTCCGCAAACTGATCGAGGCCGACGACTATGCGACCGCGGTATCGGTTGCCCGCCAGCAGGTCGAGGACGGCGCCCAGATCATCGACGTCAACATGGACGAGGGCATGCTCGATTCCGAGCAGGCCATGGTCACATTCCTCAACCTGATCGCATCCGAGCCCGACGTGGCGAGGCTGCCAATCATGATCGACTCCTCGAAGTGGTCCGTGATCGAGGCCGGGCTCAAGTGCGTGCAGGGCAAGGCGGTCGTGAACTCGATCAGCCTCAAGGAAGGCGAGGCGGCTTTCGTCGATCAGGCGCGCCGGGTTCTCGACTACGGCGCGGCCGTCATCGTCATGGCGTTCGACGAGGAGGGACAGGCCGACAGCGTCGAGCGCAAGGTGGAGATCTGCCGCCGGTCCTACGACGTCCTGACGAAGCAGGTCGGCTTCGATCCCGCGGACATCATCTTCGATCCGAACATCTTCGCCGTCGCGACGGGGATCGAGGAGCACGCCGCTTATGGCGTGGCCTTCATCGACGCCACGCGCGAGATCAAGGCGGCGCTGCCGCATGCCATGGTGTCGGGCGGCGTCAGCAACGTGTCGTTCTCGTTCCGCGGCAACAACGTGGTCCGCGAGGCGATTCACTCGGTGTTCCTCTATCACGCGATTCGCGCCGGCATGGATATGGGGATCGTCAACGCCGGGCAGCTCGCGATCTACGAGGATCTGCCCGGCGATCTGCGCGAGGCCGTCGAAGACGTAGTCCTGAACCGGCGCGACGACGCGACGGAGCGTCTGCTCGATATTGCGCAGGTATACAAAGACAAGGCGGGCGGCGGACAGACGCGCGAGCGCGATCTGTCCTGGCGCGAGCTGGACGTCGACAAACGCCTGGAACATGCGCTCGTCAACGGCATCGACGAGTTCGTCATCGACGACACCGAGGAGGCGCGCCTCGCCGCCACGCGACCGCTCGACGTGATCGAAGGTCCGCTGATGGCCGGAATGAACGTCGTCGGCGACCTGTTCGGCGACGGCAAGATGTTCCTGCCGCAGGTGGTCAAGTCCGCGCGGGTCATGAAGAAGGCCGTCGGCCATCTGGTGCCCTTCATCGAGGAAGAGAAGGACGGCGGCAGGAGCTCCAACGGCAAGATCGTCCTCGCAACGGTGAAGGGCGACGTGCACGACATCGGTAAGAACATCGTCGGCGTGGTCCTGCAGTGCAACAACTTCGAGGTCGTCGACCTCGGCGTCATGGTGAGCTGCGATAAGATCCTCGACGCCGCGGAGCGTGAGCGTGCGCAGATGGTCGGGCTGTCGGGGCTGATCACGCCGTCGCTCGACGAGATGGTCCACGTCGCGTCCGAGATGCAGCGGCTCGGAATGGAGCTGCCGCTACTCATCGGCGGAGCCACGACGTCGCCCGCGCACACAGCGGTCAAGATCGAGCCGCAGTACACGGGGCCGGTTATCTACGTGAAGGACGCGTCGCGGTCGGTCGGTGTCGCGCAGGCACTGGTGGAGCCCGATTCGCGGGCCGCGATCGTCGAGCGGACCCGCAACGAAAACGCGCGCCGTCGCGAACAGCACGCGGGCAAGTCGCGGCTTGCTCCGCAGCTTGCGCTGGACGCGGCGCGGGACCGCCGCGAGCGGATCGACTGGTCGCTCTACGAGCCGCCGAAGCCTACGTTCACCGGGCACCGCGTATTCGGCGACGTGGCGCTTGCGGATCTGGTGCCTTACATCGACTGGATGCCGTTCTTCAACGCCTGGGAGTTTCACGGCAAGTTCCCGGCGATCCTCGACGACGCCGTCGTCGGCGAGGCGGCTTCGGCGCTGTACAAGGACGCAGAGGCCATGCTGGAGCAGATCGTCCGCGACGAGTGGCTTCTGGCGCGCGCCGTGCTGGGCTTCTTTCCCGCGAACTCCGACGGGGCCGACGACATCCTCGTCGAGGCCGGCAGCGAAGCGATGCGCTTGTGTCATCTGCGACAGCAGCGCGCGAAGCGCGCGGACCAGCCGCAGTGGTGCCTCGCTGACTACGTCGCACCGCGGGAGTCGGGCATCGAGGACTACATCGGCGGCTTCGCCGTGACCGCCGGTATCGGAGTCGACGAGCGCGTGGCGCGCTTCGAAGCGAGCCACGACGACTACAGCTCGATCATGCTCAAGGCACTCGCGGATCGTCTGGCCGAGGCCATGGCCGAGTACTTCCACGAACGCGTCCGGCGCGAGTTCTGGGCCTACGCGCCCGACGAGCGGCTCAGCAACAACGAACTCATCGCCGAGGCCTATCGCGGGATACGGCCCGCCCCCGGCTATCCGGCCTGCCCGGACCATACGGAGAAAGCGAAGCTCTGGGCGCTGCTGGACGTGGAGGCCAGCATCGGACTCGGGCTGACGGACAGTTTTGCGATGTACCCGACGGCGGCCGTCAGCGGCTTTTACTTCTCGCACCCGGATTCGCGCTATTTTGCCGTGGGCAAGATCGATCGCGATCAGGTCGGGTCTTACGCGGAGCGCAAGGGAATGACCGTAACCGAGGTCGAGCGCTGGCTTGCCCCCAATCTCGGCTACGACCCGGGCGCCGCCGACGCCGCCGACGCAGCCTGACACCCCGCGGCGTGCTGCACAAACCGCTCACGTGGTGGATCGTCATGGCGGTCTGCACGGTCGTGTTCGGTGTGCTCGGCGCACTGTTTCTCGAAGAGTTCACGAACCTGCACAAGCTCGGCTTTGTCGGCATGCTGCTTGCGATCATGCTGGTCGGTGACGTCTTCGTCGCGCGCGGAATGGAACGCATCGCGCCGACGACCGTGCGCGTCGGTCCCGGCGAGCGCAAACACAGCGACGATCTTCCGGCCGACGAAGGGCTCGCGGTCGCCGACTTCGACGCCGGGGGACTCGGACGCATCGTGATCCGCGGCGAACTCTGGCGCGCGCGGGCCGTGGGTGACTTGCGGCCGGAACGCGGGGACTCCGTGCGGATCGTCGATCGCGACGGCCTGATCCTCGTCGTCGATAGCGTGGATCCCGCAGGCGCCGGGCAGGATTCAGCGGCGCGCGATCCCGACGAGAAGCGGTAGGTGGTCGGAACCCACGTCGCCGGGGATGCGCGTATCGATGGCGGCGAGATCGCGGCTCATCAACACGTGGTCGATCGGGATCGAGGCGAAGGGCAGGTACGTGGGCCAGGTTGGCAGCACGCCGAAACCGTGCCGCG
Source organism: Woeseiaceae bacterium (assembly GCA_028277185.1). GTDB lineage: Bacteria > Pseudomonadota > Gammaproteobacteria > Steroidobacterales > Woeseiaceae > UBA1847. Next base: position 7,481 of record JANQGQ010000024.1, read on the forward strand.
CGTTCAAGAGCCCCGTCCGGGTTTCGAGCGCTTCGTAGTTCGCGGCCCACATGCTGATGTTCAGGTCCCCGGCCAGCACGACGCTGCCCGGCGTTTCCGCGACGAGTTCGCCGATGGCCGCCAGCTGCAGATTGCGCGCTCTGTAGTTGGCGTCGCCGAGCGGTTGCGACGGGTGCGTACCGACGAAGGTCACGGCTGAGCCGGCGAAATCGACGGTGGCGCTCAGGCTCGGCAGGTCGCGGGGAGGTGTTGCCAGAACGGCCGAGGAACTGATCGGCCGGCGTGACCACAGCCCGATGCCGTAAGGGTCGTGACGGACGTCCGCGACGCTGTGCGGGTAGTCCGCGTCGAGCGCCGCCAGCTGTTCGCGAAAACCTGGCGTGAGTTCCAGCACGAACACGAGGTCCGGGTTCTCGCGCTCCACGACCTCGATGAGCGGCTTCGCGTCGTCGTTGCCGATATAGACGTTGGCAAGCAACAGCGTCAGCGTCTCGCGGCCGCCCGCCTCGGGCTCCCCGAGGTACCAGGGCAGCACCATCGCGCCGTTCACGACCGTTACCGCGACCATCAGCGCGGACAGGCGCCAGCGCCTGCACCCTGCCAGCAGCGTTGCGAGAAGCAGCGAACCGCCGAAGTACTGCAGGCGAAAGTGCGAGAACAGCTCCAGGTGGCGATGGTGCTCGTCGAAGAGCGTTGCCAGCGAGAATACGATCGCCAGTCCCGCGGCCAGCACGAGCAGGCGCTCGAGCGTGACGCGCAGTGTGGAGCTCAAGTCCACGCCGTGGCTCAGGCGTCCAGCGTTACCGATTCGATCACGACGCTGTCGACCGGCACGTCCTGGTGGCCGGCGTGGTTGCCGGTCGCGACACCGGCGATGACGTCGACTACGTCCATGCCGTCCGCGACCTCACCGAACACGGCGTAACCGAAATCGCGCGTGCCGTGGTCCAGAAAGTCGTTGTCGCGCAGATTGATGAAGAACTGCGCCGTGGCGCTGTCGACTACCGAAGTCCGCGCCATGGCCAGCGTACCGCGCTTGTTGCTCACGCCGTTGTCGGCTTCGTTCTTGATCGGATCGCGTGCCTTCTTCTGGTTCATGTCGGGATCGAAGCCGCCGCCCTGGATCATGAAGTTCGGGATGACGCGATGGAATATCGTGTTGTCGAAGAAGCCGTCTTTTACATAATCGAGAAAGTTCTCACAGGTGATCGGCGCCTTGTCCTCGAACAACGTGACTTTGATGTCGCCGTGATTGGTCTTGATGGTCAGCATGGTTTCTGGTCTTCCTCGCGGATGTCGCGTTCAGCTGCGGGTGCGTGCAGCGTTTTACCATCGATCGTCAGACAGGTTCCAGTCGCGCACGCGTGACCCGCGGCAGGCCCGCGTAGTCACGGAACTGCTCGACGGCCTGCCAGCCGGCCTCGGCGAGCAGCGCGGCGACGCGCTCCGCCTGATCGGCGCCGTGTTCGAACACCAACACGCCATCGGGGGCCAGCACGCGAGGCGCCTCGTCGACGACGGCGCGGATCGCGCTCAGTTCGTCGCCGGGCGGGACCAGCGCGGTCACCGGTTCGCGACGGAGCATTTTCAGCGCGCAGTCGTCGGCGGCGACATAGGGTGGATTGCTCACGACGACCGCATACTCGAGGTCCCGCACCGGTTCGGTCCAGGATCCTTCGACGAAGCGCAGGTTGTCGAGATCGAGCTGCCGGGCGTTCTGTTCGGCCACCGCGACGGCCGCGGCGGAAATGTCGACGCCGGTCACGTGCGCCATGCGCCGCTCCCAGGCGATGGCGCAGGCGATGGCGCCCGAGCCGGTGCCGAGGTCGAGGACCGCCGTGTGCCGGTCCCGCGGAATGTCATTGAGCGCGATCTCCACCACGCGCTCGGTCTCGGGGCGGGGCACCAGGGTCGCGGGCGTCACCATGAGTTCCAGCGACCAGAACTCCTTGAAACCCGCGATGTAGGCAAGCGGCTCGCCGTCGAGACGCCGCCTGACTTCGCCGTCGAGCCGCTCGAGGGCATCGTCGTCGAGTTCGTCGTCCGGGTGCGCGAACAGGTAGCTCCGCGGCATGTTGATCGCCCGCGCGACGAGCAGGTCGGCTTCGAGCCGCGGCGTGTCGCTGACCGTCTCCAGACGCGCGGTAACGTCGTCGATGAGACTACGGATTTCCCTGGCTTCGGTCATTGCGTACACTCCCGGCACCTTTCATCGAACCTTAAGCCCAATGGCGATTCATTCCAACGTTCTCGACATGGTCGGCCACACGCCGATGCTCGAGATCCGCCGTATCGACACCGGACCGTGCCGGCTGCTGCTCAAGCTCGAGCTCATGAACCCCGGCGGCTCGATCAAGGACCGAATCGGTATCGCGATGATCGAGCAGGCGGAGAAGCGCGGCGACATCCGGCCCGGCGACACGATCGTCGAGGCGACCGCCGGCAACACCGGTCTGGGGCTTGCGCTCGTCGCGGCGCAGAAGGGCTACCGGCTGATCCTCGTGCTGCCCGACAAGATGAGTCAGGAGAAGATCTTCAACCTTCGGGCGATGGGGGCCGAAGTCGTGCTCACCCGGTCGGACGTCGGCCGGGGTCACCCGGAGTACTACCAGGATCTGGGCCGCCGCATCGCCGACGAGAAGGGTGCGTACTTCATCAACCAGTTCGGCAACCCGGACAACCCGCTGGCGCACGAGCTGACCACGGGCCCGGAGATCGTCGAGGAACTCGACGGCAAGCTGGACGCCATCGTTCTCGGGGTCGGCTCGAGCGGCACGGTGTCCGGTCTTGGCAAGTACCTTGCGGAACACGCGCCGCACGTCGATCTGATTCTGGCCGACCCGGTCGGGTCGGTGCTGACCGACTACATTAACAAGGGTGAGCTCGGGCAGAGCAGTAGCTGGCTCGTCGAAGGTATCGGCGAAGACTTCATTCCCGATATCGCCGACTTCAGCAAGGTGAGGAAGGCCTACGCGATCAGCGACGCCGAGTCTTTTGCCGCGGCGCGCGAACTCCTGCGCAAAGAGGGGCTGCTGGCCGGTTCGTCGTCCGGCACGCTGCTGGCGGCAGCGCTCAGGTACTGCCGCGAGCAGACCGAGCCGAAGACGGTCGTCAGCTTCGCCTGCGACACGGGCAACAAGTACCTGTCGAAACTCTACAACGACTTCTGGATGGAGGATCAGGGCTTCATTCGCCGTGAGCAGCAAGGCGATCTCCGCGACCTGGTCGGGCGGCGCCACGACGAGCGTGCAACGATTACGGTGGGTCCTACGGACATCCTGACGACGGCGCACAATCGGCTGCGCAACGCCGGGTTCTCACAGCTGCCGGTCATGGACGAAGGCCGGCTGGTCGGGATCGTGACCGAGGATGCGATCATCCAGCACGTCTTCGGCAAGCCGGACCTCATGACGGCGCCCGTGGCCGACGCCATGGAGTCGGCCTTCATCAAGCTCGACAAGGATACTTCCGTCAACAACCTTGTCGCGATGCTGCACGTTCAGCCCTATGCGGCGATCATGGACGGCGAGGAGTTTCTGGGCCTCATCACCCGGTCGGACGTGTTGAACTATCTGCGGCGCCATTCGGAGGAGGCCGCATGACCGGGAAAGGGAGGAAGCTCCGTTTCGGCAGCAGAACGATTCACGGCGGGCAGCATCCCGATCCGAGTACCGGCGCCATCATGACGCCGATCTACGCGACGTCGACCTACGTCCAGTCGAGCCCCGGCGAGCATCAGGGTTACGAGTATTCGCGAACGCAGAACCCGACGCGGATGGCCTGGGAGCGCTGTATGGCGGATCTGGAGTCGGGTACGCACGGCTTCGCGTTCGCCTCCGGAATGGCGGCCATTGGCACGATTCTCGAGCTGCTCGATGCGGGCAGCCACGTGATCGCGCTGGACGACCTGTATGGCGGTTCCCGCAGGCTGTTCGAGGGCGTGCGGCGGCAAAGCGCGAATCTCGACTTCAGCTTCGTCGACATGACCGATCTCGATACGGTGCGCACCGCGCTCCGGTCCGAAACGCGCATGCTCTGGGTCGAGAGTCCGAGCAATCCGCTGCTGAAGATAGTCGATCTCGAAGGACTGGCGGCGCTGGCGCGCGAGCACGAGCTGCTCGTTGTCGCCGACAACACCTTTGCAACGCCGTACCTGCAGCGTCCGCTCGAGCTGGGCGCCGACATCGTGATGCACTCGGCGACGAAGTACCTGAACGGTCACTCGGACATGGTCGGGGGTATCGCGGTGACCGCGGACGCCGGTCTCGCGGAGCGGCTCGCGTATCTGCAAAACTCGGTTGGGGCGGTTTCCGGGCCCTTCGACAGCTTTCTCGCGCTGCGCGGCGTGAAGACGCTGGACGTGCGCATGGAGCGGCACGTCGAAAGCGCCGCGAAAATCGCCGAATGGCTGGAAGCGGACCCGCGGGTCGAGCGGGTGCTGTACCCCGGCCTGCCGTCGCATCCGCAGCATGAACTCGCGTCCCGCCAGATGCGTGCGGGCGGCGGGATCGTCACGTTCTTCATACGGGGCAGCATCGACAACGCCAGGCGGTTTCTCGAGAACACCGAGCTGTTCGCGCTGGCGGAAAGCCTCGGCGGCGTCGAGAGCCTCGTCGATCATCCCGGCATCATGACGCATGCGTCGGTACCGCCCGAGCGGCGCGCTGAGCTCGGCATCAGCGATACGCTGATCCGGCTGTCGGTCGGCATCGAGGCGCTCGAGGATTTGATCGCCGACCTGGACCACGCGCTGAGCCGCGCCGCTAAGTAGTTGGCCAGTCTGCCAGGACCGGCGACTCCTTCGTCGGGACGGCAGGTCAGGCGTTGAGCAGACTCATTTGCGCTTCCGGATAGCGCAGACCCGCGGCAGCGTCGGGGGGGAGAATCGCATCGATAGCCGCCAACTCGTCCGCCGATAGTGCAATGTCCACCGCCGCGGCGTTCTCGGCGAGGCGCTTAGCACTGCGGGTGCCGGGGATCGGCACGACGTCGTCGCCCTGCGCCAGCAGCCAGGCAAGCGCCAGCTGCGCGGGCCTGCAGGACTTGTCGTCCGCAAGCTGCTCTATCTTCGCGACGAGTTCGAGGTTCTTCACGAAGTTCTCGCCCTGGAAGCGCGGGTTGCTGCGGCGCCAGTCGTCCTCGTCGAGATCGTCGATGGACTTGATCTGGCCGCTCAGGAAGCCGCGGCCGAGAGGGCTGTATGGCACCAGTCCGACGCCGAGCTTGCGGCATGCCGGCAGGATTTCGGCCTCGACGTCGCGGCTCCAGAGCGAGTATTCCGTCTGCAGGGCCGCAATGGGATGTACCGTGCACGCCCGGCGCAGCGTGTCGGGCGAGGCTTCTGACAGTCCGAGGTAGCGGACCTTGCCTTCCTCGACGAGTTGGGCCATTGCACCGACCGTGTCTTCGATCGGCGTTTCGGGGTCGACCCGATGCTGGTAGTAGAGATCGATGTGGTCGACGCCCAGGCGTTTGAGACTCGCGTCGCAGGCTTCGCGCACGTACGCGGGCGAACTGTCGACGCCGACGAAGTCCCCGGCGTCGTTGCGCAGGATGCCGAATTTCGTGGCCAGGACGACGCGGTCCCGGATGCCCTCGAGCGCGCGGCCGACCAGAAGCTCATTGGTCTTCGGGCCGTAGATGTCGGAGGTGTCCCAGAAGCTGACGCCGCTGTCGACGGCATGGCGGAGCGTTTCCAGCGATTGCGCTTCGTCGTGCGCGCCATAGAAATCCGACATACCCATGCAACCGAGGCCGATCGCCGAAACCTCGAGTCCGCTCGTTCCGAGTTCGCGTGTTTGCATTGCTGTTTCTCCCGGCAGTAGTCGTCTTGCGCGGGCCCGAGCCCGCGTTCTTAGAATGAGGATGGTGAATGTCCGGGCGCTCCGGCCGGTAGATCAGACGTCCGGCTTTCTTGCCCGATTCTCTCGATCGGGGCCCGTACCGGCCGCAAAGGCGTCGGTAATGGCATAATCCTGCCGATTGCTATCGGCGGAGCGGCAACGAACGATCATGGCGGCGCGGATGGAGACAAGCATTGCAGCCGACACCCTCTCGCACGAGCTGATGCGGTTCGCCGCGGAAGAGGGCCTGAACGAGACACCCTGGCCGGGGCTTGCGGTCTACCGCGCCGACAGTACTTCGGCGCGCACTCCGGTGGTCTACGAGCCCTGCGTTTGCTTCATCGGCCGCGGAAGCAAACTCGTGCACCTCGGCGATCAGGTCATTACCTACGATCCGCTGCGCTACCTCGTCGTCGGCGTTCCGCTGCCGGTCGAGGGCGAAATTGTCGAGGCGAGTGCCGACGAGCCCTTTCTGTCGCTCCGCCTCGACATCGACGTGTCGCTGGTCTCGGAGGTGCTGCTCGAACTGGAGCGCGCGCCGGCCGGCGAAGCGGTGCGAGCGATTTACGTCTCGCGAATGAGCCAGGATCTTTCGGGCGCGGTACTGCGCTTGCTGAGGTCGCTGCACGATCCGAACGATGTCCGTGTGCTGGCGCCGCTTGCCGTCAGGGAGCTTCTGTACCACATCCTCCGTGGCGAGCAGGGCCATCATCTGCGCTCGGTGGCGCTGCGCGACAGCCGTGGCCACCGCATCTCGGCGGTACTCCGCTACATGCAGGAGAACTTCAAGCGGGCGGTCAGTGTCGATCAGCTTGCCGAGCGGGCCTCGATGAGCCCCTCGACGTTTCACCACAACTTCAAATCGATGACGTCGCTCTCGCCCCTGCAGTACCTGAAGACACTCCGTCTGCACCACGCGCGGCTCCTGATGCTGCAGCAGGGTATGAGCGCCGGCGATGCGAGTCATGCCGTGGGCTACAGCAGTCCTTCGCAGTTCAGCCGCGAGTTCAAGCGCCTCTTCGGGACCCCTCCACTGCGCGAGCTGAGGCGCCTGCAGAGTGAGCCGGGTGTCGCTTCCGGCGCTTGACGCCGGGCCTCGGCTGCCTCCGTTCATTATAATCAGGCGATCAGAAAAACAGACAATCCAGCGAACCGAAGCAGGCTCGTTAGCGTTGGCGAATTCAGCACCGTGGCGGATGCCCGATCATCATAGGGAACAAGCGATGGTCAATCAGACGAGAGTAGGGTACTTCCGGCGCCAATGGACACTTCTCTTAGGTCTCGCGGCGATCACCGCATCCGCCGCCGAGCTCGAGCGGATACCCACGGAGACGTTCGCCGCTCCGCCTGATTTCAGTGACGTACACCTGTCGCCCGACGGCTCGCGCGTTGCAGCGGTTGCCAACGTCGTGCGCGACGATTTCGCAGGCAAAATCGTACTCTGGAGGGACCTGGAGTCCGGCGAGCAGAAGGTGCTTGCTTCGCTGGCCGACGGCCGATTCAAGCTGAGATGGATCCAATGGGCGAACGATCGGCAGTTGCTCGTCAGCTTTAGTACCGTCGAGATGGCATTCGGCCCTTCGTATACTTCGACCCGTCTCATAGTCGTGGACGCGGACACCGGAGAATCGAAAAGCGCGATTCCCGCTGGCGCCTTACGTATCGCGGTATGGAGACCGCAGTTCCAGGACCGCATCGTCGACCTGTTGCCAGAGGACGAAGAGCATATTCTCATCGCGGCCGACCTTTGGGACCACAATGCACCGGGCGTCTACCGGGTCAGCCTGAAGAGCGGGAAGGTGAGGCGCGTGGAGCGTGGCAAGAGGGGCACGCGCCGCTGGATCACCGACAGGCAACATCGTGTGCGGGTCCGCGTATGGCAGAATCGGACATTGCTGCGCGTCTACGAGCAGGACGTGGAAGGTAGAAACAAGCGGGTACTCTGGGAGTACGAAGCGCTATCCGAACACGAAGTCGATCCGATGGGTTTTGCCGCCGACCCGAACGTGCTCTACGTCCGCGCCTACCACGAAGGCCGTTTGGCTGTGTTTCGCGTCGATCTCACAGACCCGACTCTCGAGAAGGATCTGGTCTACGCCGACGAGTATGAGGACGTATCGGGCAGTCTCGTTTACTCCCCCAGGAAGAAAGACGTGGTTGGTATCCGCAGCAGCGGAGATGGGGAATACGTATTCTGGTCGGACGAGCACGACCGTCTCGTCAGGTCGGTCAACGCCGCTCTGCCCGAGCACCGCAACGGGATCGTCAGCTTCAGCAGGGACGAGGAACGCGTCATTTTCTTTTCGGAGAGCGACACCGACGCCGGCACCTACTACGTACTGGACACGAACGGGATGGCGATGCAGCCGCTGGCCAGGCGCTACAAGGCGCTGCTCCCCGAGTTGATGGCGGAGCCGTCCGTCGTCGAATATGAGGCGCGGGACGGCACGCCGATTCAAGCCTTTTTGACCTTGCCGCGCGGCAGCGATGGCACCGGGCTGCCGGCAGTCGTTTACCCTCATGGAGGACCGGTGACTGCGGGTTTCGAGTCGGATGGCTTCGACTACTGGACGCAGCTGTTCGCCAATCGCGGCTATGCCGTCATGCAGATGGATTTCCGCGGTTCGGCGGGCTACGGCTACGATTTCATGGCCGCCGGCTTTCAGAACTGGGGCCTACAGATGCAGGACGACGTCGCTGACGCGACACAGTGGCTCATCGACAATCGCATTGCGGACCCGGATCGTATCTGCATCGTCGGCGGCAGCTACGGCGGCTACGCCGCACTCATGGGCGCGGCCAAGACGCCGGATCTGTACCGCTGTGCCGTCAGTTTCGCGGGCGTAACCGACCTTGTCGGGTTTATGGTGGCACAGCAAGACTTCGTGAATCCGGAAGTCGACGAGGTCCTGCTGGGCTCGAGGCGACGAGACCTCAAGGACCGCTCACCCATCAGCTTCGCCGCGGACATCGAAGTGCCGGTGCTGCTAATCCACGGCGAACATGACAACATCGTACTTGTCAACCAGAGCCGGCGTATGTCGCGGGCGCTTAAGCGGCTCGACAAGGACGTTACGTACATCGAGCAGCCGGACGGCGATCACTTTCTCAGTACGAACGAGCAGCGGTTGGAAGCGCTGCTGGCGATCGAGGCTTTTCTTGCCGAGCATCTCGACTGATTGCTGCCCGGGCAGTGTGTGGAGCGGGCGGTGGGAACCGATCTTCCAGCGAGGGCCACTGAGGTTTCTGAACTCCGGTCCGTCCGGCTCATAAGAGGAAGGTTTGATACAATTTGACTCTCTTCGAATCCTCCCGTTTCTTCAGTTGCCTGGCCGAGAATGAGTCGAGAAAACCCTGCAACGAACGCTGTATCCGGGCCCTCAGCGGCCCGGGAATCAAGTCCTTCTGTTGATCAAAGCGGAACCACAGACCCTCAACTCACCGACCAGATCTTGAACGGTTGCGCTTCCGACGTCCTTAAGGGGTTGCCCGAGCAATCAGTACACATGATTGTGACGAGCCCGCCATACTTCGGACAGCGCGACTATTCGGTAGATGGCCAGATCGGTATCGAAGCGACTCCGGACGATTACGTGGCCAGTTTGGTGAAGGTCTTTTCGGAGGCACGTCGGGTTTTGCGGGACGACGGTACTCTGTGGCTGAATCTCGGAGACAAATACGTATCAGGCGAACTTAGCGGGATGCCCTGGCAAGTTGCCCTGGCTCTCAAGGCTGATGGATGGAGACTTCGCTCCGATATCGTCTGGCACAAACCGAATGCGATGCCGTCTTCCGTGAAGACACGTCCGACCACGGATCACGAATACATATTCCTGTTTTCGAAAAGCAAGGACTATTACTACGATACCGATGCCATCAGAGAACCGCATGTGACCTTCTCTGAGAACAGCAAAATGAAAGGTGGACGGAATCACTTCGGCAAAGCGGGGGGTACTCCGGAGAAGGGTAAGAACAAAGGTAACCAGAACCTCCACGATGGACGTTGGGATCAGGCATTTCATGAGAAAGGCCGCAACAAGAGAACGGTTTGGAGCGTTCCCTTGTCCAAGTTCCGCGATGCCCACTTCGCTGTCTTTCCGGAGAAACTGATCGAACCGTGCATTCTTGCCGGGTGCCCGGAAAAGGGCGTGGTGCTTGACCCGTTCCTGGGTAGCGGAACCACGGCGGTAGTGGCATTGAAGAACCGGCGACATTTTCTCGGTATCGAGTTGAATCCGGAGTATTGCGAGATAGCAAAGAACCGACTGAGGAACCTCGGCCTGAGACTTCTCTAGTCTCTACTCGATGTCTTTGAACGAATCAATTCTGGCTTCCAGCTCGGCAGCCAGGAGGGGTTCGATCTCCGCGAGCTGGTTTGGGTTGTTCGCGAGGTAGATGAAGTCGTCACAGTCCAGATCCTCTAAGCGTCCTGTCCACGACTCCGCAATGACGACAGGAATACATATGTATCCGGCGCTGGTTGCGACGGAAATCGCTGCCCGGATATCCCGGGTGAAGATATGTGCATGCCCACCGCCCATGGTTTCTCTGGTCTTGACCGGGATCAGAATCGTGCCCCAGGTGCCGGATACCTGCACGTCATAGGTTTCGTCCTCGAGACGAACTTCCGATTCGGAGACAGTTACACCGATCTCGTGAGCCGCAAGGATCTTTTTCAGATTTCGTCTGACAATGATCTCGAACAGCGTCCCCTTTTTTGCCCTTCTGCTGCCTTCGAGACGATCAATGACGATCTCGATAATCACGTTCCAATCCCACGATGCTTCGTCAGAAAAAATCGATGCCACATACTCACGGACCTGATTCAACAGGTTCGCTCGCCTTTCGACAGTAGTAGCGCCGGGCATGCTTGAAACCATCGGCTTAAGTCGTTGCTCGGAAGCATCCCGAAAGATCCAACCAAGCATCAGCCGTTTCGCTTTGGCAGCTTTCCTCTAAATGATTGCGGCCAGTCTCAGGCGCCGAGCGCGGCCAGCTGGTCGGCCTGATACTCGCTGATCAGCGGATCCAGGAGTTGGGCGATACCGCCCTCGAGAATCTCGTCGAGCTTGTAGAGCGTCAGATTGATCCGGTGGTCCGTCACGCGCCCCTGCGGGAAGTTGTAGGTGCGGATGCGCTCGGAGCGATCGCCGCTGCCGACGAGCAGGCGCCGCTGCTCAGCCTGCTCGGTCTCCTGTTCGGCGACCTGCACATCGAGCAGGCGCGCCTGCAGTAAGGACATCGCGCGCGCGCGATTCTTGTGCTGCGATCGCTCGTCCTGGCATTCGACGACGATCCCGGTCGGCAGGTGAGTAAGCCTCACGGCCGAGTCGGTCTTGTTGACGTGCTGACCGCCGGCGCCCGACGCACGATAGGTATCGACGCGCAGGTCGGCGGGATTGATCTCGACGGCCTCGACCTCGTCCGGTTCGGGCAGGACGGCGACGGTGCACGCCGACGTGTGGATGCGGCCCTGGCTCTCGGTGGCCGGTACCCGCTGCACGCGGTGCGCGCCCGACTCGAATTTCAGCTTGCGGTAGATACCGGAGCCGCTGATCCGGCTGATGATTTCCTTGTAGCCGCCGTGCTCGCCCTCGCGAGCGCTCAGGATCTCGACCTGCCAGCGTTCGGTTTCGGCAAACCGCGAGTACATGCGGAACAGGTCGCCCGCGAAGATGGCCGCTTCGTCGCCGCCCGTCCCGGCCCGGATTTCGAGATAGACGTTGCTGTCGTCGTGGGGGTCAGGCGGAATCAGCGCTTTCTGCAGATCGACCAGCAGTTCTTCGCGGCGCGACTGCAGCGGCTCGAGTTCCTCCTCGCCCATCGCCCGAATGTCCGGGTCTTTGTCGGCGACCATCTCCTCCGCGGCTTTCAGGTCCGCGCCCACCGTATCGTATTCGCCGAACAGCTGAATGACGGGCTCGAGCCGGGCGTACTCCTTCGAGTAGTCCCGGAACTGATTCTGGTCGCCAATGACGTCGGGGTCGGCGAGCAGCCCCGCAAGCTCTTCGAACCGGTCCCGGACGGATTCGAGCTTGAGCCGAATGGAGTCTTTCATCAGTCCCGCAGACCGAACAGCCGGCGCGCGGCGGATACCAGATCTTCGTCGCCCGCCTCGCCGGCCTCACGGAGCTTGACGCTCGGCTGGTGGAGGAGCTTCTTGAGCATCGCCGCCGTCGCATACTCGAGCACTTCCTGGCTGTCGGCGCCGTTGCCGAGCCGGCGTCGCGCATTCGCGAGCACGTCGTCGCGAACGCTGTCCGCGTGCTCGCGCAGCGCGTTGATCGTCGGGACCGACTGGCGGGCGCGCTGTACGCTCAGGTAGCGGCCGATCTCGTCGTCCAGAATCCGGTTGGCGTCGACGACCGCCGCTTCGCGATTCCCCTGACCTTCGAGCACGACCTTGTCGAGATCGTCGATCGTGTACAGGTAGACGTCGTCGAGTTTGGCAACTTTCGGGTCGATGTCACGCGGCACGGCGATATCGCAGGCGAACACCGGGCGATACTTGCGCGCCTTGATGGCTCTCTGCATCTCCGGATATCCGACGACCGGTTCCGGACTTGCCGTGGAACTGATGAGTATGTCGGCCTCCGGCAGCGTGCCTTCGAGTTCGGACAACGGCAGCGCGTAGCCGCCGTATTCCCCGGCGAGGTTCCGGGCGCGGTCGAGGTTGCGATTGGCGACGAACAGCCGGCCGATGTTCTTGCGCTTCAGATGCTTGGCCACGAGGTCGATCGTGACGCCCGCGCCTACGAGAATGGCTGTCTGCTTGTTGAAGTTCGCGAAGAACTGCTGCGCCAGGTGCACGGCGGCATAGGCCACGGACACGGGACTCGAGCCGATCTCGGTGTCCGTGCGGACTTTCTTGGCCACGGAGAAGGTGTGCTGCATGAGCCGGCTCAGGTCGCCGCCCAGCGCGCCGGACTGCTGCGCCTCGCGCCACGCGTCCTTGAGCTGTCCGAGTATCTGCGGTTCGCCGAGCACCATCGAATCCAGGCCGCAGGCCACCCGGAAGATGTGCCGGATCGCGTCGGCGTCCTCGAGCGAAAACAGGCTCTCCCGGAAGCCGTCGTCGAGCCGGCGGCTGTCGGTGAGCCAGCTCGTCACGGTGTCGCGGCCCCCGTCGTCGGCCATCAGGTAGAACTCGGTGCGGTTGCAGGTGGACAGCAGCACCGCCTCGTCGACCCCGTCGAGCGCGCGCACGGCTTTCAAGGCCTCAGGGATTTCCGGGCCGGCGAATACGATTCTTTCGCGAATCTCCAGGGGGGCCGTGTTATGGTTCAGGCCAAGGATTTTCAGCGGCATATCAAGGTGTTGGCGGTCCCGGACGCAGTCCGACGGTCAGCTTGTCCATACGCGTTGATATCATAAGCGAACTGCTCCGCGACTTCCTTGTCTCTGATACTCTAATTTATTACCGATTCAGCGCCGGACTTAAAGTCCCGGGCTACACGGACGACCAGACCATTTGATGAAATACGCCTACTATCCGGCCCGGCGCCTGCCGGCCGTTGCGGTTCTGCTGTTCTCGCTTGCCGCAACGCCCGCTGCAATTGCCGACGATGTTACCGACGCCGCCGGCCATCTGCTTGCAGCCGAGGTCGCTCTCAACAATCAGGACTACCGCAGCGCCGCCGAGGAGTTTCGCAAAGCCGCCGAGATCAGCGACGATGTGGCCCTGGCACGCCAGGCGACCGAAGTCGGCTTCGTCTACGGCTTCAACGACGACGCGCTCCGCTCGGCCAGACGCTGGGCGGAGCTGTCGGACGATAGCGAGGAAGCACAGCTTTACGTCGCGCGCATTCAGATGCGCCTTGGCAAGTACCGCGCGGCGCGGCAGGGGTTCAGGCGCCTGATCCGGGGCGAGCAGGCCGAAGACCGGCTGCTCGTGCTCATCTCGGTCCTGCTGGAGGAGGACCTGAGCGAAGGCGACCGTCTCATGCGCGCGTTGACGAAGCCGTACAAGGACTCCGCGAAAGCCCACTACGCCGCCGCGGTCATGGCGCTGGCCGCCGAGGACAGCGAACACGCGATCGAGCGCGTCGAGCGGGCGATCGAACTGAATCCGGACTGGCTCAGACCGCAGCTCCTGCGGGCCCGCGCCATGCTCCAGGACGGTGACGAAGAGGGCGCGATCGACTATCTCGCAAGACTGATCGGCGACGACCCGAGCCCGGATCCGGAGGCGCGGATCGAGCTTGCGATCATGATGATTTCCGTCGGCCGCGACGAGGACGCTCTCAGCCAGGTGAATCAGGTGCTGCTCGAGAGCGCCAACAACGTCGATGCTTTGCGGCTGATGGCCATCATCAACTTCCGGCTCGAACACTACGATGCCGCGTGGGAGGACTTCGAGGACCTTCTGGACAGCCGGCGCCACAGGATGGAGGCCCGCTACTACCTGGCCCGCATCGCCGACATGCGCAAGGAGTATGACCGGGCGATACGGTTTTATATGCAGGTCGAGTCGGGCCAGTACGCGCTTCCGGCGCGCCGGCGCGGCAGCGCGCTCATCGCCTTCGAGGACGACGACCCGGCGTTTGCGCTGCAGAAGCTGGACGAGTTCGCGCAGATCGCGCCGGCCTCTGCGGTCGACGTGACGCTGGCTAAAGCACAGCTTCTGGCGATGCTCGAGCGCTACGACGAGTCGTTGGAGGCCTACGATCAGTATCTGGGTTTCCGCAACGACGACGAGCGTGCCTTCCTCGGGAAGGCGGATCTGTTTCTGCGCATGGACCGCCTGGACGACGCGATCGCGGTGTTCCGCGAGGCCTACCGGCGCTGGCCGGAGAGCGCGACTACGCTGAATGCGCTGGGCTACACCCTGGCCGATCGGACCGATCAGTACGAAGAGGCCTACGAGCTCATCAAAGCGGCGCTGGCGAAGGAGCCCGAGTCGGCCGCGATCATCGACAGCTGGGGCTGGGTGCTCTACAAGCTCGGCCGCCACGAGGAGGCGCTCGTGGAACTCGAGCGTGCCTATGCACTGTTCGAAGACGCCGAAGTCGCCGCGCACGTCGTCGAAGTGCTGGCCGTGCTGGGCCGCCGCGACGAGGCCCTCGAACGCCTCGAAGAGGCAGAGGCCAGGCAGCCGGACAGCGAGTTTCTAAAAGATGTTCGCGAGCGCTTCTTCTCCGAGCCGGAGTAGGCCCTTTCGATGCCGGCCGGCGGCTCCGGCAGCCCTGGCTGCCCTCGCCGCAATTGTCGTTTCGGGCTGCGCGGGCCGACCCGTCGCAGAGCTGCCCGAACTCGATAGCTGGGAACGGCGCCAGGCCGTTCTCGCCGCGCTCGACGAGTGGGGGTTCAACGGCCGCATCGCGGTCCGGTCGAGCGCGGACGGCTTCAACGGCAAGCTACGCTACGCTCAGGCCGACGGCGACTTCGAAGCGACGCTGTCGGGACCGCTCGGTATCGGTACCGTGCAGCTTGCGGGCGGGGCCGGAGACCTCGTCTACACCGACAAGGACGGTGTCGAGACGCGCTTCCGGGATCCGGACATCGAGCTGGAGCACCGCTTCGGCTGGAACGTGCCGTTGTCGAGCCTGCGCTACTGGGCGCTCGGCATCCCCGAGCCGGACCGGCCCGCCGTGACCGAGTTCGGCGAGTCGGGGCGGCTTGCCTCGCTGCAGCAGGCCGGATGGTCCGTCGCGTTTCCGCGCTACCGCGACGCGGGCGGGCAGGCGATGCCGCAGCGCCTCGTCGCGGAGAACGGCGATACCCGTGTAACGCTCGTGATCGATCGCTGGCGCATCGCGCCGCCGCGTTGACACCCTCGGGGACGAATCGCACAATTGCGCCGCGCATGCGCGCAATAGCCGGCAGCTCTACTGGGGCGTAGCCAAGCGGTAAGGCAACGGGTTTTGATCCCGTGATTCGCAGGTTCGAATCCTGCCGCCCCAGCCAAACCACCAGGGGGACTGATGGATCTCGCCACGATGGCCTTGTTTTCCGGGAACGCGCACCCGGAGCTGGCGCACGATATTGCCCGTGCCCTGCACGTTCCCCTCGCGAGAGCGCACGTCGGCCGCTTCTCCGACGGCGAGATCAACGTCGAGATTCTCGAGAACATCCGCGGCCGCGAGACCTTCATTATCCAGCCGACCTGCCCGCCGGCCTCCGAAAATCTGATGGAGCTGCTCGTGATGGTCGACGCCGTGCGGCGAGCCTCCGCGGCGCGGATTACCGCGGTGATCCCGTATTTCGGCTTCGCCCGGCAGGACCGCCGGCCGCGGGCCTCGCGGGTGCCGATCACGGCCAAGCTCGTCGCGAAGCTGATCGCCACGGCCGGCGTCGACCGGGTGCTGACGGTCGACCTGCACGCCGACCAGATTCAGGGCTTCTTCGACATCGCCGTCGACAACGTTTATGCCTCGCCGCTCCTGCTCGGCGACGTCTGGAAGCAGAAGTACAACGACATGGTTGTCGTCTCGCCCGATGTCGGCGGCGTGGTGCGCGCCCGCGCGCTGGCGAAACGGCTCGACGACGCCGACCTCGTCATCATCGACAAGCGCCGCGCCCGCGCGAATCAGTCCGAGGTCATGAACATCATCGGCGAGGTCGGGGACAAGAACTGCATCCTGATCGACGACATGGTCGACACCGCCGGCACGCTCTGCCACGCGGCGGGCGCGCTCAAGGAGCGCGGTGCCGTTTCGGTGTCCGCGTACATCACGCACCCGGTGCTGTCGGGTCCCGCGGTGTCGCGGGTCGCGAATTCGGCGCTCGACGAACTCGTCGTGACCGACACGATCCCCCTCAACGAGGAAGCACGGGCCTGCACCCGGATACGCCAACTCTCGACCGCGGAGCTCCTTGCTGAAACGATGCGGCGAATCTCCGATGAAGAGTCCGTAAGCTCCTTGTACGTCGACTGAGCGGTGCGCCGCGGCGTCGGTGCGAACCCACCGCCCGCGGCCTCGGTACGACCCCCCCCGCTGGCAGACACCGCCAAATCAAGCTATAGTCCGCGTCCCGCCAACGATTGGTCGCGATCGATCGCGGGGTTTTACCTAAAGAAATCAATCAGATACTGGAGCCCCTCATGGCTGAAGAGTTCGATCTGATTGCGGAAATCCGTGAAGACCAGGGCAAAGGTGCGAGCCGCCGCCTGCGTCGCGAAGGCAAAGTCCCCGCAATCATCTATGGCGCCGGCCGTCCGCCGCGCGCGCTGGCTTTCGATCACAACAAGGTGCTGCGCCAGCTCGAGAACGAGTCGTTCTATTCGAGCGTCCTGACCATCAAGGTCGGCGAGAAGGCGCAGCCCGCGATCCTCAAGGATCTGCAGCGGCATCCGGCGCGGAACCTGATCATGCACATGGATTTGCAGCGCATCGTCGCAGACGAAGCGATCCGCATGAACGTCCCGCTGCACTTCATCGGCGAAGAGGTCGCTCCGGGCGTGAAGCTGGGCGGCGGCAAGGTCGCTCACCTGATGTCCGACGTCGAAGTGACCTGCCTGCCGAAGGATCTGCCGGAGTTCATCGAAGTCGACGTCTCGGAACTCGAGCTCGACCAGATGGTGCACCTGTCGGAGCTGAAGCTGCCGTCGGGCGTCGAGATCCCGGTGCTGGCCCAGGGACCCGAGCACGATCAGGCGGTCGTCTCCATTCACGTCATCAAGGCGCGTGCCGTCGAGGCGGAAGAGTCCGCGGAAGAAGAAACTCCCGGGGAAGGCGACGACACCGAGGCTACCGACGAGAAGCCCGACGAGTAAACGGCGAAGCATTCTTCGCACACGAACGGCAGCCGCCCCGCAGGGCGGTCTTTACCGAGCGCAAGCCCGATGGACAACGCACTCAAGCTCATCGCGGGGCTCGGTAATCCCGGCGACAAGTACAGCCGCACGCTGCACAACGCGGGCTTCTGGTTCGTCGACGCGCTGGCGCGGAAGTACGGCGGCGAGTTCCGCTACGAGAAGAAGTTCGACGCGGAGGTCTGCCGGACGGCGATCCGCGGCGCCGACGTGTGGCTGGTCAAGCCGCAGGCTTTCATGAACCTCTCCGGCGGACCGGTCAGGGCGGTACTCGACTACTACCGGCTGAAGCCTACCGACATGCTGGTCGCGCACGACGAGATCGACCTGCCGCCCGACGTCGTCAAGCTCAAGCTCGGTGGCGGCCATGGCGGCCACAACGGCATTCGGGACGTCATCCAGCACTGCGGCAGGGATTTCGTGCGGCTGCGTCTCGGCGTCGGTCACCCCGGCGAAAAGAGCAAGGTAACCGGCCACGTGCTCAAAAAGGGCGGTGCCGACGTGGAGGCGGCCGTCGAGCGCAACATCGACGAGGCCATCGCGGCGCTCGACGTGTGGCTGGACGACGGCCTCAGCGCGGCGATGAAGGCGCTGCATACTAAAGACCAAGGCAAGGGCTAGGGACCGAATGGCTATAACCTGCGGCATCGTCGGCCTGCCGAACGTCGGCAAGTCCACGCTGTTCAACGCACTGACGGCGGCCGAGATCGCGGCCGAGAACTATCCGTTCTGCACTATCGAGCCGAACGTCGGGGTGGTGCCGGTGCCGGATCCGCGGCTCGACGCGCTCGCGCGCATCGTCGAGCCCGAAAAGATCGTTCCAACCACGATGGAGTTCGTGGACATTGCCGGGCTCGTCGCGGGCGCGTCGAAAGGCGAGGGCCTGGGCAACCAGTTCCTCGGCAACATCCGCGAGACCCGCGCCATTGCTCACGTCGTCCGGTGTTTCGAGAACGACGACGTCACGCACGTGGCCGGCAAGATCGATCCGATCGACGATATCGAAACGATCAACACCGAGCTGGCGCTTGCGGATCTCGAGTCCGTCGAAAAACAGCTGTTGAAGGCCGAGAAGCACGCGAAGACGGCGCAGAAAGAGGCGCTGTTCGTGCGCGATACGCTCAGGAAGATCAAGGCGCATCTCGACGAGGGTTCGTCAGCCCGGACGCTGACGCTCGAGGACGGCGAACGCGAGATCCTGAAGACGCTGCATCTCATCACCGCGAAGCCGGTCATGTACATCGCCAACGTCAGCGAAGACGGCTTCGACGGCAATCCGCAGCTCGACGCGGTTCGCGACTACGCACAGAACGAGGGCGCCGAGGTCGTGGCGATCTGCGCCGCAATCGAGGCCGAGATCGCGGTGCTGGACGACGAGGACAAGACCGTTTTCCTCGACGACCTGGGATTCGACGAGCCAGGCCTCAACCGCGTGATCCGCGGCGGCTATGCGTTGCTCGGACTGCAGACGTTTTTCACGGCCGGCAAGAAAGAGGTGCGTGCGTGGACGACGCGCAAGAGCGCCACGGCGCCGCAGGCTGCCGGGGAGATTCACACGGATTTCGAGAAAGGCTTCATCCGTGCCGAGGTCATCGCTTACGACGACTACATCGCCGGAAACGGCGAGCAGGGCGCGAAGGAGGCCGGCCGGCTGCGGCTCGAAGGTAAGGACTACGTCGTCCAGGAAGGCGACGTCATGCACTTCCGCTTCAACGTCTGACGAGTCGTCGACGTTAGTTCGTGTCCGGCGGCTCCTTGAAGCTGGGGAGCGACAGCTTGTAGACGATTCCGGCCGCGCGCACGCCAAAGCCCGCCGCGACCGCGGCCACGAGACCTAAGTTCCGGTCGATTCCGAGCGCGTCGGCGCCGACGAAGACGAGTCCTGCCGCAAACGCGGCCGTGGCATAGATGTCGCCCGTCAGGACGAGCGGGATCTCGTTGCAGATGACGTCGCGGATCATGCCGCCCGCGACGCCGGTCGTGACGCCGAGCATCACGGCCACGAGCGGACCGGCACCGAACTCGAGACTGATCTCGGTGCCGAGCGCCGCGAACAGCGCCAGGCCGAGCGCATCCATCCAGACCAGCAGCCGCGTGCGGCCGCCCGGTCGAAAGCGGCGGAAGAAGACCGCAAGCGCCGCGGCAAGCGCGACGGCGACGTACCACGGATTGGCGACCCAGAACACGGGCGTGCGGTCGAGGATCAGGTCGCGGAGCGTGCCGCCGCCGACCGCGGGCATCAGCGCGAGTACGGTGAACCCGAAGATGTCCATGTTCTTCCGCGAGGCTGCAAGCGCGCCCGATACGGCAAAGGCCGCGGTGCCGAGCATTTCGAGGGCGAAGATCAGCGACATGCGTTTCTCAGTGCCATGACTGCGTGCTCGACTCCACCTTGTAGAGCACGTAGTCGCGGATCAGCGCCGCGTCGCCGAGCGGCAGGTAGGGTACGCGGACGCTGCCGGAGGCGAGGTAGAACCTTAGCGTCGCGAGCTGCGTCCGGCGCTGATACGGCGACTGGCTTAGGCTCACGCGCTGCACCTTGCGGAGCAGGAAGGCATCGAGCCGCGTGGCGAGGAAGCCCGTCCGCCGAACGAACGCGTCGCCGGACATGTGCCAGCCGAGCCGTCGCCATACACGCCATTGAATCAGCGTCCAGAACGGTATCCAGAGCAGCAGCAGGAGCCCTTGCGCGCCGGCCTGGAACCAGCCCAGGGTCGCCATCGCGATCGCGGGGACGATACCGAGATATAGGATTCTCGGCCGCAGGAACTTTCTGCTGACGCGCCGGATCGCGGGGCTTTCGAGGTCCAGGTCGAGGTCCGCGGCTTCCGGAGCAAGAACGTCCGCGAGAAACGCCTGCTGAAAGCCGGGCGGCGCGGCCGGGACCGTAAAGCTCTTGCCGACACCTTGGGTTCGGCTGGACGCTTGTCGCAGGACGATGCGGAGACGCCGGAACCAGCGCATCACGATGCTCTGGCTGATCCGGGCCAGCTGGATCTTGCCGGGTTCCATGGCGGCTTCGTGCCGGGTCAGCAGGCCGCCGACTGAACGCAGCCGGCCGCCTTCGAAGTACAGCGCGAAGTTGTGGTAGCGCAGGAAGGCCGCCACGACGGAGCCCAGCAGCAGCACGACAATGATCAGCAGCAGACCGCCGCCGAATATCGTGGCCGCGATCGTCGTGCCTTGCGCCGCGATGTCGGCGGCCACGTCCTCGATGGCGTTGGCAATCGCCTGGCTCATCTCGTCGGATAGCTGCTCGAAAAACGGTGCGGCGATGGCCAGCAGAAGAAACGCGCGGCGGTCGGCGAGGCCGATACGCACCATGTCGCCCCAGTCCAGGCGCAGCAGCGGGTCGGTTGCGGGGCTTGCGGCGTGGATCGCGGCCGGCGCAGTCCCCGGGTCGTCGGTTGGTTCACCCGTCTTGCCAACCTTGCCGATCGTCTCGCGAAGGGCATCGCTGAATCGGGTACCTACGGCCGGGAGGCTGCCCTCGCTGCCGGCGCTGCCTGCCGTGTCGAAGCTCACCGTGACGAGATCGAAGAAGCGGTAGATGAAACTCTGCTCGGTGTTGATGCCCTGGATGCGGCTGAACTTGATGTCGAGCTGCTTGCGGTTGACCACGCCTTCGCGAATCAGCACGGCGTCCTCGGCGATGCGAAAGCGGAAGAACAGATAACGAAGCACGGAGACCGTGAGTGTGATCAGCGTGAAACCGATCGCGACGATCGCGATCTTGGTCTGCGTATCGCCGCCGAAGGCGACGAAGAACGCAGCCATCGGCGCGATGATCTGCGTCGCGTTCTTCACAACGGCTTTGAGGACGCCACCTATGAAGAACAGGATGGCAAGCGGCGAGGTGCGCTGCCACTGCCCGGGGTCACTCTGACTCAATACTGGCTCCGGCCTTGGCGAGGACCAGCGCGCGGAGTTGTTCCGCGCGTTCGCTGTGCAGTCCGTCGATCCTCAGGTCGCCGCCGCTGCCCCCGGCGGTAAACAGCTTGAGCGTTGCCAGCGAGAAGCGCCGGTCGAGGGGCGAACTGGATGTCTCGACGTGCTGGATGCGGTTGAACGGCACGGCCGTCACGCTGCGCCAGAACACGCCGCTCCGGTAGACCAGGTCCTTGTCGCGTACGGCGTAGCCCATGCGCGGGACGGCTACGAACGGCCAGACGAGCATCGCAGCCGCGACGAGCGCGGCGCCGCCGAAGACCAGCGTCGCCCGGATCGGTTCGAAGCCGGGGAGGACCGTGACGAGCGTCGCGCCGACGACGACGAAGCCGACCGTGATCAGCCGGTCGACGAGCAGCCGCTTGCGGTAGGCCGGGTCGAGCGGCTGCCATTCGAGCGCGTCGGCCCGAGGCAGTTCCTCGACCGGAATTTCAACGTTCTCAAACAATTAGAGGATTCCCGCGGTGCAGTGATGCATTATAGGCCAGCGGCCGCCCGAGGCTTAAGATCTTGACACGCCCCGGCCCGGGTCGGACAATTCCCGGCCCTTCGAGGCGCGGCGGCCTCGAGCGCCCCAAACTTCAGGTGATGTAGCTCAGATGGTCAGAGCGGCGGACTCATAACCCGCAGGTCGGTGGTTCAATTCCACCCATCACCACCATCTTCCCGCTGCGAGTACAACAACTTGCAGCAGACCGCGGACAGGCACCGCCATGCAATGGCGGTTCTGTGGCGGCAACTAAGGAGTGGCGCGCGGCGACGCGGCGAGTCGTTACGGTGCGGCAAAGGTAAGTCGTTCGGCTTTTGGACGAAAGAGATGCCGTTGGAGCATCTGATCGATCTTTGTCAAACCGTACGCCGTCACGCTGGCAACCCGCTGGGCATCCGGGTCGGAGAACAGCTCGACATGTGTGTTGGTGACAGTGTTCAGGTACAACAACCCGCCGTAAGGCAGTTCATCGCCAACAGACGGTAGATAGGCCACGCGAGAAACTTCTCGCTGCCCGAGAGCTGGGAGGAAGCCCTGCACATATTCGTTGGGAAATTCACTTGAAAACCGCGGTAACCATTCCTCGAATTTGATTACCGGGCATATGAGTACATGGGTGTTGAACGCGCGACGGTTCGATCGGTCTATGTCACACTCGTGGGTAAGTACATAGACGATTCCGCGAGCAGTACGGAAACTGCGGTCGGTTCGGAAGTACAACGGGAATCGGATACCAGAGTAAAGCTGTCCCGCGCCGAGCGAGAGCGCGGCTCCAGAACTAAAGAATCGGCCCGGCTCGATATCTAGGTTGTCAAAGACAAGCTGGTGTCCATCATCCAGTGTTATCTGTGCCATGGCGGCTGCGAAGAACTCCGGGCGACGCAGTCAATCAAGAATCTCGACAGAGGCGAGCAAGGACTCATGTAGTATTTCCTGCTCCTGTTCGCTGAGGGTCCGAAAGGCCGGGTCTGTGTCGATGGAAACAATGAGTTCTGGAATATCCAACATGCCGTTCTGTGGGAGTGGATCCCAAGTAACGGGCACACTTGCCTCCGCGACGACCTGCGTTTGAAGCTCCGCAAGATAGGTATCGATTTCCAACGTGCTGCCATCAGTTACTACAAGCATTGTCAGTCCTCCAGACGCTTAACAAGGTCTTCTGGCAGAAGAGAAAAGAACTCGATTTTCTCGTAGGTGTGGGCTCGTTCGATCCACCGCTTCAACATCTCGGCATCTGGCGCCATTTGAGCGTCTACGGTCGAAACGTCGATATCCACGACGACTGTCGTGTCAGGTGGAGGTTGGCCTTGCAAGAAACCGGGTGTTGCGATTCGCACCAAAGCTGCGTGATTTGAGTCAACTTGCCGCCTGAAGTTCAGATTCACGGCGTCGTGGACAGGCTCGTTGCAGACACGAAGGTCTACGTCCAATGAGTCCAAGCGGGTGACGAAGTGCTTTTCTGCAGTGAGTGCATTGGTGTATCTCAAGCCAGCCCTGACGACTGACGTGGGCCGCACGCGGTCCAGGAATATGTCAACCGCAGTTTGGAGATCGCGACTAAGCTCAGTCCAACCACAGTAGCGTCCAACAACGATAAATGAGAAGACGTGGGGTCCAATTCGAATTTTTCTAGTGGAACCAGCCTCTAGTGGAGCGTCGATGTTCAGCAGATACTGGTACCGCAGGTTTACGTCTGCTTCGCGCATTGGTGCAGGCAATTGTGCTGCGCCACCTCGCGTGGTTGTGACTTGAGGATAGTGCTGCTCAGCCCAATCCACTATCCGGCCAACAATTGCCTCTTCAAGTTCGTTCGAATCAAAACGAATCTCGCAGACAACTTCTATGATGCTGTCGTCCTTTAGGCGCGTAGGGAGGTCGCTGGAAGCGTATCGTGGAGGCATATCTGAGTCGCGGGCCAGACGGCGCAGAGTCTATCATATCAGTGTGGACCGTTAGTCTATGCATGATGTAGGCAATTAGTTGAGAAATAGTCCGAAGGATCAATTGGTACGGCAGTCCATGTACCCGCTTTCCACAGGAACAAGACCAATTCGCCTTTTGCTCGCCGGCACGGTTCCGCTGACGTCGATTGTGTACGCTTCTTGCGTGGTCATGCGAAGTCCTCAAGCTGATACGTGTGGCGCCGAACTCGGTTATCACGGCTGTGCAAACGCCCTGTCGAGCTTCGCCTTCTCGTCGGCGGCCGCCTTCCAGCGGTGCGGCCGCGGCATCAGGCCGCGCTCGAACGACCCGGTAGAGTTCACGACGCGCTGGATGCCCTTGGACACGTCCCGGTGCGCGCGGAACTCGTCCGGCCCGAAGCGCTCCGCGGCGGTGTCGTGGATGACCTGCATGTTCTCGGCCTTTAGCCCAGAGAAGTACGGCGCGCCGCCAAGCACCGCTCGCGCGAGGTGCTGGTCGCCCTGCAGTATGTTCAACGTCACGAACTCGAACGGCGTCCTCTGCTCGCGGACAAACGCGCGCAGTTCCGCCGCCTCCTGCGGATTCAACCCGCCGACAATCGCCTTGCAAGTCTCCTCGTCGTAGTGCGCGGCCATCGAGTGCAACTTGGCAACCGCGTCGTTGGCCGCGCCTTCGGTTGCTTGTGTTGGCAGCCCCGAGCGGGAAGTGCCATGGGTGGTTTAGTTGGCGGTGCTTCGCGTTGAGACGGTTCTATCGCGGTCCGATCCTGTAACGTCCCATGCGGTCGATGGTACTTGTAGTCCTCGCTCAGAACTATTTCGCGGCTCGGACGACGACCCTTTCGCCGATTCGCGTGACCCGCAGCGCCGGATCGCGTTCGAGGAACGCGACGAAAGACTCGGGATCGTGGGCATCAAACGTTGCCGTGATCGGCCGCGTTATCGTCGCCGGCAAGTTGACGTCGATCTGGAGCTGGTTATAGCGATTGAACTCCGTCGCCACGATTGCGAGTGAATCATCGCGGAAGACCAGCCGTTGCTCGCGCCAGGCCGTGCTTTTCTCGAGATCGGGTACGTCGATGCGCGCTACCTCGCCCGAGCGCCGTGACCGGGCTTCTTCGCCGGCTTCGAGCGTAACGGCCGAGTTGCCTGACTCGATCGTTGCGGCAGGCTGCAGCGGCTCGACCTTGACCGTGCCCTCGACGACCGTCACCTGTACGCCGTCGTTCCGCCGGTAGACGTTGAACTGCGTCCCGATCGCCTCCACGGTGACGTCCCCGGAGCGCACGCGGAACGGGCGCTCCGGGTCCCGGGCGACGTCGAACAGCGCCTCGCCCCGGCGCAGATTCAGCTCGCGGCTGTCGTCTCCGATGCGAACCGTGAGTTCCGACTGCGTGTTGAGATGAACGATCGAGCCGTCGTCCAGGGTAAACAACGTTTGCTGGCCCAAGCCGGTCTCGTAGTGCTGCACCTGAGTCGCGGGCGGCCACGTCAATGTGGCGCCGACGGCGACCAGCACGGTTGCAGCCAGGCCGCCGAGCCACCAGATACGCCGTCGTGCGGTCGTGTCGGTCGACGCGACGCCGGGTATCGCCTCGCTCAGCGTCACAACGTTGCTTTCCGCCTCCGCGAGGAGTGCATCGATGTCCAGCTGCTTCTGTGGGTCGATATCGTCCAGTTCGCGCCATGCGGCAGTCGCGAGCAGAAACTCTTCGACATGCTGCGGCGACTCCTTCAACCACTCGAGCAGTTCGGCGCGGGCGGACAACGCGAGCGGCTCCTCGTCGAGCCGCAGTACCCAGTCGGCTGCGACTGCCTGAATGGCCTCACGCGCATTCCTGAAGGCATCGATCATTTGACTCGCTCCCAATCGGGCAGGCCGCGTTCCCGGCACCAGGCAACGGCCTTGAGCAGATGCTTTTTCACCGTGTGTTCGGAGATGCCGAGCTTCTCGGCGATCTCGCGCCGCGTCAGTCCGTCGCGCTTCTTGAGCAGAAGAATCGCCTGCGTGGTCGGCGGAAGTGCGCGCAGCGCGCGGGCCAGATGCTCGACGCGAATCCTGCGTTCCAGCGTCACATCCGGCGTTTCGGCCGGTGAGCGCTCCATTGACGGGTCGGTCAGTCGTTCCGGAAGCTGCTCCTGCGTTTGTTCCTTCAATCCGAGTTCGCGCATGACGTTCGTGGCTACCCGGTACACGTACGCGTGCGGCTGCTGCACCGCATCGGAGTCCTTCATTCTCAGCAGCCGCAAATAGGTCTCCTGCGCCACGTCGGCGGCGTCCAGCGCCCGGCCGCGAAGCCGGCTCAACAGGTACCGATGCAGCTCATCGTGATACTCGTTGAAGATTGCGTGAACGAATTTCTTGTTTGGATTGGGCAATGGTTCAGATGGTCCTGGTGCTGCGCGTGACGCCCCTATAACAGTGAGAGTGCGGAACGGCGAAAACGGGGTACGGAATCCGGGTATCGCGGACCAAATGCCAGCTGTCGATGCCCTCGGCCGCCTCGCGTACACCGAATTGTCACATTGCCCCTCTTACCCCTGAAAGAGCGCCGTGAAATCTGCGTTACTCTAAAAACAGGGGGATTATTGATGGGTCGTTCCACTCTACTACTGACAGCATGCCTGCTGTCGGTTCTTGCCGGCAACGGGGTGCTGGCGCAAACGTCATTCGAGGTCGACATTCCTGCACAGCCGGTCGGCGACGCGCTGAATCAGTTCGCCGAGCAATCCGGACTGCAGGTCGTGCTGTACGCGGACGATGCAGAGGGCGTGGAGACCCCCGCGGTCGCGGGCACCTTCGAAGACAGCCATTTCGTGCTCGACGCACTGCTGGCGAGCACCGGTCTCGAGTACGAATTCATCAACGAGCGCACGGTAGCCGTCAACGCCGTCGCCGACGACACCGAGAGGTCAAGTGACCGGGGAAACCGCCGGACGGCGTCGAGCCCGACGTCGACGGGCCAGGCGCCAACGAGCAATGACGGCGATAGTGCGGAAGAACTCATCGCAGCCGCCGTGGAATCCGCCGCCGCGGGGAAACCGGCCGAGGAACTCGAGGAAATCGTGGTTACGGGGAGCCGGCTCGTCCACGATCCGGGCAAGCTGACGCGACAGATCACCGTTTTCAACCGCGACGAAATCGAACGCAGCGGCGCCACCCGGCTCGACGAGTTCCTGCAGCGGTTGCCGCAGAACGTGAACGCGCCGAACAACGTCGGCTCGGGATTCGCGCCGCCGGGGATTGGCGAACCGACCTTCGGGCTCGGCGACAACGTGTTCGCGGGCAGCAGCATCAATCTGAGGGGGCTGGGCTCCCAGTACACGCTGATCCTGATCAACGGCCGGCGACCGGCACGCGGCGGTCAGTTCGGCGCGATTACCGACATCAGCAACATCCCGATCGATCGTATCGAGCGCATCGAAATCCTGTTCGACGGCGCGGCGGCAATCTACGGCGCCGACGCCGTCGGCGGCGTCGTCAACATCATCACCAACCGGGAGTTCGAAGGTACCAGCGTAGCGGCGGCATACAGCGATACGGAGGACGGCGGCGGCGCGCGCTACAACCTGCAGCTCGGGCGCACCTTCAACTGGGATTCGGGTTCGCTCACGGCCAGCGTGACCTACCAGGCCCAGGATCAGATCGACGGCGCCGCGCGTCCGAACATCGTCCTGGACAACAATGCGGTTGAGGCCGTCAGCGATGACCTGTATCTGCCGCCCTCCGTCAACGGCAATGTCCGCGGCAATCGGCGGAGCGCCTTCGTCGACGGTGAGATCGTGACGAGCTTCGCGCCGCTCATGTGGGTGAACGGCGATCAGCGGTTGAGCGCCGGCGTGGAGGTGCCGGCTCTGCGGCTCGTCACCACCGACACCGGCGTCGAATTCGTCGAGACCACGACCATCGTCAGTCGTCAGAACCCCGTCTTGGGTCCCAGGCTCTTCTGGATCGACGAAGCCGCCCACCGGCCGCAGGATCCGGCGACGCTGGGATTCACGCCCGTCTTCCAGGCCGACCTCCCGCAGTACGGAGGGCAGCCACTGGGGCTTGCCGACGTCAGCACCAGCGGGCAACTGGGCGACAGCGTCTTTATTCCGTTCGAGGGTCAGGCCATATCGCCGGAAGACGAGACCTACAGTATTGCTCTGAATCTGCGGCAGGACTTCTCGGACAACTTGAGTTCATCCCTAAGTCTGGCCTACACGGATACGTACAAGGCGAGCAACAATCTTGGCAACGATACCACGGCGATCATACCCGCGGACTCGCCGAGCAACCCGTTTCGGCAGAATTTCGACTATTCGTTTCAGAACCAGTTTCCGCAGCAGTTTCAGGAGGTCAGCGTAAAGGGCTACAACGTGTCCGGCGGCATCGGCTGGGACTTCGCCGATGATTGGACACTGGCTTTCGGTTTCGGCATCTCCGAACTCGAGAACGAATCCGACATAACGAATTTCCTCCGGGTGTCGGGCGTCGGGCCGGACAATCTGGACGCGCGCCTTCGAGGCTACTATTCCCCCAATGGTCAGCCGCGCCAGTTCACCGGCAGCAGCTTCAACGATCCGCTGCTCGGCTACGGCAGTATCGACGAGATGACGGAAGCGCTCGTCGTCCCGTTCGTAAACGTACACAACCATTCCGAGTCCTACGACGCGGACATCCGCCTGCAGGGATCGTTGTTCCGGCTGCCCGGCGGCGACGTTCGCACCAGCCTGTCCTTGCGCTACCGCGAGGACAAGGCGGAGATATTCGACAACAGTCCGCTGGCCAGCGGCAACTTCCAGTCGCCGCTGGGCAGTGACGCCTTGGACTACGAGGAGCGCTTCGGAGCAAGCGCCAGCAGTGTGGGCGCCGAGTTCTCCGTTCCCGTTTTCGGCAACGACTTCAAACTGCCGCTCGTCGATCGTCTGCTGCTGAGCATGAGCGGCACGCTCGAGGACTACTCCAATACGGACGAAGACGGGTTCAACTGGGCGGCCGGCTTGAACTGGAGCCTCACCGAGGAGTTCGTGATTCGACTCAACCGGACGTTCAGCCTCAGAGTGCCCGATTCGGTGCGCACGGCACGCGAGCCGCGATGGATGCTGAGCAACTTCTACGATCTGTACATCAACGTCGACGACCTGTCCCCGGCGATACGGGTGAACGAACCATTGTGGCGGATAGAGGGCGGCGCCAATCACCTCGAGCCCGAACGTAACTACGGCACCGCGCTGGCGTTCATCTACCGGCCCTCGTTTGCCGAGGGGCTGGATATACAGCTGAGCATCAGCGAGTCGCATACGGTCGACCAACTGGGCAACCCGTCGATGGGCAGGTGGACGCTCGACACGGTAACGCCCGACGCGGTACGCGATAATCCGCTGTTTGCCTTCGGCGACCCCGCGAACAATCCCTTTCACGCAGCCGCGACAGGCGAGGTCCGGGATCCGGTTACCGGACAGATACTGCCCGATCCGGCGCTCATCCAGCCGGGGGACCTGATCTTCGACGCGCGTGAATACAACATCGGCGACACCTTCAACCGCGGTGCCGATCTGCAGATCCGCTACAACCTGAACACCGACTTCGGCGACTGGATGCTGACCTGGCGCCACCAGTATCTCGACGTGAACGAGGTAACCCGTACCAATCTTTGCGAGCAGGTAGAGGTGGGCTGCACCAATGTGGATTTTGCAGGACGAGATCGGGGGTGGGGTGAGCCGATCGATACCGTGGGAGAGGTATCCCGCAGCAACTTCACCAATTGGTTTGCCCTGCCGCGCAACAGGGGAACCGTCGAACTGTTCTGGGGGTACCGGGGTTTGGGCGTGACGCTCGTAACGCAGTACGTGGATACGACGTCGGTCACCAAGACCGAAACGCAGACAGAGTTCGTGGTCGTGGACTACATCGAGTTCGGCGACATGCGGTTCCCGGTATTAGAGGAACAAACCAGCACCAACATCCTCAGGGAAGAGACCACGCCTGAGCGGGCGCTGGATATGACGGTGAGCTACGACTTCGGCCAGGGCGCGCTGTTCGACGCGCCGCCGCGCTGGCTCGAGAACGCGAGCATCTCGCTCGCGGTCTCAGGGCTGTACGTCAGGGATCGGAAGCAGGAGGTGGTCTATCTGCAGCAGGAATTCGAGTTGCCGAACCTGGTCGACGTCAACCGCCTGGCGATCAACCCGCGCGGACGGGGGTATTCCCTGCGCTTCGCTACCACGTTTTGAGGTCTGGTTGAGCGCTCCAATGCGCTCCGTCGCGGGGCTGCCTCGTGCAGCCCCGCTTCTTTCCCAGTCGGGCACATCGACAGGGTAGAAGACTTAAGAGTGACTCAAGAGTAATGACTGACAGCACAGCTCACGACAGACGGGAAAGTCTCGGCGGCAATCTCGACCGGCTCGCCGAGCGGGCCGGCGGCGTGCTGTCGAGGGCCCGGCTTACGGTTCGGGTCCGGCAGGTGCTGAGCCGGACGGTCTCGCTGCTGTGTCTGTTCGCCTTGCCGGGTCTGCTGTTCGAGTTGCTCCGCTTCCTGGCCGGCTATGCCGCTCCCGGCCTTCGCTGGTGGCAGCACGCTGCGCTCGTCCTCGCGTTCGCGTCGGTCTTTGCCGCCGGCTGGCTGTGGCGGGACTATCGAAGCCATCGCTTCGCGCGCGGCGCGACGCTCGGGCTGTTCGATCGTCAGCTCGGCCTCGCCAACCGTCTTGCGACCGCCGACGAGTTCATCGCCGCGCCCGGGCGGAGCGGCTTCATGGCGGCGGCGATCGATGACGCGGTCGAGCCGGCGGAACGGGCGATGCACAGTCAGGCGCAACCGATACACGTAGATCGGCAATGGCACCTGTCCCGCTGGTCGCTGGCGTCGGTGCCCGGGACGGCGGGGTTGCTGTTGCTGACTACCTGGCTGGGTGGCCTGGAGCTCGCCAATGCCGGCGGTGTTCCCGCGGGCGGCGCATCCAGTCCCGATCTGGCCGTGATCGGCACGGTCACCGAAAACCCCGCCGGCGAAACCGGCATGCGCAGTGCCGCCGAACCGTTGCGCCTGGCGCGGTCCGATGCCGATCCGGGAAACACCGCAAGCGCCGATGCGCCGGAATCCGAAGCCGGTCACACTGCCGCTAATCCTTCCGGTCGGTCCGCGCGGCAGCAGGGTGGGGATCGGCGCTCAACGAGCAGCCAGTCTCGCGGCATGCCGTCGGGTTCCGCCAGCCGTCCCCGGGCGGCGGCCAGCGGCCAACAGGCCGCGCGCAGTAAACCATCGGCGTCCGGACAACAAGACCGGCAAGCCGCTGCCGAGCCGCAGGCCGCTTCCGGTGAGCGTCAGGCTGCATCGGAAACGGACACTAGCAGCCCAGCGGGAGAATCCGGCAGCTCCGACAGCCCTGGCGACAGCGGTCAGTCGGGCGACGACGGTCAGGACAGCGGCGCCGAATCCGCCCAGGCACAGGCCGGTCAAGGCGAGGGCGAGGAGAGCGAAAGCCAATCGGGTGCCGGCCAGGGAGAGGAAGACGACCAGCGCGGCGAAGGCGAGCAAAGCAATGAAGGTGCCGGCGAGGGGCAACGCACCGCTGAAGGCGAAAGCCAGAATAACGGCGAGAGCGGTGGAGAACCCGATGCGCGGGCCCAACGGCAAAGCCAGGGTGAAGGCGGTCAGCCGGACTTTGGGCAACAGAGCGCCGAGGGTACCGGCGAGGGCAGGAGCTCCGGCGAAGATGTGATCAAAAAAAATCGCGGCGCGGCCAAGGCCATGCTCGCGGTACCCACGGCCGATCGCCTGATCGGCCGCCGCGGCGAAGGCCCGGAGCAAACCCGTCAGGAACAGTCGCCGCCGCTGGAAGAGCAGGTGGCGCCGGTGCCGGCCAGTGCGCGCCCGCAGCGCGGCGATCGTATTGGCACCTTGCAGCACGCCAGGGTATCGGGTTGGTCCCGCGACCTGGTCATGAGCTATTTCGACCGGCCGCAAGACGAGGCGGCGGGCGATAAAACCGAACCCACAAATACCAACACCGATACCAACGCCGGCAACGGCCAGGGAGAATAGTCATGACATCGGCAGTCAATCCGCAAGTCACCGATGCCGATCAGGCCCGCGAAGCGGCAGCCCGATTTTGTCTGCTCTACGCCGGCATCAAAGACCAGGTCTGCGCCATGATGGTCGGGCAGGACGAGGTGATTGACGGCGTGATGACGGCGCTGTTCGCGGGCGGCCACGTGCTGCTCGAAGGCGTACCCGGTCTGGGTAAGACCATGCTCGTCAACTCGCTGAGCCAGGCGGTTGGCACGCGCTTTTCCCGCATCCAGTTCACGCCGGACATGATGCCGGCGGACATCCAGGGTACAACCGTGCTGGTCGATACGCCGGGCGGCGGCCAGGAGCTGCGTTTCCAGGAAGGCCCGATCGTATCCAACCTGGTGCTGGCCGACGAGATCAACCGCGCGACGCCAAAAACCCAGTCGGCGCTGCTGGAAGCGATGCAGGAACGCCAGGTCACGGCGGGCCGGCGCACGCTTCAACTGAGTGAGCCGTTTTGTGTGCTGGCAACCCAGAACCCGGTGGAGCAGGAGGGCACCTATCCGTTGCCGGAAGCCCAGCTCGATCGTTTTTTGTTCAAGCTGGTCGTGGGATATCCCAAGGAAGAGGATTACGCGGCCATATTGGATCGCACCACCGGCAGTGAGGCGCCGGTGATCGAGGCTGCCACCAGCGGCGATGAAGTTGTGGCAATGCGGGATGTCGTGCGTCAGGTCCCGGTGCCGGACCTTATAAAAACCTATGCAATCCACCTGATGATGGCCACGCAGCCGGGCAGCAACTATGCACCGGCGGTCGTCACCGAATACGTCGCGCTGGGTTCCTCGCCCCGCGGCGCGCAGGCTTTGTTGCTCGCGGGCAAGGCGCGCGCATTACTCAACGGTCGTTTTGCTGTGAGTTGCGACGATATCCGCGAGGTTGCGCTGCCGGCGTTGCGGCACCGGATGCTGATCAATTTCCACGGGCAGTCGGAAGGGATCACGGACGAGCAAATCGTGCACGAAATCCTGCAGACGGTTGAGCAGCCTTAGTTGAGATGCGCGAGGGAGTCCTTGCACAAAGATCATGAGCACCGCGCTGACTTTCGACGAGCTGTTCGACCCCGGTTTTCTGGCGTCGCTCACACACCTGAGCATCACTGCCCGTCGCGTTGCCGCCGGCGGTCGGTTCGGCGAAAAACTGTCGCGAGATATCGGCAGCGGCATCGAGTTCAAAGACTTCCGCCCCTACACGTCGGGTGACGACCTGCGTCGTATCGACTGGAACATCTACAAGCGTCTCGGCCGGGTTTTCCTACGCCTGTACGAAGAACAACAGGACCTGCCCCTGTACCTGATGCCGGATCTGTCGCAGAGCATGTATGAAGAACGTGCTCTGCGCGCCAGGGCAGCGTTAAAGGCGGCACTGGCAATCGCCGCCATCAGCATGAATCAAAACGACTCGGCGGGCCTGGTGCCGTTCGGCGAAGACGTCGAAGTCATCACCAAAGGCAAATCCGGCAAGGCCAACATCATGCGCCTGGCCCGATATCTGTCTGGTCTCGAGCCGCAAGCAAAAACCGATCTTGCAAAATCGCTGGATAAGCTCGGCAGCCTGAACCTGCGTCCGGGCCTGCTGGTGATCATCAGCGACTTTTTCGATCCGGCGGGTTTGCAACGGATTGCTGCGACACTGGCAAAAATCCGGCACCGGGTTCTGCTGATTCAGGTCACCCTCGCAACGGACGCCGATCCCGGCTTACAAGGTGAGTTGCGCTTGCGCGACTGCGAAACCGATGAAGTTGCGGACATAGCCGTCACCCCGGCGGTACTAAAACGTTATCAAAAAGCCTACGATCGTTTCTGTGACGAACTGGCCGCGCTGGCTAAAAAACGCAAGGCCGGCTTGCTGCGCCTGGATGCGGAAGGCGACGTGGTTTTGCAGCTTGCAAGACTGTTCGAAACCGGCAGCTTGGCGGTTTGACAATGAGTTTCGCAAACTTGTCGCCGCTGGCGGTAGCGGGCGGAATCGCTGCCTTGGCCGCAGTGCTGTATGTGCTGCAAAGGTTACGCATACGCTTTCGGGAGCAAAGGGTTGCAACCCTCTTGTTCTGGAAGGAGGCGTTGAACGAAGCGCCGGTGCGCAGGCTTACCCGCGACTTCCGTCATCTGTGGGCCTACCTGCTGATTCTCGCGATCTGTTCGCTGTTGTGGCTGGCGCTTGCCGAACCGCAGTGGCGGGACGAGGGCGGCAGCGAGTTTCACGTGTTGCTGCTCGACGGCTCCGCCGGTATGGCGCGGCAGGGACGTTTTCAAAGTGCGGTTGCCGACCTGGAGCGCGACCTCGCGAGACTACCCGCCGACCGGCGCCAGGTGATCTGGAGCGGCGCCGGCGCGGAAACCCTGTTGCATCCGGGTGAGCATCACCTGCTGCTGCAGGGGCGTCTGACACAAAAAATGCCGGAAGCGGTGCCGGCCTCGATTACAAGGCAGCTCGTACAACTGGCGTCGGTGCACCGCGACGAGTCCAGCGTGCAAGTCCGCATATACGGCGATGCGCCGGTGAGCGCCGCGCTACTCGCCAGTTTGCCGGCCGGCATGTCGGTGGTGAGAGGTTCCACCGATGCGAAACACAGTGCCGGCAACGCCGGTATCACGGCATTGGGCGTGGCGCAGGCAGCCAGCCGTAAATGGGGGGTCGTGGACCTGCTGTTTCGCGTGGAAGGTGACGCGGCTCAGCTTCCGGACACCGATCAGATCGTCGTTGCTATCGACGACCGGCCGCTGCCTGACGGGAGTGTGGTCGCGGACGCCGACGGTATCTCCTACCGCGTATCGGACCTGCCCGCCGACGGGGGGCTGTTGAGCGTGGCCATTGCCGATGAGGATTCCCTGGCGCTGGATAACCGGGCACAACTGCGGCTGCCCAGGCGAAAGTCGATTCGCGTGCAACTGTCCGACACCCTGCCCGCGGCAATGGCGGCGGTGCTGCGTGCCGATGCGGCGGTGGAGCTGGTAGACAGTAACCCGGACGTTGTGATTCGCAACCAAGGTGAAGCCCTGGGTGGCCAGGTGGCGGCGTTGGAGTTTGTCGAGCTCGGCTTGCAGGACGAAGCTTTCGTTTTGGGTTATCCGGAGCGGGTGGATTCGGCCAATGGTCCAGTTGATGCCCCGGCACTGTTGCGAGCGGCGGTACAACGCCTTGGCCTGGACAACATCGACGCCACCGATCTAGCGGATACGACACAGCGCCCGGTCGAAGTTGCGATGCGGCCCGCCAGCGAGTGGACGATCAGTGTCTGGCGGGAGTTAATCGGTGACGACTACAACTTCGTCCGGACACGTTCCTTCCCGCTGTTCGTGGCCCAAAGCCTGCGCTGGCTGGCGGGTGTGGAACAATGGTATCCCTATCTGGCCGCCGGTCACCCGGTGCCGGCGCCACCTGTCGGCGACGCTCCGACGTTTGTCGATGCCGGCGGCCGGGCGCTCGACACCCTCGGCGCGGACTTCATTCCGGCGCGCGCCGACCAACTGCACCGCCTCGGCGGCGAGCCGCTGGAAGTCTCCCTGATCCACCGCGACACCACTGTCGTCCCGGCCGACAACGCTTTGCCAAGCGCCGGTCTCGGTGCCTTCGACATCGACGTCACACGCGACAGCCTGATCTGGCTGCCGCTGTTGGCCTTGCTCGGGCTGCTGGCGGAATGGTGGCTGTATCGCAAAGGGCAAATGCCGTGACGCTTATGCGAACACATCTCACAAGTCGGCGTCACAACCGGACGGGCAGGTAAGCGTGCAGATCAGTTTCCTGAACCCGGGCTTTTTCGTGTTGCTGGCGTTGATTCCGGCGCTGTGGTTTTTTCCACGAAAACTCGACGACAAGTTTCACGGAATCCTGCGTTCGGTGTTAATGGCGCTGATCGTTACGGCGCTTGCGCAACCGATACTGCTGACACCCGGCTCGGAAAATCACCGGGTTGTGATCGTCGATCGTTCGGCCAGTTTGGACAACACCCAGCGGGCGGAGGCCGAGCGGGTACTCGCGAAGCTGACCGGCAATGCCGGCGTGCGTGACAAACTCACGATTGTCGAATTGGGTAGCCCGCTGCAAGCCGATGCCGAATCGGCAACAGCCCAAAGCCTGCGAGTCAACCGCGAGGGCAGTGAGTCTTCACTGAGCCTGGCCCTGGCAATCGCGGCCCAACAGTTTCCGGCCGGGGCCGGCGGCCGTATCACCTTGATCTCGGACGGCCTGTCCACCGATCGCGACTGGGGCGGGATTGTCGCTCGCTTGATCGAACGTGGGCTGACGGTAGACGTCCACGATCTCGGTACGCGTGACGACGACGTTTACCCGTCGGCGCTGTATACCAACGCCGAACTACGCATGGGTGACACCGTCGAAGTGTTCGCCACCGTGATCGGCACCGGTCCGGTCACCGTCGTGCTCACCGACGGCGCCGGCAAGGAGCTGGCGCGTACGCGGGCCCACATCGAAGGGCGCGGCGACGTGGCACTGAGCTTCGAACCCGAAACGTCCGGCTTCACGACCCTGACCGCCGAAGTCGTCGCCGAGGGGCGCGACAGCAATACCCGGAACAACCGTGTAAGCGCCGGTTTTGCCGTCCAGCGACCAATCCGCGTGTTTTATCTCGCCGACCGCGTGCGTGACAGTGCCGCCTACCTGCAGCACTTATTAGGCGCCGGGTTTGTCGTCGAGTCGCCGGACGTGTCGCTGGATACCGGTGCCCCGCTGGAAAGCTATGAGCTGGTCGTTGTCGACGACGTGCCGGCGGAATTTCTGCCGCG
Source organism: Woeseiaceae bacterium (assembly GCA_028277185.1). GTDB lineage: Bacteria > Pseudomonadota > Gammaproteobacteria > Steroidobacterales > Woeseiaceae > UBA1847. Next base: position 44,247 of record JANQGQ010000024.1, read on the forward strand.
TGCGTTTCAGCAAAAGCTCACCAGTGCGATACGCGAACGCGGTCTCGGTCTGCTGTACGCCGGCGGGCGCCGGGCTTTCGGCGAAGGGGGTTACCACGAAACGCCGCTTGCAAGCGTCCTGCCGGTCGAGTTTCAGCAACGCACCGAAAAAAAAGAACCGACCGTGGCGCTGGCCATCATCATCGATACCTCGGGCTCGATGGGCGGTAAGCCGATCGAGCTGGCCAAACAGGTCGCCCGGCTGTCGCTGACCAAGCTCAAGAACACCGACATCGTCGGTGTCGTGGAGTTTTACGGTGCCAAGAACTGGGCCGTGCCCTTGCAAACCATGCGCAACCGCAGCCTGGTCGAACGCGCCATCGGACGCATGCACGCCGGCGGCGGCACAACCTTGTTGCCGGCGATAGAAGAGGCCTTTTACGGGTTAAAGAACGTACGCGCGAACTACAAACACATACTGCTGATCAGCGATGCCGGCGTCGAGGACGCCGATTTCGAAACGGTAATCGGCGACCTGACCCGGGAGGGTATCGTGCTGTCCACGGTACTGCCGGCACGCGGCGAAGACAACGCCGTCATGAGCCTGATGGCTGAGTTCGGCGGCGGCCGTTTTTATCCGGTGCCGGGGCCGTTCAACCTGGTGGAAATCAACTTTCGCAAGCCCGAGGAAACCCGGCTGCCCGCCTACAAAGCCGGCCACTACCCAATTGCGGCGCGTACCGGCAGCGGCTGGTGGGGCGAGGTCGACAGGCTGGACCTGCCGGCAGTCAGCGGCTACGTGGAAGTACAAAACCGCAGGGATGCTGACGTGCTGCTCGAAACCGAAGGCAGCGGCCATCCGTTGTTGTCGAGCTGGCGTTTCGGCCTGGGGCGGGTGACGGCGCTGATGACCGAACCGGTGGGTCCGGGCACCCGCAACTGGCAGGCCTGGGCGGACTACGGCCGGCTGTTGGCACGAGTCATGCGACGCACTGCCGCCGATGGACAAGCCTTCGACTATCAATTGCTGCGACTTGGCGACGAGCTGTACGTGGATGCCGTGCGTATCGTGCCGGAGCAGGTCGGGCCGGCGTTACAGGTCGTGGACGGTCAACACGACGGCACCCATCTGTCCTTCGACGAAATGGCGCCCGGCTGGTTTCGCGCCAGCCTGTCTGTGCCGGCAACCGAGAACGTGCAACTGCTGAACTCGGCAAGCGACTATCAACTGATCGCAAATTCCGCCCTGTCCGCGGAGACCCAGGTGGACCCGCAGCGAGGTCTCGACCTGGCGCGCCTGGCAGGAGCCACCAATGGTGTAGTGCTGAACGGCGGAGAAACAGGTACCGACATGCTCGCGAGCTCAACTGCCTTGTCGTTGCGGAAACTGTCGCCGTGGCTGTTCTTGCTGGCGCTGCTGGTTTACCTCGGCGAGTTGTTATACCGCCGTTGGCCGACGGGGGCATGAGCGCATGTGGAATCGGAACAACCAGCCTGTTTGTCGTCCCTGCGCGCTTGGGCACCCACGTAAAACGTTTAGGCATCCACGTAATAAAGGAACACGCGTGGTAAACCCGTTCTCGATCCTGTTGCCGGCGGTCTTGATTGCAGCGAGCCCCATCGGTCTTGCGGCCGTTGCCGACAACGGCAACGGTACACTCGTCTTGCAGGAATCCGCAGGTGCCGCCGCCGAGCCCGCCTGGGTTTCTTTTAGCGAAGCCGATCAAACCTACAACGACATAATCATCCGCGGCGTTGCCATCGAAGATCGCGTGGCCGATCTCAAAGGCGACATCAGCGGCTCCCGCATCGATCAATTACAACGGCTCTACCTGGCCAGCATGCTGCAATGGCGTCACGGCCAACGCGAGGCTGCGTTGGCCAGCGTCGGCGAAGCACTGCGGATGGGGCGTTACGGTGAGCTGCTACGCCACCAGGGACGACTGCTGGAGGCTTCCGGCAAAATCCCGGAGGCCGTCGAGTCGTATCGTGAGGCGGTCTCACTATTGTCCGGTGACACTCGTTTGAACGCCGAACTGCGCCTGGCGATTTTGCTCGCGGGCGACGACATCGAGCCGCTATTGTCGCTGGCCGAACGCAGCGGCCTGGCGTTCCGCAATCGGATTGCGATGGTACTGGCCGTGCTCGGCCATCCGGGCGCGGCGGCCGGACTCTACACGCTGCCGCCCGATGCCTCCGGCGAACGGCAAATGCGCCACTACCTGCGCCTGACCGAATGGGCGTTGCTCGACCGGGACGTGCTCAAGGCGCAGGACACCGCCTGGCAGGCAGTGAGATTCGCCACGATCCGCGCGGACCGTCTCTATTCGCTGGCCCTGCTGACCGAGGCGCACCGCAAGGACGACTCGCTGCCGGAGTTGATCAAAAAACTCGAAGCCGCGGAGGACCTGGGAGACAGCGCCCGCGCCTTGTGGGTGAGCCTGCTTAGGGAAACCGGGCGTACCGACGAAGCGTTGTCACTGCTCAAAGACCGTGCGGAACAAGAGACTCCGGCGGTAAAGCGCCAGCTCGTCGGTATCTATCGCGAGTCCGGCCAAACCGCGGCAATGTTGGCCGAGCTCGAACGCCTGATGACCGTGGATGCCGACGAAACCATCTGGCCGGAGAGCCTGGCGGGGCTTCATCTGGAACGCGGCGATGCGGACGCTGCCAGGGAAGTCTGGCGGGGGTTCATCGAGCAAAGCCAATTGCCGTCGGCCCTGTTGGCCGGCGCCGGCGTGATGAAACGACTGGGTTTCGACGAGCTGGCCCTGACCGCCGCAAAAAAAGCGCAGCGCGATGTGACCGTTCTGAATCTTGCGGCACGGTTTCGCTTTGAGCTCCACATGGATCGCGGCCGCCGCGGCGAGGCGCGAGAGGTGCTGCGTGAACTGGAAGCGAGCCTGGACGCCGCCGATCCGTTCAGGAAAACCGTTGCGATGTGGTACGAGCGCCTGCAGCTTCCGGCCGAGGCGTTGCGAGTGATCGCAGATCTCGTCGATTCGGCTGCCGGACAGCACGTCGACGCCAGGCTATATTTGGCAAGGCTGCAAATTGCCGCGGGTGCGGCGGAGCAGGCGGTGGTCACGCTGATGCCGGCAATGTCCGCGGCCGTCGAATCCCAGCGCCGCCTGATCCAGACTCGGGTCATTGCGGCGGCCGCCGCGGCCGGGACCGCGGAACAGCTCGAAACCCTGTTACACGACAAACTGGACGACGGCAGCGCCGCCGAGTCCGAAATCGAACTGCTGATCGAGATGAACATCCGCCGCGGCGACGGGGACGCGGCGCTGGCGCTGATCGATGCCGCGTACGGCAAACCCGGCGGCAACGAGGTCGAGCAACTCAAACAAACCGCGGCGCTGCACCGCGCGCTAGGTAACTGGCAGGCTTACGACGAGGTACTGGCGCAACTGGCCGAGCAGGATCCCGCAAACGCCGTGTTCCACATACGCGGGCGTATCATCAACTACATCGACAACCTGCGTGCCCTGGCGGAAACCGACCGGGAAGTGTACGTCACGCTGATGGATTTGCTGGAAGCCTACCGAGAGGTCGCAGGCAGCGGCGCCGATCGCGAGTTTCAGGCCGGAGTGTTGTCGATGGCGGGGCAGGGCCGTCGAGCGTTGTCGATTTATCGCGAGGTTCTGGCGGTTGATCCGTCCCGGCTGGACAACTACCTGGCAATCGGCAACCAGCTCGCCGCGATGCGACAGACGAGCCAGGCCATCGGCATGTACCAGTACCTGGTTGAGAGTACCGAGCGTGAGGAAGTCTCCTGGGCGGCGCTGGACGGTATTCTCAATCTCGAGCCGGATCGCGAGACCTTGAGATGGGCACAACGCATGGCGCTGGAGCGCCTGGCCGCCGTGCCCGACAAGTTCGATTATTACCGCCAACTGGCCGATTTATCCGCGGATCTGGGTGACGGCCGCTTGCGGCTTTCCGCGTTACACAACGGTCTGGCCGCGGAACCCGAGCTGAGAATGTCTACGCTGCGCGAGCTGCTGCGCATCACCAGCACCGTCCCGCAGTCGGCGGCGCCCGGGCAAACGTTGCCGCGGAGCGAGCGGCACGTCACGTTTGGCCGGCGCCTGTTGGCGCTCGGCCTGGCCATGCCGCCCGACGTGTATCTCTCGCTGGGCAAGGCAATGGTTGACGCCGGCGACAACGAGGCGGCGCTCGAGGCCGTTACCCGGGCGGTCGAAAACACGGGTAACGACGAGCTGCTGGTTCGCGCCGCCTATATCTTTCAGCAGGCGCGAGACGAGCTTTCCGCCGATCGCCTGCTCGAAAAAGCGTTGGTCAACGATCCGACGAACCTGGACTTGATCCTGCAATTGGCCAGATCCAGCGAGCGACTCGAAGACAACACGCGTGCCGGTGAGTTCTACTTGCGAGGACTCAAGGAGTTGTTGAACAGCCGGCAGCCCCGGGTCGAAACGCCGGCGGTCAAAACGGGTATCGCCACCGTCACGTCTGCCCGGCAGTTGGACCGGGTTTTGCTGGACGAAGGCCGGGAGGCTTTTCCGTTGTTCCGCGGTGGCCGCACGCACTCACGTGACTACCAGCAGTACTACATTCCGCTGCGCAACGGCCTGGTACGCAGTCTGATCGGCGACCAGCAGCGGCAGGCTGCCGTGCTCGACGGGCTCCAGGCAGGCTTCGACACGACGCTGGCGCAAGCGAACGTCGAGCCGCTGCCGCTGCTGGCCAACTATCCGCGTCTCGATCGAGAGGCTCAGCTATTACGTTATCTGGCCTACAACTTCGGCGACTATGCGGCCGTGAACGGTCTGGATCGTAAACTGTTGCAGCGCTTTACCGAGGACACGCTGCTGCCGGAAATCCTGGTATCGCACCGCGCCGAATGGGGCGGCACCGGCTACCTGGACTGGCTGGAGCGTTCGACTTCGCTGACGGCCGAACAAAACCGGCAGTTGCAACAACACTGGCATGCGTACGACATCAGCGCGGACGGCACCTTGCCCGCCGTGCGCGAAGCCGCCTTGCGACTCATCGCCTGGGACCCGACTGCGGTATTGCCGGAGCTGGCCTTGCAGGCGCTGCAGGATGAACTGCGGAATGCCATTCGTTCCGGAGTGTCCGCCGAGGTGCTTGGCGCTGGCAGGAAACTGATTGATGCCGGTTCGATCTGGGACACTCTGCAGACGCTAGCGTCACACCTGTCGGCGGAAGACAAACAATCCATCGCCAGACACGTCATAAGCATGCTCGAGGACGACATCGACCTGGCGGCAAACAGTCTGCGCATCGCGCGTTACAGCGAAGCCTACGACCTGAAAACCTGGCCCTCGCCCTGGGCGGCCAGGTTATCGGAGTGGTCCGGAGACCGTGTTCTCGACGAGCAACGTTTGCTGGAGATTGTCACGGCGCCCGCGGACGCGCAGCCGGGTAACCCGCGGCTGGGGCGTTTCGACCTCTGGTTCGTGTACCGGTCGCTTTCGATGGCCAACCAGGACAAGTGGTTCGAGCATCTGCTCGCGGCAGATTCGCAAGCTGCAAGCTGGCAGGCGATGGCGCTGACCGCCTTGTCCTTACAGCGGCGCCAGGACCAGGCTTCGGCCGAACGCTTGAAACGGGTGATGCGTGACCATCAGCAACTGGCGACTTTCGATTTGTGGTTGACCAAAATCGACATTCATCCGGACAATACCGGTCTTGCCCGCGAGCTTGCCGACATCATCGGGCAGCGATACTTCAAAGCGTTTCCCGACCCGATATTCGAACCGAACCTGCTCCGTTGCGAAGGCAAAACCGACGCGGCCCTGAACGCGCTGGTGGACCTTTTCTTCAGCGCTCGACTGCCGTCGATGTCCGGCGGTCGAGGCGGCAGGGATGCGATGCAGTTGGTCGGTCTCTATCAGTCCCGCTTGGTGGCCGGCAACGAAACCAGGTTGATCGAGATATTAAACGAAACGGCGCTCTCGTCACCCGAGCGCATCGCGCAACGCGACCGCTGGCTGCTGCAGCTCTACCGAAGCATCTATGCTCCCGACTCGAAATTGCTGCTGGACTTCGTGCTCGCCGGTATGGAGTCCGAGCCCGACAACGCGGAGCTTGTAACGCTGGCGGCCGGTATCCACGACTCTCGGGGCGAGCGCTTTTCGGCGCACAGGGTCCTACAGGAACAGCATGCGCATTTGCCGGACGACCAGCGGGTGCGGCGAGTCAACGAGCTGATCCAAAGCGCGCGCAGGCTCGATCATCCCGTTAATGTCCTCGAGTACCAAACCGCGCTGGGACAGGCATCGACACTGGCCGGCAACACGGCTTCCGACATCATCTACGAGGCTTTGACCGGTACGGATCACACCCGCTTGAAACGGGAAATGATTCGTTTCTGGCAGAGCGTTCGGGCTAGCGAGCACACCGTGCTGATGAGGAACAACGCCAGCGATCTGCACGAGATCGATTTGCCCGGTATCAACAGGTTCCTGAACGTGGCCGACATCGAGCGGCTCAAGGAAGTTCTGACCGGGGAGCGCGAGGCCGAACGCCTGTTGCCCCTGTTGGTCGAGCACCCGTTGGGTGTGGCAGTCCTGGAAGCCTGGTTCAGGAGCATACGCGGACGCATGCTCGGGCAGGCGCAGGAGCTAATCGACGCGTTGGCCGACGCCCACGTTCTGCAAGGCAGTGCCGCGCAGCGATTTACCGAGCTGACCGACCGGCTCCGCGAGCAACGCGCAGGTGACAGGGAACTGAGCCTGTGGCTGGCCATCGGCGCCCGGGTACCGGCGCTGGCTGCCGGTGACGACGCCGGCGCTCTGTTGCGAAGTTACATTGCGTCGGAGACGGCGTTTCGCCCGCCGCTATTGATCGGCATGACAACGTTTCTCGCCGCAAGGGGAGACCACGATGACGCGCTGGTTTACTTCAGGACACTGATCGCCTGGGCGCAGCAGCGCATCACCTTGCTGCGTGTCAATGATCGTAACTATTTCGCGTTGGGCACGGTCCTGGCGAAAGCCCGAAACACGCTGGCGGCCGAGGCTTATCGGAAACTGTTGCGAGGGGTGTTGGATACCGTCGAGCCATGGCAGGAGCACCTGCTTTCGAGTTACAGCGAGTTCGTGGTCGATCAGTTCGATCAGGCCGAAGACCGGGAGGCGTTTTATCGGGCCTTCGAAGCCGATCTGGACGCTGCCTTGGAGAACCTGACCAGCGAACAGCTCCCGGTGGGCATAAGCGAGGCAAGCAGTGCGCGCCTGTTCGGCGCGGCGGCCGCCCAATTCCAACTGGGCAGGCAGTCGCTCGCGTTGAATACGTTCAGGAGGGCGATGGTGGCAAAGGCGGACGAAAGGCAGAGCAGCAGGAACCCGACTCGCGCTCAAGCTTCTCATAGCCTCAAAAAACAAACACAGGATATCGAGAACAGGAACTACCGCAGCCTGCTGGGCCTGGATCTGATGGGGACTTCGTCCAACCCCGGCATTCCGGGCTCGATGTTTCCCGCTGACGACCTGCCCTGGCTGAAGCAGGCCGACGCCCGTATTCGCGGCTGGGTGGACGCGGACGAATTCGATCGCAATCTTATCGTCGAGTTGCTGCTGGAGCTGGCCAATGCGTACGAGCAGGCCGGCGCCGAGCGTGAGTTGAACGAGTTGTTCGAGTACCTGGGCACGCAGTTGGGGTACCGGGACGAAATCAACTTACATACCGCTGCAGCGGTGGTTATCAGTGCGGGAGAGTTGGGCCTGGACCTGAACAACGCCCGGCTCGAAAAAGAGCTGCTGCTCGAAGGAGCAATTGAACCGCAACACATGGCCGCCGCGTTACAGCGTATAGCCGATGCCGAAAGTAACAGCGCCGCGCTCGAGACAGGCGCCGCTTTGCTGGAATTCACTCTGGAGGACGGCTTGATGGATGTATTGATCGGGCTGGCGGAAAAGGCCGGTCAGACGGAGCGGGTGCGGGAATGGCGGGCGTTGCAAAAGCGGGCGCAGGTATCCCGGAAGGAATTGCGGCAGTCGGCAGTGGCCAATAGTGGTTCTTGATCGATTGACCGCCTGCAACGGTTCCGTATAGCTGGATGGAGGCCCCTATGCCTATCCGGGAACGAGTCGATAGAGATGTTTTTTTTGGATTGACGAGGCAGCGTATGTTGGCGAGATATCAAAAGTTTCTTGGCGTATTGGCATTGTTATGTGGCATGAGCGCCTGCACACAGTCGGAACTACTCGGTGAAGCGGTTGGCGAAAACGATGCGGACGCCTACGTTGTACAAAGCACCCCATTGGATACCAAAGAGTATCGTTACGTCGAGCTCGACAACGGCATGCAGGTGCTGTTGATCTCGGATGCCGAAGCGGTGCAGGCCGCGGCTTCATTGAGAGTTGCCGTCGGTTCCTACCAAGATCCCGAGGACTGGGAGGGTCTCGCCCACTTTCTGGAGCACATGTTGTTCCTCGGCACCGAGAAGTATCCGGACGCCGACGAATACGTGAACTATCTCAAGGCCCATGGTGGACAGCGTAATGCCGTTACCAGCTACGACATGACCAACTATCATTTCTCGGTCAACGGCGATGCCTTCGAAGGTGCGCTGGATCGCTTCGCCCAATTTTTTATTGCACCACTGTTTACCGAAAAGTACGTAGAGCGGGAAAAAAAAGCGGTGCACTCCGAGTATTTTACCCGCATCGACAACGACGGCATTCGCGCGGCGGAAGTTTTTGAAAGTGTGATCAACCCCCGGCATCCGGCGGCCAAGTTCAACGCCGGCAATCTGGAGACCCTGGCAGACAAGCCGGACCAGACGGCGAGGGAGGTGCTGATCGATTTCTATCAGACTTATTACAGCGCCGACCGCATGATACTGGCGTTGACGAGCAACGCGTCGCTGGACGCCCTGGAGGCGCTGGCGAGGGAGAAATTCGCCGCCGTCCCGGTGCTCGAGCAAGTGTCCGACACGGCCTTCCCGCCGCTGTTCGATGAAGGTAGCTTGCCGAAAGTTGTCGAATTCAAACCGGTTCAGGAGCAGCGTGCCTTGACGCTCACTTTTCCGATAGAACCGGTAAGAAAGCACAAGCGAGTGAATCCGTTGGGCTTTATTACCAGCCTGCTCAATACTGAAGTGGAAAACAGCTTGCGGGAGCGTTTGAAAGCCAGGGGGTGGATTCTCAGTTTGAACGCTTCCGAAGGCATCAACTACGGCGGCAACGACAGCTTTTCGATCGGCGTCGGCCTCACCGAGGCGGGCATGAAGCACCAGGACAAAATCATCGCTGCGTTGCTCGATCAGATTGCCCTGGTGAAAATGCGCGGTGTTCAGGAATGGCGCTACGACGAAATGAAGAACGTCGCTGAGATGGCTTTCCGTTTTGCCGAGAGCGGCCCGGCCGGCCTGCAGGGTGTCATCGCTTTTACCCATGCCCTGCACAACAACTTGCCGCGCGACGTGATCAGCTCGGGCTTCGAGCGGTTCGATGCAAGCGTGATTCACTCCGTGCTGGATCAATTGCGTCCCGACAACATGGTGGTCACGCTGGCCGCGCCCAGTGTGACGCCGGAGAAAACCACCGAGTTCTACGGCGCCGGATATCGTGTTTACCGGCCGTCCGCCGAACGGGTTGCCCGCTGGAGCAAGCCGCTGTATGCCGATTTGGCGTTGCCGGAACGAAACCCCTTGATTCCCGAGTCCTTCGAATTGGAGCCGGTGGTTTCGGCGGAAAAGCCGGTGCTGTTGAGCGACAGCGGCCTGGTTGAATTGTGGCACTACCCGGACATAAAGGAAGGCATTCCTCGGGCGACGATCATGCTGGCGATCGATCGCCCGAATCGTCCATCGATGGAGCAGGCGCTCGTCGAGCAGTTTTACTTCACGTTGCTGACGGAGCAACTGCAGGTGCTGGCTCACAATACGTCCAGGGCTGGCATGGGCTACGCCATCGGTGCAAACGGCGTTAGTTTTTCGGGCTATTCGGACAAGTTGCCGGAGCTGTCGGAACTGGTGCTGGCGCAAGTGCTGAAGCCGAGATTTACCCAGGACGTGTTCGACCGGCTGGTGGACAGCACGGAGCGCAATTTTCGCAACTACAGCAAAATAGCGCCGACCAAGGGCATTGCGCTTGCGCTGCAGCAGCTATTGAATGCCGACAGCCGTTCCATCGAAGCGCAGCTTGCGGCCGTGCGGAAGGTGACGCTCGAGCAGGTATTGGCAGCCCCCGAATGGCTCTATGGCGAGGCGAAAATGCAGATGCTGGCCGCGGGGAATGTTACCGAATCGCAAGCGCGCGATTTCGCCGATCGCATCGTTGCGACACTGGGCATTACCGGAACGGATCGCGAGATCCCCCAAGGTATGCGGGTCGTACGGGTGAACGAAAGCGAACAGCCGCACGACGTGCTCGTCGCCGAGCTGGAGCATCAGGACACGGCCGTTTTGCGTTACTACCAAGGCCGCGACAGTAGCCCGAAAGAGCGTATCGTGTTGGGTTTCCTCGGCCAGATGCTAAACCAGCACTACTTCAACGAGCTGCGCACCGAGCAGCAGTTGGGTTACATCGTGCAGGCGGGTGCCAGTCAAATGGATCGCACGCCGGGCCTGGCGTTTGTCGTGCAGTCTCCCACCGCGGATGCGGCCAAGATAGAAGCCGCGACCGATCGATTCCTGCCGTCGTTCGAGGCAATCCTGGCGAATATGACGGCAGCGGAATTTGAGCCGTTGAAGCAGGCGACGCTGGCCCAGCTCAATCAGCCACCGCAGAACCTGGGTCAGAGAGTCAGTGCGTTCTGGCAGGAGCTGAGGTTGGGTTACCCGCAATTCAATTCCCGCGAGGAGGCTATCGAGGCGGTAGGCGCCGTCACCTTGCAGGACGTCCGCGATGCCTATGACGCGGTGGTGTTGGACACCCCTCGTGCTGTCTCGGTGATTGCACCAGGCGCCCTGGGTGGGGTGAAGGGTACGATCGAAAGCCCCGAGGCTTACCGCCAGGATAGGGAGATCATCGTCAGGCGCCGGGACGAGGAGATCGTGGCCAGGCAGTAGGTTGCTCCGCGATGTGGTTTTTTCCCGGTTCGATGGCGTTTGTACTTCACGGTATCGCGCTTCTCACGAAGCGCGCTTTGCTGCCGATCGTCGTTCTATTCATGCTTGGAATCAGCGGCGTGGAAGCGGCTGCCCAGCCGGCTGATGCCTTTTCCGGCGGCGGCGAAACTCGATCCGGTGGATACGCCGTACGGCGACTGATCGTATTCGGGTCGGCGCTTGCCGGTAAGCTGTGCAGGTCGCTGAAGTACACGACCAGTCGACTGTTCCAGCGCAGCGTGAAAAGTCGTTTCCAAAAGCCGCGGTACAGGATCAACCCGGTGACGCCCAGCACCAGCAGCATGACGGCAAACAGGCTGGTGACTGCCAGCCCGGCGTCGTGCAGCAGGAAATTGAAGTGCAGTTCCAGGAGCCAGTCGGTGAGAAAATGGTCCAGCGGCCGGGGCGCGGCGAGGATGTCCCCGGTGTACTGATTCAGCAGAAGGTAGGACCAGTCACTCGTGTCTTTCTCGACGAGATAGACGATGTCGGAGCGCGCCTCGTCGAGAAACCATACCCAGCCCACCGCTTCGTAGCCGGGAGCGGCGTCGCTGACGCGGCTGAGCAGCGTGTCCAGCTCCAGCCGGTCGCTGCCGACGAGCGTCTCGTCGACGCGCGCCTTGTCGCCGACCAGCAGCCAGTCGATCTCGTGCTTGAAAAAACGCGGTGCTGGTGAGGGTGTTCCAGTAGGTCCAGTCCATCGTGGTCGTGGTGTCGATGTCGAAGTCCGCCTGGCTGCCGTCCGTGTAAATGACCGGGGCG
>JANQGQ010000007.1 GCA_028277185.1 Woeseiaceae bacterium
GCGGCCGGACGGGTATCGGCCACCGCCGGGGGTAGGATGGTGGGGTTGGGGGCGGTTCACCGGAAATAAAGCGGACCGCAGGGAGCCATTCCGGTGAACCGCCCCCAACCCCGCCACGTGCGATCGACTAAAACGCCCCCCCGCCACGTGCGATCAACTGCCAACCCCGCCATGCGAGGCTGCCTACGATGCTTCGCGGCCGCAGGCCGCAAACGCCACGACAAAGCCACCGCCCGGCAACGAACTGATTATAAGACCGCTTCTACGTCGTCAAACTGTTCGCCGCCTTCGGCGCGGTGGCTGTCGCTTCGCCGCGGCGTGGGGTACATTGCGCCTGATCGATCCCGGAGTACCTCAAGTGCAGCCATTGATAGCCCCGTCGATACTGTCGGCGGATTTCGCGCGCCTCGGCGAGGAAGTCAGCGACGTGCTGAGCGCAGGTGCCGACATCGTGCATTTCGATGTCATGGACAACCACTACGTTCCGAACCTGACCATCGGTCCGCTGGTCTGCGATGCGCTTCGAAGCTACGGAATCGAAGCGCCGATCGACGTGCACCTGATGATCGAGCCCGTCGACCGCATCGTGCCGGATTTCGCGAAGGCGGGAGCGGACTTCATTACGTTTCATCCCGAGGCATCGCGGCACGTGGATCGAACGCTCGGGCTCATAAAGGAACAGGGCGTCAAGGCCGGGCTCGTGTTCAATCCTGCCACTCCGCTCAACTGGCTCGAGCACGTCATGGACAAGGTCGACATGGTCCTGATCATGTCGGTCAACCCGGGCTTCGGCGGGCAGGCCTTCATACCGGCGGCGCTCGACAAGCTGCGTGCGGCGCGCGCGATGATCGAAGCAAGCGGGCGCGATATTCGTCTCGAGATCGACGGGGGTGTCAAGGTCGGCAATATCGGGGAAATTGCCGCGGCGGGCGCCGATACGTTCGTCGCCGGCTCCGCGATATTCGGCAGCGACGACTACGCCGCGACGATCGGTGCAATGCGCGAAGCGATCGCGGCGAATCGCCGGTGAAGCGCGCGGCGCGTGCTGGTTCAGAGTTTGCGGTTGGGGCGAGCGCCGTATACGACGATAGTCTTGCCGCTTGCGGATACGAGGCCCTGCTCTTCGAGGACCTTCAGTACGCGGCCGGCCATTTCGCGCGAGCAGCCGACGAGACGGCTGAGCTCCTGACGGCTGACCTTGATCTGCATGCCGTCCGGGTGCGTCATCGCGTCCGGCTCGTTGCAGAGGTCCATGATGGCGTGAGCGACGCGGCCCGTGACGTCGACGAACGCGAGGTCGCCAAGCTTGCGGTTCGTCCGGTCCAGGCGGGTCGCAAGCTGAGTAGCGAGTTCGAAGACGAGTCCCGGGCTTTCGCTGGCAATCTGGCGAAACCGGGGATAGGTCATCTCGGCGATTTCGCACTCCGTCCGGGTGCGTACCCAGGCGCTTCGCGTCGGCTGTTCGTAGAACAGACCCATCTCACCGAAGAACTGACCCTTGTTGAGGTAGGCAAGCACCATCTCGTTGCCGTCCTCGTCTTCGATCATGACTTCGACCGATCCGTCCACGATGTAATACAGCACGTCGGGCAAGTCGCCGGCGTGAATCATTACAGTTTTCGAGGGGACGGTACGGACCCGGCAGTAGCTCAGAAAGCGGTTGATCGCCGGTACGTCGCTCAGGGTTTTCGCGGTTGTTTGCATTAATGTGTCCCCGTATCGCTCAAGCGCCCTTCTTTTAAACCTTTTTTCTTAGCAGAGCAAGCTAAGTCTGTGTTTTTTCTCGGATCGTGTCTGCTTCAGACCCACCGATGTCAGATCCGGTACGCCGACCGCGTCATCACGCGGGCAGTGAGCCGCATCAGGCCGCGAATTGCTGCGGGCAACTCGGCCGCGCCGGCCTCGCGCGCATGCTCACCGTGCACGGCTTCTTCATCGCGCATCTGCGCAACTACGGCCCGCGACCGCTGGTCCGTCTCGGGCAGTCCTTCGAGATGGCTTTCGAGATGTTCGCAGACCTGACGTTCGGTTTCGGCAATGAAGCCGAGGCTCCAGCGGTCGCCCAACAGTCCGCTGGCGGCGCCGATTGCGTACGCACCGGCATACCAGAATGGCCCCAGACGGCTCGGCGTTTCGCCCAGTTCGGTGAGCCGCTGCTCGCACCAGGCCAGGTGATCGAACTCCTCGACCGCGGCCGCCTGCATCTGCGACTCGATGCTGCGGTCGCGCGCCACGGTCGCATGCCCCTGGTAGAGCGCCTGCGCGGCGACTTCACCGGCGTGATTGACGCGCATGAGCCCGGCGGCGTGGCGGCGTTCGGCATCGGAGAGCTCCGCTTCGTCGACATCGGCGGCGGGGTAGGGCCTGGTCGCGCGGCCCGCCGGCGCCGCTACCGTGCGCAGCGCGTTGTTGGCGCTTGCGAGCAGCCGGTCGAGCGGTGTCAGGTGGCGGGCGGTCATAACCTAAAGTATATCTCCCCGGAGCCGTGGAGCGCCAAGCCGCGCAATTCGTTTCCCCAGCGGCTATACTCCGCGCGCTCTCCGGCGAGCGTCGTCTCGCAACCCTCGATCTGATAGATAAGGAATAGTCATGGCGAACAGAACGCTCTGGTTGGCCGCGGCCGTGCTTTTTGCGCTGCCCGTGCAGGCGGCCGAGGAAGAGGAAAACGGGCCGCTGAGCGGCAGCGTGAAACTGGGCTTCCTCGGCACGAGCGGCAACACCGAAACGTCGAGCCTGAATACGGGCGTCAGCGCCACTTACGCGAAAGGGCGCTGGGAGCACGACGCAAGCGTCGCGGCGCTCTACGCGGCGGAAAACGAGGTCACCACGGCGGAAGCCTACGAGGCGGCATGGCGCAGTCGCTGGGACTTCAGCGAGCGCGATTTCATTTTCGGCCGACTGAACTGGCGCAAAGACAGATTCGCCGCGTTCGACACCCAGTTTTCGCAGACGCTGGGTTACGGTCGCCGGATTCTCACCGGCCCCACGCATACGCTGAATACCGAGGTCGGCGCGGGTGCGCGGCAGTCCGAGGATCAGTTCGGTGTCAGCCAGGACGAGACGATCCTGTTCGGCGGTCTGGACTACAAATGGCAGTTCAGCGAAACGGCCCATTTCGAGCAAACGATCGCGGTCGAGGCCGGCGAAGACAACACCTTTATCGAGTCGAAGTCCTCGGTTTCGGCCAGTCTGATCGGCGCGCTTAGCCTCGTTGCCTCCTACACGATTCGTAACAACAGCGACGTTCCGGCCGGCACCGAAAAGACCGATACGCAGACCGCCATCGCGCTCGAGTACGGCTTCTGAGCTTAGCCCGGGCGGCGCGCCCGTAAGCTGCTGAAATATAAGGGGCATCGGTGTTCCGCAGGCCGGCCGGGCGGACCTCGCCGGGGTTTGCATTGCACCCGTGCCTCAAGTAGAATCTCGCGCCTTTCGCCGCCTTCCTGCCCAATGAGGCACGCGGCGACAGAAACATCCGCAACGGAACCTTTTACGATGAAGACGTTTTCTGCGAAGCCGGCAGAGGTAAGCCGCGACTGGTACGTCGTTGACGCAACGGGGAAAACCCTCGGGCGTCTCGCTACGGAGATCGCGCGCCGTCTGCGTGGCAAGCACAAGCCCGAGTACACGCCGCACGTCGACACCGGCGACTATATTGTCGTCGTCAATGCGGCCAAGCTGCGGGTCACGGGCAATAAGCTCAAGGACAAGCTATACCATCGGCACACGGGCTACATCGGCAACCTCAAGACGACTTCGCTCGAGAAGCTGCTCGACGAGAAGCCCGAGCGGGTGATTGAACTCGCCGTCAAGGGCATGCTGCCGCGAGGACCGCTGGGCCGGAAGATGTTCGGCAAACTGCGCGTGTTCGCCGGTGCCGAGCACAACCACGCGGCTCAGCAGCCGATTCCGCTCGAAGTGAACGCCTGAGACCGCTCAGCAGGACAAGAAGATGACTGATACGCATTTTTACGGCACCGGTCGCCGGAAGACATCGACCGCTCGCGTTTTCCTTCGTCCGGGCAACGGCTCGATCAAGGTGAACAACCGCAACCTCGACGTGTTTTTCGGCCGCAAGACGGCGCAGATGATCGTGCGCCAGCCGCTCGAACTCATGAACCTGACCGAAAAATTCGACGTGACCGTGAGCGTCAGCGGCGGTGGAACGACCGGGCAGGCCGGCGCAATCCGCCATGGTTTGACGCGGGCATTGATGCAGTACGACGAGTCGCTGCGTTCGCCGCTGCGCAAAGCCGGTTTCGTGACCCGCGACGCGCGCGAGGTCGAACGCAAGAAAGTCGGGCTGCGCAAGGCGCGCCGGGCGACTCAGTACTCGAAGCGCTAATCGCCGGGGCACGGAGTTCGTCCGACAACAAACCGATCCGTTTTTGGGGGATCGTCTAGCGGTAGGACTACGGACTCTGACTCCGTCAACCCAGGTTCGAATCCTGGTCCCCCAGCCAAACAAAAGAGAGGGCCCTTTTGGGCCCTCTCTTTTGTTTGGCTGGGGGACCTCCCGGATGAGAACCTTCGTTCGACAAAACGCGCCAGCGTTTTGGACGTCGGCGCAAAGCGCCGGCGGGGCGTAGCCCCGAGGATCGCCCTAAGGCGATCCGAGTCTATCCTGGTCCGTTCCGACGACCGCCCGGCCAGGGACCTCCCTAAACCCGCATCTCCCGCACACCGTCGTCGTCTCCGATCAGCAGGACATCGGCGGGGCGGTTAGCGAACAGGCCGACCGTCACGACCCCCGGGATCTGGTTCAGACGCTGCTCCATCTCCACCGGGTTGCTGATCGTCAGGTCGTGAACGTCCAGGACGTGGTTGCCGTTGTCGGTAACGAATCCCTCGCGCCAGACCGGCTGCGCGCGCAGTTTGAGCAGCCGGCGGACGACGAAGCCCTGGGCCATCGGCAGAACTTCTATCGGTAGCGGAAACTGGCCCAGCATTCCGACCAGCTTGCTGTCGTCGACGATGCACACGAAGCGCCGTGCCGCGCCGGCGAGCACTTTTTCGCGGGTGAGTGCGCCACCGCCGCCCTTGATGAGCTGCAGCCGCTTGTTGCTCTCGTCGGCGCCGTCTATATAGAGATCGAGATCGCCGGCCTCGTTCAGCGTCGTGACCTCGAAACCCTGCTGCTCGAGCCTTTGCGTCGTCGCCTTGGAACTGGAGACGACCACCTCGATTCGGTCGCGGATCGACGGCAGCAGATCGATCAGGCAGTTCACGGTCGAACCTGTCCCGACTCCCAGCACCGCGCCGGGCTCCACGAAATCGAGCGCCGCGCGCGCGACCAATTGTTTCTTCTCTGAACTCATCGATTTTCCGTAGCTGATGGCTACCCCGGCCGAAGCGGAGCAGAGCTTATATGATCGGCAACGGCACTGTCATGTACTGGTTCCCAAAACGAAAAGTGCCCGCACAGAGGCGGGCACTCTACGATCCAATCGGTCAGAACTCGGTTTGTCGGGCTCTGCCGTCAGACCAGGCTGCGTTAGCGCTTCCTGCGCGTCGATGCCTTTTTCTTGGTCTTGCGCTTGGCGACCTTCTTCTTCGCCTTACGCTTAGCGACCTTCTTCTTGGTCTTACGCTTGGCTACCTTCTTTTTGGCGGCCTTTTTCTTGGTCTTACGCTTAGCGGCCTTCTTCTTGGTCTTGCGCTTAGCGGCTTTTTTCTTGGTCTTCCGTTTCGCGACCTTCTTCTTCGCTACTTTCTTTTTGGTCTTACGCTTGGCGACCTTCTTCTTGGTCTTGCGCTTAGCGACCTTCTTCTTCGTCGTACGCTTTTTGGCAGCTGTCTTTCTGCGCGCTGCCGGCTTCCTGGCGACTTTGCGCTTCGTCACCTTTCGTTTAGAAGCCTTCTTCCTACTTGCTTTCTTGGTAGCCATGTTTATCTCCGTGTCGGGTACCCGGCGTTGAGTATACGCAACAAAAGTAAAAAATCCAGCAAGTCAAGCGCCGTTTGTGAACTGCGTTTAGCCTGTGTTTTGCGATGCTTTCGGCGCGTTCTTCGATTAACGTCATCGATGCTCTATCGAGTTGCGCGCAAGTAGTCGATCGTTGTTTGCAATCAGACCGGCGAGGCTTCAGACGGAGTCGCAAACGACTCGCGAGAGTGAGATGTCCCACGGTGCAGCATTGATACTAGTGACACGCTGGCTCGCGAATGCGACACCCAGCAGGCGCGGCGGAAGACTCTTGTGCCGATGCCTCGTGAACGCGAAGCAGCGATCGTAGTAGCCGCCGCCCATGCCAATGCGGTGCAATGCAGCATCGAAGGCGACGAGCGGTGCGATGACAAGGTCGAGTTTGCCCGCCTGAATCGCCGGGCTGCCGGCCGGTTCGGGGATACCGAAAGCGTTGCGCACGACCGGCGTCTGTTCGCCAAACTCTCTGAACGACATCGACCCTTTGGGTCCCAGGCAGGGTGCGTATACGGTTTTGCCGCTGCCCCATGCCGCCCGGATGATGAGATCGACGTTTACTTCGTCGTCGAGCGACAGGTACACCGCGACGCGACGCGCGCGCGCGAAATCCCGCGAGCGGACCACTTTTCTCGCAATTTCGCGGGATGCCGCCCGGCGATAGCTGTCGTTGAGGGAGCGCCGACGATCGAGATACAGCCGGCGCAGGTTCCGATTAGAGCCGGAGGACACTTCGATGTGCGTGTGTCGCCGGGCTGGAACGAAAGCGGCGCCTCCCGCCTGTGCCGTTACGGTCCGTCGCTCTCGAACCGGAGCAACAGGTGGGGCCAGCCGTGATGGCAACAGGCTTACCGACGAATCGGCCCTGCTCAAATGCCAGCGACAGTGCACGGCCCCGAGATGGATATTTAGGGTCGAAAGGTATCCAGGACCGTATCGAACACCGCAGGAGGCGCCTTACGAATTCTATCGTGTCAGAGATCGAGCTGCTGTGCATTGCCCAGCACGGAGTCCACGCGATCGGAGATGCTTCGCAGGCGCACGCCCACGTCATCGTCTAGTTCCCGGTCTCTTGCGCGCGCTCGGAGTAGGTCGTTCGCCATGTTCAGCGCGGCCATCACGGCGATTCGGTCGAGGCCGACGACGCGGCCGGTATCCTGTATTTCGCGCATTCGGGCGTTCAGCTCCTCGGCGGAGTCCAGGAGTTCCGTGCGCTCGCTCGCGGGGCACGCGACCTGATACTCCTTATCGAGAATCCTCACGCTGACCTGAGCATAAGGGTCATTCATTGGCTATCCGCTCCTCTTAAGGGGTGGATGGGTCGATGGCTCAGGAGCCCTGTTCCATGGCCTTCAGGCGACCGATCATCGCTTCCACGCGGGCGCGAACCTGTTCGTTTTTCTGCAGCAGGTTGGCGCGCTCGGCGGTCAGAACGTCCTGACGTTGCTTCAGAGAGCGGTTCTCGTTCTGCAGCTGATCGCAGACCTGAACGAGCGCGTCCACCCGCTGTTCAAGTCGCTTGAGTTCGTGTTCGAAACTTGCGTCCGCCATGCGGAGAATATAGTCACGCCGGGGTGCAGAATCAATCTGCGCGCCGGGCAGCCCCCACCGCGCGGCGTGACAATGGTGCTCGATCTGGATACATGGGATCATTGCCCGCCTTCTGCGAGCGAACTATGAGCGGCGAACCCGAACACGATGAACTCGATGCTGCGCTCAGGCGTTGCGGCGCGAGTTGGGATGCAGCCCAGAGTCACGGGCTGCTCACGAGCCACCTTGCCGTCGCGGGCGCCGATGCCGGCAGCGAGTGGCTGGCGACGGTGCTCGGTGAGGCCGACTCGGCCAATGCGCTGGTCGCTGAGTGCCATTCGCTCCTCGGAACACTGTATGAAAGTACACATCGCGCGCTTGCCGAGCGCCAGTCGGCTTTCGAACTGTTGCTTCCCGACGATGACGACAGTCCCGAACGCCGTGTCCGCGCGCTGGCGCACTGGTGCGAGGGTTTTCTGCACGGCCTCGTTTCCAGAGGCAACGGCGATGCAGTCAAGGAGAGGCTGGCGGCGGAGCCACTGGCCGACATCATCAAGGATTTGCTCCAGATGACGCGCGCAGGCTTCGATGCCGATGACGACGCGGACGAGAGCGAACAGGCATATGCCGAACTGGTCGAGTACGTTCGCGTTGCCGCCCAATACACTTATGAAGAGCTCGCCGATCTTCGCGATGCCGTTAGCGGCGAGCAGACGTCGATTCACTGACGAGGGTCAATGAAGCAGGAAGAATTCGCACGCCGCCGCAAGCAGCTGATGCGCATGGTCGGCCGGGGAGGCATTGCCATACTTCCCTCGGCCCCGGTTGCCCGTCGCAGCCGCGATGTCGAGTACCGTTTTCGCCAGGATAGCGATTTCTACTATCTGACCGGGTTTGGCGAACCCGAGTCAGTGGCCGTGCTTGCGCCCGGCCGGGACAACGGTGAGTACCTGCTGTTCTGCCGTGAGCGGGATCGCGAGCGGGAGCTGTGGGACGGCGCTCGCTCCGGTCCGGAGGGCGCCGTGCGCGACCACGCCGCCGACGATGCTTTTCCGATCGACGATATCGACGACATTCTCCCGGGCATCATGGAAACCTGCCCGCGAGTCTATTATCAGATGGGGCTGTATCCCGACTTCGATGCGCGGATGACCGAATGGGTCAATGCACTGCGCGGCAAGGCCTCGCGCGGCGCGCACACGCCGCACGAATACGTCGCCCTCGATCACCTGCTGCACGACATGCGGCTTTATAAGAGTCGTGCTGAGATTTCGGCCATGCGCAAGGCGGCTAAAGTGGCCGCGGACGCGCACAAGCGGGCAATGCGGGTGACCGCGCCCGGCCGCTACGAGTACGAGATCGAAGCCGAGTTCCGGCACGAGTTTCGGCGCAACAATGCATGGGTTTCGTACAGTCCGATTGTCGGCGGTGGCGCCAACGCCTGCGTTCTGCACTATGTCGAGAACAGCGCGGTCCTTGAGGACGGGGATCTGGTGCTGATCGATGCCGGCTGCGAGCTCGACTATTACGCGTCGGACATCACCCGGACGTTCCCGGTAAACGGTCGATTCACGCCAGAGCAGCTGGCGGTGTACGAGATCGTGCTCGAGGCACAGCTGGTCGCGATCGAAAAGACAGTCAGGGACAACCACTGGAACGAACCTCACGATGCCGCCGTGCGCGTCATCACCCGGGGCTTGAGGAAGCTCAAGCTGCTCGATGGCAGCTTGCCGCGTCTGATCAAAGACGGCGCCTACCGCGAGTTCTTCATGCATCGAACCGGGCACTGGCTCGGCATGGATGTCCACGACGTGGGTGACTACAAGGTCGGCGACGAATGGCGCTTGCTCGAGCCCGGCATGGTGACCACGGTCGAGCCGGGCATCTACATCCCGAATACGCGCAAGGTGCCTGCGCGCTGGCGCAACATCGGCGTGCGGATCGAGGACGATGTCGCCGTCACTTCGCGAGGCCCGGATGTGTTGTCGAAGGGCCTCGTCAAGGAACCGGACGCCGTCGAGGCGCTGATGCAGAGCGGATGACCGAGCCTTCCACGGAATACGATATCGTCATCGCGGGCGGCGGCATGATCGGCTCGAGCCTCGCAGCTGCGCTGGCATCGCTGGAACTCCGGGTGGCGATGGTCGAAGCGGTCGATCGCGGGGCCGGCGAGCAGCCGAGCTTCGACGAGCGCTCGACGGCATTGTCGAGGAGTACGCAGCGCAGCTTCGAGGCCCTTGGCCTGTGGCGGGACATCGCCGCCGCATCGACACCGATCGCGCGCATTCACGTCTCGGACAAGGGGCGCTTCGGTTTTGCGCACATCGACGCGGCAGAGCAGGGCGTGGAGGCCCTGGGCTACGTATGCATCAATCGCGTGCTCGGCTCCGTGCTGGCTGCCGCGCTTGCAGAGGCAGAGAACCTGAAGCAGTACTGCCCGGCGCGCATCACCGGAGTCCGCCGCGGCCCCAATACTTCTCGCGTCTCGATCCGACACGCCGACGGCAGGGAGGAGCAGCTCACGGCACGTCTGCTGGCAGTGGCGGACGGAGCGCGTTCCACCGTCAGGGACATGCTGGGAATCGGCGTACGGCATTCCGACTACGGTCAGAAAGCCATAACGGGTAACGTGCTTACCGAACGCCCGACCGACGGCTGTGCCTACGAACGCTTCACGGAGGATGGGCCGATCGCGATGCTGCCCATCACGAACGGCAGGACGGCGTTCGTATGGATAGCCGGGAGTCGCGAGGCGAATCGGCTCATGGAGCTGGACGACACGTCGTTCACGGCCGAGCTCGAAGCGGCGTTTGGCCATCGTCTCGGGGGCCTTTCGCGGGTGGGCAGTCGAAGCGCTTATCCACTGACGCTGTCGAGGGCCGTACGGCTCACGGCAGACCGCGCCGTGCTGGTGGGAAACGCCGCGCACGGCCTGCACCCGGTTGCCGCGCAGGGTTTCAATCTGGGTTTGCGCGACGTCGCGGCTCTCTGCGACTGCATCGCCGATGAGCTTGCCGAAGATGCGGCTGCCGATATTGGCGCCCCGGCCATGCTCGGGCGCTATGCGGCCTGGCGCAAACCGGATCAGCAGAAACTCGTGACCTTTACCGACGGCCTCGTCCGCCTGTTCGGCAGCCGGCGCAAGAGCGTGCGCGTGCTGCGCAACCTGGGCATGCTGGGCTTCGACCTGATACCCGGCGTCCGGCGGAGCTTCGCCCGGCACACGATGGGTCTGGCGGGCCGTCTGCCGCGGCTTGCGCGCGGCCTGCCGTTGCGGACCCCGGCGCCGTGAGCTGCCGCTCATGAGCAATCCATTCACGATAACGATCGTCGGCGCGGGCATGACCGGACTGGGTCTGGCGGCTCTGCTCGCCAACGATCGCCGAATCCGCCTTCGTGTCGTCGACGCCGGTCCTCCTCCGGGCTTTTCTCTGGCGGACGACATCGGGCTGCGGGTATCGGCCCTGTCGCCGGGGAGCGCCGCGATTCTCGATGATGCGGGCGCGTGGGACAGAATCTCGAGCCGCCGCGCCTGCGCGTATGAGCGGATGCGGGTTTGGGATGCCGGCGCTTCGCCGGAAGGACCGGAGACACTCTGCTTCGATGCCGATGAGTTTGCGCTGCGCGAACTCGGCACGATCGTCGAGAACGAACTCGTACGCTTTGCGCTCTTCGAAACCTTGCTGTCTACCGACGCCGTTCTCGAGTTCGACACGTCCATCGAAGAGCTGTCGCGAACCGCGGGCGGCTTCCGGCTTGCCACGGGCTCGGGCACACTGGACACCGAGCTGCTGGTCGGCGCCGACGGCGGCCGCTCGGGAGTGCGCGAGGCGATGGGTATCGACGACCAGCGGCACGCTTACGGGCAGACCGCTCTGGTCACGCATGTCGAGACACGTCTGCCGCATGGCAGGACCGCGAGGCAGCGGTTCCTCCCGACCGGACCGCTGGGAATGCTGCCGCTGCCGGATGGCCGCGTGTCGATCGTTTGGTCGACGAGTCCGGACGAGGCGGAGTCGCTGCTTGCTCTCGACGACGCTGCGCTCGGACTGAAGCTGACCGAGGCTTCCGACGCGGTGCTCGGCGAAATGTCGGTCGCGGGCCCGCGCGGCACGTTTCCGCTGGCTGCGGCACATGCGGAGCGCTACGTCGATGCGGGCGTCGCGCTGATCGGCGACGCGGCGCACACGGTCCATCCCCTTGCCGGGCAGGGCGTCAATCTGGGCTTCGCCGATGCGGCGGAACTCGCTCTGGTGGTCGTGAAGGCTCTGGACGCCGGCGAGCATCCGGCCGATCGCCCGGTATTGCGGCGCTACGAACGGGCGCGACGCGGGGCCAACGATGCGATGATCCGCCTGTTGTCTGGCCTCAACCGCCTGTTTGCGTCAGACTTTCCCGCAGCAGGAACGCTGCGCCGCCGGGGGATGCAGCTGTTCAACCTCGCCGGGCCCGTGCGCGAACGGGCGCTCGACGTAGCGTTGGGCAAATCGCGCGGCCGCTAGAGGACTTAGGGCCTGTTAACACTATGCGAATACACCCTGTTGCCCGCCAAAACGCGCCAATCAGGGCGCGAGGAGCGTTTTTGGTGACTCCAAATAAGCGACGAGCAACGCCGAGTGGCGCGTTTTGGCGGGCAACCCGAAGGGCTGGGCCTGTTTTGCCGTCCAGCCGCGTTGTCACTCGCTTATGTAGAGTGACTACACTTCGCTCGTTCCGCCTTGCTGGACGGCAAAACAGGTCCAGCAGGGTGTATTCGCATAGTGTTAACAGGCCCTAGGGAAAAGGAATGGGCGACCGCTACGTCTACATTCTGGCGCTGGTTCTCACGGTGACGGGGCTTGCCGTATTCACGTATCAGTGGCGCGTCATCGGGTTTCCCCTGACGGTCGACGAGGAAGACCCGGTCTGGACTATCGAGGCGAGAATCGGCTTCGAAGGCGGGCCCGGATCCATCAAGGTCAATCTCAACGTACCGACGCTGACACCGGGTTTTCGCATGCTGAACGAGAACCACGTGTCGCGGGGCTTCGGCTTCAGCCTCAACTACGGTACCGGCGGCCGCGAAGCGCAGTGGGCGATCCGCCGCGGCGAAGGGCCGCAGACCATTTACTACCGAATTTCGGTGTACGAGGACCCCACCGCGAGGCAGGCCGACACAACGCCGCCGTTTCCGCCGGTTCCCGTGATCACGGAGCCCTACCGGACGGCGGTGGACGTCGTCGTCGCGGACGTGCGTCAGCATTCCGCCGATACGCCGTCGTTCACCTCCGAACTGTTGCGGCGGCTCAACGACCGGTCGCCGGACCCGAACGTCGAGCTGCTGCTCTCCGAGGCGGCAACCGATGCCGGCTTCGTCGAGGTCGCGACGACGATCCTGGCGGCGGCCCGCATCCCGGCGAGGATGGTTCGCGGCTTTCCGCTCGTCGGCCGTCAGCGCAGCACCCAGCCCGTCGCCTGGCTCGAAGTGCATGACGGCGATACCTGGCGCTACTTCGATCCCGCGACCGGGGTGGAGACGCTGCCGGAGCGCTTCCTGATCTGGTGGCGCGGCAACGATCCGCTGGTCAACGTCGAAGGCGGTAATCGCGTCGAAGTGGATTTCGCGGTGCAGGAAAACTATGTCGGCGCCGTCGCGATCGCCCAGACGCAGCGGGCGCAGGTCGGTTCGCCGTTTCCGGACATGTCCCTGTACGGACTGCCGATCCGCACCCAGGCCGTCTACGGCGTGCTGCTGATGGTACCGATCGGCGCACTGATCATGGTGCTGATGCGCAACATCGTAGGCATTGACGCGTTCGGCACTTTCATGCCCGTGCTGATAGCGCTGGCGTTTCGCGAGACGCAGCTTCTGTACGGCGTAGTGCTGTTCACTCTGCTCGTAACGCTCGGCCTCACGATTCGCTTCCTGCTCGAGAAACTCAGGCTGCTCCTGGTGCCGCGCCTGACAGCCGTGCTGATCGTCGTCGTACTGCTCATGATGGTGATCAGTCTCGTGTCCGATCGCATGAACGTCGAAAGCGGCATTTCGGTCGCGCTCTTTCCGATGGTCATTCTCGCGATGACGATCGAGCGCATGTCCGTCGTGTGGGAGGAGCGCGGACCGGCCGACGCTCTGCGGGCTGCCGCGGGCAGCCTCGTCGTCGCGGTCTTCGCCTATCTGGCGATGGGGCAGGCATGGCTCGAGCATTTGATTTTCACCTTCCCCGAACTCCTGCTCGTCGTCCTGGCGCTGATTCTCGTCATCGGCCGCTACACGGGCTACCGCCTGCTCGAGCTCGGTCGATTCAAAGCGCTTTCGGGGGACTCGTGATCGGCGCCGCGGCAAGACTTCGCTCCCGCGGTGTGCTCGGCCTGAACGAACGCAATGCCGAGTTCATCATGCGCCTCAACCCGCGGCGCTTCTACCCGCGGGTAGACGACAAGGTGAAGACGAAGCAACTGTCGCTGGATGCCGGAATGGCCGTGCCCGACCTCTATGGCGTGATCCGGAATCAGGGCGAGGTCCGCGAGTTCGCGAGCATCGTCGAGTCGCGCGAGAGCTTCGTGATCAAACCCGCGCAGGGCAGCGGCGGCGACGGCATCGTCGTCGTTACCGGGCGCAGTAAGCGCCGCCGCGACGCCTTCCGCGCCGCAAGCGGCCTGCTCGTTACGACCCAGGAGATCGAGCATCACCTGTCGAACATAGTCGGCGGACAGTACAGCCTGAGCGGCAATCGCGACGCGGCGATCATCGAGTACTGCGTGCGCTTCGACCCGGTGTTTGCCGACGTGAGCTATCAGGGCGTGCCCGACGTGCGCGTCATCGTGTATCGCGGCTATCCTGCGATGGCCATGGTCCGCCTGCCGACGCGGGCCTCGGACGGCAAGGCGAACCTGCACCAGGGTGCCGTCGGAGCGGGAGTCGATATGCGGACCGGACAAACGCTGACCGGCGTTTGCCAGAACCTCGTCGTGGACGAACATCCCGATACCGGTGCGCTGATCGCCGGGCTCGGGATTCCCGCCTGGGATGTGATTCTCGAATCCTCGGCGCGCGGCTACGAAGTCACGGAGCTCGGCTACCTCGGCGTCGACATGGTGATCGACCGCGACCGCGGGCCGCTGATCCTGGAAATGAACGCGCGGCCGGGCTTGAGCATTCAGATCGCCAACCGCACCGGTCTGAAGACCCGGCTTGCCGCTATCGATCGCATGCACGATCCCGGGGCGACGCCCGAAGAGCGCGCCCGGCAGGCGCGCGAAGCGTTTCCGAGTGACCCGGCCGAGCTGTAATCGTGCCGCTCATCGGCGACGCGTTTCCGGGCTATAGCTGAGCGGTAATCTAGGCATTCATACGCGATTCGTTTCCAAGCTATAGTTGAGCCGTAATCCAGGCATTCATACGCGATTCCAGTAAGTCGAGCGGCACCGCACCGGCGCCAAGAAGCTCGTCGTGGAAGGCCCGGATGTCGAAGCGCTCGCCCAGTCTTCGTTCCGCGGTCCTTCTGAGTTCGAGTATGCGGATTTGTCCGATCTTGTAGGCCAGCGCCTGGCCGGGATTGCCGATGTAGCGATCGATCTCGTTGACGATGTCGTGTTCCGTCTTTGCGGCGTTGTCGCGGAAGAAACCGATTGCCTGCTCGCGGGTCCAGCCCTTGTAGTGCAGCCCGGTGTCGACGACGAGCCTGACGGCGCGCCACATCTCGTAGGTCAGTGCGCCGAAATGCGAGTAGGGATCCTCGTAGAGTCCGAGCTCGAAGCCGAGACTCTCGCTGTACAGCCCCCAGCCTTCAACGAACGCCGTGAAACCCAGGTAGCGGCGAAACGGCGGCATGTCGCCGAGCTCCTGCTGCAATGCAAGCTGCAGATGATGTCCGGGCATGGCTTCGTGCACCGTCAGCACTTCGATCTCGTATCTGGGCCGCACCTCGGGCCGGTACAGATTCACCCAGTAGATGCCCGCACGTGAGCCGTCGGCGGCGGGGCGCGTGTAGTACGCGGTCGTCGTATCCGGAGCGATCGTATCCGGGATCGGCTTAACGCCGTAGGGCATGCGCGGCAGCTTACCGAACAGGCGTACGAGTTCGGGATCGATGCGTTTGCTCGTGGCGAGATAAGCCTCGTAGAGGTCGTCGGGATTGTCGAAATAAAACCGCGGATCGGTCCGCAGGTATTCGAGAAACGCGGCGAAGTCGCCCTCGAAGCCGACTTCGTCGATGATCGCGAGCATCTCCTCGCGTATCCGCCGCACTTCGTCGAGGCCGAGCCGATGAATCTCGTCCGGCGTCATCCGCGTCGTCGTGAACTCACGGGCGAGAAACTCGTACCACGAACCGCCGTTCGGCAGCGCGCTCAGCCCGACGCTCTCCCGGCTGGCGGGCAGATAGGTTTCCGCGAACCAGTCCGCGAACCGGCGGTAAGCCGGCAGCACCACCCGCCCGATCGTTTGCGCCGCTTGCTCGCGGAGCGCCGCCTGGTCGGCTTCGTCGATCGTGGCGGGCAGTTCCGCGAACGCGCGGAAGTAGGGACTCTCGCGGGCATCGTCGACGAGTTGAGCTTCGAGCTGGAGGGCGATGCGCTGCATCAGGACGCGGGGCGCGACGATGCCTTTCGCGATCCCGGCCTCGCCGAGTTCGATGTGCTGCTCGAGGAGCGTATCGAGCTTCCCGAGGCGGGCCAGCCAGTCCTCGTAATCGGCCAGCGTCTCGAGCCTCAGCAGATCGGTGCGGCTTTCGAGGTTCTGCACGCCGCCCCGGTGGTTGAACGGTACGAGATGTCCGCCGAACTGAAAGCGCTCGATGTCCGCCGTCAGGTCGCGCCGGAGAAGCTCGTAGTTGAGTTGGTCTTCGGGAGACAGGGCTTGGGGGTCGATGGCAAGCAGTCGACGCAGAAAGCCGCGCGTTTCGACGTGACGTCGCTCGATGGCATCGGGGCTCAGGTCGCGCCACGAGCGGTTGTAGCGCTCGTCGCCAAGCGTCGAGGCGAACAGCGGATTCGCCGCCAGCCGCCACTCCCAGTTGTCGTTCAGCAGGGCTTCGAACCCGGTGCCGGGATCGGCTCGGGCGACGGCGGCCGCGGCAACGAGGATGGCGGCGCCAAGGAACAGCGGCAGTCGGTGCATCGGAATCGTCCTCGATGATCGATCGTATGGCGTCGGCGCCGCCATCGGCTGCCGGCGAGGCGGCATTGTCACCGTCTGTAACATGGCTGGCAACTGCCGGGGCGGTTGGCTATGATGCCCGCTCAATCTACAGCGACTGCCGAAGAGACCCTGCTCAAGACAGGGCGCCGAAGGCGCAACAGGCCCGGAAACGCTCAGGCAAAAGGACGGTGTTCGCTGATTGGCTCTGGAGAGCGGCCGCAAAATCGGCCCACCGAAGGGGAACGTGGCATCTCGCCATTGATCTCTCAGGTCAGGAAGGACAGAGGGGCGGCTTAAGACGCTTATGCGCCCGACCATGGCCTCCGGAGAATTCATGAATCCGCAAACCGGACTGCGTACCGCACTCTTCGAACGACACCGTGCCGCGGGCGCGCGCATCGTCGACTTCGGCGGCTGGGATATGCCGCTTCACTACGGCTCGCAAAAGGAAGAGCACCACGCGGTGCGGCGTCATGCGGGGGTCTTCGACGTCTCGCACATGACCGTGATCGACCTCGTCGGCACCGATGCAGAACGTTTTCTGCGCCACCTGCTGGCCAACGACGTGGCTAAGCTCACCGAGCCGGGCAAGGCGCTGTATAGCTGCATGCTGAATTTCGACGGCGGGGTCGTCGACGATCTGATCGTCTACTTCTTCACGCCGGAGCGCTATCGACTCGTCGTCAACGCGGCCACCAGGGAAAAGGATCTGGAATGGATCGGCGCGCGGAGCGACGGGTTCGAGGTTGAGCTTTCCGAACGTCCCGATCTCGCGATGCTGGCCGTGCAGGGTCCCGATGCCCGCGAACTCGCCGCCGGAATCCTGCCCGCCGGAAGTCGGGAGACGGCGCTGAACCTTGCACCGTTTTTCGGTGCCGATGCAGGCGACTGGTTCGTCGCCCGGACCGGTTATACGGGCGAGGACGGCTTCGAGATTCTGCTGCCGTCCGCCGAAGCCGGCGGCGCATGGCAGGCCCTGCTGGATGCAGGCGTCGCGCCGTGCGGACTCGCCGCGCGGGACACGCTGCGTCTCGAAGCGGCGATGAATCTCTATGGCAACGACATGGACGACGCGACATCGCCGCTCGAAGCCGGACTCGGCTGGACCATTGCCTGGAAGCCCGAGGAACGGGAGTTCGTCGGTCGGGACGCGCTGGAAGCCGTGCGCGCCAGGCCGGACCGGCGCCGTTTCGTGGGCTTGCTGTTGGAAGACAAGGGTGTCCTGCGCTCTCACCAGCGGGTCGTAGTCGACGGTGTCGGCGAAGGCGAGACGACCTCGGGGGGCTTCGCACCGACGATCGGCCGCTCGATTGCGCTGGCGCGTGCACCCGCCGGGGACTACGACCGGGTGGCGGTGGAGATTCGCGGCAAGCTCTTGAATGCACGCATCGTGCCGACACCGTTCGTCCGGCACGGAACCGTGCGTATCGACGTGTAAACAAAGGGAGACAGACAGTGAGCGAACTACCGGGAGATCTCAAATACACCGAAGAGCACGAGTGGTTGCGTCGCGAAGAGGACGGCAGTGTCACGGTAGGCATTACCGACCACGCGCAGGCAGCGCTCGGAGATCTCGTCTACGTCGAACTGCCGGAAGTCGGTCAGGACGTCGAAGCGGGCGGTGAAATGGCGGTTGTCGAATCCGTCAAGGCGGCGTCGGACGTTTATGCGCCGGTCGGCGGCAGCGTCGTGGCGGTCAACGACGAACTGGGCGACGACCCGGAGAAGATCAACGCCGACCCTTACGGCGACGGCTGGATCGTGAGGTTGAGCCCCGAGGCCTTCGACGAGGCTGCGCTGCTGACTCCCGACGCTTACCAGGAACTGCTCGACAAGCTGGACGACTAGCTCGCCCTTCGCCCGTAAGTAACTGCTCAACAAGCTGTAGGACTCGCTCATGCCCTTTATTCCACATACCGAAGAAGACACCCGGGACATGTTGGCGGCGGTCGGCGCCGCCAGCATTGACGAGTTGTTCGACGAGGTGCCGCCGGATCTCCTCATCGATACGCTCGAGGGCGTTCCGGACGCCATGTCGGAGATGGCGATCGGCCGGCTGATGCGCGAACGTGCGGAGAAGGATGCCGGCAGGCTCTGTTTCATTGGCGCGGGCGCCTACGAGCACCATATTCCGAGTGCGGTATGGGAACTCACGACACGGGGTGAATTCTACAGCGCCTATACGCCGTACCAGGCCGAAGCCAGTCAGGGCACGCTGCAGGTCATCTACGAATACCAGACGATGATCACGGCGCTCACAGGGCTCGACGTGAGCAACGCGTCGCTGTACGACGGTGCATCCGCGCTTGCCGAGGCGTCGCTGATGGCCGTGCGTACGAATCGCAAGGCGAAGAGCACGCAGGTCTTGCTCGCGCCCGGCGTGAATCCGGTCTACCGGAAGGTCGCGAGCGCGATCGCCGGTACGCAGAACCTGGTTTTCGATTACCTGCCCCGCGACCCGAAGACGGGCAACCTCGACTTCGGCGCCCTCGACGATGCAGCGGCGCCGGTCGCCGTCGTGATTCAGCAACCCACGTTCATCGGATCGCTGGAGGACGTCGACCGGCTCACGGACTGGGCGCACGCGCGCGGCGCGTTCGTGATCGCCATCGTCAACCCGACGTCGCTCGGGCTGCTGCGCCCGCCGGGTGCCTGGGGTGCCGAGGGCGCGGACATCGCCTGCGGTGAGGGGCAGCCGCTCGGCGTTCCGCTGTCCGCAGGCGGTCCGTACTTCGGATTCATGACCGCGAAAAGCAAATACGTGCGACAAATGCCCGGCCGCATCGTCGGCCGCACGACGGACCTCGACGGCAAACCCGGTTTCACGCTCACGCTGCAGGCCCGCGAGCAGCACATCCGGCGAACCAAGGCTACGTCGAACATCTGCACGAACCAGGGATTGATGGTGACGGCGGCGACGATCTATATGTCGCTGCTGGGCGCCGAGGGCTTAAGGCGCGTTGCGGCGGCATCCGTGGCCAACACGAAGCGGCTCGTTGCGGCGCTCACCGCCATCGACGGCGTCGACCGTGCGGTCGACGGGCCCTTTTTCCACGAGGCGCTTCTGACGCTTGCCCGCCCGACTACCGAGGTGCTGGCCGCGCTGGCGGCAGAGGACATCCAGGGCGGATACGACACCAGCGCGCTGTATCCGGAGTACGGCCACTCGCTTCTCGTCTGTGCAACGGAGACCAGGACGGACGCCGACATCGAGCGCTACGCGGCGGCGCTCGGCCGGGTTATGGCGGGCTGAATCGATGGCAAGCGTCGTCTACGCGAACTCCACGTACCGGACCGTCGGGGATCTGCCGACCGTGGGTAGCCATGCGCCCGACATCAGTCTCGTCGATACCCGGCTCAAGAATGTCACGATGTCGAATTGGGTCGGCATGCGCAAGATCGTGAACGTAGTGCTCAGCGTCGATGTCGAGGCCTGCGCGGATTCAATCATAGGTTTCGAACGACTCGGCGCCGATCAGGAGGATCTGGCGATGTTGATGGTCTCGCACGATCTGCCGTTCGCGCATGCGCGTTTCGCGGCCGAGCACGGGCTCGAGCACGTTATCGGCCTGTCGGCGATTCGTCACGCCGGTTTCGGCGAAAACTACGGTGTACAGATCGCCGAAGGTCCGCTCGCCGGGATGTTCGCGCGCGCGGTCGTCGTGATCGACGAGAACAACACGGTCGTTCACAGCGAACTGATCGAAGACTTTGGTAACAAACCCGATTATCCGGCCGCGTTTCGAGCGCTCGGACTCGAACTCGCCTGATCCAGCCTGGAGGCCAACCGTGTCCCGAACCACGTTTTACGACAAGCTGATATTTGACAAGTCGCGCGACGGACGGCGCGCCTTCGCCCAGTCGCCTGCCGACCCAGGTGAAGTCGATTTGCCCGCCGGGTTCCTGCGGGATGCGCCGCCCGCGCTGCCGGAGGTTTCGGAGCTCCAGGTGGTACGTCATTTCACGCGGCTTTCGCAGAAGAATTTCTCGATCGACACACACTTCTATCCGCTCGGGTCGTGCACGATGAAGTACAACCCGCGCGCCTGCAACACCCTTGCGCTGTTGCCGGGGTTCACGGGCCGGCATCCCTACGCGCCCGTGGAGCACGGACAGGGCTATCTCGAGTCGATGTTCGAACTTCAGGAAATGCTCAAGGCCGTGACCGGCATGAAGGCCGTGTCGCTGACGCCGATGGCCGGGGCGCAGGGCGAGTTGGCCGGCGTGGCCATGATTCGTGCCTACCACGACGCCCGCGGCGACACGGAGCGGCGTGAAATCATCGTTCCCGACGCCGCGCACGGAACGAATCCCGCGACGGCGAACATGTGCGGCTGCGTTGTCCGCGAAATCCCGACGGGTCCCGAGGGCGATATCGACATCGACGCGCTTGCGGCGGCGCTCGGGCCCAGGACGGCGGGGATCATGCTCACGAATCCGTCGACGCTGGGCGTTTTCGAGCGCCGCATCCAGGAAGTGGCGGAGCTGGTGCACGACGCCGGCGGACTCCTCTACTACGACGGCGCCAATCTCAACGCCATTCTCGGCAAGGTGCGTCCGGGCGACATGGACTTCGACGTCATTCACATGAACCTGCACAAGACGTTCTCGACGCCGCACGGGGGCGGCGGCCCGGGCTCCGGAGCGGTCGGCGTCGGCGACCGCCTGCTGCCGTTCCTGCCGATTCCGCTGGTCAAGCGCGTCGAGCGCGAAGGCGAAGCGCACTACGCGTGGTCGGGCGAGGAGGATCTGCCGCAGAGCATCGGCCGCCTTTCGGGCTTCATGGGCAACGCCGGCGTCAACCTGAGGGCCTACATCTACATGCGTCTCGTCGGTCGCGAGGGGATGCGCCGGATTGGCGAGTACGCCACGCTCAACGCCAACTACCTTCAGGCCCGCCTGCGGGAGGCCGGGTTCGAGCTTGCGTTCCCCACGCGACGTGCAAGCCACGAGTTCATCGTTACGCTCAAGCACGAGGCGCGGGATTTCGATCTGACGGCCATGGACCTCGCGAAAGCGCTCCTCGACGAGAACTATCATGCGCCGACCACGTACTTTCCGCTGCTCGTGCCCGAGTGTTTGCTGATAGAACCCACCGAGACCGAAAGCAAGGAAACCCTGGACGGGTTCGTCGACGCGATGATTCGTATTGCGAACCAGGCGCGGCAGAACGGTGTCAGATACAAGGAAGCGCCTTACGACATGCCGGTACGCCGCCTCGACGACGTTAAGGCGGCAAGACAGCTCGATCTGCGCTTCGAGCCCGAGGACCCGGGGACCGGCGAGGCCAGCGCCGCCTGATTGTCGGGGATTGTCTGGCGGCAGCGAAGCTGGCGCGGGGAACCGTACGCTCTCCGAGGGGTCCGTATTCGCAGAACGGGCGTCACCCGCTTAAGGCGTGCCGGTCCGTTTCACAAGCCTTATGTAAGACACGGAAGAATTCATTGATCAAGCCTATGCAGACTTTGTGTTGCCTCGCGATTCTGGGGCTCGTGGCCGCGGCGCCGGCACCCGTAGCCGCCGAGACCCGCGCGTGGGTCGATACGCTGGAGCGCATTTCTTCGGGCGTGGTGTCGATCCGCGTCGACAGTACGCGCGCCTTCGACACTGAATGGAATTCGTCGAGTCAGGCGACCGGTTTCGTCGTCGACGCCGAGCGCGGTCTGATACTGACGAACCGTCACGTCGTAACGCCGGGGCCGGTAGTCGCCGAGGCGGTGTTTCGCAACAACGAGGAAGTCCGTCTCAAGCCCGTCTATCGCGACCCGGTCCACGACTTCGGCTTCTTCCGCTATAACCCGGACGACCTTCGCTACATCGAA
The DNA here is from genome assembly GCA_028277185.1 of Woeseiaceae bacterium. Classification (GTDB taxonomy): domain Bacteria; phylum Pseudomonadota; class Gammaproteobacteria; order Steroidobacterales; family Woeseiaceae; genus UBA1847. The sequence continues at coordinate 22,397 of JANQGQ010000007.1, forward strand.
CCGCAGGAACTGAAACTCGCCCCCGATGCCGCCGGCATCGGCCGCGAGATACGTGTGGTCGGCAACGATGCGGGCGAGCAGCTGTCGATTCTCGCGGGCACGATCGCGCGGCTCGACCGCAAGGCACCCGACTACGGGCGCGGCAAGTACAACGATTTCAACACCTTCTATCTGCAGGCTGCGTCCGGAACGTCAGGCGGATCGTCCGGATCGCCGGTGGTCAACATCGAAGGCGAGGTGGTCGCACTGAATGCCGGCGCCAACAACTCCGCCGCCAGCAGCTTCTTTCTCCCGCTGGATCGCATCGACAGGGCGTTTCGCCTCATTCAGGACGAGCAGCCGGTAACGCGGGGAACGCTCGAGACGGTCTTCCTTCGCAAACCCTACGACGAGCTCAAGCGCTTAGGCCTGAGCGACGAGGCAGAGCGCGTCGCCCGGTCCACGTTCCCCGATCAGACCGGCATGCTCGTGGTCGAGCAGGTCATCCCGGGTTCGCCCGCGGCCGGGAAACTCGCGGTCGGCGACATTCTGATAAACGTCAACGGTCAGCTGGTAACCGAGTTCGTACCGCTTGCCGCGATCCTCGACGACAACGTGGGCGAAGAGATTCGTATCGAACTGGAACGTGGAGGCGAACGGCATGAGAAGAGCATCGTCGTCGGCGACCTGCATGCCATAACGCCCAGCGAGTTCGTCGAGTTCGGCGATGCGACGGTCAATGAGCTGTCCTATCAGCAGGCCAGGCACTACAACCTGCCCGTCGAAGGAGTCTATGTGGCAAATCCCGGGTACCTGCTGTCCAAGGCAGGTATACCGCGGGGAGCGGTGATCACCGAATTCGGCGGCAGCGACGTGCGGACGCTCGACGATTTCGAAACCGCGCTCGACACGCTGGCGACCGGCTCCAGAACGCAGCTGCGTTACGTGACGATCGACAACCCGCGGTCGAGCACGGTCCGCGCCTTCGAAATGGACAGGGTCTGGTTCCCGGTTCGCCGCTGCAAGCGCGACGACAGCACGGGACTGTGGCCGTGCCGCGATCTGAGTGCGGGTCCGCCGCCGAAGAGCCCGGAAGTCGGCAGCACGCGCTTCACCCGCTCAGACGATGCGCGCGTGAGGGCCGTAGCCCCATCTCTCGTCGTCGTGAGCTTCGATCTGCCCTATACCGTATCCGGCGTGGCCGAGCGGCACTATTACGGAACGGGCCTGATTGTCGACGCCGAGCGCGGCTACGTCCTCGTGGACCGCAACACGGTCCCCATAGCGATCGGCGACGTCACCGTGACCTTTGCCGGTTCCCTCGAGGTGCCCGCGCGCGTCGAACAGCTGCACCCCTTCCATAACCTCGCGATCGTGGCTTACGATCCTGCAAGCATCGGCGACACGCCCGTTCGAAGTGCGGCGTTCAATACCGACCCGCTGGCGCCCGGCGACGAGGTACTGGTCGTCGGGATGAAGGCGGATCATCAGCTTACCCGCCAGGCCAGCGTCGTGGCGTCGGTCGACCCGCTGATCCTGCCGCTGTCCCGGACTCTCAGGTTCCGCGATGCGAACATCGAGACGATCAATCTCGTCAATGCGCCCGAGGATTTCGACGGCGTTCTCGTCGACCGAAAGGGACGGGTGCTGTCGACCTGGTCCAGTTTCATGGCGCAGTCCGGTTCCGAGTCGTCACAGTTCAACCAGGGCGTTCCGAGCGAACTCGTCGTCGAGTTCGTCGACACGGTGCGCGCCGGCGCACCCTTTTACTCCCTCGAGGCCGAGCTTCAGTACATGCCGCTGTTTGCCGCGCGCAATCTGGGTATTGACGAGGTCTGGCTGGACCGGCTCGAACGCGCCAATCCGGAACGTCGCCGGGTCCTGTCCGTCACGCGGCTCGTAGCGGGTTCGTCGGCGGCCGAACTCCTGAGAAACGGCGACATCGTGCTCGCGATCGACGGCCGCGTAGTCACGTCGTACCGGGAGCTGGAAAACGCCGTCCGGAAAGACGAGGTGCGGGTCACCGTCTGGCGAAACGGGGCGGAGAAACAGCTCGACGTTGCAACGGCCGCGCTCGACGGCCGCGGCATCGATCGCGTCGTCGCCTGGGCCGGCGCACTGCTGCAGAATCCCCACCGGGCCATGGCGGCCCAGCGCGGGATCGAGCCTTACGGCGTCTATGTCGCCTTTTTCAGCTATGGGTCGCCCGCGACGCGTTACGGACTGTTCGCGGGCCGCCGCGTCGTCGCGGTCGACGACGTGCCGACTCCCGACCTCGACGCGTTCGTCGACGCCGTCGCGGATAAGGCGGAATCGGCATCACTGAGAATCAAGACGGTGACCTGGAACGATACCGAAGACGTGATTACGCTGAAGCTCGACAATCAGTACTGGCCGGCGTACGAAGTCTTACGAACGCCGGAGGGCTGGGTGCGCCGCGCGCTGACCACGACGCCCGAGGCAGCCCGGCTTGGGCCCTGAGGGGCACGGTCGACAGGAAGTCTTGCGGCCGCCCTTGCCGCCCTGCCTGCTGCTGATTCTCTCGCTTGCGGCCGGCGGCTTCGGCGGCAAAGCGGCAGCCGATCAGCTGTACAAATACCAGGACGAGGACGGCAACTGGATTTTCAGCGACCGGCCGCCCGAAGACGGGCGGAGCGCCGAGACCCGCGATCTGGCCACCGGCGCCAGCACGCCCGTAGTCCACGTTCGCCACAGCGTCGCCGGCCGGAGCATACGTTTTCTCGCCGAAAACGAGTTTCACGCGCCGGTCGAAGTGATACTGGCGTTCGACGGTATCGCCGGCGTCGAATACCCGCCGCCGGCTGCCGAGCTGCGCTGGACCGTGCCGCCCCGTGAGTCGCTCGCGCTGCTCTCGCTTGGCGTGCTCGGCAACGTCGAGGCGCCTGAAGTGGCCTACCGCTACGAATACCTGATCGGCAGCCCGGACGCCCGGCATGCGCCGGAGCGGCCTTACCGGATTCCCTATGCGCTGGCTACGGCGTATCGCGTGACTCAGGCTTATCCGGATACCGCGACCCATCGTACGCCGGATTCGCGCCACGCGGTCGATTTTGCGATGCCGGTCGGCACCAACATCTTTGCGGCACGAGGCGGGACGGTGTTCGCGGTGGCCAGCCGTAACTATCGCGGCGGGCTCGACACGACGCGCCACGGCGCCGGGGCCAACGTCGTGCAAATCCTCCACGACGACGGCACCTTCGCCGTGTATGCGCATCTGAACCGGAGTTCGATCCGCGTGCGCCCCGGCGACCGCGTAAGCCGCGGCGAGTACATCGCGGATTCGGGAAACACCGGCTTCTCCACCGGGCCGCATCTGCACTTCGCGGTCATCCGCAATGTCGGCATGCGCCTCGAGTCGGTTCCCGTGCTCTTCGAGGGGCGCAACGCGACGAGCGTGGTGCCCGCGACCGGTCAGGTACTCACGGCCTACTAATTGCGCGACAGGCTCGAAAAAGCCGTGCACTATCGCGCGTATACTCCCCCGCTTTCGCAAAGTCCCGGCAGGCCGCCATGTCGCTTCGCCCGATTGTTGTCATGAGTATCGTCAGGAGAATCGTCCTGAGTGTCGCCGGCTTCGGTCTGGCCAGCCCGTTCATCGGTGCCGCTGCGATGGCCGGGGAGCCTCTCGACGATCGGGATAACGGGCCCGTGTCGGGAATAGTGAGCTTTCCCGACAGCACCGAGGGCGCCGTCCTGCTCGAGCGCGGCCGCTTCGCAGGCTCGCTGCTCGCGATGACCTCGAGCCACGCGATAGCGACCAACCGGGACGACGAAATCCTGATCTTCGACGGGGAGACCACCCGACTGGAGCTGGGGCTGCGCTACGGAGTCGGCGAGCGGCTGGAACTGGGTCTGCGGGTGCCGTATTTGCGACACTCAGCGGGTAATCTCGATTCGCTGATCGACGGCTGGCACGACCTGTTCGGCCTGCCCGGCGGGAGCCGGGAAACCCGCGCCAGCGATCTGCTCGAATTCAGCTACGTCGATGCCAGCGGCTCGCGCCTCGACCTTCGCGACAGCGCCGGGGACTTCGGCGACCTGCGCCTGATGGCCGGTTGGCGTCTCGACGCCGGCGGCGCGCATCGGCGCGCACTGCGCTTCGGGCTGACCCTGCCGACCGGCAGCGTGGACAGCCTGACCGGCGCGGAGGCGGTCACGGTGAGCGCCGGGCTCGCCGGCGACATCGCGGATCTCGGCGCCGACGGGCGCCTGAATGCGTTCTATCGGGCGAACCTGGTCTGGGTCGACGAGCCCGGGATCCTCGCCGATCGTTATCGCGACTGGATCGGCCAGCTTGCCGCCGGATTCGGCTATCGGGCCTCGTCGTGGCTCGAAGTCCGGGCTCAGGCGCTCCTGAGAACCGCGACGCACGATTCGGAACTCGAGGTCCTCGGCGAGCCCGCGGTGACGCTGACCTTCGGCGGCAACCTGCGTCTGAGCAGGCGTTACGTTCTGAGCGTCGCCGTGGGCGAGGACATCAAAGTCAACTCATCCCCTGACGTATCGTTTCAGCTCACGTTGCGCTACCAACCCGCGGCATCACGTAAAGCACTGAATTAAAAGACTTCTCGGGTTTCTTCGGAAAACTCTCGGACGGCACTCGCGCCATCGTCGGGATCTTCGGGCCGGCGCTGCCGATGCTCGGGTCCCAGAGAGACGAGGGGAAACCGACGTGCCGCGATACAAAGTGTCAGTGCTTGCCTGTGCTCTCGTCGTGCTGGCCGGGTGTGCCGCATTTGACGAGGCCCGGCTCGAAGACCGCAGCTATGCCAACGTCGACTACGAGAACCGCTTTCGCGATTACCGCGCCGCCTGCCAGCGGAACGGCGGTCAGGTGTTCATCCTCGCATCGGGCCGGGTAGGCCGCGATGGCATTCCTGCGCGCGGCGACCGCTACTTCTGTCGCTGAGGAAATCCAGCACGGCAGGCAGCACGGCGTCGGGATGCGTCAACAGCATCGCGTGCGCCGTGTCGGCGACGGTCAGCGCGCGCGCTCCCGGGTGCAGTGCCGCCAGCGTATCGAACTGGCCGGCGGGGACGATGTCGTCGTTCGCTCCGCGGATCAGCAGCACACGATTGGCCGTGCGCGCGAGATCGCGGTAGACGTCCGCCTGGTCGCCGAGCGCGCCGCTGCGCATGAGCGAAAGCAGTGCGCGTCCGTAGCCCGGCACCCGTAGCTGGTCACGGAACTTGCGGACGAAGCGCCCGTCTTCGATAGGCCGATAGCGCCGCGTCCGGCGGCGGACGAGCATCGGGACGACCCAGGCGTGCACGATCAGTTCGCCCAGCCCCGGCGCGTCGAGCAAGCGAACGACGCGCCGCTTGCCTCTGAAGTCGAGCATCGGTGCCGCCATGACGAGCGCGTCGAAGCGCTCCGGATTCCCGACGAGCAGGCGCGCGGCGATTACGGCACCCAGCGAATGGCCGATCAGGCTCACGCGCCGACCGGCGAACTCGCGGTCCAACAGCTCCTTAAGCTGGCGCAGGAAGAGCGCGTAGTCGTAACGGGCAGCCGGGCGCGCCGAGTACCCGTGGCCGTACAGGTCCGGACACAGGGTTCGGTATCCGGCTGCATTCAGCATCGGCAGCGTACGCTCGAACTCGAAGCCCGGTACCGTCGCGCCGTGGACGAGGAGCAGCGGCGGGCCGTTCTCCGGTCCGTCGATCCTGAAGTGGCAGCGGCCGTCGCTAAGATCGACGAAGCGATGGCTGTCCGGCAGCGACATCAGGTCGGCAAGCGGTCGGAGCGCAAGGCTGCCGCAAGCGCATCGAAGCTCGTCAGGGGCAGCCCGCATTGCGTGCCGGTGCACCGGTACGCCAGAGTCTCCCCACGGCGCGCCTCGCGCCCGGCCAGCGCTCCCGGCAGTCCCGTCTCGTCCCGCGGAATCGCGAACAGCATGCGCCCCGGTGCGTAGATCCGGGCCGCGGCGCGCTGCCAGCGACGGGCTTCGGCCTCGTCGCCGCGGATGATGACGCTCTCGACGGGTAGCAGGCGCTCCGCCAGGGCGATCAGCAGCATCACGTGGCCGTGCGGGTATTCCTCCAGCGCGCGCCAGGCGCTCCTGAGCGTCGCTTCGGCGGCGTCGAGGTAGCGCGTCTCGCCAAGCAAAAAGCCGAGCCGCTGCAGGACGCAGGCTGCGACGCCGTTGCCCGACGGCAGTGCGTCGTCCGCAAGCGGCTTAGGGCGGTGCATCAGCGTTTCGTGATCGTCGGACGTGAAGAAAAAGCCGCCTCGCGCATCGGCGAAACGATCGAGCACGCGGTCCGCAAGCTCGATCGCGAAGTCGAGCAGCGCGGTGCTCCAGCGCGCCTGCAGGTACTCGAGAATCGCATCGATCAGAAACACGTGGTCGTCGAGGTACGCGTTGAAGCGGGCCCGCCCATCCTTGTAGCTTGCGTGGAGCCGGTCACCGGACCATAGCTTCGACTGCAGGAAGCCGAGCGCGCGCCCGGCGGCGTCGAGCAGGTCGTCGCGTTCGAACGCACGGCCCGCGATGGCCAGCCCGCGAATCGTGAGCGCGTTCCAGGACGTCAGCTGCTTGTCGTCGCGGAGCGGCGGCTCCCGTCGGCCGCGGGCGGCGAGGAGTATGCTTCGCGCCCGCTCGAGCGCTGCCGCGGCCTCGTCGGTCTCGAGGCCCGCTGCGGCCGCCGCGTCGTCGAACGGTTGGCGCAGGCACAGGTGCCAGCGTTCCTCGAAGTTGGCTGCCTGGTCGAGACCGTAGTAGCGGCTCACGAAGTCGTAGTCGGCCGCGTCGACGAGCAAGCGGACTTCCTCGGGCTTCCAGACATAGTACTGTCCTTCCACCCCCTCCGAATCGGCGTCGCGCGCGGCATAGAAGCCGCCCTCGGGGGAGCGCATGTCGGCGAGCAGCCATTCGGCCGTGGCCTCGGCGGGCCGCCGGAACTGCTCGTCGCCCGTCGCCAGCCACGCCTGGGCGTACAGCGCGAGCAGTGGGCCGTTGTCGTACAGCATCTTCTCGAAATGCGGAATCTGCCAGTAGTCGTCGACGGAATAGCGGTAGAAACCGCCGCCCAGATGGTCGAACAGACCGCCGTCGGCCATCCGCTTGAGCGTCAGCGTGGCCATGTACAGCGACTCGACGTCCGGTTCGTCGACGTCGGCCGATGTCCGCCAGCTCCGCAAGAGGAAATCGAGCGTCACGGGGCGGGGAAACTTCGGCGCGCCGCCGAAGCCGCCGAAGTCGCTGTCGAAGCTCTGGGCGAGGACGGTTCGCGCGCGTTCGAGCGGCCCCGTGTCGAGGCTGGCGTCGTCCGCCGGAGGCGGGGCGAGGGTTTCGAGGATCGAGCTGATCTTTGCGCCCTGGGCTTTCGCTTCGCTGCGTTCCTCGCGGTAGTACTTCGCTACGGCCTTAAGCAGTTGGACAAACGAGGGCAGGCCATGGCTTTCCTTAGCCGGAAAGTAGGTACCACCGAAAAACGGCCGTTGATCGTCGGGATCGAGGAACATCGTCAGCGGCCAGCCGCCTGCCCGCTGGGTAATGAGCTGGTGCGCGGTCTGATAGATCCTGTCGACGTCCGGGCGTTCCTCCCGGTCGACTTTCACGTTGACGAACAGCTCGTTCATGACCGCCGCCGTCGCCGCGTCTTCGAAGGACTCGTGCGCCATCACGTGGCACCAATGGCACGCGGAATAGCCGACCGAGAGGAGTATCGGCCTCTTCGAGCTACGGGCTGCGTCGAAAGCCGCATCACCCCACGGGTACCAGTGCACGGGATTGTCCGCGTGCTGCAGCAGGTAGGGACTCGTTTCGCCGCCGAGCTGGTTCGCCATTGCGCTGTTCTGTAACCGGACCTGCAGAGTGGCTATGATACAGGCCTCTCCCGCCCGGCCGCCCTCAATGCTGACTTATCCAGAGATCGATCCCATCATCTTCGAGATCGGCGCGCTGAAGATCCGCTGGTACGGGATGATGTACGTCGTCGGTTTCGCGTTCGGCTGGTGGCTGGCGAGGCTGCGCTGCCGGCGGCCCGGATCGCCGATCAGCGCCGCGCAGGTCGACGATCTGGTTTTCTATGCGATGCTCGGCGTGATCCTCGGCGGCCGCATCGGCTACGTGTTCTTCTACGGCCTCGACGACTGGGGCCGCGATCTGCTCTACCCGGTCAAAATCTGGGAAGGCGGCATGTCGTTTCACGGCGGGCTCCTCGGCGTGATCGCCGCGATGGCCTGGTTCGGCCGGAAGTTGCAGACGAACATGTGGACGATGACCGACTTCGTCGCACCGCTCGTACCGCTTGGCCTGGGTTTCGGGCGCATCGGCAACTTCATCAACAGCGAGCTGTGGGGCCGGCCGACGGAGGGCGTCGCCTGGGCCATGCGGGTGCGCTGCGACTACTCTCTGCCGGGCCGCGCGGAGTTGTGCGGCTCGAAGCTGAACCTGCCGGCCGGCACCGAGTGGACGCCGCCGCTGCACCCGTCCATGCTGTACGAAGCGCTGCTCGAGGGTTTCGTGCTGTTCGCAATACTCTGGTGGTTCTCGTCGAAGCCGCGGCCGCGTATGGCCGTGTCCGGTGTGTTCCTGATCGGCTACGGGGCGTTCCGTTTCTTCGTGGAGTTCTATCGGATGCCCGATGTCGATCTCGGCTATCTCGCCTTCGGCTGGGTCACGATGGGTCAGGTACTGTCCACGCCGATGATCCTTGCCGGTATCATCATGCTGGCGCTTGCCTACCGGCGCGAACCGAGCAGCGGACCGAACAAGGGAGCCAAAAGCCGTGCGTGAATACCTCGACCTGATGCGCCGGGTGCGCGAGACCGGATTCCGTAAGGAGGACCGCACCGGAACCGGGACGCTGAGCGTTTTCGGCCACCAGATGCGTTTCGACCTGACGGCGGGTTTTCCGCTGGTCACGACGAAGAAGCTGCACACCCGCTCGATCGTTCACGAGCTGCTGTGGTTTCTGTCGGGCGACGGCAACATCCGTTATCTCAAGGATAACGGCGTGTCGATCTGGGACGAGTGGGCCGACGAAAACGGCGATCTCGGACCGGTTTACGGCGTTCAGTGGCGAAGCTGGCCCACGCCGGACGGCCAGACGATCGATCAGATCGCCGAGGTTGTCCGCCAGCTCAAGGAAACGCCCGATTCCCGGCGGATCATCGTTTGCGCGTGGAACGTCGCCGACATCCAGGCGATGGCGCTGCCGCCGTGTCACTGCCTGTTTCAGTTCTACGTGGCCGACGGCCGTCTGTCGTGCCAGCTGTATCAGCGCAGCTGCGATATCTTTCTCGGCGTTCCCTTCAACATCGCGTCATACGCGCTCCTGACGCACATGCTTGCACAGCAGGCCGATCTCGGCGTCGGCGATTTCGTCTGGACCGGCGGGGATTGCCATCTGTACCTGAACCATCTCGAGCAGGCGGACGAGCAACTCACGCGGGAGCCTTTGCCGCTGCCGACGCTGGCGATCAAGCGCCGCCCCGAGAGCATCTTCGGCTATCGCTACGACGACTTCGAGATCCTCAACTACGAGTCGCATCCGCACATACCGGCCAAGGTGGCGGTCTGACGGATATGCGCGTGTCGCTCGTCGCCGCGGTAGCGCGAAACGGCGTCATCGGCCGCGACGGCGAGCTGCCCTGGCGACTGCCCGGGGATCTTCGCTACTTCAAGGCGCTCACCCTCGGCAAGCCCGTGGTGATGGGCCGCAAGACCTGGGAGTCGATCGGGCGGCCGCTGCCGGGGCGCCGGAACGTCGTGATCACGCGGCAGCCGGGCTACGCGGCTGACGGCGCCGAGGTCGTGTCTTCGCCCGAGGCGGCGCTGTCCCTGCTAGAGGGCGAGGCCGAGGTCATGATCATCGGCGGGGAGGCGATTTACCGCGCGTTTCTCGACCGGGCGACGCGCATCTACCTGACGGAAGTCGACGCGGACGTGGAGGGCGACGCCCGGTTTCCCGATCTCGGTCGTTCGGAATGGGTCGAGACGTCTCGCGAGGAAGGCGTCCCCGATGAGCGCGACGAACACGCCTACCGCTTCATATCGCTAGATCGGTCCGGACCGCCGACAGCGGCTTGAGGCGTTCGACGACCGCGGCCATGGCGCCTTCCAGGTCGACATCGTCCATCGTCCCGGCTGCCTCGGTGAACTCCTCGAGCAGGGCGTTCTGCACCTCGCCGCGCTTTTGCGCGACGAGATAGGGGATGTCGGCATGAAACATCACCATCGAGTAGCGCGGGATGAAGTAGCCCGGCAGCCGTCGTTCGAGTTCGAACGCAAGCGCCTTGCGAAGCGCGAATTTCGGATCGCGGACCGTGTCCCGCATCTCGATGTAGTTGTCGAGGGCCATGTCCGCGATGGCGTTTGCGTTGGCAAGCTGCTCGGCTTCGTATAGCGCAAACACGTTCGGCCAATCGGGGCCGTGCTCGCGAACGATCTTCGACAGAAGGACGCAGTCCTCGAACGCCAGGTTCATGCCCTGACCGTGGAACGGCACCACGGCGTGCGCGGCGTCGCCGATCAGCAGCACGTTGCCGCGTTCGTGCCAGTGCCGGCAGCGGACCGTGCCGAGGATGCCGAGCGGCCGTTCGAGGAAGTCGTCGGCGAGGTTCCGGATCAGCGGCGCGGCGTCCGGAAACTGCTCGGCGAAGAAACGCTCCACGGCGTCCGCGGTGGACAGCGACTCGAAGCTCGGTTCGCCGTCGTTGGGGAGAAACAGGGTAAGCGTGAAGTCGCCGCCCGGGTTCGGCAGGGCGATGAGCATGAATCCGCCGCGCGGCCAGATGTGCAGGGCATCGGCGCGCAGCCGATAGCTGCCGTCCGGGCCGGCCGGTATCTCGAGTTCCTTGTAGCCGTGGCGCAGCAGGCTCTCGATGCCGCCGAAGGTGTCCGAGCCGTCGAACGAGCGGCGGATGATCGAACCGGCGCCGTCGGCCGCGAACAGCGGCGCCGCGGAGACCGTGTACAGGCTGTCGTCGTCGAGATTGCGCATGTGCACGCGACGGTCCGGCGCATCGTAACCGATCGCCCGCTGCCGGAAGTTGAGCCGGACGCCGGGCGTCGCCTCCGCCGCGTCGAGCAGCAGGCGGTTTAGGCCGATCCGGGTAACGGAGTAAATCTCCTCGTCGGCACCCGATCCGTAGCGCAAGAACTCCGTGCTGCCGTCAAGGTGGTGTACGAGGCGGCCGCGCATCGGGACCAGCAGCGGCTCCACGAGATCGAAGATCTCCGCCTGCCGCAGCGCATTGATGCCGCGCGCCG
>JANQGQ010000033.1 GCA_028277185.1 Woeseiaceae bacterium
GGCTGAGGCGGAACGCTCCAGGCGCGCCAAGGTGATCAACGCCGAGGGCGAAAAGCAGGCGGCGCAGATGATCGCGGAGGCCGCGAAGACGCTTGCCAGCGAAAAGCAGGGTCTCCAGCTACGCTACCTGCAGACCCTCAAGGAGATCGCCAACGAGAAGACCAACACGGTGGTGTTCCCCATGCCGATGGAGTTCGTCGAGCCGATCATCAACGTGGCCAACGCGATCGGCAAGCAGGCCGGACCGCGAGGTGGTGGCGGCAGCCAGGGGTCCGCTCAGTAGAGACCCGGGGTCACGACTGCGGGATCGTTATCGTGAACTGGGCACCGCCGAGGTCTGCCGACTGCAGGGCGAGATGACCGCCGTAGGACTCCGCGATGTCCTTTACGATCGCGAGGCCGATGCCGTGGCCGGGCGTGTTTTCGTCCAGCCGCATGCCCCGCTGCAGCAGCGCCTCGCGGGCTTCCTCAGGAACGCCGGGGCCGTCGTCGGCGACGGATAGCACCATCCCGCCCGTTCCGGCCGGTTTGATGCCGACACGCACATGCGCTTCGCACCACTTGCAGGCGTTGTCGATCAGGTTGCCCGCCATTTCGAGATAGTCGCCGCCGTCGCCACGAAAGCTTGCCCGCTCGTCGATGGACACGCTGATTGCCGGCGCTTTGTCGCGGTGCACCTTTCGCAGACTCCCGACCAGCCGCTCCGTTTCCTCGCTCAAGTCGATCGGCGTCAGCAACAGCGTGCCGGCCGCCTGCCGCGGCTTGCGCAGCTGGTAGCGCACGATCTCGTCCATCCGCGCGATTTGCTCATTGATCCGGGAATTGTCGGCACTGCCGAACTCTCCGGCCAGCGAGCGCATTGCCGCCAGCGGCGTCTTGAGGCTGTGCGCAAGATTGTCCAGCGTGTGGCGGTAACGATCGGAGCGCGCGCGCTCGCTGTCGATCAGCAGATTGAGGTTCCTCGCAACGCCGGTGAGTTCGTTCGGGAAGTCGCCCGACAAGGTTTGCCGCGCACCCTCTTCGATCTCGACGATCTCCGTCTCGATCTGCCGCAGCGGCTTCAGGAGCCCGCGCAACACGAGCCATATCGACAACAGCATGATTGCCGCGACTGCCGCAAACCAGCCGAAGAGCTGCCGACGAAAACCGGCCACCTGTGCGTTGAACGAGTCCAGACTCTCGGCGACGGAGAACACGAATGGCCTGAGTTCGCCTTCCGCGATCTCCCACTGCACGGCAAGCGTCAACGACAGAAGCGGCGTACCGTCGTCGAGCGCCAGCCGGGCGAATCGCTCGCGCCCGGGCGGACCGGGCTCGGCCGTCGGGATATCGAGTCCGAGGGCCGAGCGGGAGCGGTACACCGTGGCACCGGCCGCATCGTGGATTGCGGCGTAGAGCCCCGAGCCCAGGTTCGAGAAGCGCGGCTCGGGCAGGTCGCGACGCAGTTCGAGGCTACCGTCCGCATCGATCTCGGCCGCCGCCAGCATCGACATCAGGTGGCCGTCCAGGATGTCCTCGCGCGCCTGCTCGCCGGCGGTACGGAAGGCCGTGTCCAGCACGACGATCGTCGCGCCAAAGAACAGGAGCAACAGAAGGCTGACCGAAATCAGCAGGCGCGCATTGAGCGAATACACCAGAACCTATCCCAAACTACATCGTGGCCGCGCCAGCGGCGATCTTATCGCATGGCGGGGTTGGCAGTTCATCGGTTGGCATTTCACCGCACGTGGCGGGGTTGGGTAAAAGGTGTCAGACTCCTTTTTGCTGGACATTGCCTTTACTTCGGCATCGCTGACCTTACGCCACTGCCCGGGTGCCGTTCCAAGTATCGTGTCTGACACCATTTTCGACTGCGTGGATGCCGTTCCGTACTGAGCGATCTTGAGGCAACACCGATTCCGGACAACGGTACCGTCGAACGGCCGCGGGACTAAACGACGCGACGCGGCTGGAGACCCAACGCACAGACAGTGTCGAGGCCGGGTTCCGGTGCGAATAGCCGCAACGTAGTTTGGGATAGGTTATCGGCGGACTATGCCGCCTGGTTGCGCTCCAGCGCGAAGCGGTAGCCGCGGCCGCGAAGAGTCTCAATCGGCTTCAGGCTGTTGTCGGGATCGAGCTTCTTCCTGAGGCGCCCGATGAATACCTCGATGACGTTGGAGTCACGCTCGAAGTCCTGATCGTACAGCCGCTCGGTCAGTTCGGTCTTCGAAATGACTTCGCCAGCGCGCACCATCAGGTACTCGATGATCTTGTACTCGAAACTGGTCAGGTCGATGGCGCGACCATCGACCTTGAGTTCCTGCCGCGACATATCGAGGGTCACCGGACCGGCGTCGAGGATCGACGAAGCCCAGCCGCCGGTTCGCCGCAGCAGGGCACTCAGCCGCGCACAGACCTCCTCGAAGTGAAACGGCTTGACGACATAGTCGTCGGCGCCGGCTGACAGCCCGTCTACCTTGTCCTGCCAGCGGTCGCGCGCCGTCAGGATCAGGATCGGGTAGGTTTTGCCGGCTTCGCGGACCGCACGGATGATGTCGATGCCGGAGACCTCCGGCAGGCCGAGATCGATGATGGCGAGATCGACCGGGTACTCCAGCGCGAAGTACTGGCCCTCGCGGCCGTCCGCTGCCTGCTCGACGGCGAAGCCTTCTCCCGAGAGCTGCCGCGCCAGAGTCTCGCGCAGGGTCGAGTCGTCTTCGATGATCAGTATGCGCATGGTGAGCGTCTCCGGTCTCAGCGCCGCCGACCGTTGAACTGCCTCGTACGTACCGTGCCGTCCTTGGTCATGTACTTGACGGAGTGCACTTCACGATTCCCGCGGACCTGTGTATCCGCCGACAACAGGCGTTGGAAATCGGACTGCCGGCGCACGCGCTCTATCGCCTGGTTCAGACTGATACCGTCGCTCTGCGTGACCTCGTAGACGGTCGCCGGAGCGGTGACTGCGTCGTCCGGCGGCGGCAGCAAGCGCGCGTCGGCGGTTGCGGGCAGCAGCGTCGTAACGACTGCGATCAGAGCGATCGCGGGCAGCAGGCTAAAGCGTATCTTCACGGGTGCATCCTGGTGAGATGCCGCGCTCGAGCGGCAACCCGGCAGAGTGTGGTCCGTCGGCTAACCGAATGCAACGCAGCGCTTCACAGTCAGGCTCTGTCGCGGCAGGGCTCAGCCGGCCGGCCGGACGTCAACCCTGACACGAATTTCGCGGCCCGGATCGTAGGGCATCTCGGTCGCGTACTTCTGCCCGTTGTAGCGGTATACAACCCGGTAGCCCTCGATGCGTTCCTCCTGATGCTCCTGCATCGTCGTCGAACAGCGTTCGACCGGGCGCGAGTAGACTTCGGAACGATGCCGGCGGTTCGCCTGGCGGGCGGCATTGGAACCGATGGCGGCACCGATCAGGCTGCCTGCCACGGTCGCGGCGTCGTTGCCGCGGCCGCTGCCGAACTGATGTCCGACGACGCCGCCGATGATTGCGCCGACCAGGGCGCTGCCGCCGGTGCTGCGGTGCCTCGGATTGACCTCGACGTACTCGGTCTCCTGCCAGCACTGTCTGACGGGCGTGCTGACCGTTACGTAGCGGATGATCGGCTCGGCGCTCAGCACCTGCGCGTAGTCGTACTGCGCATCGCGCGTATGGCTCCGCGCATAGTTCGACGTCGTATAGCTGCTTGCGTAGCGAAAGCCGGGATCCGCACTCGCGGTCGCGGAATAGCCAAGCCCCGTTGCGGCGATGGCCGCGAGGGCGATACCGTTAACCGCTTTCAGGTGCCGTGATTCCATGATGTCCTACTCCCTGTTGGCGACCGGCCCTTTTGCCAGCCTGGAAGCAAGACTAGAGCCAGGGCAATGAACGTTGGCTGAATGCGGGCGGAGCGCTCAGGCCGGATCGGCGGACGCGGCGTCCTTGACGGCCTGCCAGGCCTCTTCGAGCGTCTCCAGCGGCAGATCCTGAAGCCGCTCACCGCGCGCATTCAGCATGGCCTCGACGGCGCGAAACCGCCGCTCGAACTTGACGTTCGCGGCGGCCAGGGCAGTTTCCGGATCTACTTTGAGGTGCCGTGCGAGATTGGCCGCCGCGAAGAGCAGGTCTCCGACCTCCTCGGCGACGGCCCCGGCGTCGCCCGCCGCTTCGGCCTCGGCGACCTCCTCAAGCTCCTCCCGTAGCTTCTCCGCGGGTCCGCGAGCGTCCGGCCAGTCGAAGCCGACGACGGCCGCGCGCTTACCGAGCTTGTGCGCCCGTTTGAGCGCGGGCAGCGCCATGGCGACCCCGGCAAGCGCGCTACGATCGTCCTCGTCCGCCCGCTCCGCCGCCTTTATCCGCTCCCAGCTGCCCTCGACCTTCTCCGCGTCGCGCGCCTCGGCGTCGCCGAAAACGTGGGGATGTCGGCGAATCATCTTGTCGTTGATCGCGGCGACGACGTCCGCGAACGCAAAATGCCCGGCCTCCGCGGCCATCTGTGCGTGGAACACGACCTGCAGCAGGAGGTCGCCGAGTTCCCCCGCCAGTCCGTTCATATCGTCGCGCTGAATCGCGTCGAGAACCTCGTAGGCCTCCTCGATCGTGTACGGCGCGATCGTCGAAAAATCCTGTTCGAGGTCCCAGGGGCAGCCGTTCTCCGGGTCGCGTAGCCGTCGCATTATCTCGAGTAATTTCTCGATTTCAGTCATAAATATTTATTTTAAAACAACTTTCCTTAACTCGACGAGCATATGCGCCGTGGCGCCCCAGATCCGATGACCGGCATACCGAAACTCGACCACGGGGATCTCCCGCCCCTGAAAACGGCGCGTACCGGCGCGTGCGTTCGCTCTGTCGAGCACAAACGCCAGCGGTACCTCGAACGCCGAGCTGACCTCGGCCCGGTCGATACTCGGCGTCAAGGGCTCTCTTACGACGCCGATTACGGGCGTCACGGCGTAGCCGGTCACGGTCGGCAGCGGCGGCAGGTACCCGACCACCGTAACGCGATCCGGCGCGATGCCGACTTCCTCATGGGTTTCGCGCAGCGCGGTCTGCACGATGTCCGGATCCCCGGGCTCCATTCGCCCGCCGGGAAACGCGATCTGGCCGGCATGGTGCTTGAGTTCCGCGGAACGCTCGGTCAGCAGCACGGTCAGCCCCGCCCGGCGCTCGACGATGGGAACCAGCACCCCCGCCGGTTTCAGTTCATCGGCCAGCGACGCGACGAGCTCGGCCGGCCAGTGTGCCGTGGCCGCGGGCAGGCTGACGGCCCGCGGGTTGTCCGGCGGCGCCGTTCCGGCCAACCGCGCGGTCAGGGCCGCGGTGTCGATCGAAACGGTCACGTCCAACCGATGCCCCGAACCGGACTAATGCTTGATGCCTCCCTCGGTCAACGCGGCGGGATCGAGCAGACGGTCGAGCTCGGCGTCGCTCAGGTCCGTCAGCTCCCGCGCCACGTCCTTGACCGGGCGGCCCTCCTTGTAAGCCTGTTTCGCGACCGCGGCACCCTTCTCGTAGCCGATGACCGGGTTCAGCGCCGTTACGAGGATCGGATTACGGTCCAGAGCCCGGTTGATGTTGTCCGTGTTGACACTGAAGCCCGCGATCGCCGAGTCCGCCAGACAGCGCGACGCGTTGCCGAGAATCTCGACGCTCTGCAGCAGATTGTAGGCCACCACCGGCAGCATGACGTTGAGCTGAAAGTTGCCCGACTGACCCGCCATCGCGACCGTCGCGTCGTTGCCCACCACCTGAGCGCAAACCATCGCAACCGCTTCCGGTACGACCGGATTCACCTTGCCCGGCATGATGCTCGAGCCCGGCTGCAGCGCGGGCAGTTCTATCTCGCCGATTCCCGCCAGCGGGCCGGAGTTCATCCAGCGGAGATCGTTCGCGATCTTGGTCAGACTCACCGCAAACGTCCGGAGCTGCCCGGACAGCTCCACGGCCGTGTCCTGCGACGACATCGCCTCGAACCGCGACTCGGCCGGACGAAAGTCGATACCGGTCTGTTCCGACAGCAGCACGGCAACCTTGGCACCGAACTTCGGGTGCGCGTTAATGCCCGTACCGACGGCCGTTCCACCCTGCGCCAGCCCCGTGAGCCGTGGCATGACGTCGCGCAGCCTTGCCGAACCGCTATCGATCTGAGCTCGCCAGCCATCGAGTTCCTGACCCAGCGTCACCGGCATCGCATCCATCAGGTGCGTGCGCCCGGTCTTGACGATAGCGGCGCACTCTGCCGCCTTGTCGGCCAGCGTCTGTGACAGGTGCTCCAGCGCGGGGAGCAGGTCGGCCGTGACGCCCATGGCCGCGCTGACGTGAACGCTCGTGGGGATTACGTCGTTGCTGCTCTGACTCATGTTGACGTGGTCGTTGGGGTGTACGCCCGCCCCCAGCGACGCCGCCGCAAGCCGTGCGATAACCTCGTTGGCGTTCATGTTCGAACTGGTGCCCGAGCCGGTCTGAAACACATCGATCGGAAAATGCTCGTCGTGGTCGCCGGCCGCCACCGCGAGCGCGGCCTTCTGGATCGCTATCGCGACATCGCTCTTCAACAGTCCGAGTTCGGCATTGGCACCCGCCGCCGCCCATTTGACCAGACCGAGCGCGGCGATAAACCGCCGCGGCATCGGCAGGCCGCTGATCGGAAAGTTCTGAACGGCGCGCTGGGTCTGTGCGCCCCACAGAGCGTTTTCGGGCACCCTGAGTTCGCCCATGCTGTCCTTTTCGATGCGGTAGGCCTTGTCGTTCATCAGCTTGATTCTCTGGAGTTTTTTGCCCGGTCGGCGGCGCCGCAGGCGCCCGCGAAGAGCCCCGGAGCTTTACGGAAAACGTGTATGATTCGCGCTTCGCGCGCGCAAGTCTACACCGGTTTCTCGTGTATGAAAGTCTCTCCGCTCAAAGCCATTTCCCCCGTTGACGGCCGCTATGCCGACAAGGCGAACAGTCTTCGCGACATTCTGTCGGAGTACGGGCTCATTCGTTTCCGCGTGCTCGTCGAAGTCCGCTGGCTGCAGTGCCTGGCCGACGAGCCGGGCGTAAGCGAACTCGCCCCGCTGTCGCCGGTAATGAAAGACGTGCTCAACGATCTCGTCGACAGGTTTTCGGTGGACGACGCCGAACGCGTCAAGGCTATCGAGTCACGGACCAATCACGACGTGAAGGCAGTCGAATACTTCATTCGGGAGAAGCTGGGGAACGGTCCGGAGACCGGCCCGCTGAAGGACTTCCTGCACTTCGCCTGCACCTCGGAGGACATCAACAATCTGAGCTATGCCCTGATGCTCAGAACCGCGAGGAGCGACGCATTGCTGCCGCAGATGCGCACGCTTCGACTCGCTGTCACGAACCTCGCCCAGCGATATGCCGACGTACCGATGCTGTCCCGCACGCATGGGCAAACGGCCAGCCCGACTACGGTCGGGAAAGAGTTCATGAACGTCGCCCATCGTCTCGCGAACGCGCAGCGAAGCCTGTCCGGCGTCGCCATTCGCGGCAAGTTCAACGGCGCCGTCGGCAACTTCAACGCGCACCACGTCGCCTACCCCGATACGGACTGGCGCGAGGTCAGCCGACGCTTCGTGACCTCGCTCGGCCTCGAGCCGAACAGCCACACGACCCAGATCGAGCCGCACGACTGGACGGCCGAGTACGCGCATGCCCTGATCCGCTACAACACCGTTCTGATCGATTTCTGTCGTGACGTCTGGGGCTACATCTCTCTCGGCTACTTCAGCCAGAAGCTCAACGAGGGCGAAGTCGGATCGTCCACGATGCCGCACAAGGTCAACCCGATCGACTTCGAAAATGCCGAAGGCAATCTGGGAATGTCCACGGCGCTGCTCAGGCATTTTGCCGAGAAACTGCCGATCTCCCGCTGGCAGCGCGACCTGACCGACTCGACCGTCCAGCGGAATATCGGCGTTGCGATTGCCTACACGCTCATCGCCGTTCAGTCGGCGCTCAAGGGAGTCGGGAAACTGCGGCTCGACCGCAACGTTGTCGAGGCCGACCTGCACGAGGCCTGGGAAGTGCTTGGCGAGGCCGTGCAGACCGTGATGCGGCGCTACGGAATCCCTGAACCGTACGAGAAACTCAAGGCGCTGACGCGCGGTCAGGCCGTGACGCGCGAGCTTCTCGCGGAATTCATCGCAACGCTTAAGATTCCGGAGCCGGAGAAGCAGCGTCTCCTGACGCTTACACCCGCGACCTACGTCGGACTGGCGGCCGAGCTCGGTCGGGATGCCCCCGGCTGATCCGCTCGACTTTGGCACGCGGCCAGGCGGTCTGGCGGCCTTCCTCCGAACCGACTACGGGCAACGGCCCGTCTGGCTGCCGGGCGCGGCGCCCTGCGCCGCGCTCCCTCTGCCCGACGCCGACGAAATCGCCTGGCTGGCTACCCAGGACGACGTCGAAAGTCGCCTCGTGTTCACCGAAACCGGGAATGGCCAGAGCCGCTACCGGGCCGAGGGAGGACCGTTCGACGCCGATCGGCTCGGATCGCTGCCCCCGGACAACTGGACGCTCCTGGTACACGATGTCGAGAAGCACCTTCCCGAACTGCGCGCGTGGTTCGGGCTCGTCCCTTTCGTGCCGGACTGGTGCATCGATGACCTGATGATCAGCGTTGCGGCTCCCGGCGGCAGCGTCGGGCCTCACGTCGATCGCTACAGCGTCTTTCTCGTCCAGGCTCACGGTGCGCGACGCTGGCAATGGACCACCGGGACGCCGCAACCCGCCCCGGCGCTCAGTGAGGACCTCGACCTAGTAGAGCCCTTTGCTAACGGTGACGCGCGAACCGCGACGCCCGGCGACGTGCTGTATCTGCCGCCGGGAGCAGCGCATCACGGCGTCGCCGAAACCCTCTGCACTACCTGCTCTATCGGCATGCGGGGGATTCCGCTGGACCAGATCGCCGCCGATGCGAATGGCGACCGACTGTTTGCCTGGCGCCCGGCCGACGAGCGCGCGGAGCCCGGCCGCATACCGGATGCGGCCGTCGCCGCGCTGCGCCGGCAGTTGCCGGGACCGGGTGGAAGCGAAGTCGTCGATGCCCTGGCCAGGACGGTAACCACACCGAAACACTGGCTCAAGCCGGAACGGCCCGGGCATCCGCCTCCTGCTGAAGCTGCGCTCGTCGTGCACGGCATGGCGCTGGCGGCCTGGACGTCGGAGTCGGCCTGGGTAAACGGCGAGAAGCTGCGTCTCGATTCCCGCAGCAGACCGCTTTTCGCCCGCCTCTGCGCGCGGCGGCGCCTCGACGCCCCGGAGCGCCGGGCCTGGTCGCGGCACACTGAGTCGAGGGCACTGCTCGACCGCCTTTGGCGTGTGGGGATGTTCGACGCGCCTTGACCGTAAAAGCACATAACCGGCGATATGTGCAATACTGACCATCAGGTGTCTTGTTGAGATTGAATCTCAAACCCTTGTCCGGCAACTCATTTTCCCGACCCGCGGGGGAGTCTGCGCCACGAAAACGTGACGCAGTTGGCACCGGCGCCCGTCGCGGGCAACGTACACTCGCCAGCAGAGCTTGCTCTAAAGAGCGATGGACGAAGCTAAAGCGCGCCGATGGACTACGAAGACGAAAGCCGGGGTAAACGCTGGGTAATCTCCACACGCGACGAAATGCGCGAAGCGGTCGTTCGCGTAGCGCGGGAAGCCAAACGCAAGGTATCGATCTTCACCCACGACCTCGAGCCCGGGATCTACGATGACCCGGACTTCCTCGAGGTCATCAAGCGGCTCGTTCTGTCGCAGACCTACTCGCGAATCCGGGTCCTGATCGCCGATCCGACCCGGGCGATAAAGAACGGCAACAACTTCGTCCACCTCGGGCGGCGCCTGAACACCTACATCGAATTCCGGCACGTTCGCGAAGACCTGCGAACGCATGCCGAGTCGTTTTGCATTGCCGACCAGAAGGCCCTCGTTTACCGCCTGCAGGCGGAGCGTTGGGAGGGCATTGCGGATCTCGACGAACCCGCGGTCGCCAAACTCTACAGCCGCATGTTCGACGAAATCTGGACGGCCAGCGAAGTGGAAATGGAATTCCGGCAACTCGGTATCTGACCCACTCGGTATCGGACGATAGACGGAGCTTATGTACCCGACTGACCTGACGGTTGCGGCAGTGGTGCTCAATGAGGGGCGCTACCTGTTCGTTGAAGAAGTCGCCAATCGGCGCAACGTATTGACACAACCCGGCGGCCACATCGAAGCGGGCGAGTCGCCGGAGCAGGCAGTCGTGCGCGAAGTTCTCGAGGAAACCGGCTGCACGGTACTCTGCGAAGACCTGATCGGCGTCTACCTGTGGATCCAGCCGCAGACCCGACAGCAGTTTCTGCGACTCGTGTATCTCGCCGATTTTGCGAGCTGCGACGAGTCCGCACCCCTCGACACCGGCATCATCGCCCGCCGCTGGCTCACGCTCGCCGACGTCGAAAAGGCGCGCGCGACTCTGCGGTCCCCGGTCGTGCTGCGCTGCCTCAAGGACTTCGAAGCCGGCAAGCGCCAATCCGATGCGCTGCTGACCGGCATGCTGCCGCTCGAGCAGAACGTAGCAGCCGTGTTGGCGACCGCCGATCTGGTCTAGCCGGACGGACGCCCGGCACGTCCGCTCTGCCGGTAGCCGGCGGCCGGCCCCGGTGCTGCGACGGTAGCGCGGAGAGGCGACGGGATGGCCGTCCTTCCGGGCCAGTCGACCCGACAGCTCCCCTCTGGCCGCGCCCGCTTGCCGCGAACGAGCTAAAATGGCGGGCTATGACGAATTTCGCTGACAAGGTAGCCGGCCGCCGCGTCGTTCTCGGGATGTCGGGCGGCGTCGACTCGGCCGTCGCGGGCCTCTTGCTCAAGCGGGCCGGCGCCGACGTGCATGCGCTGCACATGACGAACTGGGAGGACGACGACGGTTACTGCACGGCGGCCGAGGACCTCCAGGACGCGAGGCAGGTGTGCGAGCGGCTCGGGATACCGCTGCACCACGTCAACTTCGCCCGCGAGTATCGCGATCGCGTCTTCGAATACTTCCTCGCGGAGTACCGGGCCGGACGCACGCCCAACCCCGACGTGCTCTGCAACCGCGAGATCAAGTTCGGCTCCTTCCGCGAGTATGCGAAGCGTCTGGGTGGCGAGTTGCTTGCAACCGGCCACTATGCGCGCCGGGAGACGCTCGGCGGCGAACCCACTTTGCTCAAGGGCATCGATCCGGGCAAGGATCAGAGCTATTTCCTCCATGCCGTGAGTGCCGAGGCGCTTGCCGAAACCGTGTTTCCGCTGGGCGATCTCACGAAGGACCAGGTGCGCCGGATCGCCCGGGACAGCGGCATCCCGGTTCACGGTAAGAAAGACAGTACCGGTATCTGCTTCATCGGCGAGCGGCCGTTTCGCGAGTTTCTCGAGACCTATCTCCCGGCTAACCCGGGCCCGATCAGGGCCGCGGACGGGCGCACGCTCGGCGAGCACGCCGGCCTGATGTACTACACACTCGGCCAGCGGCAGGGACTCGGCATCGGCGGGCGGCGCGATGCGGACGATGCGCCCTGGTACGTCGTCGACAAGGACGTCGCCGCCAATGCGCTGATCGTCGACCAGGGCAGCACCGCAAGGCTCATGAGTACCGCGCTCGAGGCCGGCAGCCCGAGCTGGATCAACGGGCCGCCCGCCGGACTCGGCCGGGGCGCGGATCTGACGGCGAAGGTTCGCTACCGGCAGGCGGATCAGCCCTGTCGCGTCACGCCCGCGGGCGATGGCGGAATCCACGTTACGTTCGCGACGCCCCAGCGGGCCGTAACCCCCGGACAATTCGTTGTTTTCTACACTGGCGAGCGCTGCCTCGGCGGCGCCGTGATCGAACGGGCAATCCGCTTGCCCGCTACCGCCGGCACGACGGGAAAGCGACCGGAGCCCGCGACGGCGGCCGGCTGAAGCCAGCGGACACCGGCGCCCAATTGCCGAAGCGCGAGACCGGCCCTTTAGCTATAATGCCGCCCCGCCAGCGGCCCCTTGGCCGCACCTGATCTGACCAAAAGTTACCCCGGAGACGAAAACATGACGGACAGCTTCGGCGCACGTTCGACGCTGGCTGTCGGCGGCGACGATCTCACGATCTATCGCCTCGACGCCGTGAGCGACGGTCACGTTGACCGCTTGCCCTACTCGCTCAAAATCCTCATGGAGAACCTGTTGCGCCACGAAGACGGCCGCGACGTGACGCGGGACGACATCCTCGCGCTGGCAAACTGGGACCCGAAGGCGACACCGAGCACCGAGATCTCGTTCACGCCGAGCCGGGTCATCCTGCAGGACTTCACGGGCGTTCCCGCGGTCGTCGATCTCGCCGCGATGCGCGACGCCGTCGTCAAGCTCGGCGGCTCAGCCGACCGGATCAACCCGCTGTCGCCAGCGGAGCTGGTCATCGACCACTCCGTGCAGGTCGACAGCTACGGCAGCGCGAACGCGCTCGATCTCAACAACAAGATCGAGTTTCAGCGCAACCGCGAGCGCTATCAGTTCCTGCGCTGGGGCCAGTCGGCGTTCGAGAACTTCCGGGTCGTGCCGCCTAACACCGGCATCGTCCATCAGGTCAACCTGGAGTACCTCTCGCGCGTCGTGTTCGACACCGAGAAGAACGGCCAGCGTCTCGCCTACCCGGACACCGTCGTCGGCACGGATTCGCACACGACGATGATCAACGGCCTGGGCGTACTCGGCTGGGGCGTCGGCGGCATCGAGGCGGAGGCGGCCATGTTGGGTCAGCCGATAACGATGCTGATCCCGCACGTCATCGGCTTCAAGCTCACGGGCAAGCTCAGAGAAGGCGCGACGGCTACGGACCTGGTGCTGACCGTGACCGAGATGCTGCGGAACAAGGGCGTGGTCGGCAAGTTCGTCGAGTTCTTCGGTGACGGCCTGTCGCAACTGCCGCTTGCCGACCGTGCGACGCTCGGCAACATGTCGCCGGAGTTCGGCTCCACGTGCGCGATTTTCCCGATCGACGGCGAGACGATTCGCTACCTCGAGCTTTCAGGACGCAGCGCGGAGCAGATCGCCCTCGTCGAAACCTACGCGAAGGAACAGGGCCTCTGGCGCGAGGACGGCCAGCCGGACGCGCTGTACACCGACACGCTGGAGCTCGACCTGTCTTCGGTCGAACCCTGCATCGCCGGCCCGAAACGGCCGCAGGATCGCATCGAACTCTCGGTCGCCGATTCGACCTATGAGAAGCACCTCGCCGAAGCGATCAAGGGTCGCGAAGGCGGCGGCACCGCAACGGCGACGATCGACGGCGAAGCCGCGGAGATCCGCGACGGCGCCGTGCTGATCGCGGCGATCACCAGCTGCACGAACACGTCGAACCCGGCCGTCATGGTCGCCGCCGGCGTGCTTGCGCGCAACGCGCGCGAAAAGGGCCTAAAGGCGAAACCCTGGGTGAAAACGAGCCTTGCTCCGGGCTCTCGGGTTGTCACCGACTATCTCGAAAAGGCCGACCTGCTGGACGACCTCGACGCCATCGGCTTCTACACGGTGGGCTACGGCTGCACGACCTGCATCGGCAACTCGGGGCCGCTGTTGCCGGAGATCGCCGCGGCCGTCAAGGAAGGCGACATCGTCGCGACCAGCGTCCTGTCCGGGAACCGGAACTTCGAGGGCCGTATCCATCCGCTCGTGCGCATGAACTTCCTCGCCTCGCCGCCGCTCGTCGTCGCCTACGCACTCGCGGGCAACCTGGACGTGAACCTGTTCGAGGACCCGCTCGGCGAGGACGCCGACGGCAACCCGGTCTTCATGAAAGACATCTGGCCCGATCAAAGCGAGATCATGGAAGTAGTCGGCGCCAACATCGACTCGACGATGTTCAAGTCGAGCTACGACAGCGTGTTTGCCGGCGACGCCAACTGGAACGGGCTCGACGTTCCGGAGGGCGAGATCTACGCGTGGGACGCGGATTCGACCTACGTGAAGAACCCGCCGTACTTCGAGGACATGACGATGCAGCCGGCGCCGGTCGCAAACATCTCGGGCGCGCGCGTGCTCGCGCTGCTCGGCGACTCGGTCACGACGGATCACATTTCGCCGGCCGGCTCGATTGCTCTCGACAGTCCCGCTGCGGATTACCTCCAGGCGGAAGGCGTCAAGCCTGCGGACTTCAACTCCTACGGCTCGCGGCGCGGTAATCACGAAGTCATGATGCGCGGCACCTTCGCGAACATCCGCCTGCGCAACAAACTTGCACCCGGTACCGAGGGCGGCTGGACGAAACATCAGCCGAGCGGCGAGCAGATGTCGATCTACGATGCCGCACTCAAGTACAAAGCGGAAGGCACGCCGCTGGTCGTGCTGGCGGGCACCGAGTACGGCACGGGCTCCTCGCGCGACTGGGCAGCCAAGGGCACGGTGTTGCTTGGGGTCAAGGCAGTGATCGCGAAGAGCTTCGAGCGGATTCATCGCTCGAACCTGATCGGCATGGGCGTACTGCCGCTGCAGTTCAAGGACGGCGAGGACGCCGAATCGCTCGGGCTGGACGGTACCGAGACCTTCGACATCCAGGGCCATACCGACCCGGACGCGAAGACCGTGACGGTAACGGCGACGCCGAATTCGGGCGACGCCGTGAGCTTCGAGGCGCTCGTGCGTATCGACACGCCTAAGGAACGCGACTACTACGAGAACGGCGGTATCCTGCACTACGTGCTGCGGCAACTCGCCGCCTGAAGCCACTCGGGAGGGGATCGGACGCCTCGACGTCCGATCCCGCGTCCCGTTCGTCAGGCAAGCGGCTTAGTCAACAGCACCCAGTTCTTGCCCCGATTCTCCCAGTCTTCCTTTACGATCGGCCGACTGGCCGCCTCGCGGTAGCCACAGCGCTCGTACAGCCGACGCGCGCCCGGATTGCCGTCCGAGACGATGATGCTGAGCCCCTGCCTTGCCGTGTCACGCGCAAGATCTTCGGCGATCTCCAGCAGCGCTCTTCCGTAGCCCTTGCCGCGGTGAGTTGGATACGTCGCCAACACGTTGACGTACCAGGTTGCCGGCGCGAGGTCCTCGAGTTCCTGGAGCGGCACGAACATGGGCGGCATTTCGCCGTAGTCGACGGGCTCAGGGACGTCCGGCAGCGGATAACCGACCAGGGCCGCGACGACTACGCCGTTCTCTTCGCAGACCACGGCGTTACGATACGAGAAACTCCCCTCCTCGCGCCGCGCCCGCGCACGGCCGATGTCGAAGACGTCCTGACCGGGTTCCGCCAGTTTCCGCCACAGGTACACCGGCATGCCCTCGCCGGCCATGTCGACGAGCTCGGCGAGCGCCGTTGCGTCATCCTGCGTTGCCGGACGGTGTGGTCGTTTCAATTCGCTCATTGGGACTCAATCGAGACGGATAAACCGCAGAGCTCGGCAAAACATGTAAGGGCGCTACCTGTAGACCCGCACCCACCCGACCAGACGCCTGTCGCCCTGGCAAGGTCCGGCGTCCACAATGAGGCTTTTGTCAGCCGTCAACGCCACTAACACCAGGCTGAACTTGCGGTTCAGACTCTCCGGCACGTTGGATGTAACGCGATACAGATTACTGCCGCATTGATGGGTTCCGCCTGCTGCAAAATCGAACGAGTTTGCAGACTCGAGCTCATAAACGAAAGACACCGAATCCAGAGTCACCGACTCGGCAAACGCACTGTTGCACGCAATAAACAGGATCAGCGCTGCGATCCACTTCATACTCCCATCCTCCTTATGCATCAAGAGATAATCGATTTCTGCCAGCGTGATTGAGCAGGTTCCTGGCAGGGTCAAATCGCAGACACATGCTCCCTCATAAAGTACTCAGGGCCCATAAGGAGTCACCGCAAGCTATGATAGTTTGAGTTCGTAGTTGCGAATACCTCAGTCATGCCTCACTCAGAAACAGCGAAGGCTCAATCCGGATGGCGCGATGCCGTCGCGCGCCTTGCGACACTGCTCGGCTCGGCGCGACACGTCTGCGTGCTGACCGGTGCCGGCGTCTCTGCCGAATCCGGCGTCCCAACTTTCCGCGAGGCACAATCCGGGCTCTGGGCGCGCTACGACCCGCTACAGCTGGCGACGCCGGAGGCATTCGAAGCCAACCCGGAGCTGGTCTGGGACTGGTACCGTTACCGGCGTGAGTTGGTCGAGAGTGTCCAGCCGAACGCCGGTCACTACGCTTTGGCGGAACTCGGCGGTCTGATCCCTGAGTTCACGCTCGTAACTCAGAACGTCGACGGCTTGCATGCGCGTGCCGGCAGCCGGGACGTCATCGAATTTCACGGCAACCTGTTCATCAACCGCTGCTTCCGGGAGAACGTGGTCGTCGACGGCCGCCCCCTCGATGACTACCCGAGCTGTCCGAACTGCGGGTCCCCGCTGCGGCCTGGCGTCGTCTGGTTTGGGGAAGCCATACCGGAGACCGCGCTCGATCGCGCTTTCGGCGCCGCCCGCGACTGTGACGTCCTGCTTGCGGTGGGAACGTCGGCCGGAGTCTACCCGGCCGCCGGGCTGATCGACGTTGCGCGCGAAACGGGATCGGCCGTCGCTGAGATCAATCCGATACCAGCGGCAGCTAACGTCGATATTGCCGTTGCAGGGCCGTCAGGCGAGGTGCTCCCGGCAATCGTCGATCGTCTCTTGTCGATCGATCAAGAGCCCCCACATCCCTAGACTGTAGTTCCAATCAGGAGACGGCGTGAACAACGAGACCGCAACGAGCATCCTCAAGGGGCACCGCTGGCGCAACGTATCGCTGATCACGCTGGGCGTGATCCTGCTCGTGTGGACTATCCTCGCAATCTACTGGTCACGGACGCCCAAAGTCTTCTGGGTCAACGAATACGTAGACAACAACCGCCACGTCGTCGGTTACGCCACGACCGACACCCTCGTGCGGGTGGCGGACACTTTGCTCGAAAAGCCGGGCGGCTATTTGTCGAACGACCGCTTCCCGCCCAGCGTCTTCCTCGACAACATGCCGAACTGGGAGTTCGGCGTCCTGCAGCAGGTCCGCGACCTGTCGCGTGTCCTGCGCAACGACTACAGCCGCAGCCAGTCCCAGTCGAGGGAAGACCCGGACCTGGCCGAAGCGGAACCGAACTTCTTCTTCGACAACAATTCCTGGATCCTGCCGCGCACCGAATCCAGATACCGGGAAGGCATTCGCGGCATCGAGCGCTATCGCGGCCGGCTGATCGGACTCGAGCAGCCCGACGCCGAGTTTTTCGCCCGCGCCGACAACCTGCGCGAATGGCTGGCGCAGGTGGAGAAACGGCTTGGAAGCCTGACCCGGCGTCTCGGCGACAGCGTTGCGACCGACCGCATCAACGA
The DNA here is from genome assembly GCA_028277185.1 of Woeseiaceae bacterium. GTDB lineage: Bacteria > Pseudomonadota > Gammaproteobacteria > Steroidobacterales > Woeseiaceae > UBA1847. Next base: position 17,305 of record JANQGQ010000033.1, read on the forward strand.
GAACCTGGCGGGCGACAGAGCGGCCGAGGCCGCGCAGCCTCAACCCGACCGACTTCGGGTCAAGACACCCTGGTACGAAGTCGACGACATCTTCTTCGAAGCACGGGGCACCGCGTGGGCGCTGGTGCACTTCTTCCGTGCCGCGGAGCTCGACTTCGCGCAGGTACTGGCGGACAAGAACGCCGAGGCCAGCGTACGGCAGATCATTCGCGAACTCGAGGCAAGCCTCACGCCGCTGCGTTCGCCGATCATCCTGAACGGCGGCGGCTACGGACTGTTCGCCAATCACTCACTCGTCATGGCGAACTATCTCGCCAGGGCCAACGCGGCCGTCATCAACCTGCGTGAACTCCTGGATCAAGGCTGATAATCAACTTAAAGATTACACCTTAAGCCCATAATTTTAATTAGTAAATTCCCACCCATATAGGGATCTGCTGCCAACCCGACGAGAGCCGTTTGTCCAAGCTCCGGTAGTCGGGCTCGAAGCGCTCGACGAGCTGCCAGAAGCGCGCCGAGTGGTTCATGTGCCGCGCGTGACACAGCTCGTGGATCATCAGATAGCGCACGAGCTCGGGCTCCAGAAACAGCGCACAGTAGTTGAGACTGATCGTGCCGCTGCTGGAATGGCTCCCCCAGCAGGTTTTCTGCGCGCGAACCTGCAGGCGCTGGTAGGAGACGCCGAGCAGCGACGCGAGACTCTCGAGACGCGCGCCGAAGGCCTCTCTTGCGACGCCGGCCAGCCAGCGGCGCAGCGCAAGCACGCAGGCCTCTTCGTCGTCGATCCGGCCCGTCAGGACGACGGTATCCCCGAGCTGGCGGAAGCGCACGCCTTTGGCGTTCTGCCGCGGGCGGTAGCGGACGGAGACCGTTTTCCCGATACCCTGCAAATCGACATGCTGCGGCAGCGCAAACGGCTCCGTCGGGTGCGCGCTGGCGAACTGCTCGCGCGTGCGCCGGATCCAGTCGCGGTGCTCCCGGACGAAAGCGGCGACGTCCGCCGCGCTCGTTCGCTTGGGGACGACGACCTCGACGTTGCCTCGGGGATAGACCTTGATGGCGAGACGCTTTGCCCGGCGGCTCTCGCGAACCGAGAAATCCTGAGGCTGCCGGTCGCTGCCGGTATCCGCGAAGAGAGCAAGCTGTCGGGTCGCACGGGACACTCCCGGATTTTAGCCCTTATCCGTGGCGGATTACACGGAGCCGGGCGCTTCGGGCAGCCCGCCCGTCAAGGTATGGGGCGGGCTGCTACGAAGGGTTCGGTTCAGGGAGCGTCGCCGCTGAACCGCTCTGCGTCCTGGAGGCTCATCTCTCCCGTTACGCCGCCTACCTGAGCCCTATCGCTGATGAACAACTCGACCTCGCGTTCCAGTTCGATAACGCCTTCCACGATGCTGCCCGGACCGATAACGATACGCGGCTTGCGCTTGTTGTCTTTCCACCGCCAGCCGCTCGGCTTCCGCACGACGATGTCGCCGCGGACGACGGCACCGTCGCGAAGCTGGATATCGCCGTTGACCGTCTCTACGTTTGCGCCGACCTCCGCGCCGGCCAGTTCGATACCGCCGTTGACGTTGGAAACCTCCTCGCCAACGCGGCTGCGGCTCTGAAGCTCGATTCCACCGTTGACCGCCGTCACCGAGCGTTCTACCGTCGAACCGCCGCCGACGCGTATCGACCCGTTGACCGTTTCGACCCGCTGGGCGGAAACATCGGTACCGAGCCGCACGGCGCCGTTGACCGACGATGCGTCCCTGACCTGCACGCTGTCTTCGATCCGGACGGTTCCGTTTACGGTCTCGACGTCGCCGGTCACAATTGCACCGGTGCCGACCGTCACGCTGCCGTTGACGGACGAAGCACCGTCGACCGTTTCACCTGCACCGATCCTGATACTCTTGTTGACGGAGGCCGTCGCGGGCATCGCCACCGCCAGGGCGAGAACTACGAGCGCGGACAGTGGTCTGGACATTTGTTTGGACATTGGGCGATCTCCGTTGATATTCGCAATCATCGCCGGTTCGATGCCGGAGCCCCGCCGACGGTTTACCGGCTGGTCGCGCCGGCCTGCTTTCGCTAATCTTAGCGCCCTTTCCACGGACCCCTTAAGCCGCATGGCCATAGCCTTAGAAGCGCGCCACCTCGTCAAGGAGTACCCCGGGGTCCTGGCGGTCGACGACGTGAGCTTCGCAGTCGAGGAAGGAAGTTGCTTCGGGCTCCTCGGCCCGAACGGCGCCGGTAAGACGACGACCGTCGAAATCATCGAAGGCGTGACGGCCGCAACCTCGGGGGAAGTCTGGTACGACGGTGAGCCGGCGGGTGAGCGTTTCCGCGAAGAAGCCGGCATCCAGTTTCAGAGCACAGCGCTGCAGGACTTTCTCACGGTGCGCGAGACGCTCGAAATGTTCCAGGCACTCTACGACCGTCGTGCCGACCTCGACCGCATCATCGAGTCCTGCTCCCTGACGGAACTCGTCGACCGCGACAACCGCAAACTCTCCGGCGGCCAGCGTCAGCGGCTCCTGCTGGCGGTCGCGCTCGTCAACCGGCCCCGCCTGATCTTTCTCGACGAACCTACGACCGGGCTCGACCCGCAGGCGCGGCGCAACTTCTGGGACCTCGTGCAGCGTATCCTGGCCGATGGCGCCACGGTCATTCTGACGACGCACTACATGGACGAAGCACAAGTCCTCTGCGACGAGATAGCGATCATGGACGCCGGGCGCATCGTCACGCAGGGCGCACCCGACAAACTGCTTCGCGACCGCTATCGCGGCCTGATCATCGAGCTGCCGCTGGCCGACACGGCGGCCCGGCTCGGCGATATCGAGCATCGCACTTTCGAGAACCTGGGCATCGTCGAAATCCTTTCAAGCGACGTGACGGCAAGCCTCGAATCGCTGGCCGGGAACGGCATCTCGCTGGACCGCGTCAAGATCCGGCAGGCGAATCTGGAGGACCTCTTCCTCGACCTGACCGGCCATACGCTCAGAGCCTGAGGAGCGTCGATGCTGAAGCGAATCTATGCGGTTTTCCGCGCGAGGAATCTCGAGTTCATGCGCGACCGCGCCACGCTGGCGTGGAATATCGTGCTGCCGCTGGCGCTCATCGCCGGCCTGTCGCTGGCGTTCGGCGGCGGGAACCGCAGCGAATTCACGGTCGGCGTGCTCGGCGAGGCCATCGAAGCAGACGCGCATCCGTTTCTCGGGACCCGCTACGTGGACTTCGTCACGGTACCGGAGCTGAGCGAAGGACTGAGAAAAGTGAGCCGCCATCAGCTCGACCTGCTCGTTCGCTTCGAGAGCCCGGCGGCATACTGGGTTAACCCCGACTCGTCGAAAGGCTATTTCGCGGAGCGCGCTCTGCTGCAGGCGGACAGCGAGGGGGAGCTAACGAAAGAGGCGATCGGCGGTGAACCGATACGCTACGTCGACTGGGTACTGCCGGGGATACTCGGCATGAACATGATGTTCAGCTGTCTGTTCGGCGTAGGCTACGTCGTGGTCCGCTACCGCAAGAACGGGTTTCTCAAGCGTTTACGCGCCACGCCTCTCAAACCTCTCGAGTTCATACTCGCGCAGATCGCGTCACGAATGCTGCTGGTGCTCACGATTACCACGGTCGTGTTCGTGGCCACACATCTGGTGTTGGACACGCCGATGGAAGGCAACTACCTGGATCTTTTTGCAGTTGCCGCACTCGGCACGATCTGTCTGGTTGCACTCGGACTGCTCATCGCGGCGCGCGTAACGAGCGAGGAACTGGCCGGCGGTCTCCTCAACATGATCAACTGGCCCATGATGCTGCTCTCCGGCGTCTGGTTCTCGCTCGAGGCAGCCGGCGAGACCGTGCAGCAGGCGGCCCTCGTCTTTCCGCTGACGCACGTTCTCGACGCGTCGCGCGCCATCATGTTCGACGGCGCCTCGCTGGCGGAGATCGCGCCGAATCTGCTTGCGTTGTCCGCCATGACCGTCGTGTTTCTGTTCTTCGGCGCGCGGGTGTTCCGCTGGCATCCGGGTTGAGGGAGCATCTCTTGGATCTGATCGATATCGGCGCGAACCTCGCGCACGACAGCTTCGACGACGACCGCGAGGACGTGCTGCGCCGGGCGCGGGATGCCGGCGTCAGCCGGCTGATCGTGACCGGCAGCTCCGACGAGAGCAACCGGCGCGCCCACGAGTTGACCCAGGAATACCCCGGCGTGCTGTACTCCACGGCGGGCGTGCATCCGCATCACGCCAGCGACTACGGTGACCAGAGCGACGCATTGATTCGCGACCTCGTCGTCCGCGACACAGTGGTTGCCGTCGGCGAATGCGGTCTCGACTATTTCCGCAACTTCTCTCCCCGCGAAGCGCAGCTCGACGCTTTCCGCGCACAGCTCGGGATCGCGGCCGACACCGGCAAGCCGGTGTTTCTTCACCAGCGCGACGCGCACGACGATTTCATCGAGGTTCTCGAGCCCGTGCTTCCCAAACTCTCGCGGGCGGTCGCACACTGTTTCACGGGCGAGCACGAGTCGCTCCGCGAGTACCTCGGCATGGGACTCTACATCGGCATCACGGGATGGATCTGCGACGAGCGCCGCGGACGTCACCTGTACGAGATTGCGGACGCGATTCCCGACGATCGGCTGATGATCGAAACCGATGCGCCCTATCTCCTGCCGCGAACGCTCAGACCCAGGCCGCAAACGCGCCGCAACGAGCCGGCCTGGCTTGCCGAGGTATTGCGGGTCGTTGCCGAGGCGAGAGGACAAAGCATCGAACACGTCGCCGAAATCACGACGGCCAACGCCGTGCGCTTCTTCGGACTGCCGACGTGAAGCCCCGAATACTCGTCGTCCTGACGTCCCACCCGGAACTCGGCGACACGGGGCGGCGCACCGGATTCTGGCTCGAGGAGCTGGCGGCGCCCTGGTACGCGTTTCGCGACGCCGGTGCAGAGATCACGCTTGCAAGCCCAAAGGGCGGCAGACCGCCGCTGGATCCGGAGAGCGCGAAGCCCGAACACCAGAGCGCCGCAACGCGGCGGTTCGCGGAGGACGAAGCGCTGCAGGCCGCACTATCGGACACCGTGCCGCTTGCCGGGATCGATCCGGGCACGGCAGACGCGGCGTTCTACCCGGGCGGACATGGGCCGCTGTGGGATCTCGTGGACGACCCGCATTCGATCACGCTGATCGAGACACTGCTGGCCGCCGGCAGGCCGGTCGCGGCCCTGTGCCATGGCCCCGTCGTGCTACTCAATGCACAAGATGCCGCCGGCAGCCCGATCGTCGCCGGCCGCAACGTAACCAGCTTCACGAACGCCGAGGAAGCTTCGATCGGACTGAGCGACGCCGTGCCCGAGCTGCTCGAAGACGCGCTGAGGAACCGCGGCGCGCGGTTTTCCAGCGCCGAACCGTTCGAGGCGCACGCCGTCCGGGACGGAGCGCTGATCACGGGCCAGAATCCCGCATCGTCGGCCGCGGCAGCGCGACACCTTCTCGACGTCGTCGCCGAATCGAATTCAAACCCGTAGCGGACGAGCACGATGCCCGAAATCTTCTCTGACCTGCACCCGCTGGTTCTCACGACCGCCGCCAGCGCCGGACTCCTGCTTCTCGCGGTGATCGTCGACGTCGTTGCCAAGCGCATTGTCCTCAAGACCGTGCGCACGATAGCGCGGCGTTCGAAGACCCGCTGGGACGACGAACTCGTCGAACACAACGTCTTCGGCCGTCTCGTGCACCTGATCCCGGCGCTCGTCATATTCCTGGGCGTGACCTTCGTGCCCGGATTGCCCGAGGACCTGACGAAGCTGGTCCGCAACGTCGCCACGGGCTACATGGTTCTGATGCTGACGCTGGCGGTCGTCGCGTCGCTCTCGGCAGGCCACGCAATCTACGCGCGCACGCCGGCCGCCGGAGCGAGGCCGCTCAAGGGCTTCGTGCAGCTCCTGCAGCTGGCCGTCTGGATCATCGGCGGGCTCATGATCATCTCGACGGTCCTCGAGCGTTCGCCACTGCTGCTGCTCTCCGGTCTCGGCGCAATGACCGCGATCCTGCTTCTGATCTTCAAGGACACGATCCTGTCGTTCGTCGCCAGCGTGCAGCTGACCGCGCAGGACATGGTCCGCGTGGGCGACTGGGTCGAGATGCCGCAATTCGGCGCCGACGGCGACGTGATCGACGTTCAGTTGCACACCGTGAAGGTGCAGAACTGGGACAAGACGATCACGACGATCCCGACTCACCGACTGATCTCGGACTCGTTCAAGAACTGGCGCGGGATGTCGGAGTCAGGCGGCCGCCGCATCAAACGACCGTTGACGATCGACGTGTCGAGCATTCGTTTTCTCTCGGACGACGAGCTCGAACACTTCAAGCGTTTTACGCTGCTCAAGGACTACATCGCCGATAAGCTCGAGACGCTGGCCGAATACAACGCCAGGGTCGAAATCGACGCCGACGTGAATCGCCGGCGGTTGACGAACATCGGCACGTTCCGGGCCTATGCGTGGAACTACCTCCGCAATCATCCCGCGATTCACGGGAACATGACGCTGCTCGTCAGGCAGCTCGCACCGGGCCCGAAGGGCCTGCCGCTCGAGATCTACTGTTTCACGAACACGACCGCCTGGGGCGAGTACGAGGGCATACAGGCCGACGTGTTCGACCATCTGATCGCGATCGTGCCGGACTTCGGTCTGCGTCTGTATCAGGAGCCGGCGGGCAGCGACGTGCTGGCGCTCGGAGCGCTGGAAGCGACTCAGAAAACGGATTCTAGCCCCGAAACTCGCGCGTAGCGCGGGCAAGCGTGCTGGCGACGGCCCGCTCCCCGGCCGACAGGAGCGGATTCCAGAGATCGAAGATCAGGACGACGCGCATCTCGGCGCTGTTGTTCCACGCTTCGTGTTCGAGCGTATCGTCGAACACGAGGATCTCGCCGGGCTTCCACTCGCGGCGCTCGAAGCCGACGCGAATTCCGCAGTCGTTCGGCACGATCAGCGGCAGATGCGCGATGACGCGCGCGTTGCTCTCGCCGAAATGCGGTGGAATTTTCGTATGCGGCGCGAGAACCGAGAAGAAAACGTTCGGGCATACGCCGGACAGATCGCATAGCGGCGTATCGGCAAGCACACGCGCTGTGAGCGGGCACTCCGCCAGGTTCTCACCGACGGCATTGCCGCCCCGGTACAGGTGCAGCGCCTGCCAGCGTGTCGACCGGTCGAGTTCGTGCCATTGATTCACGGGCTCGCCAGGCCGAAACGCAATGTACGGCTCCAGGCGTGAGATATCGCGGTGCAGCAGTCCCAGGAACTCGTCGCGAATACCGGCAACGTGCCCGGCCAGTTCATCGAGGCCGGGAATGTCCGCGGTATCGAAGAACGGTATCGCCGGCAGCCTCGGAACGTATAGCTGGTTGCTGTGCGAGAAGTACGGCTGCGACTGACCGGCACGGATCGACGCCGCTTCCGTCCAGCGTGCCCCCGCGTCGGGCGGCAGGGATTCCGCGAGCGGCGCGAGTTCGGCGTCGAGGTGCTTTCTCAGTGCATCGCAGTAAGCCCTGACGTAGCGTGCGGCGTGCTCCAGTTCGTCGCGCAGTTCCTCGGGCCAGAACGGCCGGTCCGGCGCCACCCGAAGCGCGTGCTCGTAGCTCGTGGCAGCGAGCACGTTGTTGCCGCGCGCCTCGTACGCATTGCCTTTGAGCAACAGTGCCGGCAGGTAGTAAGGATCGATTGCCAGCGCCTGCTGGAGCGCCTGAAACTGGCCTTCGGCATCCCCCTGACGGCCGCGTACGCCTGCCAGCGTTACCCAGAGGATAGGCTCCGCCGGATGCTCGTCGAGCCCTTTCCGGAGTTCCTCCTCGGCCGCCTCCAGAAGGCCGGCGCGGGCCAGACCCAGCGCCGCCTTCAGGCGTGACGACGACGGACCGGAGCGGTCCGCCGCGTCGTTCTCTTCCGCTGTCACGCCCGCTGGCTCAGAAGCGCACGTTGAAGCCGGCGGTGTAGATGGTGCCGAGCGTGTCGTAGACGCTGGGGAACGTGTTCCCCGAGTTCGACGCCGTGGTACCTGCCTCGTTGCCGACGACCGGCGGGTCTTCGTCGAAGATGTTGTAGATCGCGACGTTCAGCCCGATCTCGTCGGTAACCTGCCAGGTGCCGGTCAGATCGATATAGTTGACCGAGTCGATCGAGCGGAACTCCGAGAAGGTCCCCGACGCCTGGGCGCGCTCGATGTCGGTGCCGCCGATGTGCCGCCACAGGTAGGAAACGACGAAATCGTCTCTGAACATCCAGCTCGTGCGCTGTATCCACCGGGTTTCCGGCAGCGGGTTGCCGCAGGTATTGCCGTAGAACCCAACGCACTCGACCACGGGCAGGAACGATGCCGACAGCGATTCCTGCGTCAGGTAGTGATTGACGGTGCCGGAGATGTCGAATTCGCCCAGGTTGCCGGCGCTCAGGGTAAAGCTTGCCGTTGCTTCGATCCCCTCGGCGCGCAGGAAGTCGAGGTTCTGCGTGAACGCGTTGGTTCCGGAGCCCGGCAGCGTCAAGGTACCGCCGACGCGATTCACCGCCTCACAGACGTTTGCCAGCCCGGCCACATAGCAGCCGTCGAGAATCTCCTGCGCGGACAGTTCGCCGATCACGTCCTCGATCTCGATGTCGTAGTAGTCGACCGACACGGTCAGGCCCGGCGCGAAAGCGAAGTCCGGCGTCCAGACGAAGCCCAGCGTCAGCGTGTCGGCCGTCTCGGGCCCAGGCAGCGCGTCGGGGTTCGTGCCTTCGAAGTTGTTGATCTGGCCGGAGACGATGTCTTCCACGGTCCCGACCTGCGCCTGCGACATCCCGGTAGACAGACACAAATCGTTGAGCGTCTGATCGATGTTGCCGGCGTTCACGACAGAGCACGGATCGATCAGAGCGTCTTCGAGTCCGCTCGTGACGGGCGAGCCTATCTCCGAGACGTTGGGCGCGCGCGTCGCCTCCTGCAGCATCGCGCGAAGCAGCAGGGAATCCGCGGGACGCCAGCTCAGGCCCGCCTTCCAGGTATCGTTGGAGCCGACGTGGCTGTAGTCCGAGTAGCGCCAGCCGACTTCGAGCGTCAGGTCCTGCACGAGCGGCACGTCGGTGAGCAGCGGCACGAAGCCTTCGAAGAAGACCTCGTTGACGTCGAACCGGCCGGTCACCGGCAAACGGTTACCGCCGGCGCCGCCGAGGCAACTCGTCGGCGATAGCTTCCAGCATTCGTCCGGCGTCGTATTGCCGACTTCCTCGCGATACTCGACGCCGAGGCTAACCGCCAGCGGCGAATCGGCGGTCGGCAGCTGGAGCGCATCGACTGCACCCGCTATCGACGCCGTCGCGATCGTCTGCTTGTAGTTCTCTTCCTCGATGGCTGACGCGCTGTTGGCCGCGGCCATCTCGGGCGTAATCGAGCCGAAACCGCCGAACAGATCGATAGGCACGCAGGCCGTGTCGCCGTTGTCGCAGGTCACGCCGTCCAGCGACCGGATCGAGCTTTCGATGGCGTCGACGTTGGTGTAGCCAAGTGAAATCAGCGTCCGGTCGGACTCGCCGCGCTGCAGCGATACGTCGTATTCCCAGTCGCCGAGAACCGAACCGCGCACTCCGGTAGTGATCTGGAACATGTTCGCATCGTAGGACTCGGTCCGATTGCCGAATTCGACGGTACGGCGCCGATACGAGATGTTCAGCTCGTCGGCAGCATCGACGACGCCGTTTTCGTTGACGTCGACCCAGTTGACGAAGCTCGCTCCAGCGGGGTCGGCGCCGCCGCAGGTCGGGTCGGCGCAGACGGTGTTCGCAAGGCGGCCCGCTTCGGCAACCGCAAGTATGTCGTTTCTCGCGGAATCGCTCATCAGCGGATTTGCCATTGGCGTGAAGTAGTTGTCGCCGAAGATGCCCGACGGTGCGACCTGTTGCCGCACGTTGACCGAGCTGTAGCGAAAACTCGAATAGGCTTCGACGCTGTCGTTGATGTCGAGGCGCGCGAGGACCATACCGCCCCAGCGCTGCTGCGGCGTCTGGTACTGGTTCTGCGGATTGAAGTTGAAGACCGAGCAGTTCGAGGCAAGGGTTCCGTCGTCACGGAACTGGCCGAGCCCCGGCCCGCCCGCGATCGCCACGCGCGTGGGCACGGTCGTCGTCGACCCGCCCTCGGCGACCGAGCCGGGCCCGCCGCAGCCGTCCGGTGCCGGCGCCGGCACGTCGCCGGCCAGAAAACGATCGTAGTTGGCGCCGGAAGCCGTATCGATGCCGAGTTGCCCCAGCGGCCGCGCATTGAAGAGCACGACCTCGCGGTCGGCCCAGTCCAGGCTCAGGACCACGTTGCCGGCTCCGTCGGCCATGTTGGCGCCCATGACGAGCGCGGCGCTCTGGATCACGCCGTCGTCCTCGCCGCTCACCGTATGGTTGAAGCGCAGGTCGACGCCCTCGAAGTCCTTCCGCATCACGAAGTTGAGCGCGCCGGCAATCGCATCGGAGCCGTACACGGCGGAGGCACCTCCGGTGACTATGTCGATACGCTCGATCAGTGCGGTCGGAATCGACTGCATGTCGACGACGCCTTCGATACTGTACGGCGTCGCGCGCTTGCCGTCGATCAACACGAGATTGCGTTCTTCGCCGAGGCCGCGCAAATCCACGGTCGCTGCACCGTCGGTATCGTTATTGACGTTCTGGCCGTCGGTCGGCTTGGTGATCGGCAGAAGCCGCAGTACCCGCTCGATCTCCGGCTGCGCCTGAAGCTGAATTTCGTCCTGTCCGACCGAGTAAATCGGACTCGACGATACGACCCCGGGCACGGTAACCCGGGTACCCGTCACGGTGATTTCTTCGAGCGTTTCCGCGTCGTCCTGGGCGTGGATTAGCGGCGCGACACCGATTGCGACGACCCCCGTCGTCACGCCGAGCGCACGCCGCACGGCCGTAGTAAGCCGCTGGTTGCTGTACATGATGCTCCCCCTGTCTTCGAGCGATCTGAACTGTTGCCAAACTGATACGCGTCGAAGCGGAGGAAAAATATCGTTGTGTTATGAAGACGGCGCGGGCTTCATCCCCTCAGGACATATGTAGAGAAATCGCAGCCTTGGAACGCAAAAACCGGTCACGCCTATAATCGCTCAGCATGACGCCGCCGCATATACCGCATGTTTTCACATGCAACCGAATGCTGCAGTCGTGGCTTTTGCGCAAATGGCGCGCGCGGCTCTTTCGAAGCTTCTAATGAACCGCGTGCTTTGCAAGCTGTTCCCAGTGGGGCTTGAAGGCCTCGACTTTCCGCTTCGCGGCGGCCTTGTCGGCATCGCCGAACTCCTGAAGAAGCTCGTCCGGTGTCTTCACCAGCTCGGGTACGCCTTTGGCGAACTCGGCGCCGTCGAGAAACAGTATCCGGCCTTCGACCGGCACGTCGCGGACGATCTGCCGCACCGCGGCAATCCGGTCGTACAGAGCGGGCTGAGGATTCGCGAAGGTGTAGCGCCGGTCGGCCGCCATCACCGTCCAGTCCTTCAGCTTGTCGCCACCGAAGACGGTACCGGGCGCGTCTTTCACGTGCACGATCAGAAGCCCCTGCGACGTCAGCAGCAGGTGATCGATCTGGATGACGCCCTCGTCGCCGTTCGGCACGACCATGCCGTCAACGCGGTCGAATGCGATAGCGTCGAGTATCCGGTCGAGGCCCCGCGGCTTCGTGAATACGACGCGGTAGACCAGCCAGATCAGCAAGAGAGCCGCCAGGGCCAGGAGCCCTGCCAGAGGTATGGAAACTGCTGATTTCACAAGCTTGATACGCCCCGCGAATCCGTCTCAGGTCCGATGATAAATCGGGGCCCGAAGGCCGGGTCAAGTCGCCGTCAGCCGGGCCCGGTACCGAACCGGGCAAACATTGCCTGGGCAAGGGCTTCGAGGGACGGCTCGATCGGGACCGATCGGCTGGGCCGGGACAGAATGCGCGCCAGTTCGTCGGGAACCGGCACCGGTTCGCCGATCAGGGGCTCCACGATAGTCTCGAACTTTGCGGGATGCGCGGTTGCGACGAGTACCCAGGTGCAGGCATCGCGCAGATCTCCTTCGAGCTGACGCCAGGTGTGGCTGGCCGTCGCCGTGTGCGGGCATGTCGCAAAGCCGAACTCCTCGTAGTCCGCCCGGACCGCGTTTCGGATCGACTCATCGTCTACCGACAGCACGCCGATGCGCTCGCGCAGCACGTCGGCTTCGCCCAAAAGACTTCGCAGCCTTTCCATATTGCTCGGATCGCCGACATCCATGGCCGACGCCAGGGTCTGCTCACTCGCCCTCGGCAGCCACTCGAGCGTCGCGAAGTAGTCGGCGATCGTTCTGTTGGCGTTGGTCGCAAGAACGACCGGACCGACAGGCAAGCCCATCTCGCGGGCCATGACGCACGCAAGCGCGTTGCCGAGATTGCCAGTCGGAACGATGAATCCCGGGCGGGACCCGGTTCGGCGGAAATGCTCGAGACTGGCATGGGCATAGTAAGTGCTCTGCGGCAGCAAGCGGCCGATGTTGATGCTGTTCGCGGAGCTGAAGCGGTAGCGCTCCCCGAGCGCGGAGTCCGCCAGTGCCGCCTTCACGAGCGCCTGACAGTCGTCGAAGGCGCCGTTCACCCGGAGCGACAGCACGTTGTCGCCCCAGCAGGTGAGCTGCTGGGCCTGCCGGTCCGAGACCCGGCCGTCGGGAAACAGTACGACCACCCGCATGCCGGCGCGGCCGTCGAACGCCGCGGCTACGGCTCCGCCGGTGTCGCCGGAGGTCGCGACGAGTATCGTGAGCGGCGCTTCCGGGTCGCCTTCCAGCCGCGTCAGGCAGGCCGCGAGGAAACCGGCCCCCACATCCTTGAACGCGGCCGTCGGACCGTGAAACAGCTCCAGCAGAGCGACGCGCCCATCGTCCTTAGCGTTACCGACTTCTCTCAACGGTATGGCGAAAGAGAACGTCTCCGCGACGATCGCTTCGAGATCGCCGAGAAGCGCCGAACCCGCAAAAAACGGCCTGAGCAGCACCGCTGCCACGTCCTTGATGTCATGGGCCGTCGCGAAGTCGTCGGGTTCGAAGCGCGGCAGCGATTCCGGCAGCAGGAGCCCGCCATCGGCAGCGAGACCCTGCCGCAGGGCGTCGTCGAGGTTGACCGGCTGTGCCGCCCCGCGGGTACTCAGATACTGCACGTCAGGTCTCGACGTATGCGCCGGGCGCGTTCATATCCGATACCCACGACTGGCAGTCGATGCCCTCGCCGCGACAGGCCTGCTCCATGGCCGTCGCCAGGTTGGTCGCCTTCGAAGCGGGACAGAGTGCGAAGATACTCGGACCGCTCCCGGACAGACTGACGCCCAGCGCGCCGGCGCCTTCCGCCGCCCGGCTCACCGCGTCGAAACAGGATACGTTTCCGGCGCGCTGCGGCTCTATGATGACGTCTCTGAGCGTGCGGCCGATGAGCGCTACGTCGCCGGAATAGCACGCGGCAACGAAGCCGGCGAGATAGCCCTGTTGTTCAATCCACTGCGCCTGGGTCACCCCTTTCCTGAGCAGCCGGCGCGCGTGCGCGGTATTGACCTGCAGTTCGGGATGCAGCAACACAGCGCTGACCCCGTCGGGCCCGGGCAGCCTGACGGTGTGCGGCAGCAGAGCTTCCGGGCACAGCACGAGGCCGCCGAGCAGGCTGGGCGCCACGTTGTCGGCATGCAGTCCGCCGCTTGCGTAGCGCTCGCCCTCCAGCGCAAACGGCAGCAAGGCCGCGGTCGGCAGCGGCTCGGGCAGGAGCCCGTTCGTCGCGACGACGGCAGCGACCGCAGACGCGGCGGAACTGCCCATACCCGACTGCAGCGGGACGCCCTTGTGCACCGTGAGCCCCAGACCGCCACGCCCGTGCTCGTCCCAAAGGGCCTTGGCGGCGATCGACGCGGTATTCTGGTCGGTCGACTTAGACAGGTAGGGATGCGGCTCGCCGTCGAGTCCCAAAACCTCCTCGACGACGACCTGGTCGCCTTCGATGCGCCGGACGCTGACCCGGTCGCCGACGCCGGACAGTGCCAGCCCGAGCACGTCGAAGCCTACGGCAACGTTGCCGATCGACGCCGGCGCAAACCCCGTAACCGAATCAGTCATGCCACGCTCCGGCACTCAGGTACTTGGCCAGCCGCAGAAGGTCGCCGAACACACCGCCGGCCGTCACTTCCGGTCCCGCGCCCGGCCCCTGAACCACGAGTGGATTCGCGGAGTACCGCGCCGTCTGGAACTGCACGACGTTGTCGGTCAGGTTGATGTTGCTGAACGGATGGTCGTCGGCCACGGCCTCGAGTCCGACGCTGGCCTCGCCATCGGCCGAAAGCCGGGCGACATAGCGCAGGCGCTTGTTCGCCTGCCTCGCGGCGTCGTAGCGCGCGGCGATGGCGTCGTCGATCTCGCTCAGACGGTCGAGGAATTCGTCGACGCTCACGCCCCGCAGGTGTTCGGGCACGAGGTTCTCGACCGGAAAACCCGCTATCTCGAGCGGCATGTCGTTCTCGCGCGCCAGTATCGTGAGCTTCCTGGCAACGTCCATACCGGACAGGTCGTCGCGCGGATCGGGTTCGGTATAGCCGCTCTCTTTCGCCTCGCGAACGATGGCCGAGAACGGCACGCTGCCGTCGTAGACGTTGAACAGGTAGGCCAGCGTGCCGGAGAAGATGCCCGCAATCGACCGGATCTCGTCGCCCGTATCGACGAGATCGCGCAGCGTCGTGATCACGGGCAGCGCCGCTCCGACCGTCGTCTCGTACAGATAGTGCGCGCTCCCCTCCTTCGAGTCCGCCATCAATTGCTTGTAATAGGCATAGCTGTCGCTCAGCGCCTTTTTGTTCGGCGTAATGACGTGTATGCCGCGCCGCAGCCAGCCGCCGTAGCGCGCCGCGATATCGCCGCTGGCCGTGCAGTCGATGATGACGGCGTGCGGCAGATGATCCGGATTGACGTGCGCCTCGAAACGCGCCCAGTCGACGGGTTCGGCATCGCTGTCCCAGCGATCCTGCCAGCCGGCAAGCTCGATGCGGCGTTCGCCGAGCAGCATGGTCTGCGAGCGCGCAATCGCGCGCACCCGGAGATCCAGATTGAATTCATCGACCAGCTGCCCCGCGCGGCGTTCTATTTGCCGCAGCAGCGTAGAACCGACGACGCCTGGACCGATCAGCCCGATCGAGAGCGTCTTCGACGACAGGTAGAAGCCGGAGTGGGCCGCGCGCAGCGCACGCGTCGCCTCGTCTGCGTCGACGACGGCGGAGATGTTGCGCTCCGAAGACCCCTGCGCAATGGCGCGTACGTTGATACCGGCGCGTCCGAGCGTGCCGAAAAAGCGCGCTGCAATGCCGGGCGTACCCTGCATCCCGTCGCCGACCACCGCTACGATGCTCTGGGCCGGGGCAATTTCGACGCTCTGGATCTGACCGTTCGCCAGTTCTTCCCCAAACGCCGACGAGATGACGTCGCGCGCGCGCTCGGCAAGCTGCTCCGGCACCGCGATGCAGATCGAGTGCTCCGAGCTGGCCTGCGAGATCAGTGTCACGGACACATCGGCCTGTTGGAGCGCGGCGAACAGGCGGTCGGCGGTCCCGGGCACGCCGATCATCCCCGACCCTTCTACGTTCACGAGCGCCATGCCGCCGATCGCCGTGATGCCTTTGATGCCGTCTTCCCTCGCCGACGCCGGCGAGATCCGGCTGCCCGGGTGTTGCGGATTACAGCTGTTGCGAATGGTTACCGGAATGCCGCGCTCGACCACCGGCCCGAGCGTTTGCGGGTGGATCACCTTCGCGCCGAAATAGGCAAGCTCCATCGCCTCGTTGTAGGTCAGCCTGTCGATGACCCTCGCCTCCGGTACCTGTCGCGGATCGGCGCTCATGACGCCGTCTACGTCGGTCCAGATACTGAGTTCGTCCGCGTCTGCAAGCGCGGCGAGTATCGCCGCCGAGAAGTCGCTGCCGTTCCTGCCGAGCGTCGTCTGCAGGCCCTCCTCGTCGGACGCGATGTAGCCGGTCATGACCGCGATACCGGCAAACGTCCCGGCAACGTTTGCGCGAAAACCGGCCGCCGAATTCTCCCAGAGCACGGTTGGGCCGAGCCCCGTGTGCGACACGGTTACGAAGTCCCGGGCATCCAGCCATGTACCCCCTCTCGCCCCGTCCTCCTGCTCGAGAACGGCGGCAAGCAGGCGGGCCGACCAGATCTCGCCGTAACCCGATACGACATCCCGGCTGCGCTGCGCCGCCGAGCCTACGAGCGCTACGGCGCGGAGCACGTTGCGGATGTCATTCGCGTCGCTCTGCCACTCGCTGAGGACGCGCTCCAGGCGCTCGCCGTCCAGAAGATCGTCGGCTGCTGTCCGATAGCGCACCGCCAGCTCGTCGAGAACGGCGTCGAATTCCTCGGAACGGTCCTCTTCCGCGAGCCCGGTCAGGCCGAGCAGCACGTCGGTCATACCGCCCATCGCAGACACGACTACCCCGACGCAGTCCGCCCGCTCCTCGAGCATGAGCCCGGCGACGCGCCGAAAGCAGTCGGCGTCGGCCAGGCTGCTGCCGCCGAACTTGTGGATCTTCCAGCGCTTTTCCATCGGATCGGTCGAGATGGCCCCAAGCGAAGCGCTGAATGATAGCGGCAGATTCGAGGTACGTCGCCTGTTTTATCTGAAACGACAGAATGCGATGCCGGTGAACACTGGTAGTGCCCAGATCAAGGCGCGATCCGTCTATCGGATTAATGAGCTGCGCAGTAGCTGGCTTGGCATCGTAGTAGTAGATCCTCAACAAGTCAGAGCGAGGAAACTCCGACCTTGCCAGGATACGCTCACACACCTCAACTACGTCGTCTGCTGTAGGAAGACGCCTCAGCTGCTCCTTGAGCTTCGCGAGCACGAAAGCTCCGTCGAGGGCTTTCCGCGCACCGAAACGACGACGCCTACTCGTAGAATAAGGCTATCTCGTAAACCGTCGGCTCGAGTGGCACGTAGTCCGGATTGTCGGACGAAAACACGGTGTCGCCGACGAGCCGCATGAAGTTCACGAGGTTCGTCGCCGACTCGGTATACTTCTCGGTATTCAGCCGGACGGCCGTCCGGCATGCCGAGCCGTCGACATCCTCGAGCGCACCGCCCTTCCAGTCCACGACCGTTCCCGCGTAGTCCCAGGCGAACCCCATCAACTCGAATGACCGACCGTTGTGATTCTGTACGTCGATCATGCTGTCGCCCAAACCGATTCCTGACGGCAATTTCCATTCGCTGTCTTCACCATGGACGCGAATGGCGCGAGGATTCTTTGCCGAAGCAAGGTCGTGCCAAAAGATCTCGAGACGCTTTCGGTCGCTCGCCGCAAACAGGACCGTGGCGTTCTCGATGATGCCTTCGCCGACGTGAATCGCTTCGCTCGACAGATTGTCCGCACCGTAATCGTCGACCAGGTCGTCGTACGAAAGCTCGCCGGGAAACGTCGTTTTGCAGTCGAGCACGAACTCGTCGTCGGCGCCGCAGGACACCGTTGCGACGGAGAGCAGCAGCGTAAGCCTGTGGATACGTCGGCGCACCATGGTCGTCAGGTAGCGTAGGCCTCCCGCGTCTGACCGCAGCAGGAAATGGTGGGGCGTCTAGGGATCGAACCTAGGACCAGTCGGTTAAAAGCCGAATGCTCTACCTCTGAGCTAACGCCCCGCACGAGATGGCGGCAGGACGCCGCGGCGAGGGCGGCATCATACCGAAACAACGTCAAATGACAACCAGTACCCTGTCCGGGCACTAAACCCCCTCTGAGGCCATCCGCTCGAGCCGCTGACCTGCCAGCCGTGCTGCCGTCGTCTCCGGATACTCGCTCTGCACACGCGTCAGCGACACCCGCGCCGCGTCCCAACGCTCCAGCTCGTAGTCGCAAAAGCCCATCTTGAGCAACGCGTCGGGCACCTTGCTCGAGTCCGGATACTCCGTCACGACGAGTCGAAACGCCTCGGCCGCCGTCTGAAACTCGCGCTCGGCATAGTGAGTTTCGGCAAGCCAGTACTGCGCATTGTGTGCAAGATCGCTGTCCGGGAACTGCTCGAGGAAATTACCGAATGCCAGGCTGGCTTCCGCGTACTTCTGCTCTTTGAGAAGTTCGAACGCTGCCTGGTAGTTGTCCTTGTCCGACCCTCCGGGGACCGGGAGGTCGCCATTCGACAGCGACGCGTCAGAGCTTGCCGACCGCAAGCTCGATTCGAGCGCGAGAATCCGGGCGTCCAGATCGGCGTACAGCTCACGCTGGCGCTCCGCCGTCGTCCGGGCGTCGAACTCGAGCGTTTCGTCGTTGCCGGCCAACTCGTCGACGCGGCGTTCGATTGCACGCACCTCCTGCGACATCTCGGCAAGACTCTGATTGCGAATTACGCGCTCGAGCGCTTCGAGACGGCGGTCGAGTTCGGCAAAGCGGGCAACGACCGCAGGGTCCTCCGCCGGTGGCGTCAGCGCGCTGCAGCCGGCAAGGCAGAGCAATGACAACAGCGTTGTGGTCCTGATCGTTGACACATCGAATCCTGTCTGAAGGCAGCCGGCCGTCCCCGGTACTAATTCATGTAAGTGATCACCACCCGGCGATTGGCGGCATACGCGGCCTCGTCGCTGCCGAGCTCCGCGGGACGTTCTTCGCCAAAGCTCACCGTCGAGATCTGCGTGGCCGGAACGCCCTGAATCATGAGCATGCGGCGCACGGCCTGCGCGCGGCGCTCCCCGAGCCCGATATTGTACTCTCGCGACCCGCGTTCGTCTGCATGCCCCTCGAGGCGAACGCTGGCGCCGCTGTCGAGAATCTGGATCGAATGCCGGCTGACGATGTCCGCATCCCCCGAACGAACCTCGTAGGAATCGAAGTCGAAGTAAATCGTGTCCGCAAGCTCCGCCGCCTCGCCGCCGAACGGGATCTCCTCACCCGCGCCGAAGCCGTCGAAGTCACCGCTGCCGGAGCTGTCGGCGCCGCCGCCCATCGTGGAGCCGTCGGGCTCGGGGTCAGGGATCGTATTCGTGCCCCCACAGCCGGCGAGCAAACAGGCTGCCACCGTCAGCGGCAGGACTCTCGTGATCGTGTTCTGTAGTGCCATCGTGTCGTTCCCAATACGCGACTGTGCGCGAAAGTGTAATGAATTCGGTACCCGAATAAAGCCTTCTCACCGCTCAATAGCGCGGGAACGGGCTCCAGACCGGCTCCCGCACGTCCCCGCCGCGCGATTCCAGGCGCTGTCGGATCAGCCCGTCGGCCGTCACGGTCTCTAGCACGCCGTCGCGCGACTGCCGGGTCGCGTAGATCAGGGTATCGCTGTTCGGCGCGAAACTCGGGCTCTCGTCCTGCCGGCCGGCGGAGACCACGACGAGCTGATTGTCGCGCTCGAGATCGAGCACGGCGATCCGGAAGTTGCCGCGGTCGTTGTGTACCACGGCCAGCTTCTTGCCATCGGGGGACAGCCTCGGCCGCGCGTTATAACCGCCTTCGAAGGTGACGCGCTCGGGCGACCCGCCGCTCACCGGCACGCGATAGATCTGCGGTCCCCCGGCCCGGTCCGAGTTGAAATAGATATAGCGCCCGTCGGGTGACCAGCTGCCCTCCGTGTCGATGGCGCGGTGCGTGGTCAGGCGGCGCTTGTTGCGCGTCGCGAGGTCCATCACGTAGATGTCGAGATTGCCGTCGGCACCGCCCAGGGTCAGAACGAGCTGGCGCCCGTCGGGCGAAAAGGCCGGCGCACCATTGACGCCGGGTTCGCTCGATACGCGCAGCCGGTTACCCGTTCTGAGCGTCTGCACCCAGATCGACGAGCGGGAGCCTTCGAACGAGACGTACGCAAGCTGCCGGCTGTCGGGTGACCACGCAGGCGACATGATCGGGTCTGCGCTCTCCAGAATCGTGTGCTCGTTCTCACCGTCCTGATCCGCGACGATCAGTCTGTAGAGCTGACCGTTGCCGCGCGCTTCTGCGGTAACGTAGGCCACCCGAGTGGCAAACACGCCTTTGATGCCGGTCAGTTCCTCGTAAATCATGTCGGCCGCGCGATGCGCCACGCGGCGCAGCGTGCCGCGGCTTGCGGGCATCCGATAGCCGACGAGCTGCGTGCCGCGGAACGGATCGAAGAGCTGGAACTGCACCGAGTAGGCATTGTCGCCCGTCTGCTCGACCCGGCCGATCACGACGGCCTCGACCTTGAGAATCCGCCAGTCGTCGAAGTCCATATCAGCGCCCCGCGTCGGCCGGCTGAGCATGTCGTCGCTGTCCATCGGCGCGAAGCGCCCGCTGCGACGCAAATCTGCGGCGATCACGCCGGATACGTCGAGCGGCGCGGCCGCGGCGCTGCCCTCCCAGCCAAACGGAACCACGGCAACCGGGGCGGGCTCGATATTCCATTCGGTGATCTCGACGCGAAGCTCGGCCGCCGCCTGTCCGGCCAGGCCGGCCAAGCCGGCCAGGGCAACGAGCAAAAATGTGCGACTCAACATACTGATTTTCAATGCAGGTTCCTGACGCTTCAGCCGTCCGGCCGGAATGCGAATATCACGGTGGGTTCGAATAATAGCGAGTTCTGAGGCACCGGCAACGGCGACGCGCGTCGGACCGCGGCTTCGATCGACCGTTCCACGGCGGCATCGCCGTTGCAGCTGATGACGCGCGCATCGATGACTTCCCCGCGCGGGGTCTGCCGCACACGCACCTCGCAGTCCAGCCCCTCGGCGGCGCTCGGCGGCGGCGACCAGTTGCGCACCACCTTTTGCTGCAGCGCGAAGAGATAGGCCGTCATTTCGTCGGAATTGCGCGCCGCGGTGCGTTCCTCCTCCGCGGCGATGGCCGCGGCCCGCATCCGGGCGTCCTCTTCGCGGCGCAAACGTTCGTTTTCGGCGCGCTGGCGCTCGATCTCGCGTTGCCGCTCGAGTTCCGCCTGCCGCCGCCGCTCCTCGAGTTCGGCCTCCTCGCGCCGCTTGCGCTCGGCCTCTTCCTCAGCCCGGCGCCGGGCCTCTTCCTCGGCCCTCTGGCGTTCCGCCGCCTCCTCCCGCTCGCGGATCTCCTGGAGACGGCGCTCCTCGCGCAGGCGATCCTGCTCGCGCTTCTCCGCCTCGAGGCGCCGCCGCTCCTCGATGGCCGGATCGGGCGGCGGCGGTTCCGTTTCGACGGGCTCGGGGATCGGTTCGGGCGGTTCCTCCGTCGCTTCGGGCTCCGGTTCCCGCACCGGCTCGCGAGGCGCCGCAACGACATCCGGAATCGTGGTCAGCGACGCCTTGATGACGAGCGGCGTCGCAACCGGCCGCGACGTCTGCCAGTTGAGGCCCAGCAGGAAACCCGCAAATACCGCGGCATGCAGCAACACCGCAAGCGAGAACGATACCGGGTTGACGGGCCTGTACTTCACGACGGCTGTCGCTTACTCGGGGACCGGATACGTATCCAGCGGGTCGGTGACGAAGCCGATGCTCGTCACGCCGCCGCGCTGCAACAGCACCATCGCGCCGACGACGTAGCCGTAGTCGACGGCGCGGTCGGCTTCGACGAACACGGGCGTCTCGGGCGAATTGCTCATGACCTTGCCGACGAGATCGACGATTTCGCCGGCGGATTTCGGCTGATCCTCATCGTCGCCGACGCTGAGATAGAGATTCCCGTCGGCGTCGACGCTCAGGACCATCGGCTGGCTGTCGGGCGCCTCTTCGATGGCCGCGGCGTCGGCCTTGGGCAGTTCGACTTTCACGCCTTGCGTCAGGAGCGGCGCGGTCACCATAAAGATGATCAAGAGGACGAGCATCACGTCGATGTAGGGCACGACGTTGATTTCGCCCATCAGCTTGCGCTTTTGCAGCGGTGTCGGCACGTCAGCCTCCCGCACGCGTCCGCGCGTGCCGCTTGAGGATGCTCGCGAACTCCTCGCTGAAGCCGTCGTAGCGGTACTCGAGGCGAACCGCGCGGTCCGCAAAACGGTTGTAGGCGATCACCGCGGGGATCGCCGCGAACAAGCCCATGGCGGTGGCGATCAGAGCCTCCGCGATCGGCGGCGCGACCGCGGCAAGCGTAGCCGTCTGCTGGCGCCCGATTTCGAGAAACGCCACCATGATGCCCCAGACCGTTCCGAACAGGCCGACGTAGGGACTCGTCGAGCCGATCGTGGCCAGCGTCGCGAGACTCTGCTCGAGGCGGTCGACCTCACGCATCTGCGCGACACGCATCGCGCGGCTGCACTCCGCTGCCATCTTGTCCGGGTCGACGCCGCCCTGCTGCACGAGCCGGTTGAACTCGCGAAAGCCCGCCTCGAAGATCGCCGCCATACCGATCGTGCCGCCCTTGCGTCGCGTCGCGGCGCTGTACAGCGTGTTGAGATCGCCACCGGACCAGAAGTCGGCCTCGAAAGCGTCGGACGCCGTGCGGGTCTTCGCGATCAGGCGGCGCTTGGAGAAAATGATGCTCCAGGACATGATCGAGGCAAGCACGAGCAGCAGCATGACGACCTTCACCGGGATACTGGCTTTGAGAATCAGGCTGATGACGGTCAAATCGGTTTCCATGGCGATCTATCCTTCAAAAAGATCCTTGGGAATTCTTTGCGGCTTCAACTTATCGGCATCGAGCAGCGCGACGCGGACCGAACACCGGAACAGCAGCGTGCCTTCCAACGACTCACGGTGAACGCGTTGCTCTATATCGAACGAAGCCCGCGCAAGCCTGCCGAGCGCAGCCGTGACGATCAGTTCGTCGTTGAAGTGCGCCGGCATGACGAAGTCCGCCGCGACGCTCGTGACGACGAAGATGCGGCGCGACTCGTCGAGCATGCGCGACTGATCGACGCCCAGTGAGCGCAGCCACTCCGTTCGCGCACGCTCCGTGAAGCGAAAGTAATTAGCGTAATAGACGACGCCCTGCGCATCCGTATCTTCGTAGTAGACCCGCACGGGCCATGTAAACAACGCACTGTTCATCACGCCGTCCCGCGTCAGTCGTCGCCTGGCGGCGGCGTGAACAGATCGCGGTTGACGCTTTCGCGTTCCGGCGGCGTGAGACCGAAGTGCGTGTACGCGTTATTGGTCGCGACGCGGCCGCGGGCCGTTCGCATCATGAAGCCCTGCTGGATCAGGTACGGCTCGAGAACGTCCTCGATCGTGCCGCGCTCTTCGCCGATCGCCGCCGCAAGGCTGTCGATACCGACCGGTCCGCCGTCGAATTTCTCGATGATCGTCAGGAGCAGACGGCGATCCATCGCGTCGAAGCCGTGGGGATCGACTTCGAGCATGTCCATCGCGCCGCTTGCAACCGGTCCGGAGACGGTGCCATCGGCCTGCACCTCGGCAAAATCGCGGACGCGCCGCAGGAGCCGGTTGGCGATCCGCGGCGTACCGCGCGAACGGCGCGCGATCTGAGCGGCCCCGTCATCGTCGATCGGCAAACTGAGGATGCCCGCCGACCGACGCACGATTCCGACTAAATCGTCCGTACCGTAGAACTCGAGGCGCTGGACGATGCCGAACCGATCCCTGAGCGGCGACGTCAGAAGACCTGCCCGGGTCGTCGCACCTACGAGCGTAAACGGCGGCAGATCGAGCTTGATCGAACGGGCCGCCGGCCCCTCGCCAATCATGATGTCGAGCTGAAAGTCCTCCATCGCCGGATAGAGCACCTCCTCGACGACCGGGCTGAGGCGATGGATTTCGTCGACGAACAGCACGTCGTTCGGCTCGAGGTTCGTCAATATGGCAGCCAGATCCCCGGGGCGCTCGAGCACGGGCCCGGCTGTCTGGCGCATGTTGACGCCCATCTCGTTGGCGACGATGTGGGCCAGGGTCGTCTTGCCGAGTCCCGGCGGACCAAAAATGAGCACATGGTCGAGCGCCTCACTGCGCTTGCGCGCTGCCTCGATAAAGATCGCCATCTGCTGGTTGACCTTCGGCTGGCCGCGCCAGTCGGTCAGTAGTTTGGGTCGGATCGCGCGGTCGAAGACCCGGTCTTCGCCGCGCTCCGCCGCGGTCGTCAGCCGCTCGTGCTCGATGCCCATCAGCTTTGCGTCCTTCCGGGAGTAACCAGAGTTTCGTGCCCGATGCTCATCAGCCGGCTGCCTCCGCTACCCTCTTGAGCGCACCGCGAATGATGTCTTCGGCCGTCTTGCCGTCCGTGTCGAGCGTATCGACGAGCTTGCCGATCTCCGCGGGCTTGTAGCCGAGGGCCACGAGCGCATCCATCGCCTCCTGCCGGGGGCCGGGATCGACAGCCGGCCGGACGCCCGTCTCCGGAGCCACCGCATCGCCGATCGCGCCGACGCGATCGCGCATCTCGACGACGAGCCGCTCCGCCGTCTTTTTGCCAACGCCCGGGATCCTGGTCAGGCTTGCGGTGTCGCCGTACGTCACACAGCGGCTGAAATCGCCGACACTCATCGCCGACAGGATCGCGAGCGCCATCTTCGCCCCGACGCCGGATACCTTCAGCAGCGAGCGGAACAACTGCTTCTCGAGCGATGTACGAAACCCGTAGAGACTTTGATTGTTGTCCTGCCCGACGACGAGATGCGTCAACAGGGTAACTTCGCCGCCCACGGGGGGCAGGTTCAGGAAGGTCGACATCGGCGTCGCGACTTCGTAGCCGACCCCGCCGCAGTCTATCAGCAGCGCCCCCGCCTGCTTCTCGACGATGCTGCCTCTCAGAGAGCCGATCATTGCGACCCGGCAAGCGCCGCGCTCTCTTCCACCCGCACACGCATCCGGCGCTGATGCGCGTGACAGACGGCGACGGCGAGCGCATCCGCAGCGTCGGCGCCGGGCATCCGGTCCAGACCGAGCAGCGCATGAATCATGTGCTGTACCTGCTCCTTGTCGGCGCCGCCCGTGCCGACGACGGCCAGCTTGATTTCGCGTGGCGAGTACTCGAACACCTCGACATCGTGGGAAAACGTCGCGCACAGCGCCGCCGCGCGCGCCTGACCGAGTTTCAGAGCGCTCGACGCGTTGCGGGCAACGAATACGTTCTCGACGGCGACGATGTCGGGCTCATGCAGCACGACGATTTCGGCAACCGCGTCGAAGATCTGCCGCAATCGCGCCGGAAAATCGTCGCCTTTCGTGCGAACGACGCCGCTTGCCCGATACGCCGTCTTGCCTCCGGCAACGTCGATCAGCCCAAAGCCGGTCACCCGTGATCCGGGATCGATACCGAGTATGCGTCTGGTTTCGGCCACCGGCTTGCTCACAGGCCCGCTACAGCCGGGCCAGCACCTCGTCGGCGATGTCGGCGTTACTGTAGACCTGCTGGACGTCATCGAGATCCTCCAGCATCTCGAGGAGCTTGACCATCGAGCCTGCCGCATCGACGTCGAGCGACGCGGCGGTGGATGCCCGCATCGTGAGTTCCGCGGTCTCCGGAGCAAGCTCCTGCGTGAGCATGGCGTCTCTGACCTGCTCGAACTCGCCCGGATCCGTCAGCACCTCGATGGAGCCGTCGGCATCGACAACGACATCCTCGGCGCCCGCTTCGATCGCGGCTTCCATGATCCGATCCTCATCGCTACCGACGGGATACAACAGTTGCCCGACATGGTTGAACAGATAGTTCACCGAACCGTCCGCACCGAGGTTGCCGCCGTACTTCGTGAATGCGTGCCGCACTTCGGCCACCGTGCGATTCCGATTGTCCGTGAGACAGTCGACCATGACCGCCGTTCCGCCCGGCCCGTAGCCCTCGTAACGAATCTCCTGATAGTCCGCGCCATCGGTTTCTCCCGACCCGCGCTTCACGGCCCTTTCGATGTTGTCTTTGGGCATGCTCTGCGCCTTCGCCTTATCGATGGCGAGACGCAGCCGCGGGTTGGCGTCGGGGTCGCCCCCGCCCATCTTCGCGGCGACGGTTATCTCACGAATCAGCTTCGTGAAGAGCTTGCCGCGCTTTTTGTCCTGGGCGCCCTTGCGATGCTGAATGTTCGCCCATTTGCTGTGTCCTGCCATCTTGCCCTGTCGTCTTGCCTAGAAACGGAATTCGAAACCTACGTGCACCGACGAGTCGAATTCGAAACGGCCGGCGTCGTCGTACTCCGCCTTGATCTCACGTATACCGATGTAGACATCCGCATCGCGGATGACGTTGTAGCCGAATCTCAGGCCTATCTCGTAGTACTCACTTTGGTCACCAAACGACACGACGTCCGGCGCGTAGTACGCGGAGCCCCCGATGTTGAAGCGGTTGGCGTTCGGCAGCGTGTAGCGGAAGAAGCCGCCGAGTGCGAGGGAAACACCGTCGAAGTCCGCCGAGTCGGTGTTCGTGTACACGAGCCTCAGGCCCAGGCCCGCCGTGAGCGGCGTTCCGCTGTTCGCAGCCGCATCTACGAGATGGAAGCCCCCGTGAACGATGTCACCCCGATCCTGGTTGTGCAGGTAGCCCAGGTCGGCTCGATAGCTCGAGCCGCCCGGCGGCCACGCGAAGCCCAGCCGCACCGCGTCGTCGTTCAGATTGATGTCGAGCGCCCGATCGGCCGACTGCGCGGACGCCAGTCCCGTCAGCAGACACAAACCGAGCGCCCCCAGTACCCGATACGCTTTCATGTCGTTCCCAGTTTTTAGATGCCCAAGCTACTGTCCCGTCCCGTGGCGAGACCGTAACGCGCGTATGATAACGGACTACCCTCGGACTGACACATCTCAGGCAATAGCCGGCCATGGGCGACAGCGCGACTAAGCATCGTGACGCAGACGGCGTCCCGCAAGACCTTCCGGGCGAACTCGCCCGGATCGTCGCCCAGCTGTCCGGCGATCCGACAGCGGCCGCTGCAGAAGCCGAAGGCCGCGCAGTCCGGGAGATTCTCGAGTCTCTGGGCATGCCCACGGACGTTCTTGCCGCCGCCTGGCTCTATCCGCTGTATATGTCAGGGAAAGTGTCAGATAATGATATACAAAACAGTAATTTATCGAATATTTCTCCATTGATTCTTGGTTTGGAGCAACTCGATCGATTTACGATCCCGGAATCCTGGTCGCCCGGCGAGTCACTCGCGAATCAACAATCCGAGGCGCTGCGCAAAATGCTGCTCGCCATCGTGTCGGACGTGCGTCTGGTGCTCGTGCGCATCGCACAGCAACTCCACCGGCTGCGCTCCGCGAAACGCGCCACGGGTGAAGAGCGCCGCCGGCTCGCGATCGAAACCCGCGAGATCTTCGCCGCGCTGGCAAGCCGCCTCGGTGTCTGGCAACTCAAGTGGGAGCTCGAGGATCTGGCCTTTCGCTATCTCGAACCCGAGCAGTACAAGACTATCGCCGGCCTGCTCAACGAGAAACGCGCGGAACGCGAAGCCTTCATCGAGGCCGTGAAAGCAAGGCTGGGCGCGGAACTGACCGACGTCGGGATAGGCGCCGAGATCAGCGGGCGCCCGAAGCACATCTACAGTATTTTCCGGAAGATGCGGCGCAAGGACCGGGGCCTCGAGTCGCTGTACGACATTCGCGCGGTCCGCATTCTCGTGGACGACGTCAAGAGCTGCTACGCCGCGCTCGGCGTCGTGCACAACCTCTGGTCTTACCTGCCCGGCGAGTTCGACGACTATATTGCCAACCCCAAGGACAACGACTACCAGTCCCTGCATACCGCGGTCATCGGTCCGGAGGGCAAGACTGTCGAGGTTCAGATCCGTACTCACGAGATGCATCATCAGGCGGAGCTCGGCATCGCAGCCCATTGGCTATACAAGGAAGGCGGCGATACCAGGGCCGGCTTCGATCAGAAGATCGCTTTCCTGCGGCAGCTGCTCGAGCCCGCCGGCGACGGCAGCGAGATTCTGGATCAGATTCGCGACGACGTGTTCGACGACCGGGTGTATGCCATCAGCCCGAAGGGTGACGTTGTCGAGCTGCCGCAGGACGCCACCCCCCTCGATTTCGCTTATCACGTCCACACGCAGGTGGGTCACCGCTGCCGGGGCGCCAAAGCCAACGGCCGCATCGTTCCCCTGACCTATCGCATCCGGACCGGCGACCAGATCGAGATCATCACGGGCAGTCAGCCAAAGCCGAGCCGCGACTGGCTGAGCCCGAAACTCGGCTATCTGGCCAGTGCCCGCACTCGCGCCAAGGTTCGCAACTGGTTCCGGCATCAGGATCGTGACGATCACCTGCGTCAGGGCCGCGAAGTGCTCGACCGGGAGCTTGCACGCCTGAACGTCCGCGACGTATCGGTTGACGAAATCGTGCGCCACCTCAAGTTCAACGACGGCGACGCGCTTTGCGTCGCACTCGGAGCCGGCGATCTCACGAGCGCTGCCGTCGCCACCGCGATTCAACAGCTCCGTACGGCGGCCGAGCCGCCGCCGCGGCGTAAGCGCAAGCTCACGAGGACCAGCACGAGCACGCCCGACGACGTGGCGATCAGCGGCGTAGGCGATCTCCTGAGCAGCTTTGCGCGCTGCTGCCGCCCCGTTCCTCCGGAGCCCATCGTCGGCTACATCACGCAAGGCCGCGGCGTCAGCATTCATCGTGCCGACTGCGGCAACTGCCTCAGCCTGCAGCAGCGGCACCCGGAACGGATACTCGCAGTGAGTTGGGGATCGGGCGATGCCGGCCGCTACCCGGTGGACCTCAGCGTGCATGCCTTCGATCGGGCCGGTCTCATTCGCGACATATCCACGGTGCTTGCCGACGCCGACGCCAACGTCGTCGACTTGTCCAGCCACACCGATAAGGGTTCGATGCAGACCGTCATGCAGATCTCGCTCGAGATCGCCGATCTGCCCAGTCTGAGCGCGGCCATCGCCCGCCTCGAGCAGTTGCCGAACGTGACGTCCGTACGCCGGAAGATCTGATAACGCTGTCCCTCGCCGCGTAGTTTCCGGCGATGCTCGCCGGGACTCCGGCTTTGGCATTGTCGGTGCGTTGAGTCTTCCGGCGTTCGGCTTTGCGCACGCTCATGGAGCGACCGGCGGCTGGGGGCCCTCTGCCGGAAATAAAGCGGACCGCAGGGAGCCACTCCGGTGAACCACCCCCAACCCCGCCACGTGCGATCGACTATGACGCTTCCCCAACACGAAGAATGGCCTTGATATCGCACGCACAATGCTCCACCGCGCATTTGAGCAAACAGACCTGCTTCAACCCGGAACACCGAGCCCAAACCGCAATATAGAACCTTTTGGGTTACACTCCCCGGCTTTTGCGGGCGGCCCAGGCCGCTTCAAACAACAACGAGAATACGCCATGCAGGAAATCGTCAGCACGCTGAACGGGCTGGTCTGGAGTAACGCACTGATTGCGGTCTGCCTCGGTGCCGGGCTGTTCTTCACGGTGCTGACACGCTTCGTCCAGCTGCGCCTGTTTCGCGAGATGCTTCGCCTGCTGTTTGCGAGCAAGGAGTCGGCGCGGGGAATCTCGTCGTTCCAGGCACTTGCCGTGTCGTTATCGGGACGAGTCGGTACCGGTAACGTCGCGGGCGTCGCCGCCGCCATCGGCTTCGGCGGACCCGGAGCGGTATTCTGGATGTGGGTGGTCGCCCTGCTCGGCGCGGCCACCGCCTATGTCGAATCGACGCTCGGACAGATCTACAAGGAGGTCGATGAGGGGCAGTATCGCGGCGGCCCCGCTTACTACATCGAAAAGGCACTCGGCCAGAGGTGGTACGCCTGGATCTTCGCTCTGACCACACTGATCGCCTGCGGTTTTCTCCTGCCCGGCGTTCAGTCCAACGCGATCGCCAACGCAACGGAGATCGCTTTCGGCGGGGACACGATCATCAGCACCGGTGTCCTCGGCGACGTCGCGCTGAGCAAGCTCATCGCGGGCGTGGTCGTCACGACGGTACTCGGCATAGTCATCTTCGGCGGCGTCAAGCGTATCGCCCATTTCACCCAGATCGTCGTCCCGTTCATGGCGCTGGCCTATATGGCAATGGCGCTGGTGATCATCGCCATCAACATCACGGAGCTGCCGCGCGTCATCGGCATGATCGTCGGCGACGCGTTCACGCCGATGGCGGGCTTCGGCGCGGCTGTCGGCTGGGGCGTCAAACGCGGCATCTATTCGAACGAAGCCGGTCAGGGGACCGGCCCGCACGCCGCCGCCGCGTCGGAGGTGCAGCATCCGGCACAACAAGGTCTCGTGCAGGCGTTCTCCGTGTACATCGACACGCTCTTCGTCTGCTCGGCGACAGCCTTCATGATCCTGATTACGGGCGCCTACAACGTAGTACCCGAAGGTATGGGCTTCCTCGTGCAGAACCTTCCCGCCGATACCGTGGTGAGCAGCCCCGCATTCACGCAGATGGCGCTCGAGTCAGTCATTGGCGAACCCGGAAAGATCTTCGTAGCCGTTGCGCTGTTCTTCTTCGCGTTCACGACGATGCTGGCCTACTACTACATCGCCGAGACGAACGTCGCTTACATCCGGCGCAGCTTCCGCTTCCCTTACGAGCTGACCGTCCTCAAGCTCGTCCTGATGGCGTCGGTGTTTTTCGGCACGATTCGCAACGCGGACGTCGCCTGGGCTCTCGGAGATCTGGGCGTCGGCATCATGGCCTGGCTGAACATCGTGGCGATACTAATCATCTTTATGATCAGCAAGCCCGCGATCAAGGCGCTGCGAGACTACGAAGCGCAGCGTAATGCCGGCGTAAGCGAATACACCTTCGATCCGGAGAAGCTCGGTATCAGGAACGCGGACTTCTGGACGAAGCGCAACAACGGCTGACGCCGCGGCGCCTACCGGTTCATGTAGTTCAGGGCGCGCTTGTCCGCGGCCAGAGCCGCTTCGTGCACAGCCTCCGAGAGGCTCGGATGCGCGTGGATCGTACGCTGTATGTCTTCGGTGCTGGCCGCGAACTCGAGGGCAAGTACGGCCTCGCCGATCAGCTCGCCGGCCATCGGACCGACGATGTGCACGCCGAGTATCTCGTCGTCGTCCGCCGCGGAAATCACCTTCACCATCCCGCTCGTCTGTTCCATTGCTTTGGCACGGCCGCTGGCTGCAAACGGAAACGATCCGGTCTTATACGGTCTGCCGCTGCTCTGGACTTCGGCTTCCGTCTTGCCCACCCACGCTATCTCGGGCGCGGTGTAGATGACTGACGGGATCACGTCGTAGTTCATCTCGCCGAGCTCCCCGGCGATCAGATCGGCGACCATGACGCCTTCCTCGGAACCCTTGTGCGCGAGCATCGGCCCGCGAACGCAATCGCCGACCGCGAAGACGTTCTTGACCCGCGTTCGGCACTCGTCGTCCACGTCGATGAAGCCGCGTTCGTCAACGGTGATGCCGGAATCGTCGGCGAACAGACCGTCCGTGTAGGGCCGCCGGCCAACGGCGACGATCAGGCGATCGAACTCGATGCTCTGCTCGCCCTGGGCGTCGTCGTACTCGACCTTGACGACGTCGCCTTCCACCGTGGCGGACGTGAGCTTCGCACCCAGCCTGATGTCAAGGCCCTGCTTCCTGAAGTCCTTGCCAGCCGCGGACGCGACGTCGCGGTCTGCCATGAACAGGAAATCGCCCATTGCCTCGAGGACCGTGACCTTCGAGCCCAGGCGCAGCCATACGCTGCCCAACTCGAGGCCGATGACACCGGCGCCGATGACGCCCAGCCGTTCGGGGACCTCGTCGAACTCGAGTGCGTCCCAGGAGTCGACGATGCGGCTGCCGTCGAAGCGCGCGGAGGGCAGCTCGATAGGCGTCGAGCCCGAGGCAAGCACGACATGCTCCGCGTTCAGTATCCGAACCTCACCGTCTACCGGCGTGAACTCCACCTTGCGATCCGCGAGGAGCTTACCGTGACCCACGAGGCCGTCGACCTTGTTCGCTTTGAACAGGCCGGCGATGCCCCCGGTCAGCTGCCGCACGATTCCGGCCCTGCGTTTCTGCATGCCCGCGATGTCCATGCTGACGCCGGGGACGTTGATGCCGTGCTTTTTGAACTCGTGCTGAGCGCGGTGATAGAGCTCCGACGATTCGAGCAGCGCTTTCGAGGGGATGCAGCCGGCGTTCAGGCAGGTCCCGCCGAATGCGTAGCTCCCGTCGCGGTTCTGCCATTCGTCGATGCAGGCCACGCGCAGGCCGTTTTGTGCAGCGCGAATGGCCGCAATGTAGCCGGCCGGTCCCGCGCCGATGACTACGACGTCGTAGTTGTTGCTCATCGCTTCGATTTCCTAAATCTGTAGCAGGAGACGGCCGGGATCTTCGAGCTGTTCCTTGACCGTTACCAGAAACTGAACGGCCTCCCGGCCGTCGATGATTCGATGATCGTAGGTCAGCGCGAGATACATCATCGGCCGGGCCTTGATCTCGCCGTCAACGACCATCGGCCGCTGCTGAATCGAGTGCATTCCGAGAATCGCGCTCTGGGGCTGATTTAGAATCGGAGTCGACATCATGGAGCCGAAAATCCCGCCGTTCGTGATCGTAAACGTGCCGCCGGTGAGTTCCTCCATGCCGATCGTCCCTTCCTGCGCCTTGCCCGCCATAGCCGCGAGTTCCGCTTCGAACTCGGCAAAGCTCATCTGGTCGACATCGCGTAGCACCGGAACCATCAGGCCGCGATCCGACGACACCGCAATCCCGATGTCGTAGTAGTTGTGATAGACGATATCCGTGCCTTCCACCGAGGCATTGATCACCGGAAACTTCTTCAGGCCTTCGATCGACGCCTTCGCGAAGAACGACATGAATCCCAACCGGACTCCGTGGCGCGCCTCGAACTGATCGCGGTACGTCTTGCGCAGCGCCATGACTTCCGTCAGGTCGACCTCGTTGAACGTCGTCAGCATGGCGGCCGTTTGCTGCGCGTCCACGAGCCGCTCCGCGATTCGCGCCCTTAAGCGCGTCATCGGTACGCGCCGCTCGCTGCGTTCGAGCGCGACGGGCGCCGAATCGTCGTGAATCTCCGGCGCAGGGTCGCCCGGCGTCACGTTACTGCTGTCGTCCTGCTTCAGAAACGCCATCACGTCGCTCTTGGTAATCCGGCCATCCTTGCCGGTGCCGTTTACCATCGTCGCGTCGAGATCGTGCTCTTCGAGCAGGCGTCGAACCGCCGGACTGGTTTTCGGTGAGCGCTCGGCGCCATCGTCGAGCGCCGGCGTCCCGGCCGCTGCCGCCGGTGCCGGGTCCGGCGCGGCGGCGTCCGGCAGAGCTTCCGCACCGCCCTCGCCCGCTTCGAGCACCGCCAGGATATCGCCGGCACTCACAGTGGCGCCTTCCTCGATCCGGATCTCAGCAAGGGTTCCGGCTGACGGAGCCGGCACCTCGAGGACTACTTTGTCCGTTTCCAGATCGACGAGATTCTCGTCCCGTGCAACGCCGTCTCCGGTCTTCTTGTGCCAGGCAACCAGCGTTGCGTCGCTGACCGACTCGGGCAGCGGCGGCACCTTGATTTCGATACTCATGCCTTGTCTCGTTGTGTGTCCCTGGGTTTGGCCGACTTAGTCGCCTTGACCTCGATGTCGAGCGCGGCCTCGACCAGCGCCTGTTGTTGCTGCAGATGGACTTTGAATACGCCCGATGCCGGCGCCGCCGCGCTCGACCGGCCTGCATAGTAGAGCTGTTGATCCGCCGCCAGCGGTTCCTGCAGGCGGTGTCGAATCTGATACCACGCACCCTGATTCTGCGGCTCCTCCTGGCACCAGACGATATCGCGCACGTGCGCGTACGCCTTGAGGAGTTCGGCAAACTCCTCCCGCGGAAACGGGTAGAGCTGTTCGAGCCGGATCAGCGCAACGTGCTCGAGCTCGTGCACTTGCCGTGCTTCGAGCAGGTCGTAGTACACCTTGCCGCTGCACAGCACGACGCGCGTCGTCTTCTCCGGCACGATAGCGGCATCGATCTCCGGAATGATGAGCGCGAAGCCCCCTGCGGAAAGCGTTTCCAGCGAAGAGACCGACATCTTGTGGCGCAGGAGACTCTTGGGCGTCATGACGACGAGCGGTTTGCGGAACTTGCGCAGCATCTGCCGTCGCAGCATGTGGAACATCTGGGCCGGCGTGGACGGAACGCACACCTGCATGTTGTGCTCGGCGCAAAGCTGCAGGAAGCGCTCGAGACGAGCTGACGAATGCTCCGGCCCCTGGCCTTCGTAGCCATGGGGCAGAAACAGCGTCAGACCGCAGAGTCGCCCCCACTTCGCCTCGCCGGAGCTGATGAACTGATCGATCACGACCTGAGCGCCATTGGCAAAATCGCCGAACTGGCCTTCCCAGATGCACAGTGTGTCCGGCTCGGTCGTCGCATAGCCGTATTCGAAGCCCATCACGGCCTCTTCCGACAGCAGCGAGTCGATCACGCGAAAACCATTGGGCCGGTCCGTCAGCGTGGCAAGCGGCACATACTCGCGGTTGTTCACCTGATTGTGGAGCACGGCATGCCGATGAAAGAAGGTACCGCGGCCGCTGTCCTGACCGACGATCCGGCAGTCGTAACCCTCGTCGATCAGACTCGCGTACGCCATCGTCTCGGCGAATCCCCAGTCCATCCTGATCTCGCCGCTCGCCATGCGCGCCCGTTCGTCCATGATGCGCTGAACGCGGCCGTGCAGCCTCATGTCGGCGGGAACTTCGGTGATCGTCGCGGCAAGCGTCGCCACGGTGGCCGGGCTGATGGTCGTGTCGACGGCTTCGTCCCAGCTTCGATCGTGATACGGCGTCCAGTCGACCGTGTACTCGTCGCCGATCATGCCCAGCGTGTGCTCCGGCACTGACTCACCGCGATCGAGCCGGTCCCGATACTGATCCTGAAGGCGCGTAACGTCCGCGGGCAACACCACGCCTTCCGTGGCGAGCCGGTCGGCGTAGATCGTCCGCGTCGTCTGCTGGCTGCGGATCTGGCCGTACATGATCGGCTGCGTCGCGGAAGGCTCGTCGGCCTCGTTGTGGCCGTGGCGGCGGTAGCACACGAGGTCGATGACGACGTCCTTCTTGAACTTCTGTCGATAGGCCAGGGCCAGCCTCGTGACGAATATTGCGGACTCCGGATCGTCGCCGTTGACGTGGAACACGGGCGCCTCGATCATCTTCGCGACGTCGGAACAGTACTCCGTCGAACGGGCATCGGAAGGCCGGCTCGTCGTGAAGCCGATCTGGTTGTTCACGACGATGTGCACCGTGCCGCCGGTCCGGAAACCGTTGGTCTGCGACATCTGGAACGTCTCCGTAACGACGCCTTGCCCCGAAAACGCCGCGTCGCCGTGGATCAGTAGCGGCAGCACATCGCTTCGTTCGCTGTCGCCGCGGCGCTGCTGGCGGGCGCGCACCGACCCTTCGACCACGGGGTTAACGATCTCCAGGTGCGAGGGATTGAACGCAAGCACGACGTGCACGTTGCCGCCCGGCGTCTTCATGTCGGACGAGAAGCCCTTGTGGTACTTGACGTCGCCGGATCCTTTGAGCTCGTCGAGGTCGTAGTTGCCCTCGAACTCCTCGAACAGCTCCTCGGGCGACTTGCCGAGGATATTCACGAGCACGTTGATCCGGCCGCGGTGCGCCATGCCGATGACGATCTCCCGGACGCCCTGGCGACCGCCCTCCTGCACGAGATCGTGGATCATCGGGATCAGGCTCTCCCCGCCTTCCAGCGAGAAGCGCTTCTGGCCGACAAAGCGCGTGTGGAGGTAGCGCTCGATCCCCTCGGCGTTCGTGAGTTGCGACAGAAGCGTGCGCCGCTCGTCGTCCGTGAGCATCGGTCCGGCCACCCGGCGCTCGAATC
Source organism: Woeseiaceae bacterium (assembly GCA_028277185.1). Taxonomy (GTDB): domain Bacteria; phylum Pseudomonadota; class Gammaproteobacteria; order Steroidobacterales; family Woeseiaceae; genus UBA1847. The sequence continues at coordinate 52,985 of JANQGQ010000033.1, forward strand.
GGGCTCTCAGCCATAGCCGTTCACGAGCTCGCGAGATGTGCGCAAACTCGACGCCGACCTTGCCGCAGTAAATACGCTTCAGCGTGTCGAGAATATCGCGCAGCTTCATCGGCCGGTTGCCTATCCCGCCGAGGCCGCCCGCATGGAACTCGGTGTCCATGTCCGCCTCGCTCAGGCCCAGATAGTCGAGCTTGAGCACCCCCGGAATCCTGCGCTGCATCAGTCCGAGCGGATCGATGTCCGCGATCTGGTGGCCGCGCAGGCTGTAAACCTGGATCAGGCGTGCGACGGCGGCCTGCTTGGCGCCCGGCGCGGCCGGCTTGCCGCCCTTGTGCGGCGCGGCCGTGACGGCCCGCCGGCCCTCCCGCGCCTGACGCAGCAGATCATCGCGGATCGCCGAATGGGCGACTTCCGTCGTCTTATCGCCAAGCGAATCGAAATAGTCGCGCCACGCCGCGGGGACCGTGGCGGGATCGGCCAGATAGCGTTCGTAAAACTGCTCGACGGCAGCGGCGTTGCTGCCAAAAAGCGGGGTCGAGGCGTACTGCTCGGTCAGCGATTTGCTCATTGTCAAGGCAGGCGCGGCGAAACCGGTTGAGGTCGCCGGAAACTATCGGTGGAAAGCATCGAACAGACGGGGCGCTAGTGTAGCCCAAGCCATCGATGGAAGGAATCGACTTTCGGCTAAAGCATGTTCAGCAAGCTGACGATCTGATAGCAGGCCAGGCAGCAGTAGAAACTGAAGAAACACGTCAGGATCAGGCCCGTCCGGATGCGATTCAGGAAATGCGTGCGCGACAGCGCCACGAGCATCAGAATCCCGGTCCCGGTCAGCGCCATCTTGCTCGCGACGAACCAGCCCGTGCCGACGTTCATCGCCCCCGCCATGATCGGGTTTGCCTCGATCATCCCGCCACTGATCAGCTTGAGCGTCATAAACGCGTCGACGCAGCTCAACAGCATCGTCCCGACGGCCAGGAAGAACAGCCAGGGATGATGCCAGTCCACGATATCGGCGCCGAAATCCGCCGCACGGCGGGTCGTGCGCCGCCGGGGGCGTACGAAACCTACGGCAACCGTCCGTAAGCTGAATTGCCGCCGATCGACGGCGCGCCGCTCGGGCGCGAGAAGATCGATGAGCACGGGGCTCCGCTTCGGCGCCGTCACTCGACGTCCCCGCCGCTGGTGGTCGCAAGGAGGAAGGCGATGAGATCGCGGCGGTCGGTTTCGTCCGGGACGCCGGCATAAGTCATGCGGTTCCCGGGAAGAAAACCGGCCGGCTCCTGCAACCACGCGTCGAGTGCATGCGGAGTCCAGACGAAGTCGGCGGTCTCCAGCGCATCCGAGTAGCTGTAGTTGTCGACCCCACCGACGCCGCGTCCGAAGAAGCCGTAGAGATTGGGGCCGATCATATTCGGGCCGCCGGCGTTGAGACTGTGACATGCCAGACAGACCCGTGCCTGTCCGCGGCCAGCATCGAGATCGGCCGCACTGTAGGGCTCGTCAGCCAGCCATTCGGCCGGTGTCTTTATTGTCTGCTCGCCAAGGTCGGCTGCGGTAACCCTCGGCTGGGCGGGCTCGCTGCCACCGCCACCGCATGCCGCTACGGCCGCGGCAAGTAGCAGCGCGAGAAGGCGCCGCAGTCCGAATTCGCTCATAAGTCTCAGTGCTTTCATTATTGTTAAGTGCAGCCCGGCGGTCGCACCGCAACCTCAACCGGCTACAAGTGTAGCCACAAGTGCGTCCCGCCGACAGTGTTTTCACTGGTGCTTGGGTCCGGACGGCAATCGCGCGATACTATTGTGTTTCCTGGTTACGCGCTTGCTCCCGGAGTCGGCGATGAAATCCTATGTAGGCACGACGGCCGACGGCGTGGCGATCGAGTACGTGGATCGGAAGCGCTGGTTCTGGCTTGCCTCGCTGCTGTACCCGCTGCAGCCTTTCGTCGGCATCCTGCTGCATGCCGAAACGGGCAACGAATGGTGGCTGCTGCTCCCGCTTGCCTTCAACTACGGGCTGGCGCCCGTACTCGACTGGCTCGTCGGCGAGGACGACAACAATCCGCCCGAAGAAGTCGTGATGCAGCTGGACCGGGATCGCTACTACCGCTGGCTGACCTGGCTCGTGGTGCCGCTTCACTTCGCTACGCTTCTCGGCTGCGCGGCGTACGCGGCAACAGCCGACCTGAGCGCATTCGGCTTCGTATCCCTTGCGATCGTCGCCGGCCTGGTTGGCGGCCTCGCCATCAACACCGGCCACGAGCTGGGCCACAAGAATTCGGCGTTCGAGAAGACGCTCGCGAGCTGGGTACTCGCCGTGCCCGCGTACGGTCACTTCAGAATAGAGCACAACCGCGGCCATCATCGGGACGTCGCAACGGCGGAAGACCCCGCAAGCGCGCGGATGGGGGAGTCGATATACCGTTTCGCACTGCGCGAAATCCCCGGCGCGTTTCGCGGCGCCTGGCGGGAGGAGAAGGCACGCCTCGAACGTCGCGGCAAATCGGCGTGGCACCCGGACAACCTGATCCTGCAGTCGTATGCCGTATCGGCAGCGATCGCGCTGGCTCTGGTCGTCGCTTTCGGCCCCGGTATGCTCGTGTTCCTGGCGATTCACCACGGGTTCGCGTACTGGCAGCTGACGAGCGCAAACTACATCGAGCACTACGGATTGCTTCGCCGGCGCGACGAGAACGGCCGGCTGGAACGCTGCCGGCCACATCATTCCTGGAACAGCAATCACATCCTGAGCAACCTCGTGCTGTTCCATCTCGAGCGCCACTCCGATCATCACTCGCATCCGCTCAGGCGCTATCAGTCGCTGCGGCACTTCGACGACGTGCCGCGCCTGCCGAACGGCTACTTCGGCATGTTTCTGCTTGCCTACGTCCCGCCGCTGTGGTTCCGGGTCATGGATCCGCGGCTGTTGGCCCTGCCGCATGTTCAGGGCGACCTCGCACGCGTGAACATCGACCCCCCAGCCGAGTCGCGTATCGTGGCGCTCTACGGGGCCGCCCGACCGGACACCCCTGCCCTGTGACCTGGCGCACAGACGAGACCGTGATGCCCGTATAGCCTTGGCGGTTCATGGCGGCCACCGCACGAGGCCTACGGCAATGAAACAGTTTTCGGCATCCGCGCTCTGCGCGCTTCTGCTGCTCGCCGCTCCGGCGACCGAGGCAGACCAGAACTTCGGGCTCGGGGTTAAGGCGGGGACGCTCGGCGTCGGCGTGGAAGCGACCTGGCGAGCGCTGCCCTGGGTGGACTTTCGCGCCGGTTTCAATCGTTATGACTACGACGACAGCGACACGCAGGCCGGTATCCCGTACGACGCCACGCTTGCGCTCGATACCTACTACGCCACGGCCAATCTGCGCTTCCCCTTAAGCCCGTTCCGGTTGACGGGTGGCCTGTACAGCAACGGCAACGAGCTGCAGCTGACCAGCACCGCCGAGGGTACCTATGAGATCGGCGGCGTCGACTTCAACGCCGCCGACGTGGGCACCCTGAGCAGCGTTACGTCGTTCTCCGGAACCGCCCCGTACCTGGGTGTCGGCTACGACTTCACGGTACTCGGCCGCGTGGGCCTGAACCTCGACCTGGGGGTTCTGTGGCAGGGCGACCCGGAGGTCGCGATGACCGCCGACGGCGTACTGGCTGCGGATCCACTGTTCCAGTCGGCCCTCGAGGCGGAGCGCCAGGAGCTCGACGACGAGATCAGCGACTACAAAGCGTGGCCGGTGATCTCGCTGGGCTTCGTCGTGAATTTCCTATAACAGCGTGATGAGAAACACCCGGAGCTGACCGGCCACCGCTCTAAGCATTCGCAACGCGAAAGCCCGTCTCACTGCTGCCTCCGGGCGATCCCGATACGATTCGGTGTTCAATACGCTGTTAGTCGCGATCGCCGGCGCTTGTGTGTCGCGGGACTTTCGGCCTCCGGTTCTCGCCTCCCCGCTTGCCTCACGCAGCCGCGCCAGCGACCCTTTGCGCCCAGGATATCAAGGCTCTGCCTCATGGTCGGGCGACATTGCAGGCAGTCCCGCATGGCGGGGTTGGGGGTGGTTCACCGGAATGGCTCCCTGCGGTCCGCTTTATTTCCGGTGAACCACCCCCAACCCCGCCATACTACCCTCGGCGGTGACCGACACCCGCCCGGCCGTACGATTGACCTGAAGAATCAAACGTCGTCGATGCTTCGGCATCGGCTACTGTGCGCCGCTGCTGACGTGCAGGTCCGGGCTGAACGATCTCCACCATGACCAATGTCGAAAAGCAAGGCAGTCGAGCGGACGCGAAACCAAATGACCGCGGCGCGGCCGGTGGTGGGGTGCCCTCTGCCGGAAATAAAGCGGACCGCAGATTCTATGTTGTGACGTCAAGCTGGACGATGGGGGCGCAACTCGGACTGAT
>JANQGQ010000008.1 GCA_028277185.1 Woeseiaceae bacterium
TTGCGCTGTCGCCGCAAGGCCGGCGATTCGACCAGGCGTTCGCGGAGCGTCTGGCAAAGAGTGAGGGTTTCGTCCTCGTAGCGGGGCGCTACGAGGGTATCGACGAACGGCTGCTGGAAGCCGAAGTCGACGAAGAATTGTCGGTCGGCGACTACGTGGTCTCCGGCGGCGAACTACCGGCAATGCTGGTCATCGACGCCGTCGCGCGTCTGATGTCGGGCGTGCTGGGCGATGCGGATTCGGCAGTGCAGGACTCGTTCACGAACGGCCTGCTCGATCATCCGCACTACACGCGGCCGGAGTCGGTCGAGGGGCGTGACGTACCGGCGGTGCTGCTGTCGGGCGACCACGCACAGATCGCCCGCTGGCGGCTCCGGCAGGCGCTGGGACGGACGTCGGAGCGGCGGCCGGACCTTCTGGCGGACAGGGAATTGACGGCGGAGCAGCAGACGCTGCTCCGCGAATACTGGGAAGCGAAGCATCATGAGCAAGATCATCGAAGCGATTGAACAGGAACAAATGGGTAAGGAGATCCCGGATTTTGCGCCGGGGGATACCGTGGTCGTCCAGGTCAAGGTGAAGGAAGGCAGCCGCGAGCGCCTGCAGGCCTTCGAAGGCGTGGTCATCGCCCGTCGCAACCGCGGCCTCAACTCGTCGTTTACCGTGCGCAAGATCTCGCACGGCGAGGGCGTCGAACGCGTGTTCCAGACCTATAGCCCGACGGTGGATTCGATCAAGGTCAAGCGCCGCGGCGACGTCCGCCGCGCGAAGCTGTATTACCTCCGCGGGCGTACCGGCAAAGCGGCCCGGATCAAGGAAAAGATCTAGAGTCTCCCGGCGGCTTCGACCGCGCAGCGATTGCCTGAAACCTTTTCGGGCCTTCAGGGTCTTTCGAGGCATGTATCAGCGAATCCGCATACAGGCAGTTCGTGCGGCGGCCGTCGTGCTGCTCGGTGCTGCGCTCACGGGCTGCGCGTCGCTCGTATCGAATGCGGCCAGCGGTTTCGCGGACAGCCTCTCGCAGGCGATTCTCAATCAGGACGATCCCGAAACGGTACGCGCGGCGGTGCCGTCGTACATGGTGCTGCTGGATAGCCTCGTCGAGGGTAATCCGGACGATCCGGACATTTTGGGCGCTGCCGCCACGCTCTACGCGTCGTACGGCGCCGTTTTCGCCGACCAGCCGGTGCGGGCGAAACGGCTCACGCGGCGAGCGCGGGACTACGGGCAGCGGGCGATGTGTGCGGAATACAGCGACGCATGCCGCTGGCGCGAACTCACCTACGACGACTTTGTCGCAAGCATGGCCGGGGTCAACGACAACGATGTCGAGTTACTGTATACGTACGGATTTGCAACGCTTGCCTATCTGAGGGCACACAGCGACGACTGGAACACACTGGCTGAACTGCCGCAGGCCGAGGCCTTGTTCGAGCGCTACCTCGACATCGCCGGCGCCGACGCGAATCAGGCCAGCTACGTGTACATGGGTATTTTGCTGACGCTCAGGCCACCGGCTTTGGGCGGTCAGCCGGAGCGCGCACGCGAGTACTTCGAAACGGCGATCGCGCTGTCGGACGGCCGTGACCTGAGTGCCAAGGTTGAGTTCGCCAAGGGCTATGCGAAGACGCTATACGATCGGGAGCTGCACGACATGCTTCTGAACCAGGTCCTCAACGCGGACCCTTATGCCGACGGGCTGACGCTGAGCAATGTGCTGGCTCAGCAGGAGGCGGCCGCGCTGCTGCTCGAGGCGGACGAATACTTCTAATGAGGTGTTTACGATGAGATTTCTGATGCTCACAGGCGCGCTTCTCGCGCTGGCTCTGGCGGGTGCTGCCAACGGCGCGACGCTCAAGATTGCGACGGTCACGCCGGAGGGCTCGCAGTGGATGAAAGAGATGCGTGCCAGCGCACGTGAGATCAAGGAGCGCACGGACGGGCGCGTGGACATCAAGTACTACGGTGGCGGCGTGATGGGCAATGACGCCAAGGTGCTTGGCCGCATCCGCATCGGCGCGCTCCAGGGCGGCGCGTTCACCCCGTCGGCACTCAGCGCGATCTATCCTGATCTGAATCTCTATGGCTTGCCGATGATATTCGATTCGGAAGAAGAGGCCGCTTACGTTCGCGAGCGCCTCGATGCCCGGATCGAAGACGGACTCGAGGAGGCCGGCTTCGTGAATTTCGGGTTTGCCGCGGGCGGATTCGCGGTCGTCATGTCCAACACGCCGGTGACGAGTCTCGACGACCTCAACGGCAAGCGTGTCTGGGTTCCGGAAGGCGACCTGATCAGCTATGCGTCGATGGAGGCGCTGTCGCTGTCGCCGGTGACACTGCCCCTGACGGACGTGCTGACCGGCCTCCAGACCGGACTGATCGATATCGTGGCGATTAGCCCGATCGGTGCGCTCGTCCTGCAATGGCACACGAAGGTCAAATACATGACCGAGTTACCGCTGGCCTACACGCTTGGCTTCATGGCGGTGCAGAAGAAGGCGTTCGACAAGCTGAGCCCCGAGGATCAGGCGATCGTCCGCGAAGTCATGGAGCGGACCTATGACGAGTTCGATGAGATTAATCTGGTCGACAATCGTGGCGCACGGGATGCACTGGTCAACGCCGGTATCGAGGCGGTCCAGTTCGACGGCGAAGAACTCCGCCGAATTCGCAGCGTGCTGGAGTCGTCCAATCGTGAACTTGGCGCGGACGGCAAGTTTTCGCTCGAACTGTACGACGAGATGCTCGCCCATATCGCCGACTATCGGGAGACTGTCGCGGCCGAGCTTCAATCGGCAAGTGCCGCCGGCGGGCAGGCCGGACAATAGATTCGCTTGGCCGGTCTGATAAAGCGGCTCGACGCGCTCGGCCGCCTCGTCGAAAACGTCGCGCTGGTAGCTCTGCTGTCCGGCATGATGCTGCTGGCCGTGGGCCAGATCGTTCTCCGGGAGTTCTTCAACACGGGTTTCGTGTGGGCTGACGAACTGGTCAAGCTGATGGTCCTGTGGCTGGCCATGGTCGGCTCCGTCGCGGCCTGCCGCGATAACCGGCATATCCGCATCGACCTTCTGTCGCACCTGCTGCCCGGCAATGCGGTCAGGCTGGCGCGTATCGTGGTCGATCTGTTCGCCGCCGGTGTTGCACTCGTGATCGCCTGGCATGCCTGGCGCTATCTCGGGCTCGAGATCGAGTTCGAGGACACGGTGCTCGTCGATACACCGGCGTGGGTGGCACACAGCATCGTGCCGCTTGCGTTCGCATTGATCGCCTGGCGCTTCGTCGTCGGCGCGCTGGCGACCGCCGTTGAACTCTTCACGGGAAGTGAGGAGCGTCCTTCGTGATCGCGATCTCGGTCATTCTGGTCCTGCTCGCGATTCTGGGCGCTCCCCTGTTTGCCGTCATCGCCACCAGCGCCATGGTCGGGTTCCATCGCGAGGAAACCGATCTCATGAACATGGCGCTCGAGATTCAGAGCATCGCGGACCTGCCGTTCCTGGCCGCGATTCCGCTGTTCACGTTTGCGGGCTATCTGCTGAGCGAAAGCAACGCGCCGGCGCGGCTCGTTCGGGTGACGAATGCGCTGCTCGGCTGGATGCCGGGCGGGCTGGCGCTGGTTTGCCTCGCTGCCTGCGCCTTCTTCACGGCATTCACCGGCGCGTCGGGGGTGACGATCATCGCGCTCGGCGCAATCCTCTATCCCGCGCTCAAGCAGGATGGTTACGGTGACCGGTTCAATCTCGGTCTGGTGACCTCGTCGGGCAGTCTCGGACTGCTGTTCGCACCCTCGCTGCCGTTGATTCTCTACGGCGTCGTGGCGGAAGTTCCGATCGACAGCCTGTTCCTCGCGGGGATCATGCCCGGCCTCGCGATGCTTGCGCTGCTGGGCGGCTACAGCCTGTGGGTCAACCGCCACAACCGCAAGCCGCTCGGGGAGTTCTCGTTGCGCGAAACGGGCGCGGCGCTGCGCGAGGCGATTTGGGAATTGCCGCTTCCGTTCGTGGTACTCGGCGGCATCTATTCGGGATTCTTCGCCGTATCGGAGGCGGCTGCCATCACCGCGATGTACGTCCTGCTCGTCGAGGTCGTGATTCTGAAGGAGATCGCCTGGAAGAATCTGCCGAACGTCATGCGTAACTCGATGGTACTCGTCGGCGGAATTCTGATCATTCTCGGCGTGTCGCTGGCATCGACGAACTACATGATTGGTGCCGGGGTGCCGCAGATGCTGTTCGAGTACGTCGAAGGTCTCGTCTCGAGCCAGGTTACGTTTCTTCTGCTGCTGCTCGTGTTTCTACTGATTCTCGGCGCTATCCTCGATATTTTTTCCGCGATCGTGCTCGTCGTGCCGCTGATACTGCCGATCGCGGCTGGCTACGACGTCCATCCGGTACACTTAGGTATAGTGTTTCTGGCAGCCATGCAGCTCGGTTACCTGACACCCCCGGTGGGGCTCAATCTCTTCATTGCCAGCTACCGCTTCGAGAAGTCGATCATGCACGTTTACGCGGCGACGCTGCCGTTCCTGCTGATCCTGCTGCTGTCGGTGATTCTGATTACGTTCTGGCCTCAGTTGTCGCTGTGGCTGGTCCCGGAAGGATAGGCAAGACGCCCCCCGACCGGTATCTTTCGACTGTCAGGACCGATCGGGCGGCTTCCGGACGAATTGAGCAAGAGGCAAATTATGACTGACAAACCGAAGAGCAACCTGTTCGTCCGCATATTGCGCGGTATCTGGCGCGGGCTGGACAGCGTGCGCAAGGTTACGCATCTGTTCCTGATGCTGTTCGTGCTCGGGGTGTTCCTGGGTACGCTGTCCGGTAGTGCGCCGTCGCTGCCGCGCTCTGCCGTGCTGTCGATTGCGCCGACCGGGACCCTCGTCGAAGAGCTCGCCGGCACGGCGTTCGACCGGGCGGTTGCCGAGGTCCTCGAGAGTGGGACCCCGCAGACGCTGATGCGCGATGTCGTAGACGCGCTCGAATACGCCAGCACCGACGAGCGGATCAAGGGCGTGCACCTCGATCTGTCGGCTTTCGGTGGCGGGAGTATTGCCAAGCTGGCAGTCGTCGCCGAGGCGATCCGGGAATTTCGCGAGTCAGGTAAACCGGTGATAGCGTCGGCGGACTACTACTCGCAGGGCAGTTACTACCTTGCCGCGCACGCCGACGAAGTTTACATGCATCCCGACGGGATCGTGTTCCTCCAGGGGTATGGCCTTTACAGGTCGTACTTCAGCGAAGCGATCGAGAAGCTCAAGCTCGACTGGAACGTGTTCCGCGTCGGCACGTACAAGTCCTTCATCGAGCCTTACACGCGCATGGACATGTCGGACGAGAGTCGCGAGGCCACGGGTAACGTCATCCGGCAGCTATGGGATCTGTACACCCTCGACGTCGAGACGGCCCGCGGGCTGGACGACGGCACACTGCGTGCCATGGTCGACAATTACGCGACGGTCGCGTCCGACTTCGAGGGCAATCTGGCGGCAGCGGCCGTCGACTACGGGCTGATCGACGAGTTGAAGAATCGTAAGGCGATCCGCGACCGGCTGATCGAAATCGCCGGCCCGGACGACGATGTGGAAGATACCTTCAGCTCGGTGTCGCCGTCCGGGTATCTCCAGGAAAGACGTCTGTTGGAGACTTCGGACGAAGAGCGGAACGTCGCTATCGTCGTTGCGGCCGGCGAGATCCTCGATGGCACTCAACCGCCCGGACAGATCGGCGGCGACTCGACGGCCAGCCTGTTGCGGCAGGCGCTGCGCGACGAGTCCGTCAAGGCCGTCGTGCTGCGTGTGGACAGCCCGGGCGGCAGCGCGTTCGCGTCGGAAGTCATCAGCAACGCGGTGGTGGCTCTCAGGGAAGCCGGTAAGCCCGTGATCGCATCGATGAGTGGCGTCGCGGCGTCGGGAGGCTACTGGATATCGGCGGAAGCGGATCAGATATTCGCGGCACCGTCGACCATCACGGGTTCGATCGGCATTCTCGGCATGTTCCCGACCTACCAGCGTACCGCCGCTTACCTGGGCGTGAACGTCGACGGCGTCGGCTCCACGCCCTGGGCGGGCGAGCTGCGTCCGGACCGCGAGATGTCCGACCACGCGAAGCAGGTTTTCCAGCAGGTGATCAATCACGGTTACGACGAATTCCTGAGCCACGTCGCGGGCGGTCGCGATATGAGCGTGGAGGCGGTCGATGAAGTCGCTCAGGGCCGCATCTGGAGCGGCGTCGATGCGCTGAATTACGGCCTCGTCGATCAGCTCGGAGACCTGGACGATGCGATTGCCGCTGCCGCCGAAGCCGCCGGGCTGGAGGAGGGCAGCTACGGCAGCTACTACGTGGAAGAGCCCCTGTCGCCAACCGAACAGATGATCGTGGATTTCCTGGGCACCGCTGAGTCGCTGGGGATGGACCCGGGCGTCTTCGTTTCCGAGCCGCGGCTGCTCGAACGGCTGGCGCTGCGTTTCGAGGCGATGCTCGATCCCGTACTGCGCTTCAACGACCCGCGGGGCGTTTACGCGCACTGCTTCTGCGCTATCGACTAGAACCCTGGAAAGGCTCTAGCCCCAGTCGAGGATGACTTTGCCGGTCTTTCCGGACTCCATGAGTTCGAAGGCCGGCAGGTACTCGTCTACCGAAAAGTGGTGAGTGATGACCGGCTCGATGTTGAGACCGCTTTGCAGCATGCTCGACATCTTGTACCACGTCTCGAACATCTCCCGGCCGTAGACGCCCTTGAGCACCAGGCCCTTGAAGATGACGTCGTTCCAGTCGATAGCCGTATCGCCCGGCGGTATTCCGAGCAGTGCGACCTGGCCGCCGTGATGCATGGATTTGAGCAAATCGCGGAACGCCTGCGGGTTGCCGGACATCTCCATCCCGACGTCGAAACCTTCTTCCATGCCGAGTTGCTGCATCGTGTCGGCAATTGACTCGCGGCTGACGTTGAGCGCGACCGAGGCCCCCATCTTCTTCGCCAGATCCAGACGGTAGTCGTTGACGTCGGTGATGACGATGTGCCGTGCTCCGGCATAGCGCGCAATCGCGACGGCCATGATGCCGATCGGGCCGGCGCCGGTGATCAGGACGTCTTCGCCGACGAGATCGAACGACAAGGCCGTATGCGTTGCATTACCCAGCGGGTCGAGGATGGCCGCCATGTCGTCGGAGATTGCATCCGGCAGCTTGAATACGTTGAACGCCGGCACCGCCAGGTACTCCGCGAAGGCGCCTGCGCGATTCACGCCGATTCCCGTGGTGTTCTGGCACAGATGACGCCGGCCGGCCCGGCAGTTGCGGCAGGTTCCGCAGGTGATGTGACCCTCGGCCGACACGCGGTCGCCCGGCGCGAAACCGCGCACCTCGGCGCCGCACTCGACGATCTCGCCGGCGAACTCATGGCCGACCGCCATCGGAACGGGGATGGTTTTGCTTGCCCAGTCGTCCCACTGGAAGATGTGAATGTCGGTGCCGCAAATGGCCGTTCGGTTGATCTTGATCAGTACGTCGTTGTGACCGATCCCCGGGACGGGCAGATCCTCCATCCAGATTCCGCGCTCGGCCTTCGCCTTTACCAGCGCCCTCATCAGTCGATGATTCCGAGATCGCGGCCCACGCGCGTGAAGGCGTCGACGGCGGCGTCGAGCTGCTGGCGGGTCAGACCCGCGGACATCTGCGTGCGAATCCGCGCTTCGCCGCGCGGGACGACCGGGAAGCTGAAGCCGATAACGTAGATGCCGAGTTCGAGCAGCCGGTCGGCCATTGCGCTCGCGAGTTTTGCGTCACCGAGCATGACCGGGATGATCGGATGCTCTCCCGGTTTGAGATCGAAGCCGCGTTCAGTCATGCGCTGGCGAAAGTACGCCGCGTTTTCGTGCAGCTGCTCCCGGAGACTGTCGTCCCGCTCGAGGAGGTCGAACACCGCGATGCTTGCCGCGACGATAACCGGTGCGACCGAATTCGAGAACAGGTAGGGGCGGGAACGCTGCCGAAGCCAGGCGACGATTTCCCGCCGGCCCGAGGTGAAACCGCCCGAGGCGCCGCCGAGCGCCTTGCCAAGCGTGCCGGTGATGATGTCGATGCGTCCCATGACGTCGTGATACTCGTGCGTCCCGCGGCCGGTGGGGCCGAGGAAGCCGGTCGCATGGCAGTCGTCGATCATCGTCAGCGCGTCGTGTTCTTCGGCGAGGCGGACGATGGAGGGCAGATCGGCGATCGTGCCGTCCATCGAGAATACGCCGTCAGTGACGATGAGGCGGGTGTCGGCGTCGCCGGACTCGCCGAGTTTCGCGGCCAGGTCGTCCATGTCATCGTGCTGGTAGCGGTAGCGCCGCGCCTTGCACAGCCTGATGCCGTCGATGATGCTGGCATGGTTCAGCGCGTCGCTGATTACGGCGTCGTCCGGGCCCAGGATCGTTTCGAACAACCCGCCGTTCGCGTCGAAGCAGGAGGGGTACAGGATCGTGTCTTCCGTGCCGAGGTAGGCGCTGATGCGCTCCTCCAGCTCCTTGTGCAGGGTTTGCGTGCCGCAGATGAAGCGCACCGAGGCGACACCGAACCCGTACTCGTCGAGCGCCTTGTGCGCGGCTTCCCGAACTTCAGGGTGGTTCGCCAGAGCGAGATAGTTGTTCGCGCAGAGATTGAGAACCTGTTGCGACGCGTCATCGGTTGCGACGTCGATCTGTGCCTGTTGTGGACCGCGGATGACGCGTTCGGTCTTGTAAAGTCCCTCGGCGTGCAGCGCCTCGGTTCGCTCAGAGAGTGAGTCGAGAAAACGGGTGGCTGTCACGAGCTTGCTCTTCGGTTTGAAACGGGCGCAAAGTATAGCAGGGCGAGGGCGGCTCCCAAGGCGGTTTCGAAGCATGCACGACGAGAGGTTGCGAATCGATCGCTGGCTGTGGTTCACGCGCTTTTTCAAGACGCGGTCCGGGGCGGCAAAGGCCGTAAAGGGCGGTCACGTTAAGTTGAATGGCTTGCGGGCAGATACCTCGAACAAGGTCAGACCAGGCGATTCGATTGACCTCGTACGCCGTGAGCTCAGCTGGTCGCTGACCGTCACGGCGATCCCCTCACGCCGCGGTCCGGCAAGCGAGGCCAGCGCCTGCTACGACGAGGATCCCGGGTCCGTAAAGCGGCGCGAAGCCCGGCGCGAGAGCCTGCGAGCGGACCGGTGTGCCATGCCGCAGACGGACGGCCGGCCCGACAAACGAACGCGGCGCAAGCTGCGCGATCGCAATCGGCGCGGCGACGCTTGAACACCTGCGGCGTACGCGGAGTCTATGCCCTATAATCGCGGCCCGGACCGACCGAGAGGACAGCGTCGACAATGCGATTCGTGGACCAGCCGGCCGGCCGGCCTGGGAACATCCCCTCCCTTAACGAGCGTTACCTGGCCGACGAGGCTATCGTGGTCCGCGAGCTTGCTGAGCTGGCGGATCCGGGGAAAGCGGCGCGCGACAGGATACAGGGTGTCGCCGCTAAGCTCGTACGGGCGGTACGCCGTAACTCGGCCGACGAGGGCGGCATCGACGCGTTTCTGAAGCAGTACGATCTGTCGTCGGAAGAGGGCGTATTGCTCATGTGTATTGCCGAGGCGCTGCTCAGAATTCCCGATGCCGATACGGCCGACCGGCTCATTGCCGACAAGATTGCGTCTGCAAGCTGGAAGGACCACCTTGGCGAGAGCGACTCACTATTCGTGAATGCGTCGACCTGGGGGCTGATGCTGACCGGCGAGTTGCTCAAACCGGACACGGGAACACAGCGCAATCCCACGCGGGTACTGTCGGCTCTCGTCAGCCGGGCCGGCGAGCCGGTCGTCAGGGCGGCGATGCGGCAGGCGATGCGGATCATGGGACACCAGTTCGTGATGGGCCGCACGATAGCGGAAGCGCTGAAGCGGTCGTGGAACAAGCAAAACAAGGCCTATCGCTACTCGTTCGACATGCTTGGCGAAGCCGCGCTGACCGGGGTCGACGCGGAGCGCTATCTCGACGCCTATTTCGACGCGATCGGGCGAATCGGCGACAGCCTGCCGGACGGAGCGGCCGACGTGTTCGCGGTGCCGAGTATCTCGGTCAAGCTGTCTGCGCTGCATCCCCGCTACAGCTACACCCAGTCCGACCGCGTCATGCACGAACTGGTCCCCAGAGTAGCCGAACTGGCCAAACACGCGCGTTCGTCCGGAATTGCGCTGACCGTCGACGCCGAGGAAGCCGACCGGCTCGAACTGTCGCTCGAGATATTCGCCGCGGTCTGCCGCGATCCCGGTCTCAGGAACTACGATGGGCTGGGTCTGGCCGTGCAGACCTATCAGCGGCGCGCGCTGGCCGCGCTCGGGTTTGTCGAGACGCTGGCAGCGGAAACGGGCCGGCGGATTCCGGTGCGCCTCGTCAAGGGGGCGTATTGGGACAGCGAGATCAAGCATGCTCAGGAACTGGGTCTGCCGGGTTATCCGGTGTTCACGCGCAAGGTCCACACGGACGTTTCCTATCTCGCTGCCGCACGGCGGGCGCTGGGCGCCGGGCAGCGGCTGTATCCGCAGTTCGCGACGCACAACGCGCACACGCTGGCCAGCATCCTCAATTTCGCCGGCAGTCGCCGCGACTACGAGTTTCAGCGCCTGCACGGCATGGGCGAGGAGCTCTATGCGGAGATCATCGATCCCGACAAGTACGACCGGCCCTGCCGCGTCTACGCTCCGGTCGGAAGCCACGAAGACCTGCTGCCGTATCTCGTGCGCCGTCTGCTCGAGAACGGCGCGAATACCTCGTTCGTCAATCGTATCGTCGACGAGTCGGTCGACGTGCACGACATCGTAGCCGACCCGATCGAGGCGGCGAGAGACAGCGACGGTTCGCCGCACCCGGCCATACCGCTGCCGGGCGATATGTACGGGAGCAAGCGACGGAATTCCGCCGGTATCAACCTGCCGGACCGGCAGGTATCGGCCGGACTCCTGGCGGCAATGGACGCGGCGATGGCCACGTCGCGAAGCGCCGCCCCCGTGATCGGCGGCGAAGTGCGCGAGGGCCAATCGCTTGCGTCCGTCAATCCGGCCGACATCCGGGAACCGGTCGGCGCCTGTGTTCAGGCGTCTGCCGATCTCGCCACCGAGGCCGTCACCGCCGCTCTGGCGGCGCAACCGGCGTGGGATCGCGCGGGCGGCGCCCGACGCGCCGAGATTCTGGAGCGGGCTGCGGATCTGTTCGAGGAGAGCGGGCCCGAACTCATGGCTCTCTGTGTGCGCGAGGCAGGCAAGACGGTGGCCGATGCCGTATCCGAGCTGCGCGAGGCAGTGGACTTCCTGCGGTACTACGCTGCCGGTGCGAGAGCCGATTTCGGCACGCCCGCGGAGCTTCCGGGTCCGACCGGTGAGCGCAATACGCTGGGTCTCCGTGGGCGCGGGGTGTTCGTTTGCATCAGCCCGTGGAACTTCCCGCTTGCGATCTTCACCGGGCAGGTGGCGGCCGCGCTGGCGGCCGGCAACGCGGCGATCGCCAAACCGGCCGAGCAGACGCCGCTCGTCGCAAGCCGCGCGGTCGAGCTGCTGTACGAGGCGGGTGTGCCGGGCGGAGTCCTGCACTTCCTGCCGGGCGACGGAGCGGAGGTCGGTGGTACGGCCGTCGCCGATCCGCGGGTGGCCGGCGTCGCGTTCACCGGCTCGACGGAGACGGCCAGGCTAATCAATCGCGTGCTTGCCGATCGCGACGGGCCGATCGCAGGTTTCATCGCCGAAACCGGCGGCCAGAACGCCATGTTCGTGGACAGCTCCGCGCTACCCGAGCAGGTCGTCCTCGACAGCGTGTACTCGGCGTTCAACAGCGCGGGGCAGCGTTGCTCTGCTTTGCGCCTGCTCTGTCTGCAGGAAGACATTGCCGACCGGGTGATCGAACTCCTTCGCGGCCACATGGACGAACTCGTCGTCGGCGATCCGGCGCACTTCGCGACGGACGTCGGCCCGGCAATCGACGGCGAGGCGCTGGGCATCCTCGAGGCCCACGTCGAGCGCATGCAGCAGCGCGCGCGCGTGCTGCATCGCGCCAGGCTCCCCGATTACGCGGCCGCCGGAACGTTCTTCGCGCCGGCATTGATCGAGATCGACGAGATCGCTCAGCTCGAACGCGAGGTGTTCGGCCCAATACTGCACGTGTATCGGTATGCGGCGCGCGACTTCGGCCGGACGATCGAGGCCGTGAACGCGACGGGCTACGGGCTGACGATGGGGCTGCACAGCCGCATCGACGCCCGCGCCCGCGAGTTGGTCGAGGCCTCGGGCGCGGGGAACATCTACATTAACCGGAACATGATCGGTGCCGTGGTCGGCGTGCAGCCCTTCGGCGGTCGCGGACTGTCGGGGACCGGGCCGAAGGCGGGCGGGCCGCACTACCTGGCGCGCTTCGCCAGCGAATATACCGTTAGCAACAACACGTCGGCAGTCGGTGGCAATGCGTCGCTGCTGTCGATGGCAGGACAGTAGACGTTAAGGACAAGTGTATGGCAGTCGTCAGCGTATTCGACATCTTCAAGATCGGCGTCGGACCGTCGAGTTCGCACACCGTCGGACCGATGAACGCCGCGCGTAGTTTCGCCGAGCGCGCAATGCCGTTCGGCCCCGCCTCGATTCGGGTAACGCTGTACGGGTCGCTGGCGTTTACCGGGCGAGGCCATGGCACCGATTCGGCCGTCACCCTCGGTCTGACCGGTGCCCGTCCGGATCGGGTCGACCCGGACGCCGTCCCCGACATGCTCGCAGGTATCCGCGAGAGCGGCTTCCTCGCATTGGCAGACGGGCAGACCGTGGCGTTCAGTCCGGACTCGTCCATTCGCTTCGAGTACGAGGAAGAGCTTCCGAGGCATACGAACGGCATGCGCTACACGGCGCTTGCACCCGATGGTTCGGTGCTGTTCGAGGAGGACTACTTCTCTCTGGGCGGCGGCTTCATTGCACGTGGCGATGAGCCCGAGGCTACGGAGCAGGCTGCGCGGCCGCGGCACGACTACCATAGCGCCGAGAGCCTGCTCGCAGCAGCCGCCGCGGCGGAGCTCCCGATTGCGGAGCTGCTGTTCGAAAACGAGCTGACATGGCGCGACAAAGACGAGATCGAGGTGCAGCTCAAGGCTATCTGGTCGGCGATGGATGCCTGCATTGCCCGCGGTATGCGAACCGATGGCGTGTTGCCCGGATCGCTTGCGGTCGTACGCCGGGCGGCGCGACTCGCCGGAAAGCTCAGCGAGCGCGGTGAGCCCTCGGCGCTCGATGCGATGGAGTGGGTGAACGTGTACGCGATTGCCGTCAACGAAGAAAACGCGGCGGGCGGACGGGTCGTCACGTCGCCGACGAACGGTGCCGCGGGCATCATCCCCGCGGTCCTCAAGTACTACGAGACCTTCGTTCCCGAGGCCGACTGGGCCGGCTTGCGCGCGTTTCTTCTGACGGCCGGCGCGATCGGCGTGCTCTACAAGATCAATGCGTCGATCTCCGGCGCCGAGATGGGCTGTCAGGGCGAAGTCGGCGTCGCCTGCTCGATGGCCGCGGCGGGCCTCGCCGCCGCGCTGGGTGCGAGCAACGACCAGATCGAGGAGGCTGCCGAAATCGGCATGGAGCACAATCTCGGCCTGACCTGCGATCCGATCGGCGGCCTGGTTCAGATCCCCTGTATCGAAAGAAACGCCATGGGTGCGGTCAAGGCGATCAACGCCGCGCGGCTTGCGCTGCACGGCGACGGCTCGCACAAGGTCAGTCTGGATCAGGTCATCGAAACGATGCGCCAGACCGGGCTCGACATGTCGTCGAGCTACAAGGAAACCTCGAAAGGCGGACTGGCTGTCAACGTACCCGAATGCTGATCCCGGGGCGTCAGAGCCGTTCTTCGTCGACTTCCTTTTTCGGGTAGTCGTGGAGCGTGAGGTGCACTTCCGGGACTGAGTACAGGCTCCAGTCCGGATGTTCGAACTCTACCGAAACGACGCCGCAGGTCGGGAGATTGTCGGTCAGACCGGGCACGAGGTAGTTGGCAAAACTCGTCAGACCCGGGTTGTGGCCAACCAGCATGACGCTCGAAAACCCCGCGTCCTGGGCGACCAGGACGTCCAGTATCGTGTCGACCGAGGCCAGATACAGATCCGGTTCGCGCTGCAGGAACTCGCGCGGATAGCCGATCTCAGCGGCGATGAGTTTCGCGGTGGTCCAGGCGCGTTTCGCGGGGCTGCTGACGATGAGTGACGGGCGGATCGCCGCATCCTGAATCCGGCGGCCCATGCGCGGGGCGTCGCGTTCGCCGCGGCGGTTGAGCGGTCGGTCGCGGTCAGCGAGACCTTCGTCCTTCCAGCTCGATTTGGCGTGGCGGACGATTGTGAGCGTTTTTGCCATGCGCCGGAGTATACCCGGGCCCGGCCGGGACGACTCCCGCCGCGTTCACAGGCCTCAGGGAGCCTCTCCGGACGTGTGCAGAGGTTCCCTGGTTACATCATCCCGGTTTGCAGCCGGGCTTCCTCTGACATCATTGCCTGGTTCCAGGGCGGATCGAACACCAGCTCGACCCGAACGTCGCTCACGGTCGGGATAATCGCGATCTTTTCCTGAGCGTCGGCGATCAGAATATCGCCCATGCCGCAGCCGGGTGCGGTCAAGGTCATGTCGACCTCCACCGAGCGATCGCCGTTGGTGTCCGGCTTGACCTCGCAGCGGTACACGAGACCGAGGTCGACGATGTTGACCGGAATCTCGGGGTCGTAGCAGGTCTTGAGTTGCTCCCAGATGACCGCCTCGACGTCGGCGTCCGTCGGATTGTCCGGCACTACCGGCGGCGGAGTGGGTTCCTTGCCCAGCGCGTCCGCGTCGGTACCCGGGATCCGGAACAGATTGCCTTCGACGTAGACCGTGAAGCTGCCGCCCAGGGCCTGGGTGATGAATCCGGACGTGCCTTCCTTGAGGAGCAACTCTTCGCCCGCCGGGATGATTACCGCGCGCACATCGCGGGACAGGGTGACGGGCTCATTCGTGTGTCCGAACATCGTTTACTCCGTTGTTACCGTTGGAGGCTCGGCGTCTGCGGTATCCGCCAGGGCCCGCTCCAGCGCGCGCCAAGCCAGGGTCGCGCAGCGGACGCGCGACGGATAGCGTCTTACCGCGGTCAGCGCGGCGAGATCCGAGTCGCCGAGACCCGTGCCGGTATCCAGCGCCGCGGTGAACCGGGCGCTTGCCGACAGCGCTTCCGGGACCAGTCGTCCCTCGACGGCTTCCGTCATCAGTGACGCCGATGCCAGCGAGATGGCGCAACCCGTGCCATCGAAGCGAATCGCATCGATCCGCCCTTCGGGCGATATCTCGACGTATAGCGCAAGCTTGTCGCCGCACAGAGCGTTGATGCCGTTGGCGCGGTGAGTCGCGGATTCGAGGCGGCCGAAGTTATGCGGGTCTTTCGCGTGCTCCAGGACGATCTTGCGATACAGGTCGCTGGCGTCGGCGGGCGCCGCCTGCTCGTCGGGTAGCCTGGCACTCACCGAAACATCCGGATGGCGCGCTCGAGCGCGGCGATCAGCCGCTCCACGTCGTCGGCGGTGTTGTAGAGTGCGAGCGAGGCCCGCGCCGTGCCGGGCACGTCGAAGAACTGCATTACGGGCATTGCGCAGTGATGGCCCGTGCGAACGGCGACTCCCTGCTGGTCGAGCAGCGTGCCGAGATCGTGCGGATGTATGCCGTCGACGACGAAGGACTGAACGCTGGCTTTGTACTCGGCGGTACCGATCAGGCGCAGCCCGTCGATTTTGCCTAGCCGCTCCATCATATCGGCAAGCAGCAACTGTTCGTGCGCGTTGACACGATCCATGCCGATGCCTTCGAGGTACTCGATGGCCGCGCCTAGTCCGACGACGCCGGCGATATTCGGCGTGCCCGCCTCGAACTTGTAGGGCAGCTCGTTGTAGATGGTGCCGTCGAAGCGGACTTCCAGGATCATGTCGCCGCCGCCCTGATACGGCGGCATCGCCTCGAGCAGCGCTTCACGGCCGTACAGCACGCCGGTTCCGGTCGGCCCGAACATTTTGTGAGCGCTGAAGGCGTAGAAGTCGCAACCGAGAGCCTGGACGTCGACCGGCGAATGGGGTACGCCCTGGGCACCGTCGACGAGCACCGGGATGCCGCGCGCGCGGGCCTCGGCGGTGATCTCCGCTATTGGATTGATCGTGCCGAGGGCGTTCGATACGTGGGTGATTCCGAGGATGCGTACGGACTCGTCCAACAGCGAATACAGCGCGTCGAGGCGGAGTTTGCCGCGTTCGTCGATCGGCGCCACGACGAGTTCGGCGCCCGTCTGCTCGCAGAGGATCTGCCAGGGCACGATGTTCGCATGATGCTCCATGTGCGAGATGACGATTTTCTCGCCGGAGCCGATCCGTGGCCGGACAAAACTCTGGGCGACCAGGTTGACGGCCTCGGTCGTGCCTTTCGTCAGGACGATCTCGCTGCGGCTTGCGGCGTTGACGAAACTCCGCACCCGGTCGCGCGCCCCTTCGTACGCTTCGGTTGCGCGATGGCTCAGCGTATGCACGCCGCGGTGCACGTTGGCGTGATCGTTCTCCTGATAGCGCCGTACGGCGTCGATCACGGCCGCGGGTTGCTGCGCCGATGCGGCGCTGTCGAGAAAGGTCAGCGGGTGGCCGTTGACGGTCTGTGCAAGCGCCGGAAAGTCGCCGCGAACGTCGAGTGCTTCGATCGGGTCGTATTGGGTATCGGGGAGAGTGCTCATATGGACAGGGAAGCGTCGTTGATGGTGGCGAGTTTAGTGTCTAGCAGTGCATCGAGGTGCGGCTTCAGCG
Organism: Woeseiaceae bacterium; assembly: GCA_028277185.1. Classification (GTDB taxonomy): domain Bacteria; phylum Pseudomonadota; class Gammaproteobacteria; order Steroidobacterales; family Woeseiaceae; genus UBA1847. Next base: position 16,815 of record JANQGQ010000008.1, read on the forward strand.
CGTCGACCGGAGCTGCTGCCAGAACCTGCACTGCGAAGGCATGAACGAGCAGGCGTCGCGCTTCGTCGGCGTCGAGGCCGCGCGAGCGCAGGTAGAACAGCGCGCGTTCGTCCAGCTGGCCCACGGTGGTTCCGTGCGCGCAGCGGACGTCTTCGGCGTAGATCTCCAGTTCCGGCTTGGTATCGATCTCGGCATGCTCGGACAGCAGCAGATTGTGATTGGCCTGCTCGGCATCCGTGCCGTCGGCGCCTTCGTGGACCATGGCCTTGCCGTTCCAGACGGCGCGGCTACGCCCGAAGAGGATGCCGCGGTATTCCTGGCGCGAGACGGTCGGTCCGGTCCGGTGGTCGACCAGGGTGTGGTTGTCGACGTGCTGACCGTCGCCGCTCAGGTACAGGCCGGCGACCTCGGCGCGCGAGCCCGCGCGGGGGAGATCGATGTTGAGATCGTTGCGCGTCAGGCGGCCGCCCAGGTCGAACGAGGCCGACGTAAAAGCCGCGTCCCGTCCGACGGTAACGTCGAGGCGTTGCGTCTGGCTATGCCGGACTGAGCGGTCCTGCAGCCGCAAGTGCCGCGCGGCGCTGCCCTGACCGAGTTCGAGGTGCAATACGGCATTGGAGTAGTGCGCCTCGTCGCCGGTGGAGAGATAGTATTCGACGAGTTCGAGTGACTGGCCGGCCGCGACCTCGATGTCGATGCGGAGCTGCGACAGGCCGGGCGCCTCACTGGCGTCGTCGACCACGAGCAGACCGAGCGGGCGCTGTTGGCCAGCGCCGACGCGGATCACGAGACCGTCCTCGAGCAGCGCCGCGTTCAGCGCCGTCAGCGGCTGCAGAGCCGGTAGCGGAGGCGGCGACTCGCTGAGGCGCTCGAGACTCAGACCGGGCAGGGAACGCGTGAGCGCGGCTTTCAGATCGCCGTTGGCGATGACGAGCCAGTCGACATCGGCGATGGCGGTCACGTCGGCAATTCGTCGCTCCGTTTCCGCCGACACCTGCCCCCGGGTGGGGTGCTCCAGCCAGGTCCGGCTCAGCTGGCCGATTTCGGACAGGTCGGTGTACTTGAAACTCTCGTCGCGGGTGCTGGGCAGCCCGGTCTCGGCCAGCGTGGCCACGGCCTGCTGCCGGATCGCGTCCAGCCCGCCGCCCGGGAGTCCCTCGACGTGAGCGCGCAGCTTGTCGATGTCGAGCGCGTTCATGCGGTGGCGGCCTCGACGACCCAGTCGTAGCCGCGATCCTCGAGCTCGGTCGCCAGCGACTTGTCGCCCGAGTGGATGATGCGGCCCCCGGACAGAACGTGTACGAAGTCCGGCGTGATGTAGTCGAGCAGCCGCTGGTAGTGCGTGACGAGCACGATCGCGCGGTCGGGCGAGCGCAGCGCGTTGACGCCCTGAGCGACCGCCTTGAGCGCGTCGATGTCGAGGCCTGAGTCCGTTTCGTCGAGGATCGCGAGCTTCGGTTCGAGAACGGCCATCTGCAGGATCTCGTTACGCTTCTTCTCGCCGCCCGAGAAGCCTTCGTTGACGCCGCGATTCAGGAACTTCGGATCCATCCCGAGGAGCGCCATCTTCTCTTTGGCCAGCTTGAGAAACTCGTAGGCATCGATCTCGTCCTCGCCGGCCTGCTTGCGCCTCGCATTGAGCGCGGCCTTGAGGAGGTAGGCGTTGTTGACGCCCGGTATCTCGACGGGATACTGAAAGCCGAGGAACAGGCCCGCGCGCGCGCGTTCCTCCGGGTCGAGTTCGGCGATGTCCTCGCCAAGGAACTCGATCGAGCCGTCAGTGACTTCATAGTCCTCATGACCCGCAATGGCCTGGGCAAGCGTGCTCTTTCCCGAGCCGTTCGGTCCCATGATGGCGTGAACCTCACCCGCGTTTACGGCCAGCGTCAGGCCATGGAGGATTTCCGCGCCGCCCGTCCGGACGTGGAGGTTGTCGATCTTGAGCATTAGCCTACGGCTCCTTCGAGACTGACGTTCAGCAGGTTCTGGGCCTCGACGGCGAATTCCATCGGCAGCTCCTTGAAGACCTCCTTGCAGAAGCCGTTGACGATCATGTTGACTGCGTCTTCCTCGGAGATGCCGCGCTGGCGGCAGTAGAAGAGCTGATCGGCCGAGATTTTCGATGTCGTTGCCTCGTGCTCGACGCGCGCGCTCGGGTGCTTGACCTCCATGTAGGGGAAGGTATGCGCACCGCAGGTCTTGCCGATCAGAAGCGAATCGCACTGCGTGTGGTTCCGGGCGTCCTTTGCCTGCGGCATGATCCGCACGAGACCGCGGTACGCGTTCTGCGCGCGGCCCGCGGAGATACCTTTCGACACGATCGTGCTGCGCGTGTTCTTGCCGATGTGGATCATCTTGGTGCCGGTATCGGCCTGCTGAAGATTGTTGGCGACGGCGACGGAATAGAACTCGCCGACCGAGTTGTCGCCACGCAGGATGCAGCTCGGGTACTTCCAGGTGATGGCGGAACCGGTCTCGACCTGGGTCCACGAAATCTTCGAGTCCCGACCGCGGCAGTCGCCGCGCTTGGTGACGAAGTTGTAGATGCCGCCGACGCCGTCTTCGTCGCCGGGGTACCAGTTCTGCACGGTCGAGTATTTGATCTCGGCACCCTCGAGAGCGACGAGTTCGACGACCGCCGCGTGCAGCTGGTTCTCGTCACGCATGGGCGCCGTGCAGCCTTCGAGGTAGCTGACGTGGCTACCTTCGTCGGCGACGATCAACGTCCGTTCGAACTGGCCGGTGTTCTCGGCGTTGATGCGGAAGTACGTCGATAGCTCCATCGGGCAGCGAACGCCCTTCGGCACGTAGACGAAGGAGCCGTCGCTGAATACGGCCGAGTTCAGCGCGGCGAAGTAGTTGTCCCGCTGCGGCACGACGCTGCCCAGGTACTTGCGCACCAGCTCCGGGTGGTCTTTGACGGCTTCGGAGAAGGAGCAGAAGATGACGCCGGCGTCCTTGAGCTTGTCTTTGAACGTCGTCGCAACCGATACGCTGTCGAAAACAGCGTCGACCGCGACGCCCGCCAGGCGCGCGCGTTCGTGCAGGGGGATGCCGAGCTTGTCGTAGGTTTCGAGCAGCTTCGGGTCCACCTCGTCGAGACTCTGCGGCTTGTCGGCATCCGACTTCGGCGCCGAGAAGTAGGAGATCGCCTGATAGTCGATCGGCGGGTAGTGGACATGTGCCCATTCCGGTTCGCGCATTTCCAGCCACTGCCGATAGGCGCGAAGGCGCCATTCGAGCATGAACTCCGGCTCGTCCTTGCGCGCCGAGATGGCCCGAACAACGTTTTCGTCGAGGCCCGGCGGCAGGGACTCGCTTTCGATGTCGGTCACGAAGCCGTGCTTGTAGCGCTGGCCGACCAGCTGCTGGATATCGTCGGGTTCAGTTGCCATGGCTCTTCTTGTCGATGTTTGCGTTGCTGATAGTTGTGTTGTCGATCGTCACGGGAACGCCGGCGAAGCGGAAGGCCGGGTTCAGCCGCGTGTTCTTCAGGAGATCCGCGAGGCTGACGTCGTCGAGTGCCCGGCGGATCGCAACGTTGATACGTTGCCAGGCGCCGCCGATCGTACAGGTGCTCTCGTAGTCACAGCTGCTGTCCTCGGCGCTGCACTCGGTGATGGATACCGGGCCTTCGAGCGCGTCGATGATCGCGGCGGCACTGATCTCGGCGGCGTTGCGGCTCAGCCGGTAACCGCCGTTGGCGCCGCGCGTCGACACGACGAGCCCGGCCTTTGACAGAAGCTTGAGCAGCTTGCTGACGGTTGGCGGCGCGATGCCCGTGGCCGCGGCGAGATCGCTTGCGCTGGACACGCGATTGCCGCCGGCCGCGAGCCGGGCCAGCACGACCGTGCCGTAGTCGGTGAGTTTGCTGAGTCGGAGCATGCAGATGAGATCCGTTCGCGATACCGGACTATTTTAGTCCTATTTCGTGCCCGAGCCAATGCCCACTGCTCGCGGATGTAACAAACGGTATCGCCGCGCGATCTTTACGAGCCACGGCTGTCTGCCTCGAAGAACCAAGAACTTGTGTTCCGAATCCGGGTCTGTAGCATCGCGCCATTATGAGCAAGTCTTCTGACAACCTGATCGAGATTCGGGATCTCGACTACTCGCGGGGCTCGCGACCGATCTTCCGTGGCCTGAACGTGACGATCCGCCGTGGCGAAGTCACGGCCGTCATGGGACCGAGCGGCACCGGCAAGACGACGCTCCTGCGCCTGATCACGCGCCAGCTCCTGCCGGACAACGGCGTCGTTCTCGTGGACGGGGTAGACATCGGGACGCTCAGCCAGACCGAGCTGTATCGGATGCGCCAGCGCTTCGGCATGCTGTTCCAGAACGGTGCCTTGCTCACCGATCTGAGCGTCTTCGAAAACGTGGCGTTTCCGCTGCGCGAGCATACGCGGCTCACGAATCGCCTGATCCGCCACGTCGTATTGACGAAGCTACACGCCGTTGGTTTGCGCGGCGCCGCGGACATGATGCCGCGCGAGCTGTCCGGCGGCATGGCCCGTCGCGTGGCGCTGGCCCGGGCGATGGTCATGGATCCCGAGATCCTGATCTACGACGAGCCCTTCGTCGGCCTCGATCCGATATCGATGGGCGTCATCGTGCGCCTCGTCCGGCGCATGAACGATGCGCTCGGGATATCCAGCATCCTCGTGAGCCACGACGTGCAGGAGATCTCCACGGTTGCAGACTGCAGCTATCTGATCTCCGACGGCAAGGTGGCCGCGTCCGGCAGCCCGCAGGAGCTCCATACGGCGACGTCCGATCTCGTCAGACAGTTCATGCACGGCATGGCGGACGGGCCGGTGGCGTTCCACTACGACGCGCCGGATTACGAGGAGCAGTTGCTCGGACGGGATGCGGACTGATGACGCTCGTCCGCGAGGTATACGAAACGCTCGTCGAGTTCGTCCGCACGTTCGGTGCGTTCATCCTGTTCTTCGTCGAGCTCCTGGTCCATACGCCCCGCGCCGTGTTCGGCCGCTTTCGCCTCATCGTCGCGCAGGTCCACAACACCGGCACGCTCTCGCTGGTCATCATTCTCGTGTGCGGCCTGTTCGTCGGCGCGGTGCTCGGTCTGCAGGGGTTCGCGAATCTGCAGCGCTTCAACGCCGAGGACACGGTCGGCACCTTCGCCGCGTTCGCCCTGGTCAAGGAACTCGGACCCGTAATTACGGCACTCCTGTTCGCGGGCCGTGCCGGCACGGCGCTTGCATCGGAGATCGGCCTGATGAAGGCGACCGATCAGCTTTCGGCGATGGAAATGATGGCCGTGAATCCCGTTAGCCGGGTTGTCGTCCCGCGCTTCATCGGCGGCTGCATCTCGGTGCCATTCCTCACGGCGGGCTTTTCGGCGATCGGTCTGTTTGGCGCTTACCTCGTCGCGGTCGTCCTGCTCGGCGTGGACGTCGGCGCGTTCTGGCAGCAGATGCAGCAGACGCTCAGCATCAAGGACGTCGAGGAGGGCATCGTCAAGAGCATTCTGTTCGGCGGCGCGGCAAGCCTGATCGCCGTCTGGGAAGGATATAATTGTATTCCGACGGCCGAGGGGGTGGGGCGAGCGACGACGCGCACGGTCGTGATTACGGCGATCGTCGTGCTCGTAGTCGATTTCATGGTTACGGCGACGTATTTGTAAGGTTTTGTAGGGTGATGTATGCAACAGACACGCTCGGTTGAACTCGGCACCGGACTCTTCGTGCTCCTCGGGATCGGAGCGCTGTTTTTCCTGACGACGCAGACGACCGGCGGCGACGATTTCAGGGCCAGTGAGGTCTATGAGGTCCAGGCGCGTTTTCAGAACGTGGGCAGCCTCAAGCGTCGGGCGCCCGTGTCGATGGCAGGCGTCACGATCGGCCGCGTCACGGGCGTCGAGTTCGACGGTGACTCCCTGGAGGCCGTCGTCACCTTCGTGATCGACAGACAGTACGACAGGATTCCCGACGATTCGGACGCCAGCGTCCTCACCAGCGGTCTGCTCGGCAGTCAGTACATCGGCTTGCAGCCGGGCGGCTCGGACATGTATCTGGAGGAGGGTAGCGAGATAATGTTCACGCAGTCGGCGGTCGTGCTCGAGAACCTGATCGGCAGGTTTCTCGTCCGCGACTCGGACGACGCATCCGAATGAAGCGGGGACATAAGGAGACGTCATGAAATTAGTGCTAATCGCGTTCGTCGCCGGCCTGCTTGCGCTGCCTTCGGCTGCAGCGCGGGCGGAAACCCCTAACGAAGTCATCGAATCGGCCATCGAGGAACTCGCGGCGGCCCTCGACGGCCGGCGTGCGGCGCTTGCTGACGACCGACCGGCGCTCTATGAGCTCATCGACGGCATTCTGCTGCCGCGTTTCGACCGGCAGGACGCGGCGCGGCTCGTGCTTGCGCGGCACTGGCGCACGGCCGACGAGGAGCAGCGGAACCGCTTCATCGATGCGTTCTACAACTCCATGCTTCGGCGTTATGCGGACGGCGTGCTGGAGTTTCAGGAAGACCGCATCGAGGTCCTCAATTTCCGTGGCGACCTCTCGCGGCCCAGGGTGCAGGCGAAGACGATTGTGCGCCTCAACGACGGCTCGAGAGTTCCGGTCGACTACGGTTTCGTCAACCGTGAAGGCGAATGGAAGCTGTTCGACGTTACCGTCGAGGGCGTCTCTTTCGTCCGCAACTTTCGTGCCGAACTCGACGTCGAGATCCGTGAGTCGAGCCTCGACGCGGTAATCTCGCGGCTCGAGGCCGAGTCTGAACAGATGGCCGACGCGGCAGCCGCGGAAACCGTCGCGGGCGATGAGTAGTTTCGAGCTCAGAGACCTCGGCGAAGGCCGGTTCGCGCTCGACGGCGAAGTGACTTTCGAGACCGCGGAACGAATTCTCAGGGCCAGCGAGACTCCGTTCGGGCAGTACACGCGCATCGAAGTGGATTTCGGCGGCGTGAGCCGGTCGGACTCCGCCGGACTTGCGCTGCTCCTCGAGTGGATCACCTGGGCGAATCACACGGTGCGGGAAATCCGTTTCACGTCGACGCCGGAGCGCATCATCGCCATCGCCAGGACCACCGAGGTCGATCATCTGCTCAAGCGCGGCGAGCGCTGGTCCGGCTTCATCGAGGCGCCCGAACCGGTCGTCTGACGGGTGCCTGCCTAGAGGGCCTCGGACTCCGCGTCGGCCGTGCCGGCATCGAGGTCTTCGTCGAAGTCCTCGAAGTCTTCGTAGAAGTCCTCGTCCATTGGCGGATCGCCGTCGTAGATCTCGAAACGGCGATTCTGCAGATAGGACTCCCTGAGTGTGACGTACGGGTCCTTCGACTCCGCCAGGAAGCGATCGGCGGGCAGCAGGCGGTAGCGCAGGTCGACCAGCCGCAGCCCGTTGATCTTGTCGCGTACCGATGAATCGTCGATCCAGAACTGGACGTCGGACACCCAGTTGACCGGGAAGGCGCCCCCGTCGCGGAGCGTGGAGGGGCCGAGGATCGGCATGACGATGAACGGGCCGGACGGCACGCCCCACACCGCGAGTGTCTGCCCGAAATCTTCGTCATAGCGTTCGAGCCCGCCCGCCGTGGCAGGGTCGAAGAGGCCGCCGATGCCGATGGTCGAGTTGATGATGAAGCGAGTGACGTCGCTGAGCGAGCGCACCGGCTTGCCCTGCAGCAGGTTGTTGAGCGCCGACACCGGCGTACTCAGATTGTTCGAGAAGTTCGACACGCCGGTTCTCGCGAATGCCGGGACGACGGCCCTGTAGCCCCGTGCGACGGGCTTCAGCGTATAGCGGTCAATTGTGTCGTTGAAGGCATAGACAGAACGGTTCAGCGGCTCCCATGGATCGGTTTCGGGTGCCGTCCGCACTGTTTCGCCGTTAGCGGCGCAACCGCCCGTACCGACGAGCGCGGCAAGCAGCACGGCGGCGAGCGCCGGGCGCAGCGAAACGGGAGTGCTCATCGGTTTGCCTGTGTCGCGACGCCGCTGGAGGGCCGGTTGCGCTGCATGCGTCGCAACTGTTCCTCGCTCATGAATTCGCGGATGAAGTCGATACGCGCTTCGAAGCGGATGCGCTGGATCTCGTTGAGATCCGGCACCAGCAGCGCCTGTCTGAGGAAGTTGATGCCGCCTTCGAGATTGCCGGTCATGAGGTGGTACTCGGACATGTAGTAAAGGGCTTCCGCCTGTTCGCCGGCTTCGCTCGCGGCGCGCGCGATCAGGCGGACCTGCTCCGGTGTCGGCGGCACGTTGTTCAGGAGATCGAGCAGGAGTTCGTGCGCCTTCTCCGGCATGTCGAGCCGCAGCAGGTCTTCCCCGTACTCGATGACGAGCGGGACGTTGCGCGGGAAGAGCGCAAGCGCGTTCTCCCAGGTCTCGAGTCCGTCGTTGCGTTTCTCGAGCGCGATCTGCGACTGCGCCAGGCCGATGTGGAAGGCGATGACGCCGTTGTTCTCTTCCAGCAGGTCCTTGAAGATGTGTTCGGCGTCCCGGTGCAGTCCGGCGCGCTGATAGGCCACGGCGCGCCCGTAGCGTTCGCTCGTAGTCTGGTGTGCGTAGTCGCTGGCCTCGAAATGCGCAACGGCGGCTTCCGGCGTATCGAAGCGGGCGACGAGGGCACGCGCCCGTGAGACCTGATAGCCGGCCGAGTCGTCCGCTATCGTGCGCGGGTACTTGGCCGCGCGGCTGCGCGCCTCGGAGATGCGTGTCGTCGTCACCGGGTGAGTCCGCAGAAACTCGGGCACGCGGGCTTCGAGCGACACGGGTGACTGCCGGGACAGCACTTCGAAAAACGAGGCCATGCCGTGCGGATCGAAGCCGGCTTCCGCGAGTGCCTCGATCCCGATGCGGTCGGCCTCGTACTCGTTCGCGCGGGTGAAGTTGATGCGCTGCTGCACGGCGGTGCCCTGGGCGACGCCCATGAGCCCTTGCACGGCGTCGCCGCCGGCACCGGCGGCGCCGGCGAGAACCGCGCCCAGCATCAGCGCCGTGGAGATGATGCTCTGGCGCTGGTTCGCGTGCAGCGCCCGGGCGATATGCCGCTGGGTGACGTGTGCGACCTCGTGGGCCAGCACGCCCGCGAGTTCGTGTTCGTTGCGGGTCGCCTCGATGAGGCCGGTGTGGACGCCGATGTAGCCGCCCGGCAGCGCGAACGCGTTGATTGCCGGATCCTCGATGACGAAGAACGTGAAGCGGTGGCCGCCGTCGTTGGCGTGGGCGGCGACCCGGCTGCCTACGTCGTTGATGTACTCGTTGATGAGCGGGTCTTCGATGACCTGGCCGCTTGCGCGGACGCTTAGCATGATCTGACGGCCGAGCTGAGCTTCCTGGGAACGCGACAGCACCGCGTCGGCCGGGCTGCCCATGTCCGGCAGGCGGATCGACTCCTCAGCGTCAGCGGAACTGCCGGTAAACAACAGCAGCAGCGCGGACAGGCAGGCGGCTAGGCGAAACGAAGTGTTCAAAGGTGCTCTCGCAACAAGGCTCTGGCGTTCGACTGGCCCCGGTTGGGAATCGTTCCCGGGACCTGTCCGATTGTACTGCTTTCCCCGGTCAAAATACGTGAAAAAGCCTGAGGAAACGTTTCAGAATGTCACATAAGTAACTGTTTGTAATCTCTATTTCGGTAGAGCTTTGGCGGCTTCGAGAACCTCGTCCGCGTGGCCCTTGACCTTGACCTTGCGCCACTCGCCGCGCAGTTTGCCATCCTTGTCGATCAGGAAGGTGCTGCGCTCGATACCCATGAAGGTCTTGCCGTAGAGTTTCTTTTCCTTGATGACGTCGAACTGCTTGCAGAGCTTCTCGTCCGGATCCGAGATGAGTTCGAACGGGAAGCTCTGCTTCGCTTTGAAGTTCTCGTGAGATTTCAGGCTGTCGCGGGATACGCCGAAGATTACGGTGTTGGCGCGTTTGAACTTTGCGTGGCGGTCGCGGAAATCCTGGCCTTCGGTCGTGCAGCCGGGCGTGCTGTCTTTGGGGTAGAAGTAGATCACGACGTTCCTGCCCCGGAGGTCCTTGAGGCGAATGGTCTGGTCGCCGGTGGTCCGGGCCGTAAAGTCCTTGACGACACGGTTCATCGTGGGTCCGCTCACGCTTGGTCTCCTTGAATACTGATGGGTTTAGTTCTTGACGGGTTCGAGAATGGCGTCGAGGTTGAGGCGGTCGCAGAGTTCGAGAAACTCCTCGCGGAGATGCGCGAGATTGAGGCGCGACGGGATGTTGACGGCCATCTGTACGGCAAACATCGGTGCGCCGGTGTGCGCCGCCGCGTAGCGGCGCGTGGCGACGTCAGCGATCTCGATGTCGCGCGCCGCGAAAAAGTCGGCGAGGTGATAGACAATGCCCTGCTGATCCAGTGCGACGACGTCGACGGCGTACGGCATCCGGTCTTCCCGCGGCTCGTGGACGTCCGTCTTGCGGATCGTGAAGGTCAGATTGGCGTCGTCGCCGAGCTTCTCGAGGCTGGTTTCGAGGCGGTTGAGCGTATGCCAGTTGCCGGACACGAGCATGAGCATCGCGAACTCGGCGCCGAGCGTTGCCATCCGCGATTCCTCGATGTTGCCGCCGCAGGACAGGATCGCGCGGCTGATGTCCTGCACGACGCCGGTACGATCAGTACCGATCGCAGAAATTACAATGAGTTGTGACATTTTCTTCGAATCAGTATAGGGAGGTGCCGTAGCGCGTTGAGGCGCCTTGCCAGCGCCGGCAGCGAACAGTAACATCGCCGGCTTATTTGTGGCGAGTGCATCCGGTGTTCAAGGGCAGTGTAGTGGCGCTGGTTACGCCGTTCGATGACGACGACAACGTCGACTATGCGGCGCTCGGGCGTCTGATCGACTTCCATGCCGATCAGGGTAGCGACGGTCTCGTCATTGCCGGGACGACGGGTGAGTCCGCGACGCTGACCCGTGACGAGCACGCGGAGCTGATCCGGCGTGCGGTGGAGCTGGCTCGTGGGCGCCTTCCGGTGATCGCCGGGACCGGCTCGAACTCGACGGCGCAGACGATCGATCTGTCGCGGGCAGTGGGAGACGCGGGCGTCGACGGTTATCTGATCGTCGTGCCGTACTACAACAAGCCGACGCAGGAAGGCCTGTACCGGCACTTCACGGCGGTTGCCGATGCGGTGGACAAGCCGGTCGTCCTGTACAACGTGCCGGGCCGGACCGTCGCCGACCTCCTGCCCGACACGGTCGGCCGGCTTGCGGAACATGAGCGGATCGTCGGGATCAAGGAGGCGACGGGCGACATGCAGAGGCTTGCCGACATCCGCGAGCGGGTCGGCGACGATTTCGCGCTGCTGAGCGGCGACGACTTTACGGTCCTGCCGTTTATCCGTCACGGCGGGCACGGCGTGGTAACCGTGAGCGGTAACGTCGCGCCGCGGCAGATGGCAAGCCTGTGCCGGCTGGCCGCGGAGGACCGGATTGAGGCGGCGGACGAACTGGACGGCAGTCTGCAGCCACTGAACACAGCGCTGTTTCTGGAGTCGAACCCGATTCCGGTCAAGTGGGCGCTGAACGCGATGGGGCTGATCGGGCCGGGAATCCGTCTGCCGCTGACGCCGTATAGCGAGGAGTACCACACGGACATGCGGGCGGCCCTTGCGACAGCCGGGATCGAACTGAAGAACAAGATATGACGATCAGGGTATGGGGGATAGCTGCCGTGCTTGTTGCAGGCGCGGCCCTGGCGGGCTGCGGCGGTAACAAGGACCTGATACGCAAGTGCGAGGAGCGGCACCTCTATCAGGAGGCCGAAGCGCACGAGAAGCTGACCGTCCCTGAAGATCTTGACGAACTTGACGAACTCAAGGAAATTCCGCTACCGGAGGCCGCGCCGGTAGCCGAGCGGGAGGAGGCCGAGACACCCTGTCTCGAACTGCCGCCGGGCTTTACCGACCCGGTGCGCTGACGCCGCGGCAAGAAAACGGAGAGGTGGCTGAGTGGTTTAAGGTGCTCGCCTGGAAAGCGAGTGTACGGTGATACCGTACCGCGGGTTCAAATCCCGCCCTCTCCGCCAAATACCCTCGGTTCTCCGGGGGGGGATGGTCTACAAGCGATTCGATGTAAGGGGTCACACGCCGCCAGCTCGCCTTTGTGGCGATCGAGCCGGGTTCTCTTCGCACCGACTTCTTGACCCATACGCTATATCTTGCCACGCCATTTCAGATCCTCTACGACGTCCTCGAAAGCGTAGTCCGGTTCATCTTTCCGAATCTCGAAAACTCCGATGTCGCTGGCATCTTACGTTTCGGACCTCAACTCCAGCTCCAGCCGCATCCCGACAGCCGCCGCTGCGCGCTTCAGTGTTTCCAGCGTCACGCTATCGTTATCGGGATCAAGCAGGCGATCGAGCTGTGAACGGCTGGTCTTCATCCGTTCGGCCATCCGGGTCTTTGAAATCTGTTGTGTTTTCATCGCCGCTATCAACTCGTAAGCCAGGACTGACTTGATGGCGCGATTTTTCGCGTCTTCGTAAATACCTTCTTCCCTGAGAAGGCTCTCGAGTGTCGATCCGGTTCTCGGATTCTTCTTAGCCATTGCGCGCGTGCTCCTTCCTTCGACGAAGAGCAAGTCTCAGGTCCCTTTGCGGTGTAGCCCTGGACTTCTTGACAAAGCCATGCAGCAACACCATATCCTCGCCCGATATGTAAAAGAACACCCTGCCGAGCCGTCCATTGCGCAGGTTGCTGCGCACCTCAAACAGCCCAGCGCGTCCTGCAAGCGACTTGCAGAGCGGTTCGCCGCGCGGCCAACCGAATTCTACTGCCATGATGTCTTGCCCGACGGTCCTTCGGTCATCGGCTGAGAGTTCCAGAAGCCACTCTCGCACCGGCTCGCGTCCGCCGCTCAGCCGGAAGAACTTTGCGAGAACGACCTTTTTGGGTGTGTTCAAATCGAAGGTACCAAAAATGGTACGGTGTCTCAACCGAAACGAAAGCGTGAGCTACCGCTAACAGGGGTCTGAAGGGTGCGATACTGTCGCGGGACGGGACGCCTTTATACGTCCCGAACTGTGCAAGGCGTCCAGTTTTTGTTGATATCCAGGCGCTTTCGAGGTCGTGAAATGATCACGTTGAAAATCCGGAAAATTGGTAGCTCAGCAGGCGTAATCCTCCCTGGAGAGGCGTTGAACTACCTCGGCGTCAAAGAAGGTGACTCGCTGTTTCTGGTCAAGTCTGCCGGCGGCTATGAAGTGACACCGTACGACCCGGAGTTTGCGAAACAGGTCGACGTCGCGCAGCAGGGAATCGAAGCTTACAGGACTACGCTTCGTGAACTGGCGAAGTGAGCGATCCTGTATAGCTGGTCAAACTGCAATATGCTATAACAAGCAGACCGAAGAGGGGCGGCAACCCCTCGACGGTCCTAACCAACGCCAGCAAGGGAGTGCTGACCATGGCTGACAGCATGCTATCAGACGAAAGCGCGATCGCCCGTTTCGGGCATCGCGCTTTTTCGTTCCTGCGCTGGCCTCAATCTGAGGAGCAGTACAATGAGCGAAAGGGAATTCGCGACTTATTCGGTAAACGCCACGAAAACGCGGTTTGACGATCTGGGCAATCAAGTCGGGTTGCAGCAGGGCGCGGCACACAGCGCCGGCTACGCAGCCTCGACGAGCCGCTTCATTGGAGCGGTAAGAGAAGGCAGGGGTTTCTATATACCCGAAGTCATTACCGAGGAGGCATATCGGTCCAACCCGGATCTGTTCTCGGCG
>JANQGQ010000034.1 GCA_028277185.1 Woeseiaceae bacterium
CTGGCAAGCGTCTTCGCGGCCTCCGCGATCATCTGCGCCGCCTGCTTTTCGCCCTCGGCGTTGATCACCTTGGCGCGCCTGGAGCGTTCCGCCTCAGCCTGCTGCGCGATCGCGCGAATCATGCTCTCGTCGAGATCCACGTGCTTGATCTCCACGTTCGCGACCTTGATGCCCCAATTGTCGGTGCGCTGGTCGAGGATGTTCTGGATGTCTTCGTTGAGCCGGTCCCGCTCGGCGAGCATGTCGTCGAGCTCGTGCTGACCCAGCACCGAGCGCAGCGTCGTCTGCGACAGCTGGCTGGTTGCCTCGAACACGTTCGCGACGCGGATGATCGCTTTCTCGGGATCGACGATCCGGAAGTAGATCACCGCGTTGACGCGGACCGATACGTTGTCCCTGGAAATGACGTCCTGCGTCGGCACGTCCAGCACGATTACGCGCAGGTCCACCTTGACCATTTTCTGCAGGAACGGGATCAGGATGATCAGCCCGGGCCCCTTCACGGTCTGGAAGCGGCCGAGGAAAAAGATCACGCCGCGCTCGTACTCCTGCAGGATCTTGAAGATCTGCGATGCGATGGCGACGACGATGCCGAAAATGACGGCGGCTATGACGATGCTGTCCATTCTGCTTTGGTCCTGGTTACAAACGTATGAGTTGTCTTCTAAGTCGTGCTGGGTGCACCGGCATCGCCGCCGGCCGGGAGCGGCTCGACTTCGAGGATCAGGCCGTCCATGGTGCGCACGAATACGGCCTGATCTTTGACGACCGGCGTACTCGTACGAGCCTGCCAGGACTCGCCTTCGAGCCACACGCGGCCTTCGGTGTCGAAGTCCTCCATTGCCACGCCGGTGCCGCCCACGATGGACTCGCTCCCCGAGACGGCGCCGCGGTTGCGGAGCCGGACGAGAAAGCCGACCGCCCAGACAATGAACAGCGCGGCGGCGATTGCCAGGCCGAGCACGAACGCGATCGAGATGCCGAAGCCAGGCACGCCGCTGTCGAAGGTCAGGATCGCGCCGAACACGAACGCGGCAATGCCGCCGAGTCCGAGCACGCCGAAACTCGGCGCGAAGGCCTCGGCGATCATCAACCCGACGCCGAGCAGTATCAGGGCGACGCCCGCGTAATTGATCGGGATCGTCTGTGAGCCATAGAGCGCCAGCAGGAGGCAGATCGCGCCGAGGGTTCCCGGGACGAGTGCCCCGGGGTTCCAGCCTTCGAGGATCAGCCCGTAGACACCGACGAGGCCGAGCAGCAGCAGGATCTCCGGCTGGGAAATGACCATCAGCAGCTTTAGCCGCCAGCTCGGCTCGAACTCTTCGACGACCGCGTTCGCCGTCGACACCGTGACGTCGCCGGCCTCGGTGGCGATCGTCGTGCCGTCGATCGCGGCAAACAGTTCTTCGCGGTCTGCCGCGATGTATTCGATGACGTTCTGCTCGAGCGCTTCGTCCGCGGTCAGCGTCGCCGCTTCGGTTACGGCGCGTTCTGCCCAGTCGGCGTTGCGTCCGTGGCGCTCGGCCAGCGTGCGTATGTACGAGACCGCGTCGTTGAGTACCTTGCGTTCCATCGCGGAGCCGGGCGGACTGGGAGCGGGTTGGCTCTCTTCGCCCTCGGGGCCTGCCGGGTCGTCGTAGCCCGGTATCTCGGGTTCGAGGTCGCGCGGTGCAGGTGTCAGATCGTCGCCGGTCATCGATACCGGCGTCGCGGCACCGATGTGCGTCGTTGGCGCCATCGCGGCGATGTGGCTGGCCAGCAGGATGTAGGTGCCGGCGCTGTCGGCCCGCGCGCCGGCGGGCGTCACCCAGGTCGCGACCGGTACCTCGGAGGCAAGGATGGCCTGGATCATGTCGCGGGTGGCGGTCACGAGGCCGCCCGGCGTGTCGGTGCTCAGCAGAACGAGTTCCGCGCCGTCGGCGTTCGCATGGTCGATACCCTTGATGACGTACTCCGCGGTCGCTACACCGATACCGCCCCTGATCTCGATGTTGACAACGTGGTCCTGAGCGCCCGCGGAGGCCGCGGCGAGGCCGAGGAGGCCCAGGGCCACACGCGGGAGCCAGCGCGCGCGGAAGCCCGTAGTGCTGTGATTCGTCATGTTGCGCATGGTACCAGACCCCGGTTCTCAGGCCGTAGTCGATAGCTGCCGGGGCAGCGGAGGGCGGTTCAGCTTCGGCTCGTTCGGTGGCATGCTTCGGAAATGCTCATCCGTTTCATTACGACCGGCGGTACGATCGACAAGATCTACTTCGACGCCTTGAGTCAGTTCGAGGTCGGAGAGTCGCAGGTTCAGCACATCCTCTCCGAGGCACTGGTGGCTTTCGACTACAGTATCGAGCCTTTGTTGCAGAAAGACAGTCTCGAACTCACGGCCGAGGATCGCGCCGCGATCCGGCGCTTCATAGAGTCCGACAGCGCCCGGCGTTTCGTCGTGACCCACGGCACCGACACGATGGTCGAGACGGCGGAAGCGCTGGCCGGTATCGACGGCAAGACGATCGTGCTGACCGGGGCACTGAGCCCGGCCAGGTTCCGAACGACCGATGCCGTGTTCAACGTCGGCATGGCCGTGGCTGCCGCGCAGACGGCGCCGCCCGGCGTTTACATCGCGATGAGCGGGCGCGTGTTTGCCGGCGACGCGGTTCAGAAGAACCGCGAAGCGAACCGCTTCGAGGCGGTTTAGAAAAGGGTCCGGCTACAGATCGAACCTGATGCCCTGGGCAAGCGGAAGCTCCTTGCCCCAGTTGATCGTGTTCGTCTGCCGGCGCATGTAAGCGCGCCACGAATCCGATCCGGCCTCGCGGCCGCCGCCGGTCTCTTTCTCGCCGCCGAACGCGCCGCCGATCTCGGCGCCCGACGTACCGATGTTGACGTTGGCGATACCGCAGTCGGAGCCGCCGTGCGACAGGAAGTATTCGGCGTTTTGCAGGTTGTCGGTGAAGATGGCGGACGACAAGCCCTGCCGTACCCCGTTCTGTAGTTCGATGGCCTCGTCGAGGTTCGAAAACGAAATCAGGTACAGGAGTGGGCCGAATGTCTCGGTCTGGACGATGGGCCAGGCATTCTCGGCGACCGCAATCGCCGGCGTGATGAAATGCCCGGGGCCTTTGACGCGTTCGGCGCCGCACAGGACTTCGCCGCCGTTGGAGCGCACGGCCGCGGCCGCGGCTTCGGTCCGCGCGACCGCCGCTTCGTCGATCAGCGGTCCCATGAGCGTGTTCGGATCGAGCGGATCGCCGATGCGCACCTGACGGTACGCCCGGAGCAGCGCGTCCTTGAGTTCGGCGAAGCGGGACTCGTGGACGAGGACGCGGCGCGTCGTCGTGCAGCGCTGGCCGGCCGTGCCTACCGAGCCGAACACGATCGACGGTACTGCCAGATCGAGGTTCGCGTATTCATCGACGACGATGGCATTGTTTCCACCGAGTTCGAGCAGGCACTTGCCCATGCGCGCGGCGACGCGCTCGCCGACCTTGCGTCCGACCGCGCTGGACCCCGTGAACGAGATCAGGGCGACCCGCTCGTCGTCGACGAAGCGTTCGGCGAGTTCCGTGCCGGCGTCGTTGATCAGGAAGAACACCGGCGGCAGATCCATGTCCGCGAGTGCCCGGTTGACGATCGTCTGAACGGCGACGCCGCAGAGCGGGGTCTTAGGCGAAGGCTTCCAGATGTTGACGTTGCCGCAGACGGCCGCGATGAAGGCGTTCCAGGCGTACACCGCCACGGGGAAGTTGAACGCGGAGATCGTGCCCACGACGCCGAGAGGATGCCATTGCTCGTACATGCGGTGCTCCGGACGCTCGGAGTGCATGGTTTTGCCGTACAGCATCCGCGCCTGCCCGACGGCAAAATCGGCGATGTCGATCATTTCCTGAACTTCGCCGTCGCCCTCGGCCTTGATCTTGCCCATCTCGAGGCTGACGAGGCTTCCGAGAGCGTCTTTGTCGTCGCGCAGGGCGTTGCCGATACGCCGCACGGCCTCGCCGCGAACCGGAGCCGGAATCCGCCGCCACGCGCGCGCGGCTTCCGCGGCCGCCTCCACGAGCCGGTCGTAGTCTTCCGGCGCGGTAGCGATAACGCTGGCAATCCGTTCGCCCGTGGCCGGATTGAAGGAATCGATCAGGGTACCGTCCGCCGCCGCGGCTTCGGCGCCGATCCAGGTTCCGGGGTTTCGTTCACCGAGTCCGAGACGGTCGAGAACTGCATGCATGGTCAGTTGCCTCCGTGAACGCGCTGGTGTCCCGTCTCGCCGCGTGCAACGAGTTCCGCCGACCTCTGGTTGGTGCCGCCGTGAGCGTAGTACCGCCCGAAGCGGTTCGACAGGATATGGGGCAACTTGAAGCGTTCCTGGGCCACGAAGCCGCGATAGGCTTCCGGTTCGCGCAGCACCAGGTCGAGTACGCTGCAGATACCGGCGGCGGTCGTGATCTGGATCGCGGACCAGAGGCGTCCGGCCACGACCTGCGGATACACTTTGTTCACGTAGTTTTCCTCGCGCAGCTCCCCGTCCTGCGTGCCCGTGACCGCGGCGTAAACGATCACGACGTCCTGCAGCGTCTGCGGGATGGCGTTCTCGAGGACGCGTTTGAGCGTCGGTCGGTCGTGATTGAGGCGCAAACCGTTCATCAGAAGACGCATTTGCTCGCAGTGTCCCGGGTAACGAATCGTCTTGTAGTTCATGTTCGTTGCGCGATTGCCGTAGCTTTCCGCGAGTGAGCCGAGCCCGCCGGAGGTGTTGAACGCTTCGTACAGCTTGCCGTCGATCTCGATCTCCTCGAGACCCTCGAGGGGCAGCACGTCGACTTCCTCGCTGTCCACGATGGCGTTGCAGAGGTTGCCGTATTCGTTGATCAGGCCGTCGGTCGACCAGGTCAGCGAGTACTTGAGCACGTTGTTCGGGTGCTGCGGCAGCGCGCCGACCCGAAGCTTGACCGACCGCACGGTATCGAAGTGCTGGATCAGCTCGCTTGCGGCGATGGAGATGAAACCCGGGGCCAGACCGCACTGCGGCGCGAAGGCGGTGCGCGCTCCCGCGGCCAGCTTGCGGACGGCCGCGGTTACCGTGACGTCCTCCGTCAGGTCGAAGTAGTGCAGGCCGGTATCCCTTGCGACCTGCGCCACCAGCACGTTGCAGTAGTAGGGCATGCTGGAGACGACCGCAACCGGCTCGTGCTCCGCAACATGCGCTCGCAGGGCTTCTTCGTCGGTCGCGTCGAGAACGAACGGGTCGATCGTCTCGAGCTTGTGCGCACTGGCGACGTCTGCCGCGGTGTCTTCGGCCGCATCGGCCAACTGGACGCGATAGCTGCCCGACTCGGCCAGCAGGCCGGCGACGAGGGAGCCGATCTTGCCGGCTCCCAGAACGAGAATGGGTTTCATGTAAAGCCTGTCTCCCCAACGCTGGACTTCGGCGGGTGCGGCCCCCGCCGCTCCCGGGCGCGCATTGTGCCCGTGCGGCACCCCGAGCGCCACCCGGGTCCGCGGTCGTGAACGGTCCTGCTGCGGCACGCCCACGGATACATCCGCACGGAAAACAGGCGGCTGCGGACACTTGCGAGATTCAGCCTGAAGTGCTGTCGAGCAAAGATATCTAACACACTGATTACGTGGGTAACTTTTGCTCATCGCATTGCAGCATGGCATAGTCCGAAAACCCGCGCGGCCCGGTTGCGCCGCCCGCTACGACCGAAGGATCGAAACGCTCGTGACCCGAACCGCGCCGCGCACCGATTGGCACCCCGCCAGCTGGAGTCAGTATCCCGCCAGCCAGCAGGCCGTTTATCCCGACGAGGCCGGCCTTGCCGCCATCGTTGCGGAGCTGTCGAAACTGCCGCCGCTCGTTACGTCGTGGGAGGTGGATGCACTCAAGGAACACATCGCCCGCGCTCAGCGCGGCGAGGCGTTCGTGCTGCAGGGCGGAGACTGCGCCGAGACGTTCGAGGAGTGCACTTCCGAGAACATCGTAGCGAAGCTCAAGATCCTGCTGCAGATGAGTGTCGTAATGCTGTACGGCCTCAAAAAGCCCGTGGTTCGGATCGGCAGGATGGCCGGTCAGTATGCGAAGCCCCGCTCGGCGGATACGGAGACGCGCGATGGTGAGTCGCTGCCCAGTTTCCGCGGCGATCTGGTCAACCGCAGCCCGTTTACGCGGAACGACCGCGAACCCGATCCCGAACTCATCCTGCGCGGCTACGAACGTGCGGCGCTGACGCTGAACTTCGTGCGTTCGTTGATCGACGGCGGCTTTGCGGATCTGCACCATCCCGAGTATTGGGATCTGGACTGGGTTGGGCACTCCGCGACGGCGGAAGAATACCGGGCCATCGTGCGCTCGATCTCCGATTCGCTCGACTTTCTGGAAACTGTCTCGGGCGCACCCGTTCACAAGACCCAGCGCGCGGATATCTATGCCGCGCACGAGGGCCTGCATCTCCATTACGAGCAGGCGCAGACGCGCTATCTGGACCGGCGTGGCCGCTGGTACAACCTGACGACGCACTTCCCGTGGATCGGCATGCGCACGGCGGCGCTCGACGGGGCGCACGTCGAGTTCTTCCGCGGCATCGCCAACCCGGTCGGCATCAAGATCGGCCCGGGCATGACGCGTGAGTGGCTGCAGGGTCTGATCGGTGTGTTGAATCCGAACAACGAGCCGGGGCGGCTGACGCTCATCCACCGCTTCGGCGCCAAAGCGATCGAAGATCACCTGCCGGAGATGATTCGGGCAGTCCGGGAAACCGGATCGCCGGTACTCTGGGTGTGCGATCCGATGCACGGCAATACGGAAAGCACGGCCGTCGGCGTCAAGACCCGTCGCTTCGACAACATCGTCACCGAAGTCGAGGCTGCATTCGCGGTCCACCAGTCAATGGGCAGCTATCTCGGCGGCGTGCACCTCGAGCTGACCGGTGAGAACGTCACCGAATGCACCGGCGGCGCGCGCGGACTCACGGACGGCGATCTGGCGCGGGCCTACAAGTCGACCGTCGATCCGCGGCTCAACTACGAGCAGGCCATGGAGGTCGCGATGCGGATCTCCGGCGTGCACAAATAAGCCGGTCTTCCGCGACGGCGCTCAGCCCGTTTCGCCGCGCAACTGGTCGCCGATCGGCATCCGGTAGACCCACTTGCCCGTCGCGTCGGCAAGCGCCGCGACGAGCGCCGGCGCAAGCGGCGGCGTGCCGGGCTCGCCGACGCCGGTCGGCGCCTCGCCCGAGGCGACGATGTGCACCTCGATGGCAGGCATCTCGTCGATGCGCAGCGGGCGGTAGCTGTCGAAATTCCCTTCTGCGACGGCGCCGCTTGCCAGCGTGACTTCCTCACGTAGCGCGGCGGACAGCGCGTAGCCGATTCCGCCTTCCATCTGGGCCTTGATGACGTCCGGGTTGATCGCGATGCCGCAATCCACCGCGCATACGACGCGGTCGACCGAGAAGGCGCCGTCTTCGGCCACGCTGACGTCGACCACTTCGGCAACGAAGGAACCGAACGACTCGTGGACGGCGATGCCGCGACCGCGGCCCGGTCCGGGATCCTCGCCCCAGCCCGCCTTTTCAGCCGCCAGATCCAGCACCGCCAGATGCCGTGGATGATCGGCAAGCAGCTCGCGGCGCAGGGTGTAGGGATCCTGGCCGCCGAGCGCGGCCAGCTCGTCGATGAAGGCCTCCGTAACGAAGCCGTTCTGGGTATGGCCGACAGAGCGCCACCACAGGACGGGCACGCCCAGCTCGATCGTGTTGACGCGTACCTCGACGTTCGGGATCGAGTAGGGGAGCCCCCTCGAGCCCTCGACCGAAGCGCCGTCGATACCGTCCTGCACCATCCCCTCGAACGGGGTCCCGGCCAGTATCGACTGCACAGCGGTTTGGTGCCGCCACGCGACCGGCTTGCCGTCGGCGTCCAGCGCCGCTTCGAGCACGTGGGCGCTCATCGGCCGGTAGAAGCCGGCGCGCATGTCGTCTTCGCGCGTCCAGATGAGTTTGACGGGCGCACGCCCGTCGATCGCTTTCGCGATCATCACCGCTTCGGCGATGTAGTCGCTGTCCGGTGTGGCGCGACGGCCGAAGCTGCCGCCGGCGAAACAGGTGTTGATCGTCACCTGTTCCGGGGCCAGACCGGTGATGGCCGCCGCCGTGTACTGATCGACGGTCTGTAGCTGGGCGCCGGTCCAGATCTCGCAGCCGTCGCCCGACAGCTCGACGACACAGTCCATCGGCTCCATGGTCGCGTGGGCGAGAAACGGCACGCGGTACTCGCGCCGTATGACCTGGTCGGCGGCCTCCAATGCCGCGCCGACGTCGCCGTCGCTGCGCGCGACGAGTCCGGGGTCGGTGGCCAGACGTTCCGCGAACTCACGGTAGAGCTGCTCGCTGTCGTAGTCGACCGCTCCCGACTCGTCCCATGTAACGGTAAGGGCGTCCCGGCCCTTTTTGGCGGCCCAGAAACTGTCCGCGACGACCGCGACACCCCGGGCGATCTGGACGACGTCCGTTACCCCAGGCACGTCGAGCGCCGCCGCGGCATCGAATCCGGCGACCGCGGCGCCGAACTTCGGCGGATGCGCGACGACGGCCGTCAGCATGCCGGGCCGGGTGACGTCGATCGTGAAGATCTCGCTGCCGTCGGTCTTGCCGGGCGAGTCGAGCCGCGGCAGCCGCGTGCCGATGAGCGTGAAATCGGCCGGGTCCTTGAGCACGGGTTCCGCGGGCGGCGCAATGTCGGCGGCGGCTGCGGCAAGCTCACCGAAACTCGCAGACCGGTCGCCGTGCGAAAGACGGCCGCGGCTGACCGCGATCTCGCCGGCCGGCACCTGCCAGCGGGCGGCGGCGGCTTCGATCAGCATGGCGCGCGCGGCGGCGGCAGCTTCCCGGAGCTGCGTCCAGGAGTTGGCGATCGACGTCGATCCGCCCGTTCCCTGGTAGGGCCCGAAGAACAGGTTGTTGTAGCGGCTTGCGTCGGCAGGTGCGAACTCGAAATCCATTTGCGCCCAGTCAGCGTCGAGTTCTTCGGCGACGATCGTCGGCAGGCCGGTCGTGACGCCCTGACCCTTGTCGAGGTGCTTGATCATGACCGTGACCCGGTTATCGGTACCGATCCGGACGAACGGTCCGAACTCGCTCGCGACGACCGGTTCGGCGGTGACAGGCACGGTCTCCGCGCCGCCCGACGCGGCGGGGGCGGCCTCGTCGTTTTGTCGGCCGCAGCCGACCATGAATCCGGCGCCGGAGAGACCGATGACCTGGATGAAGCGACGGCGGTCCATCGCCGGCCGTGGGAGGTGGTGCGGGGTGATCTTGCCAAGCATGTCAGCCCTCCAGCGATTCGGCAGCGCGGTGGATAGCGCCGCGGATGCGTGTATAGGTCGCGCAGCGGCACAGATTGCCGCGCATCGCGGCGTCGATGTCGTCGTCGGTCGGTTGCGGGTTGCTTTCGAGCAGCGCGGTCGCACTCATCATCTGCCCGGACTGGCAGTAGCCGCACTGCACCACGTCGAGCTCACGCCAGGCCTGCCGGATAGCCAGCGCGGCCGGTGACGCGACTCCCTCGACGGTCGTCACTTCGCGTGCGCCCACGGCCGAGATCGGCATGATGCAGGCGCGTGCCGGGAGCCCGTCGATGTGCACCGTGCACGCGCCGCACTGGGCGATGCCGCAGCCGAACTTGGTGCCGGTCAGACCGACGTCTTCGCGCAATACCCAGAGCAGCGGTTTGTCCGCGGGGACATCGACCGAGTGTGTGTTGCCGTTGACTTTGAGCTCGATAGCCATAGGTGGGGTCTCCAATACCTGCCGGGGCTTGTGCCTGTTATGCGACTATAGCAGGCGGTCTGTTACGTTCTCTGTTTCGCCCTCCGGGAGGCGCGATCGCGCTCCAGCATTTGCCGTGCGTGCAGGGTCGACAGGGCCGAAAACTTCCCGGGCTTGAGGGTGCCGAGCGTCCACGGTCCGATCGAGGTGCGGATCAGGCGCAGGCAGGGGTGGCCTAATGCAGCGGTCATCCGGCGCACCTGGCGGTTGCGGCCCTGGTCGATCGTAAGCTGAATCCAGCTGTCCGGCACCGTTTTGCGGACGCGTACCCGCGGCTTGCGCGGCCAGAGCTTTCGGGGTTCGGCGATGGACTTTGCCTCGAGCGCACGCGCGGGGCCGTCGTTGAGCTCGATCCCTTCCCTGAGATCTGCGAGCGCGTCAGGCGACGGGATGCCTTCGACCTGAACCCAGTACGTCTTCGGCGTCTTCGCGCGGGGTTCGGCGATGTTCGCCTGCAGGCGGCCGTCGTCGGTGAGCAGCAACAGGCCTTCGCTCTCGTAGTCGAGCCGCCCCGCGGGATACACCTCCCCGATGTCGATGTAGTCGGCAAGCGTCTCCCGGCCGGCGTCGTCGGTGAACTGTGACAGGACGCGAAAGGGCTTGTTGAACAGCAGCAGGGACATCGGTCAAGGCTACCCAATCGGACGCGGGCTGTCTTGCCCGGCGCGGTTGTGGTCTTGCGGCGGGCGAGTACAATGCTCGCCGTCGCCGGTCCCGGCAGCCGTTTCCATCGAGACCTTCCTATGCACTACGACCATATCGCCGTGCCCGATAACGGCACAGCCATTACCGCCAACGCGGATCACACGCTGAACGTGCCGGACATGCCGATCGTCCCGTTTATCGAGGGCGACGGTATCGGTGTGGACGTGACGCCCGTGATGCTGGACGTCGTCAACGCGGCCGTGAGGAAAGCCTACGGCAGCGACCGGGCGATCCGGTGGATGCAGGTCTACGCGGGCCAAAGGGCATCCGAGATCTACGGCGCGGCCATGTATCTCCCTGACGAGACGCTGCACGCGCTGCAGAATTACATCGTGTCGATCAAGGGCCCGCTTGCGACGCCTATCGGCGGGGGGATTCGTTCGCTGAACGTATCGATCCGGCAGACGATGGATCTTTATGCCTGCGTGCGGCCGATCCGCTATTTTCCGGGCGTGTCGACGCCAATGAAGCAAAGCGATCTCGTCGACATGACCGTCTTCCGGGAGAACACCGAAGACATCTACGCGGGCATCGAGTACCCAACCGGCTCGCAGGAGGTGCAGAAGCTCATTCACTTCCTGCAGACGGAGCTTGGCGTCAACAAGATCCGCTTCCCCGCGAGTTCCGGTATCGGGATCAAACCCGTGTCGCGCGAAGGGTCGGAGCGGCTGGTCCGCAAGGCGATCCAGTACTGTGTCGACCGCGACTACGGATCGGTGACGCTCGTGCACAAAGGCAACATCATGAAGTTCACCGAGGGCGCGTTCTGCCATTGGGGCTACGAACTGGCGCGTGCCGAGTTCGGCGCTACCGAAAAGGACGGCGGGCCCTGGCTGGCGTTCGCGAATCCGCGAACGGGTCGCGAGATTGTCATTAAGGACGTGATCGCCGACAACTTCCTGCAGCAGATTCTGATGAAGCCGGAGGACTACGACGTCATCGCGACGCTGAATCTCAACGGCGACTATATTTCCGATGCGCTGGCGGCTCAGGTCGGCGGTATCGGCATCGCGCCCGGAGCAAACATCGGCGACGCGGTCGCGGTGTTCGAGGCAACCCACGGCACGGCGCCTGGATTCGCAGGTAAGGATCAGGTGAATCCGGGTTCGCTGATCCTGTCGGCGGAGATGATGCTGCGCTATATCGGCTGGACCGAAGCGGCCGACAACATCATGAACGGCGTCGCGCGGACGATTGCCGCGAAGGAGCTGACCTTCGATCTGGCCAAGCTGCGCGAGGCCATTCACCAGCCCGTACGCAAGGACTCGGGTGAGAAAAAAGACGTTCACGAGCAGCTCGAACAGCTGATTCCCGGCGCGACGCTCGTCGGTACCCGCGGCTTCGGCGAGGCCGTCATCCGCCACATGGACGATTAGGGCTTGTCGACAGACCCTGAAGCCGTGGACGCGCCGGCTTTCGATCCGGACTGCCGTGCCTGTCCGCGGCTGGCCGGCTTTCTCGACGAGGTCAGGGCGGAGCATCCGGACTACCACTGCCGGCCGGTCCCGCCGTTTGGCGCCCGTGACGCCGGCTTGCTCGTCGTCGGCCTGGCGCCCGGACTGCACGGTGCCAATCGCACGGGGCGGCCGTTCACCGGCGATCATGCGGGCATCATGCTGTACGAGGTTCTGCACCGATACGGTTTCGCCAGCCGGCCCGAATCGCTTGCCGCGGGCGACGGGCTCGAGCTCACCGGCTGCCGGATCACCAACGCCGTCAAGTGCCTGCCGCCGCAGAACAAGCCGGTTGGCGCGGAGGTCAACAACTGCAACCGCTTTCTGGCCGCCGAGCTCGACGGGCTCGGGCGCGGTTCGGTAGTGCTCGCGCTTGGCGGTATCGCGCACAAGGCCGTCATCCGCGCACGGGCGCTCCGGCAGGCCGACTATCGTTTTGCGCACGGCGCGCGGCACGACCTCGGGCACATCGTGCTGCTGGACTCCTATCACTGCAGCCGTTACAACACGAACACCGGCCGCCTGACGGAGGCGATGTTCGAGGCGGTGTTCGCCGAGGCGCGGGCCCTGCTCGCGTAGCGTTTGCCGTCGCCGGCTTGCGATTTCCATGGCTGACGAATTCGATCTCGAGTCCTTTCTCAAATCCCTGACCCACAGGCCGGGCGTCTACCGGATGCTCGACGCGAAGCACAAAGTGCTGTACGTCGGCAAAGCGCGCGATCTGAAGAAACGCGTGGCCACGTATTTTCAGAAGAGCGTCAACGAGGCCAAGACCGCAGCGATGGTTGCGCAGGTGGCGCGGGTGGAGGTGACGGTTACCAACACCGAAGCCGAGGCGCTGCTGCTCGAGCACACGCTGATCAAGCAGCATCGGCCGCGCTACAACGTCGTGCTGCGCGACGACAAAAGCTATCCCTATATCTACGCCACCTTGGATCAGCGGTTTCCGCGGCTGCGCTTCCATCGCGGGGCGCGCAAGGGCCGCGGTCGTTACTTCGGCCCGTACCCGAATGCGGGCGCGGTGCGACAGACACTTGCCGAGCTGCAGAAGCTGTTCATGATTCGCAACTGCACCGACAGCTATTTCCGCAACCGTTCGCGCCCCTGCCTGCAGTACCAGATCAAGCGCTGTACCGCGCCCTGCGTCGGGTTGATCGCCGAGGGCGACTACCGGCGGGACGTGGAAGCGGCGATTCAGTTTCTCGAGGGAAAGAACAAGGCCGTCGTGGCCGCCTTCGCCGAGCGGATGGAGGAGGCGTCGCAGAACCTCGAGTTCGAAGAGGCCGCCCGCCTGCGCGATCAGATCACGCGGCTCAAGAAAGTCGAAGCGCGGCAGCTCGTGGCGCGCGCGGACGGGGCGGATCTCGACGTGCTTGGCTTTGCTTCGAACGGCGCCATCCATTGCGTGACGACGCTGTTCATCCGCGGCGGCGCCGTCGTCGGCAGCCGCGATCATTTCCCGAAGCTCCCCGGCGAGACGGACAAGCAGGTCCTGCTCAACGGTTTCGTCGGCCAGTACTATCTCGGGCGCGACGCACCGTCCGAGATTATCACCGACACGGCGATCGAAGATGCCGAACTGATTGCCGCCAAGCTGACCGAAACGACCGGCCATTCGGTTGCCGTCCGGCACAGAGTTCGGGGCGACCGGCTGCGCTGGCTCAAGCTTGCACAGACGAACGCCGAGCAGGGCCTGAATCTCAAGGTCGCGAGCAACGCGACAATCCGGCGGCAGTTCGCGGCGCTGGGTGAGCTGCTTGGGCTCGAGGAACCGCCCGCACGGCTGGAGTGCTTCGACGTCAGCCATACCTCGGGCGAGGCGACCGTAGCGTCCTGCGTGGTCTTCAACGAGGCGGGACCGCTGAAGAGCGACTACCGGCGCTTCAATCTGAAACCGGAGTCGGCCGGCGACGACTATGCCGCGATGGCCGAGGCACTCGAGCGCCGCTACGCGCGCGTGAAGCTGGGCGAAGTGCCCATGCCGGACGTGCTGTTCATCGACGGCGGCAAAGGACAGCTCCGGCAGGCTGTCGGCGTGCTGCGGGAACTGGAGCTCGATTGGCTGAACGTCGTCGGCGTTGCCAAGGGTCGGGTCCGTAAGCCTGGCGCCGAGCGGCTGTTCCGCCCGGGAGAGGAGCGGCCGCTGGGCCTGCCGCCGGATTCGCCGGCGCTGCTCCTGATCCAGCAAATCCGCGACGAAGCGCATCGCTTCGCCATCACCGGACATCGGCAACAGCGCGGCAAGGCGCGGCGAACGTCCAGACTCGAGGATATTCCGGGTCTCGGGCCGAAGAAGCGGCGCGAGCTGCTGAGAGAGTTCGGTGGTCTGCAAGGTGTCATAGCGGCCGGTGTCGACGATCTTGCGAAGGTGCGCGGCATCGGGCGCGTGCTTGCCGAAACCATATACAATGATTTACACGTCGACCCCTAGTACTCTGCCAAGATGATCTTTCTGCATTCAGCCGGCCTGTCAGGGCACTAAACCGCGATCGATCCACGTGAAGCTAAACCTCGCCAACATTCTGACGCTGTTCCGCATCGCGGCGATCCCCGTTGTAGTGATCTGTTTCTACGCGCCGTTCGAGCATGCGCGGCCGGTTGCGGCCGTTCTCTTCGGGATTGCGGCGGTCACCGACTTCATCGACGGCTGGATCGCGCGCCGCTTCAATCAGATGTCGCGTTTCGGCGAGTTCCTCGACCCGGTCGCCGACAAACTCATGGTCGTGATCGTGCTGGTCATGCTCGTGCAGGCGCAGTCGAGTCTCTGGGAAGACATCATCGCGATGATCATCATCGGGCGCGAGATCACGGTATCGGCGCTGCGCGAATGGATGGCGACCATCGGCGAGCGCGCAACGGTCAAGGTCCAGTTCTCGGGCAAGCTCAAGACGACGTTTCAGATGTTCGGCATTGGCTTCATGGTCTGGCAGGAGCCGCTGTTCGGGCTCGACATCTATCGGATCGGCTACTTTCTCCTGATTGCCGCCGCCATCCTCACCATTTACTCGATGTTCGCGTATCTGAAAGCCGCCTGGCCGGCGATGAAGGCATCGACCTAGTGTCCTGTCCCGCTAAGAACTAGCCGCGGCACGCCGCGTTCAACCGGAGATTTCACTTGCCCGAGAAAACCAACGGTTTCGTGCTCGTCGACTACGAAAACGTGCAGCCTAAGAACCTCGACCTCCTGGTTAAGCAGCCCTTCGTCGTCCGCGTCTTCGTCGGGGCGAATCAGACGAAGGTGCCGGTCAACCTGGCGGCGGCAATGCAGAAGCTCGGCAACCGCGCCGAGTACGTCTTCATTTCCGGCAGCGGCCGGAACGCGCTGGATTTTCACATCGCGTTTTATCTCGGCGAACTCGCGGCCCAGCATCCGAAGACCGAGTTCTTCGTCGTGAGCCGCGATCGCGGTTTCGATCCCGTGATTCGCCATCTGAACGAGGAGCGCGACGTCCGGTCGCGGCGGGTCTCCGACATCGCGGAGATACCGTCGCTCCGGATCTCGGCCGGTACCAGCCAGGAAGAGCAGATCCGTCTGATCGTCAAGAACCTTCGTTCGCGCGGGCGCTCGGTACCGCGCAAGGTTTCGACGCTCAAGAACACGATCCGCAGCCTGATTGCCGAGAAGCTCTCCGACGAGCAGCTCGACTCGATCGTTTCGGCTCTGAAGAAACAGCGGCTGATCGAGGTCAACAACAATAGCGTCCGTTATCATCTGACCCGCGGGGGACGGGGCGCAGGCCGCAAATAATCGCGGCGAATTGCCGGGAATCAGAGGCTTGCGGTCGCGGCGGTCGAGCGGGGGCTTGTTTCGCCGGGATTGGGAGTCATATAGTTGACACATGACCGGCAACGGCTAGAATGCACAGCCCGCTGCGGGAATAGCTCAGTTGGTAGAGCGCAACCTTGCCAAGGTTGAGGTCGCCAGTTCGAACCTGGTTTCCCGCTCCAAACTCTGGAACGCCCCTCCTTGTGAGGGGCGTTTGCGTTCCATAGTCCTACGCTACGACAGAAGACGGATTGTGGGAGCTCATCGATCCGGTCATGGCGGCCTGTCTGCGAGGAAGCCCGGCGTAGGCCCGGGACCGGGCCCGATTATCGCGGCCGGCGGCAGTCGATAGCGGAAGTCCGAAGTACTCACGAGCGAGGCCCGGTGTCACGATGAGCCAGTCGGGCCTTTCCCGGTTCGTGCAGAACGAGTCGGGAAAGGCCTGATTCGCTTGTTGGACGGATACCTGGCCGTGACTCAAACACCCGCACACGAGACGCAAAACCGTTGGCATAGCAAAGCGCCGGCGGACGCCGTTGGCGCTTTGCGCGCGAACGAGGAGGGACTGTCTTCTGAAGAGGCGGCAGAGCGTCTCGCAACGTACGGCCCGAACCGCTTGCCGGAGCCCGCAAAGCAGAGCCCGATAGTCCGCTTCCTCCGGCACTTTCACAATATTCTCATTTACGTGCTCATCGGCTCGGCGGGCATCACCGCCGCGTTGGGTCACTTTGCCGATACGGTCGTGATTCTCGCCGTCGTCATCGTCAACGCGGCGATCGGGTTTCTGCAGGAGGGTAAGGCGGAAAAGGCCATGGATGCCATCCGCCGCATGCTTGCCCTGGAGGCATCGGTATTGCGCGCCGGCGTGCGCCGCTCCGTGGACGGTGAGACCCTGGTGCCGGGAGACCTGGTGCTTCTGGAGGCCGGCGACAAGGTTCCGGCGGACCTGCGGCTCCTCAACGTGAACGGGCTGCAGGTTCAGGAGGCGATCCTCACGGGTGAGTCGGTCCCGGTCGAAAAGCACACGCGACCCGTTGCGGAGACCGCGCCGCTCGGCGACCGGGGATGCATGGCGTATAGCGGCACGCTCGTAACCAGCGGTCTGGGGCGGGGAATTGTCGTGGCCACGGGTGCCGACACGGAGATCGGCCGCATCAGCGGCATGCTGTCGACCGTCGAGACCCTTACGACGCCGCTGCTCAGGCAGATGAACGTGTTCGCGCGCTGGCTGACCGTGCTGATCCTGATCATCGCGGCCGTTCTCCTCGTATTCGGCTATTTCGTCGGACACTTCGAGTTCGCCGAGATGTTCATGGCCGTGGTCGGGCTTTCGGTAGCGGCCATCCCCGAGGGGCTACCCGCCGTTTTGACCATCACCTTGGCGGTGGGCGTCCAGGCCATGGCGCGCCGCAACGCCATCATCAGACGCCTGCCCGCGATCGAGACGCTGGGTTCGGTATCGGTCATCTGCACCGACAAGACCGGCACGCTGACCCGCAACGAGATGATGGTGGCCACGGTAGCGACGGACGCCCATGTCTTCCTGCTGGAAGGGGCCGGCTACGAGCCGAGAGGGGAGATCAGACTCAACGACGCCTCGGTGAGTGCGCGGGAACACGCCATCCTCGAGGAGCTCGGGCGCGCGGCAGCGCTGTGCAACGACGCTTCCCTGCACCAGCGTGATGGCGTCTGGACGGTCGAAGGCGATCCGATGGAAGGGGCTCTGTTGGCCTTGTCGGGCAAGGTAGGTATCGATCCGCGCGGGACGCTTGCCGGATGGACGCGAACGGACGTCATACCCTTCGACGCGAAGCATCGCTTTATGGCGACGCTGGATCACGATCACGACAAGCATGCCTTTGTGTTTCTGAAAGGCGCGCCTGAGCAGGTATTTGCAATGTGCGACCAGCAGCGGGCGGTCGCTGACGGCATCGATGAGTTCGATGAGGGGTACTGGCACGCCAAAGCCGAGGAGATCGCGGCAGAGGGGCAGCGCGTGCTTGCATTCGCCGTCAAGCCGGTTGCTCCGGAGCACACGGTTCTCGAGTTTTCCGACGTCGAGCGCGGGCTGGTACTGATCGGTCTCGTGGGATTGATCGATCCGCCGCGCCCGGAGGCGGTCGACGCTATCGCCGAGTGTCACGGCGCGGGCATCCGCGTGAAGATGATTACCGGAGATCACCGGGGTACCGCGGCAGCCATCGGCAAACAGATCGGCCTGCAGAACCCCGACAAGGTCCTGACCGGTGCCGATCTCGACGGCATGGACGATGCGGCCCTGCGCGCGGTCGTCATGGATACCGATATTTTTGCCCGCACCAGCCCGGAGCACAAACTGCGCCTCGTCATGGCGCTGCAGTCCCTCGGTTCGACGGTTGCGATGACCGGCGACGGCGTCAACGATGCACCCGCACTCAAGCGCGCGGACGCGGGCATCGCGATGGGAGACAAAGGCAGCGAAGCGGCGAAGGAGGCCGCCGAGTTCGTTCTGGCCGACGACAACTTCGCCTCGATAGCAGCAGCGGTCAGAGAGGGCCGTACCGTCTACGACAACATCAAGAAGGTCATAAGCTGGACGCTACCGACCAACGCGGGCGAGGCACTGACCATTATCGTGGCATTGCTCGTCGGGATGTCCCTGCCGATTACGCCGATCCAGATTCTCTGGATCAACCTGATCACGGCGGTCACGCTCGGTATCGCGCTGGCGTTCGAGCCGACGGAGGCGAACACCATGCGGCGTCCGCCGCGTCCCGGCAACGAACCGCTGCTCACGGGTGCGCTGGCCTGGCATATCGTCTTCGTCTCCGCCTTGTTCCTCAGCGGTGTGTTCGGCATGTACGCCTATGCAGTCGACAAGGGTTACCCGATCGAGCTTGCGCGAACCATTGCGCTGAACACGCTGGTCGTGATGGAGATTTTCCATCTGTTCTTCATCAGAAACATGTACGAAACATCGCTGACCTGGGAAGCCGTCAAGGGCACCAAGATCGTGTGGGCGACCGTCATCAGCGTGACGCTCGCTCAGTTCGCCATAACCTATTTCCCGCCGTTGCAGGCGCTGTTCGGTACCGTCGCGGTACCGTTCTGGGACGGGGTAATCATTGTCGGGGTTGGAGTAGTACTCTTCGCGATCATCGAGACCGAGAAGCAGCTGCGCCTCCGGCTCAACCGGTTGCGGGCCGGATGAGCCGCTGCGCAAAGCGCTCTATTTCGTCCGCGCTGTTGTAGTAGTGCACCGAGGCACGAACCAGGGCGTCGAGATTTCTCCCGCCGAAATCGATCTGAGCCGACGTGCGGACCGCGACCGACACGTTGATGTCGTCCTCGCTCAGCCTCGCCGCCGTTGCCTCCGGCTCCTCACCATCGACCCGAAAGGTGACGATGCCCGACCGGCGCGTGCCGCGATCGTGAACCGTCACGCGGGGCTGCTCGTCGAGCGTCGCGCGCAGCGTCGCGGCGAGCTGGCTCACGCGCGACTCGACGGCCGGTAGCCCGAGCTTGCGTGCGTAGCGCACCGCCTGCATCAGTCCGATCTTGCCCGCGACGTTGGATTCCCAGGTTTCGAAGCGCTTTGCACCTGGCGCCAGCTCGTAGTCGTCCGGCGCGGTCCATGTCGCAGCCCGCATGTCGATGAAGGCCGGATCGAGGCGGTCGACGATCCTGTCCGACACGTACAGGAAGCCGGTGCCGCGCGGGCCGCGCAGGAACTTGCGTCCGGTGCCCGAGAGCATGTCGCAGCCCAGCTTCCCGACGTCGAGATCGATCTGCCCGGCCGACTGGCAGGCATCGAGCAGGTAGATGAGATCATGCCGTGCCGCCAGCTGGCCGACGTCTTCGGCGGGATTCACGACGCCGCCTTGCGTCGGTACGTGCGTGATCGCGATTACTTTCGTCCTCGGACCGATCATGCGCTCCATGGCATCCACGTCGAGCTGGCCGCTTGCATCCGATGGCGCGACGTCGATTGCAAGGTCCTTTCGTCGAACGAGCTGCAGCATCGCCAGGTAGTTCGACGCGTACTCCGTCTCGTGCGTGAGTATCCGGTCGCCGGGCTTAAGCGGCAGGCTGTAGAAGGCCATGTCCCAGGCGCGCGTCGCGTTCTCGACGTAGGCGATTTCATGATCCCTGCAGCGAAGCAGCCCGGCGAACTCGGTGTAGAACGCCGCGAGATCCTCCGCGGCCATCGCTTCGGCTTCGTAGCCGCCGAACTCGCGCTCGCGCGCCAGATGCCCGGTCACGGCCCGATATACGGGCTCCGGCATCAGCGACGCGCCGGCGTTGTTAAAGTGGATGCGATGCTCGCATTGAGGGGTATCGCGGCGAACGGCGTCGATATCGATCATTGGCTACGCGGCCTGCTGTTAGTACCCTGTCCCGTTAATTCGTTGAACCACTCGCCGCGTCTTTTTGCGTCTGGCGGCGTTGCGGCTCCTCGCCATAGCGCGCTATGACTCGTCGCCGCGCCTTGCCAGCCACAAAAATCCGCTGCCGACTGGTTCAACGAATTGACGGGACAGGACACTAGTGAACTCACACTCCGGTTTCTGGTAGGTTCGCATACCGACCGGTTTACCGGCCAGTCCCACGCCATCGGTCCATATCGGGAGAGTGTTCGTTGATCAATCGTTTTGTGAGCGGCGCCTCGAGCGTCGCGGTTCTCGCTTTTCTCACTGCGCCCGTCACTCTGGCGGAGCCGCGGATCATCAAGCCCGGTCCGCCGGGGGCACCGGTCGAAACGCTGAGCGCCGAAGAGGCCACGGCCATCGCCGATACACGCTATTCGGCGGACGATGCCCGCTTCATGCGCGACATGATCCCGCACCATCACCAGGCGGTCGAGATGGCGGCGCTCGTCGGAGAGCGGACGAACAATCCGGAGCTGATCGACATCGCCAGCCGCATCGACGCCGCGCAGGCCGACGAGATTCGCTTCATGCAGGACTGGCTTGCCGAGCGCGGCGAACCGGTGCCCGATCCCACCGCGCATCATCACATGCACACGTCGCACGAGATGGCCGGCATGGCGACGCCTGAACAAATGGATGCGCTGGCGGCAGCCGAAGGGATCGATTTCGACCGGCTCTTCCTGCAGCTGATGATCCGCCACCACGACGGCGCCGTGACGATGGTCGATGAGCTGCTCGAGCAGCCCGGGTCCGCCTACGATCCGGTGCTGTTCGAGTTCACGTCGGATATCGTCAACGATCAGACGGCTGAAATCGAGCGCATGAACGAGATGCTCGTCGGCCTCTCGGACGATCCGCGCGCGGGGCTTGCCGCCGGCTTTGACGATGCGGGCGTCGCGATCAGCAACCTCGAGCTGGTCGCCTCGCTGCCGAGACCGCCGGGTTTTTTCGATCCGGGGAATCCTTCAGATCTGCCGTCGCACCGCCACCTTCCCACGGACGATGCTGCCGAGGACAGCGACGAGGCAGAGGCCGGCGCGGGCCAGGAAGAAGACAAGTCCCGGTCGCCTCTGTTGAGCTTCGCAAACACGGATATGGCCTTCGCCGACGACGTGCTCGTCGCCGGCAACTATCACGGCTTCAACGTCTATCGCCTGAGCGCCGGGGCGGCGCCCGCGCTCGTGAGCTCCGTGGTTTGTCCGGGCGGGCAGGGAGACGTGTCGATCGTCGGCGACCTCCTGATCATGTCGGTCGAACAAACGCGCGGCCGCCTCGATTGCGGTCTCGACGGTGTCGACGAGGACGTCAGCGCCGATCGCTTCCGCGGGCTGCGGATTTTCGACATAAGCGACCTCGGGCAGCCGCGGCAGGTTGGTGCCGTGCAGACCTGCCGCGGTTCGCATACGCATTCCGTGGTCTCCGGTCCCGGCGACGACGGCATGATCGTCGTGTACAACTCCGGAACGGCCCAGATCCGCGAGTCGGAGGAGATGCCGAGCTGTTTCAACGAGCTGCCCGGCGACCCGCGGACGGCGCTGTTCCGCATCGACGTCATCGAAATCCCTGTCGACGACCCGTCCAGGGCGCGGATCGTCGACAGCCCGGCCGTCTTTGCGGATACGGGAACCGGTGCGCTGGCCGGTCTGTGGCGTGGCGGCGACCATGGGGACGAGACGCAGGAGACCAGACAAACCGATCACTGTCATGACATCACGGTGTTCCCTGAGAAAGCCATCGCGGCCGGCGCCTGTTCCGGGAACGGTATCCTGTTCGACATTACGGATCCGAGGAAGCCACAGCGAATCCACGCGGTAGTCGATCCGGGTTTTGCGTACTGGCACTCGGCCACGTTCAACAACGACGGAACGAAGGTCATATTCACGGACGAGTGGGGCGGTGGCGTGCGGCCGCGCTGCCGCGCGCACGATCCGATGACCTGGGGCGCCAACGCGATCTACGACATCGTCGACGGCAAGCTCGAGTTTCGGAGTTACTTCAAGCTGCCCGCACCGCAGGTCGAGCAGGAAAACTGTGTCGCCCACAACGGCTCGATTGTTCCGGTGCCCGGCCGCGACCTGTTCGTGCAGTCATGGTACCAGGGCGGGCTGACCGTCATGGACTTCACCGATTCCGCAAACCCGGTAGAGATCGCGTACTTCGATCGTGGGCCGATTGACGAAGAAGAACTGGTGGCCGGCGGCTTCTGGTCGAGCTACTGGTACGACGGCCACATCTACGCCACCGAAATCGTCCGCGGTCTCGACGTTTTGACGCTCCAGCCCAGCGAGTTCGTAACGGCGAACGAGATCGCGGCGGCGGGTCTGGCGGATCAGGGCCGGGCTTTCAATCCGCAGCAGCAGTTCGCGGTCACCTGGCCAGCAGCTCCCGCGATTGCCCGCGCGTATCTGGACCAGCTGGTCCGCGCGGAGTCCTTGACGGACCGCGCGGCGGGCGAGTTGACGGCGGCGCTCGACCAGGCCGAAGCGGTCGCCGATTCCGGAGGCCGGGATCGTGCGCTCAGCCGGACGCTCAGGCAACTGGCGGCGGACGTCGCCGCCGATTCCTCCGCGCTTGCAGACACCCTCGAAGCGATTGCGGCGTCGATTCGCTAGAAGACCGGCGAGCGGCGATTGCGGGCGAGTCATGACAGTGCGTATGCTTGATCGAAACTGCGTCCCGGAGTCTCCTATGAAGTCCCAGGTACTGATCGC
Organism: Woeseiaceae bacterium; assembly: GCA_028277185.1. Taxonomy (GTDB): domain Bacteria; phylum Pseudomonadota; class Gammaproteobacteria; order Steroidobacterales; family Woeseiaceae; genus UBA1847. The sequence goes on from JANQGQ010000034.1 coordinate 22,855, forward strand.
CTCACTGATCGCCATCCTCGCAGCGCCGGCGTTTGCCGAGACGGCCCGCCACGTGACTGTAGAGGTCAATTCGGGCGGCGCCGCAGAGAGCTATAACGTCATGACGGCCGACGATCTTGGCAATCTGCGGATCGAGTCGTATTCAGCGGCTGGCGACGCGGCTGCTTCGATCGTGCCTGAGCGGCTCCAGAACAAGATGATCTTCCAGGCAAGCGACGAACGCCTGCTCCTGTTCGATCGCGGGCAGTGTCAGGAACTCAGCGGCGATCTGTCATCGATGCCGGGCATGCCCGCGGGCGGAATGGACGAGGTACGGCAGCAGGTTGCCGAGGCCCAGGCCGAAATGCAGGCGATGCTCGAGGAGATGCGCCAGCAGGATCCGGCGATGGCGAAGATGATCGAAGAACAGATGAAGGCCCGGATGGGCGGGGCGATGATGGGCGAACCGCCGCCGGGGCGGGTCGTCGCCACGACCGGAGATTCGCGCCGCATCGGGGACTACGAAACGCAGGCGTTCGAAATCCGGGTCGAGGGCAGCGACGCCGTCGAGAGCACGGTATGGGCAGCGGACCTCGACGCGGTCGATGGCGGGTTCATCGTCAACAACGCCATGATCGGTATGTTCGAGTTGTTTCGGGACATGATGGAGCAGGCGGGTGTCGGTGATCTGTTCGCTACCGGCATGAGCGCCGAGGTCGTCGAGAAGATGGAGAACTACTACGCCGTCGAAACCGAGCATGCCGACGGCGCGACGCGGCTGGTCAGTGCGGAAACGGGCGTTCCGGCGGACTTCTTTCCCGCCTGCAACTGACGGCCCGCGCGCTCCGGACCGGCTAGTGCACGCGGCCTAAATACTTGTCCAGGTCGGCGGCGAAGTTGCGCAGCGTCCCCGTCAACAGCACGAACGCGCTGTCGAACGCGACGAGCGGGTCGCCCGGCTCATCGTCGGCTTCGTCGCCGACGAACTTGAGCTTGGTGACGGTTCCGTCGAGGTCGAGTACGCAGCTCATGAGGTTGTCGTACTGCACAGCGAGGTGCGTCAGCCGCATGCCGTCGGCGACGTGTCTGCGGATGGATGGGTCGCTAAGGTCGAAGTTGCTCCAGCGGACGTTCGCGCGCGAGTCCTTGAGGTCCTGCATCCGGCATTCCGTGCCCGCCGCGAACTGCCGCGGAGCGTCGCCGAACAGAATTTTGCTCAGAAAGACCTCGATCGGTTCCCGGAACGCCAGAGGCTGAATCGTCAGGCCGTCGATCGAGGCGTTGAGGCGCCGGAGAAAGCGCTCTGCGTTAGCCTCCTGCGCCGAATCGATCGCAATCAGACTTCGCCCGTAGTCGACATAGCCCAGAATTCGCTCCGATTTCAGCATCGCCTTCGGCAGCAGTTCGTCCCGCGCCTCTGCCTTGAGGCGCCGCTTTTCGGCCGTCGTCGGTGCCTCACCCGTCCGCTGCCGAAAGGCATCTATCCGCTGCTCGAGTTCCTCTTTGATCGCGGCTGCCGGGAGAATGCGCGACTGACTGCGCAGCCGAAGCAGGTCGGCGCCGTTCACCCGTCGCGCGAGACTGCCGCCGGCGTCGGGGTAGACGGCCTCCCAGCCATTGCTGCGCTCCGTCAGCGGTCCGCAGGGTTTGAATGCACCGGTTTCGAGCAACTCGGACAGCCGATCGTCGGATTCCGGCCACGCGCCGTCGAAGCGATACCAGCGGATACTGCGAAACATGGGGGCTTCCGGCTCAAAGGGTCGCGCAGTATCGAGCCTCCGCCACCGCTTGTCACTCTTGCGTTCCGGGGCAGCCTCTGTTCCACGATATTCGCGATTGAGAGCCGGATCGGCCAAAATCGCAGTGTTTCTTAATGTAACGGTAAACGCGGCTCGGCAGTTTTGCCGCGAACTGCCCTTACACTCAAGGGCTTAGCAGCGGAGGCATCCGGGACCGCTATGAGTGATCAGGCACTGACCAAGAACGTTTCCGTCGCGGAGGTGTTCTCCTACTTCGGCTCCATTCTCGGCGCCGAGCGCAACTATTACGTGCTCGCCGTCGTCTACGGCCTCGGTATCAGCGCGCTGTCCCTGGCGCTGCCGATTTCGGTCCAGATGCTCGTCAACACGGTCGCTAATACCGGCCTCACGACGCCGTTGCTGGTGCTTTCCGTGTCCCTGTTCGTGCTTCTGCTGTCGGCGGGCCTGCTCAACGCGCTGCGGATTCACCTTATGGATCTCTTCGGACGGCGCTTTTACGCGCGCATGGTCTCCGAAATCGCCTTGCGGTCCGTGTACGCGCTGAACCCGTTCTTCCAGGACTACAACAAGGGCAGTCTGTTCAATCGCTACTTCGACATTCTCATCGTCCAGAAGGCCTTACCCAACATCCTGGTCGGCGGCTTCACGGTCGTCTTGCAGGCTGCGTTCGGCTTCATTCTCGTGTCGATGTACCACCCTCTCTTCCTGGGTTTCAATCTCGTCGTCATCTTGCTGATCTGGGTGATCTGGCTGCTCTGGGGCGGCCGCGCCATTCGCAGTGCCGTCGAGGTGTCGCACAGAAAGCACGCGGCCGCCGCGTGGCTCGAGGGTCTCGGCGCGTCGAACGGCTTCTTCAAGTCGGAGCGCCACATCGCCGAAGCGCTGAGCCGCACCGACGCCGTGACCAGCGATTACATCGAGAAGCACCAGAAGCACTTCCGGCACCATTTCTCGCAAACGCTGTGCTTCCTGTTTCTGTATGCGGTCGCGAGTGCGGGCCTGTTGGGTCTGGGCGGCTGGCTCGTCATCCAGGGCCAGCTTTCGCTCGGTCAGCTCGTCGCGGCTGAGCTCGTCCTGTCGGCCGTCTTCTTCGGTCTCTCGCAGTTCGGCACGTATCTGGCCCAGTTCTACGAACTCTGCGCCGCACTCGACGAGTTGTCGCTGTTCTACGGCGTGGAGCAGGAGGAGCCGGAGGAGTTCGCCGAACCGTTCGAGGGTGACGCGTCGATCGAGTTCGTCAATGCGCGCGGCGATGCACGAGGTCTCGTGACGACGCTGAATTTCTCGATCCGCAGCGGCGCGCGGGTGCTGGGGATGGCGGAGACGCACGGCGTGCAGCGCGAAGTCACGAACTTCCTGAAGAGACACATACTCCCGGCAAGCGGCTACGTGACGCTCGGTGGCAACGACATTGCCGGCATCCAGGCGCACGCGCTCAGGCAGCAGATCATCGTCCTCGATCGTCCCAACGCCATCGAGATGACGATCCGCGCCTACCTCAAGCTCAGCGGCGACGACGCATCCGCGCAGCGCATTCTCGAAGCGCTGCGCACCGTCGGACTCGAAACCTCGATCAGCCAGCTCGAGGACGGCCTGGATACCCGCGTGGCGGCGACGGGCTGGCCACTCACCATTACGGAGACCATGCAGCTCAAGCTGGCGGCGGCGATCATTGCGCGCCCGCGGGTGCTCGTGCTTGGCCAGCTCTTCGACACGATGACCGACGATCTGCTGGAGCGTTCTCTGGACTTACTCCAAAGCGAAGGGCAGACGACGATCATCTACTTTTCCAGCCGCCCGCGGGACCTCGGTTTCGATACGTTCCTGCATCTCGGCTACGCCGACCAGCAGATGTTCTCCACATACGATGAACTCTGCGAGTTCGCGGACGGCGCGTATTGCGGCGATCCCGAGGGCGAACCGTTGACGGAGACCGACACGACAAAGCTCGTGCCGGCCATGTAGGTGTTCCATGGCGTATCGTGAGCAGGACATTGGCTATTTCAAGACGCTCGAGGCGCAGCGCGTTCCGCGCGTCATGCGCGCCGTCGGCTGGATCATTCTGGTCGGCGTGATGATGGCCGTGGCGTTTTTGACGTTCACGCCCTGGACGCAGACGACCTCGGGATTCGGCGCGGTCACCGCGCTCAATCCGAACGACCGGCTGCAGGAGATCAACGCGCTCGTTCCCGGGCGGATTTCCGAGTGGTACGTGCGTGACGGCAGCCACGTTGACGTGGGCGACCCGATCGTCGAGATTGTCGACATCGACCCGCAGCTCCTGACGCGTCTCCAGGCCGAGCGAAGTCAGGTGGTCGCGAAAGTGGAGGCCGCCGAGACAGCCGTTCAAACGGCCGAGATCGACCTGCGCCGCATGGAGGAACTCTTCAACGAGGGACTCGCGGCCCGCCGTGAGTACGAGCAGGCCCAAATCCGGGTCGAAGAGCTTCGCGCGCGGGTGGCCGAGGCCGCGGCGGAGCTGACGCGCGCCGACGTCAATCTTTCGCGTCAGTCCGTGCAGATCGTTCGCGCGCCGCGCGACGGCGTCATTCTGCGGGTGTTCGCCGGCGATGCCGCGACCTTCGTGCGCGCCGGCGACGTCGTGGCGACCTTCGTGCCCGACAACGCCGAGCGCGCGGTCGAGCTGTTCATCGACGGTCGCGACGTTGCGCTCGTGAGCGAGGGCGCGGAGGTGAGGCTGCAGTTCGAAGGCTGGCCTGCCGTGCAGTTCAGCGGCTGGCCGTCGCTCGCCATCGGGACCTTCGGCGGACGCGTTTCGGCCGTGGACCCGTCGGCACAAACCAACGGCCGGTTTCGGGTGCTGGTGACCGAGGAAACCATCGACACGCCGCCATGGCCCAACGAGCGCTTCGTGCGCTTCGGTTCGACGGCGCGGGGCTGGGTGCTGCTGGAGGAAGTGTCGATCGGCTACGAGTTGTGGCGCCAGATGAACAACTTCCCCGCCGAACTGCCGGGTGTCGGCGATACGCCGCAACTGAGGCCCCAAACGTGAAGCAAACCCTCGCGGGTGGCTTGCTGCTGTTGTCCCTGCTTGCCCCGTCTGCCTTCGCGGACGAAGCCGCGGCGCTCGAACTCGACGCGGTGCTGGCGTCGTCGGCGACCCACTTTCCGGGAATCCTCAGAAGCCTCGCGGCAAGACGGGCCGTCGAAGGCAGAAACCTCGAGGTCGAAGGCGCGTTCGATCTGGTCTTTGCGGCGGACGGCTTCAGCCGCCTGAGCGGGTTTTACGACGGCACGGCCGCCGAGGGGACCGTCAGGCAGCGCGTGCGACCGCTGGGTGCGAGTTTCTACGCCGGTTACAAGCTATCCGACGGCACGTTTCCGATCTACGAGGACATCGCATTCACCAACACGGGTGGCGCGCTGAAAGTCGGCGTTCTCTTTTCGCTGATGCGGGATCGTGAAATCGACCTGGCGCGCTTCAGTGAGCGCGACGCTCGTCTGGAGCTGCGCGAAGCGGACCTCGACGTGTTGCTCACCCGCATCGGCGTCCAGCAGCGCGCACTGATTGCCTACTGGCGCTGGGTGACGCACGGACGCAAGCTCCGCGTCTACGAAAACCTCCTCCGGATCGCGCTGGAGCGCCAGGACGGACTGGAGGAGCAGGTGCGCCGGGGTGCGCTGGCGAATATCTTTCTCACGGAGAACCTGCAGAACATCACGCGACGGCAATCGCTCGTGACCGCCGCGGAGCGGAACGTGGCGGTAGCGGCCAACGAGCTGTCGCTGTTCTACCGCGACGGCGCGGGCGTCCCGCGCGTGCCGGTCGAAGCGGAGCTGCCGCCCGGCGTCGCGCTGAACGAGGTCGACGATCTCGCCGTCGCCGATGAGTTCGCCGTCTCCGAGGCGCTGGCGAGACGTCCCGAACTTGCGCTGTTGCGGACCGCGATCGAGCGCGAGCAGAATCGGCTCCTGCTGCGCCGCAACGACCTCAAGCCGCGTCTCGATTTCAACGTCGAGGCCCAGTCCGGCCTCGGCAGCATCGCCGAGGGCGGGCCTTCCCGCGATTCCGACGACACGATCGTCGGCTTCACGTTCTCGGTACCTTTCCAGCAGCGCGCCGAACGCGGGCGCCTGCAGCAGAGTCTCGCGGCGCTCGACGCAAGGCTGGAAGAGCAGCGACTCACGGAAGAGCAGATCCAGCTCGAGGTTCGTAACGTGCTGCTGAACCTGCGCGTGTCGCGGGAGCTCCTGCTGCTGGCGGCGCAGGAAGTCCAGCAATCCGAGATCATGCGTGCGGCCGAGCTGCGCCGCTTCCAGAGCGGTGCGAGCGACTTCTTTCTCGTCAACGTCCGCGAAGAGACAGCGGCGGATGCGCGGATCAGGCTGCTCGAGGCTGAGCTGAACACGCGCGTCGCCCGTGCCAACTACGACGCGGCGACGGTCGATCTGGGCAGACTGGGTCTGGACTGATTTTCGCGAACTTCCGAGGCCGGTTGGTGCCAAACCAATGGAGGGTGAGCGGAGGTTCCCGGCATGCGTTGGTGCTTCGTCGTTTTTTTCGTGTTGCTGGTCGACGGTGCTGCCGGCGCCCAGACGCGGTTTGCGGTGTCGAACAGCGATTTCGTGGTGACGCCCCAATTCAACAACGTCCCGCTGTTCAGCTTCGAAGTCGACATCGATCTGCCGCTCGAGGCGGGTGTGTACGACAACCCACCGCTTGCCCGCGTGCGCTATACGGTCCAGGGAGAGCTCGTCAACACGCCGTCGGGTTTCCCGGCGTTCGCGCTCGAGCGCGACATCACCGGCGCCGAGTTCTACGATCAGGGCAGCTCGCTTCGTTTCGAGATCGGTCCGAACGCGGTACTCGATGACGGGGTGCAGGCGGCCGAGTTCATCGGGGCTGACGTCGTCTTCGTGTTCAACGGCCGGGAAATCGACACGGGTCGTTTCCACCCGGCGCTCCTCGAGCTCCGTGCCGACGGCACCGGCCGTCTGCAGAACTCGAACAACGTCGTTTCCTCCAATCCGCCCCTGGAAGTGGGTTTCGGCCAGGAGTACATCACCGATCTGCGTTTCGACCCCGGCAACCTGACGCTGCTGACCGGGGACGTGCCGGAGCCCCCCGGGCCGCCTTTTGGGGCCGATGGCGGCGGCGCGCTGTCCATCGAACTGCTCGCGCTGGCGGTGCTGGTAGGAATGAGCCTCGTTCTGCGGCGTTGGCGGAGGCCCGTTCGCCGGCGTTTGCGCTGAGCGGTGGGCGTGCAGTAACGACCGACGCGGGCCCGGCACCCGGCAAGCCTTCGAAAAAACATGAGTTTCCTTCGATTGGATCGAATTCCAATCGGCTCCGAAGCAGTAGAACATGCCGCGGTTTGCGTCGGGATGGAGAAGGAAATGCGCGGAGTTGCGCGGTGGCTGCCGGTACTTCTGGCGGCGGCTTGGGGGACGGCGAACGCCGAAAGGCCGGTCGAAGGTGCGGCGCAGACCGAGTTCTTCGACGAGATCTGGCGTTCCGTAGAGCTGTATGGCGATCGTAGCGGCGAGAAACTGCCTTTCGTCAAGTTCCGCGGCCGCTATCACGGTCAGGCCTTCTGGGTAGACGGCGATGGCGATAGCGACAACAGCACGGAGAACCGGCGCATCCGCTTTGGTCTCGACTTCGTGCTGACCGAGAAACTCGAGTTTGCATTCGATCTCAATCTGGAGCGGAACGGCGACGGGCCTCTCGTCGAGAATTTCGACTTCCTTGCGTTCAACTACGCATTCAGTGAAAACACGGCGCTGTCGTTCGGCAAGCTGCGCCGGAACCCGCTGACGCGCGAAGACAGCATTTCTTCGAACCGCATCCTGACGGTCGAGCGCTCGCTGCTGACCTCACGCTTCTTCATCGACAACGTCGGCGGCGTATTCCTCGTGCACCAGGAAGGCGACTGGGCCTTCGGCGGCGGCATTCTGTCCGGGAGTACCGAGGACGACCTCGCGCTCCCGACTCTCGACGGCGCGCGTCTGTTCAAGGGCAACATCGCAAAGCAGATCTCGCCGATCACCGAAATCCGGCTGGACTATCTTCACAATCCGGGCGATCCCGACAACACGGACGTCGAGCCGTATCGGAATATCGTCTCGCTGAACTCCTACACGCGGTCCGGTCGCTGGGGACTGATTACCGATCTGATCTACGCCGAGGCGCTGCCGGAAGCACGGGGCGATCTGTTCGGCCTCGTCGTGATGCCGCACTACATGCTGACCGACCACCTGCAGTTCGTCGGCCGCTACACCTGGTCGGGCTCGGATGCCGACGACGGCATCCGCCTGCTAAACCGCTATGAGCGCCGCGCCGTGCCGCCGGGCAGCGAGTTTGGGGACCGGCATCAGGCGCTGTACGCGGGCCTCAACTACTACTTCTACGGCCACAAACTGAAGTTGATGTCCGGTATCGAGTACACCGACTTCGACAGCGTCAACGGCAACACGTCGGTGTTTACCGCGAATCTCGCTCTGCGTTTCTACTTCTGATCGTCCGGGCGCGCCCCGTGTCGGCGTAGGCCGCGGCCGCTTCGCGGATCGCGTCGAGAAGCGCGGTCGCCGCCGGAGTCATCGGACGTTCGTCGCTGGCTATGAGGCTGGCGTTGCGCCGCACCGTCGGCCGATCGATCGGCAGCACGCAGACGCCGTACGCCTCGGTCGCAAGCATGCTCGTCACGAGCGCCGGCGACGTCATCAACAAAAAGTCGTTGGCGGCCATCAGCTTCATGCCGATCCGAAAGGCGTCGGAGCCGATGAAGCGCCGGGGCGGCTCGAGGTCTGCTGCCACGAACGTCTCCGTGATCACAGCGACGTCCGACGGACGCGAGTAAGGCACGACCCAGGTATAGGGAGCCAGGTCCTCGAGCGTGAGGTCCCCAACCCGCATGAGCGGATGTTCCGCGCGGCACGCGACCACGTCGTTCGCCGAGTAAATGGCCTCCGCGGCGTAGCCCGGTGCCAGTCCGAGGCCGCCAACCGCGGCGGCGACGAAGTCGAATTCGCCGTCGTAGAGGCGGGCGAGCAGGGACTCCGAGTAACCCTCGATCAGGTTGACCCGCAGCGCCGGACGCGCGGCGTGCAGCCTGGTGACTGCCGCCGCGACGATGTCGCCCGCAAAGGTCTCGCCGATGCCGATTGTGACGACACCGCTTGCCGCCTCCCTGAGCGACCGCAGCTCTTCACGCGCACGGCGGTCGGCCGCCAGCTGTGAGCGAGCGTGCGTGACGAGCGCGCTGCCGTAGGGGGTGAGGCGGGTCTTGCCGCCCGGTCCACGGTCGAACAGCCGCAGATCGAGTGTCTGCTCGAGGCCCGCCAGGCTTGCACTGAGCGCCTGCTGCGTCATGCCGAGGCTGCGCGCCGCCGCGACGATCGTGCCTTTCTCGGCGACCGCGAGAAAGCGCTCGAGCTGGCGTAGCTCCATGGGCGAACGCTCCGCGTTTCTATATAAATACAAAAAAATATTGTAATTGACTGAGTAAAGAAAAGAAATACAATCGAATATCCTTCGGAACATCACGGATACGCCATGAATGCGAAGACCCCGCTCGAGCCGACTCCGACGCGCGACGAGGCCGCGCGAAAGGCCTTCGTGTCGACGCTCAGACGCCACGTTCTGACCGACATTGCGGCCCGCATGCGGCAGAACTACGACGAGGTGGCACGACCGGGTTTCGAGGCGCGGGAAGGGCGCGCGCCCGGCGACGGGCCGGAAGTACACAAGCTCATGAAGCCCACGCGCGAATTCCGCTTCTATAGCGCGGTGCGCAGCAACGCCCAGGAGATGGTGTTTGCGTCGGTGATCCCGACGGTGGAGCGCGAGCTCGACAACATCAATTCGGCGGCGAAAGAGCTTCGGGAAGAAACCGCGGTCGGCGGGTCGCTGACGCTGGATCCGGACCTCGAGATACCGCGCAACGTCACGGACGTCGACGTGCATCGGGCGCCGGGCAGCTATCACAGCGAGTACGCCGACGACGACGTCGCGGCGGGCGCCGTGTACGACCGGGCGATCGACGTCTTCGCGTTTGGCCAGTTCGGCGCCAACCACGACGACGTCGGTCAGACGATGGCCAACTACATCCGTCTCAAGTATCCGGACTTACGGCCCGGGCGTATTCTCGACTGCGGCTGCACCGTCGGGCATAACACGCTGCCCTGGGTCGAGGCATACCCGGACGCCGAGGTCCACGCGATCGACGTCGCACCGGGCGTGCTGCGCTTCGGCAGCGCACGGGCGAATACGCAGGGGCGCGCTGTGCATTTCAAGCAGATGAACGCGACGGCGCTCGACTATCCCGATGCGTCCTTCGACGTCGTCTACTCCTCGATGTTTCTGCACGAGTTGCCGCTCAAAGACATCCGCGGCTACCTCGCCGAAGCGTTTCGCGTGCTCAAACCGGGCGGGCTGCTCTGGAACATGGAGCTGCCGCCCAACTCGGCGATGGGTGCATACGAGAGCTTCTACCTCGACTGGGATAGCTACTACAACAGCGAGCCGTTCTACAAAGGGTTCCGGGATCAGGACTATCGCGAACTCGTGAGGACGGCGGGCTTCACGGATGCCGATTTCATCGAAGCGACGATTCCCCGCTACACCTTCATGAGCGAGGCCGACTTCAAGGCGGCGATCGACAAGCCGATGACTTTCGACAGTCAGACCGGGCGGATGGACCCGAAAGGCACGCGCTGGTACGGCTTCGGCGCATTCAAATCCACTTCGGCTTAAGGAGGCAGGCTGATGTCCCGAATCCCCAGAATGGCGGAAAGCCGCCGCAACCGTTTCTTCGAAGCCGAGGGTGTCGACGAATTGATGTCGATGGTGCTCGAGCTGACCGCGGAACTGTCGACGCTCCGGGAGCGGCTGTACGTGACCGAACGGGTCCTCGAGCAGCACGGTCTCGCGGTCGGCGAGGGCATCGAAGCGTACACGCCCACGCCCGACGACGAAGTACGGCTCGAGGACGAGCGACGGCGTCTGCTCGCGACCGTGACGCGCACGCTCGGCGCCTCCTCGCGGGCACCGGGCGAGTCCGATATCGCGCGGGACGATGCCGCGAAGGCCGGCGACGACTCGCAGGAGCAGGCGGCTTAGCGACGGTCAAAAAAAGGCCCGACAATCGCCGGACCTTCAGGCAGGCGCCGCCGGAACCCGGTTCACGGCGGCGTCGGGGGAGTTTTACCAGGTCCGCTCGAAGATGATTCCGATGATCGGAAACGCGTCGTTCTCCTCGACGACGTTGACGCCGGCACGCGGATTGAACTCCTGCGAGTTCGCACCCGGGCCGCCGTAGACGTTGATCACGTCGACGAACGCCACGAGATCGACGGGACCGAGCGTCCGGCGATAGTCGACCCGGACGTTCAACGAGTGGTAGTCCTCGAGGCGCAGCGCGTTGTTCCGCGTCAGCTCCTTCGAAAACCGTAGCGGTTGTCCGGGGCCCAGCACGTCTTCGTTGACGATGAAGTCGTCAGTCGGGCGGCCTTCGCCCCATTTCCAGCGCGCGCCCACCTGCCAGCGTTCGTTGATCTCCCAGGTGCCGCCGATCGAGAAGAAGTTCGGCCGATTGAAATCGGGATCGTAGTCGCCGAGACCGTCGTTGTCGTTGACCGTCGCGTCGTTGTAGGAGTAGGTCGCATTCGCCGACCAGCCGTTGTCGAAGAACCGCGTGACGACGATGTCGAAGCCCAGATTGTCGCCGTCGCCGTCGTTGCTCACGCGGCCGCTGGTCCACCCGTCGAGTACGACGAGGTTGTCGAGCTGCTGGTAGTAGGACTCGACGAGCAGATGCCAGTTGCTGCCGAAGTCGCGCTCGAAGCCAAGGCTGAAGTGAGTGATTTCCTCGTTCTCGATCCCGAAGTTATCGGGGCTGGCGGCCCGCGTCAGGAAGCGCGGCGACTGGTAGAAAATTCCGGCCGTCGCGGAGACGCGGAGACCCGGGGCTACCCGCCAGTTGGCGGCGATACGCGGCGAAACCAGCGACTCGTCGGCGAAGCCGTCGCGGTCGAAGCGCAGCCCGGTTCTCAGGTCCCAGCTGCCGAACTCGAAGACCTGCTCGGCGTATGCCGCGTAGTTAGTGTTGCTGTCCTCGAAGTTCGAGTTCAGGTCTTCCGGCGTGAGCACGATGAAGTTCTGGCCGGGCGGGCGCGGGTCGGTCGTCTCGTAGACGAAGCGGGTCCAGTCCTCGCGGAGCAGCGTCGAATAGTCGGCGTCGATGTTGACGACGCGAAGGCCGGCGCTGAAGGGCCCGAAACGGTTCAGACCGCTGTAGTCACTGCGCCAGCCGATTTCGGTCTCTTTCTCGCCGATCGTGATGATGCGTTCGTTGACCGGGATTTCGCTTGTCGGCGTACCGTCCGGCACCAGATCCGGAAACGCTTCGCCTTCGGAACTGGTCTTGTCGCTGTCGCGTATGTACACCTTGTTTACCCACTCGCCGGCGTCGCCCATCAACCGCCGCCACGTGAGTCCGACGAGGCCCAGATCCTGCTCTGAGTCGATCAGGCTCACGTCTTCGAAATCCGGGGAGTTGATGACGTTCTCGATGTCGCGCGTATAGGTCTCCGGCGCGAAGATCGCCAGCACCTCGAAGCTGTTGCGTGCATTCAGATCGGTCACGGTCTTGAGAATGAAGTCCGACAGTTCGGGCTGCCCGATGTCGAGTTCGTCGATCTGCTCGAACACCCGCCCGAAATCGAAGCTCCTGGCCGTGAAGTACATGGTCGTGTCGTCGCGGAGGCCGCTCGGCCCGTCGTAGGCGACCTCGAAGCCCGCGATGTCGACGCGCAGGCTGGCGCTCGGGGTCGGACTGCCTCCGACTACGTCGAGGTTGAGCAGCGAACCGCTGCGGCCGCCATACGCCGCGCTCCAGCCGCCTGGCGAAAACTCGGCGCCGGCTATTGAGTTCGGCGCGAAGATCGAGAAGCGGCCGCCGCCGCCGATGTCTTCTTCTTCCCCGAGCGTCTGGTCGAAGTGCACGACCTTGTCGAGCGGGAAATCGTCGACGAAGATGAGGTTGTCGCGCGGACCGCGGCCGCGCACCGAGAAATTGGCGAAGTCGCCCGTAGAGACGAGCCCCGGCAGGCCGTCGAGGGCGCGCATGACGTCGCTGCCGGCGCCGACGGCGCTGCGCAGTTCCTCGCGGTTGAGGCGGGTTGCGCTTGCCGCGCCGTAGCGGTCCGCCTGCACGGCGCGGGCGACGACGACCACTTCCTCGATGTTGGCGGTATCGAGCGGCAGCATCTCGAGACGCAGCGGTGTCGTGCCGCGGGTAACGACGCGTACGCTCGGTTCGACGGCGACCGCGAGGCCGGGCGCTTCCGCCCGGAGGGCGTAGAGCCCGGGCGGGAGGTCGCGGATCATGGCGCGGCCGTCCGCATCCGTGGTCGTACTCTCCTGGCGGTTGTCGCGGGCGGTTATCGTGATCGATACGTCCTCGAGCGGTCGCCGGCGCTCGGCGTCGATTACCCTGACTTCGATCGCGCCGGGGTTCTCGTTTGCAGGGGCGGGGGCCGCAACCAGCAGCGCGCTCAGGCAGAGGCAGGTTCCGATACCGGCAAGTCGGGAGCTCATGCAGATTTTCCTTAGAAGTCCAGGGGGCTGGTGACCCGTCGTCGGGTCGCGTGTTTGCGAATGTGCCCGCGAAATGGCCGCTGCTTGCAGATCGTTGCATGATCGGAGTTAGATGTGCATGAGCGGCGCGTGCCCGGTTTGCGCACAGTAGAAAGTGTATTGACGGGTGGGCGGAGGTCGATCTCAAAACGGTTGCCGAATGTTTCAGGATGTGTCAGCAGTCTTCGTCATGAACTCCTTTAGGACGTTTGCCTGTATCGCGTTTTCGCTGGCCCTCGTCAGTCCCGGCGCGGTGCACGCAAGCCGTTGCCCGGCATCGACGGGGGTCGCCCTGCAGGTGCTCGGCTCGGGCGGCCCCATAGCCGACGATGCCCGCGCGTCGACCGGCTATCTCGTCTGGCTCGACGGCCGGGCCCGCCTGCTCGTCGACGCCGGTGGCGGGGTGTTCCTGCGCTTCGGCGAGGCGGGCGCGCGCTTCGCGGATCTCGACGGCATCGCGCTGAGTCATCTGCACACCGATCATTCGGCGGCGCTGCCCGCGTTGCTCAAATCCGGATACTTTGCGGGCAGGGAGCGCACGCTGCCGCTCGTGGGCCCGGCCGGCAATGGCCGGTTTCCCGGGATCGGGCCGTTTGTGACGGCCCTGCTGGGGGAGGACACAGGCGCGTACGCTTACCTGAGCGGTTACCTGGGCGGCTCGTCGCGTCTGCCAAGGCTCGATGTCAGAGAAGTTGCGATCGACGATCCCTCGGCAGTGGTCCGGATCGATCTCGGTAACGATGACCGTCTGCTCCTCGAGGCCCTTCCGGTGCCCCACGGAATCGTTCCAGCCGTCGCCTATCGCGTCACGCTGCGCGACTACACGATCGTCTTCGGTGCCGACCAGAACGGGAACAACCCGGCGTTCGTCGACTTTGCGGCGGACGCGGACGTGCTGGTGATGCACCTTCCCATCCCCGATGACGCCGACCCGGTCGCGAAGCGTCTGCACGCGACGCCCCGGCAGATCGGCGAAATCGCGAGAGAGGCCGGTCCCCGACGTCTGCTGCTGTCGCATTTCATGGCGCGGAGTCTTCGCAGTCTCGATGCGGAACTCGCCAGTATCCGCCGCGCCTGGAAGGGACCGCTGGAACTGGCCGAGGACCTCTACTGCATCGATCTGACCGCGCGCTGAGCGCCCGCGCGTGCCGCGGTTGGTGCAAAAAAACGCGTTGCACGAGCCCGGAAAAGGTGTCAGATTTATTTTCCCGGAAAAATAAATCTGACACCTTTATTCGTCCTCGCCGAGGCTGCCCAATCCTGGCTTACAAGAACAGCCGTTGCACTGGGGAAACAATTGCAGCAAACGACTACCGATGCCGGGCACGGTGTGCTCGCGACGGCCGCCAGGCTCGACCGTGAGAAAGTTCTGGTCTTTAGGCAGAGCGTACTGGCGCGGGCCGTAACCGCCGCGGTCCTGACTTCGGTGGCGGGTACCGGGGTCGCGCAGGAGATCGAGGAAGTCATCGTCACGGCGACGAAGCGTGACGAGAGTATTCAGGACGTCCCGCTCGCAATTACCGCGATGACCGGCGATTTCGTCCGCGACGTGAATCTGGACGACGTCAAGGATCTCGTTTCGTTTACGCCGGGCGTGACGGGCAACAGCACCGATGCCTTCATCGACGGTATCAGCGTCCGCGGCGTAAGAACGCAGGACTTCGGTACGGGCGGCGATCCGTCGGCGGCTTTCTTCAAGAACGGTCTCTACGAGGGCAGGAACGGCGCTGTCGTCACGTCGCTGTACGATCTGGAGCGCGTCGAGGTGCTGCGCGGTCCGCAAGGATTCCTGTTCGGCCGCAACGCGATTGGCGGCGCCTTCAGTGTGCACACCAAACGACCGAACCTGGATGGCAACGTCGACGGCTACGTCGATCTCGAGGCAGCGGAGAACGGCCGTTTCACGGCGGAGGGGGCGGGTACGCTCGGTGTCAGCGACGACTTCGCGCTGCGTTTGGCGCTCTACCACTCGCGCGACGACGGCTACGTAAGGAACGCGTTCGATCCGAACCGCGACCTGCTCGGACACGACAAGACGGCGGCGCGTCTGTCCGGGCTGTTCAGCCGCGACCGGCTCAGTGTCTTCGCGACCGCCGAGTACGAGGACGCCGACCGCGATGGCTCCGCGTACCGGGTCTCGACGGCCTCGCCGCGGCTGGCGGTCTGGGAGAGCATCCTCGGGCCGTCCGGCGTTCCCGACGATCCGCGCGCGACGAATTCGGACCTCTTCGGCGGGACCGACGACGACGCGGAGATCCTGACGCTCGGCGCCGAGGTCGCTTACGGCTTCGACAGCTTCGCGCTGACTTGGTCGACCGGCTACAAGGATCACGACTACGTTTACGTCGAGGACTACGACGCGACGCCGCGGAACGCCGGCACCTACGGCCAGGATCAGACCGGCGACTACTTCCAGAGCGAAGTGCGCCTGACCTCGACGACCGACGGTCCCTTGTCCTGGTATGTCGGCGCTTCCCTTTACAACGAGAAGATCGACTACAAAGCGACGAGCGTCATCGAAGAGGAAGTGATCTGCGCTTATTACGGCTACTACTATGGCGTCAGCAATTGCGTCGACTACTTCCAGTACTGGCAGGACTACTACGGTACGACGCTCGACTTCGTCCCGTCGTCCGACGGGCAGATGCGCGAAGAGACGTTCATCAACGGCCGCTACAACGGCTGGGCGGCTTACGTGGACCTGAGCTATCAGGTGAACGACATCCTCGACGTCTCGGTCGGTTTACGCTACGCCTGGGACGAGAAGGAGTTCACGACGCGCACGCCGCCGCCCGAGAGCCTGTTGCAGTCGTACTTCCTGCCGGGCTACATGACCACCGGACTAACCGATACCGCGGACTGGGACGACCTCGCGCCGCGCATTGTCGTGCGTCTGACGCCGGGCGATTCGACAATGCTGTTCGCCAGCTACACCGAAGGCTACAAAGCCGGCGGCTTCGGGACCTTCGCGCTCGATCCCGGATTGTTTCAGTGGTTCGCGGACGGTCCGGACGAACCGGTCAGCCAGGAAGACGGCTTCCGGCCCGCGCAGTTCCGGCCCGAGGAGGTCAGGTCTTATGAAATCGGCTACAAGGGCACGCTCCTGGACGGGCGCGCCCGGGTGGACCTGACCGGCTTCTTCTACGATTACACGGACCTGCAGGTGAACTTCTTCGACGGCGGCGCTCAGGTCGGCAACGCCGGCCAGGTCGACGGCGTCGGCATCGAGGGCAACGTTCAGATCGTCTTCAACGACAACTGGGATCTCGTACTGTCGGCAGGCTGGCTGGACACGGAGGCGACTGGGCTGCAGTTTCTCTGTGACGGCGCGCCCGATGCGGACGGTTTGCTGGACGGCGACCCGGAGGCCTGCGAAGGCGCGCCGCTGCACTGGGCGCCGGAGTTCATGGGGTCAGGCGTTCTCACGGCCAACTATCCGCTCGGCCAGGGCGCCGTCATCGTCAATCTCGAGACCTTCTGGGAGGGCGAACGCGGCGGGGGATTCGAGCAGATCGTCGACTCGCGGCTGGATGCCTTCCAGGAGTGGGCGTTGCGGGTGGCCTACGATTCCGACAACAACTGGCGATTGACGGCGTATGTCGAGAACCTGACCGACGAACTCAACTACGCCGGCTCGCAGAACAACAACGACATCACGCCGGCCTGGTTCGTCGGCCCGAACCGACCCCGCACCTTCGGTGTGCGCTTCGGCTATTTCTTCGACTAGCAAGCCGCGACCGGCATCGCCCGGCGCGGTCCGGCGTGGCTTCGACGCGCTGGCGCGCGGCCGTCCGGACGAGGCCGTAGCGCACTGCCGGGCGGCGCTGGCCGCGAACCCGCAGAATGTCGCCGCGCATCATCTGGCGGCGGACATTGCGCTGGCGGGCAACGACCGGAGGATGGCGCATCGGGCGCTCGCCCGAGTGGTGGAACTCAACCCCCGCCACGCCGTCGCGTGGGCCAAGCTGGCGAAGCTGCAGCTCGAATCCGGACACTTCACGGCGTCCGAAGGCAGCCTTGCGAACGCAATCAACACGCAGCAGGGTGGGGCCGTGGCGCAGAACCTGATCGGCACGGTCTTCCGCCTCGCCGGCAACGTCGGTGAGGCCCGACGCTGGTATCGACGCGCCACCGAGCAGTTTGCCGGTCACGCGGGCTTCGTCACGGACCTCGCCAACGCCGAGCTGTACCTCGGCAACCTCGATGCGGCTGAGCGCCTGTTCGAGCGTGCGCTCGGGATCGAACCGGCAAACGCGCAGCTGCACTGGCGGCTGTCCGGCGTACGTCGGGCGCGCGATCGGTCGCACATCGGGACATTGCGCTCGCTCGAGAGCAGGGCGACGAGCGATATCGATGCCGCATACCTTGCCTACGCAATCGGTAAGGAGGCCGAGGACCTGGAAGACTGGCCGCTTGCGATCGAAGCTTTCCGCCGCGGTGCCGCGGCGCGGCGGCGGACCGTCGACTACGACGAGGCACGTGACGAAGCCGTGTTCGCCGCGGCTGCCGACGTGTTTACACCAGCCTGGCTCAGGCGGTCAGCGGGTTCCGATCGCGAAGGCGGACCGCTGTTCATCGTCGGGGAGCCGCGTACGGGCACGACGCTGCTCGACACGCTGTTGTCGCGGCATCCCTCGATCGCCACCGCCGGCGAACTGCAGCACTTGGGGTTTGCGCTGCGGCGTGCAGCGTCTTTCGACGAGCCGCGCACGCTGTCGGCGGATCTCATAGCGGCGGCCGGCGAGGTGTCCGCGGATGCCGTAGCAAGCGCTTACCGCCGCAGCACCTCGGCGCTCCGGGGCGATGCGGCGTGGCTGACCGACAAGCTGCCGTACAACTACGTGCTGCTGCCGCTGATTCTGGCCGCGTTCCCGGGTGCGAAGATACTGCATCTCGTGCGGGACCCGATGGATGCCTGTTTCGCCGCTTTCAAGCAGCTATTTCGTGCCGCTTACTTCTATTCCTACGACCTGGAAGAGCAGGGGCGGCATTACCTCCGCTATCTGTCGCTGATGGCGACCTGGCGCGAGCGCTTTCCCGGTCGCTTCCTCGATGTTCGCTACGAGGACCTCGTCACCGATCCTCACGCGACGCTGGTCAATGTGTTCGAGTACCTTGATCTGGAGCTTGATAGTACGGTTCTCTCCGGCGCCGCTTCCGACGGGGCGGTCACGACCGCGAGTGCGGTGCAGATACGCGAGGCGCCGCATTCAGCGTCGGTGGGCCGCTGGCTGCACTACGAAGCCGAGCTTTTACCGCTTCGGCGAATACTCGAGCCCGGCCGTGCAGAGCCCGCTTAGCCGGATCGGTGCGGGATCGCCCGTCGCATTCATCCGAGGAGTAGCATCGTGAAGCTTGCCTTTGCCTTACTCTTTCTTATTGCCGCAACCGCGCCTGCGGAGGATCCCGCCGGGCATCCCTTCGCCTGGCTTGCCGGCTGCTGGATTAGCGAAGACGGCAGCGCACAGGAGGCATGGGCCGTCGAGGACGGCGAATCGGTGATCGGTTTCGCTGTCGCGCTCGGGGAGGAAGGGGTCAGCTTTTACGAAATGATGACGATTCGCCGGTCCGACGACGGCACCTGGGTGTTCACGGCGTATCCGTCCGGCCAGGTCGTTACGTCGTTCAGATCCACGTCGTTGGGCGACGAGAGCGCGGTCTTTGAGAACCCAACACACGACTATCCCCAGGTCGTCCGCTACGAGCGGTTCGGCGAGCTTTTGGAAGCGACGATCGCGCTGAGCGACGGCAGCCGGCCTATGACGTTCCGCAAGCGGGTCTGCAAGGAGCCGTAGGTCTGCTGCCCAGACCTCAAAAGCCCCGGGGTTCGGCGGCTATTGCGCTTTTTTAGATGCTAGGGCTACCTTCGTATTTTCGGTATAAGCCATTGTATTTTTAGGGAATTATCCCTCACAAAGTAGCAGGCTATGCGCAGGGCTCTCCATATCCCCTGTGAGAGACGGCAAGAAAACGTCGGTGGCGGCTAGTATCCTGCCGGAGGAGTGCCAACACCGCGAGGACGCTCGGTTCCAGCAGCGCCGTTATTCGAACAGGTATCCTGCCCGTGCGCGATTTGCCATTGCGACTCCTCGGGAGGAGCCGAGGGTGTATTCGGTTCTGGCAGGAACGGTCGCAGCGTTTCGAGCATTTCATCGAGTGACTGTCGAGCCCTTTCTACCCGCAAGTCTTTCCGACTCTGTTTCACGCTAAAACCCCTATAAAATCAACGGAATAAAGACACACCTTTGGACTCAATTATGCCTTCGCAACGTGCATTGACTATCCAGTCTGACCTAACAAATAGATCCCACACGTCGTTCCACAAGGCTGAGCGTAAGTGTATTTCCTCCAAATTGAGGCCGCAGTCTACAGCCTCGTCAAAATTAATCATCCGTCCGTGCGATCGCTTCTGGGATTGAGCCAGAAAAATCTTGATCTTTTCCTTGATCGACTTCTCGTTTTCGTCCCGATGCATCCCAGACTTCAGTAATCGTATCGAAATATCGGCTGCGAGGCTCTGAGCCGACCGAAGCTGCTCCACGTAACGTGCATCGTACCGCGCCAGCTGTTGCAACAATGCTTCAAGTCTGCCTGTCTCTGCCGATGTCGCTTTCTTCATGAGGTCGTCATAGGACCGAACATACTCGTCTGCGGAGATGTACATCGGAAAGTCTCCGCCCCGCTTGTAGACAACCTGAGGGTCAACAGGGCCGAGTTCGCCTGTCCGACTCATGTAGATTTTCGATGCAGCAAAGCAGATCATCGTCGCAGCGGATTTCGCCATGTGAGGCACGATGACTTCGAAATCGCCTCCCGAATAGTTGCGGCATACGTTCGCAATTCGTTCTGCTGCAAGGGCTTGCCCGCCCGGCGAGTTAATCACCAAGACGATTCCCGAACCGTCATGTTCAGTCGCAAGCATGCTTTCTAGCATCTCAGCGTCATTGTCGTCGATCTGGGATTCTTGGTTCTGGAACGACTTAAAGAAGGTGAAAACGGCCTTGCCGAGACGTTTCTCCAAAGATGCAATTATGCTCTGCCGAACCTCAGGTGATTGATTGGTTTCAGCGCGAAGCTTCGCAAATGGACTACTACCGAACGGACGGATCGCTTCTTCCGCAGACGGGCCATCCTCTGCAGCATCACTCGGCATTTTCGGCAGCACCTTCTTGGTCTTTTTGGCGCTCTTTTTGCGACTAGGTTTTGTGTTTCCGGCCATATATGGTCAGTGTACCCGAAACTGGATGATCGAAGCGACTAGGATGTGATCTTTCTCCTGATCTCATTCAACATGAGTTGCTGGAGCACCCACGGTGAGTTCTGGCGTACTACGTAATCGCGCCACTCCTCTATCTGCTGGCGAAACCTCGCAGAATTCGACGCCTCGAACACTAGCGCACTCGCGACGAGATCGGCCAGCCCAACATCTCCCAGCGCAATTGTGCGAAGCCGTTGCCAGAGATAGCGGGGGCGAGCTGCAACAGCGCATCGTCTATCGCATCACCACTGCGGGATGATCTCGTCCTGCGGCTTTCTGGAGGCCAGAGATTATGCGCAAGTGGGTGTACGCGTAGCAGAAGTTCCGCTGTCCGGAATAAAGAAAAGCCCCCGAATTCGGGGGCTTTCGCTCGTTGGAGGCTAGGGTCGGAATCGAACCGGCGTCCACGGCTTTGCAGGCCGCTGCATAACCACTCTGCCACCTAGCCGTATTCTGTGGTGCGCAGGCAGACGCGGAAGTATACCGGCGGGAGGCCAGGAATCAATTCGCGGGCACCCAGTCGGAACGATGCGGTAGCGGACGTGTGATAACGTATCTGAACCGGTGCCCGGGTGGCGGAATTGGTAGACGCAGCGGACTTAAAATCCGCTTTCCGAAAGGAAGTACGAGTTCGAGTCTCGTCCTGGGCACCAATCGAAAACAGTAGCTTGCTTCTACTTGCGGGCCAGCACCGGGAAGCGTTGTCCGCGCGCTCTCGCAACCGCTTCACATCCGACAGTACCAGGTATCCCGAAAGCCGGGGATATCGCGCATGCCAGGGCGCCGTCTTGCCAGGCCGCCCCTGCGCTCGATGATCATGATGCCGCCGAGCTGGATGCATTGGCGCCTGTGGCGGAAGAACTCCGCATGTCGTTCGGCCTGTTGGTAGGCGCGTTCCTCCGCGCGAATCACGGCCTCCGGCGACATGGGAGAGCAACCGACGAGCAGGGCGACGGCGGCGGCGGGGCAGACATGTGCAATCCAGGTACCGGCTTGCGGCAACATGACCAAACCTCGTTTCCGAGGAAACACAACGCTGGTCTCGACGCTCGTTTTACTGGTCTGGACTTTTTAGTGGTCTGGATTGACGGACGAGACCGTACTTCCTGAATCTATGACGCCGCCGATAGACCAAAAGTTCAAACGATGCGCGTCAGCGCCGCGCGACGCGGTTCACAGCTAAAACCACGATTGCGTCGCAGATTTGCCTCGAAGTGCACCGCCCGGCTTCGTTTCCGGCGCATAAGCTGCGAGAAAGGCTATGCGCGTGTAAGGAGTCGGTATGAGTTCATCGACAAAATCGAACGTGGACTACAGGCTTCTCAGCCGGCTGTCGAGTCTCGTTCTGTGCAGCGCCTGTTTCCGGCGCGGCAAGGTCACACCCGTGCCGCAGCTTCTCCAGATCCGCCGCCGCCCGAAGAACCTCTGCCCCGCATGTCGCTCGGAAGCCATCCGGGACGGCAAGCTCGACCGTGTCGTCAAGCGCAGCCGCCCGGCAACCGTGGTACCGCTTAACGGCTGAAATCCGGCGGCGCTGTACCGCGCCGGCAATCGTGCCACAATGCCGCGCTGTATCCCCGAGGCGTCCGCGGAACGGGCATCGCTAAGCTCTGCTTCTATCGCTCGTCGATACTGGCCAGGCTGCGGCAAGACACGGTCATTGAACCGACTTAGCACAACTAGGGGTTCATAGCGACGTTCGCTGCGTGGCTGAAAGAGTTGCTTGGGTCGTGGTGCTTTTCAAGCGCTGGCTAGAGACTGCGGAACCGAGTGGTGGCACGGTTTGGGCTGTTCAAAATAGTCGCGGCTTCACACCAACGAGGATAATGAGTTGACTGTGTTGCTCGGGATCGTGTCGGCCGGTGATCTTGAGCCCGGCTGACTCTAGCGAACTTGCCACGCGGTCGCCTCGGCCGTCTGGCGTCCGAGATATGAAAATGCCCATTGGCGGCCGGCCGGCATATCCTCGATCTTGCTGCTGCACGGAGAATCCAGCAGCTCGCAGAGCCGCGGTGAACTCATCGGCAAAGGTTGCGCTTTCAGGGTCTCCGAGTACGTCGACGACGAAGATCGGCGCATCCGTATCCGCCAATGCGGTAACGAGCGCGTGTGCTTGGCGCTCTGTAAGGCGGCGCCACGCGGCATTGGCACGTAAGAGTTCAGTCTCGCGCGTGAGTTCGGCGGCGTGCTCGTTCGCCCTGCTTGCCTCGGCGCGTGCGTGTTCGGCGTCCGATCGTGCCTGCGCGATTTCGATATCGGACTGTCGCTTCATCGCACTGCCCGAAAGGTAGGCGACGAAGGTCGCGCCCGCAGCAAGTAGTGCAAAGATGATCAAGGCCACATTCGCAATTGCATTCACGGATGCCGCGGCATCTGCTGATTCAAACCACATCTTGCCCGGCCTCATGCGATATCAGATCGGTCGTCCGTGCTGAAACATCGTTCGATAGCTCGCTGCAGTCTTTGTGAGTCTTAGTGATACGTCCATAATTCTCATGGCCTTGTGTTATCTGCGCAATAGACAGTCTCTGTCCATCATCTAGCTCTGAGGAATCGATCTTGTTAGTGCATCTTCGATTACGTCGCCGCGACGCCGAAGAAGCGCTGTAAACGGTGAGGTTGGTTTCTGAACTTTTCGCGCTACGTGTTTGGCTGAATTAAGAAGCCATACGGTGACCAAGTCGACTGGGAACGTCGATGGCGGCGGTTGTTGTGGTGGCCAAACCATCTTCCCGTCCCTTGCTACAGAACTAAGCATCGAACCAAGCTCACTATGAGTCGAACCCGAATATAGCCTATACACGGCATCGTAATTTGCCATCTCATCTGCCCATCGGGCTCGATCCTCAATACGAGTATTAACTTGAGCTTGAGGATCGGTCGGACTCTTCTTGGCTTTGAAGAACATTGGTGACAGGCTCGCTCTGTGCCGCCTGAGTTCGTTGTTGATAGCTGAAAGAAGCTCGTCAACGGTTGTGCCCCATCGTACCTGCATCTGGGCTGTAATTGATCGTGAGTATGGCGACGCAGGGTTTGAGCGTATTGCCTGAAGAACCTTTCTCTTCCCAAGATCCGAGATGTATTCGAGGTAACTAGGATAGTCGTCTGGATAGCGGTACAAATTGAGTATGTCAACGTAGATCTCAAAGCACGAGCGTGCAAGTTGCTCAGTACCTGCTGATTGCCTTGAGGTGCACAAGATGCGGATGCTGTCCGCCCTGGCACACATGTCATGCAGCATCAAAAGCGCAAATCGCTTTCGGGTCTTCGTCTTGTTGACGACGCGCGTGCTGGTCAGTAGTCGATAGACAGCATTGGTTGAGTCGTGTAGCAGCTCAAGCTGCTCGTTGGTAAAGCTAGTCATTTGTGACGTACAGGTGCCCAGTGGCCTGATTCCAGCGTTGTGCGATAGCCACTTCGAGGCAGCCCCGCAATCTAGAAACGAGGGCGATGAAATACGGCCCCGCTATTCCGAGTTGCTTAGGACTGGTTTTCTTGTGACCGTTCTCTTCTTCTTCCGAATCTGCTTTGATGCCGCCTTTTTTACCAGCTTCGCCGCTTGCTCGGCATCTTCACCTTGAGACACGTCGCGCTTCAGTACCCCATTCATCAGCAACTCTTGAATCTCTTCTTTCTCGACCTTCAAGCCGGAGCTTAGCCGCCTCAGTTCCCGCCGCAGCACAGTGAGCACCGAATCAGTCTGAGTAAGCGCAGCTATTGTGAAGCGATTGACTATTTGAGATCGCTCATGAAACTCTTCAATCACTTGTTTCTTGATGCCTTGGCGACACAGCAAGAAGATTTGCCCAAGGTGATCGCTGTTTCGGTGGCTAATGTCTTCGAAGTTGATCGTTGTCACAAGCGTTGAGGAAACGGGGCGCTCAAACTGTATGCGGTGGATCTGCCACTCCATGCCGTTGGTTAGCACTACCCACGGAATCCCTTCGTTCGCTCCGTAGTTGACCGCCTGACGAAGATGATTTTCCTTCAAGTCAAGGCCAATAGCCTTTACCTCGATCAGATACTTGGTGTTGCCGTCGATCTTGACAGCTAAGTCGCAGAATGTGCCCTTAATTGCCTGTTCACTAGTGATTTCGGTGTACTTGTCGAATCCGAAGACATGGCTGAGCATGTCGACGACGATCGTGACCGTATCGGATTCGTGAACGTCGCGGTTTTTTGCATTCGCAAGAATCTTCTGAAACCGGGGAACCTGCTTGACGAGGCGGTCTCTGACTTTCTTCGGAATGTTGATCATTGTTCGCCCCCCCATGTTCTTGGTTTCTATAGACTATATCTGATCGAGTCTGTCTGATCACATCAGGAACTACCGAAACGGCCGAGCTACCCAGTGATAGATCGTGAGGTCAGTGAACAAGGTTTCGAAGACCGGCTGAATCACGAACCCAAGCTTGACAGTACTCCGGTACACTGCAAGCGAAGCAATGAGCAGGCTCCAGAGGCGTTGTCCGTGTCCTCGAATAGGCGCCGCTCAGCGGCGCTGTACCGCGCCGGCAATCGTGCCACAATGCCGCGCTGTATCCTCGAGGCGTCCGCGGGCGCGGATCGCGCATGGCCAAGCTCTACTTCTACTACTCGTCGATGAATGCCGGCAAGTCGACGTCGCTTCTTCAGTCCAGCTACAACTACCGCGAGCGCGGCATGCATACGCTCGTCATGGCGCCGGAGCTGGACGATCGGTACGGCGTCGGGCGCGTGGCCTCGCGAATCGGCCTCGAAACCAATGCGACGACGTTCCGTCCCGGCGACGATCTGCAGGAAGTCGTCGCCGCTGCGAACGAAGAACAGTCGCTGCACTGCGTGCTCATCGACGAGGCGCAGTTCCTGACGAAGGACCAGGTCTTTCAGCTCACGGAAGTCACCGACTCGATGGACATTCCGGTGCTGGCTTACGGTCTGCGCACGGATTTTCGCGGCGAGCCGTTCGAGGGCAGCAAGTACCTGCTGGCCTGGGCGGACAACCTCAAGGAGCTGAAGGCGATCTGTCATTGCGGCACGAAAGCGACGATGGTCATTCGCATGGACGAAGCCGGCAACGCGGTGCAGGAGGGCGCGCAGATCGAGATTGGCGGCAACGACCGCTACGTGTCGCTCTGCCGCAAGCACTTCAAGGAGCTGTTCTACGCCCGTAGCGACGCAGACGACTAGA
This sequence comes from Woeseiaceae bacterium, assembly GCA_028277185.1. Classification (GTDB taxonomy): domain Bacteria; phylum Pseudomonadota; class Gammaproteobacteria; order Steroidobacterales; family Woeseiaceae; genus UBA1847. The sequence continues at coordinate 48,621 of JANQGQ010000034.1, forward strand.
ACCTTGTCAGCGTATCAGCGCGAGGCGCTTGCCGGTTTGCCGGCGACGGCCGGCATCACTTCCGTGTTCTCCTGCGCGAGTAGTTTGCGCATGTCCTCGAGCGTCTTCATGATCGCGGTGTCGGCGAACTCGGCCCCGTCCAGACTGCCGCGCGTCGTTGCATGCGGATCGTGGAACTTGATGCGATGCTGGCCGATGCTGATCACGTCGTTGTGTACCAGCACGTGGTTGGATACACGCCGCGAATTCACGAGCGTGCCGTTCGTCGAGTTGAGATCCATGAGGAACGTCGAACTGCCGTGCCGCACGAGCAGCAGGTGATGCCGGCTGACGAACTTGCTCGGGATTGCAATGTCGTTGTGCTCGGAGCGCCCGACGAGAAGCCGGGGCTTATCGAAGGTCATCACGCTCAGCGGCTTGCCGTTTCGGCTCACGACCATTTTCGGCGGATCCGGCGGCTCGCCCGGGTCCAGCGCGCGCGGTTCCACGCCGGTTTCGTCCCAGGTGCCCCGCGGCAGCACGGGCTGCTCGATCATGTCCGCCGACACGGGCAGCGTCGTCGCCTTCGAGAGCGCGAGAAGAGCGAGTCTGTCGAGAATGCCGGGCCAGCCTCCCGATGCGTCGTGCAGCGTCTTGCAGATTTCGAGCGGGAACACGTACTCCGGCACGGCGCTGCCGGCGGCCCGGAGCTTCTGCTGGAGGTAGTACGTCGTCTCCCGTTCGCTCATCGGGCGCATGTGCACGTCCGCCGAAGCGCGTTCTAGAATGGGTTCGAGCAGCTCGTCGCTTGCGATTGCGCGCAGCGAGCGGTCGCTGGTCAGGACGAACTTCAGCGCGCTGGTGCGGATCGCGGTCGACTGGCGGACGCGAAGCTCCGCCAGTTCGCAGAGCGCTCTGAACGCGCTTGCCTTGAGGGCATGCGCGTTCTCGATGATCAACAGCGGTGGCTCATAGCGGGCGGCCTGCTGGAGTGCGAATACCCGCAGCATGCCGAAGAGTTCGTTGGGGGAGTTGTAGTCGAGCTCGTAACCGAACTGACGGAGGATCGTCTCCAGCAGCTGCGCCGTATTGAGCCCGCTGCCGTCGATCACGGCGACGGCACATTCCGCGTCGAGCGTCTCGACAAACTGCCGCACGGTTGTAGACTTGCCGGCTAACGCGGGAGCCTGCAGCAAGACGAGTCCGTCCGGTGCCGTACAGATCTGCTTCAGCGCCTTCAACGCCTCGCGATGCGATGCGTAGGGCACGGTCAAGAGCGGTGGTCCGTGCGTGCGGAACGGCTGCTCGGTCAACCCGGCGGCTGCTAGATCCATAGCGTCGAGTTCGCTCCCGGTGTCTTCGCGTATGTCGTTATCGTTATGAATACAGTCGTATTTTTTGGTGTTGTCGACTGGTTCGAACAGTCTACGTCCGGGTTTTGACACTTGTAAACGCGATTTCGCCGATTGTCGATAAGTCAGGAACCCACGGGAACTTCCTGTACAAGATTTGAAGAATAAAGTGTATCTTCCTGACTAATAATGGTTTATTGCTCGGAATTTCTTAGTGTCGGTAACTGGCGACAGGGTTTAACTCATTGAAAGAACAGCTACATGGCACAGGGGTCACGGTGTTTCGCGGTGACCGGTGCCTGTTTCGGGATCTGTCGTTTGCGCTGGGGCCGGGCGAACTGCTGTTGCTCGAGGGCAAAAACGGCAGCGGCAAGACCAGCCTGTTGCGTGCTATCGCGGGCTTGCTGCCGCTCGAAGACGGTGAGATCAATTGGGCCGGCGCGCCCGTCAGCCGGGACCGGCAGGCGTTTCGCGGGACTTTCGCCTGGTTCGGGCACCGTACCGGGCTCAAGGCCGATCTCAGTCCGCTCGAGAACCTGCGCTTCGACACCTGCCTGCGGCCGCGAAACGCAGCGCGCTTCGAGGACGTTTTCGCGCGTCTCAGCATCGAACGGTTGAGAGACCTGCCGGTCCGGCTGCTGTCGGCCGGCCAGCAGCGCCGCGTGGCACTGGCGCGTCTGTTGCTGGCCGACGTCCCGTTGTGGCTCGTCGACGAGCCGTTCACGAACCTCGATCGTGACGGCCGCCAGCTTGTCCTCGACATCGTCAGCGAGCACGTCGAGGCAGGCGGCTTG
>JANQGQ010000010.1 GCA_028277185.1 Woeseiaceae bacterium
GATCTCGAAGCAGTATCCGAGTGCGTTTTTCGGTACGTCGCTGGCGGCGACGTTGACGGCGAACGGGATCGACACGCTGGTGATCACCGGCCTGACGACGAGCGGTTGCGTTCGCGCAACCTGTGTCGATACCGTATCGCACGGCTTCGTTCCCATCGTCGTTGCGGATGCCTGCGGCGACCGGCACCCGGGACCGCACGATGCAAACCTGTTTGACATGAACGCCAAGTACGCCGATGTTGTCGAAGAAGCGGCAGCGACAGCCTGGTTCGAGAGTATGCAGCATGACTGAGCGACGGATACAAATCGTGGAGGTCGGCCCGCGCGACGGTTTGCAGAGCGAACCGGAGATCCTGCCGACGGAAAGCAAACAGGCCTACATCGAGAAGGCCATCGACGCCGGGATCAGGCGGCTCGAAGTGGCCAGTTTCGTGCATCCGAAGCGGGTGCCGCAGATGGCGGATGCCGAGGCGCTGATCGAACGCCTGCCGGAGCGGGACGACGTGTCCTACATCGGTTTGATCATGAACGAACGCGGCCTGGACCGGGCGCTCGCGACGAAGATCGGCGAGATCGGCATGGTCGTCGTTTCCACTGACACGTATAACCAGAAAAACCAGAACGTCACGACGGCAGAATCCGTCGCGGCCTGGCACGCGATCAGCCGTCGCGCGAAAGACAACGGTCTGCGCGCGAACGTGATGATCTCGGCTGCTTTCGGCTGCCCTTACGAGGGCGAAGTGAGCGTCGAGCGTGTGCTGGAGCTTGCGGAACAGGTACTCGAATCGGAGCCTGTGGAGCTCGGCATCGCGGATAGCATCGGCGTCGCCGTTCCGGCGCAGGTGACGGACCTGCTCGGACGTGTCAAAGACCTGACTGGCGATCTGCCGCTGCGTTGCCACTTCCACAATACGCGCAACACGGGCCTGGCCAACGCGCAGGCTGCGGTCGACGCCGGCGTTACGTATCTGGACGCCAGTATCGGCGGCATCGGCGGCTGTCCGTTCGCCCCGGCAGCCACCGGCAACATCCCGACCGACGATCTCCTGTACATGCTCGACCGCTCGGGCGTCGAGACCGGCGTGTCGCTCACGAAGATCATCGACACGAGCCGCTGGCTCGAAGCGGAGCTCGGGCGAGGAGTGCCGGCAATGCTGCCGAAAGCCGGCATGTTCCCGACAGGAAGGCAGGCGGCAGCCTGAGCCGCGTGGCCGCAACACGCATTCATCATCTGAACTTTGTTGTCCGCGATCTGGACAAGGCGTGCCGGAGATTCGAATCGCTGCTCGGCGTCGGTCCGTTCGAGACCGTCGATCACGCGGCCCGCGGTTCGCACATCGCGTACTGCGAGATCGGTGAATCCCGCCTCGTGCTCGTCTGCCCGTACGACCCCGATTCGGTTCCCGGCCGATACCTTGCCAAACACGGCGAGGGTTTCTTTTTGTTGTCGGTCGGCACGGACGAGATGCCGAATGGCGCAGACATACGCGAAGGCATTCTGGATTGGCAAGTTGCCGACATGGGCGAAGCGTATGACGCCGTACTTCAGCTCACCAGCGATTCCATGTGAGAGTGCTCCTGTGCCGATCGGTACGTGGATATGAGCGAATGGCGACTAGCGGAGACTGGTCTCATCGGCGGGCCGGTACAACTCGGTATGCCATTGGAAGACGTAAAGTGCGTGCTCGGGAAGAAGTACGACAGCTTCCGACGCACGCATGATGCCACCAACGAGATACTTGCATTCGTTGCTCAGGGTATTCACGTCGTAGTTGACGGTGACGGTACTAGCGTGGCGGGAGTTATTGTGTTCTCGCCGAATAGCGTTTGGTTGGCCGACGTTCAGCTGTTACATCAACCGATATCCAGTCTGCAGGAAACGTTGGTTACGAGGGGTTTCGCGTTTGAATACGATGATGTGGGACTCTGGAACCCGGAAGTGAATGCGTGTCTGATCGACGTTGACGGGCTGGTTGATGGCGTTCAGATCGGTAGCAGCGGTTAGTCTGCTGCTACACTCAAAAGCTCCGTTTGATTTCGACCAGGAACTGCACGTCGTCTATCGACGGATCGCCATCGAGCGGGAAGGCCAGGTCCACGTGAACCATTTTGTCGGACGATGCCCGGGTCGGCGCCAGCCGCAAACCGAAGCCCACGTTGCGCAGCCAGCCCAGCTCTTCTTCGCCGACCGGGTTGCGACCCCAGGTGCGGCCGGCGTCGGCAAAGACCGCCCCGCCGATGCGCACGAGGCGAAACGGATACCAGTCCGTGAAGAAGCGCTGCTCGATCGTGAACAATAGCTTCGCGTCGCCGCTCTGGTAGCGCAACGGGTAGCCTCTTAGGCCCGTGTCGCCGCCGAGCTGCACCGGGTTGTCGAGGTCCAGGTTGTCCCCGGCCGTTGCAGAGAGCGTCATGAAGAATGTGCGTTTGTCGGCCCAGTGCCAGTAGTAGCGGGCATCGAACGTCGCCAGGGTGTTGGCCGCGCGTCCTGACTCGTGACGCCCGGTGGCTGAAAGCTCGACGAGCAGCGCCGCGTCTTCCAGCCGGCCGAATCCCTTACCCGCCGATACGCTGAATATCGCGGCATCGCGGTCCGAACCGAGGCCGCTGTCGGCCCAGCCGATCGACGCGGCGAGTCGTGTGCCGAAGAAGAAGTCCTCGGTTCTGCCGATCTGATTACGGTTGTTGCCGGTCTCGAAGCGGTCCTCGATCAGCTCGATGCCGACGTAGGGGTAGACGAACTTGCGGTCAGCCGGCACCACGGTCTCGAGCAGTGTGTCGGGCACGGCGGCGAAGCGATTGTCGTCGTAAACGAAACCCGTCGTGAAACGCCGCGTCCAGCGGCCCCGCAGTCCGTTGGACCAGCCCGCAAACACGCTCGCGAATTCGCGCTCCTTGCGATACTCCGCGGCTTCGTTGCCGAGTCGGTAGAGCGGTTCGTTGCGGACGTCGTCGAGCACGGATACTCCGCCAGACCAGCGGGTATCGAGCGCAATGAACGGCCGGGTGAAGCCGAGAAAATTCGATCGCCCGTCGGAATTGTCGGCGAGGCGGGCGTACAGCGACCAGCGGTCCCGGGTGATGTTGCTGTCGGCGAACTCGACGCTGTTGCCCGATCGGTCGACGTCGTCGATCCGCGCGACCCGCAGCAGCTGTCCGCGCCCGAACAGGTTGGTGTCCTCGACGCCGATCTTGGTCCGGTTCTCTCCGCCGGCGCGGGAAAACGAGATGTCCGGGACGAGCGTCCACGTATCGCGCGTCGCGACTTCTACGTCGACGAGTTCGCCGTCGACGGCGACCGGGCGCACCCTGGCGTCGAACAGGAACGTGTTCTGTCTGAGGATGCGCTCGGACTCCTCGAGCAGCCGCGGCGAGAAGGCATCGCCCTCGGCGAACAGGAGCTGGCGCCGGATCAGACTGTCGCGCGTAACGACGTGCCAGCGGTTCGCCAACGCGTATAGCCAGTTGTTCTCCTCGGGGTCGGAGAGGTCGAACACGTTCTCCTTGTCGAGAATGACCCGGCCGACGGTTGCCGCCTCCGGGATCGCTTCGAGCGCGAGGGTCGGCCGATCCGAGCCGACCGCATCCGGGTCTTGTCCGGCGGCAAGCGGGAGAGCGTGGCATAAGGCGGCAAGCGCGATGATGAAGGCCGTGAGAGCTTGGCGTGTCACGTTGGGCGAGAACCGTCCAGGGGACGCTTACGCTACCACACGAGCCGCGACGGTATCAGTCGTCTCCATCAGATGCGTATAATCGGCCGCGTGCAGCAGGCAGGGAAACAGCGATGGAAAGCAGTCTGATCGGGCAGGGCATGGCCCTGATGCTCGTCGGTATGGGAACGGTGTTCGTATTCCTGACTCTCCTCGTCGCGTCGATGAGCGCGATGTCGGCGGCGGTAGCACGGCTCGCGCCGCCCGCTCTCCGACCCTCTCCATCCGACCGGCCCGCGTCGGAAGATCCTGCTGTCATTGCCGCGATTGTCGCCGCCGTCGAACTGCATCGGCGCGGCGGACGCGGGTCTTAGCACAGGTTTCGGTTCATGAGCGAACACAAGCCGCTGGGCATTACCGAGCTGGTCCTCCGCGACGCGCACCAAAGCCTGCTGGCGACCCGCATGCGCATCGACGACATGCTGCCGATTGCCGACAAGCTCGACCGGGTCGGCTTCTGGTCACTGGAGTCCTGGGGCGGCGCCACGTTCGACGCCTGCATTCGTTACCTCGGCGAGGACCCCTGGGAGCGGATCCGCCGCCTCAAGGCCGCGATGCCCAATACGCCGCATCAGATGTTGTTTCGCGGGCAGAACATCCTCGGGTATCGCCACTATGCCGACGACCTCGTCGAGAAGTTCGTCGAGCGCGCGGCGACCAACGGCATCGACGTGTTTCGCATCTTCGACGCGCTCAACGACATGCGCAATCTCGAAGTCGCCATCAAGGCCGCGGTCGACGTGGGCAAGCACGCTCAGGGGACGATCGCGTACACGGTCAGCCCCGTGCATACGCCGGAGCTCTGGGTCGACCTCGGCCGGCGGATCGAGGACATGGGCGCACACTCGCTGTGCATCAAAGACATGGCGGGTCTGCTGAGCCCGTACGCGGCCTTCGAGCTGGTCAGCCGGCTCAAGGAAGCGCTGGATATTCCTCTCCACCTGCACTGCCACGCCACGACCGGGCTATCGACGGCCGCCTGCGTCAAGGCCGCCGAAGCGGGTGTCGATCGCATCGACGCGGCCGTCTCGTCGATGAGCATGACCTACGGGCACTCGCCGACGGAGACCATGGTCGCAACGCTCGAAGGTACCGATCGCGCGACCGGCCTCGACATCTCGCTCATCGAAGAGATCGCTGCGTACTTTCGCGACGTGCGCAAGAAGTACGCGAAGTTCGAGGGCGCGCTGAGGGGTGTCGATTCGCGGATACTCGTGGCTCAGGTGCCCGGGGGCATGCTCACCAACCTGGAAAACCAGCTCAAGGAGCAGAACGCCGGCGACCGGCTCGACGAGGTGCTCGAGGAAATCCCGCGGGTCCGCAACGACCTCGGCACCCTGCCGCTCGTTACACCGACGTCGCAGATCGTCGGCACGCAGGCGGTCATCAACGTGCTGTCCGGCGAGCGCTACAAGGTGATCTCGAAGGAGACGGCCGGCGTTCTCAAGGGCGAGTACGGGTCCACACCGGCGCCCGTCGACGGCGCGCTGCAGGCGCGAGTGCTCGAGGGCGCTGACCCGATTACCGTGCGTCCCGCCGACCTGCTCGATCCCGAACTGGAGCATCAGACCGCGGAGTTCAGGAAGCTTGCGAAAGAACAGGACATTCGCGTCGCCGACGCGGAAGTGGACGACGTACTGACCTACGCGCTGTTTCCGCAGATCGGTCTCAAGTTTCTCAGTAACCGCGACAACCCGGACGCGTTCGAGCCGCCGCCGGGCAGCGAGGCTCCCGTCGCCGCGACGCCGGCGCCGGCGGCTGTGGCACCGGCGGAAGGCCCGGCGACCTACTCGGTGCGGGTCGACGGCAAGACGTACACGGTCGAAATCACCGCCGGCGGCGACATCGGCGATGTCAAGCCAGCGGCGCCGACGCCGGCGCCCGAACCGGTTCCATCGGGAGCGGGCGAAGCGGTCAAAGCGGTTCTTGCCGGCAACGTCTTCAAGGTCCACGCAGCGCCGGGAGCGCAGGTCGCCGAGGGGGACCCGCTGCTCGTCGTCGAGGCCATGAAGATGGAGACGGTCGTCGCCGCGCCGCGGTCGGGGACCGTGGGCAGCGTTTTCGTCAAAGAAGGCGATACTGTCGCCGTCGGCGACGACCTGCTGACGCTCAACTAAGCCATGGACATGATCCGCGAGATCTGGCTCGACAGCGGGCTCTATCAGATCTCCTGGCAGCAGGCGGTCATGCTCGTGATCTGCTCGGCACTCCTGTATCTGGGGATCGTGAAGAAGTTCGAGCCGCTGCTCCTCGTCACGATCGGCTTCGGCGGTCTGTTGTCGAATATCCCCGGAGCGGAGATCGCTACGGGCGACGGTCTTCTGCATCTCGCGTACACGGTCGGCATCGAGACCGGCGCGTTCCCGCTGATCATCTTCATGGGCGTCGGTGCGATGACGGATTTCGGGCCGCTGCTTGCCAATCCGCGGACGCTGTTCCTCGGGGCTGCCGCGCAATTCGGCATTTTCGCGACGCTGCTCGGTGCGTTGGCGCTGACCGAGATCGGCTGGATGGATTTCTCGCTGCGGGAGGCCGCGGCCATCGGGATCATCGGCGGTGCCGACGGACCGACCGCGATTTACGTGGCGGGGCAGCTCGCGCCGAACTTGCTGGGCGCCATTGCGGTTGCCGCCTACTCCTACATGGCGCTGGTGCCGCTGATCCAGCCGCCCATCATGCGGGCGCTGACCACGGAATCCGAACGCCGGATCAGGATGGTGCAGCTCCGCGAGGTCTCGAAGACCGAGCGCATCCTGTTTCCCATCCTTCTCCTGCTGCTGGTCGGCCTGCTGCTGCCGTCGGCCGCGCCGCTTTTGGGGATGCTCTGCTTCGGCAACCTGATGCGTGAATGCGGCGTCGTCGAGCGGCTGTCGAATACGACGCAGAACGCGCTGATCAACATCGTGACGATCTTCCTGGGCTTAGCGGTCGGTTCGAAGCTGTCCGGCGAGGAGTTTCTCGCGTTCAGCACGCTCGGCATCCTGGTGCTCGGCATGGTGGCCTTCGCAATAGGCACGGCCAGCGGCGTCCTGATGGGCAAGCTCTTAAACGCCGTATCGAAACAGGATATCAACCCGCTGATCGGCGCTGCGGGCGTGTCGGCGGTACCGATGGCGGCGCGCGTCGCGAACAAGGTCGGTCAGGAGGCGAATCCGCAGAACGTCCTCCTGATGCACGCGATGGGGCCGAACGTCGCCGGCGTGATCGGCTCGGCCGTCGCCGCGGGCATCATGATCCTATTCGCAGGTTGACGAGGGCCGGTTGACGAGGGCCGGTCGACGGCCCTTCGCGGTCTCAGGCGGCTTCGGCGCGGCTGCTGAATTCCAGATAGTGATCCATCAGGACCTGCGCGACGCTGCTGGTCAGGCGCTTGCCCGTAGCAATGTGCAGGAACTCGTTGGGACCGTGCGCATTCGAATTCGGACCCAACAGACCGGTGATCAGGAACTGCGCTTCCGGGAAGCGCTCGCCGAGCATGCCCATGAACGGGATCGTGCCGCCCGTGCCCATGTACATGGACGGTTTGCCGAAGAAGACGTCGGAGGCGCGCTGCATCGATGCCTCGAGCCATGGTGCAACGGGCGGGGCGTTCCATCCGGCCATTGCGGAGTCCGGCTCGAAGCGGACCGCCGCGTTCGGCGGCGGATCGGCTTCGAGCAATGCCTTGACGGCACCGGCAGCCTCATCGGCGTTCAGCGTCGGCGGCAGGCGGAACGACAGTTTGAGCGTCGTGTAGGGCAGCAGCACGTTGCCGGCATTGACCAGTGCCGGCAGCCCGTCCGCGCCGGTCACGCTCAGCGTGGGGCGCCAGGTGTTGTTCAGCAGCAGCTCCTGCGGCGATTCCGTGAGCGCGGGATCTTCGACGGCCCAGGGAAACTTCCCGTACACGGAGTCGCCGAGCGTTGCCGCGGCTTTCTCTGCTTGCTGCAGTCGCTGCTCGGGCACATCCGCGTACAGTGCGTCGGGTTTGAGCCTGCCGCTCTGCTCGTCCTCGAGACGCGACAACAGCTGGCGCAGGATTCGGAAGCTGGACGGCACGATGCCGCTTGCGGTGCCGCTGTGTACGCCTTCGTTCAGAACGTCGACGCGCAGCGTACCGGTCAGGTTGCCGCGCAGGGACGTCGTGCACCAGAGCTGCTCGTAGTTGCCGCACTCCGCGTCGAGACAAACGACGAGGCTTGGCGAGCCGATCCTGTCCTTGAGCAGCTCGATGTAGTGCGGCAGGTCGAAACTGCCGGACTCCTCGCAACCTTCGATGAGGATCACGCAGCGCGCGTGTGGAACCCCCTGCTCGCGGAGTGCGCGAATGGCAGTCAGCGAGCCGAAGGTGGCATAGCCGTCGTCAGCGCCGCCACGGCCGTAGAGCTTGCCGTCGCGGATGACGGACTTCCACGGGGCGAGGTCCGGCGCCCACCCGCTGAACTCCGGCTGCTTGTCGTAGTGGCCGTACAGCAGCACGACGTCGTCGGAGTCACCCGGTACGTCGATGAACAGGATCGGCGTGCGGCCGTCGAGCTTGACGACTTCGACGCTCATGCCGTCCACAGGCTGTTTCTTCGCCCAGGCTTCGAGCTGGCGAACGGCCTTCTCCATGTGGCCGTTGGCTTCCCAGTCCGGATCGAAGTGGGGCGACTTGTTCGGGATTTCGATGTAGTCACAGAGCTCCGGAATGATCTCGGAATCCCAGATTCCTTCGACGAAGTCGGCCGTTTTCTCGTGATTCATGCTTGAGTCCTATAGCTGTTGACCGGACCGGCGCTAGCGGGTCCGGCTGCGGGTGAGCGAGCGGTACAGAGTCTGCGTCATGCGTTCCGTCGTGATAAACATCCAGTCGTAGTCGTCGTGAAACTCGGCAAGCGGATTGGCGGCGAGCACGTCCTCCTCGCTCATCTCCTGATCGACCAGGTCCAGGACGGCGGCGCGTGCGCGTCTGAGCATGTCGAGATCGGATGCGAGGCCTTCCTTGTCGGTCATACTGCCGTGTCCCGGTACAACCCGGGTCTCGTCGTCGATCATTGCAAGCAGCTGTTCCTGGGCCGCGATGTAGCCGTCAACGTCGCCGCCGTTGTCGAGGTCGATGAACGGAAACATGCCGTGAAACTGGAGGTCGCCGGTCACGAGCACGTTCACGTTGCGGAACAGAATCGCCGCGTCGCCGTCCGTGTGCGCTTTTTTAAGGTGGAACACGAAGGCCTCGTTGCCGTTGACGTGAAAGGTCACCTCGTCGGAGAACGTGACTTCCGGGAGGCCTGCCGGACCGCCGGCTGCATCCGGGTTTTCCAGCAGCCGCTTGCGGATGTTGTCGTGGGCGAAGATCACGGCGCCGTTTTCGGCGAAGTGGGCGTTGCTGCCCACGTGGTCGCCATGGACGTGCGTATTGATGACGAAGTCGACGTCGCGCCCGGCGAGGTCCCGGGCCTTGGCGTAAATCAGTTCGGCTACGGCTCCGAGCCCGTCGTCGATCAGGACGATCCGATCGTGACGACCGTCGCCGGTCAGGAGCGTCATGTTGCCGCCCGCGAATCCGTCGGCGCCCTCGAGCAGGTGGATGCCGGGGACGACCTCGGTCGACTTGATAGCCGTGACGGGGTCCTGGGCAAGTGCCGGCGAAGCCGCAAGCGGCAGGAGGAGCAGGGCGAGTTTCTTCATCGGGCTTAGGCTCCGCAGGCGGAATCGGGCAGACAAGTGTTCCCGAAACCGGGCCCGAGCGCCAGTATCCATGGGCGATCGCGGCGTCGGCATACTCGCATTCGGGTATGGCCAAAGCCGTGCGATTGGTTCAAAGTACGCGGCCTTCGAAACACTCCAAAACACGACAGTTCAGGAATCCAGGCTCCATGACGACGTTCGGCACTCAATTCACCAGTCACTTCGCGATCGCCCGCTACGAGGATGGAACCTGGCAGGCACCCGCTATCGAGCCGGTCGCGCCGCTTTCGCTGCATCCGGCGGCCCACGTGTTGCACTATGCAAGCACTTGTTTTGAGGGCTTCAAGGCCTACCGCTGGAGCGACGGCAAGGCGCGCGTCTTTCGCCTGCACGATCACGTAGGGCGCATGCAAAAGAGTGCGGCGTCGTTGCGGCTGCCCGTGCCGGATGCCGATCTGTTGGCCGGCATGGTGACCGGTCTGGTGGCCCGACACATCGACGACATCCCGGAGCCGCCCAGTTCGCTCTACCTGCGCCCCACCTTGATCGGCACGCTCGAGAACATCGGCGCGGCGGCGTCGCCTTCCTCGACCGCGCTGCTGTACGTGCTTGCATCCCCTGTCGGAGACTACTTCACGGGCGGCGCCAGGCCGCTGAAGCTGCTGGTCGACGACGAGCGGGCTCGCTCGACCGAGCAACTGGGCAGCACCAAGACCGGCGGCAACTACGCCGCGGCACTCGGCCCGACGCTGGACGCGAAAGCGGAATTCGGTGTCGATCAGGTGCTGTTCTGTCCGCATGGGGACGTCCAGGAGACCGGCGCAGCCAACTTTCTGTTGATCAGCGGCGAAGAAGTCATGACCAAGCCGCTCGACACGAGTTTTCTCCATGGCATGACCCGGGCAAGCATCCTGGCTCTCGCTGCCGATCTCGGCTATCGCGTGGTCGAGCGGGACTTCACGGTTGCGGAGCTCCTCGAGAAAGCGAAGACCCACGAGGCCGCGCTCAGCGGCACCGCGGCGTGCCTGGCGCCGGTCGGAACGCTCGTCTATCGCGGTGAGGAGATACCGGTACTCGATGGCGGCGCGGGCGAGCACACGACGCGCCTCAGGAAAGCGCTGCAGGACGTTCAATACGGCCTCGCGCCCGATACGCACGGCTGGCTGACCGAGGTCGGATAGTATCGGCGTCAGATGGCCTTCGAGAAGCGCTCGACCGGCGTGTTGCCGAGGTAGCGGTCGAATACCATCGCGATGTTGCGCAACAGGTATCTGCCGCGGGGAAGTATCCGGATGCTGCCTTCCCCCCGCTCGAGAAGCCCGTCCGCTTCCATGACGTCGAGGTTTGCCAGCTCGTTCGCGAAGTACTCCCTGAAGCGGATGTCGAATGCGCGCTCGATCTGCGAAAAACTGAGCTTGTCGTAGCACATCAGCGACTGAATGATCGCGCTGCGGATCTGGTCGTCGTAGTCGACGACCATGCCCTTCCTGACCGGAAGCGTTCCGCTTTCAATCAGTTCTTCGTAGTCCTGCGTTTTTACGGCGTTCTGTGCATAGACGTTGCCGATGCTGCCTATGGAGCTGACACCGAGCCCGATCAGCTCGCAATGCCAGTGCGTCGAATAGCCCTGGAAGTTTCGCTGCAGCGAACCGTCGCGCTGCGCCTCGGCGAGATCGTCGTCAGGCAGCGCGAAATGGTCCATGCCGATGTAGACGTAGCCGGCGTCGGTCAGGCGCTGGATCGTTGCGCCCAGAATTTCCAGCTTGCCGGCGGCGGACGGCAGATCGGCTTCGCTGATGAGGCGCTGACTGCGGAAGCGGTCCGGCAGGTGGGCGTAGTTGTAAACCGACAAGCGCTCCGGGCGAATCGCGAGCGTCGCGTCCAGCGTGCGGGCGAAGCGCTCCGGGTCCTGCCTGGGCAGCCCGTAGATCAGGTCGAAGGAAATCGAATCGAAGCCGAGTTCGCGCGCGTCCGCAACCAGCTGCTCCACGCTGCCGACGGGCTGGATGCGATTGATCGCCTGCTGCACCTCGGGATCGAAATCCTGAATGCCGAGACTCAGGCGATTGAAGCCCAGCGCGGTCAGCTCCTCCAGGCGTTCGCGGTCGACCGTGCGCGGGTCGACTTCGATAGAGAACTGCCGGTTCTCCGACGTATCGAGGGAAAAACTGTCGCGCAGTTGCCCGAACACCCGGTCGAGCTGTTCCGCGTTGAGGTAAGTGGGCGTGCCGCCGCCGAAGTGGATTTGTTCGACGACCCGAGACCGGTCGAACAGTCCGCCCTGCATCTCAATCTCACGACACAGAGCATCGATGTAGCGGGCAACGCGCGCGGCATTCCGGGTCACGATCTTGTTGCAGCCGCAGTAGTAGCACAGCGCTTCGCAGAAGGGGACGTGGACGTAGAGCGAAAGCGGCAGCCCCGCCGAATTGCTGTTCCTCGCGTTCTCCGAGTAGGTGTCGGCGTCTACGTCCGGCGTGAACTGCAGCGCCGTTGGATACGATGTATAGCGAGGGCCGCGGCCGTCGTAGCGCGTAATGAGTTCCGGATCGAACCCCGTCTCGCAATGATGGGTGTCCATCCCATTATGGTCGATCTTTCGCGGTCGGCCGGGAATGGGTAGTTATGCGTATCAGACTACCGGCGAGCGCGGCTCAGGCTGTGGGTCAGGAACAGCGCGACGGTGAGCAGCAGCATCGCGACGGCCTGATGCAGTGCGCCGAGGAGCACCGGCACGGCGAGCAGCAGCGTCGATACGCCGAGAGCCGCCTGCAGCAGCGCCGTATGCAGCAGCGCCGTCGCGGCGAGTCGGGCGCGCGGCGGCAATACGGCTTGCCGCGAGCGCCACCAGTAAACCGCGATCAAACAAACGGTCGAGAGCGCCAGCAGGCGGTGGTCGAACTGCGCCGTGCTCGCATTTTCGAAGAAGTTTCGCCACCAGGGGTCGAGTGCGAACAGGCCGTCCGGGATCAGCGAGTCGCCCATCAGCGGGAAGGTGTTGTAGATCTTGCCGGCGCGCAGTCCGGCAACGAAGCCGCCGGATACGATAGTCGTTACGAGGAGGCAGACGAGTGCCACGGTCCGCGCAAACCAGGGGTGGCGTTCGTGCCGGTCGCCGTGGAACCACAGCGACAGGGCGACCCAGAACATGAAGCCGAATACCAGGAATGCCAGGCTCAGGTGCGCCGTGAGCCGATACTGGCTGACGGCCGGCATGTCGACGAGGCCGCTCTTGACCATGTACCAGCCCAGCAGGCCCTGCAGACCTCCGAGTGCGAACATCAACAGGTACCTGGGAGTTTCCCGCGGGCGTATGTCGCCCCGCAGAAGGAAGGCCACGAACGGCACGAAGAAGGCGATCCCAAGAATCCGGCCGAGCAGGCGGTGAAGGTACTCGAGCCAGAATATGCTTTTGAAAGCCTCGACGTCCATGTGCGAGTTGACCTTCTCGAACTGCGGCGAGGCCTGGTACTTCGCGAACTCCTCGGCCCAGCCCTCGGCGCTCAGGGGGGGCAGCACACCGGTCACCGGTCGCCAGTCGGTCATCGAGAGACCCGACCCGGTCAGCCGGGTGAAGCCGCCGAGCACGACCATGGAGAACACCAGGGCGCACATGGTGAACAACCAGATGGCTACGCGGCGATGGCGCGCCTGGTCCGAGAGGTGAGCTGTCATAACGGAATCGATCGCTGCGGTTCGGGGCGGGCGCCCCGCGACTCCACAATGGTATTCTGTGGGGATGCAACTTTCAAAGTGCCGCAACATCGCGGATCTGAGAATTCGGGCCCGCAGGCGCTTGCCCGCGGCCGTGTTTCACTATCTCGACGGCGGCGCCGACGACGAGATCACCCTCCGCCGAAACACGGACGCCTTTGCCGACTACGAACTGCTGCCGAGCCAACTCTCGGATGTGAGCCGTCTCGAAACCGGGTCCACGCTGTTCGGGCAGAAGCTGGACTGGCCCGTCATTCTTTCGCCGACCGGGGCATCGAAGCTCTTCCACGCCGACGGCGAACCGGCCGTCGCGAGAGCCGCGGAACGCTACGGCACGGTCTACAGCTTATCGACACTCGGCACGACGACGATCGAGGATGCCGCCGCCGTGACCGGCGGACCCAAGCTGTTCCAGCTCTATATGTTCGCGGATCGCGGCATGACCGAGGATTTCATCGCCCGCTGCCGTTCGGCAGGTTTTACCGCGCTGTGTCTGACCGTCGATACACCGGTCGCGGGCAACCGCGAACGGGACTTCGTGCATGGTTTCGCTACCGGCCCGCGCAGTCCGAAGCCGCATAGCCGCGTACGGCAAATTGCCAGCTTCCTGAGACATCCGGACTGGCTGTATCGCGCGCTCGTCAAAAAAGACCTGGAAATGGTGAACATCACGAGCAACACTGCCTTCAAAGTGCAGATCGACCGCAGCATACGCGACTTCATCGACGCCGAACTCGAGCGTTCCCTGACCTGGCGGGACGTGGAGTGGCTGGCGGAGCGCTGGCCGGGGCCCCTTGTTATCAAGGGCGTGCAGACCGTCGAGGATTGCCGCAAGGCCGCCGATGCGGGCGCGACGGCGGTCATGCTGTCGAATCACGGCGGACGGCAGCTGGAATCCGCGCCGGCGCCGGTCGATTGCGTCGCCGCCGTCGCCGACGCTCTGCGGGACCGTCTGGAGATCATCTGCGACGGGGGGATTCGCCGCGGCAATCACATCGTCAAAGCGCTGGCGCTCGGCGCCAATGCCGTCAGCGTGGGACGGGCGTACCTGTACGGCCTGGGGGCGGGAGGCGAGGCGGGCGTGCTGCGGTCGCTCGAGATTCTTAAGGACGAGTTCGAACGAACGCTTGCGCTGATCGGCTGCAATGCCGTGAACAAGCTGTCCAGGAGCTACGTCCGGCGGCGTAGCGAAGCGATTCGCTGACGCTGCCCGCGGGTGTCGCAAGCCCCGCTATTTTGCGCATTTTCGCTCCGCGCAACGGGCATGCCGTAATTCGCAACAGGCTCCGGTTCGCTGGCAACCCGAAAAAATCCCGGAGAAATCCGGCTTTACCGCGTTTGTAACAAAAGTCGCGCAGACTGCGGTATCCGCGTATTGGGCTTATTCGCGCATTTGTGAGTAGGATTAGTGCGTCGGCAAACGTGTGGCTAGGTCGCCGCACGGGCCGTCTGGTGTCTTGAGGTAACTATGGCAGATGAGAGAGTGTCGGGGACCGTGAAGTGGTTCAACGACGATAAGGGCTTCGGATTCATTGAACGCGAGGACGGCAAGGACGTCTTCGTTCATCACAGCGCGATCGTGATGGAAGGGTTCAAGACTCTGAAGGAAGGACAGAAAGTCACGATGGAGGTTACGCAGGGTCAGAAAGGTCCGCAGGCCGAGAACGTCATCGCGGAATAGCGGGCTGGCTGGCGCCTGCCTGAGGGCTCTTGCCGCCGGGCTTCGGAAGCCTCATGGTGGCGAGAGGCGGGCGCTCCCCGGATCCTGTGGTCCGCATCCTATAGTCCCCCGATTATCAGTCGTATTCCGACGATGAACAGGAATGCGTAAACGAAGATGAAGAAGACGCGGTCCGATACGCGACGATGCAGCCACACGCCGAGGTAGACGCCGATTGGTGCGAAGATCGCGAGGGCTGCCGAGGTAGCGAGGTTCGCGGCCGACAGCTGACCGAGCCACGCGTACGGTATGAGCTTCGTGTAGTTGACGAGCGTGAAGAAGACCGCGGTCGTCGCCACGAAACGCGTCCGGTCGAGCGGTCGCCTGAGCATGTACATGTTGACGGGCGGCCCGCCGGCATGCGCGATGAAACTCGTAAACCCGCTGACCGCGCCGGCCGGCACGGCGAGGACGCGCGGAAACGGCGGCAGGCCGCCTTTTCGCGGCGAAAGTCTGGATACCCAGTAATGCAATGCAAACGCGACCGCGACGACGCCGACGCAGAGGCGAATCGTGTCGGCACTCAGTGCGTCGAACAGGTAGGTGCCGAGCGCGATGCCGAGCAGGGAGGCCGGCATGAGCACCTTGAGCTCGGACAGGTCCCAGCGCCCGCGGTATGCCCAGAGCGTGACGAGGTCCATCAGACAGAGAATCGGCAGAAGTATCGCCGCCGCCTGCACCGGCGACACCACGAGCGCCATCAGCGGCACGGCCGCCGTGCCGAGTCCGCCGCCGAAGCCGCCCTTGGCGATTCCGAACATCAGCACGGCCGGTATCGCGACGGCGTAAAACCAGGGATCGGTAATCAGCTTTGAAACTCCGGATTCGTAACAACAGTGTTCGCCTGCGGCTCGAGGCGTCCGAGGTCCAACGTCTGGCCGAGACCGGTGTCGTCGAGGCGATAACGGTGTTTCCCGGCGGGCGCGAGCTGGCCTATGCCGTGGAGAGCAGTCCGGCCAACGTCGTCCCGAGCGCCCACCTGTCGGAGACGCGGATTACGGTCCGGCTCCCCGAGACCGGCGTGCTTGCATGGGCGAACAGCGACCAGGTCGGATTCAAGGGCGAACAGCGTCTCGACGGCGGCGGGGTGCTGACTCTGCTCGTCGAAAAGGACTTCCGCTGTCTCGCACCACGGCCCGGCGAAGACGAGTCGGACCTGTTTCCGAATCCCCGGGAGAGCGAAGCGGGCTAGCCTTCGCCTCACGACGCGTTGTTGAGCGCGCGCAGCAGTATCCTCGGATTGGGGCGGTCGACGATGTGCTTCGATACCTCGGTGTAGCGAATGATGCCGGCTTTGTCGACGACGATCGACGTTGGCCACACCGTGTCCTCGCCATATTCGCGGTTCCAGGCTCCCGGGACTCCTCCGCGGTGCACGAGATCGAGCGCCCGCGCGATCGCAAGTCCGTCGTCCAGCCAGAAATCGAAATCGACGTCGAAGAACTCCGCAACGCGTCTCGTCGTCTCGAGCGGTTCGGGCGTTACGAGAATCAGGCGCGCGCCGAGATTCGTTATCTCCTTGTAGGCGGCAGTCAGATCTTTGACCTGCTTGCTGCAGAACGGGCACCAGCCGCCGCGGACGAAGATGACGACGGCGGGCGTGCCTTCGAGCACGCTCGAGTCCAGCTTGTTGCCTGCCTCGTCCCGCGCGATGAACAAGGGCATCGGCTGACCGGGCCTGAGCGCATCGGGGGTCGGGCGCGATCCGCGTTGCCACAGATACCAGCCGATCGCGCCGGCGGCGATGACAGCGGCTATGCCGTAGAAGACCATTCAGGAACCTCTCAGTCTCAGGCCACAGCGGCCGTGGTCAGAACGATCTTGCCCATGTGGGTACCCGTTTCCATGTGCCGATGCGCCCGGGCCGCTTCGGCAAGCGGAAACGTGCTGTCCACGACGGTCTTCACCTGGCCGGTCGCGAGCGCGGGGAGCAGGATCTCCCGCGCACGGTCGCGTATCGCCGTCTTTTCGGCGACCGATCGCGGCCTGAGCGTGGAGCCCGTCAATGCAATGCGCCGGGCGACCAGCGGGCGCAGGTCGACGCTCGTTCGGTACCCACCCTGGAAGGCGATCAGCGAATACCGTCCGCTGTCACGGAGCAGCGACAGATTGAGGTCGACGTAGTCACCGGCAACCATGTCCAGCACGACGTCGACATTGGCTCCTCCCAGATGCTCGCGGCATACTTCGCTCCACTCGGTTTCCCGATAGTTGATTGCCAGGTCGGCCCCAAGTTCCTCGCAAAAGCGGCACTTCTCGTCGCTTCCCGCCGTCGTGACAACCCGGCAGCCGCGTGACTTCGCAAGCTGAATTGCCATCGTCCCGATGCCGCTCGACCCACCGTGCACGAGCAGAGTCTCGCCGTCGGCGAGTCCACTGCGCATGAATACGTTGTAGACGACCGTCAGGCCGGTTTCCGGTACGCCCGCGGCCTCCGTGGTCGTCATGTTCCGCGGAACGTTCATGCAGCTGCCCGCATTCGCCACGGCATAAGCTGCGTAACCGCCGCCGTGGGTCAGCGCCATCACCCGATCGCCCACGTGCCAATCGTGAACGCGGTCACCGACGGCCGCGACGGTCCCCGCGACCTCGAGGCCGGGCAGCGGGCTGGCATCCTCGGGCACGGGATAGCGGCCTTCGCGCTGCAGAATGTCCGGCCGGTTCACGCCCGCTGCGGCGACCTCGATCAGCACCTGATCCGCCGTGGGCGCCGGCACGGCAGTTTCGAACGGCTCGAGCACATCGGGGCCGCCCGCTTCCCGGATGCGAATCGCGAGCATCGATTGGCGGGCTTTGGATTCCATGTTCGCTTGATACCGTTTATCGTGTCGCTCGGCAACCGACCCGCGGTAAAAGAGGCGGCGATGCGCGACAATCCAATACTCTGGCAACCCGATTCCGAGCGGGCCGCGGCCAGTGCGATGCACCGTTTCATGCAGCAGGCGGATTGCCGGGACTACGAAAGTCTCTACCGCTGGTCCATCACGGAGCTGCCCGAATTCTGGTCGGCGTTGGCAGACTTCACGGATATCCGGTTTCACAAACCGGCGGACACCGTCATCGCGCGACCCGACCAGATCATGGGAGCGGGGTGGTTCAGCGGTGCCACGCTCAACTATGCGGAGCACGTTCTGCGGCACGCCGGCCAGCGCGATGCCATCGTGGCGCTCGACGAGACCGGCGCGCGTCGCACGCTGAGTTTCGACGAACTGCGGCACGACGTCGCACGCATAGCGGCGGGGCTCACGGCGTTCGGCGTCGGCAAGGGTGACCGCGTGGCGGGATTCCTGCCGAACTGCCCTGAAGCCATCGTGGCGATGCTTGCGGCGACGAGCCTCGGCGCCATCTGGTCGTCCTGCTCGCCGGATTTCGGCGTCCGCGGTGTCGTCGATCGCTTCGGTCAGATCCGGCCGAAAGTGCTGTTCACGGCGGACGGCTACTACTACAACGGCAAGCGTCACGATTCGCTCGCAGCGGCGCGCGAAGTTGCCGATGCGATCGACAGCATCGAGGCGACGGTTGCGGTCGACTTCGCCGGGCGCGGCAGCGACGTCCCGGGTGGGTTTCTGCGCTGGGAGGACTTCGGCGACGCGACGGCTACCGAGCCGGTTTTCGCCCCGGTCGCGTTCGACCATCCGCTGTTCGTCCTGTACTCCTCGGGAACCACGGGCGTGCCCAAGTGCATCGTCCACGGTCACGGCGGCACGCTGTTGCAGCACCTGAAGGAACACGTACTGCACACGGACCTGAGCGAACGGGATCGGCTGTTCTACTTCACGACCTGCGGCTGGATGATGTGGAACTGGCTCGCCAGCGCGCTGGCGAACGGCACCACGCTGGTCCTCTATGACGGGTCGCCGTTCCTCGACGAAGGGCGCAACCTGTGGCGCCTCGCGAGCGAAGAAGCCGTCACGGTTTTCGGCACGAGCGCGAAGTACCTGGCCGCGGTCGAAAAAGCCGGCCGGCGTCCCGGAAACGAGTTCGATCTCGACGCGATGCGAACCGTATTGTCTACCGGGTCGCCGCTTGCGCCCGAGGGATTCGACTTCGTGTATCGCGACGTCAAAACCGACGTGCAGCTATCGTCCATCGCCGGCGGCACCGACATCGTCAGCTGCTTCGTGCTCGGAAATCCCGTGCTGCCCGTCAGGCGCGGCGAAATCCAGTGCCGCGGGCTGGGCATGGCGGTCGAAGTGTTCGACGCTCAGGCGCGGGCGGTGATCGGTCAGCAGGGCGAACTCGTCTGCACCCGGCCGTTTCCGAGCGCGCCGGTTGCCTTCTGGAACGATCCGGACGGGGCGAAGTATCGCGCGGCGTACTTCGACACTTACGACGCCGTCTGGGCGCACGGCGACTATGCCGAGCTGACTGAAGCGGGCGGCATGATTATCCATGGACGATCCGACGCCGTTCTGAACCCCGGCGGCGTGCGCATCGGGACGGCCGAGATCTACCGGCAGGTCGAGAGCCTGGACGAAGTCGTCGAAAGCATCGCGGTCGGACAGCAGTGGGACGACGACGTGCGGGTCGTGCTGTTCGTGGTGCTGCGCGAGGGCCTCGAACTCGACGACGAGTTCCGTGCCCGCATCCGCCAGGTCATCCGCGACAACACGACGCCGCGGCACGTGCCGGCGCGAATACTCGCCGTGCCGGAGATTCCACGGACCCGCAGCGGCAAGATCGTGGAACTCGCGGTGCGAAGCGTCGTGCACGGCGAGCCCGTGCGCAACACGGAGGCGCTCGTCAATCCGGAGGCGCTCGAGTTCTTTCGCGATCGCCCGGAGCTCAATGCCTGATGTCGATGGCGCGCGGTATTGAGGGTGCGGAGGTGTATCGTGGGGCCGTGGAGGCGGCGTGGATCGACGTCAATGCGCATATGAACGTTGCGTACTACGTGCTCGCATTCGATCTCGGTGTCGACGCGCTCTGGACGCGCTTCGGCATCACGGGCGAGTCGATCGGGACCACCGGCGGTTCGACGTTTGCGGTCGAATGTCACGTTACCTACCAGGCCGAACTCGTAGAGGGTGACGCGTTCGTCGTTACGAGTCAGGTACTCGCGTACGACGAAAAGCGAATTCATCAGTTCCAAAGGCTGTACCGCTTGCGGGATTCGCGGCTGGCCGCGACGGCCGAATGGATGAACCTGTTCGTCGATCTCGAGACACGTCGCGTGACGCGCTGGCCGGACGCCGTGCTCGAGCGCATACGCGGCTTCGTTGCCGGGCAGGGTGAGACCCCGATGCCGGCAGAGGCCGGCAAGCGGATGTCGGTCCGGTCGCCGCTCGCGGCGGGTGTGCACAACTACGGAGAGCGGACGGCATGACAGACCAATACATTCTCGCGATCGATCAGGGAACGAGCAGCAGCCGCGCCGTACTCCTGACCACCGACATGCGGCCGGTCGCGAGCGCGCAGGAGGAATTCCCCCAGATCTATCCGGCATCGGGCTGGGTCGAGCACGACCCCGAGGCGATCTGGCGGTCGGTGGAAAGCGTCATCCGCGCGGCGCTCAAATCGGCGGCTATCGATACCGGCGCGATTGCGGGGATCGGCATCACCAATCAGCGGGAGACGACGCTGCTCTGGGACCGGTCAACGGGGAAGGCAGTCGGGAACGCCATCGTCTGGCAGGATCGGCGCACCGCGGATCTGTGCGGCCAACTCCGCGAAGCCGGTCACGAGGACACGGTGAGCGAGAAGACCGGCCTGCGCCTCGACCCGTACTTTTCGGCGACCAAGCTCAAGTGGCTGCTCGACAACACGCCGGGCGCACGACAGCGCGCGGAGCGAGGCGAGCTCGCGTTCGGGACTGTCGACAGTTTTCTCACGTGGCGCCTGACGGGAGGCGCCGCGCACGTCACGGATGCCAGCAACGCCTCACGAACGATGCTCTTCGACATTCGCGAGCAGCGCTGGGACGACGAGCTATTGGCTCTGTTCGACGTTCCGCGCGCCGTGCTGCCGAAGGTACTCGATTGCGCCGCCGATTTCGGGGAGACCGCGGTGCCGTTTCTCAAGCAAGGTACGCGCGTGACGGGGATAGCGGGCGATCAGCAGGCGGCGCTGATCGGCCAGGCGGGTTTCGAACCCGGCATGACCAAGAGTACTTACGGCACCGGCTGCTTCGTCATCACCAATACCGGCGACGCGCCGCTCAAGTCCCGAAACCAGCTATTGTCCACAATCGCCTATCGCCTGGATGGCAAGGTCACCTATGGGCTCGAGGGCAGTGTGTTCGTCGCGGGATCGGCCCTCCAGTGGCTGCGCGACGAGTTGGGCCTCATCGATTCGGCGCCCGAGTCCGAAGCCGTCGCCCGGACCACGGGTGTCGTCGACGACGTCTACGTCGTGCCGGCGTTCGCCGGGCTCGGTGCCCCGTACTGGGACCCGCATGCGCGCGGTGCGGTCTTCGGTCTTTCGCGAGGCAGCGATCGGAATACGATCGTTACCGCCACGCTGCAGTCTGTCGCCTATCAGACGCACGACCTCGTCGTGTCGATGCGCGAAGACGGTGTCGTGCCGGCCGTGATACGTGTCGACGGCGGGATGACGGCCAACGACTGGTTCCTGCAGTTTCTGGCAGATGTCCTGGACACGCCCGTCGAACGTCCGGTTAACGTCGAGTCGACCGTGCTCGGCGCGGCGTGCCTCGCGGCATTGGGTTGCGGTGCGTTTGCCGACGTTGCCGGAATCCGATCCGTCTGGCAAAGCGAGCGCGTGTTCGAGCCGGCGATGGACTCGTCCCGCCGGGATCAGCTCTTGGCGGGCTGGTCGGACGCCGTATCGAGGACCCGGGGCGCGAGATAGCTTTCGAACTGCGTCGTCGATCGACGCCAGCTCCGGCGTTCGGCAAAGCGCCGGGCTTCGGCACGGTCGAGTTCGAGCGCCTCCAGGCAGGCTTGTTGCAAATCGTCGTCGAGAATTCCCGTCACGCCGTTCTGAACCACGTCGATCGGTCCGTCCACCGGTAGCGCAGCAACCGGCAGACCGCAGGCCATGGCTTCCAGCATGACCAAACCGAAAGTGTCCGTGCGGCTCGGGAATACGAACACGTCAGCGCCGGCCAGGTGCGAGGCCAGCTCGCGGCCAAAGCGATAGCCGAGGAAATGGCAGTCAGGGTACTCGACTTCCAGCCGGGCGCGATCCGGTCCGTCGCCGATGACGACCTTGCTGCCGGGCAGTTCCAGTCCGAGAAAGGCCTCGATGTTCTTCTCGACCGCGACTCGCCCCATGTAGACGAAGACCGGGCCGTCGAGATCGTAGTCGTAAGGATCGTCGGGACTGAAGAGAGCGGTATCCACGCCGCGCGACCAGATCACGACGTTGTCGAAACCGCGGGCGGTGAGCTTGTCGCGGATCGCCTCCGTCGGCACCATGATCCGGACGGCTCTGCCGTGAAACCAGCGCAAGAGGCTGACGGTCCAGCCAATCGGTATCGGGAAGCGGGCCCGGACGTACTCCGGAAACTGGGTGTGATAGGCCGTCGTAAACGGGATACCGTGACGCCGACAATAGCGCCGCGCCGCCAGCCCGAGCGGACCTTCGGTGGCGATGTGGATACAGTCGGGACCGAACCCGTCGAGGTCGCGGCAGACGCCCCGTCCGGCGAACAGTGACAGGCGGATCTCCGGATAGGTCGGCATCGGGATCGTCCGCCGGTTCTCGGGCGTGACCATCAGCAGCTCGTGACCCATCGCCTCGAGTTCGTCCCGCGTCTGTGAGAGCGTCTGGACGACGCCGTTGACCTGCGGTTTCCAGGCGTCTGTCACAATCGCAATGCGCATGCGGCGCATACTTCGCGCCATCTGTGAAAGCTGTGTTACAGAAACTTAACATTGAGGTGACAAGCTGGTTTAGACTTTCATCGATCTGTCACGGCCCGGTCACGCGTCTGTCAGACCTCCGACAGACAATCCGCAGCGTGAAACACTTGGTGCAGCGGTATGGTAGTTATTGATTATTTTGACGATTTGGAGCTTGCTGCCTGTCGTCGTATCAATGCTCTCAGCAGGTGGCGAGGCGTCAAGGCGTTCTTCAGCGCCGTATCGCGACTCGGCGACTACCCGGCGTGGGTCGGCTTCGGGCTCGTTTGTGCGGTGCAGCAGGGCGCCAATGCGCCGACCTTCGTCGTCCAGACCTTGCTGACCGCGGGCGCCGGCATCCTGATCTACAAGCTGCTCAAGCAGCGGCTGGTCAGAGAGCGGCCATACATCAGGCACCACGGCAAGATCACCTGCGGCACCGCGCCGCTGGATCGCTACAGCTTTCCGTCGGGGCACACGCTGCACGCGGTCAGCTTCGCCGTGCTGTACGGCTTTTACGAGCCGCTCATGCTGTTCGTGCTGATTCCCTTCGCGCTGCTCGTCGCCGCCTCACGGGTCATTCTCGGGCTCCACTATCCGAGCGACGTCCTCGTTGGTGCCGGACTGGGCGGTGCGATCGCGACGACCAGCGTACTGCTCGTCGCCTGAGCCACCCGCCACCCGCCGCCCGCCATCAGCCCGCGAAGAAGCGCTGCCAGCCGATCGTCGCCCAGGTGGCGGTCGTAAGCATCAGGCTGAGCAGTACGGCGGCCGAGCCCAGATCTTTCGCCCGTCCGGAGAGTTCGTGATGCTCGTGCCCGACGCGATCGATCGCCGCTTCGATCGCCGAGTTCAGGAGCTCCACGACGAGTACGAGCACGCAACTGCCGATCAGCAGCAGGCGTTCGAGCGCTGAGCTGCCGAGCCAGAGTGCCACGGGCGCGAGGATCAGCGTGACGACGAACTCCTGACGGAACGCGGCCTCGAAGCGCCAGGCGTGCTTAAGACCCTGCGCCGAGTAGACCGACGCTCTCAGAACTCGCCGTAATCCGGTGTTCCCGGGTTTTGCCATACGTAAATCAGATGCCGAACGCTACTCGCCCGGGCGCTACCATAGCAGAGCCTTCGCTTCAGGCAGCCAGTTTGCGGCGACGGCTGTCCGGAAACAGCGGCTCGAGGTCGATCCCGCCGGAGCGATACCGCAGCAGTTCGAGTTCGCCGGCGGCATTCTCCGCGACGGCGCTGCGGTGTTCGACCCAGTCGCCGTCATTGACATAGCGGACGCCGTCGATGTCGCGGGCGCAAGGCCTGTGAATATGGCCGCAAATCACGCCGTCGAAGCCGCGCCCGCCGGCATACGATGCCGCGGTGTTCTCGAAGCGTTCGATGTACTCGTTGGCGGCTTTGAGGCGGTTCTTGATCCGCGTGGCAAGCGGCGAGAAGCGGCCGCCGAAACGGGAGCGCAGCGCGTTGAAGCGCACGTCGGTTTCGACGAGCAGCGTGTAGGCAGCGGATGCAAACTTCTCAAGGTTCGTGCCTTTACGAATGGCGGCGTCCAGCGCGTCGCCGTGAAATACGAGGTAACGGTCGCCTGCCTCCGTAATGTGCTCGGCCTCGAGCCGAATCTCCACGCCGAACAGCGACTGACCGGCCATCTGGCGGAACTCGACGTCGTGGTTGCCGGGAATGTACACGACGCGCGTAGGCCCCTGCGCGATCGCGACGAGTTTCCCGAGCAGCGCGCGGTGGGATTCGAGGAACGTCGGCTTCACCTTCATCCTCTCGAGGTCGACGATGTCGCCGACCAGGTAGATCGTGTCGGCGCTGACGGCGGAGAGGAAGTCGGAGAGGTCGGCGGCGCGGGATTGGATGGCGCCGAGATGAACGTCGGATAGCCAGAGGGTGCGGAAGTGCTTAGTCGTCATGTTCGGTCCTTCGCCCCGGATTCGATTAGCACGGCGCGAAGGCTAGGCGGCGTATTTGACGCCCGGCTTAAGGTTTGGTGACAGTTGTGCGAAACGGGCTGAGTCGCTAGATTGCGTCCGGTTTACGTTCACTGAAACGCTGGGTGGTTTTCCACGATGCTGCGCGCACGGCAGAAGCTGGGCAAGTACACGATCCTCGGCCGCATCGCGTCGGGTCCTCTCGCCGACGTCTATCGTGCGTACGATCGTATTCAGCGGCTGCGCGTAGCGCTCAAGGTCCCACGGATGGCGGACCATAGCGGGCACGACGAGTTCCTCAAAGAAGTGCAGGTCGCGACCCGCCTCAGGCACCCGAACCTGCTCGGGGTGCTCAACGCCAGCTACATCGGCGAGCACTTCGTGATTGCGATGGAGCTCGGCGAAGAATCGCTTGCCGACCGGCTCGAACGGCGAATATCGACGGCGAACGCGCTGGATCTGACCGGCCAGGCGCTGCAGGCACTCGCCTGTGTCCACGAAAACAAGGTCATCCACTGCGATATCAAGCCCGAGAACTTCATCCTTTTTCCAGGGAACCGCCTCAAGCTTTGCGACTATGGTTTCGCGAAGGTGAGTCTCAGGACCCTGAAGGCCTCGGGATCCGGAACGATAGACTACATCGCACCTGAGCAGGCCATGGGACGGCCCAAGTTTCAGTCCGACGTCTTTTCGATGGGGCTCGTCATCTATCGGCTGTTGTCGGGCACACTGCCCGAATGGCCCTTCGAGTGGCCGCTGCCCGGCCAGGACCGGTTGATGCAGCGGGTTCGGCCGGATTTCGTGCGCTTTCTCGAACGGGCGATTCAGATCGATCCGAAGCAGCGCTTCGTCAACGGCATCGCGATGCAGGCCGCGTTCGAGCGCCTGCGCGCGCACGCCCGCCGCCAGCGCGACGGTCGGAAGCGTGCGGGTGGCAAGAGTTCCGGTGTGCACAACGTGAGCTGGCAGCAAATCCGCTGGCGGGAGTTTCGCCGTCGCTTCGGCCGCACCCTCGACCTCAAGCACCGTTGCCGCCACTGCGAAGGGCCGGTAGCGGAGAGCATGCAGGCCTGCCCGTGGTGCGGCTTCGACAATCCGACGCGCCGGGCCGAGTCGGTCATGCCGTCGTCCTGCCCGCGCTGCGAGCGCGGGGTGAAGAAGGACTGGGACTACTGCGCCTGGTGCTACGGTCCCGGATTCGTCGAAGAGACGACGCGGCGCTACCCGGACAAACGTTACACCGCCACCTGCAGCAACAAGCGCTGTCGCGGACCCTTGATGCCGTTCATGCGCTATTGTCCCTGGTGCCGAACCAAAGTTCGCAAACCGTGGAAACTCGAGGGCAGCAAGTCGACCTGCAAGGCCTGCGGCTGGGGGATTGCGGCGGACTTCTGGAACTTCTGCGCCTGGTGCCGGGAGCCCGTGCCGAGGAAGCAGGGATGAGCGCGGCCGACATGCTGCTGTTGGATGGCGCCACTACGCCGGCGCAGCAGCTGGCTCCCATGGGCGGCGGACGACTGCTTGCGTACACGGCCCGGGCACCGGACAAGGACACTCATAACGAGGACACGGTCGCCAGCATCCCCTGGGGACCCGATGCCTGTGTACTCGTCATCGCCGACGGTGCCGGCGGGCTCCCGGCTGGCAAGCGGGCGTCACTGTTGGCTGTGAGGACGCTCGCCGAGTCGCTCGAGGTTGCCGAGGGCAAGACGACGCTTTTGAGAACCGCGGTGCTCAACGGTATCGAAGCTGCGAACGAAGCGATTCGCGCCGAAGCCAACGGTTCTGCGACGACGCTGACCATCGTGACGATCGAGGGGCATCTGGCGCGCAGCTA
This sequence comes from Woeseiaceae bacterium, assembly GCA_028277185.1. Classification (GTDB taxonomy): domain Bacteria; phylum Pseudomonadota; class Gammaproteobacteria; order Steroidobacterales; family Woeseiaceae; genus UBA1847. The sequence goes on from JANQGQ010000010.1 coordinate 26,379, forward strand.
CCAGGTCGGCGACTCGGAAGCCGTGATCGTCGGACAGCGCGGCCGAATCCGACTCCAGACGCTTGCCCATTCGCCGACCGGCTTTGCTGTGGAGGCGGGCTTTCTCGACCAGCGGGACGCGCTGCATCATGCCGACCGTCATGTCGTGTCGAATTTCGTGGGCAACGACGACATGCGTATCGATATCGGCGCCGGGGTGATTCTGAACCCGCGCGACACGGTGCTCCTCGCCAGCGATGGGCTGACGGACAATCTGCATATCCACGAGGTCGTCGAGCGCATGCGCACGGGTACGCTCGAAAGCGCCATGGATCGGATCGTCGGTCTTGCGACGCGGCGCATGGCCGAAAGCGACAATAAAACGCCGTGCAAACCGGACGATCTGTCGTTGATCCTCTACCGCAAACCGTACCAGCGCGCGAAGCCGGGACAACAGCGCCAGCCGGCATCCGACGGTTGAACGGGCCGCAGCCGCGTATTAAGGTCTTGGAACAGGAAATCCGCGTCGCGACAGGGCCTTGGCCGCGAAACCGACGGAACTTGCGGCCTCGCCATCGGTTCAAACTCGTAGAGCCGCTATCTTCTACTGCATCTGTCGCGCCGTTGGCGGGCCCGGAGGCTTCCAGACCATGAAGACGACCCACACTACTGCTTCGATTCCCGCGTGGTTGCGGCCGCTCCTGCTGGCTTTGGCGGTGCTGGCCGTCGGCACGGCGTGCAATGAGGATTCCGGGCCGTCATCCCCAAGCGGCGGTGGCTCGTCAGGTGGCGGCGCTTCCGGCGGCGGCTCATCCGGCGGCGGTTCGTCGGGCGGCGGCTCGTCCGGCGGTGGCTCGTCCGGTGGCGGTATGCCCAGCCCCGGGGGTTCGTCCGGAGGTGGCTCGTCCGGCGGCGGGATACCGAGTCCCGGCGGCCCGTCCGGTGGCGGTTCATCCGGCGGCGGTACGAACATCCCCACGCCCGGCGGTTCAACCGGAGGTGGCTCACCCGGAGGCGGCATGCCGAGTCCGGGAGGGTCGACTGGCGGTGGCTCGTCCGGCGGAGCCGGCATCCCGTCGCCGACTGGCGGTTCGGGCGGTTCCGACATGGGCATACCCGCACCCGGCGGCTCCGGCGGCGTGGGCGGACCCGACATCGGTGGCGCGGGCGGTCAGAGCGGCGGCGACAGCGCCGGCGGCGACGGTGATGGCGACGGCGACAGCAGCGGCGATTGCGGCAGCGCCGGCGGTATTCCGGGCGGTGTCGGCGGCATGGGCCAGGACGGCGACTGTCTCGGCGGCGGAGGTGGTGCCGGCAGCAGCGCCGATGGCGCTGCCGGGATGGGCGGCGAAGGCGGCAGTGTCGGCGAGTTTCCCAGCGAAAGCGACGCGGAGCGCGCCGAGCGGCTCGGCCAGGTCCTCGATGAGTCCTTAGGCGATTTCGACGAGGTGCTGCACGAGGAACAGGAAGAGGTCGCGGCAGTCGGCCGCAACACCGAGGGCTTCGGCGGCGGTGGCGGCGGCAGCGGCGGGGTCAGCCTCGGCGAGCAGGCCGGCAGCGGTGGCAGCGGCGGTTCCGTGGCCGTCGTCAACGAAGGCGCGGTGCGCCCCGAATCGCCGACGGCTTCGATGTCGGAGGACGAGATCCGCGAGCGGACGCCGGAAGACGTTCCGATGGCGGCTGACGACGACATCATTGCGCGCCAGCTCCGCGAGGCGGCGCTGGCCGAGGAGGACGCCGAGCTTCGCGAGCGCCTCTGGGAAGAGTATCGGAAGTACAAGGGACTGTAAGGAGTGGTGAGTCCGGCCATGTTGCGTGCCGTCGGAATTGCAGCGGTGGCGTTGTTCGCCGCCCAGGGTTGCGCCGTCAAGGAAGTCGTGACGGCGGAGGAAACCGAGTTGGTGGTCGCCGCCGCCCCGGTCGAGGAGCATTTGCTGCTCGATATCGGGATCGTCGAGTTCGACAATGGCGTGCCCGAGGACAACGACCCGGCGAGTACCGGTGTCTTCGAGGAGATACGCTCGGCCGAGGCCCGGTACCTGCCGTATCACCTGAAGTCGACGCTGCAGGGCACCGGCCATTGGGGCGCCGTGCGCGTGGTGCCTTCGGAACAGGCCTTTACCGACGTCATCGTCAGCGGCAGCATCGAGAAATCGGACGGCGAGTTCGTGACGCTCAGAGTGCGGGTAGACGATGCAAGCGGCCGACACTGGTTCGAGAACCGCTACAGCGCGCAAACCGGAATGTCGTCGTATTCGACGAATCGCGACCGGCGTCAGGACCCCTATCAGAAGGTCTTCAACGATATCGCCAACGATCTCCATCAGCACGCCCAAACGCTCGGCAATGAGCAGGGCGCCCGGATTCGCGAGATATCGGAAATGCAGTTTTTCGCCGACATGTCGCCGGCGCCGTTTGCGGATTACCTGGCCACGGATGAGGACGGCATGCGTACGCTCGTCCGACTCCCGGCCGAGAACGATCCGAGCGTCGCGCGCCTGCGGCAGATCCGCGAGCGCGACCGCCTCGTCGTGGACACCCTCAACGACCACTACGCGAATTTCTATTACGGCATCGCGATCCCATACCATGCCTGGCGCAAGACGGCTCGCGAGGAGTCGATAAACTACCGTCAGGTAAGGCGTTCGGGGACGATCAGGGCGCTCATGGGCGCGGTGGTGCTGGCGGGCTCGCTGGCAATGGATACCGACAATAGTTCGAGTCGTTCGACGCGCCGCATGAAGCGTTCGCTGCAGGCGATCGGTGTTTCCCAGGGCGTCGATCAGATCTTCATGGGTTTCTCGCGGCGTTCCGAGGCCGGACTTCACGCCGAGGCGATTCGCGAGCTGTCGGAATCCTTCGGTTCCGAAGCGGCGCCCATGCTCGTGACGGTGCGGGGCGAGACGCGGCGTCTGACGGGCACTGCGGCGGCTCAGTACGAGAGTTGGCGTCGCCTGCTCCGGGAAATCTACGAGGCCGAGACGGGCTTCCCGAGCGACGAAGAACTGGGGACACCCGAGCGCGCGCCTGAAACCTGATTGCCATGAGTGACCGGTCTGGTTTGCGCGAGCTCCGGCCCGGCGCCGAGCTGCTTGATCGCTATCGGTTGAAGCGCCGGCTCGGCCGTGGCGGGGAAGCCGAGACCTGGCTGGCTGCCGACCGGATGACCGGGGCAGCCGTCGCGCTGAAGATCCTCAACGCTCCCGATGGGAACCGCGGTGTTCTGCATCGCGAGTGGCAGACGTCGATTCGGCTCGTGCATCCGCACATCGCCCGCACTTTCGAGTTTCACGACGATGCAGCAGGCGCCTTCTACAGTCTGCAGTACGTCGAAGGCCCCGCTGCCGGCGTGCTTGCCGGCGCCGCGGCCAGGGCGGTGCTGCCGGTCATAGCGGCGATTGCCGACGCGCTGCGCTACGCCCACGGAAAAGGCATCGTGCACCGGGACGTCAAGGCCGACAACGTCCTGCTGGATGCGAACGGAGCGCCGTACCTGATCGATTTCGGCGTTGCCGCGCCGGTCGGACAGGCCGCCAGCGGCGGTTCGCCGATTGCCGCCTCTCCAGCACAGCTCGATGGCGGGGTTGCCGCTACCGGGGACGACGTGTTCGCGCTCGGCGGGCTGGCCTACGAGTTGTTGGCCGGACGGGCGCCGTACTCCGGAGCCGATCTGGCCGAAGCGATCGAACACGAAGTGCCGCCCCCGGTCGCTGCCGCCAACGGTGAAGCGCTTCCCGAGGCGGTAACCGCGCTCGTCGCGGCGATGCTTGCGAAGGACCCGGCGGCGCGGCCCGGTGCTGCCGAAGTCGTCGAAACCCTGGCCGCCGCAGGCTTTCGGCCGGGCGCCGCTCCCGCGGACCTCGTCGCCAGACCCGGAGACTCCGGCACGGAGACTGTCGAGTCTCAGGCGGCCCGTTTCCGCAAGCCCGCGCCGTCCGCCACGACGCCAGCGGCGGCGGAGCCGCGCGGCGGTATACAGCCGCTTGCGGTGTATGGATCGTTCGCCGTCCTGCTGCTGTTGCTTCTCGGCGTCGTGTTCTACCTGCCGGACCGCGTTGCCGACGCGCCGCCCGCGGAACCGGCCGACGAACCCGCCGTCCCGGCCGAGCCGGAGCCCGAGACGACCCCGGTTATCCGTGACGAGCCTCCGGCACGGGATGCCAGGGTGGAATCCCGGCAGGTCACCGAAGCCGTTTTGGGCCGCTTGCTGTCGATGATGCAGACGCTCGAAGCGCGTGCCGTGCAGCGCTGGGGCGGATTGACCTATGCGCAGGGCAGGGCGGCGTACGAGGCAGGCGACGAGGCCTTCCTCGATCGCGACTACGAAACCGCGGCTGCCGAGTACGAAAAGGCGATCGGCTTGCTCGAACCTCTGCTGGACCAGGTCAACACGGTGTTTGCCGACACGCTTGCCCGCGGTCTCGCGGCGCTCGACGACGGCGATGCGACGGCGGCGCTGGAAGCACTCGACCTCGCGGTGGCGGTAAGCCCCGGCGACCGGCAGGCGCAGGAGGGGCTCGAACGGGCGAGAAACCTGGAGCAGGTATTGTCCCTCGTCGCGTCGGGGGAGCGCTACGAGGGCAACCTGGAGTTCGATCTCGCTCTCGAGGCGTTCGGACGTGCCAACGAGATCGATCCGCTCTGGGCGCCGGCAAGCGACGGTATTGCCCGGGTGCGGGCAGCGGCGATGCAGATGGACTTCGACTCGCGAATGAGCGAGGGGCTTGCCGCGCTTGCCGTCGAGGACTTCGCCACCGCGCGGGCCGCCTTCAGGCGGGCCGAGGCATTGCGCCCCGGATCCAGCGAGGCGCGCGACGGACTGCTGCAGGTGGATCAGGGCGTGCGGCTCCAGCGTATTCGCCTGCTCGAACAGGAGGCGGCGGCGGTAAGCGCGGACGAGCGCTGGGAAGACGCCGTCAGCACTTACGAAGCGATCCTCGAACTCGATCCGAATCTGGCCTTCGCACAGCAGGGGCTTCAGGACGCCAATCGGATGGTGAACGTCCACCGGGAGTTCGATCGCTACATCGCCGAACCCGATTCCCTGAGCTCGCCGGCGACGATGCAGCGCGCGACGAACCTGGTCGTATCGGTGACGCGTCTTCCGGAAGTCGGACCGAGGCTCGAGGCTCAGCGCGACGAGCTGTCCCGCCTGTTGAAACGTGCAGCGACACCCCTTACCGTCGAACTGGTATCGGACAACGTCACCGAGGTGTCGATTCACCGCGTTGGCCGGCTGGGCAGTTTCAGCTTGCGGCGCGTGGAGCTGCGGCCGGGAACGTACGTTGCCGTCGGCAGCCGGCCTGGCTATCGCGACGTGCGGGTTGAGTTCCGCGTTGCGCCCGAAGAGGACATGCAGCCCGTCGTCGTGCAGAGTGAGGAGCCAATTTGAGCTTTGACCACCTGATTGTCCGCGACGTCGAGGGCGAACGTCGCGTAGCCGCGAGCGCGCTGCCGCTGCGTCTCGGAACGGGTGGCGATAGCGACATCCGTCTGCCCGGTCCCGGCGGCGGCCCTGTCGTTCTCATCGATCTGCTCGACGGCGCGCCGTTTGCCCAGCCCGTCGGTCGCGACGGCAGCATCACGCTCAACGGAGAGCCTCTGGTCGCCAGCCGCAAGCTCGACGACGGTGACACGCTGGCTTTTTTCGGCAGTCGTATCGAGGTCTCGGCTGCGGACGATCGACTGATGCTCAGCGTACGCCTCGAGGACAGCGCCTACGTGACGCGTCCGCCGGAGCTCGAGGACACCGAAGCGGCCGCGCGTGAGGAAGCGATCATGCCCGCGGCGTTCCGGCGCGCCGCCGAAACCCGCGCGCTCGAGCCTGCCGCGGACCGCCACATACTGCGCTGGGTGCTGATAAGCGGCTTCGTCGTGTTGGGGGTACTCGCCTGGTTGCTGTTCACGTCGCGCAGCATCGAAATTGCCGTGACGCCGGAGGCACCCGACAGAATCGACATCCGCGGTGGCTGGTTCCGGTTGCCGCTCGGCAACCGTGTTCTGCTTCGCGAGGGCGACTACTCGCTCGAGGTGGAGAAGGCCGGCTACTACGACGTCAACCAGTCGTTCACGGTGGACGACACGCCAAGCCGCACGATCGAGGTGACGCTCCGCAGGCGTCCCGGGGAGGTGATCGTGTACACGGCCGACGGCGCGCAAGCGACCGTCACGATCAACGGCAGCATCGTGGGTGAGGCGCCGTTGGGGCCCGTCGAGCTGCAGCCGGGCGAGCACACGCTCGAAGTGCAGTCCGAGCGATACCTGCCGGTTCTGCACGCGTTCGAGATGGCCGGGCTGGCCAGATCCGATCGAATCACCGTGCAGCTCGTGCCGCGCTGGGCCAACGTGACGATTACGTCCGAACCGTCGGGTGCGAACATCCTCGCCGACGATGAGCTCGTCGGCACCACGCCGGCCGTGATCGAGCTGATCGAAGGGGAGCACACGCTCTCGGTAGTCCGCGAAGGGTTCAAAGCGTGGGACGGAAACGTCGTAACGCGGCCCAACGAGGCCCTGGAGCTGCCGTTGATCGAGCTGGAAGCCGCCGATGCGCGGTTGCTCGTAAATACGGTGCCGCGCGGCGCGAACGTCACGGTGGACGGGCGCTACCGCGGTCAGTCGCCGATCACGATCGATCTGGCTCCCGACGTCAACTACACGATTGGCCTGTCCAAGGCCGGCTACGGTTCGGCGACACGCGAGGTTCGCCTCGCGTCGGCCGCAAGCGAGCAGATAACCGTCGATCTGAGCGCGAGGACGGGGCGCGTTACGGTCAACGTCTCGCCGGCCGACGCGACGGTCTACGTTGACGGCCGCGCCCGGGGTACCGGCACGACGACGTTGGACCTGAGTTCCGCGCCGAAGCGCATCGAAGTACGCAAGGCCGGGTACGAGACCTGGCAACGGACGATCACGCCCAGGCCGGGCTATCCGCAAACGCTGAGCGCGCGCCTCAGGAGCGATGCCGACATCGCGGCCGCAAGCATTCAGCGCGAGCAGACGACCGAAGAGGGTCACGTACTGCGGCGGATCGAGCCCGGCGAGTTCCGGCTGGGCTCGTCGCGCGGCGAAGCCGGCAGGCGGGCAAACGAGGTGATCGTTCCGGTGAGGCTGACGAGGCCGTTCCTGATCGGCGTGAACGAGGTGACGAACCGGCAGTTCGCGGCTTTCGATCCGGCCCACGACTCCGGCGCCGATTTGAGTCCGACCATGGCGGGCGACAACAATCCGGTCGCGAACGTGACGTGGACGCAGGCCGTCCGATATCTGAACTGGCTGAGTGCCAAAGAGGGCCTCAATCCCGTCTACAAGGAGGAGTTCGGCGAGTGGGTGGCGATCCGGCCGTTCCCGAACGGCTATCGCCTGCCGACCGAAGCGGAATGGGCGTGGGCAATCCGCTATGAGGGCAACCCCAATGCGCTCAGGTTTCCCTGGGGCGAAGGCTGGCCGCCGCGCAGGGTCACGGGTAACTTCGCCGACCAGTCCGCGGATGGCATTGCACCGACGCTGATACCCGATTACGACGACGGCTTCACGGCAACTTCGCCCGTCGGCAATTTTCCGGCCAATGCAGCAGGCCTGCACGATGGCGGCGGCAACGTTGCCGAATGGACCAACGATTACTACGCCGTTCCAACGCCCGGTCAGACACGGCCGGTCGTCGACCCGCTGGGTCCAGAGCGCGGGCGAAGCAACGTGATTCGCGGATCGAGCTGGCGACACGGCACGGAAACCGAGCTAAGGCTGAGCTATCGGGATCAGGGCACCGAGGCGAGACCTGACTTAGGTTTCCGGATCGCGCGCAATCTGGAACCGGCCGCAGAGTAGTCCGTGGCCGGTCTCTTACGAATCGTGAGACAATTTGGCCGCGACGCGGTCAAAGATCGAAACGGACATCGGAGCGAACGAATGGCTATGCAACGATTGGCGACGCTGCTTGCGGGTCTCGCCTTGCTGACGGCGTCTGCCGTTGCGCAGGACGACCGCGGCGAGCAGGAGGCACCGGATACCGAGGCGAGTGCCGAACAGGTCGACGAGCCCGCAGCAAGCGACGATACCGAACTACTCGACGATCCCGAACTCGATATGCAGGGATTCGACCCCACCGCCGACGACGACTTCATTCCGAGCGAAGAGATCCCGGCCGACGAACCGATTGCGTTCCCCACCGATATTTGAATCATGCAAAAGAAGAACATCCCAGTCGAATTTGTGTTTCAGCTCTTTGCGCTGATTATCGCCGTGATCGTCGTTCACGCGTTTTATGTTTCCGTCGTCCGTCCGAACGCCGAGCAAATCATCGAGGAACAGAATGCCGCCGCGGCCGCGGATCCGGACTATGTGCGCGAGCGCCATGTGTGGGTACTCATCAAGGATCTGGAACAGGAGGCCTGTTTCATCCTGATGTTCTGGGCGCTTGCAATCATGGGCTACAAGGCCGTGAAGATAATGGGTGAGCGGCGGCTGCTCGATATCGAACTCGTGCCGGTTGCGGAGGGTATGCGAATACTCCCGGAGGATACGCGCGAGTTTGCGCGTCAGGTCCAGTCGCTGCCTGAGGACCGGCAGCGAATGCTGCTGCCGCGCGCGCTTATGAATGCGTTGCGCCGTTTCGGCACCACGCGAAACATCCAGGACGTGTCGAGCAGCACCCACACGATTTGCGAGTCCGAAGCGGAACGCCTGGAGTCCGAGTTGTCGATGATTCGCTACATCTCCTGGGCGATTCCGAGTATCGGCTTCATCGGTACGGTCCGCGGTATCGGCGAGGCACTCGCACAAGCGGACAAAGCCGTGCAGGGGGATATCGCGGGCGTTACTCAAAGCCTGGGCGTCGCGTTCAACTCGACATTCATCGCGCTTCTCATCAGCATCTTCCTGATGTTCCTCGTGCACCAGCTCCAGCTCATGCAGGAGCGTCTGGTGTTCGACAGCGAGGCATACTGCGACGAGAAGCTGATCCGCCACATGCAGGCGGACTGAGCCGGTCCGGACCCATCGAGGCGGAATCGTGAGTCTGCTGGCTGCACACATCAACGACGCCGGGATTACGGTTCTCGGCGAGCGCGGTGTCGTTTACCGCGAACCCGGATTCGCGCTGCTCGACGATCGGGAGCTTTATACCGGCGAGAAGGCCTTCGCGAACGCGAGGCTCAAGCCGCGGCGCATACACAACCACTACTGGAGTTCGCTCTCGGCCGAGCCGCTCAGCGACGCGCGGTTTCGGCACCTCACGGCAGCGGATCTCGTCAGCCTGCAGCTCGAGTCGCTATGGGCCTTGTCCTCGAAAGCGGGTGACCGCCTCATCGTCGCCGTCCCGCCGAGCATGAACGGTGAGCAATTGGGCCTGTTTCTCGGTATCGCCGACGCGCTCGGTATCCCGATCGTCGCCATGGTGGACGCGGCCGTGTCGGCGACCCGCCGCGAGTATCCGGGAGCCGTCCCGGTACACGTCGATCTCGGTCTGCACGGAGCGCTCCTGACGCGGCTCTCGCAAAACGGGCAGGCGCAGGTCGAGCGGAGCGCCGTGGTGGACGATGTCGGCGCCGTGGCGCTCACGGATACGTGGATCAAGTCGATTGCCGGCGCATTCGTCAGGCAGTCGCGCTTCGATCCGCTGCACACCGCGGAAACGGAGCAGCTGATGCAGGACCGGCTGCCGGAGTGGCTGTCGCTCCTCGCTGCGCGGGACAGTGTCGAAGTCGCGATCGACTACCGGGGTATCGAACACCGCGCCGAACTGGACAGACTGGAAGTCATAGCGGCGGTCGAGCCGCTGTATCAGCGGCTCGTCGGGCAGCTACGCGCCCTGTTTCGGGCCGACGAACACCCCGCGATTCAGCTCAGCGATCGCGCCGCGCGGCTTCCGGGTCTCGCGGATGCGCTTTCCGCGCGGGTGGGTGGCGACGTCTTCATGCTCGAGGCCGGCGCGACCGCGCGCGGACTGCTGGCCCGCTGCCGCGAGATGCAGCGTTCCTCGAGCAGCGTGGCTTTGCTGAAGCAGCTGCACTGGGATCAGTCGCCGGCCGCAATCGGGCAATCGTCGCAGGGCGACGACGGCAAGAGGCCGAGCCATCTGCTGTTCGGTGCGCGCGCCTGGCCGATCGACAGTCAGGTACTCGTGCTGGGCTCGCAGCCGGCAGAAGGCGAGCGCTTCGTCGATTTGCCCGCGGACATGCCCGGTGTCTCGCGGCGGCATTGCGCGCTTCGCCAGCAGGGCGGACAGTGCATCGTCGAGGACTATTCGCGCTACGGGACTTTTCTGAACGGTCACCGGATTGAAGGTTCGGCCGTGCTGCAGGCGGGCGATCAGCTCAGGATCGGCACGCCGGGACACGAGTTCAAGCTGATCGTGACGGAGGCCGCGCATGCGCCGTAGACGTCGCGAAGGCAACGTATTCAGCATGTCGTTTCTCGACTGCATGAGCTGCGGTTTCGGCGCCGTGATCCTGTTCTTCATGATCATCAACGCGCAAGTTAAGGAGACTACGGAGAACGATCCCAGCAACCTGATGGCCGAAACGCGGATGCTCGAAGAAGAGATACTCGAAGGGCGGAAGAATCTGGTGCTGGCGAGGAATACGCTCGAGCAGGTGGAAACCGAGCAGGAGACCGCCGAGGGCGAGATAGCGCGAATACTGGCGCTGATAGAGGAGCTGCGCGCCGAACTCGCGGAGTACGATGAGGATTCGCTTGCGAAGATCGAACGCGTCGAGCAGCTCCAGTCGGATATCGAGCTGCTCGAAGAAGAGGTCAAGCGGCTGCTTGCTTTACGGGAAGAGCAGGAAAACCAGGGCACGAGGCTCAGGGAGTTCAAAGGGGAGGGCGACCGGCAGTACCTGACGGGCCTGAAGCTCGGCGGTCAGCGAACGCTCGTGCTCGTGGACCGGTCGGCCAGCATGCTCGACAGCACCATCGTCAACATCATTCGCCGGCGCAACATGTCCGATGCAGAGAAGCTGCGTGCCGTCAAATGGCGGCAGGTCGTCGCGACCGTGGACTGGCTGACGTCGCAGTTCCAGCCGGGCAGCGAGTTTCAGATCTACATGTTCAACAACGAAGCGCAGCCGGTGATCAGGGGCAGCGACGGCACCTGGCTCAAGGCCGACGACGCCAGCCAGCTCAACGAGGCGATTCGCGTGTTGCGGCGGACGGTGCCGGAAAACGGCACCAACATGCGGGCGGCCTACGCGATTGCCGACAGTCTTACGCCCAGGCCCGACAACATCATTCTGCTGGTCGACGGGCTGCCCACGCTGGGAGAGTCGACGAGCGCCCGGAACATGATCAGCGGCCGGGAGCGGGTCAACCTGCACCGCCGCGCCATCCGCGAACTCCCCAACGGCGTTCCGGTCAATATTCTTCTGTATCCAATGGAGGGCGATACGGACGCCGCCATCCTCTACTGGACGCTGGCTTATGCCACGCAGGGTTCGTTCATGAGCGTCAGTCGTGACTGGCCTTAACTCGAGGAGTGTCTGTTGAAGCGCCGCCGCCGCAACGTCGAAGCGTTCAGCCTGTCGTTCCTCGACTGCATCTGCTGTGGTTTCGGTGCAATCATTTTGCTGCTGGTGCTCAGCAAGATCTACGAACCCGTCATCATCGAAAAAACGCAGGATGACCTGGAGTCGTTGATCGCCCTGCTCGAGCAGGAGCTGTTCGAGATACGGGGCGAAACGGCCGTGCTGGACCGCACGCTGGAAGACAAGCGCGAGCAGACGTCGGCGACCAGGCTCCAGCTGGCACGGCTGCAGGGTGAGCTGAGTACGGTGCGCGGGCAGTTTCAGGCAACGCAGCAGGAGTCGGAGTCGATACTCGACGAGGGCGCACTGATGGCGGCCAGGCAGCGTCTGACCGAGGAAATGCGTCGGCTGCAGCCGTACTTCCGCCGGGCAAGCGACGATGCGGTCGGCGGCATTCCGGTCGACAGCGAGTACATCATCTTCGTGATCGATACCTCGGGCAGCATGCAGCAATACAACTGGCGACGCGTTCAGGAAAAGATCACCGAGACCCTGGATGTCTATCCGGAAGTGAAAGGCATCCAGATCATGAACGACAACGGGAACTTCATGTTCTCGCAGTATCGCAACCGCTGGATTCCGGACTCGCCGGGCCGCCGGCAGGCGATCGTCAACACGCTCCGTACGTGGCGGCCGTTCAGCGACTCCAATCCGGCCGATGGCATCATCTACGCGATCAATACGTTCTGGCAGCCCGACAAGAAGATCAGCATCTACGTGTTCGGCGACGAGTTCAGCGGCCGCTCCGTCGAGGCGGTCGCACGGCAGATCGACGCGGTAAACCGGAAAACGGCCGACGGTAATCGGCTCGTTCGCATTCACGCCGTCGGCTTCCCCTATCTTTTCAACAGCGGCGGCAACGTTCCGCCGACGGCCGTGCGCTTCTCGCAGCTCATGCGGGTTATCTGCGAGCGCAACGGCGGCACCTTCGTGGCACTTACAGACTTCCGCGGCGCCTGAGGGCTGCCACGATTCGTCAGATTTCATCGGCGCCGTGCCACGGAGCCGCCGTCAGCGCGACCCGGTTCCGCCCTTTAATAGTCTCCACGGAACAGCCGTCACATGGAGACTAATGACATGAAACGAACGACTATCGCGATCGCCGCTTCGGCCATCATCGCCGCGACGCTTGCCGCGGTACCCGCACAGGCGAAAGCATCGAAGGAAGAAACGGTCGGCGTGGGCGCCGGCGGCCTGATCGGCGCCGCGGCCGGCGGACCGGTCGGGTTCATCATCGGCGCCGCGATCGGTGCCAAGATCGGCGACAGCTTTCATCAGAAGAACGAGCGCATCGATACGCTGTCGGCAGACCTCGATGTCTCGCGCGAAACGATAAGCGATCTCGAACTGGACGTCGCCGCGCTCAACCGCGACATCGACGCGATGGCCGACGATCTCGCTCACATGCAGCGCGTGTCGTATCCGGAGCTGACGCGTCTGCTCGAAGCCGGCGTGGCAATGGACCTGCCGTTCCGTACCGACGAGCACGTTCTGCCGGAGTCGACGACCGAACGGTTCGCCGTGCTCGGCAAGAAGCTTGCGACGATGCCGAACGTGCAGGTTCGGCTCGACGGTTTTGCCGATCAGCGCGGCGCAAGCGAGTACAACCAGACGCTGTCCGAGAAGCGCGTTGCCGAGGTCCGCGAACTCCTGCTGGCAGCCGGCGTGTCGCCGGAGCGGATCACGACCGCCGCGCATGGCGAAACCGAGGTAACGGACCCGTCGCCCGACACTCTGGCTCTGGAACGTCGCGTAAGCGTCACGCTGAGCCTTGCCGGCGAGGCATCGTTTGCCGCGAACCCGGAGTAACCCCGCACTCCGGACCCCCGGGAGACCGGCCAGCTTGCTGGCCGGTTTCTTTTCGTTCAGGAGTACGCGATCGATTAGTCGGTGCGAAACACCAGTCGCTGCTCGCGCCAAGCCGTCCGTTTCTCAAGGTCGGGCGCCGAAACGAGCTAGCGGGGCAGCAGCTAGCGCAGGCGGATCAGCTTGCCTTTGCGCTTGACGATATTCTTGTAGTCCCATTGCATCTCGCGCGATTCCTCGAGCCATAGAAGAAGGGCCTTCTCGTCGATCTGCGAGGCCTTCGTGAAGCGTAGCTCCGCCGCCTTGAACTTTCCTTCGGGCGAAAGACCCGGAGTTGTAAAGGACTGCCCGCTCCAGAAGAGAAGCCGGACACAGGACTTGAGCTTGCTGTAACCGATAATCGGGTTGCCGTCGAGGAACCACACCGGATGCCCGTGCCAGATCTTGCGCTCCGCCTCCGGCAGCCCCCGGTCAATCACCCGCCGCAGCGCCGCGCAGATCTGGCTATCCTCCCCAACCTGCGCTGCATTGAACTGATCTATCGATGTGTACTTCATACCCCCAATCTACCATGCAAGCAGCCGCACAAAGCCCTTTGTCTCTATGAGCGAGGAAACTCTGCGTTCGCATTTCCTGGTGCAACTGAACTGCAAACGCTTGATTGAGAAACGCAGCGAATCCGGCTGGATCTGTTGCTTTTCTCACGGAGGCGACCCAAACCGGGAAACGACAGAGTAGACTCGCTGGAGACATCCGTTCGCCCATCGTTTCTCGTGATTCTCCGCGGTTTTGGGTCGGTCGGATCGTCTACTTCTCCATATTTTTCAGAGAGTTGTCGGTATACTGGATGCATGTACAGGCGCCAGCAACGCTGAGGTAGAAGCCCATGACAACCGCTCTCACCGCCATCTCGCCATCACCTCACCCGAACACCGAAACCCTCGGCCGCCAGATCACCGAGTTGCGCGGCTACATCTACGCCGCGACCTACCGCCTGCTGGTGCTCATTCGCGAATTCGACGAGCAGGACGGCTGGCATCAGCATGGTCTGTGTTCCTGTGCGCACTGGCTGAACTTCATTGCGGCATCGGCCTGAACGCGGCCCGCGAAAAAGTCCGGGTGGCGCGTGCCCTGAAGGATTTGCCGAAAATCAGCGCCGCCTTCGAGCAGGGACGGCTGAGCTATTCCAAGGTCCGCGCGATGACGCGCATCGCCGACGCGAGCAACGAAGACTACCTGCTGGTAGTCGCGAAGCACGGTACGGCGCAACACGTGGCGGGGCTCGTATCCAGATACCGCCGCTGCCGGCGCCTGCGGGACATCGAGATCGCCAACCAACAGCAACAGAACCGCAGGTTCTCGTATTACTTCGACGACGACGGCTGCCTGATGTTCAACGGTCGTCTGCCGGCCGAGCAGGGTGCACTGGTCGTCAAGGCGCTGCAGATGGCTGTTGAGAAAGCGTTCGCGGAAGCGTCCGGCCAGCGCGAGCCCGAGGCTGAATCCGAGGCGGAATCCGGGCACCAGCCCGAACCTATCGCCGCACGCCGCGCGGACGCGCTGGCGACGATTACAGAGACATACATGAATTCCGAACCGGTAGCGAACGCGACGGGCGACCGCTATCAGGTCGTCGTGCATGTGTCCCGGGATACCTTGCATGACGTTACCGCGGAAACGTCCGACGAAGCCGGTGCGGAGCGGGCCCATCTCGAGAACGGTCCGCACGTTACCGCGGAAACGTCACGTCGGATCGCTTGCGATTGCTCGACAGTACACGTCGTAGAGGACGATCGCGGCGAACCGCTGTCCATTGGCCGCCGCAGCCGCTCGATCCCGCCGGCGATTCGTCGTGCGCTCAGACTCAGGGACCGGGGCTGCCGATTTCCAGGCTGTACTCACACCCGCTTCGTCGACGGCCACCACATACAACACTGGGCCGACGGCGGCGAGACGAGCCTCGACAACCTGGTTCTATTGTGCCGGCGCCATCACCGGCTGGTGCACGAGGGAGGTTATGGCTGCAGACGGACCGCTGATGGGCATGTCGTGTTTACGGCACCGAATCGAAGTACGTTACCGGAGTCCTGGCCACTGCCGGGCCTCGTCGCCAATCGGAATCCGTGCCAGTGGTTTCAGCGGAGGATTGCTGATCTGGAGATCGATTCGGAGACCTGCGTGCCGGAGTCGTACGCCGGTGACACAATGGACTGGCACATGGCCGTTTCAACGCTGTTCGACATTGCTTCGCCGCCGCACTGAGCCTCACTCAACGCCAGGTGAATCGATCACGGGTGCTGTGTCGGGCGCATGGGACACAGGTACAATCGGCGTCCACTTTTTGCCACGTACCTTGCCCATGCGCCTCGAAGACCGACGCTGCAAACCTTGTGAAGGCGGCGTCAAGCCTCTGACCCGCGAGCAGATTGAGCCATTGCTCGCCGCGCTCGATCCGGACTGGTCGCTCGATGAAGAAGGCCGGACCCTGTCGCGCGTGTTCGGGTTTCCTGCCTACAGCCGTTCGCTGGCTTTCGCCAACGCGGTTGCCTGGATCGCCATACGCGAGGGTCATCATCCCGAACTCCTGCTGTGTTACGACAGGGTCGAGGTGCACTGGACGACCTACGCGATCGACGGTCTGTCCGACAATGATTTCATCTGCGCGGCCAAGACGGATCGCCTGGTGACGTCGCCTTGACGGCCACAGCTGCGAAGGCCACTACCGTTG
Organism: Woeseiaceae bacterium; assembly: GCA_028277185.1. GTDB lineage: Bacteria > Pseudomonadota > Gammaproteobacteria > Steroidobacterales > Woeseiaceae > UBA1847. The sequence continues at coordinate 42,414 of JANQGQ010000010.1, forward strand.
GGTTTGCCGACGTCCTCAGAGCCCGTGATCGGCTCGCCGGCGTCGCGGTGCGTACGCCGTTCATCGAGAACGCGGAACTGAATAATCGCGCCGGTGGGCGGGTGCTCGTCAAGGCGGAGAACCTGCAGCGCACCGGATCGTTCAAGATTCGCGGCGCGTACAACCTCATGTCGCAGCTCGACGCCAACGCGGTGGCTGCCGGCGTGGTCGCCTGGTCGTCCGGTAACCACGCGCAGGGCGTGGCGTTGGCCGGGAAGCTGCTCGGTATCCCGACGCGGATCGTCATGCCCGCGGACGCGCCCGCCGCGAAGCGGGAGGCCACGCTGCGCCTGGGCGGCGAGATCGTGCCTTACGACCGTTACACCGAAGACCGGGAGGCAATCGCGAGAGACCTGGCGGCGGCGTCTGCTGCGGCGATCGTGCCGTCCTACGATCATCCTGAAATCATCGCCGGGCAGGGTACCGTGGGTCTCGAGATGGCGGAGCAGGCAGCCGAAATCGGCGTAGTGCCCGATCGTGCGCTCATTTGCTGCGGTGGCGGCGGGCTGACGGCCGGTTCGGCGCTGGCGCTTCGTCAACGCTTTTCAGACCTGCAGATACACACCGTGGAACCGGAGGGTTACGACGATACGGCTCGTTCGCTCGCGAGCGGTCGCCGCGAGTCGGCCGACGTTAGCCGAGTTTCCATCTGCGATGCGCTCCTGAGCCCGATGCCCGGAGAGCTGACGTGGCCGATACTTAAGAACGAGGTCGAGAGCGGCCTGGTCGTCAGCGAGGACGAGGTCCGCGCCGCGATGCGCTTCGCGTTCCGCGAGCTCAAGATGGTGCTGGAACCCGGCGGCGCGGTTGCGCTGGCGGCCTTATTGGCGGCGAAGCTCGATTTCGCGGGCAGCGCGACGCTCGTTCTGCTGAGCGGCGGCAACGTCGACCCGGCGCTGTTCGCGGCGATTCAGGCGGAACCGAACTGAGGTTTCTTGAGTACGCCGGGGCGCGGCGCCGAGCGGCCGTTGCCGAGGGACGTGACCTTCGATGTCGTGCGTCGTCGCGCCTGCCAGCTGTCCAGCCAGTCCACGATTCGGTCGATTTGTTCGCGATCCTGACGAACCCGTGACAGCGGCATCTCATGCAGGCCGAGACCGCTTTCGGCGGAGTGAACGAAGTTCTGGCTGTCGCGCAGTACGGCGATTACGGGTATTCCCAGCGAATCGAGGAAGCGCATCAGCTTCGCAAAGCTCTTGGTGTGGCGGCGCGTCCGGTTTGCGACGACGGCGAGTTTTCTGTCACGCCGGTCCACTTTCGCTACGAGCAGGAGATCGGCGATGCACCTCGAGGCGGCGTGGATGTCCATGGTCGACGGCAGTACCGGGACCAGGATGCTGCTCGCGTCGCGCGTGAGCTCCCGCAGTGTGTCGTGGCTGATGCCGGCCGGGGAGTCGATAATCAGATTGAGCGTGTCGCTCGGCACGCGGAGCTGCCAGCTGCGGGTCGCCTGCATGCTGGGCTTGCTGGCCGCGATGCCGTGGATTTCCGGCCGGTCCGCCGGGCGGCGTTCGAGCCAGGCCATCGTCGAGCCCTGCGGGTCGTAGTCCATGACCGCGGGCGCCGTGTCGCGTTGTGCGTAGCAGGCGGCAAGGTTGGTTGCCAGCGTAGACTTGCCGCAACCGCCCTTGGGGTTGAGGATCACGACCTTGTTACGTGGCGCATTTTGCGCAAATCTCTGCACGTTCGTTTCCCGCGAAAGCCCTGGTACTCGGAACCCGGCCCGTGGAACCCATTGTGCCGCAAGGGCCGGAGGCTGCCTTGGATCAGTTCACATAATAGCGCTGTGATCCCGCCCTGTCAGTCGGTGACGCATCCGGGAATCAGAACATCTCGCTGGGGCCCGGCTGGCCGACATCGCCCTGATTGCGCGCCTTGATGAAGTCCCCGGTGATCATCTGGCTGTACGGCATGCCCGGGCCCACCATGGGATACACGCCGGCGTCGGGATCGATGACCACTTCGAGAAACGCCGGTCCGTCGAAGGCCATGAATTCCGCGATCACCGCTTCGAGCTGGTCCTTCCGGTCGAGTTTGCGGGCGAAACGGAAGCCGTCGGCTTCCGCGGCCCTGACGAAGTCCTTGCGGTGGAGCGATTTGTCCGAGGCCGCCATGCGGGAGTCGTAGTACAGCTTCTGCCACTGTCGGACCATGCCGTCGCCGTAGTTGTTAAGCACGACGACCTTGATCGGCAGCTTGTAGGTCGTCGCTGTTTCGAGCTCGCCGATGTTCATGCGCATGCTCGCATCGCCGTCGATGTCGATGACTACGCGGTCCGGTGCAGCAAACTGCGCGCCGATCGCCGCGGGCAGGCCGAAGCCCATCGTGCCCATGCTGCCGGAGGTCAGCCACAGCCGCGGTTCCCGGTAGTCGAAGTACTGCGCTGCCCACATCTGGTGCTGGCCGACACCGGTCGAGATGATCGCTTTACCGTGGGTGTGACGGTTGATCGCCTCGATGACGGCGTAAGGTTGTATCAGTTCGCTGTCGCGGTCGTAGTTGAGGCAATGCTCGGCCTTCAGTTTTGCGATCTCGGCATGCCAGGTGGAGTAGTCCTTGCCGAAACCCATCTCCCGGCCGAAGCGAAGGAGATCGGTCAGATCGCGCTCGAGCACGCCGACGTGGTGCCAGTCGACCTGCTTGACCTTGCCGATTTCGGCGATGTCGACGTCGAAATGCGCGACTTTCTTCGCCGCGGGTGCGAACTGGTCGGGGACACCCGCAACGCGGTCGTCGAAGCGTGCGCCAACCGCGATCAGCAGATCGCAGTCCTCGACCGCATAGTTGGCCGACGCCAGTCCGTGCATGCCGAGCATGTGTAGCGCAAGCGGGTGCGTCGTATCGCTGGCGCCGAGCGCCATGAGCGTCGTGGTGACGGGAATGCCGTACTCGTTGGCAAGGCGACGCATGGCCTTGGTCGCGTTGCCGTTGATCACGCCGCCGCCCGCGTAGATCAGGGGACGCTCGGATTCGCCGAGCATCGTAAAGAAACGCGCGGCCAACTCCTCCGACAGCCGGTTGTCGTGCACGGCGGCCAGCCTCCGCCGGTAACCCGGCAACGGCAGCCCGCCTTCGCCGCGAAACACGCCCTTCCAGTTCTGGACGTCCTTGGGGATGTCGACGACCACCGGACCCGGCCGGCCCGTGCGGGCCAGTTCGAAGGCGCTGCGAACGGTCGCCTCCAGCGCTTCCGGTTCTGTTACGAGAAACACGTGTTTGGCGACTGCGCCCATGATGGCCGAGACCGGGGCTTCCTGGAACGCATCGGTCCCGATCGCGCCGCGCGGTACCTGGCCGCAGATGACCACGATAGGGACCGAGTCCGCCATGCAGTCGCGAACCGGCGTCACACAGTTCGTGGCCCCGGGTCCCGAGGTGACCATCACGACGCCTACCCGGCCGCTGGCCCGCGCATAGCCCGCGGCCATGAACCCGGCGCCCTGCTCGTTGGCCGGAACGATCAGCGGCATGCCGGCCGAACCGTCCGCCTTGCGGTTTCGATCGTTGTAGCGGAAGACCGCGTCGTAGGTCGGCAGGATAGCGCCGCCCGAGTAACCGAATATCGTATCTACACCTTCGTCGGCGAGTACCTGCACGGCGATGTCGGCACCGCTCATCAGCGTTCCCGCCAGCGGGTGTTCGGAATGGACGGCTTGACTGCTTGCTTCGCTCATCGTCGCTTAGCTCGTGGGCCAACAGTGCTCGCTTCGAGTGTCGAGCAATTGCTATTGCATTGCAATACTCAGGGGACCAGGCGACTATCCGCGATAATTCGTTCGCAAATAGTTTCAACTGAGTTTTTTATCCGTATGCGTCACGCGATATCTGTTTTGCTGCAAAACGAAGTCGGCGCACTGACGCGCATGACCGGCATGTTCTCGTCGCGCGGCTACAACATCGAATCCCTGAACGTTGCTCCGACGCAGGACGAGACGGTCTCGCGCGTAACGCTCGTAGTAACCGGATCGGATGCGGCCATTGCCCAACTCAACACCCAGCTTGCGAAGCTCGTTGACGTCGTGAATATCCACGACATGACGCTCGGCGATCACTTCGAGCGCGAGCTCGTCATCGTCAAGATCAAGCTTGCGGCGGGCGGCCGGCCAATCGTCGAAAAACTCATGGTCGAGTCCGGTGCCGAGCTGCTGGACGACGGCGAGAGCAGCTTCACGCTCCTCCTGACCGGGAGGATTGCCGAGGTCGATCGTTTCGTGGATGCGGCCGCCGCTGCCGGCGAGGTCTCGGCAGTCGCGCGCAGCGGCAGCGTCGCGGTCTCGAAGGGCGAAGTCACGCTGTCGAGCTTCGACCGGCACCACGCGCTGTCCGGGTAAGGTAACGATGGCGGCCGGCGTCGAGCTCGGCGGTCTGGGCCGCCTCGTGGTCAAAGTCGGATCGTCGTTGTTGATACGCGCCGACGGCGGCCTCGATCGTTCCTGGCTCCAGACGCTGATTGCCGACGTCGCTACGCTGAAGGAACGCGGCTCCGACGTAATCGTCGTCTCGTCCGGTGCCGTCGCCCTCGGGGCGTCCCTTCTCGGCATCAATCGGCGGCGCGCCCGGCTGCCGCAGCTACAGGCTGCCGCGGCTGCCGGCCAGGTCAGCCTCGTCAACGCGTATGAGACGGGCCTGGGCGAGTTCGGGATCGGCACGGCGCAGGTGCTGCTGACACGCAGCGACACCGAAAACCGGCGCCGGTTTCTCAACGCCCGCGCGACGCTTTCGGAACTTCTCGGACGGCGCATCGTTCCGATCGTCAACGAAAACGATACCGTGTCGACGGATGAAATCCGCTACGGCGACAACGACAGGCTTGCTGCGCGCGTCGCGCAGCTCGTGATGGCCGACGCACTGATCCTGCTGTCGGACGTCGACGGGCTCTACGAAAGCGATCCGCGCGACGATCCCGATGCCGTGCACGTCGCCGACGTCCGACGGATCGACGAGCGCATTCGCGGCATGGCCGGCGAGACCCGGACCGATACCGGCAGCGGCGGCATGGCGACCAAAGTCGAAGCGGCGCGGATCGCAACCCACGCAGGTTGCGAGACGTTCGTAACGCTCGGGAGCCGGCCCCACCCGCTCGAGGCGCTTGCCGCGGGAGCGCGGCATACCGTCTTTCGCGGCAACGGCACTCCGGCGGCGCGGCGCAAGCAGTGGCTGGCGGGCAGCCTCGACGTCGCGGGCACGCTCGAAATCGATGCGGGCGCGGCGGCTGCGCTTCGCGACGGCGGCAGCTTGCTGCCGGTGGGTGTGGTCTCGCTCGACGGCGAGTTCCGTCGCGGCGACGTGCTGCGCATTACCACCGGCGGCGGCCGGGAACTCGGCCGCGGACTCGCCGAGTACGGTCACGCCGAGGCAGAGAAGCTCCTGGGCGCGCGCTCTGACGACATCGAGCGGCGGCTCGGCTATCGCGGCAGACCGGTGCTGGTGCACCGCGACGAATTGGTACTATTCGACAATGACTGACGGAAGTGAAGCGGTGGACATCGCCGGACAAGGGGACATCGGCTCGATGATGAGCCGCCTGGGAGAGCTGGCGCGGACAGCGAGCCTAAGTCTCGCACGGTCGGAGGCGGCCCTGCGCGACGCGGCGATCGAGGCGGCCGCAACGGAACTCGAGGCATCGACGGCGGCGATTCTCGCGGCCAACGCCCAGGACATGGCCGCCGCGCGTGAGCGCGGTCACGGCCCGGCCATGCTCGACAGGCTCCTGCTCAGCGAAAGCCGGGTGGCCGCGATGGCCGACGCGCTGAGGACGATCGCGGCCCGGCCGGACCCGCTGGGCGTCACGCTGGCCGAGTGGACGCGGCCGAACGGGCTGACGATACGGCGTATCAGCGTTCCGCTGGGCGTCATCGGCATCGTCTACGAAAGCCGGCCCAACGTGACCGCCGACGCCGCCGCGCTCTGTCTCAAGTCCGGCAACGCGGTCATCCTCCGCGGCGGCTCCGAGAGCCAGCGCTCGAACCGTGCGATCCATGCCTGCCTCGAACGCGGCCTGGCGTCGGCCGGTCTCGACAGCCATGCCGTGCAGCTCGTGCCGGTGACGGACCGGGCTGCCGTTGGCTACATGCTGGGGTCGATGACGGATTCGATCGACGTCGTCGTGCCGCGCGGCGGCCGCGGCCTGATCGAGCGGGTGCAGCGCGACGCCCGGGTGCCGGTAATCGGGCATCTCGAAGGGATTTGCCACGTCTACGTGCACGACGATGCAGACGCCGCCATGGCCGAGTCGATCGTCGTGAATGCGAAGATGCGGCGTACCGGTATCTGCGGTGCGGCCGAGACGATTCTGGTCCATCGTGGCGCCGCCGACACGCTGGTGCCGCGCCTCGTCGGCGCGCTCTCTGCCGCCGGCTGCGAGGTTCGCGGCGATCCGGCGGTGCAGCGCCTCGCGGGTGAGGTCGTCGCGGCGACCGAAGCCGACTGGCAGACGGAGTACCTGGACGCCATAGTGGCCATGCGCGTGGTCGACGATCTCGACGCCGCCATCGAACACATCGCCGAATACGGTTCCGGTCATACCGAGAGCATCGTCGCGGCCAGCGACGAGGCGGCCGGGAGCTTCTTTCGGAACGTCGACAGCGCCATCCTGCTGCACAACGCCTCGACGCAGTTCGCCGACGGCGGCGAGTTCGGCATGGGCGCCGAGATCGGCATCGCGACCGGCAGGATTCACGCGCGCGGCCCGGTCGGCGCCGAGCAGCTCACGAGCTACAAGTATCTGGTATCGGGCACCGGCCAGACCAGGCCTGCATGACTAAGCGGCCCGCGGCCGTCGATCTCGTAGTGATCGGCGGCGGAATCAACGGCGCCGGTATTGCGCGCGATGCCGCTATGCGCGGTCTGTCCGTTGCGCTGTTCGAAAAGGGGGACTTCGGCAGCGGTACGTCGGCGTGGTCCAGCCGGCTGATACACGGCGGCCTGCGCTATCTCGAGTACTTCGAGCTGCCGCTCGTCTACGAATCGCTGAACGAGCGCCGCATTCTCCAGCGCATTGCGGGCCATCTCGTGCGACCCATCCGCATCGCGATACCGGTTTACACCGGAGCGCGGCGCGGACGCGGACTGATCAGGCTCGGGCTGACAGCCTACGATCTGCTGTCGTTTCGCAAGGTGCTGCCCAATCACGACATGCTGAACCGCGACGAGACGCTTGCCGCGGAGCCCGGCCTCAATTCGGACGGCCTGTGCGGCATGGGTCGCTACTTCGATGCACAGGTGAGGTTTGCCGAGCGCCTCGTCCTCGAAAACGTGCTGGATGCCGAAGGCCACGGGGCGATGGCGGCCAACTACAGCCCGGTGACCGGCGTACTCGACGGGGGCAGTCGGGTGCGCGGGGTCACATACCGGGACGGCCCCGACGGGCCCGAGCGATCCATCGAGGCACGTGCCGTCGTCAATGCGGCGGGGCCCTGGGTGGATTCGGTGCTCGCGACCGCCGAGGAGCCGGCGCCTGACCTGATCGGCGGTACGAAAGGAAGTCATGTCGTCGTCAGCCGGTTTGAAGGTTGTCCGACGGACGCGATCTATGTCGAGGCAAAAAGCGACGGCCGGCCGTTTTTCATCATTCCGTGGAACGGACTCGTCCTGATCGGCACGACGGATATTCGCTATGACGGCGGCCTGGACAGCGTCCGCGCGACTACGCCGGAAGTGGACTATCTGCTCGCCGAATGTAACCGGGTTTTTCCTCTCGCCGGTCTCGGTCCGGACGACGTTCACTATGCGTATGCCGGCGTGCGGCCGCTGCCGAAGCGGACGTCGGGTCCCGAGTCGGCGATAACGCGCCGGCATATCATCCACAAGCACGGTGACGGTCTGGGCGGCATGTACTCCATCATCGGAGGCAAGCTCACAACGTACCGGAATCTCGCGCGGCAGACGGTCGACGGCGTTGTCCGCGATCTCGGCCTCGATGTGCCGCCTTCGCGGTCCGATGAGTTCCCGCTGCCCGGCATGCACTCGCTCGGCGATGCCGAGGCGGCCCTGAACGCACGCGGCTGGCTTTCCGACGAAGGCGTGCAGAGGGTGCTCGCCGTCTATGGCGGCCGCGTTCTCGACATGATCGCCGAGGTGGACGCCGGCCGCCTGCCGGCCGGAGCGCTGGACGAAGCCGGTCGCGTTCTCGCCGCCGAGGCGGGCTTTGCGCTGGCAACGGAATGCGCGGTGACGCTGGCCGATATCGTGCATCGCAGGCTGATGCTCGGATTCGACGCCGATCAGGGCAGGCCGCTGTACCCGGCGCTGGCCGACGAAGCCGCGCGGATTGAGCAGTGGACGCCGGAGCGCCGGCAGGCGGAGCTGGACGAACTGAACGCTTACAGCGATTCGTTCCGGCTCGGAGGCTGAGTCCGGGCCGGGACGAGCGTGTTGCCGCGGTGCTCGGTCCAGTTCGGGGTGGCGTAGGGGAGGACGTCGATCACCTCGCCAGCCTCGAAGCGGCGCTTCAGCCGGGCCCAGAAGTCCGGGCTCAGGAGGTCGCCGTGGAACTCGAGGAACGCGCTTCGCGCGGGTTCGCGGAACCCTAAGAATTCGATGAATTGCTCGGGGAACACGTCGTTCGGCCCGACATAGAACCACGCTCCTGCGCGCATTTCGTCCATATCGTCCCGAGGCTCCGGCAGTCGGCGGAAGTTGCAGTCCGTCACGAGGCAGAGTTCGTCGTAGTCGTAGAAGATGACACGGCCATGCCGGGTTACGCCGAAGTTCTTGAGCAGCAGGTCGCCGGCAAAGATGTTGCTCATTGCGAGATCGCGAATCGCCTGGCCGTAGTCCATGGCCGCAGCCTGCGCCGCGGTCTCATCGGCGGTCTCCAGGTAAAGGTTCAGAGGAGTGAGTCGGCGCTCGATGTAGCAATGCTCGAGCACGATGTGTTCGCCCTCGATTCGGCAGCTCTGACCGCAGCTTTCCAGAAGGTTACGCGTGAGCTCGGGCTCAAAGCGTTTCGTGGGTAGCCGCAGTCGCTTGAACTCCTGTGCATCGATGAGTCGGCCGGCACGGTCGTGCTTGAAGACGAGGTCGTACTTCTCCATCACGTCCTTCCGCGCCATGTCTTTCGGGTAGGCGAAGCGGTCGCGGATGATTTTGAACACGATGTCCGCCGAGGGCAGCGTGAAGACTTCCATCACCATGCCCTTGTCGCCCGGCGCATGGACGAACAGGTCGGACGAGTGCTCGAGGTGCCGGAAGAACGCCCGGTAGCGCTCGGTCTTGCCCTGTTTCGCCCGGCCGAGGACGGTGTAGATCTCAGCGAGGGACTTGTTGGGGAGGATGCTTCGGACGAATGCGACCGTCGCGCTCACGTTGTCTATGTCCGCGTGGAAATAGCTTCGCGTGAAGCCGAATATCATGCTGGCGTCGTTGCGTGTCAGGATGACGGCATCGGCGACGACACCCTCGTCGGTGTTACGCAGGGCAATGAGCAGCGGCGCGACGAGACCGGCGCCGGCGATGCGCCCGACGAGGAAGGCGCGCGTCGAGCGGAAGAAAACGCTCGTCAGCATGTCGATCGTTTCCACATGCAGGTCATCGCCAAGCGCGTCGATTTGCGCTTCGATTTCCGCGGCGATAAAGCGTACGGTCCGGTCACGATCGCGGCAGGGCACCGAGAACGGATAGTCGCCGAGCATTTGATCGATCAGGTGCTCGATATCGCCGCGGTTGCGATACGTTCGCACTTCGCGGCCGGGCGACACGTGATCCGGAGGGGCAATATCGGCCGCGGCGAATTCAATTCGATGGTCGACGCCGATGGTGTTGAAGGTCCTTCGGGTTATCGAGCTGAAGAACGTCTTGAAGAACGCGTTGTCCGCGTAACTGCCGATCCGGCGCGTGTAGTGCGCTTTGACGTCCGCCCAGAAGTCGCGGTCGCCGGCGAATTCGCCGAGTACGGCGGTCGTTTCGTCCACGGCCAGCCGTACGCGGCGATCGTATAGTTCGATACGCTCGACGGCGTCCGTCCGCGCCGCCTGCCAGTCCCGGGTCTCGAACGTCACGCGGGCCCGCCGCGTGATGCTGCGGAACTCCTCGTTGTACGCGAGAAACGCGTCGACAATGGATCGAGCGACGTCGTCCGCGCTTGCCGGCGCCGATGCCATGAACCCGACGCTACATGTTGGCAATCATTGCGTCGCCGAACTCGCTGCACTTGACCTTGGTCGCGCCCTCCATCAGACGGGCGAAGTCGTAGGTAACCGTGCGCTGGCTGATGGTCGCATCCATGGCGGCGATGATCGCATCGGCCGCCTCGGTCCAGCCCATGTAGCGCAGCATCATTTCTCCGGAGAGGATCAACGAGCCGGGATTGACCACGTCCTTGCCGGCGTACTTCGGCGCCGTGCCGTGAGTCGCCTCGAACACGGCGTGACCGCTCGAGTAGTTGATATTGCCGCCCGGCGCGATGCCGATACCGCCCACCTGAGCGGCGAGTGCGTCAGAGAGGTAGTCGCCGTTCAGGTTCATCGTGGCTATGACGTCGAATTCCTTTGGCCGGGTCAGAACCTGTTGCAGCGTGATGTCGGCGATAGCGTCCTTGATCAGAACCTTGCCGCCTGCAAGCGCGGCCTCCTGTTCTGCATTCGCCGCGTCGCCGCCCTTCTCGGCTTTGGTCCGCTCCCATTGGTCCCAGGTGTAGGTCGAGTCGGCGTATTCGCGTTCGGCGAGTTCGTATCCCCAGTTACGGAAAGCGCCTTCGGTGAACTTCATGATGTTGCCCTTGTGCACGAAGGTCACGCTCTTGCGGCCGTTGGCGATGGCGTATTCGATGGCGGCACGCACCAGACGCTCCGTGCCTTCCTGCGACACGGGCTTGAGCCCGATGCCAGAGGATTCGGGGAAGCGAATCTTGCCGTACTCGGCCGGGAAGTGCTCTTTGAAGAGGGTGAGGAAATCCTGATTCGCTTTGGAGCCGCGCTCGAACTCGATACCGGCGTAGATGTCTTCGGTGTTCTCCCGGAAGATTGCCATGTCGACGCTGCCGGGATCGCGTACCGGGGAGGGGACTCCGTTGAACCAGCGGACCGGGCGCAGGCAGACGTACAGGTCGAGCAGCTGGCGCAGCGCCACGTTGAGCGAGCGGATGCCGCCGCCGATCGGGGTCGTGAGCGGACCTTTGATGGAAACCAGATAGTCGCGGCAGGCGTCCACCGTTTCTTCCGGCAGCCAGCTCTGGAAGAGATCGTTGGCTTTCTGTCCGGCATAGATCTCCATCCAATGGATCTTGCGCTTCCCGTCGTAGGCTTTGGCGACAGCGGAGTCGAGGACCCTCACGGTGGCCCGCCAGATATCGGGCCCGGTTCCGTCGCCCTCGATGAACGGCACGATCGGATTGTCGGGAACGCTCAGCGCGCCGTTTTCGATCGAAATTTTCGCGCCGCCGGCCGGGGGCGTGGGTGCTGCTGAAGCCATTTGTTACTCCGTCGTTTGAACGTGTCGCCGGATTTTCGGCGGCAGGTATTATGAGCGTTTTCGAGGCCCGGCCCAAGCGCCGGAGCAGCGGGTCAGTTCGCCGCGTAGCGGACCTCGACGAAGAGTTCCCGGCCGCGCCCCGGAAAGTAGCGATAGTTGCCGAAGGCGAAGTCGGCACGATCCGCATAGCGCCGATCGCTCAGATTGTTGAGGCGAAGCACGACGTCCACGCTCTCTGTGGGCGAGATCCGGGCGCGCAGGTTGGTGATCGTGTGGCCCGGATAGCGGAACTGGTTTTCGGCGTCGAGGTAGTACGATCCCATACCGGTGAACTGGGCTGCCAGGGCCCAGGTTTCCGACGGCGTGAACTCGATCTCCGCGCTGCCGAGCCAGCGCGGCGCGGTGTCGACGTCGCGCCCGGAAACGAAGGTTTCGCCGCGGCTTGCCACCGTGTCGAAGTCGTAGCGGTGGCGGGCATAGCTCAGGTCGAGGTCGAAGCGCAGCAGGCGGCTCGGAACCCAGTCGAGCTGGGCCTCGATACCCTCGTGGCGCGTGCGGGCGCCGCTCACGTTGAAGCCCTCCGAGTCGCGGAAGACGCTGTCTCGTTTCCGCATCGCGAATGCCGCGAGGTCGACGGCGACCCGATCGCCGCCGCGGCGAATACCGATCTCTATGCTGTCGAGTCGCTCGGAGTCGAGATCCGCCACCTGCTGACCGCTCTGCAGGCGATAGAGTTCGGTCATTTGCGGTGCCCGGAAGCCCCGGCCGAGTCTGAGGTAGGCCGAGCTGGTCTCCGACAGCGCGAACCGCAATGCGAGGTTGGGGGCGAAGTTCGTGAACGTGTCGCTGCGGTCGGCCGGCCGCGAGTACAGGCAGCCGCCGAAGCCGCAGACGCTGCCGTCGTCCCGGGTATTGCCCGTCAGCATCCGGTTGCGGTACGTGTAGTGTGTGTACTCGCCGCGAATCCCGGCGCTCAGCGACCAGCGTGCGCTCAGCGCGACGTCCGCCTGGCCGTAAACCGCGAGCACGGCCGAGCGAACGTCGAAATCGTAGTGCTTGCCCGGCGGCCGCGTCTCGACGAGGAACGGCGACCCCGTGGTCGGCCCCGACTGGGTCTGCTCCAGATAGGCGTCCGCGAGATCCAGATCCAGCCCCAGGCTCCAGTCGACGTTATCCCGGCGGCCGCTCAGCATCGACAGGAAACCGGCGCTGACGTGGCCGTTCTCCTCCAGCGGTTGGCCCGGAAGGAAGTGCTGCAGGAACTCCATCGACGAGTGCCGAAGGTAGGGACGTATGTCGATACGCCGCCCGGCGTGCTCACGGGACCAGATGGCATAGACGCGCTGGGCCACGGCGCGACGGAAGGCTTCGGGATTGACGTTACCGCGGTTCAGCGCGGGGTCGCGGTACGCGTCCTCGCCGAAAATGAAGCCCGCCGTCTCCTGGTCCAGCCAGGTCGCGGAAGCGGCCAGCTCCAGATCGCCGCCGGCGAAGCGCCGGCGCGTCTTCGCGTGCGCCTTTGCCTGACTGTATCCGGAATCGGCGCGAAAACCGCCGTCGTCGGCGAACACCAGCGCGAATACGGAGTTGGCATCGCCAGCCAGCGGGAGCCGCAGGCGCGCGCGCACGAAGTCGTTCGCACCGGACTCGATGGCCGCGAAACCCGATCCGGAGGGTTCCGGCATCAGTGCGTTCACGGTGCCGTGCAATGCGTTCGAACCGTAGAGGGCGTTGGCGGGTCCGCGCAGGATTTCGATGCGATCGGCCAGTTCGGTAGGTAGCTCGAACAGCTGGTTGACGTTACAGAATCCGGCGGGCCTTAGCGGGATGCCGTCTTCGAGCATCAGAAATGCGCCGCAGGATCCCGCCCCGGTCAGCACGGGCGAGCGGATTGCGGTCAGGTGCTCCTGGCCGCTGCCGCGCGACAGCCAGACGCCGGCGGCCCGCGTCATCAGCTCGTGGATGTGCTGATGATTGACGGCCTCGATCTCGCTTCGTGCGAAGCCCGTGATGCTGCCGGGGTACTCGGCGAGAGCGGCGGGCGCCCGCGTCGCGGTTACGACGATCTCTTCGAGCGGGTCGTTGGCGGCCGCTGTCAGGGGGAGCAGGAGCGCGGCGATTTGCAGAAGCGGGAAGCGCAAGAGTCTGTCCGGGAGATAGAAGAATTCGCCTTAAGCTGACCGCGCAGGCCAGACTTGGTTTCAGCGGACGACCTTTTCCAGTACCTGAGTAGGGGCGTCGGTCTTGCGGTAGTAGTCGTGGCGCTCGGCCATGTCGGCGAATGCGGCATCCCGCTCCGCCTCGCTGGCGTACCAGTGCAGGCGCTCCCAGCCGTCGCCCAGGAGGCGGGCAAGCGTGTCGCCGGGCGGCAGCGTTACGCGGATGCCGAAGCGGCGATCGCGGTCCACAAGCCCGGGCTCGACGAGGTTGTGCTGATGGCAGTAGTCCATATGGGTTCCGGTAGCGCCCGTCGCTCGTTTCCTTGTGCGGTGCAGTATAAATCGACCGCCGGGGTCGGCGGTAGCGCGCGCTGGTGATCGCCCCGCCGTTCGGCTCCCGGGCCGCCGCGCTGGCGGCGGCGGCCGGAAACGACGAGAATACCGGGTTCCGATGCTGGGCGAGCATGAGCTCATGACCGACGCAACCGGCAAGCACCCGGTGTCCGTGAGCCGGAAGAAATCCGAATCCGGAAGCGAGTTCTTCTCGGTCGGCGCGCCCCTCAATCCGCTGAAACCGAGCTACATCCGCCGCCCCGCGGACGAACTGCTGTTCGAGGCGCTGCTCGCCGGACGCTACGCGCATGTCCTGGCCCCCGACCATTCCGGCAAATCCAGTCTGCTGACGGCGACGGCGGCCCGACTCGAAACGAACGGCGTCGCGGTGGCGGTTCTCGATCTGGCTCAGCTCGGCCACCGCGACGGCGGCAGTGAGGCCGGGCGCTTTTACTACAGCGTGGCGTACCGAACTTTGAGGCAGCTGCGCATTCGCTTCGATCTGCAAACCTGGTGGCAGGACAAGGCGATGTTCAGCAATCGCCAGCGACTGCACGAGTTTTACGGCGACGTAGTCCTGCGGCAAACGAGCCAGCCCGTCGTCGTTCTGATCGACGAGGTGCAGTGCGTGGAAACGCTGCCCTTTACGGATCAGCTGCTCAACAGCGTTCGCTCGGCCTACGATGCGCGCACTACCGATCCCGAATTTACGCGCTTGACCTTCGCTCTGTGCGGCGAGGGCGATCCGTCGACCTTCGTCGCGACAGCCGAGCAGTCGCCGTTTCAGGTAACGCAGTCGATACCCTTGAGAAACTTCACGCGTGAGGAGCTGGCTGCCTACCGGACCGAACTCAATCTGAGTTCGGAAGAAGCTTCGCTTGCGCTGGATCGAATCTACCACTGGACGGGCGGCCAGCCCTATCTGACGCAGAAGCTGTGCCGCGCGGTCGCACGCGAGAAGCCGGCAGGCGAGATAGCCGCCCTCGTCGACGGTCTGGTCGCGCAGCAGTTCACGAACCGGGCCTCGCTCGGCAACGAGCCGATGCTGAGCCACGTACAGCGCCGCGTCGTCGAGGACAGCGACGACACCGAAGCGCTGCTGAATCTGTACGGCCGTATTCGCAAAGGCGTCAGCGTGCCGACCGATTTCGGTTCGGCGCAGCAGCGGCGGCTCGTCGCACTCGGACTGCTGGAACTGCGCGAAAGCGGCGACCTGGGGCTGCCGAACCGGATTTTTGCCGAGGTGTTCACGGCGCGCTGGGCCAACGAAAACCTGCGCGTGCACTGGCGAACCCCGGTGCTCGTGGCGTGTGCGGTCCTGGCCTTCGTGGCGGTTCCGTTCTGGTACACACAGGGGCTGCCGCGACCTTACGTGAACGTACTGAGTGACGTCGACAGCGACCTCGATGTTGCCGAGACCGCCTGGCTGAATCTGCGCTCGTTTCCCGGGCATGGCGATACCGCCGACACGCTGTACAAGCTGTTCATCGAACGACGCGGCGAACTTGCCGATACCCGCGCCGCCATCGACGCCGTTGCGTTTCGTGCAGACAGCTTGCCGCAGGGCGAGGGCCTGGCGGATGGCTTGCTTGCGGGTTACCACGACCGGGCGCTGCGGCAGGCGCTGCGCTACGAGGATCGCGACGCTGCGATCGTCGAGTCGCTCGACGCGCTCGTGAGCCCGACACCCGAAAGGCGGCGGCGCGCGGCGCGCCTGATCGGCAGCGACTATCCCGAACTCGTCGCGACGCTGGACTTACCCGAAAACGGCGACTGGTATCTCGACCGCGGCAATCTGACCGTCAATGCGATCGATGCCGCCGAAGTCAGGCAGTGGTCGCTCGGCCCGGACGGAATCCGAACGTCCCCGTCATGGGCGATCACGGCACTCGAGGTGGCGCCGGTCGTCCGGCGTGTCGTCGTGGATCAGGCCGGCGTCGTCAATCGTGCGAGTCTGGAGCTGAGCATCAGCCATGCCCGTCACGCCGACCTCCGGATCAAGGTCATTGCCCCGTCCGGGAAAGCCGTCGAGGTCACGACCGGTCTGGAGCGCTCGTCGAACATCGATACGATCAGAATCCCGGCCCCGGCGCTCGAGGCGATGACCGGCGAGTCGCTGGCGGGCACCTGGAGTCTGAGTATTCGCGACGAGGGGCCGGGCGTCGCCGGGCATCTCGTGGGCTGGGATCTGACGCTCAACAGCCAGGGGCTGGTCGAGGACTTCCAGCGCGGTCTCGACATACCCGACCCCATCGAAGTGCCGGCGACCGACGTTTGGGTCAGCGACGATGCGCGCTATGCCGTGGCGCGGGCGACGCAGAGCGACAACGCGCGATTGTGGGATCTGGCCTTCGCCAAGCCGGTACGTGCGCTGGCGCTCGGTCAAAGCGAGACGCTGATCGGACTCGACGCCGGCGCCCGCCGGCTCGTCACGGCAACGCTCGAATCGGTCAATCTCTGGGACACGGCCAGCGGCGACCGGGGCGCGACGCTGCCCGTCTCCGGCGCGGGTAGCGGGGCGAGGCTCACGGCCGACGGCGCGCACCTCTTCGTGCAGTACCCCGGCGATACGGAGACGCGCTTCGAGGTTTGGTCGCTGGATACGCTCGAGCGCCGTGCCGAGTTCACGATTGCCGGCGCGCCGGCGCTGATCGCGGTGGACGGGTCGGGAACCCGCCTTGCCGTGGCCGATTTCGATCAGTCGGTGCGGGTCTGGGATCTTGCCGCGGGCGCGCTGATCGCACAGCTCAACCTCCGGGCACAGCCCAGCATGCTGGCACTGACGAGCAGCGGCGATAGTCTCGGCATCGTCTACGGTCGTTCGGGAGCGTCGCTGTGGACCATCGGCGACACGGCCCGGCGGCTCTTCGAGGTGCTGGAACCCGGTGACTGGGACCTCGCGTTTTCACCGTCCGGGCTACGCGTCGTCGTGGGCCGGCCGGCAACGGGCTACCAGGTACTCGATGCGCGTACCGGAAAGGCGCTCGGACCGCACGTCGGTCTCGGCGCGCGGCCCGCCGCCCCGCTTGCGTTCAGCGACGACGAGAGCATCCTTCTGTCGGGGAGTCCGGGCGGCGGCCTGCGCCTGTGGCGTGCCCCGGCTAACGCGCCGCTTGCGCCCGCATCCGGGGCGCGGCACGCGTATTGGGAGCCGACCGCCGATACCGTCGCGGCGCTGACTGCCGACGGCAGGAGCATTCTGACGGGCGATCAGGACGGCCACCTCCACGCGATACCCGCGGATACCGACCCGCTCAAGCTGTCGCGGGCGCTCGAGGAAGAACTCAGCTTTCTCGGTCACGCTACGCCGGTCACCCACATCGCCGCGGCGCCGGGCAACCTGTGGGCCGCCACGGCCGCGGCCGACAACACCGTGCGCGTCTGGAGCGTAACTGACGGCCAGCCCAGAGCGTGGGTCGGCGAAATCGCGGGTTCGCCGGTCAATGCCATGGCGTTCTCGCCGGATGCCGCCGTGCTGGCCGTCCTGAGCGGGACCCGCCTGACCCTTCTGGAGAGGATGACCGGCGATCGACTCCTCGAGGTCGAACTATCGTCGGCCTATGCAGCGCTTGCGTTCGTCGACGTCGATCGTCTCTATCTGGGGGGGCAGGATGGTTCCCTGAGTATCGTTCGTACCGGCGGCGGGCAGGCCAGCGTCACGAAGGTCTGGCAGGGTGAGGCAGCTCTCAGGCACCTCGCCCACATGCCGCGACGTCGGGCACTGCTGATTGGCGATAGCGAGGGGACGGTTCGTCAGTTCGACATGGCGACTGGCGACATAGGGCGCTTGTCTCTCGTCCTGCCGGAGCGAATTCGGGAACTCGCGGTCGCGCCCTTCGGTACGCGGGTCTTCGTCAGGACGGAGCGCTGGGTCCACGAAGCGATCAGCGGCGCGGACGGTCTGGCCTGGAGCGATGCCTATTTTGTCCCGCCCGGCGGCTCGGGCCGGGAGCTGGTGTTCGTGCCGGTCCGCGGCTTGCCCGGCGTGCTGCACGTCCTTCGCCGCGACGTGGATCGCCTGACGCTTGCGGCGCTCGACAGCGATCAGGGACCGCTGGTCTTCGGCGAGCGGGAGGATTTGGTTCCGGAGTGGCGCCGGCGTCTCGGCTTGACGGCGGAATCTGCCGACGGCATGGCGGTGCCGCCCGAACCGCGAGCCGAACGCCGCTAACGATCGTCCCCTCGCAACGCCCGGACGATCGCTTCCAGGCGCGCGGCCGTTGCGAGGTGTGCGGGCACGAGTTGGCCGACCCGCGCGGCCACGCGGGCGAAGAGGCGCCGGGGCCAGCGGCGGACGTCGTCCTTGGCGCTGCGGCTGAACCAGCTACCCCAGAGCCCTCCCAGCGAAACGGGGATCACCGGCACCGGCCGGCGCTCGAGGATTTTTTCGATACCTGGCCGAAAGCGCTGGATTTCGCCGTCGCGGGTGATGCCGCCTTCCGGAAAAATGCAGACGATGTTGCCTGCGGCGAGCTCGGCATCGACGAGTTCGAACGCCGCTTTCATGATCGTTTCGTCCTCCCTCGCCGAGGCGATCGGTATCGCCTTGGTCTGACGGAAGAACTGTTTCAGAAGCGGGATCTCGAAGATGCGGTACCACATCACGAAGCGCATGGGGCGGCGAATCGAGGCGGCGAGGATAATCGGGTCGACGTAGCTGACGTGATTTGCAACCACGATGGCGGCGCCGGTTTCCGGTACGTTACCGGCGCCGGTCACGCGGAGGCGGTACAGCAGGCTCGTGAGCAGCCAGGCGAGGAAGCGCAGAAGAAACTCCGGCAGCAGGGAGTAGATGTAAATCGCTACGAGTAAGTTGAGGACGGCAAGCGCGAGAAAGAGTTCGGGTATCGAAAAGCCCAGCGCGAGAATCGTCAGGGACAGTATGGAGGCACCGACCATGAACAGCGCGTTGATGATGTTGTTCGCGGCAATGATGCGCGATAGATGACGTCGTTCGGAACGCTGCTGGATCAACGCATATAGCGGAACGGTGAAAATGCCGCCGAATGCACCGAGCAACGCGAGATCGAGGAGGACCCGCCACGTGCCGGGGCGCGCCAGAAACTCGCCGACCGTGCTGACGCTGCCCGCCGCGGCAACGGGTTGCGCGAAGTACAGGTCGACGGCGAACACGGTGAGGCCGATCGACCCCAGCGGCACGAGCCCGAGTTCGACGCGGTGTCCCGAGAGCCACTCGCACAGCAGCGAACCGACGCCGACGCCAACGGCAAATGTAACCAGCAGCGCCGTGGCGACGGTGGCGTCGCCGTTGAGGACGTCAAGCGTATAGGCAGGTACCTGCAGCGTCATGGCGGAGCCGTAGAACCAGAACCACGAGATACCGAGTACTGCCAGAAAGACGCTGCGTTTCTCGCGCGCGAAACCGACGATACGCCAGGTCTCCCGCCACGGGTTCCACTGCACTTCCAGATCGGGATCTGCGGCAGGTGTGCGCGGAACCCCGCGCGCCGACAGATAGCCCAGTATCGCGAAGGCAAGCAGGCAGGACACGAGAACGGCCAGGGACTCGGCGTCGATCGCGACCGAGATACCGCCGACGATCAGGCCCATGATGATCGCGATGTAGGTCCCTGCAACGACGAGAGCGTTGCCGCCGACGAGCTCATTGTCGGCGAGCCGCTGCGGCAGATACGCGTACTTGACTGGTCCGAACAACGTCGACTGCAAGCCCATCAGAAACAACACGGCAAGAAGAAGCTCGAATTGGCCGGTCAAAAATGCCGCTGACGCGAGACTCATCAGAGCGACTTCCAAAAGCTTGATGCGCCGCATCAGCATCGACTTCTCGTACTTGTCGGCAAGCTGGCCGGCCGTCGCCGAGAACAGGAAATAGGGAAGGATGAACAGCGCGCCGGCTACATTGGCGAGCTGACTGTCGTTCATCCCGGCAACCGCTATTCCCTGGAAGGTCACGAGGATCAGCAGCCCGTTGCGGAATACGTTGTCGTTCAGCGCGCCGAGGAACTGCGTGACGAAGAAAGGCGCGAAGCGGCGCTGGCCCAGCAGCCTGAACTGGCTCTTCCCGGCCATTCGGCCTCCCGAGGACGAATCCCGGCCCGACTATAGCAGAGCGCCCGCCGCCGGCAGGGGGCCTCCCGGGCCGGGGCGACGGCCTCGAAAACTGCGAACTGGCCGCGCTTTTGGCGGCCGACGCCGGTGCTATGATGCGGCTTTACTTATTCCGTCTGAATCATGGATTTGTCGACCGTAATCCTGCGCGCTACGCCGTTGGTGCTGCTTCTCGCGGCCGCGTCGGGCTGTGATAGCGAGCCGCCGGCGCGCACCGTTCAGGAGTTCGTGGACAATCCGATCCTGCTCGAGGCGGCCGTGGTTCGCTGCGCGGCGAATCGCCTCGAGACGCGCTACGAAGCGGAGTGTGTCAACGCCCGCGAGGCGGTCAAACGCGTCGACGCGGCCAAGGCCGAAGCCCGCCGGGCGGAGCTCGAGGCTCAGTCCGAGCGCAAACGACTACAACTGCGGCGTACGCAGCAGGCGGCGGCGGAAGCGCGCAGGCTGGCGGCGGAAGACCAGCGCCGCCGCGAGGAGGCGGCCTATCTGGCGCAGTTTGGCCACCTGCCGCCGGACGCTGCGGCTGGCGCCGATGCCGGTGTCGACGGTCTCACCGGCAATGCTCCCGGCGCGGTGCTGCCCGAACCGCTGCCGCAGGAATCTTTCGCCGCAGAACCGGTTACCTCACCGGACGCCGCCCCGGCGCCGGTCAGTGCGCCGCCGGAGCCGAACGCGCCAGCGGCCGACGTCGTGCCCGAGACGCCGCCAGACGATACGCCGGCCGATCTGGAGGCGATCCGCGAGGAACTGCGCCGCAGAGGCGAACAGAACGATCAGGGCGGGTAGACGCCCCGTTTAGTCGTCCCCGAGCGAGTCCTATTCTCCCGGCTCGTCCTCGTCGGGGCCCGGAATACCGAAAGTCCGAACCTCGGCAGGAGGGGCGTCCGCTTCTCCGGCGCTCCGGCTGCCGTCGGCAACGGCCGGCGGCTTCTGCGGCAGGCGGCTGGTCTGAGCGGTCAGTACCTGGACGAATTTTTGCGCACCTGGCGGCGCGGTGCCGGCGCCGCTCGCGAAGATCTTCTCTGGCGTCATGTCCGGCGCGCCGTAGTACGCCGCGTTTGCCTTGCGGTCCATTGCGACGCCCGAGCCCTCCAGCGAAACGCCGGCGAACAGACCGCGGCTCCGCGAGTAGGAATACACCTCGGCCTTGAGCTGCACGTCGGTTGCGGCGCTGGTCGTACGGCCCACGGGGCCGGCCGCGATCGACGCGTCGGCTCCCAGCGTGAGCGTGCCGTTCGCCAGACCGTCGACTCCCCTCTGACTCTTGAAGACCAGGATGACGTCGGTTGCCTGCGCGCCGATCTGAAAGCCGAAGCTGCCCGCGGTCAATGAGACGAAAGCGGGATTGCTCCAGCTGTTGTCCGGGCGCCGCACGATCAACACGCCTTTCCCGTGGCGAGCGCCCACGCCGAAGGCAGCCTTGACGACGCTCGGGATGACGGCGACGGCGTAAGCGCTCGACAGGAGCGTGGGAGGGATCGACTGTTCCGGAATCTGAAGCAGCTGGTTGAGGACCTCGGTTGCCTCGGCAACGCGCTTTTCCTCGCGCGTCGCGGCCTGAGCCGGGAATGCGAGACACAGGCCGAGGAGGGCCGTCAGGCCAATCGTGCTTAGGGTGGTGAGCTTTGCTGTCGGATTACGCATGGTTCAGGTCCATTACGAAGGCTACCGCTAGTGTCCTGTCCGGTTAATTCGTTGAATGAGTCGGCAGCGGATTTTCGTGGCTGGCAAGGCGCGGCGACGAGTCATAGCGGGGCTATGGCGAGGAGCCGCAACGCCGCCAG
>JANQGQ010000020.1 GCA_028277185.1 Woeseiaceae bacterium
GGCGCGCGGACTCGTCGTCGCCGAGGTCGCGTCGGGCTTCCGGATTCAGATCAAGGCAGCGATGGCCGAACGCCTGGGGCGGCTGTGGGAAGAACGGCCGCCGCGTTATTCGCGTGCGCTGTTCGAGACTCTTGCGCTCGTGGCCTATCGTCAACCGATAACGCGCGGTGAGATCGAGGAGGTTCGGGGCGTCGCCGTCAGCAGCAACATCGTGCGGACGCTCATGGAGCGCGACTGGATACGCGTAGTCGGCCACCGTGACGTGCCGGGACGCCCGGCCATGTTCGGCACGACGCGGACTTTTCTCGACTATTTCGGGCTCAAGAAACTGGACGACCTGCCACCGCTGGCGGATCTGGCCGACTGGGAGAGCCTGCGCGTGCAGCTGGACCTGCCCGACGTCGAAAGCGCAGGGGAAACGGCAGTCACGGTGGGCATTGCGGCGAACGAGGAAGTTGACGCGGCAGCAGCAGAGGAGTCCGCCAACCAGGAAGGTGACCCGGTCGCCGCCGAACCGGAGGAGGGCGATGGGGAGGCGCCGCCGGAGGAGGCCGCCGCTTCGACCGAGGCGCCGGGCGATGACGAACTCGTCGTCTCCGAATGGCCGGATCCGGCCGATGCGGGGGCAATCGCGACGCTGGAGACGCGCGACGGCGACGACGACCGTGACGCTTCCGCTGGTGGCAGCTGAGCGGATTCAGAAGGTCCTGGCCGCTGCCGGCCACGGCTCCCGACGGCAGGTCGAAACGTGGATTCGTGAAGGACGGCTGACCGTCAACGGCGCCGCGGCGTCGCTCGGCCAGCCGCTGACCGGCAACGAATCGATTCACCTCGACGGCCGGCGGTTGGCGCTGCGGCCCGGCTCCGAGCGTCCGGCGCATCGTTATCTGATCTACAACAAGCCTGAGGGCGAGATCACGACCCGTTCCGATCCGGAGGGGCGTAAAACCGTGTTTCGAAGTCTCCCGAGGCTGAAGGGCGCGCGCTGGGTGGCGGTAGGCAGGCTCGACATCGCCACGACCGGACTCCTGATCTTTACGACCGACGGCGAACTTGCCAATCGTCTGATGCACCCATCGTCCGGAGTCGTGAGGACCTACGCGGTCAGAGTTCACGGTCAGCCCGGGCCGGGCGAACTCGAACGGCTCACGGCGGGCGTGAACCTTGAGGACGGCGAGGCCCGTTTCGAGACGGTTGCGCCGATCGGCGGGGAAGGCGCAAACCGCTGGTTCGAGGTGACGCTGAGCGAAGGACGAAACCGTGAAGTACGCCGTCTGTGGGAGGCACTCGGCTACGAAGTCTCCCGCCTGATTCGCACCGCCTACGGTCCCGTCGGATTGCCGCGCCGCCTGCCGCGAGGCCGGTCGGAGGAGATGGGCGCCGGGACAGCTCGTTCGCTGTACGCGGCAGCGGGTATGGAAATACCGGTGGAACTAAGGAACCGGCGTAAGAAAATACTTAGAAAACAGAACCTAAAGCGCTAAATATCAACTAAAGTCTCACTGCGCGTCGAGACTCTCTCCAGTGACACCGCGGCCGTCCGGGCCCAGCAGGAAAAGATACGGCGCCAGAACTTCCTCCGGTGTCTTCAGCTTGTCCCGGTTCTCGGCCGGATACGCGGCAAGTCGCATCGCTGTCCGCGTCGCGCCCGGATTGACGCAATTGGCGCGCAGCTTCCCGTCGACGTGTTCGGCCGCGAGAACCTGCGACAGGCCCTCCACCGCGAACTTGCTCACGGCATAGGCGCCCCAGTAGGCGCGGCCCTCCCTGCCGACACCGCTCGATGTGAAGATCACCGATGGATCCGGTGCGGCAAGCAGCAGTGGAAGGCAGACCTGGGTCAGTGCGAACGCCGCGGTTAGGTTGACGTGCATGACCCGTTGCCAGGTGACGGCGTCGTACTGCTGGATCGAAAAGCGGTCGCCGAGAATGCCGGCGTTGTGAACCAGCCCGTCGAGCCGTCCGAATTCGTCTTCGAGACTCTGGGCCAGCGACTCGTAGGACACGCTCTCGGCCGTCAGGAGATCCATCACGGCGATCGACGGCCGCTCGGCGCCGTCTATCGCATCGATCGCGTCGTGTACCGCTTCGAGCTTCCTGGCACTGCGGCCGTGCAGGATGACGCGCGCGCCGAGCCTCGCGGCCTCCAGAGCAAGCGCTTTGCCGATGCCGTCGGACGCCCCGGTGATCAGTATCGTGCGATCGGTCAGAAGCCCTGCCGGCGCCTCGTAAGTCTTGTAATCCATGCTGTGCTCGATCTACTGCAGTGTCGGATCGTCCGGGTCCGGCCGGTCGTCGTCGTCGGACCCGGGTTCGATCAGGGTGCGCGGGACCGGATCCAGCGTCTCGAGTTTCTCGATCTCGCGCTTGCTGTGAACGCCGAGTTCCGTGAATTTGCGTGCACCCGGCAACACCTTGCGCTCCAGCGACCCGACGGCGCGATTATAGTTTTCCACGCTGCTCGCAAGCTGCCGCCCGACTTTGTTCATATGTCCGGTGAAAACGCTGAGGCGGGCATACAGATCCTCGGCGAGTTTACGGATCTCCTCGGCGTTTTCGGCAAGCGAGAGCTGCCGCCAGCCGTAGGCGACGGCCTTGAGGAGCGCGACGAAGCTGGTCGGCGTCGCGAGAATGATCTGCTGCGACAGTGCGTAATCGATCAGATCCTTGTCTTCATTGAGCGCGGCCGACAGGAACTGGTCGCCCGGGATGAACAAAATGACGAACTCGGGGCTTTGCGAGAACTGGGCCCAGTAGGCCTTCGACGCAAGCGTACGGATGTGTTCGCGCAGATTCCGCGCGTGCCGCTCGAGCCCGAGCTTGCGCTGCGCGTCGTCTGTGGCCTCGACGGCGGACAGATAGGCATCCAGCGGCGTCTTTACGTCGACGACGAGTTCGCGATCGTCGGGCATGCGCACGATCATGTCGGGTCGGATAATCTGACCTTCCCCGACGTTGTGAACCTGCTCCTGGAAGTCGCAGTGTTCGACCATGCCGGCCAGCTCAACGAGACGCCTGAGCGTGATCTCGCCCCAGCGACCGCGAACCTCCGGGCGCCGCAGAGCGTTGACCAGGTTCTGGGTTTCCCGGGCGAGTGTCGTCTGCCCGAGCTGCATCGACTCGAGTTGCGATTTGATGTTGCCGTACGCTTCGCTGCGCGCCTTCTCCAGCGACTCGATTTGTGCGTGCGAGGCCTTGAGCGCGTCGCGTATCGGCTTGACGAGTTCCTCGACCGCCTTCTCGCGCTCGCCGAATTCGCGCTTTGCGCGTTCGGTTTGCGAGGAGAGGTTCTGCTCGGCCAGCCGCAGAAAGGTCTCGCTGTTGGATTTGAGTGACGTTTGGGTGAGATCGCCGAAGGCCCTGGCGAGATCCGCCTTCGCCGCCTCGAACGCGGCGCGTCTCTCTGCCTCGACGGCTTCCTGAGATTTGATTTGCGCAGCGGTTTCGTCGAGTTCGGCTTCGAGCGCGCGGCTGCGGCGCCGGGCTATGAGCCAGCCGGCCAGCGCACCGAGAACCAGGCCGGCCGCCACCGCCGGCCCGCCGATTTCGAGCCAGAGCGGATTGATCTCGAGCGAGTACATCAGGTCCTTAGATTAACCGCTCCGAGCACGATTTGCGTCAGTTGTTCCGGCGTAGCGGCCACGGCGTCCGCGTTCCAGCGCGTCGCATCGTCGTCTGCTGTAATGTAGCCGTACTCTACGGCGATGGTGGCCATGCCCGCCGCGCGGCCGGCGTCGATGTCGCGCTGCGCGTCGCCGACGTACAGGGTCCTGGCCGGATCGATCGCCGCGACCTCGGCGGCATGGATCAGTGGCGCGGGATGCGGCTTGCGGGTAGCCAGCGTGTCGCCGCAGATCGTCACGGCGCTCCGATGCGCGAGCTCGAGAATGTCGAGAATCATCGTTGTGAGGAAACCGGGCTTGTTCGTGACGATACCCCAGGGGACGGCGGCGCCTTCGAGGGTTTCGAGCAACGTATCGATACCCGGGAACAGGCGGGAGTCGCTGGCCACGTCTCTCGAATAGACCTCCAGAAACTCATGGTGCAGCGCGTCGCCAAAGCTCACGTCGCTGTCGGGAAACCCCTGGCGGAGCAGGCCGATCGCGCCGTTCGATACCTGCGAGCGCCCGGTTTCGTAGTCGATCGGCTCGAAGCCCCGTTCGGCCTGCATCGACCGCAGGGCACGGACCATGTCGGGTGCCGTATCGATCAGCGTGCCGTCGAGATCGAACAGCACGGCGCCGAAAGCGCCGGCGTCGAAGTGAGTCACCTGACTCACACGCCCTGGTTCGCGGCCGGGCGGACGTAGTGCTGGATGTAGTTGACGTCGACGTTGGCGCCGAGCGAGTACACCCGGGTCAGCGGGTTGTAGTGCAGCCCGATCGAGTCGCTGATACGGAGTCCGGCATTGCGCGCCCAGCCTTCGAGCTCCGAAGGCCTGATGAACTTCTGGTACTCGTGCGTGCCGCGCGGCAGCAGCCGCAGCACGTATTCGGCGCCTACGATTGCGAACAGAAACGACTTGGGGTTGCGGTTGATCGTCGAGAAAAACACGCTGCCGCCGGGTTTGACCAGTGTCCGGCATGCCGCGATCACCGCAGCCGGATCCGGCACGTGTTCGAGCATTTCGAGGCAGGTAACGACGTCGAACTGTCCCGGCCGCTCATCCGCGAGATCCTCGGCGCGCGTCCTTAGGTACTCCACCTCCGCACCGGACTCGGCCTGGTGCAGCCGTGCGACGGCAAGCGGCGCGTCGGCCATGTCGATGCCCGTCACCGTCGCGCCTGCTTGCGCCATGGCCTCCGTGAGAATGCCGCCGCCGCAGCCGACGTCGACTACGGCTTTGCCGTTGAGTTCGGCGCGCTCACGAATCCAGTCGAGCCGCAGGGGGTTGATCTGGTGCAGTGGCCGGAAGTCTCCCTCGGCATCCCACCAGCGGGCCGCGAGGCCGTTGAACTTGGCCATTTCGGCGGGATCGACGTTTTCGGTGACGGTATTGGTGCCTTCCATTTTCGCTTAAGGTCCTGCTCTCAGGTGCGTGTTCCGGCAGCAATCTGCTGCTGCCACTCGTTGGCGCGGCTCACGATGCTGGCGGCGTCCACGTCGAGCAGCTGGCCGCGGTCGAGGCGAAGCCGGCCGGACGTCCAGACATCGGCGACCTGTTCGGCCCGCGCCGTGTAGACGATCTGTGACACCGGATCGTACACGGGCTGGCTGTTCGGTGTCGCGAGGTCGACGGTGACGAGATCCGCCCACTTTCCGGGCGTTATCGAGCCGGTTCGGTCGGCAATGCCGAGCGCGCGCGCGCCGTCGATAGTCGCCATTGCCAGCGCATCCCTGGCCGTGAGCGCGGCGGCATCGCCGGTCGACACTTTAGCGACCAGCGCCGCCGCTTCAAGTTCCTTGAGCATATCGAGGACGTTGTTGGAAGCCGGGCCGTCCGTGCCCACCGCGACGGTTACGCCGCCTTCGCGTAACGCGGCAGCCGGTGCGATGCCGCTGGCGAGCTTGAGATTCGAACGCGGACAGTGGGCGACCGCGACGCCGGTCTCCGCCATCAGTTCGATCTCGGCGGTATCGAC
Organism: Woeseiaceae bacterium; assembly: GCA_028277185.1. Taxonomy (GTDB): domain Bacteria; phylum Pseudomonadota; class Gammaproteobacteria; order Steroidobacterales; family Woeseiaceae; genus UBA1847. The sequence goes on from JANQGQ010000020.1 coordinate 5,583, forward strand.
GTGCACGGCGTGGACGGCCAGCAGCGAGCGATTCACGAGTCCGAGTTCACGCAGACGTTCGAGTGGCCGCATTCCAGTATCGGCGATGGCGTCACGGACCTCGCGGGCGGTCTCGTGAAGGTGGATTTGCACCGGTACGTCCAGCTGATCGGCCATCACACGAAGGGTACGAAACGACTCGTCGCTGAGCGAATAGGTCGAGTGCGGCGCGTAGGCGGTCGAGATCAGCGGGTGCCCGGCATATGGATCGTGTACGAGGTCCGCGGCCTTCTCGAGGTATTCGTTCGCCGCCGCAGCCCAGTTGGTCGGAAAATCGACTACCGGTGTCGCGACGACCGCCCGGATCTGCATGTCGGCCGCGGTTCGGGCCACCACCTCCGGAAAGAAGTACTGGTCCGAGAAGCAGGTCGTGCCCGAACGCAGCATCTCGACAATCGCGAGCGCCGTTCCATCGCGCACGAACTCGGCGCTCGCCCACTGCTGCTCGGCGGGCCAGATCCGGGTCTTGAGCCATGCCTCGAGCGGCAGGTCGTCGCCGAAACCGCGAAACAACGCCATGGCGGCGTGGGTGTGGGCATTGATCAGGCCGGGCAGCAGAACGTGCCCGGGCCGGTCGACCCGCTGTCCCGGTTCGAAGCTGTCCCGGGCTTCGGCCTGCGGGAGCACCGCCTCGATCCGGCCGTCGGTGATGGCGACAGCGTGCTCTTCGAGGACCGTGCCTGGCGGGTCCATCGTGATGCACCAGGGGGCGGAAATGAGGGTGTCGCAGTGGGCCATGGCCGCTCCGTCAAAGGTCTTGCCGCACGCGGGCGGGCGGCGGGCGCGAATCGCGCAGTATAGCCGGACCGCGGCCTTCGGGACCGCCGAAACACTCCTGAAACCGGCCCTCGTGTGCTAGAATGAGCGCTCGCGAATACGAATGCGGGGAAGCGCGAACAAGCCGTAACCGGTGCCCCGGTTCGACGCACAAAAAGCCCGCAGCAGACCCCGAAACAAACAACAAATCGACCGTCGACAGCGCCGCTTCCCGACGCGGCGTTGCCACCGGAGTATGAGTATTTATGGCTGAAGTTGCTCAGGAACTGCTCTCCGTCAGTCTCGAACAGGAGATGCAGCAGTCCTATCTCGACTATGCGATGAGCGTCATCGTCGGTCGCGCGCTGCCCGACGTGCGTGACGGGCTCAAGCCTGTCCACCGGCGCGTGCTCTACGCCATGCGCGAGCTCGGCAATGACTACAACAAGCCGTACAAGAAATCTGCGCGCGTCGTCGGTGACGTGATCGGTAAGTACCATCCGCACGGCGATTCCGCGGTCTACGACACGATCGTGCGCATGGCGCAGCCGTTCTCGATGCGCTACCTGCTGGTGGACGGTCAGGGTAACTTCGGTTCCGTGGACGGGGACGCACCGGCGGCCATGCGCTACACGGAAGTACGGATGTCGCGGCTGGCGCACGAGCTGCTGGCCGACATCGAGAAGGAGACGGTCGACTTCGTCGAGAACTACGACGGTTCGGAGCAGGAACCATCGGTCATGCCGACCCGCGTGCCGAACCTGCTGGTCAACGGCTCGTCGGGCATCGCCGTCGGGATGGCGACCAACATCCCGCCGCACAATATGACCGAGGTCGTCAACGCCTGCCTGGCGCTGATCGACGACCCCGCCATCGACATACCCGGACTCATGGAGCACATACCGGGGCCGGACTTTCCGACCGCCGGGACGATCAACGGCGCAGCCGGCATCTACTCGGCGTATCGGACCGGTCGCGGCCGCGTTTACATACGCGCCAAGGCCGAGATCGAGGAGATGGGCAAGAGCGGCCGCGAGCGCATCGTGGTCACGGAGCTGCCGTACCAGGTCAACAAGGCGCGTCTGATAGGCAAGATCGCCGAGCTGGTTCGGGAGAAGAAACTCGAAGGGATCGCCCAGGACGGTCTGCGCGACGAATCGGACAAAGACGGTTTGAGGGTCGTAATCGAGCTCAAACGCGGTGAGTCGGCCGAGGTTCTGCTGAATAATCTGTACAAGCAAACGCCGATGCAGAGCGTGTTCGGTATCAACATGGTCGCGCTGCACGAGGGCCAGCCGCGGCTGATGAACCTGAAGCAGGTGCTCGAGGCGTTCCTTGCCCACCGGCGCGAAGTCGTTACCCGACGCACGATCTTCGATCTCAGAAAAGCCCGGGACCGTGCCCACGTCCTCGAAGGGCAGGCGGTGGCGCTTGCCAACATCGACGAAGTCATCGAACTCATCAAGCAGTCGCCTTCACCCGCGGAAGCCCGGACCGCGCTCGTGGCGCGCACCTGGGATCCCGGCAGCGTCACGGCCATGCTCGAACGCGCCGGGGAAACGGATACCCGGCCGGACGCGCTGACGGACGGGTTCGGCATCGTCGACGGCCGCTATCAACTCTCGGAAGTTCAGGCGCAGGCGATTCTCGATCTCCGACTGCACCGCCTCACCGGTCTTGAGCAAGATAAAATTATCAAGGAATACAAAGATATCCTTGATAAAATTAAAGAATTTTCTGATATTCTGGCGGACCCGGACAAGCTGCTCGGAGTCATTCGCGGCGAACTCACGGATCTGCGGGACACCTACGGCGACGAACGGCGTACGGAGATCGTGCAGGACCACGCCGACCTGTCGGTCGAAGACCTCATCACTCAGGAAGATGTCGTCGTGACCCTGTCGCACGGGGGTTACGCCAAAGCGCAACCGATCGAGGCCTATCAGGCGCAGCGGCGCGGTGGCCGCGGCCGTTCCGCGACCAAGGTCAAGGACGAGGACTTCATCGACCAGTTGTTCGTGGCCAATACGCACGACACGATCCTGTGTTTCTCGAGCCGCGGCAAGATGTACTGGCTCAAGGTCTACCAGGTACCGCAGGCCAGCCGCGGATCGCGCGGCAAGCCCATCGTCAATCTGCTGCCGCTCGAGCCCGGCGAACGCATCAACGCGGTGCTGCCGATCAAGGAGTTCGACGACGACAGTTTCGTCTTCATGGCGACGTCCGGAGGCACCGTCAAGAAAACACCGCTGTCGCAGTTCTCGAGGCCGCGAACCAGCGGCATCATCGCAATCGATCTGCGCGGTGACGACGTGCTCGTGAACGCCGCCATCACCGACGGTTCCGCCGACATACTGCTGGTGGCGAGTTCCGGAAAAGGTATCCGCTTCAGCGAGGCGGACGTCCGGCCCATGGGCCGCGGTGCTGCCGGCGTCCGCGGCATCAAGCTGGCCGAGGGGCACGAAGTCATCGCGCTGAGCATCGTGCAGGAGGGCCTGATCCTCACGGCAACGGAAAACGGCTACGGCAAGCGGACACCGGTCGAGGATTTCCCGGTGCAGGGCCGCGGTGGGCAAGGCGTCATCGCACAACAGATCACCGAGCGAAACGGCCGGACGGTCGGCGCGATTCAGGTGCACGACGAGGATGAGATGATGCTCATCAGCTCCAACGGCACGCTCGTACGGACCCCGGTCGCGGACGTCTCGATCATGGGGCGCAACACGCAGGGCGTGCGCCTGATCCGCGTCGAATCGGGGCAGCGGCTGGTCGGGCTGGCCCGCATCGAGGCGATCGAGGACGAGGACGATTAGTCGGGGCAGGCTGCGACGCATACAGCTGCAACTAGTGCATTTGCCTGACTAAACCGTAACAATACGCCCGCAGTATTGCGCTGCATCAATCGGTTTTCCTCTTACTCAAAGGACTTGGGCGACATGGCTCGCGTCTACAATTTCAGCGCCGGCCCCGCGGCGCTGCCGCTCGAAGTGCTCGAAACCATTCGCAACGACCTGCCCGACTGGCGGGGCACCGGCATGTCGGTCATGGAGATCAGTCACCGCAGCAAGGAGTTCGTCGAAGTCGCTGCGCGCGCCGAGGCGACGTTGCGCGAGCTGCTGGCGGTACCCGGCGACTACGCCGTGCTGTTTCCACAGGGCGGGGCAACGATGCAGATGGCGATGGCTCCGCTCAACCTGTCAACCCGCGCAGACACCGTCGACTACGTCGTCACCGGTAGCTGGGGCAAAAAGGCAGCGAACGAGGCAAAGAAGTTCTGCACGGTCAACGTTGCCGCCGATGCAGCCGACCGCAACTTTACCTACATACCCGACGAATCGGGCTGGGAGCGGTCGCCGAATGCCGCATACCTGCACTACACGCCGAACGAGACGATAGCCGGAGTCGAATTCCATTTCGTGCCGGATGGCGACGTCCCGCTCGTGGCGGACATGTCCAGCACGATCCTTTCCCGACCGATCGACGTCAGCCGTTTCGGCGTCATCTATGCGGGCGCCCAGAAGAACATCGGTCCCGCCGGGATCACGCTGGTGATCGTCCGCCGCGATCTGCTCGACCGCGTCCGGCCGGACAATCCACACCTGATGACCTGGAAGGCCTATGCCGAGTCGGATTCGATGACTAACACGCCGCCGACCTTCGCGTGGTATGTCGCCGATCTCGTGTTTCAGTGGCTCAAGGAGCAGGGCGGCGTGACCGCGATCGCGGAGATCAACCGGCGCAAGGCGGAAAAGCTCTACGCCGCTATCGACGCCAGCGACTTCTTCAGCAACCCCGTGGCGGTGGATGCCCGGTCGTGGATGAACATACCGTTCGTTCTCGGCGACGCGGCGCTCGATGCCGTGTTTCTCGAGGAGTCGCGGGCAGCCGGGCTCACCAATCTCAAGGGGCACCGGTCGGTCGGCGGTATGCGTGCATCGATCTACAACGCCGTTCCGGAGACAGCGGTCGATGCCCTGATCGCCTTCATGGCGGAGTTCGAGCGGCGGCACGGATAAACAGTATTTTCAATTATTTACCCTTACTATCTAAACTAATGTATAAGATACTGACTCTGAACAACATCGCCGTCGAAGGTCTGCGACGTCTGCCGCGGGAGCGCTACGAGGCGGCTTCGGAGATCGCTCATCCGGACGCGATCATCGTGCGCTCCTACAAGATGCACGACATGGAGATCCCGGATACCGTGGCGGCCATCGGGCGCGCGGGAGCCGGCACGAACAACATCCCGGTAGAGCGAATGAGTGAACGCGGCGTACCGGTATTCAACGCACCCGGCGCGAACGCCAATGCGGTCAAGGAACTCGCCATTGCGGGCTTGTTGCTGGCAGCGCGAAACCTCTGCGCGGCGGAGAACTACGTCAAAGGGCTCGATGAAAGCGGCGACGCGCTGAACAAGGCCGTAGAGGCCGGCAAGAAGCAGTTTGTCGGGTTCGAACTGCCGGGCCGTACCCTGGGCGTCATCGGCCTCGGAGCTATCGGGGTGGAAGTTGCCAACGCGGCACTGAACCTCGGCATGAACGTCGTCGGTTTCGATCCGCAGATCACCGTGCGTCGCGCGTGGCAGCTTTCCTCGGGCGTGGAACAGGCCGAAACGCTCGATCAGCTCTTTCAGCACGCGGATGCGATTAGCTGCCATGTGCCGCTCATCGACGCCACACGCGGGCTCGTGAACAAGGATCGGCTGGCGTTGCTCAACGACGGCGCCACGCTGGTTAATTTCGCGCGTGGCGGTGTCGTCGACGACGAAGCCGCTGTCGCCGCGCTCGACAGCGGCAAGCTTCAGGCGTACGTGACGGATTTCCCGACCCGGGCGCTGATCGAACACCCCAAGGCGATCACGCTGCCGCACCTTGGCGCATCCACGGCCGAGGCCGAGCAGAACTGCGCGGTGATGGTCGCGGACAATCTCCGTGATTACCTCGAGCACGGCAACATTCGTTACTCGGTGAATTTTCCGGAATGCCGTCTGCCGCGGGCGGAGGGCCATCGGGTCACCATCGCCAATGCGAACGTCCCGAACATGGTGGGCCAGATCTCGACCCGACTGGCCGACGCCGGCCTGAACATCGAAGATCTGCTCAATAAGTCGATCGGCGAGCTGGCCTACACGATCGTCGACGTCAACGGCCCGATCTCGGCCGAACTCGAGGCGTCCTTGCGCGGCATCGACGGGGTCCTGCGAGTCCGCAATCTGGGAGCCGCAGCCTGACGGACTGCGGGCGGGACGTATGAGCAAGTCTTCCGAGCCGGCCAACGACGATCTGAGCGCAATTCGCGAACGAATCGACGACATCGATCGCCGGATCCAGACGCTGATCAACGAGCGCGCGCGTATCGCACAGGCGGTCGGGATGGCGAAAGGCGAGTTGCCTTCGGCCGTCGACTACTACCGGCCGGAACGGGAAGCCGAAGTTCTGCGGAATGTGCTGGAGCGGAACGACGGACCGCTGCGCGACGAGGAGATGCTGCGCCTGTTTCGCGAGATCATGTCCGCCTGCCTGGCTCAGCAGGAGCCCCTGAGAGTCGGTTTTCTGGGGCCCGAAGGGACGTTTACGCAGACGGCGGTCTTCAAGCACTTCGGGCACTCGGTGCGTGCCTTGCCGTACCACACGATCGACGAGGTCTTCCAGGAAGTGGAGAGCGGCGCTGCCGACTTCGGCGTGGTTCCGATCGAGAATTCGACGGAAGGCTCGGTCAACAATACGCTCGACATGTTTCTTACCTCGCCGCTCAAGATCGGCGGTGAGATCGAACTGCGCATCGAGCAACACCTGCTCGCCACGGAAGCGGGGCTCGAACGGATCGAAAGGATCTGCGCTCACGAGCAATCCCTGGCCCAGTGCCGCGGGTGGCTGCGGGAGTATCTGCCGCACGTCGAACTCATCGGCATGTCCAGCAACGCCGCGGGCGCGCGGCGGGCGCGCGACGAGGCGGGAACCGCGGCGATCGGGCCGGACGTGGCAGCCGATGTCTACGACCTCCAGATCGTCGTCAGCAACATCGAAGACCGCGCCGACAACGCGACGCGCTTCCTCGTAGTCGGCCGCGACCTGCTCGCGAGTTCGGGCAACGACAAGACGACCATTCTCGTATCGACCGCGGACACCGCGGGCGGGTCGGGCGTCCTCTATCACCTGCTGAAGCCACTGGCGGATGCCGGGGTCAGCATGACCCGGATCGAGTCACGGCCGTCGCGCCGAAAGAACTGGGACTACGTATTCTTCATCGATCTCGAAGGACATGCGGCAGAGCCGCCCGTGGCGACGGCACTCGGGGAACTCGAGGCACGGAGCTCTCTGTTTCGCGTGCTAGGTGCTTACCCGAAGGCCGTCGGTTGAGCCAGGACCGGTCCGGCATCGACTTTCTGATCGAACCCGGTCCGGTCGGTCGCGGGGTCATCGACGTTCCTGGCGACAAGTCGGTGTCGCATCGGGCTCTGTTGCTCGGCGGCATCGCCGAGGGTGAGACGGAAATCCGCGGATTCCTGCCTGGCGAGGATTGCCTCGCAACCCTCGGAGCGATGCGCGCAATGGGTGTGGCGGTGGAGGTCCATTCGGCGACGCACCTGACGGTTACGGGCGTTGGCCCCAACGGGCTCACAGCGCCTGACGGCGATCTTGATCTCGGCAACTCCGGCACGGCGATGCGCCTGATGACGGGAATGCTGGCGGGGCAGCGCTTCGCCGCGACGCTCACCGGCGACGCGTCCCTCTCCGAACGGCCGATGGCGCGGATCATCCGGCCGCTCACGGCGATGGGCGCCCGTATCGACAGCCGGGACGGCAAACCGCCGTTGACCGTGCACGGCGGTGGCGGGCTTCGGCCCATCGACTACCCGATGCCGGTCGCCAGCGCTCAGGTCAAGTCGGCGATTCTGCTCGCTGCGCTGTACGCCGATGGCAGGAGCAGCGTAACCGAGCCGGCGGTGACGCGGGATCACACCGAAAGGATGTTCCGTACGATGGGGGTCGAGCTGAGTTCCGACGCCGGCACCGTGAGCCTTCCGGGACCGCAGACCCTTACCGGCACCGCGGTCCACGTGCCGGGTGACATCTCGTCGGCAGTGTTCCCCATGGTCGCGGCGCTGATTGCCGAGGACGCCGACATCACGCTCAAGGGAGTCGGTATCAACCCGACGCGGACGGGAGCGCTTGATATCCTTGCCGCCATGGGAGCGCAGATCGACGTTCTGAACCCGCGCGAACTGGGCACTGAACCGGTCGCGGACCTTCGGGTCCGATCGTCCGAACTGGTCGGAGGCGCCGTGGATCCGGCACTCGTATCGTTGGCGATCGACGAGTTCCCGGCTCTGTTCGTCGCGGCGGCGACGGCGCGCGGGAAGACCGTGTTTTCCGGCCTCGAAGAGCTTCGGGTCAAGGAGAGCGACAGAATCGCGACCATGGCCGGCGGGCTCACCCGCCTCGGTATTCGCGTGGAGGAGACGGCGGACGGCGCGGTAATCCATGGCGGCGGCTTCGGCGGAGGCGAGGTGGAAAGCGGCGGCGACCATCGGGTTGCGATGTCGTTCGCAGTCGCCGGAACGCGGGCTAACGCCGGCGTGCGCGTCAGAGACGTCGCCGCCGTCGACACGTCGTTTCCGGGATTCCGCGACGTTATGGGAAGTATCGGCGCACGCATCGCGCTCGGTGACGACGGCGTGGACGATCGTTGATGCCGGCACCGGTGCTCACGATCGACGGACCCAGCGGTTCGGGCAAGGGCACGATCGCGCGCCGGGTAGCTTCTGCGCTCGGCTGGCAACTGCTCGACAGCGGGGCACTGTACCGGCTAGTAGCCGTGGCGGCCGGGCGGCGGGGCGTCGATCTCGACGAAGAGGACGCGGTCGCGAAAGTCGCCGCCGATCTCGAGGTCTGGTTCGCCTCTGCCGCGGACGGCAGCGAGCGGATCGAACTCGACGGCGAGGACGTTACCGCGCTCGTGCGCTCCGAGGAGTGTGGCGCTAAGGCGTCCATCGTCGCGGCCCTTCCGGCCGTTCGGGAGGCGCTGCTCGAGCGGCAGCGGGCATTCCGGCGGCCGCCGGGTCTCGTCGCCGACGGCAGAGATATGGGCACGCGCGTGTTCCCGGATGCCGGCCTCAAGGTGTTCCTGACGGCGAGTGCAGAAGAGCGCGCCAGAAGGCGCCATAAGCAGTTGAAAGACAAGGGTATTGATGTTAGCCTTGCCGCCCTTTCGCGGGACATCGGGGACCGTGACCGGCGCGATTCCGAGCGCAGCGTGGCGCCGCTGAAGCCAGCGGACGATGCCAGGGTGCTCGATTCGTCGGGGCTTTCGATCGAGGCGGTTACGCAGATCGTGCTCGACTGGGTGAGGAATACGCCGCAGCACGGCTGATTTTCGCGGGAGTTTTTTTGGTGGGATCGGACAGGATGTCCGGTCTTTTTTTGTTGTGTCCGTCGACCGCTGGATGCGGGTTACGACGATTTCATCATGGGTGAGGTTGCGGTGTTGAATCGTACCCTCAGGGTTTTTTTCAAATGTCTGAAAGTTTTGCTGATCTATTCGAACAGAGTTTTGCGAGCCAACAAATTAAGCAGGGCTCCATCATCACGGGTACCGTAGTCGCGATAAACGACGACGTCGTGCTCGTAAGCGCCGGCCTCAAGTCAGAGGCGGTGATCCCAATCGAACAATTCCGCGGTGATCTCCGTGAAGGCGAGATCAACGTTGGCGATGAGGTCGAAGTTGCGCTCGACGCCGTCGAGGACGGCTTCGGTGAGACCAGGCTGTCGCGCGAGAAAGCGATTCGTGCGCGCACCTGGACCGAACTCGAGAAGGCCTTCGAAAAAGGCGAGATCGTCGAGGGCGTCATCAACGGCCGCGTCAAGGGCGGCTTCACGGTCGAAATCGACAGCGTCCGCGCATTCCTGCCGGGTTCGCTGGTCGACGTCAGGCCGGTCCGCGATCCGGGCTACCTCGAAGGTAAGAGCCTGGAGTTCAAAGTCATCAAGCTGGATCAGCGGCGTAACAACGTCGTCGTTTCGCGTCGCGCCGTCGTTGAGCAGGAGTACTCCGCAGAGCGGGAAGAACTGCTGAAGGAGCTCAAGGAAGGCAATACGGTCAAGGGAATCGTAAAGAATCTGACCGACTACGGAGCCTTCGTAGATCTGGGAGGGATAGACGGCCTTCTGCACATCACGGACATGGCGTGGAAGCGCGTCAAGCACCCGTCGGAAGTCGTCACGGTCGGTGACGAGATCGACGTCAAGATCCTCAAGTTCGATCGCGAACGTCAGCGCGTATCGCTCGGCATGAAGCAGCTCGGCGACGACCCGTGGAAGAATCTGTCGCGCCGGTATCCGCCGCAGACGCGGATCTTCGGCAAGGTCACGAATATTGCCGACTATGGTTGCTTCGTCGAGATCGAGGACGGCGTCGAAGGTCTCGTGCACGTATCCGAGATGGACTGGACGAACAAGAACGTCAATCCCTCGCGGGTCGTTCAGGTCGGCGAGGAAGTCGAAGTCATGGTGCTCGAAATCGACGAGGACCGGCGGCGGATCTCGCTCGGTATCAAGCAGTGCAAGTCGAACCCCTGGGCGGAGTTCGCGGCGACCTTCAACCGCAACGACAAGGTATCGGGGCAGATCAAGTCGATTACCGATTTCGGGATCTTCATCGGCCTCGAAGGCGGCATCGACGGTCTCGTCCACCTCTCCGACATTTCCTGGGACGTCCCGGGCGAAGAGGCGGTTCGCAACTACAAGAAGGGGCAGGAGATCGAGGCGGCAGTTCTCGCGATCGACGCCGAACGGGAGCGGATCTCGCTGGGCATCAAGCAGCTCGAGAAAGACCCGCTGTCCGGCTGGCTCGCCGATCACCCGAAGAACTCGATCGTCAAGGGCACGGTCACGGAGGTCGATGCGCGCAGTGCGACGGTCGATCTCGGCGAGGGCGTCATCGGAACGCTCCGCGCGTCCGAGCTGGCGCGCGGCCGGGTCGAGGATGCACGAACGGTGCTGAAGGTGGGCGAGGAGATCGAAGCCAAATTCACCAACGTCGACCGCAAGAACCGTACCGTGGCGCTGTCGATCAAGGCCAAGGAAGTTCACGAAGAGGCCGAGGCGATCAGCAACTACAAATCCGAGGCCGGTTCGGCGCCTGCCGGCACGACACTCGGCGAGCTGCTCAAGGAGAAAATGGGCGGCGGCAACAGTTAGTTGCGTAAAAACACTAGCCCGGACCTGCCGGTCCGGGCTATATTTGTCTTTACGAATCGGTGGGTTACGCGTTCTAGCCGGACAAAGACGACAATATGACAAAATCCGAACTGATCGAGGCCATAGCCCGCAAGCAAAAGCACCTCCCAGCCAAGGACGTCGAACTCGCTGTCAAGCATCTCCTGGACCTCATGAGCGATTCGCTCGCGCGGGGCGAGCGTATCGAAATCCGCGGCTTCGGCAGCTTCTCGCTGCATTTCCGGCCGCCGCGGATCGGCCGTAATCCGAAGACCGGTGAGGCCGTCGCCCTTTCCGGCAAACACGTACCGCACTTCAAACCGGGCAAGGACCTCCGTGAACGCGTCAATGCCAGCCGCCATTTTCCGATCAAGAACTGACCCAACCGCCGCGTTACCATAAAGGCGAGGCCGCTCATGTTCCGACGCATCGCTGTACTCGTTCTCATCGCCGTCGTCTTCCTCGCGGTGCTCGTCTTCACCTATCACAATAAAGGCCCCGTAGACGTGCATCTCGTGGTCACCGAGATCAACACGACCGTATCGGTGGCTTTCGCCGTGACGTTTGCGCTGGGTTGGCTGTTCGGCGTCGCATGCATGGGCTTCTTTGCCCTCCGGCTCCTCAACGAAAAGCGCTCACTGAAACGCTCGCTCAGAATGTCGGAAACGGAGGTCTCGTCGCTGCGCAATCTGCCCCTCGCCGATGCCGACTGAATCCACCTTTCTGCTCGCCGGCCTGTTCATCCTGCTGGCGATTGCGGGTTGGGCACTTGGGAGATTCGGCGATCGCGACGAGCCCGAGGCGCCGCCGCCGCTCAATATCGACTATCTGAAGGGTCTCAACTTCCTTCTCAACGAGCAGACCGATCAGGCGCTCGAGCACTTTCTGAAAATGGTCCGTGTCGACGACAAGACCATCGAGACGCATTTTGCACTAGGCAGCCTGTTTCGCCGGCGCGGCGAGGTGGATCGCGCCATACGGATTCACCAGAACATCATTGCACGGCCGGATCTTGCAGCCGATCAGCGCGATCAGGCGCTGTACTCTCTCGCGCGCGACTATCAGGCGGCGGGGCTGCTCGATCGTGCGGAGAATTTGTTCGCGCGACTCGCGGAGGGATCGCGGTATCAGGTCCAGTCTCTCGAGCACCTGTGCCGAATCTACGAACAGGAGAAGGACTGGGAAAAGGCCATCGACGCCGGCCACCAGCTGGAGCAGATCGGTGGACGCTCGCTGGCCTTGCAGATCGCTCACTATTACTGCGAGCTGGCCGAAGCGGCGGCCGCGGACAACGACTACGCCGCGGCGCGCAGCTTTGTCAAAAAGGCCCAGACGGGCCGGCCGCGCACGCTGCGCGGCGCGTTGACCCGGGCCCATATCGCCAGAGCGATGAACGATACGTCGACGGCGCTATCGCTCTACAACCGAATCATCAACGAACACACCTACCTGATCGCCGAGGCGCTCCCTGAAATCGTCGCGATCTATAGCAGCGAAGGCAAACTCGACGAACTCGACAAGGCGATTCGGGCGATGATCGAGGATGATGAGACGATGAGCACGCTGGTTGCCTATACCTCGATCATCAACGACCTCGGCGGGATTCCCGCCATCGACGAGGCGGTCGAGCAGTACGTGCTGAACGAGCCGACGCTGTCTGAGTTCGTCGATCTCGAGCGGCTTGCGACAGGGCTCGGCGCGGAGCAGGGCACGATGGAGAAGATCCGCCGGGCGTTGAGCAAGCTGGCCGCGTCTACGCCACGCTACCAGTGTCAGGAATGCGGGTTTTCCAGCCAGCGCCTCCTTTGGCAATGCCCGAGCTGCCGAAGCTGGGAAACGCAGCGGCCGGCGCGCCGGGTACAGTTCGACACGGTGCTCCAGCACAGCATCACTTCCCGTTAACGGCCCGTCGCGAGTTTCTGTTGAATCCGGCCAGAAAGTCGGATCGCGAGCCTGTCCTCGCGAGGCTAGGCTCTCCTGTGTGTACCGATGGACTGATCACCAAGGAGTAACCTATGCGACAAACCATCCTTATCGGCGTACTGACTCTGGCGTGGCTGCCGCTATTCGCTCTGGCGGGACCCGTCAACGTCAATACCGCCGATGCGGAGACCATCTCAGCGGAACTCAAGGGCATCGGCCTTGCCAAGGCGCGCGCCATTGTCGAGTACCGCAAGAAGTACGGCCCGTTCAAATCGATCGACGACCTCACACTGGTGTCGGGCATCGGCGAACGGACGATAGAGCAGAACCGGGCCGACATTTTGCTCGGCGACTCCGCCGACGAATAGGCGGATACGCACCGGCTCGGCGTGCGCCCTCGACCGGGGGCGCACGCATTGGCTATCATCCCGGGCTTTCGCGCCATGGAGAAAGGCATTGACTGCTACCGTTCGAACCGCCGTGTTTCCGGTCGCGGGTCGCGGCACCCGTTTCCTTCCGGCGACGAAGGCCAGCCCCAAGGAGATGCTGCCGATCGTCGACAAGCCGCTCATTCAGTATGCGGTCGAGGAGGCCATAGCGGCCGGTGCGACCCGGCTGGTCTTCGTTACCGGCAGCTCCAAGCGTGCCATCGAAGATCACTTCGATACAGATCCCGAGCTCGAACGGGCGCTTCAGGAGGCGGGTAAGGACGAGCTACTGGGGACGGTCCGGCGGATCGTTCCCGAGGGCGTCACCTGCGTGTACATACGCCAGGGCGAACCGCTCGGTCTGGGGCACGCGGTGCTCTGCGCGCGGCCCGCGGTTGGCGACGAACCCTTTTTCGTGCATCTCGCCGATGACCTGATCAAGGGCAGTCCGGGCTGCCTGACGCAAATGGCCGATGAGCATGCACGTCATCGCGGCAGCGTCATTGCGGTAGAGACCGTACCGCCCGAAGACACGTCGAGTTACGGCATCGTCGCGGTCGACGCAGGCGCCGACCAACGACTGACCGAGATCGTCGAAAAGCCCAAGCCGGCGGACGCACCGTCGAATCTCGCGGTCGTTGGCCGATATCTGCTAGTCCCGGAAGTATTCGACAAGCTGGAAACGACAGGGCGCGGAGCCGGCGGCGAGATCCAGCTCACCGATGCAATAGCCGATCTGCTCCTGGAAAAGCCGGTGCACGCCTATGCGTTCGACGGCGAGCGTTACGACTGCGGCAGCAAACTCGGGTATCTGCAGGCCACGGTGGCCTACGGCCTCGAGCACCCCGCGACCGGGACGCCTTTCAGGAAGCATCTGCAAACGGTTCTCACGTCGGACGCCTAGTCTCCTGCGAGTGATGCAATGACCGACTTCGACGCGCTGGAGCCCATTCCCGAGCTCAGTGCGATCGATGCGGCAACGCTTGCTGACGAGATTGTCCCGAACCACCGGCCGGTGCTCGTTCGGGGTCGGTTCCACGACTGGCCGATCGTCACCCGCTTCCGCGACGGAGAAGGCGAAGACTATGTTCGCTCGTTCGCGGAATCGCATGCGGTCCAGGCCTTTCGCGGCTCCGGCGACATGCATGGCCGCTATTTCTATAGCGACGACTTCCGCGGTGTGAATTTCGAGCGCATCGAGCTGCCTCTGGGCGTTTTGCTCGATGAGCTGCGAGCGGATGCAGATCGCGACAGACCGGTACCGTTGTACGCGGGAGCTATCCCGCTAAAGGGACCGCTGTCCGGATTGCTCGAGGAGAACGCGAACCGCTTGCTCCCCTCATCGGTCGAACAGCTGTCGTCACTCTGGATCGGCAATCGCGGCGTTACCGCGACACACTACGACCTGCCGCAAAACATCGCCGTGGTCGTGGCCGGCAGGCGCCGTTTCACGCTGTTCCCACCGGAGCAGCTCGACAATCTGTATCTCGGCCCCTTGGACAACACGCTTGCCGGGCAGCCGATCAGCATGGTCCACCTGCACGAGCCGGATTTTGGACGCTTTCCTCGTTTTCGCGATGCACTGAACGCCGCGATGACTGCGGTGCTCGAGCCGGGTGACGTGCTCTACCTGCCCAGCATGTGGTTTCACAACGTCGAGTCGCTGGATCGTCTCGGCGTACTGGTGAATTTCTGGTGGCGCGATGCGGCGGCCCACATGTTCACGCCGATGTTCACGATGCTGCATGCGATGCTGTCGATCAAAGGTTTGCCTGAATACGAGAAAGAGTGCTGGCACCGCATGTTCGAGCAGTACGTCTTCGAAACCAACGGCGATCCGATGGCGCACCTTCCGGAGCACGCGCGAGGTTTCTTTGGGGAGATGACGCCGGAGAAGGTCGCTCGCCTGCGCTTGTACCTGCTGCACAGCCTTGGCGGCAAACCGAGGTAGTCGTTAGTGACAACAAGACCCGGACAGTGGGTGGCATAATATGCCACCCACTGATAGGCTAACGTCATAGCGAGAGGTCCGATGCCTGCAAAGCGCACAAAAAACGTAGTTCTGACGGATTATCACGTCGGCTTTCTCGATCGACTGGTGAAATCCGGCCGCTACCAAAACGCGAGCGAAGTCATGCGTGATGGCCTTCGTGCGTTGGAGGAACGGTTGAAACGCGAAGAGGCCGAACTGGCGGAAGTGCGAAGCCGCATCGGTCTTTCGCTTGACCAACTGGAGAGCGGTAACTGCGCTGAAGGTTCGGTTGGTGAGGTGTTCGACAGGGCCTTGGCGAATGCCAGGAAACGTCAGGGCGTGTGAAGGACACCAGAATATCTTCGGCGGCAGCAGCCGCCCTCGCCGATATTCTGGAGTTCTCGATACAACGGTGGGGCTTGGTTCGTGCGGAACGATACAAGCAGGAACTCCTCGATCGGGTTTGTTCTGTGGCTCGGGGCGAGCCACCCGCTCCCAAATCTTGTGAAGTCCTTATGCGCGGCAAACGAAATGCAGCGGGGCTCTGCTACTGCGCGGTCGGCCGCCATTTCATCGTTCTTCGCGAAACAGCTACCAGTATCGAAGTGGTCGAATTCTTCCATCAGAGCCGGGACCTTGATCGCTTGATTAGCCGGCTCGCCGTCGGTGGGGGAGAGTGACGGGGGATCGCTCAGTTGGAAGATATGTCATCAGAATTGCAGTACTCCGTCGACGTACCCGGCGTTGATGAGTTTGTCGGGCTGCGTATCGACGCCGGGCTGAGTGAAAAGAGCGTGGATGCCGCTACCAGAGGCCTGGCCGGAACCTGTTTCTCGGTGTGCGCTCGGGACGCGGACAGGCTGGTTGGCATGGGCCGGGTCATCGGAGATGGAGGCTGCTTTTATCAGGTCGTCGATATCGCCGTGCATCCGGACTACCAACGGCATGGAATCGGCTATCAGATTATGGCCAGACTGATGGACCAACTAAGGGCGGGGGCACCAAGTACCGCCTACGTGAGTCTCATCGCGGACGGCAATGCCTGGAAGTTGTACGAGAAGTTCGGTTTCGAATTCACCGCGCCGGTGTCGGTGGGCATGGCGCTCAGGCTTTAGTGTTGTCGTCTCGCAGGGCGTGGTCTCAGGACCACCCAACCATTGAACCGGATTTCAGCGGTTGGTCAGTCAACCGGATCGAACTGGCCCGACATCCCGATCAGTACGTCGCCGCAAGAAACACCTAGCCCGAAAACCTGTCCCACAGGCGCAGTGAAGTCTATGCAAGATGTCAGCATCTGGCCTCTGGCGCCGCTCACGTTCCTGAACACGCGGAGTTCCAGATCGGCCTCTTGAGCGGACGCATCCAGAATAATCATATCGACGATGTATCCGTCCAGCCGCAGGGTTGAGAACGTTCCAACACGCATCTGAAACTCGCCCGCGCCTTCGACAGTCTGGCTACCGACTTCGATATCTATGCTCACGTCAGCCGCGTATACGGCATCGGGCCAGGAGCTGAACAGGAACCACCCCTGCAAAGCGAATCCCGAGATCGCGGCGACGGCGATTCCTGAAGACATTTTCCGAATGCTCGCACGATTCTCCGGAGTCACCGTTGGGACAGGGGTTGCCGCAAGCCATCCCATCAGGAATATCCAGACGGCATCTGCCCCAGCCATCAGGTAGCTATCAGTATATGTCTCGTACCCTCGATAGCTGATCAGGGTTGCCACCGCAGCCAGAATCAGAACGTGGCGGGACCATCGCGCACCGAATATCCGGGCAAACCCTCCAACGAGAGTTCCAAAGAAGCCGATCGTCGCCGCGACCAGAAAGACATAGCCGGGTCCGGTCCACATTCGCCAGTCCCGAATACTCTGGATCTCGTCGTATTCGGGTGACGTAATCAGCATATCGTCCGGGGTCATTATGAACGCCATGACCAATAGCATTGCCGCGGTGACGATTCGATCTCTGATAGGGGGTGACAAGTTGAGTGACTCCGCGTTTATGTGCGTCAGAGAGTGGCCCAAGGATGCTGTTTGCGTCAGGAACATACCAGCTGGAGTGAGAGTGCGGGTCATCCGGCCGGACGGCTCGCCTGAAACAAAAAGGGCCTCAGAAACTGAGGCCCTTTCGATGTTTGGCTCCCCGACCCGGACTCGAACCAGGGACCAAGTGATTAACAGTCACTCGCTCTACCAACTGAGCTATCGGGGAATGTGATGGTTCCCGGGAGAACCGCTCGCACTCGCGAGGGCCGAAATTCTCGTAGAGCCCCCGGATGAAGTCAAGCTGACAGTGCGGATTTGAGGCGTCCGAGAGCGATTTCAAGGTCGTCGAGGCCCGCCGCAAACGACAGGCGCACGAAGCCCGGCGCACCGAACGCCGAACCCGGTACGAGAGCAACACGGGCTTGTTCGAGCAGGCGCTCGCAGAGGTCGATGTCGCCTTCGAGACCGAGCTTCCGGGTGGCGCCCCGGATTTCCGGGAAAGCGTAAAACGTGCCCGCGCTGGGGTGGCAGCGGACGCCGTCGATCGCATTGAGCGCGGCGACCACGGCAGCGTGACGCGCGCGGTAGGCTTCGACCATCCCTACGATCGGCTCCTGGCTGCCGTTCAGCGCCGCAACGGCCGCCGCCTGCGACACGCTGCAGGGATTGGACGTGGATTGACTCTGAACGGTGGTCATCGCCTCGATCAGCCAGCGGGGACCCGCGGCGTAGCCGATACGCCAGCCGGTCATTGCATATACTTTTGACACGCCGTTCACGGTGACGCAGCGCTCGGCCAGCGACGGGCAGACCGCGGCGAACGTCGCATGTTCGCCGCCGTCCAGACGGATGTGCTCGTAGATGTCGTCGGCGACGACCAGCACTTCCGGCCAGTCTTCGAGAACCTCGCCGAGGCGCCCGAGCTCGGCTGCGGAGTAAGCGGCGCCGGTCGGGTTGCAGGGACTGTTCAGCAGCAACAGCCGGCTGCGTTTCGTCAGTGCGGCTTCGAGGGACGTCGGGGTGAGCTTGAAGCCGGAGTCGTAGTCGGCGCGCGCGATGACGGGTTCGGCGCCGGCAAGCCGGACCATCTCGGGATAGGAGACCCAGTAGGGCGCCGGAACGATCGCCTCCATGCCCTCGTCGAGCCACGCCTGACACAGGTTGAAAATCGACTGCTTGGCACCACCTGACACCAGAATGTCCGCGTCGCCGTACTCGAGGCCGTTCTCCCGCCGAAGCTTGTCCCGGATCGCCGCCTTGAGCTCCGCGGTTCCGCTGATAGCCGTGTAGCGGGTCTTGCCGGAATCGATCGCGGCGTGGGCGGCATCGCGAATGTGCTCGGGCGTGTCGAAATCCGGTTCACCGGTACCGAGATTGATGATGTCGACACCCGCCTGACGCAGCGTAATGGCGCGGGCGAGGACCGTACCGGTTGCCGAAGGCCGCACCCGCGCGACGCGATTTGAAACTGTTAGACTCACAGGCTTGCCTCCGGAAGACGCCGCCATGGTACGTGAATCGACGCTAACCAAGGAACAGAAAACGCATTCCGATGCCCTCGAACTCGTCTCGGACTACGAGCCGGCCGGCGACCAGGTGTCGGCGATCGGCGGTCTCGTCGAAGGACTGAACGACGGACTGGCGCGGCAAATCCTGCTCGGCGTCACGGGTTCCGGCAAGACGTTCACGATGGCCAGCGTCATCGACAAGGTTCAGCGCCCCGCCATCGTGCTCGCGCCGAACAAGACCCTGGCCGCTCAGCTCTACGGGGAGATGCGTGAGTTCTTCCCGAACAACGCGGTCGAGTACTTCGTTTCTTACTACGACTACTACCAGCCGGAAGCCTACGTGCCGAGTTCCGATACCTACATCGAGAAAGACGCATCGGTCAACCAGCACATCGAGCAGATGCGTTTGTCGGCGACCAAGGCACTCATCGAGCGGCCCGATGCCATCATAGTAGCGACGGTGTCGGCGATTTACGGTCTCGGCGACCCGGAGGCCTACTTCAGCATGGTGCTGCACCTGGTCCGCGGTGATCGCACGGATCAGCGCAGTCTGCTGCGCCGTCTCGCCGAATTGCAGTACACGCGAAACGAGATGGAGCTGTCGCAGGGTACGTACCGCGTTCGCGGAGACGTCATCGACGTGTTTCCGGCCGAGTCGGAGCGCGAGGCGGTCCGGATCGAGCTGTTCGACGACGAAATCGAATCCCTTGCTTTCTTCGATCCGCTCACAGGCGAAGTTCTGCGCAAGGTCGCGCGGCTGACGATCTTTCCGAAGACGCATTACGTCACGCCGCGCGAGCGCTTGCTCGAAGCGTGCGAACACATCAAGGCGGAGCTCAAGGAGCGTCTCGAGTACCTTCGCAAGTACGACAAGCTGCTGGAGGCACAACGTCTCGAGCAGCGCACGATGTTCGATCTGGAGATGATCCGCGAGCTCGGCTACTGCACCGGCATCGAGAACTACTCACGCTACCTGTCCGGCAGGGCGGAGGGCCAGCCGCCGCCATGCCTGTTCGACTACGTGCCGCCGCACGCGCTGTTGGTCATCGACGAAAGCCACGTCACGGTCCCACAGCTCGGCGGCATGTACCGCGGCGACCGGTCGCGCAAGGAGACGCTCGTCGAGTACGGGTTTCGGCTGCCGTCGGCGCTGGACAATCGCCCCTTGCGGTTCGAAGAGTTCGAGCGCCTGTCGCCTCAGACCGTGTACGTTTCGGCGACGCCGGGCGACTACGAACGCCAGCATGCGGATCAGGTTGTCGAGCAGGTCGTCCGACCGACCGGGCTCGTCGATCCAATGGTCGAAGTGCGGCCGGCCAGCACGCAGGTGGACGACGTGCTGTCCGAGATCGCGCGGCGTGTGGCAGTCAACGAACGCGTTCTCATCACGACGCTGACGAAGCGGATGGCGGAGGACCTGACTGACTACCTGATGGAGCACGGCACTCGGGTCCGCTATCTCCACTCCGACATCAACACGGTGGAGCGGACAGAGATCATCCGCGATCTTCGGCTCGGTGAATTCGACGTGCTCGTGGGCATCAACCTCCTTCGGGAGGGGCTGGACATGCCCGAGGTATCGCTGGTCGCCATATTCGATGCCGACAAAGAGGGCTTCCTGCGCTCCGACCGCTCGCTGATTCAGACCATCGGGCGCGCAGCCCGCAACATCAACGGCACGGCAATTCTCTACGCCGACTCCGTAACCGGATCGATGCAGCGTGCGATCGACGAGACCAATCGGCGACGCGACAAGCAGGTCGCGCACAATGAGGCGCTGGGCATCGAGCCGCGGACGATCCAAAAGCAGGTCGCCGACATCATGGAGGCGTCCTACCCGGTTCCGGGACGCGGTCCGCGTAAGGTGGCCGAGCCTCGCTCGGCTTACGAGACGATGACCCCGGAGCAACTCAATCGCGAGGCGGCGAAACTCGAGAAGCGGATGCTCAAGGCGGCCCGGGATCTCGAGTTCGAGGAAGCCGCGAAGCTGCGCGATGAGATCGGCCGGATTCGGGAGCATGAGCTGGGGCTGGCGTAGGACCGCCGGGAGGAGGGGTGTTGATTAGGTGCGGGGCGTTGAGTATCGTACGCGGCCCGCGATTGGGGACTAGAGCAAATGCGGCGATGGCTCCGATTTGAGACCGCGTCGTGAAGTGTCGATGCGGAGGATCGGGGCAGTTAAGACGGGATAAGACGGGATAAATAGGGCGATTAGCTCAGGGGTAGAGCGCCACGTTGACATCGTGGAGGTCGGTGGTTCGAAACCACCATCGCCCACCAATTTTCGGAAAGAGCGGACCCTCCAGCGGGTTCAATGCCGTCGCAAATCCGGAACCCAGCGGCCGAAACGAACCACCGGTGCTCAGTTTGAGTCGGTTCGAAACCACCATCGCCCACCAATTCCGTAAAGACCGGACCCTCCAGCGGAGTCAATGCTGTCGCAGCGCTGAGTCCGGGCGATCCGCCTGAACCGGCAGCGCTCTGTTTGAGTCGGATATTCCTAGCATTTCTGCGCCGTTACGGCTTGTGTTGGGCCAGGCAGCCCGATAGAATCCCCGTCCCGCGCAGCGGAAGGGCGGCGTTCGCCCGTGCGCGGTCTGTTTTTGTTTGGGAGGATTCTGGAATCGCAGTTTCAAAACGCGTTCGGCGCAACGAGGAGATCGACGTTTCCGAGGTCCGGGTCATCGGCTCGGACAGCGAGCAAAAAGGCGTAATGCCGGTGCGAGATGCCATCGCCCTGGCGAAGGAGGAAGGCCTCGATCTGGTCGAGGTGGCGCCAACGGCCGATCCGCCCGTTTGTCGGATCATGGACTTCGGTAAGTACCTGTTCGAGCAGAACAAGAAAGCCCAGTCCGCGCGACGCAAACAAAAGCAGGTACACGTCAAGGAAATCAAGTTTCGGCCGGGTACGGACGAAGGCGATTACAAGGTCAAGCTAAGGAAGCTCGTGGAGTTCCTCGAGCATGGCGACAAGACGAAGGTAACTTTGAGATTCAGAGGCCGGGAGATGGCACACCAGGAATTGGGTGCGCAGCTTCTGGCGAGGGTCAGGGACGATCTGGAAGAGTACGGTGCCGTGGAGCAGATGCCGCAAATGGAAGGTCGGCAGATGGTCATGGTTATCGCGCCAAAGAAACACTAGGCGCGGGATCAGCACCGAGAAAAAGTGAGTAACGACCGAGGCCGCGTGCCGAGGTCCATTACCCGCCTCTAGCGGCCGTAACCCGGTACGCGACAAGGCCAAGAAAAGCGGAGACGACGTAATGTCGAAGATGAAGACGAACCGGGGCGCGGCCAAGCGCTTCCGCCGGACGGGCAAGGGTGGCTACAAGCGCGCCCAGTCCCACCTCAATCACATCCTGACGAAGAAGACGTCGAAGCGTAAGCGCCAGCTCGGGAAGACCGCGCAGGTAGCCGACGCCGACGTCAAGAGCGTGCGCCGCATGCTCCCCTACAGTTGAAGGAGTGACTGAGCAATGGCAAGAGTAAAACGCGGCGTCGTCGCCAAGGCGAAGCACAAGAAAGTCCTCAAGAAAGCCAAGGGCTACTACGGTGCCCGCAGCAAGCTGTTCAAGACTGCAAAGCAGGCGGTGATCAAGGCTGGCCAGTACGCGTATCGCGACCGGCGCCAGCGCAAGCGCCAGTTCCGCGCCTTGTGGATTACACGGATCAACGCGGCGGCGCGTCTGCACGGACTTTCGTACAGCCGGCTCATCGACGGGCTGAACAAGGCGAACGTCGACATTGACCGTAAGGTTCTCGCGGATCTTGCAGTCCGCGATCCCGCAGCATTCGAGGCTGTCGCCGAGCAGGCGAAGGCCGGCCTCGCGACCGCTCAGTAACGAGTCTGGCGAGGGCGCTCCAGCGTCCGCCGCCGGCGCTTGCGATGCAGGATCTCGATCGACTCGTCGGCGCTGCCAGCGCCGAAATCGCGGCGGCGTCCGATTTGCCCGCGCTCGATGCCGTGCGCGTTCGCTATCTCGGCAAGAAGGGCGAAATCACCGCACTGCTCAAAGGTCTGAGCGGCCTGGCGGCCACCGACCGGCCGGCTGCCGGACAGGCCATCAATCGGGCTAAGCAGACCGTTCAGGCCTCGATAAACCAGCGCCGCGAAAACCTCGAGTCCGCGGCCCTGGCGGAGAAACTCAGCGCCGACGCCGTCGACGTGACGCTACCCGGGCGGGGCACAGCGACCGGCGGCCGCCATCCCGTATCGCGCGCGATGCGCCGCGTCGTCGAGATCTTTCGGCGTGCCGGCTTCAGCGTCCGGTCCGGTCCGGAGATCGAGGACGACTTTCACAACTTCACCGCGCTCAACATCCCCGAGAATCACCCGGCCCGCGCGATGCACGATACCTTCTATTTTCCCGGAGGGATGCTGCTGCGCACGCACACGTCGCCGGTCCAGATCCGGTCGATGGTGAACGAGGGCGTGCCGATTCGCGTGATCGCGCCAGGCCGCGTCTATCGCTGCGACTCCGATCAGACCCACACGCCGATGTTTCACCAGGTCGAGGGGCTCGTCGTCGATCGGGGCATCAGCTTCGCGAACCTCAAGGCGGCGCTCAATCAGTTTGCGGACCGATTCTTCGAACGCGAGGCGGAGCTGCGCTTTCGACCGTCGTACTTTCCGTTTACGGAGCCGTCCGCCGAGGTCGACGTGCTCTGGGGTGAGGGCAAGTGGCTGGAAATTCTCGGCTGCGGCATGGTGCATCCCAACGTGTTGGAGAGCGCCGGCATCGACTCCGAGGAGTTCACGGGCTACGCGTTCGGCATGGGCGTCGAGCGCCTGGCGATGCTCCGGTATGGCGTCAGCGACCTGCGCACGTTCTTCGAGAACGACCTCCGCTTCCTGTCCCAGTTTCGGTAGGCCGCGATGAAGATTGTAGAATCCTGGTTGCGGGAGTGGGTCGATCCCGACCTCGGCAGCGAAGCGCTTGCCAACGAGCTGACAATGCTCGGTCACGAGGTGGACTCGGTCCACGTCGAGGGCGAGGGGCTGGCTGGTGTAGTAGTCGCCGAGGTCCTCGAAGTGGCTCCGCACCCGGACGCGGATCGCCTGCGCGTCTGTCAGGTATCGGCCGGAGACGGAACGCCGCTCGAAGTGGTTTGCGGCGCGCCCAACGTGTTCGTCGGTATGAAAACCCCGCTCGCCGTGCCGGGAGTAACGCTGCCCAACGGCCTCAAGCTCCGGAAGACGAAGATCCGCGGCGTCGTGTCCAACGGCATGTTGTGTTCGGCCGTGGAACTCGGGCTCGGCACCGAGTCGGACGGCATCATGCAGCTGCCGGACGACGCGGCAACCGGCGTCGGGCTGAGTGACTACCTGGGGCTGCCGGATACGATTATCGACGTGGATCTCACGCCGAACCGGGGCGACTGTTTCAGCATGCTCGGGATTGCCCGGGACATTGCTGCGCTGACGGGGGCAAAACTCAAGTCGGCGGGCGTCGATGGACCGGCTGCCGGTTCGGATAGCGTTCAGCCCGTGGGGCTTCCCGTGCCGGAGGCCTGCCCGGTCTTTGCAGGCCGCGTCGTGGAGGGCATCGACCCCGCGGCCCGCTCGCCGCTGTGGATGGTAGAGCGCTTGCGGCGTGCCGGGCTTCGCGAGATCTCGCCCGTAGTCGACGTCACCAACTACGTCATGCTGGAACTCGGGCAGCCGCTGCACGGCTACGATCTCGACCGCATCGCCGGAGCGATCAGGCCAAAGCTTGCGGCGGGCGGAGAGTCGTTGACGTTGCTCGACGAGAATACCGTCGAACTGTCGGAAGGCACCGTGGTGATAACCGACGACAGCGGCGTGATCGGCCTCGCGGGCATCATGGGTGGCCTCAGCACTGCGGTAACGGCGGAAACGCGCAACGTGTTTTTCGAGGCGGCATTCTGGCCGCGGCCCTTCATGGCCGGCCGCGCGCGATCCTATCATCTGCACACCGATGCCTCCCTGCGTTTCGAACGGGGCGTCGATCCGGCGGGTCAGGCACGCGCCGTCGAGAGAGCGACGGAACTGCTGCTGTCGATCGCCGGGGGCACCGCCGGTCCGCTGGTCGTCGAAGCCGCGGAAGACCACATTCCCGAGCGGCCCGCCGTTCGGCTTCGCCGCGCGCGTATTGAGAAGCTGCTTGGAATGGGTGCGCCTGACGGCGATGTGGAGCGGATTCTCGAGCGCCTCGGCTGCCGGCTGGAGCGCGAAGACACCGGCTGGCTCGTGACGCCACCCAGCTATCGATTCGATCTCGAGATCGAAGCCGATCTCATCGAGGAGGTCGCCCGCATGGTTGGCTACGATGCCATCCCGAAGACGACGGCGATCGCAGCGACACCGCTGGCGCCGCTCAGCGAAAGCCGGGTCGCCGACGATCAGGCTGCCCAGACGCTGATAGCGCGCGACTACCAGGAAGCCATTACGTACAGCTTCGTCGACGCGGCAGCCGACGAAGCGATATCGGGCGCGCCTTCACAGTTCGTGCTCAGCAATCCGATCTCTTCGGAACTCGGCGTGATGCGGGCGAGTCTGTGGCCGGGTCTGCTCGAGGCCGCGGCGGGCAATCTGGCACGTCAGCAGGATCGCGTGCGTTTGTTCGAAATCGGCAAATCGTTTCACGGCAGTCTCGACTCACCCACTGAAGTCCTGCGCGTCGCGGGCCTTGCGGCCGGACCGTCGCTGCCGGAGCAGTGGGGCGCCGAAAACGCAACGGTGGACTTCTTCGACGTCAAGGCTGACGTCATCGCGATCCTCGCACAGTCCGGCCCGGCAGAGTCGGTGGAATTCGTCGCTGCCGAGCATCCGGCCTTGCAGCCCGGTCAATGTGCCAGCATTCGGCGGGACGGCGAAACGCTGGGCTGGATCGGGAAACTGCACCCGCGCGTCGCGAGGCAGTTCGACATCAAACCGACGGTTTATCTGTTCGAACTCGACGCGGACAAGGCGCTGGCCGCCGAGGCGCCGCACGCAGGAACCGTCTCGAAATTCCCGACCATGCGCCGCGACCTCGCGGTACTCGTCGCGAACGAAGTGAGAGCGGCCGATCTCGAGGCAGCCGTAAGGGAGGCCGCGCCGGCACTGATAAAGCGGGTCGTCGTATTTGACATTTACACGGGACCGGGAATAGAAGCTGGGCTAAAAAGCGTTGCTTTAGGCTTGATTTTGCAGGAAACATCGCGCACCCTTACTGACGAAGACGCGGATGCTGCAAAGGCCGCAGCAGTGCAAAAACTGCAGTCTGATTTCGCGGCCGTACTGAGAGACTGAACTCAATGGCGTTGACCAAAGCTGACATGGCCGAGTCCCTGTTCAATGAGCTCGGGCTCAACAAACGTGAGGCACGCGAACTCGTCGACATGTACTTCGAAGAGCTGCGCGCCTCGCTTGCCGTCGGCGAGCAGGTCAAGCTTTCGGGGTTCGGCAATTTTGATCTTCGGGACAAAAAACAACGGCCGGGGCGCAATCCGAAAACGGGTGAGGAGATTCCGATTTCCGCCCGTCGCGTTGTAACCTTCAGGCCGGGACAAAAACTAAAGGCCCGAGTGGAAGCATATGCTGGAACCGGGGAATAACGACCAACTACCTCCCATCCCAGGCAAGCGCTACTTCACCATCGGTGAGGTCAGTGAGTTGTGTCTCGTCAAGCCGCACGTCCTGCGGTATTGGGAGCAGGAGTTTCCGCAGCTCAAGCCCGTCAAGCGGCGCGGCAATCGTCGTTACTATCAGCGTCAGGACGTATTGATCATCCGGCAGATTCGCAGCCTTCTGTACGATGAAGGCTTCACGATCGGCGGCGCGCGCCAGCGGCTGACAGGCGAAGAGGCTAAGTCGGACGTGAGTCAGAGCCAGCAGATCATTCGGCAGCTCCGGATCGAGCTCGAGCAGGTACTCAAAATCCTCCGCCGCTAGCCACCGGCCGTCCGGGCAGGCTTTCAAACCTAAGCCGCGGCACGTATGATTGCCGCCCTCCCGCAAGCATGCACGAACGCGGACACGGTCGGGGCGTAGCGCAGCCTGGTAGCGCACCACAATGGGGTTGTGGGGGTCGGAGGTTC
>JANQGQ010000038.1 GCA_028277185.1 Woeseiaceae bacterium
CAAAGGCAACGAGCCGGAGAACGCGGAGGTCGGCAGCTACGGCGGCGACAAGCTGCTGATCGTTGCGTCCGAGCGTTCCAGCGTGCTGTTCGTCTACGACGTCAACGATCCCGTCGCGCCGGTCCTGAAGCAGGTCCTGCCCGCGGGCACGGCGCCAGAAGGCATCTTCGCGGTGACTTCACGCAACCTGCTCGTGGCCGCGAGCGAAGAAGATTCGCGCGACGATCAGATTCGCTCCGTGGTGAACGTCTATCGTTACGAACTCGCGACTCCGACCTATCCGTCGCTCGTGTCGGCCGATCGGCCGGACGGCACGCCGATTCCCTGGGGCGCCCTGTCAGGTCTGGCGGCCGATCTCAACGATGCGACGAAGCTCTATGCCGTCGAGGACAGCTTCTACGGGCAGAACCGCATTTTCGGTATCGACGTCAGCAAGTTCCCGGCGGAGCTGAGCGAGGAGATCACGATCACCGACGAGAACGACGTTTTCGCGGCCATCCCGGCCGTCGCGCTCGCGGATACCGGAGTCGACGACGACGATCCCACGCGTCTCGAGGTGTTCGACGAGGCCGATCTCGATCTGCTGATCAACGACGACAAGACGGTCAACATCGATCCCGAAGGCATTGCCGTTGCCACGGCGGGCGGCTTCTGGGTTGCATCGGAAGGTTCCGGCACGATCGGCGAGGCCGATCGCCCGATCAACAGCCTGAACTTCATCTTCAAGACCGACGCGGCCGGCGTCATCGAGACGGTCGTGACCCTGCCCGACGCTCTCAACGCGCAGCAGCGGCGCTTCGGTTTCGAAGGTATCGCCGAATACAACGGCGCGGCCTACGTTGCGTTCCAGCGCGAGTGGCCGCTTGCCGGCGACACGGACTCTGCGCGCATCGGCGTCTATACGCTTGCGGACGAGTCGTGGATCTTCCTCAACTACCCGCTCGACGCCGTGGAGTCGCAGGACGGCGGCTGGGTAGGTCTGTCGGACATCACGTCGCTCGGTAACGGCGAGTTCCTGATCGTGGAGCGCGACAACAAGGCGGGCCCGGACGCGGCCGTCAAGCGCCTGTATCGCATCGACGTCACGGGCCTCGTCGACGGCGATGCGCTCACGAAGACGCTGGTCCGCGACGTCCTGCCCGATCTCACCGCGACCGGCGGCCTCGTCGTCGACAAGGTGGAGGGCGCTGCGGTTACGCTCGGCGGCGACGTCTGGATCGTCAACGACAACGACGGGGTCGACGACAGCAACGGCGAGACCCGCCTGATCAATCTCGGCCCTATTCTCTGACGCCGGGCAGCTCAGGAAGACAGCGGAAGGGCCGGCAGCAGCCGGCCCTTTCCGTTTGGTCATAACATTCCCGGCACCGCTGTGTGTCCCGGCGCTTCTGCGCTACGATACCGTCGTGTCTCGCCTGCGGTGGAAGCTATGTTCTCGTCGCGACTGTGTGCGTTTACGTTACTGGTGCCAATGCTGTTGCTTGCTCAAGGCTGCGTGGCGCCGTCCGCTGCCACGGCCCCCGCGCTGAGCTATGAGGGACTGACGCCCGCCACCTCACGGCGTTTCGACAGTGCCGAATTCCGGCCCGGCGTGGATTTCACCCGCTACAGCGCCGTTCAGATCGGCGATCCGGATCTGGAGTTCCGGACGCCCGACGCCGGCTCCGGCGAATTTCCGCTGAGCGCCGATCAGAAACGCCGCTTCCACGACATGCTGGCAGCTGCGTTTGCAGACGAGTTTGCGGACCAGGAAAGCGTTGCCGTCGTCGATCACGCGGGTGCCGAGGTGTTGACGCTGGACGTGCGCGTACTCGATATCCGGGCGACGGTCCCGCCGCGGACGGTCGGCCGGGTCGGGCGCGGCGTAATCGCGCTCGAAGCAAGCGGCAGCGTGACGCTCGTGATCGAAGTCAGAGATTCCGTATCCGGCGAGATTCTCGCCCGCGGTGTCGAGGCCCGCGAGGTCGGCGGGGCGGCCATGCGCCGCGGCCAGACGATGATTACGCGGTGGGAGGACGTCGATGCGCTCTGCGACCGTTGGGCCGCCGCGTCGCGGACCGGGCTCGAGGCGCTGATTGCCTACGACGGCAGCTAGACGGCCTTCAACGCTCGTTCGGCGATTTGCGGCTCAACGCGCAGAGGCCGAGCGCGAGAAGAACGAGCAGAAAGATCATCCCGGTGCTGCCGCCGCCGCCGTTCTGCCAGTTGATCGCGGCAACGGCCTCGCCTTCGCGAACGCGTTCCTCGAACGCGCCCAGCTCGGCGTCGAGGTTGGCGATCATGTCGGCGTTCGCCGCCGCGATGCTCTCGCTCTTGAGCATGCGCTGATCGCGAGCGCTGTCGAACAGCGTCGCATTACGCTGCTGGCTGTGCACGCCCGGCGCACGGAACAGGAGCTTTGCCGACCCGACATCGAAGACGGCCGTGTCGATCAGCGTATGGACTTCGTTGGAGTTGCCCTTGATCAGCGCGGTGCCGACGATCGTCCAGTAGAGCAGCGCCGATTCGCGCTCGCTCGCAAAGGTGATCTGGTCGTAGGACACGAGCGCCATTACATCGATGCCGTGCATCGCCGCAACCTGCTGCATGCCGACCACGCCGCGCGCCGTCTTAAGGTACTGCTCCGGAATCGTTTCGATAGAGCGGACGTATTCGCGATCGCGAAAGGCCTCGGCGACCTGGTCGAGCAGCAGCTCCTTCTCGCCGGCGGAGAACTCGCTCTGGCCCCGGCCCGGCACGAATGCGATGCCCACCCGGAGCGGGAGGTCGAGTACCGGCAGCGTCGGGTCGGCTGCCGCGGGAATCTCGCCGTTCGGATAGAGGTAGTCGACGAGGCTGCTCGACTCGCCGCTCCGCCTGGTCTCGCTACTCCCGAAGAGTGTCGAGCAGCCGCCGGCAAGCGGGAGTATCAGGATCACCATGAGCGTAACGCGTCGCATGTCGCACCTCCGTTGTTCCGCGGGCAGCTTCCGCCTCGGGGTCGGATGGCGCAACGAATTTCGAAAAAGTTGCAAGAGGCGCGCTTTTTGGTATCGAATAACGCTACTTCTCGGTATTTCAGAGACTTACAGCAATGACTCAGGCGCAACACCTCGTGACCGAGCTCAAGAACGCGCTCAAGGAAGCGGGGAAGACGTATCGCGACCTGGCGGAGCATCTCGATCTCAGCGAAGCCAGCGTCAAGCGCATGTTCAGCCAGCAGGGCTTCTCGCTGGCGCGGATGGAGCAGGTACTCGGCTGGCTCGGCCTCGATTTCGCCGATCTCGTGGAGCGGGCGCGCTCGCGGCGCGAGCTGCTCAGGGAGCTGACGCCGGAGCAGGAAGCGGCGCTGGTCGGCGACCCGGATTTCTTCGTCATCACGTTCCTCGTCCTGAACCGCTGGGCCATCGAGGAAATCGTCGAGGAGTACCGCTTCACGGAGAAGCAGGTGGAGAAGGCGCTCCTGAGGCTGAACCGCCTTCAGATCATCGAACTCCTGCCGTTCAATCGCTATCGTCTCCTGACGTCGCGGAACTTCGCCTGGCGACGCGACGGCAGCGTCAGCGCGTTCTTCAAAGCGCACGTCATGCCCGAGTTTTTTGCCAGCCATTTCAACGGGCCGGGCGAGGAGCTTGCGATTCTCGGCGGCATGTTGTCGGCGTCGAGCATCGCTGCAATGCAGGAGGGCGTAGCAAGGCTTGCCGCGCAATTTGCCGATCTCGCGAATCACGATGCGCGCCTGCCGCTCGAGGAGAAGACCGGCTGTAGCGCCGTGCTCGCGTTTCGGCCGATCGAGTACTCGATGTTCGTCGAGCGGCGTCGAGGCGATAAGCCGCCGCGACGGCTGCGTCTGGAATAGGAGCGATACCGTGCTGAGGTTTCCGGGTGCGAAGCTCTCGCCCGCGAAGATCGAGGCGCTCGAGCGGAGCCTCGACGAGGCGCTCGGTGCCGACGACCCCGAGCGGGCCTGGCGTTGCGTCAAGCCGCTGCTCCGCGCGCAGAAGCGAGACGCGGAACTGGCGGCGCGGCTCGTCGAGCGCGTCGATCGCCAGGCCTTCGACCCCGATCGCGGTCTCGACCTGCTCAAGGCCGTGTTCGCGGCACACGCGGAGGACGCGGAGCTCGTGGCGTCGATCGGCGCTGCGACCGAGGGCGCCCGCGATATCGACCAGCTCAATCTCGCGGCGCCCGACGATCCGTTCTTCGCCGAACTCGTCGCGACGCTCGAGCGCCTGGCAAGCGACACCGACGACCCGAAACGCGAGATCGGGCTTCTGAACGGCCTCGCTGTCGCCGCCCGGATGATGGCGCGGCAGCGGGACGGCGTCGCGGAGCGCGCGTACCGGCGTCTGACCGAGCTGTCGCCGCAACAGAGCTCCGCGCACTACAACTACGGGCTGTGGCTCAAGACCCGCGGCCGCTTTCGCGAGGGCATGGAGGCCAATCAGCGCGCGATCGCGCTCGCGAAGGAAGCGCAC
This sequence comes from Woeseiaceae bacterium, assembly GCA_028277185.1. Classification (GTDB taxonomy): domain Bacteria; phylum Pseudomonadota; class Gammaproteobacteria; order Steroidobacterales; family Woeseiaceae; genus UBA1847. Next base: position 4,458 of record JANQGQ010000038.1, read on the forward strand.
GAAGCCTACGACTGGAACCTGGGAATCTGCGCGACCGGCGCCGGCGAGGGCAGTGTGGCGCTGGCGGTCTGGAAACGCCTCGGCCAGAAGGTCGCGATCGGGCGCTTCGAGCTTCCGGATGGCGGCTATCCCGAGTGCAAGCTTCGTCTCGCCGAGCGGCCACTGGCCGAGCGCAGTCCCGGCGACGACGATCCCGGCCTCGAAGAGACGATCTGGATCGAGCGCCTGAGCCCGTGCCACGGCATCGTGCGCAGCGTCCTCTACCACAAGCTCGGCGTCGACTACGGCGACGCGGTCCTGATCGACGGCGCGCCGATCACCTACCACAAGTACGGGGACAGCGAGGTCCCGGTGTTTCCCCACCTCGCGACGCTTCACCGCGGCGGCTACCGGTTTTTCGACTTCGCGGGTACTCAGGAGACCGAGCGGCAGCTCGAGAGCGCGAGCCGCGACCTGCCGGCCGGCGCGTTGCTGTATTCACACACCGAGCGCTTTCAGACGCTTTGCGCAAGCTGCTGGCGCGATCCGGATGTCGATCATGCCGAGCACGATGCCGAAGAGCATCACGTCGTGACGGGGCGTATCGCGATCGCGCCGGAGCTCGACATCGGGGAGGTGCTGACCGCCATCGATGCCGCGGTCGCAAGCCTCGATCCGTGCCGGCTGTTCGCCCCCGATCTGGCGCGGGCGGCCGGTCAGGAAGAGCGGGCACGCTTCGAGCAGCGGCGCTTCGACATGCTTCGCGCCGGCTGAAGCGCGCGCGTCAGGCTTGTTTGCCGTACCAGGCTGGCAGGCTCAGTCCCTTGGACTCGAGGAACTCGCGATTGAACAAGCGCTCCTGATAGCGGATTCCCGAGTCGCAGAGGATCGTCACGATCGTGTGTCCGGGGCCGAGCTCCCGCGCGAGGCGCATCGCGCCCGCGACGTTGATGCCGCTCGAACCGCCCAGGACGAGGCCCTCGCGCCCGATCATTTCGTAGACCAGCGGGATCGCCTCGGTGTCGGGTATCTGATAGCTGACGTCGACCGGGGTGTCCGCGAAGTTTGCCGTGATCCGGCTGTTGCCGATGCCTTCGGAGATCGAGCTGCCGACGATGCGGATCTCGCCTTCCGCAAAGTAGTTATGCAGCCCGGAGCCCTCCGGGTCGGCAAGCCCGATGCGGACGTCGGGCTGCCGCGACTTGAGCGCGCGCGCGACGCCGCCGAGCGTACCGCCAGTGCCCACGGCGCAGATGAAGCCGTCGACCCTGCCCTCGGTCTGTTCCCAGATCTCCGGTCCGGTCGTGACTTCATGGAAAGCGCGGTTGTCGGTGTTTTCGAACTGATTGGCCCAGAAGCCGCCGAGCTCCCCGGCGAGCCGCCCGGACGTGTGAACGAAATGCTCAGGATTCTTGTAGGGCACGGCGGGGATGAGGCGGAGCTCGGCGCCGTAGGCTTTGAGCGTGTCGATCTTCTCGCGGCTCTGGTTTTCCGGCATCACGATGACGGTCCGGTGGCCGAGCGCGCTGCCGACCATCGCCAGTCCAATGCCGGTATTGCCGGCCGTGCCCTCGACGATCACGTCGCCGGGTGCGAGGCGGCCGGACTCACGCGCCGCGAGGATCATCCCGAGCGCGGCGCGGTCTTTGACCGAGCCACCCGGGTTCATGAATTCCGCCTTGCCGAGAATCTCGCAGCCGGTGGCTTCGGAGGCGGCGTTGAGGCGAACGAGCGGCGTGTTGCCGATCAGGTCGATGAGCTGGTGCTGCCGGTCGGTCATGGCCAGGCCTGCGTCGAAACGGCGCGATGATAGCAGGCGCCGCGGCGCGAAACCTGCCGCCGGGCAGGCGCTTAGCAAAACCGGCGGCGCGGTACTTCCGACCCGCGCCGCCGATCCCCCCTGCCGCCTACTCGTAGCGCAGCGCCAGCACCGGCCGCGACGTCGCGGCTCGCCCGGCCTGCGTTGCAATCGTCAGCCAGGCCGCGGCCAGCGCGGCGAATCCCGCCGCCACGAACAGCCAGGCCCACTCGGCGAACGGTGCCTGGTACGCGAAGCGCGTCAGCCACCGGCTCATGAAGTACCAGGCGACGGGCCAGGCGATCAGGTTGGCGAACAGCACGAGCTTCGTGAAGTCGGACGTCAGCAGCCAGACGATGTCCCTGACCGAGGCGCCCATGACCTTGCGGATGCCGATCTCCTTGGTCCGCCGCTCCGTCGTGAAGGAGGCAAGGCCGAAGAGCCCGAGGGTCGCGACAAACACCGCGAACGCCGAAAACATCGCGAACATCTTCGCCTGCCTCGCTTCCGCGCGATAGCGGCCGTCGAAGCTGTCGTCGAGAAAGAACCAGTTCAACGGCTCATTCGGCACCAGCCGCTGCCATACGGTCTCGAAGTGTTCGACGGCAGCCGCCGGGTCGCCCGGCGCGATCCGCACGGAGACGTAGCGCGCGTAGCGGGGATTCGGTTCCGCATAGAGCGTCGCCTTCTTTTCGTCGTGCAGCGACGAGAAGTGGATGTCGGGAATGACGCCGACCACTTCGCGGTCGATGAACAGCGTGAGGGCGCGGTTCATCGGTTCGCGAACGACTTTGCCCACGGCTTCCTCCGCGCTCCAGCCGAAGCGGCGGGCTGCAGACTCGTTGAGCACGGTCCAGCCTTTGACGACCGGATTCTCCTCGGTCGGCGCGGCGATTCGCATCTCGTTCGCCCGGAACGGGCGCCCGGCGAGAAACTCGACCTCGTAGTGTTCGAACCAGTGAGCATCCACCTTGATATCCGAAAGCCCGATGCTCGTCTCCCCCGTGAGCTGCTGGCCTTCCGCGATGTAGCCGGAACCGTCGAGGTTCTGCATGCTCGGAACGCGCGACGAGTAGACCACCGACTGTATGTCCGGATGCTGCTCGAGCTCTACGCGCAGCGGCTCGTAGGTCTCCCACAGGTCGGCAAAGAACGGCAGGGCATGGATCAGGTTGCGTTCCTTGCTGAAGCCCAGGTCCATGGTCTTCGCGTAGTGCATCTGCGCCATTACCACGCCGGTCGCAATCAGCAGGGCGATCGACGTCGCGAACTGAAACACGACCAGCCCGCGGCGGAGCAGGCCCGAGCCGCTGCCGGCGGCGACGCCTTTCAGTACTTCCACCGGGCGAAACTGCGACAGGAAGAAGGCCGGATAGCTGCCGGCGAACAGACCGACGACGAGCGTTCCGGCCAGCAGGATCAGCAGTGTCGTCGGGTCCGCAAGCGAGAACGTCAGAGGCTTCTCCAGAAAAGCGGCGAACGCCGGCAGGCTCAGCTCGACGATCGCGACGGCCAGCAGCATCGCGATGGCGGTCAGGAGAATCGACTCGCCGAGGAACTGGGCTGTCACCTGTCCGCGCGTGGCGCCGACGACTTTGCGAATCCCGACCTCCCTTGCCCGCTGCGTCGAGCGGGCCGTCGTCAGGTTCATGAAGTTCACGCAGGCGATCAGCAGCACGACGAAGGCGACCGCGGAGAAGGTGTAGACCACCGCGAGGCTGCCATTGGGTCGCCACTCCGCGTCGCGATTGGAGGTGAGATGAATGTCGGTCAGCGCCTGCAGGCCCAGCGCGGTGCCCCCCGGCGCGTTTTCGCCGCGGTGCTTGATCAGAAAACTCTCGAAGCGCGACTCGAGATCGGCCGGATCGTAGCCCGGGGGCAGCCGCAGGTAGGTGAAGTAGTTGTTGCTGCCCCAGCTCTGGAGCGCGTCCGGCCCCATCATGACCGGCACCATCTGAATCGATCCCACGACTTCGAACGCCATGTGCGTGTTGTCGGGGAGATCCCGGAAAATGCCCGTGACGGTCGCGTCGATCTGACCCATGATGCTGAGCGTCTGTCCCAACGGGTCCTCGCTGCCGAAGTAGCGGTGTGCGGCTCGCTCCGATAGCACGATGTTCGTGGGTACCGCCAGGGCCGTCTCGCGGTCGCCCGCGACGAATTCCAGATCGAAGAACTCGAACAGGTTTTCGTCCGCGACGACCATGTTTTCCTCGAAGAGCGACACGTCGCCGCGGCTGAGCGACATGCCGATGGCCTGCAGCGCCCGCGTCATGTCCTCGATCTCGTCGAAATCCTCGGCAAGCAGCGGGCCGATCGGCGGAGCGATCCGAACGAGCCTGAGGTCGTTGCTGAAGAAGTCGCGCGTCACACGGTAGACGCGATCGGCGTCTTTCCAGTGCTTGTCGTACGACAGCTCGTAGTTGACGAACACCGAAATGACGACGCAGCAGGCCAGGCCGATTGCGAGGCCGACGATGTTGATCGCGCTGAACAGCGGGTTGCCGACGATGTTCCTTAAGGCGATCGTGAGATAGTTACGAAACATGACGCGCCTCGCTGCCCGTTGCCATGCTGACGACGTTTTCGGAGAGAATCCTGCCGTCGAGCATGTTGACGGTTCGGCTGGCGTGGTCCGCGTGGCTCTGGTCATGCGTCACCATGACGATGGTCGTGCCCTCTTCGTTGAGGGCGCTCATCAGGTTCAGGACTTCCTCGCCGTTTGCGCTGTCCAGGTTACCGGTCGGCTCGTCCGCGAGGATGAGTTCCGGCCGGCTGACGACGGCCCGCGCCACGGCGACACGCTGCTGCTGGCCGCCGGAAAGCTGCGGCGGCCGGTGATCGGCGCGGTGCGCGATGCCGACGCGCTCCATCACTTCGTCGACGCGCCGCCGGCGCTCACTGCCGGCGGACTTCTGATAAAGGAGCGGCAGCTCGACGTTTTCCCGAACTGACAGCTCGTCGATCAGGTTGAAGCTCTGAAAGATGAAGCCGATGTGCGCCTTGCGGACATCGGCGAGCTCGCGCTCGGACTTGCCCGACACGACGCTGTCGAGAAAGCGATAGCGGCCGTCCGTCGGAGTATCGAGCATGCCCATGACGTTCAGCAGCGTGGATTTGCCGCAGCCCGACGGGCCCATCACGGCAATGAACTCGCCGGCCGCGATCTCGAGGTTGATGCCGTCCAGCGCGGTCGTTTCGACGTTGCTGGTCCGGTAGGTCTTCGTCAGGTCGTGCATTTCGATCATGGTGTATCCCCTCGGATTTCAAATCAGCGATCGATCACGAGTCGTTCGACAGTAAGGAAATTGCCGTACGAGGATGTGATCACTTCGTCTCCGGGTACCAGTCCCGCCAGTACCTCGATATCGTTCGGATTGCGCCTGCCGAGCTCGACGCTGCGGCGCGTCGCGACGGTTCGCTCCGGATTCAGGACGAACACCCAGGCGCCGCCCGTGTCGTTCAGGAAGGCGCCGTTGGCGAGCAGGGTCGCTTCCTCTTCGAGGTCGCCGAGCACGAGCCTGAGCTGCAGCGTCTGGCCGCGGCGAATATCCCTCGGCGACCCGCCGACGAAGTTCAGGTCGATCTCGAACTGCGCGGCCTGTACTTCCGGGTATACTTTGCTGACCTCGAGTTCGTACGATTGGCCGCCCGTCTCGAGCAGCGCGCGCTGGCCAACGCGGACCCGGTTGAGATAGAACTCGTTGACGAGCGCGGCCGCCTTGAAACGGTCCACGTCGTCGATTTGTCCCAAACGCTCGCCGCGCGCCTTGGATTCGCCGATCTCGGCGTCGAGCGCGGTGAGCTGCCCGGCACGCGGAGCGCGTACGAGCAGGTTCTCGAGATTCGCGCGCGCCAGCACGAGATTTCGTTCCAGCTGATCGACCGAAGCCCTGAGCTGCTCTATCTGTGCAAGGCGAATGCGCTCGTCCTGCTCCTGGCTCTCCTGGGTAACGACGCGCCGTGCGCGCCAGTAGGTGAGTTCGTCGACCGCGTCCTCGTACTCGCGGCGCGACACGAACTGATTGCCTTCGAGTTCCTCGAAGCGCTCCACGAGCCGTTCGAGGCGGACGATCTGATAGTCGATTTCGATCAGGTCGCTCTTGAGGCTGAGGCGGTTTTGCTCGATCGCGAGCTCCGTGTTGCGCAGGTTGTTTAGCTGCTCGCTGACCTCGGCTTCGCGCGCGATGACGTCGAGCTGCAGCGATGTATTGCTCAGTTCGACGAGCGGCTGTCCGGCCTCGACGAATGCGCCTTCCTCGACGAGCACGGCCTCCACGCGGCCGCCTTCGATCGCGTCGAGGAACACGCTGCGCTCCGGCTCGACCGCGGCGCGCAGAGGAATGAAGTCCTCGTAGGTTCCCGTCTGGACCACGGCCGTCCGGATTCGCTGCCCGTCGAGCGTGTAGGAGGTCGAGTGGTCGATGCCGAGGAGCCAGATCGCGGCGGCAAGCACCACGGCGACGCCGGCCCCGATGGCTATCCAGCGTCGCCGCGGGTTGGATTCGATGACGCGGTCCATGCCGCGCTGCTCGGAGGTATTCGCTGTCATAGCCAATGTGGAGCAAGGCGCGTGCCAAAATCAGCGTCAATGAAATCAATGCTTTAGCCGGGCCGCCGGCGATGCGCGTGTTCGAATTCGCAATCGACTGGTCGATTTCGAACACTCGGGCTACAGTCCCGGCATGTCCCGCAGCGCCACCGTGCTCGTCGTCGACGACGATACCGACGTCCTGACCGCTGCCCGGCTGCTGCTCAGGCGGCACGGGTTCGGGGTTTTGACGGCCGCCGAGCCGGCGGAAATTCCCGCGCTGATGACCTCCGAAGCGATCGACGTGTTCCTCGTCGACATGAATTTCGCCATCGGCCGCAACACCGGCGAGGAGGGCCTCCACTGGCTCAACGAGATCCTCACGCGCGATCCGGACGCCGTCGTGATTCTGATGACGGCGTTCGGCGATCTGAACACCGCCGTGCGCGCGATGCGGGAGGGGGCCGCGGACTTCGTGCTGAAGCCCTGGCAGAACGACAAGCTGATCGCCACTCTGAGCGTCGCAGCCGATCTCCGGCAGACGCGCGCCAGGCTGTCGGCGTTAGGGGCGGCGCCGCCCGCGGGAGTGATGATCGCCGGCGCGCCGGCGATGCGCGCGGTCATGAAGATCGTCGAACGTGCCGCGCCGACGGATGCCACGGTGCTCATTCGCGGGGAAAACGGCACCGGCAAGGAGTTGATCGCGCGGGAGCTGCACCGGCTGTCGCAGCGAGCCGCAAGCCCGCTCATCAGCGTCGATCTCGGCGCGGTCCCCGAGTCGCTGTTCGAAAGCGAGCTCTTCGGACACCGCAAGGGCGCGTTTACGGGCGCCGGGAGCGACCGGGCCGGGCGCTTTCAGGCGGCAAGCGGCGGTACCTTGTTTCTCGACGAGATCGGCAACCTGAACCCTGCGCTGCAGACGCGTTTGCTGCGTGCGCTCGAGAGCCGGGAGATCACACCGCTCGGCAGCGACCATGCGATCGACGTGGACGTGCGTTTACTGGCCGCCACGAACCAGCCGCTGGAGTCGCTGGTCGCCCGGGGCGAGTTTCGCGAGGATTTGCTGTACCGGATCAACACGATCACGATCGAATTGCCGCCGCTTCGCGAGCGTCTCGAAGACTTGCCCGATTTGGTTGACCACTTTGTCGCTGCTGTCGTTCGTAAGCATCGCAGTGAGCCGAAGACGGTAAGTGCCGCTGCGCTGCGCGCCCTGGCAGCCCACCGTTGGCCCGGCAACATTCGCGAGCTGTCGCATACCGTCGAGCGCGCCGTGATTCTCGCCGACGGCGACGAGCTTACGGCGCAGGACTTCAGCCTCGATCGGCCGGGCGGGGTGGTCGTCGCCGACTCGCTCGATCTTGCGGCTAACGAGCGCCGTCTCGTCGAGACCGCGCTCGAGCGCCACGCCGGCAATATTTCCCATGCGGCCGATGCGCTCGGTATCACCCGCGCCGCGCTGTACCGGCGGATCCGGAAGTACGGGCTGTGAAGCACCAGTTTCGACGGCGGTTTCGCTGGCTCACGCTGCTGCAGGTTTTGCTGCTGACCGTCAGCATCGCGCTTGCCGCATTCTCGTTGCTCCGGTCGGATTACGTCGCCGTGCCGCTCTTGCTGCTGCTGATCGCGGCCGTGCAGGTGTTCGTGCTCGTCCAGTCGGTTCACGCGCACGTCGACACGCTCGAGGACTTCTTCGCGGCGATCAACTACGAGGACTTCACGCGGCGCTTTGTCGAAGACGACGTCGACGTCGAACTCAAGGACGCCTTCAACCGCATCCTTGCCAGGTTCCAGGATGCGCGGGCCGAGCGCGACCTGAAGGCGGGCTATCTCGAGACCGTCGTGCGGCACGTGCCGGTGCCGCTCCTCGCCGAGCAGGCCGGGGGCAGGCTGTCGTTGGTCAACCAGCCCGCGAAGCGGCTGACGGGCCTTCCCGCGCTGCGCGCTCTCGACGATCTTGCCGACTGTCATCCCGGGCTGCCCGCCGCGCTTCGCGCGATTCCCGCCGGGCAGCAACGCTTGCTGCAGACCCGGCTCAAGGGTGTCCCCGTGGAGGTCCGCGTCGGCGTTTCCGAGATTCGCAGCGAAGGGGGCGTCGAACGGCTGTATTCGATCGAGGATCTGTCGGGCGAGCTCACGGCGCGCGAAGGCAGCGCCTGGCGCAATCTGATCCGCGTGCTCACACACGAGATCATGAATACGCTGACGCCCGTCACCTCGCTTGCCGGGACGACCGTGAGCTTGCTCGACGATCCGGCGGCGAAGGACGACGTGCGTGAGGCGGTGACGACGATCGGCCGGCGCAGTGAGGGGCTCATGAGTTTCGTGGCGAAGTATCGCGAGTTCCTCCACGTGCCGGCGCCCAGGGTGGCGGCGTTCCCGGTCGCCGAATTGATCGACGGGGTACTGACGCTCGAGAAGGAGGCCCTGGCCGGGATCGCGACCGACGTTGCCGTCCAGCCAGCGTCGCTCACCGTAACTGCGGACCGCGAGCTGCTCGATCAGGTTCTGATAAACCTGCTCCAGAACGCGATCGATGCCGTTGCGGAATCGCCCGAGCCGCGGATCGGGCTCAGCGCCCGGATGGACTTCGGGCGCACCGTCATCGAGGTGCGCGACAACGGCGGCGGAATACCGGAGTCGATACGCGATCAGATATTTATCCCGTTCTTCACGACCAGGCGCGGCGGTAGCGGCATCGGCCTGAGCCTGTCGCGGCAGATCATGAGCGCACACGGCGGCGAGATCGTGGCCGATAGCGATGAAACCGGCACCCGGTTCCGTTTGGTCTTCCCTTAGCCGCCCCGGCTGTTGCAGATCGAAACAGTTTGAAACCGCTCTGAGACCCTTCCCGGCACTGGCCGTGGAGAATATCCATGTCTTCAAACCATTGCCTCGTTCCTGAATCGAGCTTAGGAGGTCCGATGGGCAAGCGATTGCGTGCAGGGATTGTCTACAGTCTGATCTTCTCGTTTGCGGCCGCGCTGGCCAGCACACCCGCCGTCGCGGCGACCCCCCTCGACTGGGAGTTCGAGGTGCGGCTGAACGACAGGAAGATCGGCTATCACAGCTTCCGGCTCAGCGACGACAACGGCCGCCAGATTCTGGAGACGGAGGCGGCCTTCGACGTCAAGCTGCTGTTCGTCACCGCCTTCCGCTACCGGCACAAGAATCGCGAGGTCTGGGAGGACGGCTGTCTGGAGCGCGTCCAGGCGCAGACCGACGCCAACGGCAAGCTGTTCGAAGTGCGGGGCGTGCGCCGTGCCGACGCGATGACCGTAACGACGCGCGACGAACAAACGCGTCTCGCCGATTGCGTTCGGAGCTTCGCCTACTGGAATCCGGAAGTACTCAGTTCCACCCGACTTCTCAACACTCAGACGGGCGAGTACGAGTCCGTGACCGTGATTCCGGACGGCGAGGACCGCGTCGCAGTCGGCGATCGCGTGGTTGAAGCCGACCGCTACCGACTACGTACTCAGAACGGCGACATTCGGCTCTGGTACGCGAAAGAGACGCGGACCTGGCTCAAGCTGGAGGCGCCTGCCAAGGGTGGCCGTACGCTGCGCTACACGCCGCTCACCGTTCCAGCCGCGGCCTAACGTTGGCTCGTCCGTGATCCCGCTCGTCAAAGTCTGGTACGACAGCGAATGTCCGCTCTGCCTGCGGGAGATCGGCCTGATGCGCCGGCTCGACCGGCGCGCCGATCGTCTCGGGTGCCCGCGCTTTTGCGGCGATGTGGCGCGCCATCCCGGTGTTGCGTCCACTGGGGCTGCTGGCAAGGAATCGTGCCGTACTCTGGGTGCTCGAGCGCGCCTATCTGGGTTTTCTGATGATCCGGCCGCGGCTTCAAGCCATACTGCGCGGCCGCGAGCGCCGTACAGCGTAGTTCACTGTCGCCCTCGGGGAAAACGCGCTTCAGCCGGCGAGCTATGCGGGCGGACGAAACCCTTCCGGCTTTACGTTTCCTCTCCCAGTCCACAGCAGAAGTTTCCTGCCGTGACGGTGATCCCGTATAGATCTCTGAACGCCTCCTCGTAGAGCTGCGGTGATTGCATATAGGCCGGGCAAATTCGGGCGCTCAGCCCGGTAAGCGTCCAGTCGGTGCCCGGGAACGGATGGAGCGTCGCATCGCGGAAGCTCCAATAGTAGGTTTTCCCGTCGGCCAACACCCGGAAATGCGGGTCTCTCTGCAAGCCGCGGGGCGGCAGCCGCGGAATCCGGTCCCGGATAGCCTCCTCGATCATGCGGCTCGCGTCCAATTGGTCGATCGACGTTACGAAGATGTGTTGCGAGTCGTCGTAAATGCAGGCACTCGCCGAACCCGGAATACCCTTCAGCGCATCGGCGACAGCATCATCGAACCCGGTTTCGTAGTACAGCCTGGCAGCAGGCGTAGCCCAATAGGGCGAGAAGACCATCAGCGCGCACAGAGTCGCCAGTACGACAGCGACAAGCAATACCCAGCGCAACGTATTCAAAACACGCGGTGGAGTTCATGGATCACAAAACGACGTCCTGCTTCTTGTTGCGTAGAAAAAAACTCACTCATCGACTTCCGTCATGTTGATTGTGCGCCCGATCGGCGCTTAGCGCACCTTGCCCAGATCTATCCTCAGGATGGCGGCGATACGATCGCTCTGATCAGCGTAAGGCTGCGTTCATTCCTGAATCGAAGTGAGCAAGAAAAATGGCGCCCGCCCAGGATCCATTATTTTGCCGACCGGCAAGCCCGGAGATACAGCGAGTGCCCAACCGGCAATCGATCGTCCCGGCACGACGTCTACCTGCTATCCCAGCCACTAAACTCCCCGTAGCGATAGTCGTTAATGTCGTACTTACTATTGAAGAGAATCCAGTGCCTGCCGATTTCCCACTGTAGGGGGCTTATTTCACCCCGGCTACGTAACTCATCAATATGAAGACCAAGCTTGCTCGGGTCCCCATCGTATCTGTCCGCGTCGATTAGATTCGAATCCCGAATTACGACCGACATGTCATTCAGCGCTGCAAGCAACCACATATAGTGGACGTATTTCAGTTGCAACATGTCGTTTTCAACCGCTGCATTTAATGACTGGTACTTCGCCTTCAACGCCGCGCTTAAGCTGTCGTTTTCGATTGTCTGAGCATGAGTATTGGAAAATTGCATGAGCTCTTGTGTACGCCTACGAAACCCAGGGTCAGATTCCAGTTCCAGTCGTTTCTGCATCGACCTGCCTCGTATGGCCGATGAGAGATCGCAAACCAAAATCTCGCCATCATTGAACTCGGGAACGTGACGAACACCAACGCGCTCAAACGTTTGCCTCAGAAGCTCGAGGGCGTCAGCCTCAACACTGAACGATTCGATAGCCGAGTGTCCATCGATAGCGAGCGTTTCAATCGCAGAAAGTGCTACGTTGATGAGACCGATTTGTTGTAGTCGTTTAATCTCGGTGAAGCGGGCCGAGCCGATTCGACTACGCTCGGTTTGTGCTCTCTGAAACGCTGGCAAGACGTCATCCGGGACATCGAACTGCACTCTGCCGTCATCGTCGAACTTTAGAGACTCTGCGCGACCATCCCAGCCTTGGTTTTGAACACCCTTATACCGGCAAGAATCCGGGCAGTGGTTGCAATACGCCTAGCCGTGCAATGCGCGTTTGACAGCCTCAGGCTCCTTCTCCATAACGCGCAACAAAGTGTGCGACGCACCGTCCGGGTCGCGCTCTCCCTGTTCCCACTTCTGCAGCGTACGAACCGAGATCATCAGAAAATCGGCGAACTGCTGCTGCGACATCCCGAACTTCCGCCGAATGGCTTTGACATCGGCCGGCGCAAATACGTGCCGCTTCAACCTTTTCGGGTTGGCTTTGAACTCCTTCAGACCGGCGACAATTTCAGCACCGATATCTCGCTTCGCCATGTCTGCCTCCTGTCGGCTGCTACTCACAAGTCCTTGACCAACTCGCGCATCGCTCTGACTGCATCCGGAGAAAGGTCACCTGCTTCATTTTTGGCATAAGCCGTTAGAAACAGTATCTGGTGCTCGTCGGTAATCCAGTAGTAGATTACTCTTACACCACCTCGTTTTCCTCTCCCTGGAAGTCCCCATCTCAGCTTTCTGACGCCACCTGATCCCCGGATAATGCTTCCCGCATCAGGCCGGTTCTTCAAGTACAGTTGCAGCCCGTTGAACTGGGCGTCATCGAAATAGTTCTCTCTAATGCTGGAGAACATAGTCGTCTCGATGAACTCCATGTAAAGACCATACCCCATTGGGGCATATCGAACAAGCCTGCATACGTCGGGTAACGAATCACCACTCACCCAGGAAAAACGTGCTATAACAGGCGGACCGAAGAGGGGCTGCCACCCCTCAACGGCCCTGACCACAGCCAGCAAAACAGGTGCTGACGATGGCTGACCATCATGGCATCTTCTCGACGCCGAGGGCCTGATCCACGACGCGCTGAACCTCGTCGGCCTGACGACCGCCGCGCTGGAAGGCGAGTCCGACGCCCGCGCCATGCAGGCCGAAACGGCCTTGAAGCTCATCGACAAGAAACTCCGCAAGGCTCTGAAGCGCATCGATGAGCACGATACGCGCCACACGCGGCTGTTCCTCGCGAACCGTGCATTGAAGCGCGAGACCGATGAGTAGCGGATCGATTAAGGAGTCTCCGGTTTAGCGTTGAGGGTTCAGGCTACTGGAGCCGCCTCAACTGCCGATCGCGATAAAAGCCCCACGCAGGCATCAGCACCGGCAGCAGCATGTAAGCCCAGCCGGGAACGGTGTACAGGCGCGGCGGGGCGAAGAGCCCCATGAGAATCGCTATGCATCCGACGCCTCCGAGAATGGCCCAGGTGCCGATCTCGGTGCGGGTGACGTGGCGTTCTTTGGCGTCCAGCTCCAGGTCGTCCCGGCGCGTCCAGGCGCGCAGATAGAGCAGCAGAACGATGCCGCACAGCGCGACGAAGCCGATACTGTAAACGGTGAAGACGCCGTACAGTTCATCGAGCGACAGCGACTGGTGGGCCTCGGCGTCGATTCGGTCTCCCGAGATCCAGCCCACGAAGATCGACGTGATGTAGCGCATCGGATAGACGTAGCACAGCACGACGAATACGAGCACGAAGCTCAGCACGATCGAGGGGAAGTCCTCGAGCCCGTAGCGCCGGCTCCAGTTCCAGTGGCCATACCAAAAGAGGAACAGCAGCGCGCAGGCGAGACCGAATGCCGGAATCCCCTGAACGGCGGCAAGAAGCTCGTCGTAGCTGGCCGGGATGCTGTCGATCGAGACGACGAGCAGCGTGAGGGCGAACGCGAAAGCGGCGTCGGTGAAGGTCTCGGTCCGCGTCATGTCCATGCCGCGCAGCCGAAAGCCACCCTTTACAGGGAGTTCGTCGAGAGGTGACGTTTGCGAGCTGGCCATGGCGGCGATGCCATCTGCGGAACTTCGGTCGATTCTACCTGCCGCGGCTTCGCCCGTAACGTGCTCCTACGGCTGCGAGTCGAGCGACCACGTGCCCGTCTCAAGGTCGAACGGGACGGACAGATGCTCGTGAACCAACTGCCAGCCGTGCTCCTTCAACCGGTAGCAAGAGGTGTGGCGCACCCACATATCCGTCGATCCACCGGCTTTGAAGTCGCCCGAATATCGGTTGAGGCTGTGGGCAAACGCCGTATCGCCGTCGGCCGAAACCGCGAGGTCCCGAAGCTCTACGCTGACCGGCCCGTCGAAACGGCCAAACCAGTCATGCATCCGTCGGCGTACGCTCTCGATATTCGCATGGCGCAGCGGATCGATGACGTCGAATACGACCGCCGTGTCCGAGACCGGCGCCATCGTTCCGTCCGGGTCTTTGGCGCGGATGGCTCGATAGCGGTCTTCGATCAGGCGGCGGACGGCCGCTGCCGCACGGATGTCGTCGCTATGCCAACGGCCGTGCCCGGCCGGCGGATCACCGAAGAAGACCTCGATGCTGAAGACGAGGCCGTTGCGGAAGACGAAACGCTCCACGTTCCGAAAACGCTCTCCCGAGGCCATTCCGATCTCGCAGAGCACGAGCGCCGTCTCGCCGTCGGTGACCACCTGCTGCAAGTCGTGACCGGTGAGCTGATGACTGCCCGGCCAGCAGCGTTCCATGAACGCGTCGCGATCGATCGCGTCGTCGTAGGGGCTCGTGAAGCGGAAATCGGGGTGCAGCAGCGCCATGAACCCGTCGATGTCGTCGGCGCGGTAGGTTTCGAAAACCGCGCGAACCGTTCTCTCGGCAGCGGATACGTCAGCCACGGTGCCTCCTCAAACCACTGCGATTTCGCAAGTGGTTTATAGAGTGGCCAAACTGCTGCGATAATGCAAGTAGTTTTTCCCGTGGAGAGCAGGCTGATGCCCGATAAGCGTTCGGGATGCCCGATCAATCTCACCGTCGAATTGCTCGGCGACCGGTGGAGCCTGGTCATCTTGAGGGACATCGTGTTCGGCGGCCGCCGAACCTACGGGGCGTTACTGTCGCAGTCGGACGAGGGGATTTCGTCCAATCTCCTGGCGGATCGATTGCGAAAACTCATCGACGAGGGGCTGCTCACGAGAAGAGGCGATCCGTCTCACAAGCAAAAGGCGATCTATTCCCTCACCGAAAAGTCGATTTCGCTCGTACCCATCTTCGCCCATCTTGGAGCCTGGGGACGGCGGTGGCTGGCCGCGACGCCGCAGTACTCGATTCGGGCGCGGCTGCTGGAGGAAGGTGGTCCGGCCATGTGGTCCAGATTCATGGACGATCTCCGCTGCGAGCATCTCGGCGCCCGGAAGCGGCGCCAGGGACCGACCGTCGCGGAGGAGCTTCAACTGGCCTTCGAAGCGCTGGCCGAATGACGGTTCGACGTGTCCGCCGTCGGTGTATCTCGCCGGCCGGCGACGGGAGGTCCTGCGTGGCATGCCGTTCGTGCAGTGCAGCGGCCGTTGGTGGGGATTTACTGAGTTGCAATCGTTTACGGGCTACGCTGAGGCATGCACAATCCGGCGGAATCCCCCTTGAACGGCACGGTGTTCGGCGTTGCGCCGATGCGGGTCACCCTGCCGCTTGCGGGCTTGATGCTGACGGTGCTGTTCGTCGCGATGGAACCCGCGGCGACAGCCGGACTCAACTTCGTGGAGCGCAGCGTATTCTGGGTGCTGCACGTCGGCGTCGGGCTCGGCGGGATCGTGACGGCCAGCCTGGTGATCCGGCAGTTGACCTTTGCGCGCTGGCATCCCGGCCTGCTGATTCTGCTGGCGGGTGTCATCGGTGCGTTCATCGTTACGCCGATGTTTCTGGTACTCGAGTTCCTGCTCCCGGCCTACATGATCGACACCGACGGCAGCGATGCCCTCGACGCTTTTGCCGCGCGCGGCGTGGGCCATGCCGTGATCGCCGAGTATCTCGAGGTCGTGCCCTTGCTCGTCACGGCCTGGGCGGCCATCAACCTGCCGCTGTTCTTAGGCCCCCGCGGTCGCCCGACCGCCAGCGGCGGCCCCGACGGCGGCAACGCGGAAGTCGGAGAGGACGAGAGGGACACTCTGCTGGACCCGGCCAAAGAACAGTTCTTCGGCAAGCTCCCGGAAGCGCTGGGCCGCGATCTCGTCGCGATCTCGTCGGATCTTCACTATCTCCACGTGTTCACGACCCGGGGCCAGACGATGATCATCGGCAGCCTGCGCGACGCCGCGCTGACCTTCGCTGACGAGGGCATGCTCGTGCACAAGTCGCACTGGGTGTGCCACCGTCAGGTGATCCGCTACGCGCCGGCCGCGCAGCGGGCTCACTGCATCATGTCGACGGGCATCAAAGTGCCGGTCAGCCGCCGGCGGCGCGCGCAGGTCAAGGCTATGTACGGCGACGCGAGCACCGTGAAGCTGGCATCCGTGGGGAACTAGCCGAACACGACACTAGCCGGCCGCCGCCAGCGCCTGATCGAGATCCGCGACGATGTCGTCGATGTGCTCGATGCCGATGCACAGCCGGATCATGTCCGGCGTAACGCCCGCGGTTGCGAGTTCCTCGTCGGTGAGCTGCCGGTGCGTCGTCGAAGCTGGATGCGCCGCAAGCGACTTCACGTCGCCGATATTGACCAGCCGCAGGAACATCTGCAGTGCGTCGTAGAATTTCACGCCCGCGTCGAAGCCGCCTTTGATACCGAAGGTCAGGAGCGCCGACGGCTTACCGTCCGTGTACTTCTTCGCGAGATCGTAGTACGGCGAATCGGGCAGCCCGGCGAACCGCACCCACTCGACGCGCGGATGCTCGTCGAGATGCTTCGCGACCGCCAGCGCGTTTTCGCAGTGTCGCTCCATCCTGAGCGGCAGCGTTTGCATGCCCTGCAGGATCAGGAACGCGTTCAACGGGCTCAGCGCCGATCCGGTGTTGCGCAGCGGCACCGTGCGCGCCCGGCCGATGTACGCGGCGGGGCCCAATGCCTCGGTGTATACGACGCCGTGATACGAAGCCTCGGGCTCGGTCAGCATGTGAAACTTCTCGGGGTGGTCGGCCCAGGCAAACTTGCCGCCGTCGACGATGACGCCGCCCAGCGAGTTGCCGTGACCGCCCATGTACTTGGTCATCGAATTGACGACGATGTCGGCGCCCCAGTTGATCGGCTTGATCAACGCGCCCGTGGCGACCGTGTTGTCGACGATCAGCGGTACGCCGTGCGAGTGTGCCATGTCGGCGAGTGCTTCGATGTCGACGACGTTCCCGGCCGGATTGCCGATCGATTCGCAGAAGACGGCCGTGGTCTTGTCGTCGATGTGCTTCTCCATCGCGGCGACCGTGTCGTCCTCGGCGAAACGCACGTCGATGCCCTGTCTCGGCAGCATGTGCTTAAACAGCGTGTAGGTGCCGCCGTAGAGCAGCGGCACCGTCACGATGTTATTGCCTTGTTCGGCAATGTTCAGGACGGAGTAGTTGATGGCGGCGCTGCCCGCGGAAAGACACAGCCCCGCGATACCCGCTTCGAGCTCCGCGCTGCGCTGTTCGAGCACGGCTGTCGTCGGATTCATGATCCGCGTATAGATGTTGCCCTCGACCTCGAGATTGAACAGGTCGGCGCCGTGCTGTGCGTTGTCGAACTCGTAAGCGATCGTCTGATAGATCGGTACCGAGACGGCTTTGGTGGCGCTGTCGGATTTGAAGCCAGCGTGAATCGCGATGGTCTCGTCTTTCATTAGATCTTCCTGTACTGCGGATGTCCTGGTGCTGCGCGTCGCCGGCGGGGGCCGGGCCTACGGCTGTCCGGCCTTGTTGATCCCCAACGGGTCGTCCGGATCGACCTCGTGCATAAACTGGCCGCGGCGGTCGAGATCGGTGAGCTGGTACACGAGGCCCAGCCAGTTGTTGACGATGGCTTTGGCGGTGTCGCCCCACGTGTTGTCGAGCATCGGCCCTATCTGGTGTTCGAGCGTCGCCGGCGGGCGGGCGCCGCGGGCCTTGTGCTCGATCGCCTGATCGACGTAGCGCGCCGCAACCCGTTTTGCCGGTTCGGGAAAATAGTTCTCGGGAAACGGCGGCGGCGCCTCGAGCTCTCCGTCGAGGAAGCGATTCACCTCGCGCCGGTACTCTTTGAGCAGACTGTTGTAGTCGTACTCCGGGTGGCCCTGAAAATACACGACCCGAAACTGGTCGGGGCTCACGGCCATGTGCACGCCCCCGTCTTCCGATTCGACGAGCACTTTCAGGCCGTGCTCTGCAAGCTGATCGTGCGAGATGTCGTTGTAGCGCGAGTGCGGTACGTCGAAGCGCGTGTTGATCTCCCGCAGCAGCGGATGATGCGGTACGACCGCGCGGTGGCTGTAGACGCCCCAGCGCTTGTCGGGCAGCGGCCGCCGGTTGATGCCGTGAAAATGCTTCAGCAGCGCATGGGTCGCGAGGCAGGAGCACAGCATCGACGTGACGTTGCTCTCGGCCCAGTTGACGACCTCGATCAGCGGCTTCCAGAAGGCCTCGAGCTCCAGCGCCGGGTTCGCTACGTTCGCGCCCGTGATGATCAGCGCATCCAGCCCATGTTCCTTGAGATCCTCGAAGCGCGAGTAGTGGCGATCGATGTAGGCGCGCGTGTCCGCGTCGCGCTCGAGCTCCGGCAGCGAGAACGGATAGACGAAGAACTGCGCAATGCGGTTGCAGCTTCCCACGAGTCGGATGAACTGCCTTTCGGTGGCCGTCAAGGCCGCATCCGGCATCATGTTCAGAAAGCCGATGTGCAGCTCGCGGATGTCCTGATGGACGGCGCGATCCAGCGAGAGCAGCTCGTGCCCCTGCTCGCGCAGGTGCTCGAACGTCGGCAGATCGGAATGGGCAACCAGTGGCATGGTCCGAGTGTAACCGCAACGTGCCGGGGGATTTAAGTTTGAGGTCTGTGATATCGTCCAAATGTATGGGTCGCCCCATATCGATCAGCAGTTTTGCGACGGCCGAAGCGCGCCTCAAGGCGCTGCTGAACCGCCGCCGGCCCGGCTTTTCGCTGGAGGCCGATTTCTACACGGATCCCGACATCTATGCGCTCGAACTCAGGCGCGTCGTCTATCGCAACTGGACTCTGGCGGGACACGTCAGCGAATGGCGGGTGCCGGGTGATTACCGCTCAGTCGCGGTAGCGGCGGAGTCCGCGATCGTCCTCCGCGGGACCGACGGCAGGCTCCGCGCATTCGCGAACGTATGCCGGCACCGCGGCTCCCGCATCTGTCTGGACGAAGCGGGGCGGGCCGACGCGCTCACGTGTCCGTATCACGGCTGGCGCTATGCCACGGACGGCCAGCTGACCCATGCGCGGGATATGCCCGACGATTTCGACCGGACGCCTTACGGCTTGAAACCATTGCCGCTGGCAGAGGTGCACGGGCTCGTGTTCGTGGCCTTTGCCGACGCGCCGCCGCTGACCGCGGCGCGTGACGCGCTCGCTGAGCCGATGCGCTGGTTCGGTTTCGAAGATCTCGAGGTCGCCGCGCGCCGGCGCTACGCCATCCCGGCGAACTGGAAGCTGGCAATCGAGAACTATCAGGAGTGCTATCACTGCGCGACGGCGCACGCCGAGTACGCGGCGCGGCACACGCTGATGCTGGCGCCCCGGCGGCGCGCGCGGGTGCAGCAGGGAATGCAATCGCGGCTCGTCGCTGCGGGACTCGAGGACCTCGCGGTCGACCGTATCGACACCCGCGCGCCTGCGGGTCAGACCGGTTTCGGCTATAGCCGGACGGCGCTGTTCGACGGTTATCTGACCGGGAGCCGTGACGGCAAGCCCGTTGCGCCGCTCCTCGGCAAGCTTGCCGGCTACGACGGCGGCGCATCGGATTTTTCCTTCGGCGGCTGCAATTTCCTGCTTGCCTACAGCGATCACGTCGTCGCTTACGTGTTCACGCCCGTCGATCAGCACAATGCCGCGCTGAGCGTGCTCTGGCTCGTCAAACGCGGCGCCGAGGCCGGGCGCGACTACGACGAGGCCGGGCTGACCTGGCTGTGGGACCGAACGACTGAGCAGGACATCGAGATCATCTGCAACAATGCGCGAGGTCTGCACTCGCAGCACTACGAGCCAGGGCCGCTGTCCACGATGGAGCGCGCGCTGGCCGAATGGCTGGAGTGGTATCTCGCGGAACTCACCGGTGACGGCCGCGCGTGACGCGCTACGATGCTCTCGTGCTCGGTGCCGGGCACAACGGACTGACTACGGCCGCGTTCCTCGCGCAGGCCGGCCTGTCGGTCCTGTGCCTCGAGAAAAACGACTATATCGGCGGCGCCGCGGTCAGCCGCAAGCTCTACAAGGACTGGACCTACTCGAACTGCTCGTACGTCTGCAGTCTGCTCCGCCCCGAGATCTACCGCCAGCTGAACCTCGCGAAGCACGGTCTTCAGGTCACACCCTTCGGCGGTTCGGTGACGTTCATGGAGAACGGCGACTACTTCGGCAGCTACCACGATCCGGTCGTCGCCTATCGTGAGATGGCGCGGCATTCGCGGCGGGATGCCGACGCGTATACGCGCTACCGCGCGGACACCCGGCGCCAGAGCCGGCTCATCCGCGAATTCCTGCTGACGACGCCGCCGGATCCGACGTCCTGGCGTCCGCGGGATCTCATCGGGCTCCTCGGGATCGGCCGGAGCTTCGCGGCGCTCAGTGAGGAGCAAATGCTCGACACCTACCGGTTCTGGACTCTGAGCGTCGCGGACTACCTCAACGAATACTTCGAGACCGACGTCATCAAGGCCGCGCTGTCTGGCAGCGGCATCATCGGCACGGCGCTCGGCATCTATTCGCCGGGCACGGCCTATGTCCTGCTGCACCACTATATGGGCGACGTCGATGGCAACGTCGGGACCTGGGGCTACGCTCGCGGCGGTATGGGAGCCGTGTCCAATGCGCTTGCAGGCGCGTTCCGCGAGCACGGCGGCGAGCTTCGCACCGAAGCCGGCATCGAACGCATACTCACGAAGAAGGGCAGGGTGACGGGCGTCGCGCTCGACAGTGGCGAGGAGATCGAGGCTTCCACCGTCGTGTCCGCGATGGACGTCAAGCGGACCTTCCTCGACTGCGTCGAGCCCGAGGCGCTGCCGTCCGCGTTCCTCGAGCGCGTGCGCCATTTCAAGAGCCGCGGCTCTTCCGGCAAGCTCAACATCGCGCTCGACGGTCTGCCCGAGTTTCCGGCGCTGCCCAAAGACAGTCCGCTGTACTACTCGGACATGCATTTCGTGGACTCGATGGCGCGCATGGAGCGCGCATACGACGACTGGAAGGACGGCACGTGGTCGAAAGACCCGTACGTCGACATGGTGATCCCGACGCTGGTGGACCCGACGATGGCGCCGCCCGGCAAACACTTCATGAGCTGCTTCGTACAGTACTGCCCGCACCGGCTCGAAGGCCGTGACTGGACGCGGGCCGAACGCGAGGCTTTCGCGCAGACCGTGATCGACCAGATCGCCAACTACAGTCCGAACTTCAAGGACCTGATCCTGCACGTCGAGATCCGCACGCCGGCGGACATCGAGGCCGAGATCGGTATCACGGAGGGCAACATCTTCCACGGCGAGCTGACGATGGATCAGCTGCTCTTCAACCGGCCGGTGCCGGGCTACGCGCAGTACCGTACCCCGGTGAGGGGACTGTATCTCTGCGGCTCGAGCACGCATCCGGGCGGCGGGGTCATGGCGGCTCCCGGCGCGAACGCCGCGCGGGAGATCCTCGCCGATCTCAGGCGTCCGAGCTCGGTGCCGGAGTCCTTCGGCGATGACTGAGCGCTTCGACGCCGTCATCGTCGGCGCCGGCCACAACGGCCTGGCCGCGGCCGCGACGCTTGCGAAAGCCGGACAGCGCGTCGTCGTGCTCGAAGCCGCGGCGCAGGTCGGCGGCGCCTCGGTCACGCGCGAGTTTGCCGAGGGCTACGTCGTCTCGGCCGGCGCCCAGTGGCTCTACCAGCTGCAGCCGGCCGTGAAAAAGGCGCTCGGCATCGACCCGCCGCTGGCCGCGGGCAGACTCGATACGCTCGTGCTTGCGGAGGGCGGCGGTGAGCCGGTGCGCTATTCGGCCGCCCGGGCCGAAGGGGTCGGAGAAGCGGACCGCAGAGCCTATGCGGTCTGGGCGAAGCGTATGCGCCGCTTCAGCCGGCTGCTTTGGCGCTGGCTGAACCGCGTGCCGCCGCGGCCTGGCGGAGAATCCCGCGATTCGCGCCGTCTGCTGCGTATGGCCGTCGGGACCCGGCTGCTAGGTAAACGCGACATGCGTGAGTTCTTGCGGCTCATCGGCGCGAACGTGTACGACGACGTGCACGAGTGTTTCGCGAGCGAGGCGCTACGCGCCGGCCTGTGCCTCGATGCCGTGCTTGGCTCGCACGCCGGGCCGCGCTCGCCGAACACGGTGATGACGAGCCTGTATCGGCGCGGCGGGGATGCCGACCCGTTGGCGCTCCCGGCGGGCGGCATGGGCGCCGTGGCCAATGCGATGCTGAAGGCCGCCCGCGATACCGGCGCCGACGTTCGCACGGGATCGCGCGTCGGGCGCATCGTCGTCGCGAACGGCCGGGTCACCGGCGTCGAGCTGGCCGGCGGCGATACGATCGCAAGCTACACCGTGCTGTCGAACGCCGATCCGAAACGCACGGTGTTCGATCTCGTTGGCGCCCGGAACTTTGAGGCGGGTTTCGTGCGCCGCGCCGCCAATATCCGCGCCGCGGGCAACGCGGCCAAGCTGCATCTCGCCCTCGACGGACTTCCCGACGTGCCCGGGCTCGACACCGGCGATCTCGGACAGCGCCTGTTGATCGCGCCGTCGCCGGATGCCGTCGAGCGGGCGTTCAACCCGGCCAAGTACGGCGAGTTTTCGGCAGAGCCCGTAATGGACGTATCGATTCCGTCGGTGCACGACGAAACGCTCGCGCCGGAAGGCAGCCACGTGCTGTCGGCTATCGTCCAGTACGCGCCGTACGCGCTGAACGGCGGCTGGAGCAATGCCGCGAAAGAGCGCTTTCTCGAAACCTGCCTCGTCACGCTCGAGCGCTACCTGCCGGGCCTGCGCGCCCGCATCGTCGAGGGCGAACTGCTGACGCCCGTCGATCTGGAACGGGAGTTCGGGATGACGGGCGGTCATTGGCATCACGCGGAGCTTGCGCCCGACCAGTTCCTGTTCACCCGGCCGGCCGTTGGCGCCGAGCGCTACGGCACGCCGCTCGACGGACTCTGGTTGTGCGGCGCGGGGGCGCATCCGGGCGGCGGCGTGACCGGAGCCGCCGGCTACAATGCCGCGCGCTCGATCATCGACCGGGACGCGGGACGATGAGCGGGCGGCAGGTGGCACAGGGCCGGCTCGTCACGCCGTTCTATTCGCGGCAACGCGAACTCGACACGGTCAACCGCTGGCACGAGTGGAAAGGCTATACGGTTGCCGACGAGTTCTATTGCAGCGAGCTCGAGTACTTCGCGATCCGCAATGCGACCGCGGTGTTCGACCTGACGCCGATGACCAAGTACCGGATCAGCGGTCCCGACGCGCCGGCTTATGTCGACCGCCTCGTGACGCGCGACATGACGCGCGTGCCCGTCGGCCGCGTCGCCTATGCGGTCTGGTGCAACGACTCAGGCCAGGTGATCGACGACGGCACGATCTTCCGCCTCGGCGAACTCGACTACCGCTTGTGTTCGCAGGAGCGACACCTCGACTGGCTGCTGACTTCCGCCGCCGGATTCGACGTCGACGTCGCGCACGAAACGGCTGACGTGGCGGCGCTGGCGATTCAGGGACCGACTTCGTACGCCACGCTCGACCGCATGGGGCTGTCTGCGGTCGGGCACCTGAAACCCTTCAACCTCATGGAAGTCGACTTCGCGGGCACGTCGATCGTGATCTCGCGGACCGGCTTTACGGGGGACCTCGGTTACGAGGTCTGGCTGCCGCCTCAGGTAGCCGAGCGCTTCTGGGACGAGCTGTTCGCGGCGGGGCGACTGACCGGCATCCGGGCGATCGGCACCGATGCGCTCGAGCTTGCGCGCATCGAGGCCGGCTATCTGATGGCGGACATCGACTTTCTGCCGGCCGACACGGCGATCCGGCCCGGGCGCACGCGATCGCCCCTCGAACTCGGCATGGAGTGGCTCGTCGACTTCGGCAAGCCCATGTTCAACGGCCGCCGTGCGCTGGCCGACGAATTGCGCAAGGGCTCGCGCTGGCGCCTCGTCAGGCTCGACATCGAGGGCAATAAGCCGGCCAAAGACGCGTACATCTTCGCGAAGCCAAAAGGCGGTGAGCAGATCGGCTTCGTCACTTCGGCTGCCTGGTCGCCCGTGTGTAAACAAAACGTGGCGCTCGGGACTGTGAACGCGCGCTACGGTGCGGTCGGCGACAGCCTGTGGGTCGATATCTACTACCAGCGGGAGCTGCACTGGACGCGCAAGATGGCCCGCGCGACGGTCGTGGACGGGCCGTTCTGGGATCCGCCGCGCCGCCGCGCCACGCCGCCCGGGCCGTACTGATTGAGGACGCCCCGCAAATCGCGGAAACTCCGTGAATGCCGAAAACAGCGGCCAACGAACGTACGCACGAACCGGGGACACGCATGAACCGAATACTCGCCACTCTCTCACTCGCGGCTATCGGCGCCGTGATTTTGCAGGCCGACGCCCGCGCCAACGACGTCGAACTGGTTCGTCCGGACGGTTCCTATCCTTCGGTGCCGCTCGAGAAGGACGTGATCGTCGTGAAGGTCATTCAGAACGGCGTCAAAAACCTGCAGGACTATGACGACCCGCGGGAAGGGCTCAAGGCCAATCTGGAGCGCATGGTCGGTTTCGCCGAGCGCGCCTGTAGCGAGGGCAAGGATCCGGACTTCCTGCTGTTCAACGAGTTTCCGCTGACCGGCTACTCGTCGGGCGCACGTGAGGAGAAACTCAAGTTCACGCTCGAGATCCCGGGTCCGGAAACCGACCGTCTGGGCGAGGTCGCGCGCGAATGCGATACCTACATCATCTTCGGCAGCTACGCCCGCGATCCCGAGTGGCCGTCGCACATCCTGTCGATCAACGCGGTGATCGGCCGCGATGGCGTGGTCAGGGAGAAGTACTGGAAGACGCGCAACGTCAAGCGCCTGACGCCGACCGGCGAGATTCCGACGACGACGATCGAAGGCGTGCGCACGAAGTACCGGGAGCGCTACGGCATCGAGGAGGAGTTTCCGGTATTGATGACCGAGTACGGCAACATCGCCGTAAGCACGGTGCAGCTCGATCCATTCGTGTTCGCGGCCTACGCGATGCGCGGCGTGGAGATCATGTTCCGCACCTCGACGTTGTTCTCCCCCGTGGACGTCAAGGCGACCGCGCTCTACAACGACTTCTACTCGGCCATGTCCAACATCACGTTCCCGCCCGACAGCGAGTGGGCAAGCTATGGGGGCGGCTCGCTGATCGTCGATCGCGACGGCAAGGTGCTGGCGGAAGACACGAGCAACAACGAGTCGATCATCGAAGCCGAGATCCCGATTGCCGAGCTGCGCGAAGGCCGGACGATCCCGCGTTATCCGCTGGAGGTCGTCGCGCCGGTGTTCGAGCAGTACGTGGTCGAGACGCCGCTCGACCACATCGACCTGCCGCCGGACGAGCTGCCGCAGACCCGCGAGGACATGAAGGATCTGATCGACGAGACCAGCCGCTGGATGAATGCCAGCCAAGATTAGCGCTTGCTGCCGGACGGTTATCCCGACACTGTTCGTTTGGATAGGATTAGCGCTTGCTGCCGGACGGCTATCCCGACACTTACTATGCAAGGACGGCGACAAGCGTCGCTGAGCATCCGGCGCTTTCCGGAGAGACGCGCGCCGACGTCTGCGTAATCGGCGGCGGTTTCACGGGACTCGCGGCCGCCCTCAATCTGGCCGAGCAGGGCGCCTCCGTCGTACTGCTCGAAGCCGAGCGCATCGGCTATGGCGCATCCGGCCGCTGCGGCGGGCTGGTCGGTTCCGGTCAGCGCAAGGACGTGCTCGAGACCGAAGCGCTGTTCGGTTACGAACGTTCGCGCGCGCTGTGGGATCTGGCCGAGGACGCGAAGGATGAGATCCGCCGGCGCGTCGCGGCGCACGACATCGACTGCGATCTCGCTGACGGTCAGCTCGTCGGCGTCCACAAGAGAAGCTACCTCGGCCATGCCGCCGAGCTTGCCGCCGTTCTGGAAGAGTGCTACGACTATCCGGGCTGCCGGGCACTGAGCGCCGGGGAGACTCGCGAACGGGTTGCGACCCGTGATTTTCTCGAAGGATTCTGGGACCCAGGAGCCCTTACGCTGCATCCGCTGAACTTCGCACTCGGCCTCGCGCGGGCGGCCGAAGCGGCGGGCGTCCGGATTCACGAGCGCTCCCGGGTGACCGGCTACACGCAGGCGACACTCGCCGAAGTCAGTACGGTCGAAGGCAAGGTAACCGCCGACGCTGTCGTGCTCGGCTGTAACGGTTACCTCGGTAAACTCGAGAAGCGCGTGGCCGGCACGATCATGCCGATCAACAACTTCATGGTGGCGACCGAGCCACTGGGCAAACGACGTGCGCTGGAGCTGATCGACGGTTTCTATGGCGTTCACGATTCCCGCTTCATCGTGAACTACTTCCGGCTCTCCCCCGACTACCGGTTGCTGTTTGGCGGCGGCGAAAACTACCGGGCCGGCTTTCCGAAAGACATTCGCGGCTTCGTCCGCCCGTACGTCCTCAAGCTGTTTCCGCAGTTGTCCGATGTCGGAATCGACTACGCCTGGGGCGGCACGCTCTCCATAACCGTGAACCGCCTGCCGCACTTCGGCCGCCTCGAACCGAACCTGTGGTTTGCGCAGGGCTATTCGGGGCACGGCATCTCGACGGCAAGTTTCGCGGGCAAGCTGATCGCCGAGGCGATCGGCGGCGACCGCAGTCGCTTCGACCTCATGGCCGGTCTGCCTTCGCAGCGTTTTCCCGGCGGCACCTTGCTGCGCTATCCGGGGATGGTGCTCGGGATGCTTTACTACGCGCTCAAAGATCGCATCGGCTGACAAAACGAGCCTCGTCGGGCGCGAACCGTCCGTTCACACGTAGCTTTGGCGCGGCACTGCAATCAGGTCTGCGAAGCAGTGTCTTGACATGTCAAGAAACAGCCTGATACTGTCTCGGCATGCCGAGTATCAAGATAAGCTCCAAGGTTGAACAGGCCGAATGGCGGGCGCTTCAGGAACTCGCGAAGGAGTCGCACCAGAGCATCTCCGGACTGCTGACCGAGGCGATACGCGACTACGTGAAGAGGCGCCGGCTGCGTCCTGCCGTCATGGACCATCTGGAGGACTCGATGCGGGAGAACGACGACCTGGGCCGTCGCCTTGCCCGCTGAAGCCGTCCGGTTTCTTTCCCTCGATGAAATCCTTGCCATTCAGGAACGCCTGATCGATCGTTTCGGTGGCCGGCACGGTGTCCGCGACAAAGGACTGCTCGAAAGCGCTCTGTTCCGGCCGCAAACCGGCTACTACACGCACCTCGAAGAGATGGCGGCCGCGCTCTTCGAGTCTCTGTTAATCAATCACGCGTTCGTCGATGGCAATAAGCGCGTTGCCTTCTTCGCTACGGACGTCTTTCTTCGACTGAATGGCTGGCGGCTCTCGGTGACGGCCGACGGCGCACACGAGTTCATTGTCGGGATGCTGGAAAGAAGCGACTGTTCCTTCGAAACCATTCTTCCCTGGATTCGGGATTCGATCGCGCCGTGTAAGGACGTCTGACCGACTACGCGCACGTTGTCCGGATGCTCGCGGGGCGGGGCAGCCCCGTCCGGAGGAACGAGTGTCCCTACCGTGTGCGGAAGCTATAACCGCTCAGTATACTGCTGCGAGGTTGACGCCCTTCGAATCCGCAAGTTCCGATGACCCGATCGACAGACCAATGCCCGTCCGCCCCATACTCCGATTAGGCGACCCCCGCCTCCGACAGGTTTCGGAGCCCGTCGAAACGTTGGATACGCCGGAGCTCCACGCGCTGATCACCGACATGTTCGACACGATGCGCGCCGCCGACGGCGCGGGGCTGGCCGCACCGCAGATCGGCGTGCCGCTTCGCGTGATGATCTTCGGCGTCGAGAGCAATCCGCGCTACCCGGATGCCGAGACGGTGCCGACGACGGTCATCGTCAACCCGGAATACGACGTGCTCGACGACACCCAGGTCAGCGGTTGGGAGGGCTGCCTTTCCGTGCCGGGCATGCGCGGGTGTGTGCCGCGCAGCCGCGCCATCCGCTATCGCGGCTACGATGCCAAAGGCAAGCTGATCGAGCGCGCGGTCGACGGTTTTCACGCCATCGTGTTCCAGCACGAGTACGACCATCTCGACGGCGTTCTGTACCCGGACCGCATCGTCGAGAAAACGAAGTTCGGCTTCGAAGACGAACTGGTCGCGGCCGGTGTGTTCGATTGACCGGTGTGTTCGATTGACTAGTTGGCATTTCGAATGCGCTTTAGTCAAGTTCTGATCGCCGGTGTCGCGGCGCTGCTGGCGGCTTGCGGTGGCGACGAAATCAGCGACAAGGCCGATCTGGTCATCGTCGAGGCAGATATCCGGACGCTCGACGAGGAGCAAGCACGTGCCGAAGCCGTGGCGATCAAGGACGGGCGCTTCGTCTACGTCGGCGACAAGGCCGGCACGGGTGAGTGGATCGGCACCGGGACGCGCATCATGAGCGCGGAAGGACGCCTGATGCTGCCGGGTCTGATCGATACGCACGTGCACCCGGTATCCGGGGGAGGCTACGCGACAGCGCTGTCGCTCGATACCTACGGCACCGTTGACGATTGGCTCGCGGCCATCGAAGCCTACGCCGTTGAGAACCCCGGGCGGCGGATTCTGTTCGGCTATGGCTTTCTCGCCTCCACGTTCGGTCCGGCGGGGCCGACGCGGCAGCACATCGACGCCATCGTGCCGGACAAGCCGGTACTGATCATGGACGAAGGTTTTCACGGTGCCTGGGCCAATACGGCGGCGCTCGAAGCGCTCAACATCACGCGCGACACGCCCGATCCCGTCCCCGGCTTCAGCTACTACAAACGTGACGACAACGGCGACGCCACCGGCTATCTTCTCGAGGGCACGGCCGACATGGCGATGACGGCACTCAACGTTCTGACCGAGGACGTGATCGTCGAGGGTACCGGCATCGTCGTCGACCTCATGAATCAATACGGCGTTACGGCGGCCTTCGACGCCGGCGCGATCTCCGAAGGCACTGAAGTGTCGAAGATACTGAACCGGCTCGAGAAGGACGGCGAGTTGACGCTGCGTCTCGTCGGCTCATACCGGGTCGACGGCGCCGGGGACACAGAGACCGCCGTGGCGAGTGCAGAGACCTGGGCCGGGACGGTGAAGGGAGAGCGCTATCACTACCGCGTGCTCAAGATCATGAACGACGGCACCGTCGAGGGCCGTACCGCCGCGATGTTCGAAGACTACCAGGGCGAGCCGGGCAACCCGGGCGAGACCGTCTTCACCGAAGCAGAGATGACGAGCATGATCGGCGACGCGGCGGCCGTGAACCTCGACGTCCACGTGCATGCTCTCGGCGAGCGCGCAATCCACGAAACGCTCAATGCGATCGAAGCGGCGCGCGCGGCGCATCCCGATACCGACTCGCGCTTCACGATCTGCCACATTCAGGTGATCGCCGACCGGGATCTCGACCGCTTCGCCGAACTGGACGTCATCGCGCAGAGCACACCGCTGTGGGCTTCCTACGACGAGTACGGCGAGCAGTTCGTGAGCGAAGACCAGTTCAGGCGCTACTGGCGCTTCAACAGCCTGAAAGAGCGCGGCGTGCGCCTGACCTTCGGCAGCGACTACCCGGCCAGCGGGGCCGGTACGCTGGGCCTGTCGCCGATGCGGCAGATCGAGATCGGCCACACGCGCCAGTATGCCGGTGAGCCCGACGCGCCCGTGCAGCCGCGCGAAAGCGAGCGGCTCGACATCGAAACCCTGGTTCGCGGCTTCACGATCGACGCCGCGTACCAACTGCGCATGGAGGACGAGATCGGTTCGATAGCGGTCGGCAAGTACGCCGATCTCGTCGTGCTCGAACAGGATATCTTCGAGGCCGACATCTACTCGATCCACGAGACCGGTGTCGTGTTGACGCTTCTGGGCGGCGAGACCGTGTACGAGGCCCCGTGAAGACGTTCAGGGTTGCAGCCGTGACCGGCGGGGCGAGCGGAATCGGCCGGGCGTTCTGCGAGCGCCTCGCCCGCGACGGCTGCCGCGTCGCGGTTCTCGATCTGGATGGCGATGGTGCGCGCAGTCTCGCTCGGCGGGTCGGCGGCATCGGTGTCGGCTGCGACGTGGGCAAGGAAGCCGAAGTCGTCGCGGCCATAGAACGTACCGAGGCTGAACTCGGTCCCGTGGACCTGTTCGTCGCCAACGCCGGTGTGCTTGCAGGCGACGGTCCAGGCGGCGCCGCGGACGCCAGAGGCCTGTGGGCCGACGTCGACGACCGCTGGGAACTGGGCTGGCGGGTCAACGTGATGGCGCACGTTTACGCGGCGCGCGCTCTCGTGCCGCGGATGATCGAGCGCGGCGGCGGCCACTTTATCAGCGTTGCTTCGGCTGCCGGTCTCCTTTCGCAGATCGGCGACGCGATGTATTCGGTCACCAAGCACGCGGCCGTTGGCTTCGCCGAGTCGCTTGCCATTACCCACGGCGATGACGGCATCGACGTGACGCTCGTCTGCCCGCAGGCGGTCGACACGGACATGGTGGCGACCGCGGCCGCGCATCGCGAAGCGTCCGGAAACGCCATCGGCGGCGCGGCGATCGACGGCATCATCGCGCCGGACGCCGTGGCGGACATGGCCATCGAGGCGGCCGGCGAGGGGCGGTTTCTCGTGCTGCCGCACGCCGGCGTCGCGGACTACGTCCGCCACAAGGCCGCCGACTACGACCGCTGGATCGGCGCGATGCGGAAGCTGCGCCGCTCGCTCAAAGCAGCGGCGGATTGAGGTCGGTCAGGCGAACGTCAGCACGACCTTACCGCGCGCGCGGCGTTCGCTGATCGCGGCGAACGCGTCGCGGTAGTCCGCGAGCGCGAAGCTCTCCGTGACGCGCGGCTCGATCCGCCCCTCGGCCAGCAGGCCGCCGAGGAAGCGCATGTTGTCGAGTTGTTCGGCAGGATGCCTGGCTGCCCAGGTACCCCACCAGACGCCGACGATGCTGGCTTCTTTCAGGAGTGCGAGGTTGGCGGGCAGCGCCGGAATGTCGCCGCTTGCAAAGCCGATCACGAGATAGCGGCCGTGCCAGGCGGTTGCGCGGAGCGCGGCCAGCGCGAGGTCGCCGCCCACGGGATCGTAGACGACATCCGCGCCTTCCTTTCCCGTCAGCGCCTTTACCGACTCGTTCAGGTCGTCTTTCGCGTAGTCGATGACCTCGTCGGCGCCGAGCTCGCGGACAAAGCCGGTCTTGCTCTGACCGCCAACCCCCGCGATCACGCGTGCGCCCATGGCCTTGCCGAGATCGACCGCCGCACTGCCGACGCCGCCGGCCGCGCCCAGCACGAGCAGAGTTTCGCCGGGCTGAAGCCCGGCCGACTGCCGAAGTGCGTGCGCCGTCGTGAAGTAGGTGATTGCGAAACCCGCCGCGCTCTCGAAGTCGAGTTCTCCGGGCATCGGTACCGTCGACACCTCCTCGGCAACGCAGACGTCCGCGAAGGCCCCGCCGAGCGGCATCGTGATCACTTTGTCGCCCGGCTTGAAGCGGCTGACGCCCGCTCCGATGGCCGTCACGATGCCCGCCGCTTCCGCACCCGGGATGAACGGCGGCGGCGTTCTGACCTGATACTGCCCGGCAATCATCAGCAGGTCGGGGAAGTTGAGGCCTGCGGCATGCACGCGCACCGTGAGCTGCCCGGGGCCCGGCTCGGGTTCGGGCCGCTCCTCGATGACGAGCTCGTCGGCAGTGCCGTATTCCTTGCAGACCAGTGCGCGCATGCCGTATCCGATCCGCGTGGCTCAGGGGATCTCGAACAGCGACGCGGCGCCCTGGCCGCCGCCGATGCACATCGTGCAGACGACGTGCTTCGCGCCGCGGCGCTTCCCTTCGATCAGGGCGTGTCCGACCATGCGGGCGCCCGACATGCCATAGGGGTGGCCGATCGAGATCGCGCCGCCGTTGACGTTCAATATCTCGTTCGGGATGCCCAGCGTATCGCGGCAGTAGACGACCTGAACCGCAAAGGCTTCGTTGAGCTCCCACAGGTCGATGTCGTCCATGGCGAGGCCCGTGGCTTTCAGCAGCTTAGGCACGGCGAAAACGGGACCGATCCCCATCTCGTCGGGCTCGCAGCCGGCGACCGCCGTGCCGCGATAGATCCCCAGCGGCTCGAGGCCGCGTTTTTCCGCGACGCTGGCCTCCATGACGACCGCGGCCGACGCGCCGTCGGAGAGCTGGCTTGCGTTGCCGGCCGTGATCGCGCCGCCGTCGACGACGGGTTTGAGGCCCGCGAGGGCCTCGCGCGTGGTTTCGGGCCGGTTGCCTTCGTCTTTTTCGAGCGTGACGTCTTTGAACGAGATCTCCTTCGTTTCCTTGTCCATGACGCCCATCGTCGAGGGCAGGGGCACGATCTCGTCGGCGAACTTACCGTCGGCCTGAGCCACGGCCGTCCGCTGCTGACTCTGCAGCGCATATTCGTCCTGCGCGTCGCGCGATATGCCGTAGCGTTCCGCGACGACTTCGGCTGTCTGCAGCATCGGCAGGTAGATGTCTTTGTGCAGCGCGACGAGCTGCTCGTCCTTCGCGCGATACGTGTTGTAGTGCTCGTTCTGGACGAGGCTGATCGACTCCAGACCGCCGCCGACCATGATGTCGACGCCGTCGTGCACGATCGTCTTCGCGGCCGTGGCGATCGCCATCATTCCCGACGAGCACTGGCGGTCGACCGTCATGCCGGCGACCGTGACCGGCAGCCCGCCCGCGAGGGCCGCAAGACGGGCGACGTTGCGGTGCTGCGTCCCCTGCGGCATCGCGCAGCCCATGACGACGTCGTCGACTTCGCCGGGCTCCAGGCTTGCGCGTTTCACGGCTTCGGCGATCGGGTGTCCGCCGAGCGACGGTGCGTCGGTGTTGTTGAAGGCGCCGCGGTAGGCCCGGCCGATCGGCGTCCTGGCGGTTGATACGATGACAGCTTGACGCATGAAGAGAGTTCCTGTGATCAGCCGGTGAAGTGCATGAAAAGAATCTCGGCGATGAGCGCGGGTGTCTCCTCGCCTTCGATCTCAATCGTTACGGCCGTCTTGACGAGCCAGCGGCCGGGCTGCTTCTCGCCGACTTCGAGCACTTTCTGTAGTGCGCGTATGCGCTTGCCGACGCGAACCGGCGTCAGATAACGCACCTTGTCCGAACCGTAGTTGATCGTCATCACCGTGCCCTCGGGTACGGGCATGGCCTCGGAGGTCAGCCAGGTGACCAGCGACAGCGACAGGAAGCCGTGGGCGATGGTTCCGCCGAAGGGCGTCGCTTTCGCGCGTTCTTCATCTATGTGAATGAACTGATGGTCGTTGGTCGCGTCGGCGAACTGCGAAACGCGTTCCTGGCTGATCGTAAGCCATTCGGACGGGGGCAGATCCTGGCCTGCGAGGCCGGAGAGTTCGGTGCTGTTGATGACCTTGGGCATTGGGTACCTCGGGTTGAGCTCGAATTCGCGCCCGGTTGCCGGCGCCGGCGCACTATAGCGAACGACTCGCACCGACGGCAAAAAACCACGTTACCTGCCGTCGATCAGCGCGTAGACATGTCGAAAGACTGCTGGACCATGGCTTGCGCCTGCCAGGCGAGCCGGGGGATGTGAATCGTTGGGATGTGATATGGCTACTGGCAGCGGCGCCGGGCATCGCTCGCTTTTGAGCTAAAATAGTGGCTCACGGCCGGCGGCAGCCGGCCGCCCGAAGCTACAAAACAACAAGAGGCTTCGTCACTTACCGGGATTGAGGGGAAGACCGTGAAAATCATAAAGATTCTTCTGGGGCTGCTGGTCACGCTGGCGGCGTTGATCGTGATTGGCGGCATGCTGCTGCCGTCCGAGCAGCACGTCGAGCGCAGCGTCGTCGTAGAGGCGGATCCGGCCGAGGTGTTCGCGTTGGTCAACGACTTTCGCGAGTTCAACAAGTGGTCGCCATGGGCCGAGTACGACCCGGATGGCACCCGCTACGAGTTCGGCGGACCGGCGGCGGGCGTCGGCTCTACGATGAGCTGGAGCAGCGAGCATCCCAACGTCGGCAGCGGCATGCAGGAAATCGTGGATAGCCAGCCCGACTCGATGGTCAGGACCAGGCTCACGTTCGACGGTTTCGATACGCCGTCCTACGCGACGTTCGAGCTGGAACCGACCGACGGCGGTACCCGCGTGACGTGGTCGTTCGACGCGAACCTCGACAACATGGTCGGCCGCTACATGGGGCTGATGATGGACAACTGGGTGGGCGCCGACTACGAGCGCGGGCTCGAGCGGCTCAAGGAACTGGCGGAGACCTGAAGCTGGCGCGTAGAGTACGCGACGGCCGAACGGCCCAGCGTACGCAAGCTTTTAGTTCGGAAGCGCCGCGCGCGTCGTCAGCCTGACGTGGTTACCCGACGACGGCGCGTTGCGGCAAGCCCTAAAAGCCCGGCACCCAGCAGCAGGAGCGTACCGGGCTCCGGTACCGAGACCGAGTCGTAGTTGTAGCCCAGCGTCACGTCGAGTTGATTCGGGTTCCGGGGATGAAGGCTCGTGAAGCCCGGATCGACGTCGCGGCCGAAGTTCACCGTCACTCGCAGCATGCCGTCCGAGATCAGGTTGGCCACGTTGACGCCGAAATCGTTCCAGATGTCGCCGAAACTGAGGAACAGATCAAAGGTGTTGTTGCTCGAGTTGTCGTTGCACGAAGACATCTCGATAGCACGCCGTCCCGAGCAGTTGTATCTGCCAATCGACTGGCCGTCGAGCAGCAGACGGAAGTTCTCCCTTCTGCCGTTGCTGAGGTCGAAGTCGGAGCCCGGGGCGCTGGCGACGCGCAGGAAACCGTTATTGCCCGTCGCGGGGTCCAGCCCCAGGAAGTCGAAGTCGAGCCGCTCGCCTTCCTCCGTCTGGTTTTGCGACTGGGTGATGGTAATCGGCACCGCGCTTGCAAGCGCGGGCATCAGCAGGAGCAGTGTCAGGGAAATCTTCTTTAGCATCGTCGAAACGTCTTATCGCTCAGAGTGAAGGTCCGGGGTTACTGGAGCTGTGTAAAGCACGAATCGTGCCAGGCTCAGCAATACAAGCACTTACGGTCAGAGCGGTTTGCGCATTGTAAAACGCCGCGACACTTTGAGGCTGAAACGACGAGCAGAGCGCCTCCCGATAACGGCTGCGGCCTAGCTCTGCCGTGCGAGCAGCGACTCTCTGATCTCGTCGATTTGCGGCTTCAGGCGCGGCTTCACTTTGCCGAGGCAGTGGTTGTGTCGCGGGCAGGACGAACTCCGCGGGCAGATAATCGTGGCGTCGCGGGCCACGCCCTGCTCGATCCAGCCGATGTTGAGTATCTTGCCGACGCTTTCGAGCTGCTTCCGCGCTTCCACAGGGATGGGCGCGGAGCCGCCGCCGCCGTTGCAACTCGCCTCGATCATGTCGATCGTCTCACGCACGTCGAAGCCCTGCGCCTTGAGCGCCGGGGCCAGATCGATACCTGCGCACAGGACGTGCGTGTTGTCCGCGGCGTCCCGGCTGCGTATCGACTGGCAGCAGTACAGCCGCTTGTCGTCGCCCGAGCGCAGCACGGAGATCTGCGAGGTCGGTTTCGTCGCCCGCGACTGCAGCATCCTGAATACCGCCCAGTGGCGGCAGGGGTCCGAGATCATGCGCATGTTGCCCCAGGGCAGCGGAATGCCGTTGCCGCGATACACGGCGCGCAGGTTGCCGGGCGGGTAGGCGTCGAAGTAGTGCCAGTGCGGGTAGGGCGACACGCTCGGCATGCGCCGCATGACGAGCGTGGTCGTGAGATCGATCGGGTCGCCGCAGTCGATCGCGTAGGCGTGCCGGGCCAGGAACTGGCGAAACGGTGTCTTCGGCGCCAGCAGCGCCGCCGCGAAGTAGCTGCACTCGAAATCGCGCCAGGCGTAAAGAATGTCCTTCGAGTCGACGGTGGTCGACTCCGCGTCGTGACGCCGCCCCGATACGCGCCCGCCCGAGACCTGCGGGGCACGCGCGCCGTCGCCGTCGTGCAGGACCTTGTGCGCGATGTGATTCGCGAGATCGTACTTGAGCCGTGCCGCGTTCTTTTCGAGCGATCGGTTCAGATACACGCGGTTCGGCGCGTCGAAGAACGACCGCACGATGGTGTTCAGCGGCCGGTCGGTGTCGCCGGCATCCTTGAACGTGCGGCGGTCGAACCAGCGGATGATCAGGCCAAGCCGTCTGGCGACCGCGAACACGTCGTCGAGCTGCATCGGGAAGACCTTGTCGCCGACGCTTTCGGCGGCGCGCTCGAGATCCGGAAAGCGGTTGTCGTTCGTTTCCTGGTGCGCGCGGATCAACAGGTGTGCGAACTGCCGGCCGGTGATCCCCGTCTGAGCGAGCAGTTCGGGGATCGCGCGCTGCAGGAGCGGCTCGGAGAACAGGAAGCCCGGCTCGAGCGGCATGCCCGTGACGGCGGCGTCCGGCGCGGTGTCGATGGCGTCACGTTCCAGCGATTCGTCGAAGAACCAGTCGAGATCCTTCTGGAATATGTCAGCCAGAATCCGAATCAGCCGCTCCGACGGTACGCGCTTGCCGTTTTCGATCATCGACAGGTAGGACACAGATGGCGCCGCCTCGGCGTCCACCTGCACGCAGCGGACTGACAGGTCCTCGAGCGTCAGGTGGTTGCGCTTCCGTAAGTGCTTGATTTTGGTACCGAGGAAGTGGGCTTTGCGGTGCAGCCCGCGAGTTGCGCTCATGCCGGGGTCCCTCTGCTCCGTATCGGGCTTGTGAAATTCACATTGTGAAATTTTGTTTGTGAAGTTTTATCACTATTCGGTTTACACTGCTACCCGTTCACAAAAGTGCTTGCTGTACAGGAGCCCATCATGACCCGCCAGGAACAAATCGATGCACTCACCAACGAGTGGGAGCAGAGCCCGCGCTGGAAAGGCGTCAAGCGCAACTACAGCGCCGAAGACGTCGTCAAGCTGCGCGGTACCGTGCAGATCGAATACACGCTCGCCAGAAACGGCGCCGAGAAGTTCTGGCGCCTCGTCAATCAGGAGGCCCCGCTGTGCGGTCTCGGCGCGCTGACCGGCAACCAGGCGATCCAGGAAGTACAGGCCGGCCTCAAGGCCATTTACTGCTCGGGCTGGCAGGTGGCCGGCGACGGCAACAGCGCCGGCGAGATGTATCCGGACCAGAGCCTCTACCCGGTCGACTCGGTGCCGAAGATGGTCGAGCGTATCAACAACGCGTTCATCCGCACCGACGAAATCCACGCTCTCAACGGCGACGACAGCATCGACTGGTTCCCGCCGATCGTCGCGGACGCCGAAGCCGGTTTCGGCGGCAATCTCAACGCCTTCGAGCTCATGAAGAACATGATCCGCGCGGGCGCCGCCGGAGCGCACTTCGAGGACCAACTGTCGTCCGCGAAGAAATGCGGTCACATGGGCGGCAAGGTGCTGGTCCCGACGGCCGAGGCGGTGGCCAAGCTGACCGCGGCGCGGCTTGCGGCCGACGTGCTCGGCGTACCGACCATCCTCATCGCGCGTACCGACGCGGACGCCGCGAATCTCATTACCTCGGACTCCGACGAGCGCGATAAGCCGTTCATCACGGGCGAGCGCACGACCGAGGGCTTCTACCGCACCAACGCAGGCCTCGATCAGGCCATCGCGCGCGGCCTCGCCTATGCGCCGTATGCCGATCTCATCTGGTGCGAGACGTCCAAGCCGGATCTCGAGCAGGCGAAGCGCTTCGCCGACGCGATCCATGCGGAGTTTCCCGATCAGCTACTCGCGTACAACTGCTCGCCGTCGTTCAACTGGAAGGCGAACCTCGACGACGAGACGATGAAGACCTTCCGCGAGGAGCTCGGCAAGATGGGCTACAAGTTCCAGTTCATCACGCTTGCCGGCTGGCACGCGCTGAACTCGAGCATGTTCAACCTGAGCCGTGCCTACAAGGAAAACGGCATGTACGCCTACTCGCAGCTTCAGCAGCGGGAGTTCGCGGACGAGCAGCATGGTTTCCGCGCCGCCAGGCACCAGTCTTTCGTGGGCGCCGGCTACTTCGACGCCGTGCAGAACACGATCATGGACGGCTTGTCGTCGACGACCGCTCTCGACGGCAGCACCGAGGAAGAGCAGTTCGTCGCCTGACGACCGGCCGCAAGAGAAGGAAGCAAGAATGCGAATCTGGTAGAAAGCCGGGGAGGTTGCGGGATGCGAACAGTGGCACAGGATGATACTGGCGGGTTCACCCGGGTCGTTGTTCACGGCCTCGCGGTCGATCCGGTTTTCTACCAATTTATCGACGCCGAGCTCCTGCCGGCGATCGACATGTCGGCGGACGACTTCTGGGCGGGCATGGCGGCGATCGTCCACGACCTGACGCCCGTGAATCGTGCGCTCCTCGAGCACCGCGAGTCCTTGCAACGCCAGATCGACGACTGGCATCGCGAGCGTCCGGGGCGGGACTTCGATCACACCGAGTACCTCGAATTCCTGACGCATATCGGTTATCTGAAGGAACCCGGCGAACCGTTTCGTATCGAGACTGCCAACGTCGACGCCGAGATCGCGGACGTCGCCGGCCCGCAGCTCGTCGTGCCCGTCAGCAACGCGCGCTTCGCGCTGAACGCGGCCAACGCGCGCTGGGGGAGCCTCTACGACGCGCTCTACGGCACCGACGTCATACCCCGCGACGGCCAGCTCGCGCCCGGCGACGGCTACAACGAGGTCCGCGGCGCCGCGGTCATCGAGTATGCCAGCGGTTTCCTCGACCGGACGCTGCCGCTCGACGGTGCAGCGCATGCGGAAACAGACCGCTACTTCGTGGACACATCGGGAGAGCGCGCCGTGTTCACGGCGAGGCTGGTCGGCGGCCAGGAGGTCGGCCTGCGGCGGCCGGAGCAGTTCAAAGGCTTCACCGAGAACGGCGAGGCGCGCGCTTATCTCTTTGGCAATCACGGCCTGCACATAGAGCTCCGGACCGACCCCGGACATCCGGTCGGCCGCGCCGCCGCCGGCCACGTTGCCGACGTCGTACTCGAGGCGGCGGTAACGACGATTCAGGATTGCGAAGATTCGGTTGCCGCCGTGGACGCCGAGGACAAAGTCGGCGTCTACCGGAACTGGCTCGGCCTGATGCAGGGCACGCTCGAGACGACGTTTACGAAAGCGGGCAAGCCCCTGACCCGAAGGCTTGCCGAAGACCGCCACTACACCGGCGTCGACGGCGCCGGGATATCGTTGCCGGGGCAGAGCCTCATGCTCGTGCGCAACGTGGGTCACCTGATGACCAACGGCGCGGTCCTCGACCCGGACGGCAAGGAGATCTTCGAAGGCATACTCGACGCGATCGTCACGGCTGGCTGCGCGCTTGCGAACCGCCGGCAGTCCGGGCGACTGCCCAACAGCCGGCACGGCAGCATCTACATCGTCAAGCCGAAGATGCACGGGCCCGACGAAGTCGGCTACACCGACACGCTGTTCGAGCGCGTCGAGCGTTTGTACGGTCTCGAGCCGTATACGCTCAAGGTGGGCGTCATGGACGAGGAGCGTCGCACGACCGTGAACCTTCACGAGTGCATACACCGCGTCAAGCAGCGGCTCGTTTTCATCAACACGGGCTTTCTCGACCGCACCGGAGACGAGATTCATACGAGCATGTATGCGGGTCCCGTGCTGCCCAAGGAGTCCATCAAGCTGGAACCCTGGATCTCGGCCTACGAGGACTGGAACGTGGACATCGGCATCCGCTGCGGTCTGCCGGGCCGGGCACAGATCGGCAAAGGCATGTGGCCGAAGCCCGACGAGATGGCGCAGATGATGGCGACGAAACAAGCGCATCCCGAGGCGGGCGCCAATTGTGCCTGGGTGCCGTCGCCGGCGGCCGCGACGCTGCACGCGATGCACTACCATGCCGTGGACGTCCGGGCCCGGCAGAAGGAGCTTGCCGAACGGCGCCTCGCAAGCCTCGACGACGTACTCACGCCACCGCTGGCGGCCGGCAAGCCGGAACCCGACGCAGTCCGGAAGGAACTCGACAACAACGCGCAGGGCATCCTCGGCTATGTCGTGCGCTGGATCGATCACGGCGTGGGCTGCTCGAAAGTACCGGACATCGGCGACGTCGGGCTCATGGAGGATCGGGCGACGCTGCGTATCTCAAGCCAGCACATCGCGAACTGGCTGCTCCACGGCGTGACGAACGAGGCACAAGTCATGGAGACCATGCGGCGCATGGCCGCCGTGGTCGACGAGCAGAACGCGGACGATCCCAACTACCGGCGCATGAGCGACGACTTCGACGGCAGCATCGCCTTTCGGGCCGCCTGCGACCTCGTGTTCAAGGGTGTCGAGCAGCCGAACGGCTATACCGAGCCGCTGCTGCATGCGCATCGGCTAAGGCTCAAGGCCAGCCTGCGGGGTGCTTAGCCCAAACAGATGATCTGAGCCCCGCGGGCTGCTAGGGTTGCGATTCGTATTGCCGACTCGCGTTGCCGATTCCCGAGCCCATGTTCCGATGCCTTGCGTTGCTGTTCGCGCTGGCCGCGACGAGCGCCTCGGCGGAGGCCGTGACCGTTGCCGTCGCGAGCAATTTCGCGGGACCGGCGCGTGAAATCGCCGAACGCTTCGAAGCCGGGACCGGGCACGACGTACGTATCGTGACGGGCTCGACCGGCAAGCTGTACGCTCAGATTTCTGCCGGTGCCCCGTTTGACGTGTTTCTATCGGCGGACGAGGAAGCGCCGGCGAGGCTGTTGGACGCCGGTTTGGCGGCGACGACGTCACGCTATGCGCTTGGCGTTCTCGTGATCGTGTCGGCGGATTCCGCGCTGGACGGGACTTCGTGCCGGAATGCATTGCTCGAGGCGACGGGCGATACCGTGGCCATCGCGAATCCGAAGACCGCTCCCTACGGTCGCGCCGCAAAAGCATTCCTTGACGAGTTTGGGCGGCAGGCGGAGCTGCGCGTCGTGTACGGCGAGAACGTTGCGCAGGCCATGCACTTCGTCGCCAGCGGGAGTGCGCGCTTCGGTCTCGTCGGTGCCGGGCAGTTTCGCGCGGTCAGAGAGGGCTGGCCGGGCTGCTCGGCGAGGCTCGGCGCAGAGGGCGCCCCGCCTATTCCGCAAGCGGCCGCGCTGCTCGAACGGGCCGCGGATGACCGGGTTGCGAGGGCGTTCTTCGCTTTTCTGCTTTCGACGGAAGGCCGCGGCATGATCGCCGATTGGGACTACCGTCTGCCGCCGCTTGCGTCCGACGAGGCATGACCGACCTCGGGCCGCTGATCCTGTCGCTCAAGCTCGCCGTCGTGACGATGGCGATACTGCTCGTCATCGCGACGCCGGTCGCCTGGTGGCTGGCCAACACGCGATCGGCGCTGAAGGCGCCGGTGCAGGCGATCGTAGCCTTGCCCATCGTGCTGCCGCCGACCGTCCTCGGTTTCTACTTTCTGGTGTTCCTGAGCCCGAACTCGACCTTGGGGGGGCTCTGGGTCGACGCAACGGGATCGAGCCTGACGTTTTCGTTTACGGGTCTCGTGCTCGCGTCGATCGTCTACAGTCTGCCTTTCGCGGTTCAGCCGCTCTTGTCCGCGTTCGAGGCGCTGGGCCGTCGCGAGTACGAAGCGGCGCAAACCCTCGGCGCTTCGCGGCTGGATGCGTTCGCGAGCGTCGTGGTGCCGCTTGCGCTTCCGGGTTTCCTGAGTGCGGCGGTGCTGAGCTTTGCGCACACGCTCGGCGAGTTCGGCGTCGTGCTGATGGTCGGCGGCAACATTCCGGGCGAGACTCGCACCGTATCGATCGCGATCTACGATCACGTTGAATCGCTGGACTACGCGTCCGCGCACACGCTGTCGCTCATTCTGCTCGTGACGGCCTTTGCGATCCTGTTGGCGCTGTTTGCCCTGAACCGCCCGCGGCCGGCGAGGGCATGACGATGCGGAGCTTCGAGGCACGCTACCGGCTCGAGCGGCGGGACTTCACGCTGGACGTCGATCTCCGTTTGCCGTCGTCGGGAGTGACGGGCCTGTTCGGCGCATCGGGTAGCGGCAAGACGACGCTGTTGCGCTGCCTGGCCGGCCTCGAACCGGCCGCGGTTGGTCGCTTCGCGGTCAACGGTCTCGTCGTCGACGATACCGACGCTGGTGCCC
Source organism: Woeseiaceae bacterium (assembly GCA_028277185.1). Taxonomy (GTDB): domain Bacteria; phylum Pseudomonadota; class Gammaproteobacteria; order Steroidobacterales; family Woeseiaceae; genus UBA1847. The sequence goes on from JANQGQ010000038.1 coordinate 46,598, forward strand.
GCCTTCCGCCGGCAGAGCGCGGCATCGGCGTCGTCTTTCAGGAGCCGCGGCTGTTTGCGCATCTGAACGTCGAGCGCAACATTCGCTACGGCGAGAAGCGCCGCCGGCGGGAGGCTTTCGTCGGCTTCGACGAGATCGTCGATTTGCTGGGAATCGACAAGCTGCTCGCCCGTAAGGCATCCGCGCTGTCCGGGGGCGAGGCGCAGCGCGTCGCGATTGCGCGGGCGCTGATGAGTGCGCCCCGGCTGCTGCTCATGGACGAGCCGCTTGCGTCGCTCGACCAGCGCCGCCGCGAGGAGATTCTGCCGTTCCTCGAGGATCTGCACGCGCGGCTGCCGATACCTATGGTGTACGTCAGCCATCAGCTCGACGAGATCCTGCGTCTCGCGGATGCGCTCGTGGTGGTCGAAGGCGGCTCGCTGCTTGCAAGCGGCAGCCTCAGTGAGCTGTTGGCCGACGCCGGGCAGGTGGGGCTCGGGAGCGCGAATGCGGGTGTGGTTCTCGAAGGAGTGACTCATGCGCCCGGCGATGAATACGGCATGACGCCCGTCGCGACGCCCGCGGGCGTGCTATGGGTAACCGGACGCTACGCGGCGGAGACGCCCCTGCGCCTGATCGTTCGCGCCAACGACGTCAGCGTTTCGATCGAACCGCTTGCCGCAAGCAGCATCCAGAACAGTCTTGTCGCGCGCATCGTGCGCCTCGACGAGGAGGCGGGTGCGACGCTGTTGCTCGTTCTGGACGTCGACGGGCAGAATCTGATCGCGCGCATCACCCGGCGCGCGGCGGCCAACCTGGGTCTGGTGCCCGGCCGGACCGTCTACGCGCACATCAAATCCGCCGCGGTCCGCCGCCACCGTATGTCGGGCCACGGACTTCCAGCGGACCCTTAGTCGGTGCTCCAACTCAGGCTCACCGTGGTTCCGTAGTCGTTCTTCGAGTTGCCCTGCGGCGGATCGCTGTCGTAGCGGCTGTACAGCGTCGTCTTGAAATCGAGATCGCCCCAGAGGTCGATGCTGATGGAGCCGTCGAGCTGCGCGCGCGTTCGTCCGCTCTGCTCGAGATTGGGCAGCACCGTCAGGTTGCCGTCGACGTCGACGTCGTACCGCGATCGCCAGCGAACGGAGGTCCCCAGCACGCCTTCGAGCGAGTCCGATTTCGGCGACACGTCGAAGTCTTCGGTGTTGAGTGCGAGACCGGAGAACAGTTCGAGGCGCAGACGACGGTTGTTGATGATCCGGTTGCCGATCGCGGCGCCGAGCAGGGTCCGGCTGTCCAGACCCTGCTGCTCGTCCGCTTCGTACGAATACAGGCCGTTGAGGCTCCAGTTGTCGCGGAGCTTCCACGCGTAGGTCGACCTGAGCGTCGTGCGCCGCAGGTCCGTGCCGTCGGTCTGCTCGTTCACGATCGCGGTGGCGTCGAGTCTCGTCTCGAAGCGCTCTCCGTTGTACCGGAAACCGGCTCCGGTGCTGACCTGAGTCACGACGTTGTTGCCGCGAACGAGGTTCATGCCAAGGTCGGTGTACAACTCGACCGCGTCCTGAAACGTCTGGTTGTACTCCTCGATACGGAACACCTGGCTGCGATCGATGCCGCGGCCGTCGCCGAAACCCGCGCGAACGCTGTCGCCGCTGACGACGAGCGGGCCGTAGATCCGGCTGCCGTCGAAGAGCTCGACTTCCAGCGGGGCGGTCGCACGGATGGAGTCCACGGCGTCCCAGTCGACCGTTACGACGTCCATGTGTTCGGTATCGACCCGCAGGTCTTCGGCATCCTCGAGACCGAGAATGACGCCGACGATCCGCGAGCCGTCCGTGAGCACGATCTCCGCCGCATGGCCCGACGCTGTCCACGAGAGCAGGCAGAGCAGAATACAACTCGACAGTTTCATGGGTCTCGCTCCGTTCGACCGTACGCCGCAGAGCCGACGATGCAGCCGCGCGCCGCGCTTGGCAAGCGCTTCGGCGAGGAGGACAATCTCCAATTCGTGGGTATCCGGACGAGACATTCGCTGGTTTTGCTGGGCGGGTTGCTTCTGTGCCCCGCCCACGGGCCGGCGCAGTCGTTGCTGCAGCCGCCGGGCTCGAATCTCACCTACGGCGACGTGACGCACGGTCTGCGTGTCCAGTCGGCGATCGGCAACCCCGCAGCGGCGGCGGCCGTGCTGCGTCGCGGTGACGCGGCGTCGGTGCAGGGAGCCGCGATCTCGATCGCCGGCGGCCTCGAGTACGGCAACGTACAGGACATTTTCGACACCATCGACGAGCTCGCCGAGGCCTTCCGGCCCAGCGCACCGGGTAGCGGCGGAGGCGGGCCCGGCCAGGACCCCGACGACAAACCGCCGGACGGCGGGATCAATCTCGGCGATTTGCTCGATGCGCTGGATCCCGACACGGTGGCGGCGATCGAAGCGGCCGCGGACGAAGTGACGACCTTGTCGGCGTTGCTCGCTTTCATCGCGGTCGAGGGCTACGGCAAGGCCTGGCTTGCAGCCGACGCGCCGCTGCTGCTGCGGGGCGGCGAGGGCGGCGGCGCCTGGACGCTCGGCCTCAACTGGTACGGTTCCGCCAGAGCCTTCGGCCTCACCGAGCCCGTTGTGTTCAGTATTGCCGATGCCCGCGCCCGACTGGACGAGTACATCGCCAGCAACCCGATCAACCTGCCGGCCCGGATTCCCCTGAGCCAAAGCGTCGTGCTGAACTCGGTGCCCGACCAGAACCGGGTGTCCCTGCAGCTCGAAAACGACAGCTCGCTCGTCACGAAGTCCGTCCAACTCTTCGATCTGAGCGCGGCTTACAGCCGTCCGGTATGGACCGGCGATCGCGGTGAGCTATACGCTGGAGCCGAGCTGCACGCCTACTTCATGCGGTTGTCACGGCTCAGCGTTCGTTTCGGCGATATCACCGACTCCGAGGAGCTGTTCGAGGAGATCCTCGACGCCGATTTTCGGGACAGCACCCGGGCAGGTATCGACGTCGGCGCACTGTGGGTGACGGACCGCTATCAGCTCGGCGCCACTCTGACCAACGTTAACGAGCCGAAATTCGAGTTCAACGACGTCAATCTGGTGCCCTACCGCTTTTCCGACATCATCGACTTTCTGCGCGGTGACCGCGTCTATCGCATGGATCGACAGCTCAGGCTCGAGGCGTCGCTGTTTTCGGAGGATCGGCGCTGGTCCGTCCACGTGGGCGTCGACGCCAACGCCGCAACGGATCCGCTCGGTGACGACTTCCAGTGGGCGACTCTGTCCGCCGGCCTCGAGACGCCGAAGTGGTGGGCGCCCAGCCTGCGCGCGGGCTTTCGGCACAACCTCGCGGGAACCGAACTCAGCTACCTGTCACTCGGCGCCACGCTGTTTCGGTTCGTCAATGTCGACGTCTCGAGTGCGCTCGACACCGTTTCGATAAGCGGCGACACGCTGCCGCGCGGCCTGATGGCCTCGGTCGGTTTCCAACTCGTCTGGTAGACCACATTCGGGCGGCGCCTATACCTTTTCGGCCAAAACGTGCAGCGCGTCACCGCGACGGGGCGGCCTTTTGAGGAATACTTCCTCACCTCCGAGCCTATTCCCAAGACGCGATGACATCACCGGTTGCCTACATCCTCGTTGCCCTCGCCGGTATCAGCGCAATGCTGAGTGTCATCTTCTTCATGGCCTGGTTTACGCTCGGAAAGAAACCCTACGCCATGAGTTGGGCCCTCGCGTTTCTCGCCGCAACGCTGCAGTGGACATGTAACATATTCTCGGAGAGCTTCCCGAACTTCGAGGCCTATTGGCTCACCGGTAACGCCTTTGCGCTGATTCTGATTACCTTGGGTCTGCGCGGGCATTGCCAGCGCACGAATTGTCAGAACCTGCCCGACAACCTCTGGCCGTATACCGGGGCGGTGTACGCAGTAATTGTCTGGGCCACGATCATCCAGCCGCATATCGGCGTGCGCACGGCGATGGTGCCGCTGGCCGCGTCACTGACCCTGTTCCTGACGGCGCTGATGATCTACAGACACCGTGAGGAGACGCGTCCGGCAGAGTACGCCGCAACGATACTGTTCGCGGTCGTCGCCGTGAGTCAGACGATCGCCGGCGTGATGGCGTTCATGCAGGGAGCCAACGGCGATCCGGCCTACTTCGGTCTGTACATGCACTTCAATTTCCTGACCCTGCCCGCCGCCTACACCGGGATGGCAATGTTCGTCGTCTTCATGCTCGCCTCGGATCTGTCCGAAGAGATGAAAGCGATCGCCGTGCGCGACCAGCTCACAGGACTTCTGAACCGCCGCGGTTTCAACGAGCAGTCCGCGAAGACCTATGCACTCGCCCGGCGCCGCAATCTGCCGGTTGCCGTGATCCTCACGGACATCGACCGCTTCAAGCAGATCAACGACAAACACGGGCACGAGGCGGGCGATCTTGCGCTCAAACACTTTGCGCGGCTGATGCAGGTCAGCCGGCGGCAGGAGGACGTGCTGGCGCGCGTCGGCGGCGAGGAGTTCGCGCTGATCCTGCCGGGAACGAGCCTGGACGATGCACTGAAGGTCGCCGACGTCCTGCGCGGCCGCGTCGAGATCGCGCCGCTCGACTACAAGGGCGAGTCGATCCAGATGACAGCGAGCTTCGGTATCGCGACGCTGTCCGTGTCTGACACCTGCATGACGGAGGTGATTGTCCGCGCCGATTCCGCGCTGTATCGCTCGAAGCGAAGCGGCCGCAACCGCGTCGAGCTCGAGTCGTCGCAGGTATTGAAAGCCGTCAACGGCACGCTGAAGGCGGCGACGGCCTGACGACCAGCAGCGCGTGCCTCCGGGCTCCTCGTCAGGCATCGGCGCCCTGCAACAGCCCGATCACGAACAACAGCGCCGCGGCGATAGCGGCAACGGTGCGGATCGTGTTGAGCCGGGTCCAACGCTCGAGATAGCGCTCCCATACGGCGATGCCCGCAGGGTCCGCGCTGGTTACCGCAGCCAGTTGCTCGTTCAGCGGCACGTTGCCGAACACGGTTACCGCAAACGTTCCTAGCAAGTACGCGATCGCGCCTGCCAGGAACCACGGTGCAGACAACCCATTCCAGGTCACCAAAGCAAGGACGACGACGAGCGCGGAGAGACCGGCCGTGCCCATGAAGGTGCCGAGGAACGAAGGGTTGAGCACCACGACGTTGATCGACTGCATGGCCGCGATCCCCTCCGCAGAGGGGACGCGGGCGAGCGCCTTCATGACGAAGCTCGAGAATGCGAAGAAGACGCCGCCGATCACTGCCGAGCCCAGCAGTGCCGCGACGACCGTCGTCATGACGAGCAGGTTCATGCCGCCGCACTCCATGCGCCGGTTGCCGCGACCTCGCGGGCATAGTCGGCGAAATCCTTTGGCGGGCGGCCGAGCGCGCGCTCGATGCCGTCGGTCAGGTGCGCATTGCGGCCGTCGAGTACCGTCGCGAACAGGTAGTCGAGCATCCAGACGACATCTTTGGGCGCGCCGGACTCGGTCAGACCTGCGACGAACGCAGCGTGCGGCACGTCGACGAACCGAATGTTCCGTCCGGTCGCGCCGGAAATCTCCGCCGCGACGTCCGCAAGGGTCATGAGCCGGGGGCCGGTCACCTCGTAGAGCTCTCCGGCGTGGCCTGGCTCCGTCAACGCAGCGACGGCCACTTCGGCGATATCGTCGACGTCGACGAAGGGCTCCGGCGTGTCGCCGGCCGGGAGCGTGATCTGCCCGGCGCGAATCATGTCGACAAAGGCGCCTTCCGAGAAGTTCTGGTTGAACCAGCTCGCGCGCACTATCGTCGAGTCGATTCCGCTTTCCTGGACGATGCGCTCGCAGGCCTGAGCCTCGGCCTCGCCGCGACCCGACAGCAGAACCAGCCGCTCGACGCCGTGCTGCTTCGCCTTGTGCACCAAGGCCTCGATCGAGTCCGTAGCGCCCGGCATCGCCAGGTCCGGTGAGTAGTTGATGTAGACGGCGGTAGCGCCTTCGAGGCATTCGTCCCAGTTCGACTCGTTGTTCCAGTCGAACGACGGGACCGCCGAGCGTGACCCGATGCGGACGGGAATGCCCTTTGCTTCGAGGCGCGCTGCGATCCGGCGGCCGGTCTTGCCTGTTCCTCCGAGCACGAGGACGAGGTCCTCCCGGATCGGGTTTTGTTGCGTAGTGGATGTCATGGCTTGCTTCCTGTGCGGTTTGACTACAGGCCAGATCATCCGGATGGGGCGCCGGGCGTTCTTGACATCGGGCGACGTTGTTTTGACGCGGCGCGCCAGCCGCGGGATCAATCGGTTGCGGATCGAAGCTGGATGCGGAACGAGCGCGGGGTCTGCCCTGCCCAGCGTTTGAAGGCCCGGTTGAAGGCGCTCTGTTCCGAGAACCCCGTTAGGAAGGCGATTTCTGCCAGAGGGTAACCGGTCTCTTTGAGAAGTCGCTTGGCCAGCTCGCGGCGGGACTCATCGACGATGGTCTGGAAGGAGTGACCGCGATCGGACAGGCGCCGCTGCAGCGTGCGTGCGCTCATACCGAAGCATTCCGCGATCGCCGAGACCGTCGGTACGCCCTGGCTGAGCGATTGCGCGATCTGGTCCCGCACCCGGCGCTCCAGCGATGCCTCGTCGCTGAAGCCCGAAATCTCCTCGTCGAGATGACGATCGAAAAACTGCGAGATGCTCTGGTCGCCCAGCTTGTTCGGCGTTTGCATCGTCTCTCTGGAGATCAGCAATGCGTCTTTGTCGGTACCGAAGTGCACCGGGCAGCCAAAGTGGCGTACGTGCGCCGCCGCCGAGCCCGGCGCCTCATGTTTGAAATAGATCGCTTCGGCCCGGAACCCGGCCGTCGACACCTGCTGGCTGATGGCCGCGATGCTCGCAATCGAGTTCTCGTTCGACAGTCGCAGCCCCAAACCGCGTTCGCCGTCCCGGTGCAGGAGCATGTAAACGCCCTCCTGCGCGTCCCTGACCTCGTAAGTCGTGACGCTCGTGAGCACGCGGGCGTAACGCTCGGCCCGCTTGCAGGAACCGCGCAGGTTGAGCGCGGACTTCCACGCGAGACCGAACGCACCGTAGTCGTCGCAGCGCATCGATGCGCCTACCCGCAGCGGCAGGTCGATGGCGTTCGGGTCGGACCGGGCGATACGCTCGAGGAAATCGTAGTAGTCCGTGTCGGCCACCATGAGTTTGGGGTCGACGGGTGCGTCGGGATCGATACCGATCGATTCCAGCAATGCGCGCTTGTCCAGACTGTCGTCAGTCTGGCGGATGACCTTGTGGACGAACAGTGACGTGATCTGGCCCATGGCGCAGGTATAGCATGATGCACCGATACGATATCAGTCCAATCACGGGTGCTGTCGAACCCGACTGAGCCTTAAGGGCCTTGCTCGTTGCGGGAGCTGAGGAGAAACGTGGCTACGCTCTCACTCACTCCCTGTGAAATCACGTAGCGCTGGTTCGCGGTCCATCGTGACCGGGGCGCATGCGGATCCGGCTCAGGAACACAGCGGCAAGACCGATTACGAGAAGCAGGAGCGTGGAAGGTTCCGGTACGGATACGCGAGCGGGTGCGAAAGCGATAATGCCGGTGCCGTCGCCGTTGGGATTCTCGTAGGCGAAGAGAGCTTCATCCAGAGCGAAAAAGCCGGGTACGAAGCTGAAGGAGACCGGGGCGGGAAAGTCGATGCTGTAGGACAGGCCCAGAAAATCGCCGTCGAAAAAGGCAGCCTCGGCCACAGCGTCGTTCAGGCCGAAACTCAGTCCCTGGAAGTTGAAGTCAAAGCTCGACAGATCGACGAACTCGTCGGCGATACCGGCAACTTCCGTCTCGTCGTAACTGAAACTGCCTGTAAAGGTCTCACCGACCAGGGCGCCGGAGTCGATGTCTACCGTAAAGTCGAAGCCGATGACGCCAGCTTGGGCGGGCGCAGAAGCGAGGACAGAAACTACCAGGGCCAGCAGGGCTTTATTCATGATTTTCTCCACTTGATCCGGGGACCGACGTCGAACGCGTCCCCTTTCTTTTTGTTTACGGTGCAATCAGATGTTCAGAACAGGAAGTTGCAGGTATTGCTCAGGTCCGCGGCGCTGACGCCGTTGACCTTGATCAGAGTGCGGGCACGACCGGGTCCCGAGCCATCCGCATCCACCAGCACGAAGCTGTCGGAGCCGCGGCTGCGGAACGATACGAAGCCGTCGGCGATGGGGTCTTTGGAGTCCACGCCCAGACCGGATAGCAGGCCGACGAGGTCGATGCGGTCTTCACCCACCGTGAAATCGACGATGATGTCGCCGCCTTCGGTAATTTCGTTGTAGATGAAAGTATCCATCCCATCGCCGCCGGTCAGCATGTCGCGGCCCTTCAGGCCGAGGACGAAGTCGGGGCCGTCGGTTCCGCTCAGGCTGTCGCGGCCGTTGGTTCCGTCGATCAGGCTCACCTTGGTCTGGAACACCGGCTCCCCCGTGGCGTTGAACACGATCTGCTGCACGTCGTCGTAGACGCGGCGCTCCGTGTTGCCGATCAGATTCAGGTTGGCGTCGAGGTGGGGGAAGCTATGGACCATGGCGAGGGTCATGACGGGAGAACCGGAGCACCGGGACAGGTTCATCTCCAGATGCCCATAGTGCTTTCCACCCTCCGTCAGGATGGTGTAGGTCTCGCCGCTCCGGTCCGTCACTTCTTCCCACAGCTCGGGGACGTCCAGATGAGCGGTCCACTCCGAGAACGGGTTTTGCACGGAGAGGTCGGTGTCCGTGCGGGTGCCGCGCATGCCGTCGCCGCCGATGCCGACTTCGTAGTAGTTCACGCCGATCTCGTCTTCGTCTTCGTTCACGTAAGAACGCTCGGCGATCTCGCTGTGGCCGGAGAATACGGCCGCAACGCCGTACTGGTCGAACAGCGGCTGATACTGGCGCAGCGGAGTCCCGGCCTGGCCCGAAGCGTTGGCGGCAAACTCCGGCGGCAGACCGGCGTTGGGGATACCGTGGGTGCCGGAGGAGTAGGCGACGTTGTGCCACTGAGCCACGATGATCATGTCGTTTTCCCGGCAGTCCTCGAGCTGCTCGACGACCCAGTTGTATTGAATCGAACCGGGGTTGAAGTCGGACACGTCGGTGCCGTCGGTGAACTGCGCCGCTGTGTTGTTGGCGCGGTAGTCCGCGGCCGTATAGTTGACCTGAGTGTCGGTGTCGGGCGTGGCGGGATTGCCGCGATCGCCCGGCAAGACGTCGGGCTCGCCGTTCGAGGAGTCGAGCGTCAGGATGCACAGCGGGCCGTAATCGATACGGTAGTAGTTGTCCTGATGCTCAGGAGTACCGTTGCCAGGCATATCGAAGTAGGCCTTGTACTTGCTGCGGCTGTAGCCGGGGGCATTGAACTCGGCGGAGATGCCGTAACCGCCGTTGACGGCGGCGAAGTTCTCCCAGTTGCCGAAGGCGGGCAGGATGGGCCGTTTGGTCAGCACGTCGTCGAACTCGCCGGCGTTGTGACGGAAGAACTCGTCCCAGCCGAACTGATAGCCGCCGCCCTGCACGAGATCGCCGGGCATGATGACCATGTCGGGGTCGCGCTCGTCGATGATCCTTAAGTTCTGGGCGTACCCGTCAGTCTGGTTCAGCATGTAAACCTGACGGTTCGCGCCATCGACCGGCCAGTCTGATGGGCGACCCACGCTTCCGGCGGCCTGGGGACCTTCGGTCCAGTCGCGGATCTGAACGGCGCCGCGCGGCTCGGTCTCGGAGTCGGACAGAATGGCCGCACGGATATCCTGCCAGTCGGATATGGAGGGGGCGGTCGTGAAGGTGGCCGAAAAGGTCTCGGAACCCTGCGTTACTTCATAGGTGTAAGCGGTGTTGGCGGCAAGGCCGGTCACCTTTACGGAATGTTTGTAGTTTTCGTCCGCCAGAATTGGATAGCCTCTGGTGACGGCGTCATCCAGTTCAGGCTGGCGATAAGTGAGCATTTCCTCGAGTTCGGGGCTCGAATAGAAGGTGAGAGGCGTTTTGAGTTCGCCACCCGACACTACCAGTTGACCTTGAACACTGTTTTCGGTGAACCAGGTGAACAACATGCCGTCTTCGGTGGGCTGCTGCTGATAGGGCAGGACGCGGAATTCGGCGTTGGCGGAAGCAGTGAACAGGATTGTCGTGACGGCAATGCACAGGATAAAGCGGTTCATTACGAGCTCCTTCGTCAAGCTCACCGACGGGAGATGCCCCGGCGTGGCGACGAACGAGAGCGTAGAAGCGGCAAGCGTCACCTGGATTGCAGGTTTGTTTCATTATGGTTTTCTTTTTTTACCGCAATCGTGTACTTCGCACCAGGCGACCCCCCGTTGATGGCTAACGTTCGGTTACGGACTGGGGTATCGTTACGCTCCGATTAACGTAGCGGCCGTGCCGGCGACGGGGGTACGCGATGCAGGAACTCACCGCGGGCGTGCTGGGTGGCATGGGCCCTGACGCCACGGTCGACTTCATGGCCAGGGTGCTGGACGCTACGCAGGTTCGTTCGGACCAGGACCACATACGCCTGTTGGTCGATCAGAACCCCAAGATTCCGAACCGGCAGCGCGCTCTGCTCGACGGGACCGAGTCTCCGGCGCCAGCGTTGGCCTCGATGGCTGCGCGGCTCGAATCGATGGGCTGCGATTTCCTCGTCATGCCCTGCAACACGGCGCACGCGTTCACGGCCGAGATCCGGGCGGCCGTCGACGTACCGATGATCTCGATCATCGATGTGACGATGGCCGCCGTTACGGCGTCCGGCAGCCAATCCGTAGGTCTGCTGGCCTCGCCGGCCTGCCTCGACGCATCCGTGTATCAGGACGCGCTGGCGGCGGCGGGGCTCGAGCCGGTGCTGCAGTCGCTCGAGGAACTCGCCGAGCTGACCGCGCTGATCGCCGCGATCAAGCTCGGCGATTACGGCCCGGGCGTCGCCAGCAGCATGCTGGCGCTGGCGGAGTCGCTCGTGGAGCAGGGCGCGACGGGACTCATTGTCGGCTGCACGGAGATCCCGCTGGTGCTGAATCCCGATGATCTCGACGTTCCCGTGTTCTCCTCAACGGCCCTTCTGGCGGCGGCTACGGTTCGCCTTGCCAAGGGCCTCGATCCCTTACCCCGGAGCTGAAGATGCACCTTGCCCGCTTCCCGCGCGTATCGCTTGCCCATCTGCCGACGCCGCTCGAACACTTGCCGCGGCTCAGCGAACACCTGGGCGGCCCACAGATCTGGGTGAAGCGCGACGACTGCACCGGACTTGCAAGCGGCGGCAACAAGACCCGCAAACTCGAGTTTGCGATGGCCGCCGCGCTTGCCGCGGGCGCCGACACGATCGTCACCGTGGGCGCGGTGCAGTCGAATCACGTCCGGCAGACGGCCGCGGCGGCCGCCAAACTGGGCCTCGCCTGCGAGGTGCTGCTCGAGAACCGGATCGGCGAGCCCAGCGACGTCTATGCCGAGTCCGGCAACGTGCTGCTCGACCGATTGTTCGGTGCCGCGCTGCATCGCTATCCGGGAGGCACCGATTTCGCGGCCGAGATGGAGGCGCATGCCGAGAGAATCCGCGGGGGCGGCGGTACGCCCTACATCATCCCGGGCGGCGCATCGAACGCCGTCGGCGCGCTGGGATACGTCAACTGCGCGATGGAGCTTTTGGCGCAGGCCAACGAACGCGGCCTCGTCATCGACCATCTCGTCACGGCGACCGGGAGTGCGGGCACCCAGGCGGGTCTGGCCGTCGGTCTGCGCGCGACGCACAGCCGGGTGCCGCTCTTAGGTATAGGCGTCAGCGCGGCGCAGGCTCTGCAGGAGCGCAAGGTCTTCGAGCTGGCGGAGGAAACGGCGGAACTCATCGGCGCGCCGGATGTCGTGAGCCGCGAGGACGTCGTCGCGAATTGCGACTACGTCGGCGAGGCATACGGCGTACCGACCCCGGAAATGAACGCGGCGATCCTCACGTTGGCGCGGCTCGAAGGCATTCTGTTCGACCCGGTCTACAGCGGCAAGGCGCTGGCAGGGCTGTTCGACCTGGTCCGCCGGGGCTTCTTCGCTGGCGCGAGCAACGTAGTCTTTCTGCACACCGGCGGCTCGGCGGCACTGTTTGCCTATGCGGACCAGCTTGCGTTCGACTAGCCGCGCTTACCCGTCGCCCAGGGATTCGGCCGAGACGATGAGTCCGTCGCGATCTGCATAGAGATACTCGCCCGGGCGGAAATCGACGCCGGCGAAAAACACCGGCACGCCAAGCACGCCGCGGCCGTGTTTCTCGCTCTTTCTCGGGCAGGTCGCGATGGCGCGCAAACCGATCCGTGCCGCGTCGATTTCGTGAGCATCGCGAACGCAGCCGTAGACGATCACGCCGTTCCAGCCGTTGGCGGCGGCCAGCTCCGCGATGTTGCCGCCCAGGAGTGCGCAGCGCGTCGAGCCGCCGCCGTCGACGACCAGCACCTGTCCGTCGCCCGGCTCCGACAGCGCCTTTTTGACCAGCACATTGTCCTCGAACACGCGCACGGTCCGTATGCGCCCGCCGAAGTGCAGGTTTTGGCCGTAGGCCGTGAAAACGGGATCGGCAATGCGCACGGCGTCGGGGTGGGCGTCGCAGAGATCGGCGGTATAGAGCGGCATCGGTAAACTTCCGGTAGCGGGACGCGACAGTTTACCCTTGTCGCAATCGAGGTGTTTGGGTTTGCGGGCATGGCGGAGTTGATCGGGCAATTGCAGAGCGACCTGGGCGAGGCCGCCGTTCTGACCGGCGAGGACGTGGCGGCGCGTGCCGTGGGCTGGTCGAATCCGGCGTCGCGCGTTGCGCGTGCGATCGTCCGTCCGGCGTCGACCGCGGAGCTTGCCTTGGCGGTTCGCCGCTGCGCGGCGGCGAAACAGCCGATCGTGACTTACGGCGGCGGCACGGGGCTCGTGAACGGGACGGATACCGAGGCGTCCGACATTCTGCTGAGTCTCGAGCGCATGAACCGAATCGAGAGCGTCGACGCGGACGGGTCGACGATGACCGTCCAGGCCGGTGCCGTCCTGCAGGCGGTGCAGGAGCGGGCGGAAGCGGAAGGTTTTGCGTTTGCGCTGGACCTCGGCGCGCGCGGCTCCGCGACGGTCGGGGGCGCAATCGCCACCAACGCCGGCGGCAACTCGGTGATTCGTTACGGCATGATGCGTGAGCAGGTGCTCGGGCTCGAGGCCGTCCTCGCGGACGGTACGGTGCTGTCGTCGATGAACCGCATGCTGAAGAACAACGCCGGCTACGACCTGAAGCAGTTGTTCATCGGCACCGAGGGTACGCTCGGAGTCGTCACGCGGGCGGTGCTGAGGCTCAGGCCGCAAATGCGGAGCGTCTGTTCCGGGCTCGTCGGGCTGGATCGTTTCGACGCAGTCCCGCCGCTGCTGCGGCATCTGGGCAGTACGTCGGGCGGCACGCTTAGCGCCTTCGAAGTCATGTGGCAGGACTTTTACCGGGCGCTTGCCGAAACCGGAAATCACGATCTGCCGCTCGGCCCCGATCACGCCTACTACGCGCTCGTGGAGTGGCAGGGCGGCGACGCCGACCAGGACCCGGCGCGGTTCGAGCAGGCGCTCGGGGAAGCGATCGAACGCGACTGGATTGCGGACGCGGCGATTGCCGCAAGCGAGCGCCAGCGCCAGGCGTTCTGGCACATGCGCGACGACATCGACGGGTTGCGCGAAGTGCTCGGCGATATCGTGATGTTCGACGTGAGTCTGCCGATCGCCGCCGCCGAACGCTACACGGGTGCCGTATTCGAGCGGCTCGAAGCGCGCTGGCCCGGCGCCTTTCGCGGCGTGACCTTCGGTCATCTCGGCGACAGCAACATTCACTTCATGCTGACGACGGGCAGTACGGATTCCGCGAGCCATACCGAGGCCATGCGGGTCGTCTACGATGAATTGAAGCCCTACGGCGGATCGATCTCCGCGGAGCACGGCATCGGCACCGAGAAACTGCCGTATCTCGGCGTGTCACGCAGCCCCGACGAAATCGCCGCGATGCGACGGCTCAAGCAGGCCTTCGATCCGGGCAACATCCTGAACCCCGGCAAAGTACTCGACGGCGCCACAGCAGCGACCTAAAAAAAACCGCCTGCCGCGAGAGAGGGCGGCAGGCGGTCGTTCACGGGAGTCGCGCGTGCTCAGTAAAAGCGCACGGTGCCCGTGAGCGTCCACGTGCGCGGTGCGCCGTAGAAGCCGATCACCGACGAGTCCACGGTCGGGAAGTTGTAGTTCGCGACGATGTACTCCTCGTCGGTCAGATTGCGGCCGTGAAACGTCATCGAGTAGCGGCCCTCGGCGGACGTCCAGCCTACGCTGGCATCCCACAGCGTATACGCCGGCTGATCGACCAGCGGGTCCGGGACCTCGAACTGGAAGGTGTCGTCGCGGTAGGCGACGAGAGTCGACAGTGCCAGATCGCCGTCCGCCGCAAACAGCCGGAACGGGAACTCGTAGCGCAGGTTCAGGCTGGCCGTGAGCTCCGGCGTGTTCTGGAACTCGCGCTCGTCGGAGATATCGATGAGGATCGGGTTGCCGTCGGCATCCTCGCCGCCGATGAGCCACTCGGTGTAGTCGGCGTCGATCCAGCCCAGGGCGAGGATGGCGGAGAAATTGTCCGTAAACTGGCCGATCGCCTCGAACTCGGCGCCCATGATCTCGGCCTTGCCGGCGTTGGTGGTCGTACCCGCGAAGCCGTCCGGCTCACCGTCGTTGTCGTTGTCGAGGATGATCGAACCCGGCACCTGCACGTTCGTGTAGTCGGAGACGAAGAACGCGAAGTTGGTCTGCAGCCGGCCGCCGGGCCACACGGACTTGGCCCCGATCTCGTAGGCCTGGACCTCCTCGGGCTCGAACCCTTCCCGTACCTCGGGAATGCCGTAAGCGCCGCGGGGATCGAAGCCGCCGCCCTTGAAGCCTTCGTTGTAAGACACGTAGAAGCGATGCTCATCCACGGGCGCCCAGGTCAGCGACGCACGCGGCGTGAAGTCGGAGTCCGTGCGGTTGCCGCGGAAGGTCGGCACGAACCCGGGAATCGGATCGGTGATCGAGATCGCGTCGTCGTTGCCGAAGAACGGCGAGCCCAGGCCTCCCGCAAAGCTCTCACGGGTAACCGTGGCATCGCGCTCGTCTTCCGTGTAGCGGCCGCCGACCGACAGCGACAGCGTATCGCTGAGGTCATAGGTGTAGTCGCCGTAGACCGCCCAGGCGTTGGTGTCGTAGTCGCCGAGAGTGAACGAAGTCTGCAGATTGAAGATGATGACGTCGAACGCGTTGAAGGCATTGGCGTCGAGATAGTAGAGGCCGAAGATGCCGGCGGAACGGTCGCCCGAGAAGCTCGCCTGAAACTCCTGGCTGAACTGCTCGTTCTCGTAGATGACGGGCGCGTCGAAAGTGTTCTCAGGCAGGTTGTCGAAATCGATCAGGCCCTCGGAGTTGTCTTCGCGGGCAGCCGTGATCGACTTGAGTGTCCAGTTGTCGTTTAGATCCCACTCCACGTTCAGCGCAAGGCCGCCCTGATCCACGAGCGGATCGAGGCCTGCATTGGAACCCGGGATCGTCGAGATGCCGGCACGCGTATCGAAGACGTCGTCGAGCACTTCGGCGCCGGTGAAGCTGGGCAGCAGGCGGTGGCCGTGGCGGGGGGAGGAACGGTCTTCCGTGTAGTCGCCGGCGAGCCGTACGGACCAGTTGTCGGCCGGTTCCCATTCGGCGCTCAGCCGGATGCCGATGGTGTCCTTGTCGGCGTTCTCTTCGCCGGTGAACAGGTTGTCGCCGAAGCCGTCGCGGGTGAACGTGGCGGCCGTGCCCCCGATACGAAAGTTATCGGCCAGCGGCAGCGAGCCCTTGACGATGAGATCGAGCTGATTGAAGTCGCCTACGGCGCCGCGAATCTCCAGCTCCGGCCGGTCGGCGAGGCGGCGGGTAACGTACTTGACGGCCCCGCCGATCGTGTTGCGGCCGTAGAGCGTGCCCTGCGGACCGCGCAGCACCTCGACGCGCTCGACGTCGTAGATGTCGAACACGGTGCCCTGGGGGCGCGCCAGATAGACGTCGTCGAGGTAGATGCCCACGCCGCCTTCGAATCCGGCAAGCGGATCCTGCTGGCCGACGCCGCGGATGTACGCGGTCAGCGTGGTATTGGTGGCCCGCGATACTTCGAGGGTCGTGTTGGGCGTCGTCTGGCTGAGCGCCGTAATGTCGATCGCGCCGATGCCTTCGAGGAACTCGCCCGAGAACGCCGATACCGCGATCGGCACGTCCTGCAGCGATTCCTCGCGCCGGCGTGCGGTCACTACGACTTCCTCGAGCGCGCCCTCTGAGGCGCTGCTCTGGGCTTCCGCCGGCTCGGCGGTGAACATAATTGCGGTAAGCGGCAGCACGGACAGTGCGGCAGCCCGCGCCATGACGAACGTCCTGGACATGATATTCCCCCCTTCGATTTGCATCGGGTGCACGACCCGATATTCAACGAACGTTGGACAAAGATTAATTGAACGTCCGTTGAATATCAACCGTGGCCGAAACCGCGCCGCGGTCCCGGTCCGGGTCAGTCGCGACTGGCCAGCGCGCGGAAACCGGCGGCCAGGAAATGCGGCATGCGCTTGCTGATGGCGCGCATGTCCGAGGAGCGGCAGATGCCGCCCGAGAGGTTGTCGATGCGGCCGGTCTCGGCGAAGGTCAGCGTCAGAGCCCCGGAGAGGAAGTGATAGCTCCAATAGAGATCGGCCTCGGAGACGTCGGGCAGGGCCTTCCTGAGCGCCTCGATGAAGCGCGAGACCAGCGGGTCGAAGTAACGCGTCATCAGTTCGCCGCCCCATTCGGGGGAGCTGTTGATCTGGGCGATGAGCTGGAAGTAGTGCGTCCAGTCTTCGTGCTCGGTGGCAAGCAGGTCGAGCAGCGGGCTCGTGAACGCTCCGATGATCTCCTCGACCGTCGGCGCGTCGTCCGGGTGCCGGCGCTCGACGGCCTCCAGCGCCTGAAGTCTGAGATCGTTCAGCGTCTCGACCCGGCGCAGCATCACCTGATCGAAGAGATCGCGCTTCGACTTGAAGTGGTAGTACGCAAGCGATACGTCGGCGCCGGCCTGACGCATGATCTGGCGGACGGATACGCCCTCGTAGCCGCGTTGCGCGAAGAGTTCCTCGGCGGCGTCGAGGATTCGATTACGGGTCTGCTGCCTTTGTTCTGCTTTTTGCCTGACGGCCATGGCGGTTCTCGTGTGTTCGTGGCACCGTGCCTGATGCGCGTTTGAAATTCAACGAACGCTCAACTAATATTCAACGATCGTTGAATATCTGCTATTGCCGGTAGTGCCCGGCACAGCAGTCGCTGGGGGAACGTCGAATGGCCTGGTTTGCGCCGAAGCCTTTGCTGCTGCCTGATGTCATTGCGCTCAACGCAGAATACCTGAACGGCAAGCCCGCGTTCGTCGATCGCGACCGCCGGGTGAGCTGGCGTGAGTTCGGTGCCGGCACGAGCCGCGTCGCCAACGCGCTGGCAGCCGCGGGGCTCGAGAAAGGCGATCGCGTCGTCGTGCTCATGAAGAACAGCTACGCGATGGCCGAGGCCATGTTCGGCATCATCCGCGGCGGCTTCGTCGCGGTGCCGCTCAACGTGGCGATCACCGATGCCGCGGTCGCGGGGATGATCGCCAATTCCGCGGCGCGGGCCGTCGTTGCGTCCGACGAGCACGTCGCGAGGGTCGAAGCGCTGCGTCCGCAACTTCGCGGCCAGCTCGACGACCGCTTCATCGCCGTCGATGCCGACGTCGCGGACTGGCAGGACTACACCGCCTTCGCCGAAGCCGCCCCGACGACGGCGCCGACGGTAGACATCGCCCCGCGCGACGAATGCAACATCATTTACAGCTCGGGCACGACCGGTCTGCCGAAAGGCATCGTTCACGATCATGCCTGCCGTCAGGCATGGGCAAGAGAGATGGCCGTGGCGTTGCGCTATCACTCCGGTGCCCGAACGCTGTGCAACCTGGGCCTGTTTTCCAACATCAGCTGGGTGGCCATGCTGTCGACGATCTACGCCGGCGGGACGATCGTCATCGATCGGAAGTTCGCGGCTGAGCATTGCCTCGAGCACATCCAGCGCGAGCGCATTACCCACACCGCCATGGTGCCGCTGCAGTATCAGAAACTCGTCGAATACGAGCATCTCGGCCAATACGACCTGTCCAGTCTCGATGCGTACATGTGCTGCGGCTCGCCGCTGGCTCCGGCACTCAAGCGCGCGATCATGGAGCGTCTGCCCGGACAGTTCATCGAGCTCTACGGGCTGACGGAGGGGCTCGTCACGATCCTGCCGCCCGAAGACATGGACGCCGGCATCGAATCCGTAGGCAGGCCGGCACCCGGCCAGCGGCTCGCGATTCTCGGCAGCGACGATACGATCCTCGAAGCCGGAGAGCCCGGCGAGATCGTCGGCACGGCGCCGTACATGATGGCCGGCTACCACGACAACGACGAAGCCAATGCCGAGGCGACCTGGACGCATTCCGACGGCAGCCGCTGGCTCCGGACCGGCGATATCGGCAAGCTCGACGCCCAGGGCTTTCTGACGCTCGTCGATCGCAAGAAAGACATGATCATCTCCGGCGGGCAGAACGTGTTTCCCGCGGACATCGAAGCCATCATGCTCGAGCACGAAAGCGTGAGCGAAGTGGCGGTCGTCGGGGTACCGCACGACAAGTGGGGTGAAACGCCGCTTGCCGTCGTCGTCGCCGCGGGCGACGTCGACCCCGAGGCGCTCACGGCCTGGACCAACGCGCGCACCGGCAAGCAGCAGCGGATCAACGCCGCCGTCCTGGTCAGCGAGCTTCCCCGCAACCCGAACGGCAAGGTGCTGAAGCGCGAGCTGCGCAAGACGTTCGCCGACTTTGCGATGCAGGGCTGAACAACGGAACCGACGATGGAAGACAACGCCAGATTTTTCGACAGCGCCGACGGCCTCAAGCTCTACTATCGCGACTTCGGTGCCGGACGCGCCGGCACGCCGGTGATCTGCCTGCCCGGTCTGACGCGCAACAGCCGGGATTTCGCCGACACCGCCGAACGCCTGGCGGCTCGCCGCCGGGTTCTGACGCCCGATCTGCGCGGCCGCGGTTTCTCCGAGTACGATTCGAACTGGCAGAACTATCACCCGGGCACTTACGTCAACGACGTCTGGCGACTACTCGACTTGCTCGGCATCGACCGCGTCATCGTGCTCGGAACCTCGCTCGGCGGTCTCTGCGCCATGCGGATGTCCGCCCAGGACAACAGCCGTATCGCGGGCGTCATCATGAACGACGTCGGGCCCGAGATCGCGCCCGAGGGCCTTAAGCGCGTACAGGAGTATACCGGCCGGCTGCCGCCGGTCGCGAGTTGGGAAGAGGCCATAGCGCAAACCCGCGAAATTTACGGCGCCTGGCTGCCGGGGCTCAAGGACGACGACTGGCGGGAGATGGCCGGGCGTGCCTACCGCGAGCACGAGGGCGTGCCGCGCCTCGACTTCGATCCGAACGTC
The DNA here is from genome assembly GCA_028277185.1 of Woeseiaceae bacterium. GTDB lineage: Bacteria > Pseudomonadota > Gammaproteobacteria > Steroidobacterales > Woeseiaceae > UBA1847. Next base: position 66,107 of record JANQGQ010000038.1, read on the forward strand.
GGCAACGCCGTGCGCACGGTGGGGCCGCAGAAAGGCGATCCCTGGGAGCTGTTCGCGTCGCTCGAAAGCACGCCGGTTACGCTGCTGTGGGGCGTCGACTCCGACATCCTGACGCGGGACATCTGCGACCGGATGCAGGCCGCGAAGCCGGATCTCAAAGTCGTGCCGGTCGCCGGGCGCGGCCACGTGCCGCTCCTCGACGAGCCCGAGTGTGTCGCCGCAATCGACGCCATGCTCGAGGAGGTGCCCTGATGCGCGGATTGCCTATTGCGCCGCTGGCGGCCTTGCTCCTGGCTGCGTGCGGCGGAAATACGGACTCCGTTGCCACGGGCGGACCGGTTTACGACATCGATCCGGCCCGCCTCAGCGTGTCCGGGGTGTCGGCGGGCGCCTACATGGCAACGCAATTCCACGTCGCGCATTCCGAACTGGTCCGCGGCGCGGGCATGGTTGCGGGCGGACCGTGGGGCTGTGCGCGCGATTCACTGAACAGAGCGCTCGGCGAGTGCGTGAAGGAGTCGGTTCCGGACGTCGAACCCCTGGCTGCGATGGCCCGGGAGTGGACGGCCGGCAGCGGCCCCGGGCCGATCGACGCGCTCGACAATCTCGCCGGCAGTCCCGTATGGCTGTTCCGCGCGCCCGGCGACGACGCGATGGGGTTGCCGCTGACGGAAGCCGCGGGTGCATTCTATGAGCGCTTCGGTGCCAGCGTTACGCTGGTAAGCGACGTCGATACGGTGCACGGTTTCCCGACGCTCGATACGGGCGCAGCCTGCGACAGCTTCGAGCCGCCGTATCTCAATGCCTGTAACTACGATGCCGCGGGCGAGATTCTGCGAACGGTGCACGCCGGCGACGATCGTGACCTCGCGCCGCGGGGCAGTGCGGCCGGAACGCTCACGACGATTGACGTTCCCGGCGCAGCCGATGCCAGCCTGCTCGAAACGGCGTACCTCTACGTGCCGGAGCCATGCGCCAGCGGTGAGCGTTGCGGGCTGCACGTGTTCTTTCACGGCTGCCAGATGTCGAGCGAACTGCTCGACGATGCGGTCGTCCGCGGAGCCGGCTTCAACGAATGGGCCGATTCCAACCGGCTGCTCGTGCTGTACCCGCAGGTCAAGGGCAGCAGGCTTGCGCCGATGAACCCGATGGGCTGCTTCGACTGGTGGGGCTATACGGGTTCGGCCTATGCGACCCACGAGGGCGCACAAATCGGCGCCATCAAAGCGCTCATCGACAGCCTCGCGGGCGGCAGCCTTTGAGCTTCGCCTGGGCGCTCTTCCTGCTGTACCTCGCGGGCACGGCCTGGCTGGGCTGGCGCGGCTACAGAAAAACGACGGGCTTCGGCAGTTTCGCCGTCGGCGACCGCGCCATGAGCCCTTATGTCGTCGGCATCACGCTGGCGGCCAGTGTGTCCTCGGCGTCTACGTTCATCATCAACCCCGGGTTCGTCTACGTCGACGGGTTCAGCGCCTTCTTTCACATGAGCATAGGCGTCGGCCTGGGCTTCATGACGATGCTCACGGTATTGTCGTTCCGGTTTCGTCGCATCGGCGCGGCAAGCGGGGCGCTGACCATTCCCGACTGGATCGGCAAGCGCTATCGGTCGCGTGCCTACGCGCTTTTCTTCTCCGTGATGAATCTGCTGTCGTTCGCCTTCGTCGTCCTGCTCGTCGGCGGGATCTCGATCGTGATGCAGTCGCTGCTCGGGCTGACCAACGTCCAGGCGCTTACGATTACGCTGGTCTTCGTGACCGGTTACGTGTTCATCGGCGGTACCTACGCGCACGTGCTGACGAACATGCTGCAGGGCAGCCTGATGATCGGCGTCACGCTGCTGGTCCTGGTCACCTGCCTCGTGATCGCGCTGGCCGAGCCGGCTCCGGTCGGCGAGCGGCTGGCGGCGATCGATCCCGGGCTCGTCGCGTGGGTGAACGCCGACGGCGCCCTGTTCAACGACGTGTTCTCGATCTATGTCGCGGGCTTCGTCGTCGGCGCGATCGTCGTGTGTCAGCCGCATATCCTGACCAAGGCGCTGTACGTCAAGGACGATCGCGACGTGCGGACCTACCTGATCGTGTTCGCCGTCGTATTCGGGCTGTTCCAGCTGCTGGGCGCGGTCGGTTTCTTCGCGCACCTGGTCGTGCCGGACGCGGCTCTGATCGATCCCGCGACGGGCGCGTTCCGGCAGGACCTCGTGATGACGAAGTTTCTGGAAAGCGTTTATCCGGAATGGGTCTTCACTATCGTCAGCATCGTGCTCCTCGCGGCCGCCATGTCGACCCTCGACGGGCTGCTCGTGTCGATGTCGACCATCTCCGCGAACGATCTGATCCTGAATCTGACGCGCGGGCGTTCCAACCGGACCGAAGAGGAGAATATGGCCTTTGCGCTGAAGGCAAGCCACGTGGTGCTCGTCGTCATCGCGGTCGCGGCCTTTCTCGTGAACCTCGAGCCGCCGAAACTGCTGGGGATATATGGCCAGGCCGGCGTGTACGGTCTCACAGCGGCCGCGGCGCCGCCCTTGCTGGTCGGCGTGCTGTTTCGCCGCGTGCCGCTCGCGCTTGCATGGGGGGCGTCGCTCCTCGCGATTGCGCTGCACTTCCTGCTGTTCTTCTTCGGCGATGCGCTGCTGCCCGAAACGGGACTCACGTTCGCCAATCCAGGCGTCACGGCTTCCCTGGCGTCCTTGTTGACGATCCTGCCAATGCTCGCGATCGCCTGGGCGATCGATCGGCGGCCCGCCGGACCAGACGGCGACGGTGATTGTTACGCATCGGGGTAGTGAAGCGCGCCTTCGGAAGCTATACCATGGCGCGCGTGCAACCGATCCTCTCCATCCGCAACCTGTCCAAGACCTACGCCGGCGGTTTCCAGGCGCTCAAAGACGTGTCGCTCGACATCGAGCGGGGCGAGATCTTCGCGCTGCTCGGGCCCAACGGCGCGGGCAAGACGACGTTAATCAGTATCGTCTGTGGTCTCGTGAATCCGACCGCCGGGTCAGCAAGCGTGGACGGCTACGACATTGGACGCGACTACCGGGAAACCCGGTTTCGCATCGGGCTCGTGCCGCAGGAATTTCCGGTCGAGACCTTCGAAACCGTTACCAAGACACTGGCTTTCAGTCGCGGATTGTTTGGCCGGCCCCCGAATTCGGCCCATGTCGAGAAAGTGCTCAAGAGCCTCTCGCTCTGGGACAAGCGGGACGAGAAGATCATCGCGCTGTCCGGCGGGATGAAGCGCCGCGTGCTGATCGCCAAGGCCTTAGCGCACGAGCCCACGCTGCTGTTTCTCGACGAGCCGACCGCCGGCGTCGATGTCGAGTTGCGCAAAGACATGTGGCGGGTCGTGGAATCTCTGCGCGAGGACGGCTGCACGGTCATTCTGACGACGCACTACATCGAGGAGGCCGAGCAGCTTGCCGATCGGGTCGGCGTCATCAATCACGGCGAGCTGATTCTCGTCGAGGACAAGGACCGGCTCATGCGCGAGATGGGCAAGAAGGAACTCACGCTTTCGCTGTCGGCCTCGCTGGATACCGTACCGGCTGCGCTCGGGAAGCACGGCCTTTCCCTCGCCGACGAAGGCTCGAAACTCGTGTATACCTACGATACGCAGAGTGAACGGACCGGCATCACCGCGCTGCTTGCGGACCTGAATGCGGAGGGCATCCACTTCAGCGACCTCGAGACCAAACAGAGTTCGCTCGAGGAGATTTTCGTCGATCTCGTCCGCAAACCGGAGGCCGGATGAACCTGCATGCCGTCAAGGCAATCTATGCGTTCGAGATGGCGCGCATGTGGCGGACGGCCGTTCAGAGCCTCGTTGCGCCGGTCCTGTCGACCTCGCTGTACTTCGTAATCTTCGGCGCTGCGATCGGCTCGCGGATTACCGAGGTCGACGGTGTCCCCTACGGCGCGTTCATCGTGCCCGGACTGATCATGCTGTCGATCATGACGGAGAGTATTTCCAACTCGTCTTTCGCCATCTATTTCCCGCGCTTCACCGGTACGGTGTTCGAGGTGCTTTCCGCGCCGGTCTCTTATGTCGAAGTGTTACTCGGCTACGTCGGGGCCGCCGCGACGAAATCGATGATCATCGGTACGATCATTTTTCTGACCGCCAACCTGTTCGTGCCGATCGAGGTTGCCCATCCCTTCGTGATGGTGACGTTTCTGCTTCTGACTTCGGTGGCGTTCTGTCTGTTCGGCTTCATTCTCGGCGTCTGGGCGGATGGCTGGGAAAAGCTGACTATCGTTCCGATCCTCGTGATCATGCCGTTGACCTTTCTCGGCGGCACGTTTTACAGCATCAGCATGCTGCCGCCGATCTGGCAGACTATCAGTCTCGCGAATCCCGTCGTCTATCTGATCAGCGGTTTTCGCTGGAGCTTTTACGAGAACGCGGACGTGAGCGTCGTGCTGTCCCTCGGAATGACGACCCTGTTCCTGCTGGTCTGCCTGCTCACCGTGCGCTGGATCTTCAAGACCGGTTACAGACTGCGTACCTGATTCGGATCGCGAAGATCCCACCGAGCGGTTACCGGTTGCGCACCTGATTTCGGTTGCGCCGGTGTTACCGGTTGCGTACCTGATTCGGATCGCGGCTCCCGCGATATTCGATAGCGGCATAATCCAACTGGCGCCGGCGAGCATCTATACCAGGAGCGAGCCGCTGACCGGCGTACATTCGGTTGGACGGCAGGCAGAGGTATCGCACGACCGGCTCCTGGGCGCCGGGAAGGAGTGGATATGTACCGTGACGTAGCCGTTCGGCGGGTACGAGGGGTCACCGCCGGCCTCGTCGCCGCGCTGGTTTTCACAGCGGCTTGTGCGCCGCTGCCGCAGGTCGCGCAGGACGAACGGGAGTACCGCCGGGTCGATTTCGAGAACGAGTTTCTCGAGTTCAAGCGTCGTTGCGTGCAGTCGGGCGGTCGTGTCTTCGTCATGGCGGGAGCCAACGTCGATCGTCGCGGCATTCCGTCGCGCGGAGATCGCTACACCTGCTCCTGACGTATACTGGCGCGCACCACGGGGAAGGTGCGCGCGATGCGAAAACTGCTGATTCTGTGCGCTGTCGTCGTGGCGGGCGAGATGGTTTTCGCGCTGCCGTTTCATACGATCCGCTTCTTTCGGCCGACCTTCCTCGACGTCTTCGGGCTGTCGAACACCGAGCTGGGCGATCTGTTCGCCGTTTACGGCATCGTCGCCATGCTTGCGTATTATCCCGGCGGCGCGCTCGCCGATCGTTTCCCGGCGCGCAATCTCATCGCCGCGTCGCTGGTCGCTACCGCCGGCGGCGGTTTCTACCTCGCCACGATTCCGGGGAAAACCGGACTGGCGCTCCTCTATGCGTTCTGGGGTCTGTCGACTGTGTTCCTGCTGTGGGGCGCGCTGATCCGCGCGACCCGCGACTACGGCGGCGAGCACACCCAGGGGATTGCGTTCGGCGTGCTCGAAGCCGGGCGGGGGGTCGTCGCGGTCGGCGGCTCTACCGCCGCGATCGCGATACTCGCGGGTCTTATGCCGGCCGCGGTCGAGACCGCAACCGACGCCGAGCGTACCGCGGCGTTCCGCTACGTGCTGACCTACTACGCGGCGGCAACGCTCCTCGCCGGCGGTATTGCTTGGCTGCTGATACCGGCGGACTCACCGGCCGCCGGGAGGCGCCGCAATCCGCTTGCCGGCATGCTCACGGTCGCGCGCCGGCCATTGCTCTGGGCTCAGGCCGGCGTCATCGTCTGCGCGTACTCGACCTTCAAGGGGCTCGACAACTATTCGCTCTACGCCGCCGAGGTACTCGGCAGGGACGAAGTCGCCGCGGCGGCGCTCGTTCGCGACGCCAGCTGGCTCAGGCCCCTGGGCGCCATCGCCGCGGGCCTGATCGCCGATCGTTTGCGGGCGGGCCCCGTGATCCTTGCGATGTTCGCGGTTCTCGTGGCCGTCTATGGACTCCTCGCACTGGCGAACGGCGACAGCGCGTTACTCTACTTCAACCTGTTCGCAAGCTTCCTGTTCGTGTTCGCGCTGCGCGGCGTTTACTTTGCGCTGCTCAGGGAGAACCGCACGCCGCCGGCGTTGACCGGTGCGGCCGTCGGCCTGGTTTCGTTCGTCGGCTTCACGCCGGAATTCTTCTTCGCGCCGGTTACGGGCCGAATTCTCGATGCGAATCCGGGTCTCGTCGGCCACCAGAACTACTTCTGGTTTCTGTTCGCGATGGCGCTTGCCGGCGTGGTCGTCACGGCCACGATGCTGTGGCTGAACGCCCGCCGGGCTCCGGAACCCGCCCGCGTCGCGTAACAGAGAGGGGCTTCCGCCGGTCTGTATTGCCATAGGGAGGAGAGCCGCATGGCCAAACAGAACCGAATCGTCGATCAGCTGCGGCGCAACGCGGTCGCGCTGATCAGTCTCTTCGTCGCGATTTCAGGGCTGAGCTACAACACCTGGCGCAACGAGGCAAGCGAACACAACCGCAACCAGCGGCAGGCCTCGATCGAGCTGCTGTTGAAGCTCGGCGAGCTGCAGCAGGTCGTCTTCCACAGCCATTACGATATGGACTTCGAGGGTCGCGGGAATCCGCGCGCGGGCTGGGCGCTCGTGCTGACGATCCGCGATCTTGCGGTCGTGCTGCAGGATCCGATGCCGGCGAGTGCCGCGACGCTGTTCGAGGCATGGGAATCGAACTGGGAAATGCTCGGGAGGACGGACGCGAACGGTCGTCTCGTCAATACCGGCGCCGAGCAGATCAACACGGCGATCGACGGCGTACGCCGCGACACGCAGGCGCTGCTGGCGTCGCTCGACTAGGGGCTGTTAACAGCCCCTGGAACTACACTCGAAACCGGCGGCCTCAGATACGGGCGAGCATGCGGATCCCCGGAAACTTCACGCCGTTGGCCATTTCGACCTCTATACGACCCATACTCCTGAATCCGAGCGCTGCATAGAACGTCTCACCGTTCAGAGTGGAATAGCACTCCAGCGTTTCGACGCCGCTGGCTTTGGCTTGCGCCAGGCAGCGGGCGTACATTCCCTGCCCAATTCGCCGTCTCGTCCAGTCCGGGTGTACGGCAAAGTGTCGAACGTGTCCCAATCCGGGCCGGATTTCCCCTGTTCCGGGACGCTCCCGCGTCCAGCCTCCGCAACCGACGACGATTCCGGCCGCCGCCTCTGCGACGAAGTAGCTGCCCGATCGAAGCAGGGCGGGCTGCGCGACGGTCAGTACCGGCGAGATGGCATCGAAGGTGGCAGCGTCGTACGCGTCGCGCACGAGTGCGGGATAGGACGCCCTGAGGAGGTCGGTCACGCCGTCATAATCGTGTGGCGTTGCGGCCCTTATCGACACGGTATCGGACATGGCTCGTAGCCGCGGAGCTGACTCTCCCTAGGATACACGTCAGGCACGGCCGGTCCGCCGTTCGAATCGCTCGACTTGAGGCGGCCGTGCAAGCTCCGGATAATCCGCGGTCCCGATAAATCCGACAAAGGTGACGAACATGCGCTACCTAATTCTGCTTGCGGCGGCCGCCGGCCTCGCGGCATGCCAGCCGTCTTCCGAACAGGCGCCTGCGCCGGCTGCGGAGCCAGCCGCCAGCGAGCCGGAGGCCGCGGCCGCGCCGGAGCCTGCAAGCCTGGACACCATACTGGCCGCGCAGCCCGAGGAGAATCAGGCGCGGTACGCCTACCGCAATCCGAAGGAGACGCTGGAATTCTTCGGCGTCGAGCGCGGCATGACGGTCGTCGAGGCTCTGCCCGGCGGCGGCTGGTATACCCGAATTCTCCTGCCCTACCTGGGCAGTGAGGGCACCTTGATCGGCGCTGCTTACGAGTACGAAATGTACGGTCTGTTCCCGTTTGCAAGCGAGGAATTCATGCAGCGCCAGGCCAACTGGACGACCGATTGGGCCGCCGGCGCCGAGGCCTGGCGCGGTGACGACGGCGCGAGCATCCTCGCGACGCGCTTCGGATCGATGCCGGCGGAAGCCGACGGCACGGTCGACGTCGTGCTGATGATCCGGGCTCTGCATAACGTCGCCCGCTTCCAGAACGCCGGCGAAGGCAACTACCTCGATACCGCGCTGAGCGATGCGTTTCGCGTGCTCAAGCCGGGCGGCGTCCTCGGTATCGTGCAGCACCACGCGCGCGACGACATGCCCGACGAATGGGCAAGCGGCGCGGCGGGCTACATCAAGAAGCAGTTCGTCATCGACGCGGCGACCGCGGCGGGATTCGAGCTGGACGGCGATTCGGATATCAACGCGAATCCCAACGATCAGCCGACGACCGACGATATCGTGTGGCGTTTGCTGCCCGGCCTTCGGACCAGCGAGGACAACGACGAGCTTCGTGCCGAACTCGAAGCCGTTGGCGAGAGCAATCGCATGACGCTCAGGTTCGTCAAGCCCGCAAGCTGACCCGTTACGGGAGCCGCCCCGACGCCGTCTGCGTCGGGGCGGACGTCCCTCGTACTCAGTCGTCCCGCTGCCAGCGTAGCTGGAACTCGATTTCCTCTTCGCCGTCGCCCCGTTCGTGCTCGACGCTGATCGTTGCATCGGGCGGGACCGACACGCGAACCCCGGCTACCTGAATCCGGAAGCGCTTGTCCTGCTCGATACAGTCCGCGAGGCGGCGCAGTTTGTCGACAAACTGGCTGGCAGGATAGTGTTTCTCTACGTCGCGTTCCGACGCGGTCTGGTCCGACATGCAGGTCTCCGGCTTGTGAGTTCCCAACGGAGTCTGCACGGCTCGTGTTACAGCATGTCGCCCGCCGTGCGCCGTGTGACAAAGGCGGCCGGCGCGGAAAACCACGGCGGTGTCCGGCGCGCCAGTCGCCGCCAGCGGCGTCCGGAGAGCCTGACGCGGCCAGCCGCGGCCTCCCGCGCCGGTTGTCTGGCGCCAGCCGCACCAGTATAAAGGCGCATTCATTTCATCGAGGCGACCGCCATGCAACGACGCTGCCTGCTTGTCTTCCCGTTTGTTCTGGTCGCCGCCTGCGGCGCCGAGGAACCGCCGGCTGCCGCGACCGCTGCCGCACCCACCGTGCTGGAATACCCGGAGACGACGACCGTGGAACACGTGGACAACTATCACGGTGTCGAGGTCGCCGACCCGTACCGCTGGCTCGAGGATGACGTGCGGGAGAGCGACGACGTTCGCGACTGGGTCGAGTCGCAAAACGCCGTGACCTTCGCTTACCTCGAGACGATCGCGGAGCGGGATGCGATTGCGGAGCGCCTTCGGGAACTGTGGGACTACGAACGCTTCGGCAGACCGTTCAAGGAGGGCGGCCGCTACTACTACGAATACAACGACGGCCTGCAGAACCAGGATGTCGTGCTGACGCAGGAGTCTCTCGACGCGGAGCCGACGCTGCTCCTCGATCCCAACGGCTGGTCGGAAGACGGCACGGTCGCGCTGGCAAGCTACTTTCCGAGTCCGGACGGCCGGCACGTCGCCTACCTCGTCCAGGACGGCGGCTCCGACTGGCGCACGGCGCGGATCGTCGAGGTGGCGACCGGCGAAGTACTCGACGCCGAACTCGAGTGGCTCAAGTTTACGGGTCTGTCGTGGGCCGCCGACGGCTCCGGCTTCTACTACAGCCGCTATCCGGAAACGAGCGAGGACGAGAAGTTCCAGGCGCTGAACATGAATCAGGCCGTGTACTTTCACCGCCTGGACACCGAGCAGAGCGAGGACGAGCTCGTGTATGCGCGGCCCGACAACCCGGAGTGGGGGTTCGCCGCCAACGTTACCGACGACGGCCGGCACCTGATCATCACGATCTGGAAGGGCACGGACAACCGCTATCAGATCGTCCACAAGGACCTGACGTCGCCCGGCTCGACGCCGCGGATGATCATCGAAGGTTTCGACAACGATTACACGCTCGTCGGCTCTATCGGCGACGAGGTCTTCTTCCGCACTAACCTGGACGCGCCGAAAAACCGGCTGATTGCGATCGACATGACCCGGCCCGAACGCGACGCGTGGCGCGAGGTCGTCGCGGAGTCCGAGGACGTGCTCGACGGTGCCAGCCTCGTCGGCAACCGGATCATTGCGGACTATATGCAGGATGCGCAGACGGTCGTGAAGCTGTTCGAACTCGACGGCACGCCGGCGGGTACGGTCGACCTGCCCGGTATCGGCACGGCCACGGGCTTTGCCGGCAAGGTGGACGATCCCGAGACCTTCTTCAGCTTCACGAGCTACGACACGCCCACGACCGTGAACCGGCTCGACGTCAGCACCGGCGAGGTTACGGTCTTCCGCCAGCCGGACGTGCCCTTCGACACCGGCGACTACGTCGTCCGCCAGGTCTTCTACGAGTCTAAAGACGGTACGCGCGTGCCGATGTTCATCAGTCATCGGAAAGACGTGAAACTCGACGGCACGGCGCCGACGCTGCTGTTCGGTTACGGCGGCTTCAATATCTCTTTGACGCCCGGGTTTTCGATCACGCGCTTCGCGTGGATGGAGATGGGCGGCATCTATGCGGTGGCCAACCTCCGCGGCGGGGGTGAGTACGGCAAGGCCTGGCATCAGGCCGGGACGCGTCTCAACAAGCAGAACGTCTTCGACGATTTCATCGCGGCGGCGGAATATCTGATCGAAGAGGACTACACGAATCCGTCACGTCTCGCCATTTTCGGCGGCAGCAACGGCGGCCTGCTGGTCGGTGCGGTAACCAATCAGCGGCCCGATCTGTTCGCGGCTGCGATCCCGGCGGTCGGGGTCATGGACATGCTGCGTTTCCAGGAATTCACGGCCGGGCGATTCTGGGTCGACGACTACGGTTCGTCCGAGGATCCCGAAGAGTTCGAGGCGCTGTACGCGTATTCGCCCTACCACAACGTCGAGCCCGGCACCGAGTATCCGGCCGTGCTCGTGACGACGGCCGATACGGACGACCGCGTCGTGCCGGGGCATAGCTTCAAATACGCGGCGGCGCTGCAGAAAGCCCAGGGGGGCGCCGCACCGGTCCTGATCCGGATCGAGACTCGCGCCGGTCACGGGGCGGGTACGCCCACGGAGATGATCATCGACGACTACGCGGATCGCTGGGCGTTTCTCGTGAAGAACCTCGGCATGCGGCTGCCTGAAGGCTACGGCGGCTGACGGCTGTCCCCGGCGCGCGGGCTCGTCGACGTCGGGGATATCCAGTATCGCCGCCCCCCGTAACGTCTTGTATGGTGGGGTGTTCGAGGTAATGTGAGGAGGGCGCTATGGTCCGCACGGGACCGTTCGCGCTGCTGGCAGGACTGGGTCTGTCGGCCGCCTGCCCCGCCGACGAGGCGACACGGAACGGTCAACCCGGGGCCGCGACGATACTCGAGGAAATCGTCGTCACGTCCCGGCGCCGGCCGGAAGAACTCGCGAGTATTCCGGTTGCGGTTACGGCGGTCGGCGGCGATGAGCTGCTGCTTCGTCAGGTCGACAGCGCGGACCGCCTGAGCGATTTCGTCCCGAACCTCGTCTTCGACAAGGCCGCCCCGGCGGCCGGTTCGGCGTCCGCCGGACAGATCTTCATCCGCGGTATCGGTCAGACGGATTTCACGCCGGTCACGGACCCCGGTGTCGCGCTGTACGTGGATGGCGTCTACCTCGCGCGTTCGCCGGGCAATGTCCTCGATCTGATCGATATCGAACGCGTGGAGGTCCTGCGCGGGCCGCAGGGCACGCTGTTCGGACGCAACTCGATCGGCGGCGCCATCAAGGTGCACAGCGTCCGCCCCGACATGAACACCGCCTCCGCAAGCATGGAGGGGCGGATCGGCAGCGATGCGCTGAGCGTTCTGACTCTGAAAGGGAATGTGCCGCTCAGCGACACACTGGCGCTCAATATGTCGGCGTTCGGGCAACGGCGCGACGGCTACGTGCGCCGGACGGCCGACGGTCTGGACACGGGCGACCGCAATCGCTGGGCGGTCCGCGGGTCGCTGCGCTGGGAGGTGACGCCGGAGCTGGAACTCCTGATCGCGGCCGACTACTCGAGCATCGACGAGAACGGCGCGCCGACCGTTTCCGGGGGCGTCAACGACATGATGGCCTTCGGCCGTTTCGGCAATGCGCTGCTCGAGACCTGCCCCGGCATAGCGATCAATCCCGGTTTCGACGGTTCGGCGGCCGGCGGCCCGCCCAGCTTTCCGCCGCCCGGTGTGCCCGCGGCGACGCCGCCCGGCTGTTACGGCGCGACGACTACGGCGGGCCCCTACGTTTCGGAGAGCAGCTTTCCGATCTACTCCCGGCTCGAAACCGAGGGCGTTTTGCTCGAAGCGGACTGGAGCGCGCACGCCGACCTGCTCGTCGAGTCGACGACCGGCTTTCGCCGGATGTCCATGCAGTCGTCCCGCGACGCCGACAACACGCCCGCAAACATATTCGCAACGCGCGACGACTACGAGCACGAGCAGCTCACCCAGGAGTTCCGCGTTCACTACCAGCGCGATCGCCTGCAGGCGCTCGGCGGTGTGTTCTTCCTCGACGAGAGCGGCTTCAATCTCGTGGACGTGACGGTCCCGACCGGCGCCATTCTGAGCGGCGGCTACTACGACAACCAATCGCTGGCCGCCTTCGCGCACGTGTCCGTCGAGCTGAACGAGCGCATCGAACTCTCGGCCGGCGCGCGCCATACGCGCGACGACAAAACCTACCTGCCCGATCAGCTCTCGCTGGGCGATGCGTCGGCGGGCAGCGCTCCGGGCTTCTTCGAACCGACGTGGCCGGAACTGGCCGGTGTGTATCTGGCGCCGTCCGGACCGCTGCCGCGCGGGGAGCGGCTGCTCGACTTTCGTAGCAGCGATCTTAAGTTCGACGCCACCGACGTCACTCTGAGTCTGAGCGCCGATCTCGCGCCCGGCCTCATGGTCTACGGCAGCTTTGCGACGGGCTACAAGAGCGGCGGTTTCGACCAGCGTTTCGTCGGGCCGACGCCGGACCGGCTGCCGACGTCCTACGCACCCGAGACGGTGGAGAGTTTCGAACTGGGCGCGAAGTTCGCCGCGGACCGCCTGCGGCTTAGCGCCGCGGCGTTCGACGCCGACTACGACGACCTTCAGATCATCGTCCGGGAGTCCTTCAATCCGCTCACCGTCAACGCCGGCACGGCGCGGGTCAGGGGTGCGGAGCTCGAAATGGCCTGGTTGCCGGGCCGGACGCTCGACGTCGATCTGACGCTGGCGTACCTCGATGCTGCCTATCGGCGCCTGAGCGATGCCGCGATCGCGACCGGCGTCCGCCTCGACAATCACTTCGTCAATGCGCCCCGCCGCAGCGCGGCTTTCGGCTTCACGAAGCGTCTGCCCGAGGGCCGTGCCGGCGCGCTGACGCTGCGGGCGGACTGGATCTGGAGCGACGAGCAGTTTCACGATGCCGTCAACAGCCCGGCGATTCGCCAGGGGGCCTATGGTGTCCTCAACGCCGTGCTGCGCTTCGAGTCCGTCGACCGGCGCTGGGTCGCGACTCTGTCCGGGCGCAATCTGTTGGACGAGACCTACCTGATCACCGGCAACTCCGCGTTCGACACGGCGGCCGCCTACGTCGAGCAGGTCTTCGACCGCGGCCGCGACCTTCAGCTTGCGATCAAGTATCGTCTCCGGTGACAGGAGGCAATCGAGACAGATGCCACCCATGACGACCGATGAATCGCTCGGGCGCGCCGCGCGTGCCGGGCCGGACGAGTTGCGCCCGGCCTTCGCGCTGTGGTTCGCCGCGGCACGCCCGCGGACCTTAAGCATGGCGGCGGTCCCGGTGTGCGTCGGCGCCGCTCACGCCTGGTCGGCGGGCAGCGGCGCAAGGTGGTTCGTGTTCGGCGTCACGCTGCTGTCGGCCTTGCTGATACAGATCGCGACGAACCTCTTCAACGACGCCAGCGACGGCGAAGGCGGCGGCGACGGGCCCGACCGGCTCGGTCCGCTAAGGGTTACCGGTGCCGGTCTGCTGCCGGCCGCGGCCGTTCGGCGGGCGGCGGCGCTGTGTCTCGCCCTGGCATTTGCGGGCGGCATCGTTCTCGTTATCCATGGCGGCGTCTACATTCTCGTGCTTGGCCTGCTGTCGATGGCGGCGGCGTACGCCTACTCGGGCGGGCCCAGGCCGCTGTCGCACGGTTCTTTGGGCGAACTCTACGTGATCGCATTTTTCGGGATTGCTGCCACCGCCGGCAGCTTCTATCTCCAGGCCGGTGCGGCGCCCGACCGAACCGCGATCCTGATCGGCATCGCGCTGGGCTGTCAGGCGGCGGCGGCGCTGCTCGTCAACAACGTTCGGGATGTGGCGGCCGATGTGGCGGCCGGTCGGCGAACGCTTGCCGCCCGCCTGGGCCGAGCGGGCTCCTCCTGGCTCTACGCGCTGCTCATGCTGGCGCCTTTTGCGCTCGTCGCGCTGGCACCGGGCACGCGCGATGCGGCTGCCGTCTGGCTGGCGGCGCCGCTCAGCGCCTGGCTTGCCTGGCGCTTCCGGAGCATGCCCGTCAGCGCCGCCATGAACGGGCAGCTTGCGAGGACGGCGCTTGCCCAGGCGTTGTTCGGTGCACTGCTCACCGGAGAGCTGCTGCTTTGACCGAGCTCATGGCACGGTCACTACCGTTAGCGCTTGCATTCATCATGTTTGCGCTTGGCCTCAAGCTGACGCTCGACGACTTCCGGCGCGTGTTCGAGCGGCCGTCCGCGGTCGCGCTCGGTCTGCTCGCACAAGTCGTCCTGCTGCCGCTGACGGCGTTCGGCCTGATCCGGCTGTTCGGGCTCGAGGCCAGCGCCGCGGTCGGATTGATGATTCTGGCCGCCTGTCCGGGCGGGGTCACCGCGGCGATGATCACCGACCTCGCCCGCGGCGACACCTGTCTGTCGCTGTCGCTGACCGCGATTACGAGTCTGCTGTCGTTCGCCACCGTGCCGCTCATCGTGGGCTTTTCGCTCGTGTGGTTCATGGATACGTCCGGCGCGGTCGGCTTTCCGGTCGGCCAGGCGGCCGCCAGCCTGTTCCTGATAACGCTCCTGCCCGTCGCGGCGGGCATCTGGGTCAATCGCAGCGGCGTGTTGCCGGCAGGCGGCAAGCGCCTGATACACCGTCTGGCGACGCTGGTCTTTCTCGTCGTCGTCGTCGCGACCTTCGTTGCGGAATGGCCCAGCATCACGTCGCATCTCACGCTGTTGGGCCCGGCCGTTCTGCTGCTGAATTTGCTGACGATGTTGACCGGTGCCGCGATCGGCAAGGTGGCGGGACTCCCGGTCCGCGGCCGGGTTGCACTCGCCGTCGAGTGCGGTGTGCAAAACAGCGCGCTCGGAATCACCGTCGCGGTCAGTCTGCTCGGCGAGCCGGCCCTGGCGGTGCCGAGCGTGCTCTATGCGTTCCTGATGAATGTGAGCGCGTTGACGCTGATCGCGCTGCGGCAGTTGCGGCCCGGGATCGATGAGCGACCGGTAAGCAGCGCCTGATATCGCGAGGAGCGGCGCAAACGGAGCAGCCGTTCATTTGCTTGTCGCTCGCAATGGGCTATGGTGGTGCAGGGGCTTCTATCTGGAGATTTCCATGAGCGCATTGGGCATTGCACTTCTCAGTCTCGGATTGCTCGCTGCCGGCGCAGCGATCGGATTTTATCTCGCCCGGCTCGGCCAGTCGGCCGACCAGGCAAAACTCGATGAGGTCGAAACGGAGTTCGACACCTATCGTGAACAGGTGACCGAACATTTCGCGGAAACCGCGAGCCGGTTCACGGCTATCGGGCAGCAGTATCGTGAGCTTTACGATCATCTCGCCGCGGGTTCGGAGTCGCTGTGCCTGACCGACAAGGTCGAGGGTAAGCTGCCGTTCCCGCCCGCCGAGCTTGAACGAATCGCAGCCGACGAGGCTGAGGCTGAGACCGGGGCCGAGGTCGAGGCCGACCTGGAATCAGCGGGCACGGTCGACGCCAGCCCGCCGCCCGAGGCGGCCGGGGACGAAGCCGAGCCCGTCACCGCCACCGAAGACGAGGCCCCGGCGGAGCTGGCGGCCGAACCCGCTGCCGTCGCCGAGATCGATTCGGGCGATGAGCCCGCCGAAGCCCCCGGGTCCGATGAGAGTGCCGACGACGACGAAGCCGAGCGCGGCTCGCAGGTCGAGACTGCCGCGGCGCTGCCGGAAGACGCGGAATCGGGTGAGCCGCTCGAGGGCGAAATCGTGGATGAGGGCACGGCGGTCAAGGACAACGTCGTCGAACTCGTGCCGCGCAGCGAAGCGCGCGACGACGATACCGGGGCGGACCCCGGACCGGCAGACGGCGGCGACAAGCGCACGTACCACTAGTGTGGAAACCCTATACGATCGTCCGTGACGGAGCCGGGCAGGTCGAGTACCGCTACGCTACCGTTTGCAGCTACTGGCTGTACGGAACGATTGCGCTGCTGGTGGCCGGGATGCTTCTCGAGAATCCGCCGCTGTACTACCTGGCATTCGCTTCGATCGCCGGGTACTTCGCGCTGGTTACCCTGCCGGGCTTCAAAGTGGCTGCCGCGATCAAGCGCGCTGCGAAGGAAGGCGAGATCACGATGCGCGGCAGCCGCTGGTCGTGGTCGAAGCCACTGACCTTCGTCGTTCAGACAACCGGGTCCGAAACGGACGGCGTGTCTAAGGAGTAGCGTCCGCCCCGGCGACCCGGTCCGGCCGCGGTCGGACCAGACCCCGCAGATCTTCGATCGCCACGGCCACGGCCGGCGTCACGAACAGAACCATCAGGCCCGAGACGAGAATCCCGAAGCCCAGGCTGACGCCCATCGGGATCAGAAACTGCGCCTGCGGACTCTTCTCGAACAATAGCGGCATCAGGCCGAGCGCGGTCGTCAGCGTCGTCAGGACGATCGGCCGGAAGCGACGCGTGGCCGCCGCGGTAGCCGCGTCGATCGGCGTGGCGCCCGCGTTGCGGTGCTGGTTGTAGAGATCGACCAGCACGACGGAGGCGTTCACGGCGACCCCCGCGAGGGCAACGATGCCGAATATCGACACGAACGACAGCGGGAATCCGAGCACGAAGTGACCGAGGACAGCCCCGGCGACGCCGAGCGGAATCGATACCAGGATCGCCAGAGGCTGCACGTAGGAGCGAAGCTGCGTTGCCAGCATCGCGAAGATGACGAGCAGGACGATGACGAAGGCGCCGCCGATCTCGGCGAGGTCTTCGTTTTGCTCACGCGTGGCACCCGCCCGGACCCAGCGGAGCCCCGGGTATTCGGCCTCGAGCGCCGGCATGATCGAAGCTGTGATGTCGGCGTTGACGTCGTTGGGCGTCGCTATCGCCTCGTTGACGTCGCCGCTGACCGTGACGACCCGCCGGCCGTCGATCCTCTCGATCGACGAGTAGGCGCGGCTCTCCTCGACCGCGGCAACCGTATAGAGCGGCGCGCGGCCGCCGTCGGGCAGGACGATCCTCAGCGTCTCCAGCGAATCGAGACGCGCCCGGGCCGATTCGGGATAACGCACGTAAACGCGGATTTCTTCGCGGCCGCGCTGGATGCGCTGCACTTCCTCGCCGAAGAACGCCTGCCGGACCTGCGTCGCCACGTCGGCCGGCCGCAGCCCGGCCGCGCGGCCCTCCGGGGTCAGATCGAATATGAGCTGCCGCTTGCCGAGATCGAAGCTGTCCTCGACCTGGGCGACGCCGTCCAGGTTGCCGATGCGAACCTTCATCGCCTCCGCCGCCGCGATCAGCTGCGCTTCGTCCTGATGGGCAAGTTCGAACTCGATGTCTTCGCCGAAGCGCGCGAAACTCGAGCGGAAATTCACGCGCTCGGCGCCTTCGATCGGACCGGTCGCCGCCTGCCAGCGCTGGCCGATCTCGTCGGCCGGCATCCGGCGATCGCCGTAGGGAACGAGCTCGATCTGGACCTGGCCGGTGTTCTCGCCCGACGAAAAACCGGACGCGGCTCCGGGTCCGACGCCGCGGGCCGCAATGCCGCCGGTCGTCGTAGTGACGGACAGAAACAACTCTTCGCCGGTCTGGTTGCGGACTTCCTCGGCGACCGCGTAGGCGGCGTTTGCCATGCGCAGCACCGCGGCGTCGGTCCGCGCAAACGGCGTGCCTTCCGGCATCGTCACGGTCGCCGATATGCTGTTGCCTTCGATCTGCGGGAAAAAGATGAAGCGCACCTGGCCGTTCTGCAGCAGGCTCATGCACAGGATGAAGAACGCCGCCGCGGTCCCGATCGTCGCGTAGCGCCAGCGCGCCGCGAAGCGCACGCCGGGGCGGACCACGCGGCTGCGAATGCGGTCCAGGCCCGCGGCCACGCGCGCCTGAACGCGCGCGAGAAAACCCGTGGACCACGTCGGACTGCCGTGGGCGAGATGCGACGGCAGGATGCAGAACGCCTCCAGCAACGACACGAGCAACACCGAGATGACGACGAGAGGAATGGCCCGCGTCACGTCGCCGAAGGTACCGCCGGTCACGAGCAGCGGCGCGAAGGCGGCGACGGTCGTCGCCACGCCGACGACGACGGGCGCGAGCACGCCGCGGGCTCCGGCGAGCGCCGCCGCCTCGCCGTCCCGGTCTTCCCGGCGCTCGGCGTCGATGTTTTCGCCGATCACGATGGCGTCGTCAACGACCAGACCGAGCACGATGATCAGGCCGAACAGCGACACCATCGTTATCGTGACGCCCAGGGCGCCGAAAACCAGAAAGCCGCCCATGAACGCGGTAGCGATGCCTACGCAGACCCAGGTCGCAAGCTTGAGGTCGAGCATGAGCACGAGAAACAGGAACACCAGCGCGAAGCCGAACAAACCGTTTCTGAGCAGCAGATTGATGCGTTCGCGCAAGAGCTTCGTTTCGTCGGCGAACTCGACGAGCTCGATGCCCGGCGGCGGCGTGTAGCCGGCGAGGAAGCGGTCGACCGATGCTTTCACTTGCATCACGTCTTCCGCTTCGGCCCGCGATACGTTCACGAAAATCGCGGGCCGGCCGTTGTAGCTGTTCTCGAGCCTGGCGCGGACGAAGCCGTCGCGGACGTCGGCGATGTCGCTCAAGGTGATGACCGAACCGTCCGGCGTAGTTCGCACGACGATCGACTCGAACTCGACGCCGGTCTGGCGTTTCTGATTCGTCCGCAGGAGGATCTCCCCGGCGGCCGACGTAATCGAGCCGCCCGCGAGGTCGAGCGATGAAGCACGCACCGCGCGCGCAACGTCATCGAAGCCCAGGTCGTAGCGCCGCAGCGCGGTTTCGCTCACCTCGATCGAAATCTCGTAGTCGCGCGCCCCTTCGAGTTCGACGAGCGACACGCCGGGCTGGCTGAGCAGGTCGCGCTCCAGTTCCTCGGCCGCGGCCCTGAGGGCGGGCTCGCCCACGCTGCCGACCACGGCCAGCGTGACGACGCCGCCCGTCGGCTTCGGCGCAACGACGACCGGTCTCTCCGCGTTCTCGGGCGGAAAGTCGCTTAGCCGGTCGACCGCGGATTCGACGTCGTCTTTGACGAGCTGCCGGTCCGCAAAGTCCGCCGTCTCGATCGTTACGGTGCCGACGTCCTCGGCGGCGACGGAAGTCACGCGCTTGACGCCGTCGATGCCGAGAACGGCTTCCTCGACCCGCCGGGTGATCCCTTCTTCGACTTCGGCGGGGGTGGCGCCGGGAAAGGGTACCGTTACGGCGACCGTGCCGGGCGAGATCGTCGGAAACACCTGCGCGCGTAGCTGCATGGCCGCCACCGCGCCGCCGACGAGCAGCACGACCATGATGAGATTGGCCGCCACCGGGTTGTGGACGAACCAGCCGACGAGGCCCCGACGTTCGGTCACGGCGCGTCGACGCCAGCGCCGCGCGGCGTACTCCGTCCCGGAGCGGATGCAATACCGCGGCCTTCCACGGGCGTAACCGGCATGCCGGCGCGGCCGTTGGCGGGCGGCACCGCGACGACGCCGTCCGCGAAGTCGAAGGGCTTGACGAATGCGCTGTCCCGGTCGCCGCCGAGGACCGTTACCTCGCGCCCGGCCAGCCGGCCGGCCTCGACGACCCACAGCCGGTCGCGGGACGTCAGCGCCGTTGCGGGTACGCCGAGGGCGTCGCCGGCCGTGTCCGCGGCGATACTGACGTCGACGAACTCGCCGGCCGTGAGTCCGCCGGCGTTCGCGGGTTCGATGAACAGCGTTCCCAGCCGGGTCCGCTCGTCGAGCGCCGCGGCCGTTCGCGTCACGACACCGGCCATCGTGCGGCCGCCCGGTAGCGCAATCGTCGCGGGGCGTCCGACCGGGTCGCCGAGCAGTGCGAGCTCGCTCGACGAGATCGGCACCGCGACTTCCAGGCTGTCGATGGAGAACAGGGTGCCGACCGCCGCCTGAGCGGTGACGACCTGGCCCAGGTCGAGCTCGGTCGTCAGGACCCGCGCCGGAAACGGTGCGCGTACGACGGTCCTCTCGAGCTCGAGTTCCGCCGCCCGCCGCGCGGCCTCGCCGCTGCGGATTCTGGCTTTCGCCGCCGCGATTTGCGGGATTCTCGCGATCAGCTCGGGGATCTCCCGGTTCGGAAACTGGCCGTTCCAGACTGCAATTTC
The DNA here is from genome assembly GCA_028277185.1 of Woeseiaceae bacterium. Lineage (GTDB taxonomy): Bacteria > Pseudomonadota > Gammaproteobacteria > Steroidobacterales > Woeseiaceae > UBA1847. The sequence goes on from JANQGQ010000038.1 coordinate 86,613, forward strand.
CGCGTCGGCCTCGGCTTCGAGCAGCGTGAGTTCGCTGCGCGCCGATTCTATCTCGGCGAGCGTTCGCTCCACCGCGAGTTCGTAGTCGGACGGGTCGATGCGAAACAGCACCTCGCCGGCGTTCAGGTAGCCGCCGGGTCGAAACGCATCGGACACCTCGATGATCCGGCCCTGTACCTCGGGCACGATGTTCGTAACCGTTCGCGCCGCGACGGTGCCGCTCAGGGAGAGTTCAGGACGGTAGGTAATGGTGGCCGGCACGACGACCGACACCGGCAGACCGGCGGCGGCTCGCAGCGGCGGTGCTCCGTTTTGTTCGGGACGCAGCGACAGCGACAGGAGCAGAGCCGCGCCGACCACGCCAACCACGAACAAAAGCTGGAGGGCGCCAGTGTGGCGCCGGAGCAGTGACAACATCACGGTCGGCCGGATCTAAAGTTGATTAGCATGCGGGAAGGTCATGCAAGTGTCTGTTTCGACTTGTTTCTAGTGTCAAGGAAGTGTCAAGACAGGTCCGGAAAAAAAGGCCGGTCGTCGCGACGACCGGCCTTTATGTCAACGGGCGTTCGCCGCGCTCTTAGAAATCCCAGCGCAGACCCGCGATCAGGGACCGGCCCGGCAGCGGTACCAGGTCCTTGAGCGGTGACGTGTGCCGGCGGGCGTCTTCATCACCCAGGTTGCGGCCCTTGAGGAACACGAGAACCCCCGGCTCGTCGAACGTGTAGCTGACCTGGGCGTCGACCATTGTGAACGCCTCGGTCGGCAGTTCGTTTGGCGCGACGCGATCCTGTTCGTCGTGACGGGTGGCGGACACGCTGGCGTCGAAGCCGGCCCGCTGATAGTGCAGACCCAGGCCGTAGCGCAGCGGCGGCAGGCGCGGCAGGTCCGTGTTGGCCACCGTGTCCTCGCCGCGGGTCATGTCCGCGAACAGACGCACGTGCACGTGGATATCCGTGTTCAGCGATTCGAAGATATCGACCAGCGCCTCGGCCTCGAAGCCGTAGAGTTCGGCGTCGGTCTGCCCGAAGTCGAATACCTGCAGTTCGTCTTCGATCTCGGCCGTGGGGCTCAGAACGATGTAGTCGCTGACGTCGTTGAGGAAGGCCGTTACCGCGAACTCCACGCGATCGAAGTTGCCGCGCAGCGTGACGTCGAGATTGCGGGAAAGCTCCTTGTCGAGTTCACCGAGACCGAGGGTGACGGCTCCGCGCTCGAAACGCTGTACGGCGAGGTGCGGCCCGTCCGCAAACAGCTCCGTCGAGTTCGGGTGGCGCTCGGTCAGCGACAGGTTGCCGGACAACGTCAGCGTGTCGGTCCACTGCCAGATCGCGCCGAATGCGGCTCCCAGCGCCGTCTCGCTGTAGTCGGACTGGCCGGGCGTCGAGATCTCCTGACGTTCGATGCGGGCGCTGGCCTGCAGGGTCAGGTCCGGTCCCGCCGCGTATTCCTCGAAGGCGAACAGTGCGATCTGGTCGGTCTCCGACGGCGGCACGAAGGCCTCCTCGCCGACCGCGTCGAAGTCGAGGCTTTTGTACTGCAGACCGATCGCGCCCACGAAGTTGCCAATCTGCCGGTGCGGCAGCTCGATGCGTGCGTCGATGCCCTGATTGTCGTAGAGCGTACCGACCTCGGGCCCTTCCAGTTCGACGTGCTCGTAGTCGTTGCTTGCAAACTTGAAGTTCACGGCCTCGAAGAAACCGTCGAGGTAGAGCTCGCCCTCGACGTCGACGCGGGTCTGCTCCATGTCGATCCGGATGATTTCCTCTTCTTCCTCTTCTTCGCCGAGACCGGGCTCTTCCTCCTCGTGCGCGTGCTCATGCTCGCCGGGGATGCCGTAGTTGGTTTCGAAGCGGCTGACGCTGACGCCGATACGACCGCGCTCGCCGAACAGCGTGACGCCCGCGGCGCCCGACTCGGTTTCGCTGTCGGTGTTCTCGACGATGCCGAACTCCTCTTCTTCCTCTTCGCCGTGTTCCTCGCCTTCCTCCTCGAGTTCTTCGAGTCGGCGCAGCAATGCGGACTCCGCGAAGCCGGGTATCTCGATGTTGTCAGTGTCGCGGCGCATGTAGTCGACGTGGAAGACGACGTTTTCGTTGCCGAAGTCGAGCTTGAACGCGCCGCTGCGGCCTTCGATCGCGGAATCCGTACCGAGGCTCACGGCGCCGGACAGGGGCAGCTCGGGCGCCACGCGGTGGATGCGGCTGTCGACGACGTTGACGATGCCGCCGGCGGCGCCGCTGCCGTAGAGCAGCGTCGCGGGACCGCGGATGATCTCGACGCTCTCGGCGAGAATGCTGTCGATCGATACCGCGTGGTCTTCGCTGAGCGCCGAGGCGTCGAGCGCCGACAGGCCGTTGGACAGCATTTCGACGCGTTCGCCGAACTGGCCGCGAATGACGGGTCGTGATGCGATGGGCCCGAAATAGGTCGAGCTGACGCCGGGCTGTTCAGCCAGCGTCTCGCCGAGGCTGCTCGACTGCGCCAGCGTCAGCGTCGCGCCGGTGAGCACGGTGGCTGGTTGTGCGAGTTGCTCGACGGTGCGCTCGAGCGGCTTCGCGGTAACGATGATTTCGTTGAGTTGATGATGTTCGTCCTGTGCGGCCGAATTCGGACCGCTCTGCGCGAGGGCAGCGGACGACAGAAGTGCTGCGCCGAGCGCGGCAGAGATAGAAGTTTTCATGATGTGTTGCCAATTTCAGATGAAGAGACGGTAACGCACGCAAAAGGCGTTGCCCGCGGCATGCGCGGGGTCCCAGAGCGGTTTGCGGGTGTTCTCAGGCGGCGGGCGGACCGCGCGCGGAATGCGGGTTCTTCGTCCGGTTGGCAAATGTGAGCGCCGGCCAGCGGCTCGGCGTGTTGACGTTGAACTCGACGATCGTTGCGGCGAAAACGGCAAGCGGTACGCTGCCGCTGTTGTCGAGTTTCAGGCAGACCTCGCAGGTTTCTTCGTGGCTGCCGGGTGAGCTGTGCTCGTGCTCCGCGTGGCTTCCGATCCCGATCTGCAGGAACACGACGGCGCACAGGCCCAGCCAGGCGGTGAGCCTCGCGTAGCGCGTTCGTCTGTGCGTTCCGTCAAATGTCATCGTGTCGTATTCGCACCACAGCTCGAGCTGTAGCCAGCGTTTGGTGGCGGGGGAATCGTTGAAACTTAAAGCCGTTAGCCTCGATTTTCAATCTCCGCGGGCCTGCGATTTATCTTGTATGCGCCGCGGACAAAGCGCTGCTTGCATCGACACAGACAGCTCCGGGTCGACCGAGTTCGTCGTTTCAGCGTTCGAAGTCGATGTCGACGATGACCGGATCGTGGTCCGAGGCGCGCCACGGGCTGCTGCCGTCGAACAGCGCGTCGGCGCGGCCGAATTCGGTGTTGTAGTCGAAGACCCGCGGCTCGTCGGCGTTGATGTGCCATTCGACAACGGCGGTCACGAGCGGCGCCAGCGCGGGACTCGCGAAAGCATAGTCCAGCGCGCCCGCACGGCTGTCGAACACGAAGGAATAGGCCGTATCGCCGAGATAGCGGTCGAGAAGATTGACGAGACCCGCTGTCTCGAGCGTGCGGATGGGATCCTCGCGCAGATAGGCGTTGAGGTCGCCGATGATCAGCACCCGGTCGTCCGCTGCATCCGTCGGACCGGCATCGGCCCGGTCGGCAAGCGCCGCGGCCGCAAGCGTCCGCGTGCGGTTGCAGTTACCCTGACCGTCGCCGCGATTCGGATCGTTGGCCTCGTCGCAGGGCGAGCCCTTCGACTTGAGATGATTCGTGACGACCGTCAGCGACTCGCCGCTGGCGAGATGCCGGAACGTCTGTGCTAGTGCGGGCCGGTTGCGGCTGCTGTCGAACCGGCCGTCGACGCTGCTGTCGATGACCGCAAACTCACCGAGCGTCCCGACCGTCGCTGGCCGGTACAGGAAACCCACCTTGATCGAGTCGGTACCGATCACGCCGGCGTCCACGTAGGCGTAGCTCTCGCCGGCCGCGTCCAGCGCCTCGACGAGCAGGTCGAGTGACGCCCGGGCATTGTTCTCGATCTCGGAGATTCCGATGATGTCCGCGTCCATGAGCCGGATGGCGGTTACGGACTTATCCAGCTGTCGCGCGAGCTCGCGGCGCGAGTTCGCGCCGCGGCAGCGCGACTCGCCGCGGGGTCCGCAGCCAGTCTCGCCGCTTTCTGTGCCGGAGAACAGATTCAGCAGGTTGTAGCTCGCGACGCGCAGCGGGCCGCTCCGGGCCGGCGCCGCCGGGCGCGGGTTCGTGGGCTCGATCGCGGGATCGACCGTGGGCATCAGCCGGAACGCGGCCTCGCCATCGTCGCCCGCGCCGCGCGAGTAGCGCAGGGTGCCCGTCAATCCGGTAACGGTGTTGCCGGCGCGGGGTGGAACCTCGCCGACTGCGTAGCGCGGCGGGCTCACGTTCTGCTGGCGAAGTCCGTCGTCGAGGATCAGCGAATTGCTTTCGAAGTCGCCGCGGGAGCGGGCGTACCCGCGCCGGTCGGGCGCGTTGCGGTTCGTGTACTGGAAGGGCCGACCGCCGGCGGTCAGCACGACCTCGCCGAAGCGCTCGAGCTGGTGGGTGCCCGCGATCGTCAGCGGTTCCGCGAACCCGAGCAGCATGCCTTCGAATCGTTCCGGGTCGCCGAGCGGCAGGCTGACGGGCACGGCCCCGACTGGCGCACTGCCGACGACCTGGACCTCAGCCGCGACGAGTTGCGTCTCCCCGAAGAATTCGGCGACTTCGCCGCGGACCTGAACGCGATCCCCGACGCGGACGTCCATGAGCTCGCGATTCCGCTCGAACACGAACAGGCCGTCCGACGTGTCGGGATCGTCGTCCGGCCGGACGCTTGCCAGGTAGAAACCGCCGAGGCGGCCGCTGCCCGGTGCGCCGTAGTCCTGGAAGTCGCCGCTCACGACGCCTTCCACGGTGACGCGGCGGCCGTCGAACGGGCTGCGGTCGCCGGCGCCCTGCACCGTGTGCGGCGCGAGCACGTTGTCGTCCGACTCCGCCGCATCGGGGGCGGTATCGGTGCAGGCCACGAACAGGGAAAGGAGCAGTAGCGGCAGGATCTTCGACGGGTTCACGCGACGGTTTCCTCGGAACGATGCGCGCGAACGGTAGGGGCTTTTTACCCCCGGGTAAAGCCCGGACCTGTCGGGACCGCGGCGCCCCGGGGGTGGGGGCGCCGCGGCGAACGGTATCAGCCGGCCGACGGCTCGGGTTCCGTGGCCCGTAGCGGGGAGGGCAACCTGAGCGCGAACCTGCCCGAGCCGAGCAGGGCCGAGACGATCGCGGCTACGACGAGGAAGGCCGGGTACTCCCAACCGCCGTTCTCGTTGCTGAACACCCAGCCGGCGCCGAAGTGGACATAGGTCGCGCCGAGCAGGACCGGCAGCAGCGCCAGGTTGACGCTGCGCACGGCCACGCCGGCCACGAGCAGGACACCGCCGGCGAGTTCGGCGAACGTGACCACGTAGGCCAGCGCGCCGGGGAAGCCGACCGATTCGAAGAAACCGGCCGTGCCGGGGAGGGTGAACACCATGATCTTCAGCAGCGCATGGGCAATGAACATGATGCCGAGGGCTAAGCGAAGCAGGGTTGCGGCGGTTGCTACCGTCGCGGCAGAAGGCGTTTGATCATTCATCGTAATCTCCAGGGGTCTTTGAGTGGGGGGGTGGGGGTTTGGGTTCAGGTCGTGCGTCAGGCCGCGCGGTCGTCGCGCGGGTCGGGAAAACGAATGCGTCGGTACCTGATCGATCCAGGCGTTGTTCACGAAGCCTATGCCTGCTGCGAGGTCGCGGTGCACGATCGCAGCGTTCGCGTGTCGCTCCTCGAGCGCTCCGACGACCTCGGCGCTCAGCATTCGGCTAACGGAATCGCCGAGCCGCCCGCTGGCGTTCAACTCGAGAATGTTCAGGGTCCGCTTCACTGTCGTTCTTCTCTTGTCCTTGGGGTGAGAGGTCCGGGCCTCGACTCGGAGACAAGTCTGGCGGTTGACAAGAAGTCAATAAACAGTAATCTGAGAACTATATTGTTCCATCGTTAGCAACAATATGAATCGACTCCAGGATCTCGAAGCCTTTGTCGCCGTCGTCGAAAGCGGCAGTTTCACGCTGGCGGCGGAGCGGCTCGGCGCTGCGAAGTCGGCGGTCAGTCGGCGTGTTTCGGCGCTCGAAACCCGTCTGGGCGTCGAGCTGCTGCGCCGGACGACCCGGCGTCTGAGCCTCACGGACACCGGCCGGAGCTTCTACGAACGCAGCGCGAGAATCCTCGCGGACCTCGACGAGGCGGAAGCCGCCGCGGCGCAGGCCCACGGCGAATTGAGCGGAACGCTCAAGGTGGCGTTGCCGCTGTCTTTCGGAGTGCGCCACATGGCGGCACCGGTTGCCGAATTCGCGCGTCGCCACCCCCGGGTGCGTTTCGAGCTGGATCTCAACGACCGCCGTGTCGATCTGATCGACGAGGGGATGGATCTCGCGCTTCGTATCGGCCGGCTCAAGGACTCCTCGCTGATCGCCCGTCGCCTGTTCACTGCGTGCACGGCGTTGGTCGCGTCACCCGCTTACCTCGAAGCCCATGGAACTCCCGAGCGGGCGGACGATCTCGCCGGGCACGCGTTTCTCGCCTACAGCAATCTCGCGGAGCCGAACCGGCTGGTTGGCCGCGATGCGAACGGCCAGCGCTTCGATATCGACGTGACGGCCTGTCTGTCCGCCTCGAGCGGCGACTTCATCACCGAGCAGGCAAAAGCGGGACGCGGTATTGCACTGCAGCCGACGTTCATCGTCGGCGCGGCGATCGAGCGGGGCGAGCTTCTGCCCGTTCTCGAAGACTACAGCTGGCCCGAGACGCCGGCCTACGCGGTATATCCGCCGACCCGGCATCTGAGCTACCGCGTGCGGGCGTTCATCGATTTTCTCGCGGAGTGGTTTTCCGGCACGCCGATTTGGGACCGGCGCGCGGCCTGAGCGGACTAAAAGCCGCTCTCGGGAACGAAAAACGGGGCCGCGCGGGCCCCGTTCGTGAAAGCGTGGGCTTTCTTAAGCGGTGTCAGATCGGGACGATGTTCTCGGCCTGCGGGCCTTTCTGGCCCTGCGTGATCGTGAATTCCACCTTCTGGCCTTCCGTCAGCGTCTTGAAGCCTTCGGCCTTGATGGCGCTGAAGTGGGCGAAGACGTCCGGGCCGGACTCCTGCGAGATGAAGCCGAAGCCCTTGGCTTCGTCAAACCATTTTACGATTCCTGTCGTCGTTGACATGAGTGTTTCCTGTGTTGAGTGTTAAACGCGCTCGAAACGAGCGATACAGCTTGAGTGTTGCGGCGACAATGGAACGTCGAAACGGTGTCCAGGCACGGGGCATGGCCAAACAAAGCGCCAACCATCCAGCTTGATGAAATGCTAGCCGCTGAATATGGCAGAACTGCGACAGCGGACGGGATTTTGTCAGGTATGCCGGCCGAAAGCGAACAGAATGTTTCGAAGAATCTCTGAGCGCCGCGGTCATTCGTCGCTATCGGGCGGCGCATAGCCTGTCAGCTCGACGTAGCCGCGACCCGAGACGCGCTCGCCGCCTTTGGTTCCGGTGACGTCGACGGCGCCTTCCCAATAGCGAACGGTCGTAAACAGCTCCTGATTGGCCATGACCGGCTCGATCTCGAGAACGAGTTCCTCCGCGGGCACGGCCAGCCGCCAGCGCGACGGATACGTGCCCCCGGCGGGGCTGTCCCAGGTATCCAGTACCGTGAGCTGCACCGCGTCGCTGCCGAGCTTGCTCGCGGTGCCGTCGGCGGCGGTTCGGGTTCCGGCGCTGTTCCGGTCCTCGCTGCCGTCGCTCCGGCGGATGCTGTAGTACATGAGTTCCGTGCCGTCGTCGAACTGCAGCGCGAACCAGTCCCAGCCGATCTGTTCCTTATCGAGCGCGCTGCTGCTCCATTCGCGGTCCAGCCAGCTGAAACCGGCAACGTCGAAGACCTCGTCGTCAATGCGGATTTCGCCGCGCGTCGCGATGCGGGTCAGCGAGTAGTAGTAAGACGCGTTGCCCGGCTCGTCGGACTTCTGCGAAAGGCCGGCCTGGCCGTTCAGCACCGGCGGCTTCAGAGCGTCGAGTTCGAGCGTCAGCGAGAAATCGCCGCTGGCCGCCGTGAGCGACCAGGCCTCCCCGGCTCCGTCCTCAGCACCCGCACTAGCGGCGCTGCGATCGGCCATTCGATCGGCAATTCGCCAGTCGTCGATCCAGACCGCAAACGGCTTCGCCGTCGCTCCCGCGAGGCCCGCGGCGCCGCGGGAGAATTTCTCATCCGTCAGGAAGCGGTCCTCCTCGGGATCGGTCACGGCGAGGTGGGCGATGTAGACCTGATTGCTCCGCCACGCCGACGAGCTTGCCGGTCTGCGCGGCGCGAGCGCGAAGCGGAAGATCGTCAGTTCATAGCCGAAGCGACGTCCGGTCGTCGAGTCGAGATTACCCGTGATGTACCACCATTCGTTGCGGAACTCCGGATGCGGCCCGTGATCGGCCGGAAACGAGAACGCCCGCGGCTCCACGGCGCGCGGAAACGACTCGTCGCCGGCGTCGAGCAGCTCGGCTAACTCGGAGCGCTGCTGCGCGTGAGCGCTCAGGCTGCACAGCAGTGCTATGACCGGGATCGCGCGCTTCATTGCCATTCCTGCGGTCATTCTTCGCGCATCGCAAGCGCGGGTTCCGTTCCGCCGGCCCGCCAGGCCGGGTAGGCACCGCCGACGAGCGCCGCGGCAATCGCCAGCAGCACGCCGCCGGCCACGAAGCCCGGCGCGACGTCCATCGCGATCTGCCAGCCGAACGCCCGCCGGTTGATGACCTCGATCAGGACCCACGCCATCGCGATCCCCAGCGGTATCGCCGCGAGGCCTGCAAGCGCACCGATCGTTCCCGTCTGGATGGCGACGTTTCCGGATAGTTCGGAGCGCGTCATGCCGAGGCTTCTGAGCAGGCCGAGCTCGCGGCCACGCTCGAGCTGCAGAGCGAGCATCGCGCCGAAGATACCCACGATTGCAACGCCGACGGCAAGCCAGTACAGAATGTCCGTGATGATGAAGGTGCGGTCGAAGATCGACAGCGAGAGTTCGCGGATTCCCGTGTTCGAACTCGCGAAAACGCGCTGATCGAAACGCCGGCCCAGCGCCTCGACTTCTGCCACGATCTCGCCGGAGCGTGCGGCGTCGTCGAGGTACAGGCCGATGGAATCGACCGTCGTGTCCGTCCAGTGGCGGTCGAACACCGAGCGGCTCATGAGCACGCCGCTGCCGTTGACGTCGTAGCTCTGGAACGTGGCGAGCACGGGGAAGTCCCGGCGGCCCCGGTCGGTCGGCAGCGCCACGGCGTCGCCACGTCGCAGGCCGTTGCGCCAGGCGTAAGGTTCGGAGACGAGGACCGCGTCCTCGCGGTCCCAGCGGGGCCAGACCTCGGCCGGATCGGCATCGAGGATCTCTACGCCGCCGTAACCGCCGGGCGCCATGCGGATCACGATGAGCCGGGTTTGCCCGTCGCCGTCGAAGAACAGCGTACGGCGGCTGGTGCTAAAGGCTTCGACCGCATCGAGCTCCGTCACGGCTTCGATGAGATCGGGGTCGATGCCACCGGAGGGCAGGCCGAGGTAGACGTCGGCGCTCAGAGTGCGTTCGAGCCAGCTCTGCACCGATCCGCGGAAGCTGTCGACCATGACGCTGACCCCGATCGTGGCCGATACGGCGACCGCCAGCGCGACGACGGCGACGCCCGTTCGGCTTAAGGATGCCGCAATGCCCGCGACGGCAAGCCGTGCGGTGACGCCGCCTAGCCGATCCGCAAGCGGCGCGAAGAGCCCGGCGAGGTGCGCCACGATCCAGGGGATGGTCAGCGCAAAACTCAGAATGAGCAGAAAGATTGCGACGAGCCCGGCCAGCAGACTGGTTTCGCTGGCCGTGAGGGTCAGCCAGGCAAGCGCCATCAGGGCCATCCCTGCGACGGCTACCCACGGCAGTGCCCGCCCGGTCTTGCCTTCGAGCGTCGAGCGCGCCATCGTCAGTCGTGGCGGATAGCCAGCCGCTTCCAGCGCCGGCACGGCGGCGGCAACCAGCGCGGCGACGACGCCCGCTGCCAGACCCTTGGCCAGCGTGATCCCGCTCAGACGCACGTCGCTGACGGCGAGTCGAAAATAGAGATCGTTGATCGACTGGGTCACGAAGAACAGCAGTTTCTCGCCCAGCCATACGCCGAGCAGTACGCCGAGGATTCCGCCGATCGCACCGAGCACGGCGGCTTCGCCGACGATTGCGAAGAGGACCTGTCTTTGCGTCACGCCTAGGGCGCGCAGCGTTCCGATCAGCGGCCGCCGCTGCAATACCGTGAAGCTGGCGCTGTTGTAGATCAGAAACAGGCCGACGAGCAGGGCCAACAGACTCATCGCGTTCAGATTGATCATGAAGGCGTCGGTCATCTCCAGCGTGGACTGAGTCCGCCCGGCGGCATGGAGCAGCCGGTTGCCGTCGGGCAGCAGCGCCCTGAACGCTGCAAGCTCGTCTTCGTTCAGCCGAATGTCGATGCGCGAAAGGCGTCCCGGCGAGTCCAGCCACTCCTGAGCCGTGGCGATGTCCGCGAGGAGGTAGGCGCCGAGCGTTCCGGCGTCGGCGAAGGTGGCGACGAGCGACGCTTCGCGCTCGCGTCCGCGCACGACGACGGTGAACGATTCGTTCAGCCGCAAGCCGAGTTCGTCCGCGGTTTGTTCGGACACGACGACGCTGCCCGGTGCCGTGAGAAAGCGGTCGAACAGGTCTTCGAAGCTGCCGCTCGTGTCGCCCGGATTGAAGCGATAGTCGCGCAACGCCTGTTCGGCGAACAGGTCGGCGCCGAGCAGCGTCAGTACGCGGTCGCCGTCCGGGTTTCTGATGACGGCATCGCTTTCGACAATCGGCGCCAGCGCCGTGTAGCCGCGCTCCGTGCGCAGCTCGGCATAGAAAGCCTCGTCAACGCCGTCGGGTCCGCCGACCACCTGGTGGGTCGCCTCGCCGGTGACCGCGTCGAGCGACTCGAGAAACGCGAGCCGGGCGCTGCCGTTCGCGAGGTCCACCGCGATGATTACGGCGACGCCGGCCGTGATGCCGAGCACCGCGAGGCCTAGCTGCCAGGGATGCCGCCGCAGGAAGCCGGCGCTGGCCTTGAGCACGACGGTCATGCGGTCTCCTGGCGGTCAAGGCGGCCGCCCGAGAGAGCAAGCGTGAGATCGCAGGAGCGCGCGACCCGATCGCTGTGCGTTGCGATCAGCAGCGTACCGCCCGTCTGCCGCAGCAGCCGCTCGAGGACCGCCAGTACTTTCCCGGCAGCGTCGTCGTCGAGGTTGCCGGTCGGTTCGTCCGCGAGTATCAGCGAAGGCCGATGCGCCAGCGCGCGGGCGACCGCTACGCGCTGCTGCTCACCGCCCGACAGGACGTCGGGTCGCGACTGCTTGCGCTTAAGCAGGTCCACCGCGTCCAGCAGTTCGTCGATCCGGTGTTCGGCCTTCGCGCCAGTCACGCGATTGAGCTCCAGAACCAGGCGCACGTTGTCGGCGACACTGAGCGTCGGAATGAGATTGAACGCCTGATAGACGAAGCCAATGTGCCGACGGCGGAAGAGCGTGCGCCGGCGTTCGTCGAGTGCCGTAACGTCGGTCCCGTCGACGACCACCGACCCGCGGTCCGGGACGTCGATGCCGGCAATCAGGTTCAGAAGCGTCGACTTCCCGGAGCCGCTGCGGCCGCGTATGGCTACGGATGCGCCGCGCGCGATGCTGGCATGAACGTCGTTCAGCACCGCGTGTTCGCGGTCGCCCTCGATGTAAGTCTTCGTCAGGTGTTCGAGCGTTATGGCGACCTTGCTGTCCATGGCGTTTCTTCGGCGATCAGGGGCGACTATTGGGTGCGACACGGCTCCCCGCGCGCGTTTGCGGCCGCCGTACAGGATGCCTATAGTGCCCGCTCGCGCTGCAACCAAACAGGGTAGCGCGGGTCCGAGATACATATAGCTACAGAGTGCGCCCCAGATGATTCGACTAACACTGCTCCTTCTGCTTGCATTGGGCCTCGCCGGCTCGGGCATTGCGGATGCCGGGCAACTGGTCCGGGAGTTCAGCGGCACCGGCAACAGGGTCACGGCGCCTTTCCAGGTCGAGGGTCCCTGGATCATCGACTGGCGCCTCGACGGCGACTACGATGCGCTGATCGCGCTCGACGTGCAGCTGATCGATGCTGCGACGGGCCGCCACCTGGGCCGCCTGTTTCGAACCAAAAAGTATCGCAGCAATGGCGTAAAGCTATTCGAGGAGGGCGGCCGCTATCAACTCCGGATCAGCTCGTCGCTGGCACGCTGGCGTTTCAAGATCGAGCAGCTCACGCCCGAGGAGGCGGAAGCCTATACGGTGCGTGAACGCCCGGCGCCCGAGGATCTGCTGAGCCGCTGACGGCGCATCGCAACATACCCCCGCAGCGGGAACCGGGATCATGACCATCGACTATGTTCTGCTCGATGCGAAGGAAGCGCGCCGGCTCGACAAGCTTGCCCCGGAGGTGTTCGACGGACCGGTCGACGAGGCCCAGCTGGCCGCGTTCATAGCGGATTCGCGGCATCTGATGATACTTGCCGTTGACGACGACACTGTCGTCGGCATGCTGTCCGCGGTCGAGTATCTGCATCCCGACAAGGCGCCGCAGATGTGGATCAACGAAGTCGGGGTAACGCCTGCCCATCGCCGGCGCGGCATCGGCCGCAAGTTGGTCGAAAGCCTGCTGGAGCTCGCGAAGGCGCGGGGCTGCACCGTTGCGTGGTTGGGTACGGAGCCCGACAACATCGCTGCACAGCGCTGTTACGACCGGGTACCGAACGGCAAGCCGGCAGAGCCCTTTCTCTTCTACGAGTGGCCTCTCGAATAGGGAGCCTCGCCAGCCTCATGCAGAGGCGGCCTGGCGCGGCTGGCGTGCGCTACTGAACAACGGCCTCGAACGTCTCCAGCTCCGGGTGCGCCAGGTAGGTTCCTTTCGGCGCGCTGGCCTGCGCATGCGCCTTGCGAAAATGGTCGGACTCGGTCCACGCTTCGAAGGCCTCGCGGGACTTCCAGACTGTGTGCGACGAATACAGCACGTAATCCTCGCGCTCCGGGCCTTTGAGCAGGGCGAACGACTCGAAACCGGGTACCTCGGAAAGGTAGGAGTCGCGCTTGCGCCACACGTCTTCGAATCCTTCCTCGAAACCTTTGGCGATACGGAATCGGTTCATGGCAATGAACATGGCAAAGCTCCTCTCGAACAATAGTGTTTGCTTTTTCAGGTCAGCGCGGTCAAACGACCCAGATGCTTATTGTGCTCCACGTGGACCGGCTTACGGTAGACGAAAGAAGCACGGGATCGGCGAATCTCGCGCCAAGGTTCAGATCGTGCAGGATGGCGAGGACAACAATGCCTTGCCGGGCGTGTTTACGCGCTCCGTCCCGGCAGCAGCGACAGCAGCAGTGCCAGCCCGAAGATGCCGATTGTGAGATATGCCGCAAACGCGGCCAGCCCAACGCCGACGCCCGCCGCGACGACACACGCGTATACCGCGGCGGCAAGCAGTGAGTAGCCGGCGGTGCGCAGGGCATAGCGACCCGTGCGAGTCAGCTCGGCGCCGGTCCGCACTCCGAATCGATTCGCGAGCAGATCGACGATCTGCCGGTAGTGCTTCGGCATCGACACGCACAACAGGCTCGTCCCGGCGGCGGTCAGCAGCAGCTCGATCACGGCGCCGCGACCTCGTCGCCGGTCGTCAGCGGGGCGGGTTCGGGCGCTTTAGTTGAGCGTCCGAGAGTCAGCGCCAGCACGGCAAATGCCGCGGCCGCGGCGAGCGCGCTCAGGTCGAACCCGGCCAGCACCCAGTCGCCGGACGCGAGGCTGTTGCCGAGATGCGCGTCGGTCGTCAGTGCATTGACGACCGGTATTGCGCCGCATGCTACGGCCGCCAGCCAGGCCTGCTCACGCCAGGCTTTTGCGCGCGGGCGAACGACGGGATAAAGCAGGCACAGGACCCAGACGATGAACATGCAGTGCACCTCCCACGCCGCGCGGCCTTCCACGCCGATCGGCAGCAGGCGGTTGGCGAGGAAATACCCGGCGATGCCGACCGGCAGGCCGATAATCGTGCCGACGTTCACGGCGTCAACGAAGCGATAGCCGCGGCTCTGCGGTTCGCCGGTGGTCTTCTTCCGCTTCGCGGTCCAGTACACGGCGCCGGTCGCCACCATCGCGGTCCCCAGCAGTCCCGAGAACACGTACAGCCAGCGCAGGACCGGGCCCGCGAAGTGTCCCTCGTGCAGCCCGATGAGCGTGCCGGCGAAAGCAACGGGCGCGTTGGCGTGCGCCGGCAGGCTCTGCAGGCGTTCGCCCGTCGTGCCGTCATAGACGAGGCGCTCCGGGAGCGCCGAGACTCCGCCGCGCCGGGTGGCAAAGACCCTCGCATTCGCGTCGCCGGGCATGCGGACTTCGAGCAGCCGCATCTGTCCCGGCCCCCACTCGCGCTCGGCGTCCTCGGCGATCGCGACCAGATCGGCCAGCGGTGCGGCGTCACCCGAGCGTTCGACACGGATGTCGCCGACGACCTCTTCGAGGACGGTGTCGGCTTCCGCATGGTCGAAGCCGTAGCTCGCAAACGCGATCATCGGCATCCAGAGTCCGACCGTGAACACGAGCCCGCTGTAGGTAATCATGAGCTGGAAGGGCAGCGAGGAAACGCTCAAGAGATTGTGCGCGTCGAGCCAGGAGCGCTGGCCCCGTCTGAGCCTGAACGTAAACAGGTCCTTGAAGATTTTCTTGTGAATGACGATGCCGCTGATCATCGCCACGAACATCAGCAGCGTCATGATCGCGACGAGCCGGTAGCCGCTCTGGCCGGGGAAGTAGTGCAGCAGATAGTGCATGCGGTAGAGCGTCTGCCCGCCGCCGGTGGTGCGTTCGGGCTCGGCCAGCGGTTCGCCGCTGCCGATGTCGAGGTCCTCGTTACCGCGGCGGGGCCGCTCGTCGGCGCCTGCCTCGCCGTTTTCCAGGGCGGGCATCTGGAAGAACACGCGCAGCTGCGGCTCTTCGCGGCCGTGCGCCGGTGCGAGGATCCAGCGGTCCGCGCCTTCGGCCTCGCGCTCCAGGTAGCCGCGGGCCACGGGGAGGCTCGTTGAGAGCGGCACCTCTGCCGCCGGCGGCCGCTCCGGCTGCATCCAGCGATCGATTTCTGCGTCGAAATAGCCGAGCGTGCCCGTAACGAACATGAAATACAGAATCCAGCAGAACACCAGACCCGACCAGGTGTGGAGCCAGGTCATCGACTGTCGGAAACCGCCGTTCATGCGGCAGAATCCAGTAGGTAGAGGCCCCAGGCGCCGAGTGCCGTGAAGGCAATCGCCCCCGTGAGGCCGAGCCAGACCGTCCGCAGTCGCCTGACCGCGAAGACCCACATGATGATGGCCGTGTACAGCGCGTAGCTGAGTACGGTCAGCCACACCACGCCCAGGGCTTTTTCGCCCGGCATCAGAAGGGCAAAGAAGGTGCCCGCCGTGTTCGTGAGCACGAAACCGGGTATCAGCGCCGCGAGCACTCGCGAGGCAATGTGCCAGCCGCCCGGGCGCGGGGGCTTGGCAGTGGTCGTTGTGTTTGCCATGAGTATCGGGTCCGCCTGCGTTGGATGTTGCGACCGGTCTCTTCTATAGACGAATGTCGCGCCCGCTTCGCGCGGTGCATCGCTACGGGGCCTGAAAGGCCACCTCGACAGCAACTCCGGCGATCCTGGGTTCATTGATTTGAAACCGGGCGTTCGACACCGTCGTAATCGACCCGGAGGCGGTGTTGACGCGCGTAAACTCCCGGCGCGTAGTGAAGCGCTCGTCGAAGAGGTTGTTCGCAAAAGCGTAGATCGTCCAGCGGTCCGCCCGATACCCGAGCCGGGCGTTGACCAGCGTGTAGCCGCCGACCGCGTTCACGGCGAGGTTCGTGACATCGGATTCCTGCGACCCCCGATAGCTTGCGCTCCAGCTGGTGTAGAAGCCCGAGTCGTGCTCGTAGTTGAAGCCGGCCGCCGCGGTCACGTTCGGCGCCGCCGGAAACTCGTTGCCGCGGAGGTTCTGAAACGGGCCCGGAACGAGCGCGAACGCGAAATCGGTGAATTCCGTTTCCAGCAGGCCAAGCGTCGCGAACGCACTGAGTGAGTCGCTGAAAACGTAGTTCAGGTTCAGCTCGAGTCCGTAGAGTTCGGACGATCCCGCGTTTTCGACGACGGTATCGTTCCCGAGGCCCGACGGGCCGGGTATGGACACCTGCTGGTCGTTCCATTCGGTGAAGAACAGGTTCGCGTTGGCCGTGAGCCGGCGATCCAGCCACTGCGAGCGAAACGCGAACTCGTAGTTAGTGACGTACTCCGGATCGAAGGGGACGAGCTCGACGATGGCTTCAGACGGCACGGTTCGAACGATCGCACCGCCCGCGCGATAGCCGCGCTGCACGCTGAAGGACAGCGAGCGATCATCGTCGAATCGGTAAGTCAGCGTGCCACGCGGCAGGAAGGCGTCGAAGTCGGCGGGAATGGACGGCTCGCGCTGCGGCGGAAACAGGGCGGTGCAGGGCACGGTTCCGGTCGGCAACGAAACCGTGCAGGCCGGAGGCTCGAACGTGGCGGTGCCCTGGTTGCCGGAGTTGAAGAACTCCTCCTCGTCGAAACGAGCGCCGAGGGTTAGCGTCCAGGAATCGCCAAGTGCATAGCTCAACTCACCGAACACGGCGCGGTTCTCCGTCGTTTGGAGCGAGGTCGTACCGAACACCACGACGGCGTTCGCGGGGTCGACGGTGCTGATGCCGAGCGACGCGATGGGTGCCGAGAATTCCAGTGCGGTATCGATTTCCTCATCGAAGTAGTATGCGCCGATCCAGCCGTTGAGGCGTTCGTAAGAAAATGCCGCTCGCAACTCGATCGAGTAGGTATCTGTGATGGTGGGGCTTTGAAAGAGCGACACTTCGCCGCCGACGGGTGTGCCGAACCGGGTCAGGCGTTCGTTTTCCTCGTACGTCAGCAGGCCGATGAGGCTCCAGTTCGACGACACGTCATACTCGAGATCGGCGATGGCCCGGGTTGTTTCGGCGTTTTCGAGACGCACGCGCGTGTACGTCAGGTCGCCGTAGGGGTCGTAATCGGCGAAGGCGGGGTCATCGAAAGAGACCGGCGCGAAGCGGGTGTTGAATTCGCCGAAATCGGTTTCGACGCGTTCGCCGATTAGTTCGACGCGAAGATTCGGCAGCGCGTCGGGCTCGATGAGCAGTTTGCCGCGGATCACCTCTGCGTCCTGAAACTCCTGGCCGATACCGCTGATTACTTCGGTTACGCCTGCATCGTAGCTCTGGTTGTCGTACGCGAACCGAAATGCGAGCTGCTCGTCGACGATCGGTCCGGAAACGGCGAGAGAGCCTCGGGAAACGTCTTCGGTAGCGGCTTGCGCCCGCGCCCGGACCTGCCAGTCGTAAGTCGGATCGAGCGTTCGCACGACGATAGCACCGGCGAGCGCGTTGCGGCCCTGCACCGTTGATTGCGGCCCCAGCAGAACCTCAACCTGCTCGACGTCCCAGAGCGACTGGATTCCCTGTTGCGAATCGGAGGACAGCGGGGCGCCGTCCACGTAGACGTTGGCGGTGTTGCCAGTGCCCGCGAACCCCACGCCGCCTTTCGAGATGCCGCGAATGGAGAATCCGGTCTGGACGTTCTGCGTCGAGACATTGGCTGTGCGCAGCAGGATATCGTCCAGGCTGAACAGCACTTCCTGATCGACGCGTTGCTGGTCGAACAGAGCGACGGACGTCTGCGTGTCCTGGACTCCGAGGTTTTGCTTGGTGCCGTAGACGAGGATTTCCTCGACGTGGACGGAATCCCGCGCGCGGGCGGCGGGCTCGGCCCCGGTTTCGAGCGCGAAATCGGTGCCGTTGACGCGGGTTACCGCGAGCCCCGTGCCGGCGACGAGTTCGTCGAGCGCGGCGTCGGCGGTCTTCCTGCCGCGAACGTCCACGCTCCTGACGCCGCTCACGACGGTCGTCTCCACCATTACCTGCCGGCGGGTGGTTCGCGCAAACTCCTCGAGTGCCTGCTCGAGCGACTGCGCCTCGATGTCGAAGTCATAGGTTTCCGGTGCCTCGGCGATCGCGGTGCGGGCTGATGTCAAACTGAAGGCGAGTAAACACAGCGGCAGCGTCCGTCGCAGAGATTTCGAGTGCACGATCTTTTCCCCGGTGGCCATTCGACGTCGAATCGGCGGACGTGAATGCCCGCTTGCCCGTATAGACGGCACCGTCGAACGCGACCCGTAACCGCGGGAGCGTCAGGGTTTCGGTAGTTCGGGGGGCGGAGCGAGCAGCCGCAAGCGGTTGGGCGGTTCGTACTCCATGCGCAGGCGATGCGTCTGAATGAGCGCCGTGACGGCGTCGTCCGCGCGCTCGATCAGGAAGGTCGCGGAGATGCGGGTAGTCGTCTCGAAGTCGCGAAGGTCGAGCGTGTATGAGGAGTAGGCCTCGAGCCGTCTCAGGGCCTCGCCTAGCGGCAGATCCCTGACGACGATCAGACCGTCCCGCCAGTTGCCCATGTCATCGGCCGGCCGCGGGGCGGTCTCGCCGAGAATGCCGGCCTCGCTTCGCACGGTCTGTCCGGCGCGCAGCGCGACGCGGCGGTCGCCGCTCGTTTCGACCGCGACTTCGCCTTCGATGACGGCGACCTCGATACTGCCGTACCTGCGCCGATCGACGACAAACTCCGTGCCGACGACGCGCGTCGTGAGGGCGTGAGCCACGACCTCGAACGGGCGGGCCGGATCGGCGGCGACGTCGAAAGCGGCGCGGCCGCGCCGCAGCGAGACGCGCCGAACGTCGGCCGCGATGTGGACGTCTATCTCGGATGACCAGTCCAGCCAGACGGTTGACGTGTCGCTCAGCTCGATCGTCCGCGCCTCGCCGCGCGCGCTGGCATACGACACCGGCGGGGATGCGGACTCTGCGTCGACCGTCGGGCGCGGCGAATCGGGCGATGGCAATTGCCACAGGAAGCCAAGCGTGATCGCTGCGACGACGAGCGACAGCACGCCGCCCGCGAGCGCCGGGCGCTCACCGAGCCGCGCCCAGCGGGCCTGCCAGCGAATCCGGCGCCGCTCGGCCGCGGAAAAACCCGGCGAATCGAGCGCCGGCAGCGCGTCGAGATAGTCCGATGCCCAGTCGACCGCACGAGCATGCTGCTCCGATCGTGCACGAAAACCGGCCAGCGCTGCGAAGCTCCCGGGCGTGGCACGCCGACGCGCCCCCTCGACGAACTCGAGCGCTTCGGTCAACAGCTGCTTGTCGATTGGATCGCTGGGCACGTATCGCCTTTTGGCAGACGCTCAACGGTATGACGGCACCCAAGATTGCGACCCGTAAGCGAGCGCGTCAATCGAGCAGGTCGGCGAGTCGCGCGTAGCAGTGCTTTTTTGCCTTAGCGAGGCGCTTTTCCACCGTCGAGACGTGCACGCCGTGCTCGCGGGCGATGCTCTGTTGCGACGCCCCGAGAACGTGATAGGCGAGAAACATGCTCTGCGTGAGAAGCGGCAGCTCCAGGACGGCGCGATTCAGCACTTCGAGCTTTTGCGCGGTCTCGACCATGGCCTCGACAGAGGCCGCCGGCGCGCTGTGAATCTCGGCGTACTCGGATTCGCGACGATCGCGGCGCTCCGTTTCCCGAAGCTGATCGATTGCCGCGTTGCGTGACGCCCGGTGCAGGTAGTGCTGCGGCTCCGCGATCGGCTTCGGGTTGCGAAGCAGCCGCTCCGCGACGTTTTGCAGAACGTCATCCACGCGATCGGCCGATCCCATGATGCGCTGAAGATAGCTCCTGAGACAGCGATCGGCGACGATGAATTCGGGGTGACCGGCGCCAGACATGGCGGATCCGTTGTTGCTGTGGACCGCCAGACGATAATGGGAATGATTATCAATTACAAACCAAGGCGCCCGAGCAGCGCCTCGGCCAGGACATCCACGGGCGCCGACACATCCTCATCCTCTTGTGGAGGATTGGCCGCAACGATGTGCTCGCCGTTGAGCATCACGCAGCGATCGATGCTCTCGGTCAGCGCTTCGGCCAGCGTGGACTTGCCGATGCCGAGGGGTCCATCGCGTTTCCCTCAACCGAAGTATTCGGGCGCGTTGCCGGGCTTCCATTTGATGTTGCAGCCGATGCTCGGGCTTTGCTCCGCTGGCGGCCTCACTCCGGCGAGCACCGAGTCGATCGCCGCGCGAAGGTCCGCGCCGGTCACGGGGACGTCATTGGACGGGCGACTGCCGTCGAGCTGACCGCGGTAGACCAGCTTGAGCTCGCCGTCGAAGACGAAGAAGTCCGGAGTGCAGGCGGCGCGGTATGCTTTGGCGACCGATTGATCCTCGTCGAGCAGGTACGGGAATTCGTAGCCGCGGCGCGCCGCTTCCTCGCGCATCGCGTCGGGCCCGTCCGCCGGGTAGGCGGCGATATCGTTGCTGTTGATCGCGCGAATCTGGACGTCCGCGCCGGCGTAGTCGCGCCCGATCGCGGCGAGCTCGTCGGCCACGTGCTTGACGAACGGGCAATGATTGCAAATGAACATCACGAGGCTTGCCGCGTGGCCGGATTCGAGCGTGTGCACATTCCCGGCCGGGTCCGGTAACGAGAACGCCGGCGCCTCGTGATCGAGCGGCAGCATGGTGGATTCTACGGCGGCCATTGGAGACTCCGGCAGTCGATACGGAACCTGGAAGCTTAGGGCCTGTTAGCCACTGCGTCCATGGCCCGTCGATCCTGCGACACCGCGAGCCGGGGCGCCGGGCGCATGCCGTCCGCGGCGTGCCAAGCGACCGGCGATTGTGCGATCATCCTCGATTAACCTGCGGACGATTCCCGCGGCCGGGGACTGTGCGATCATCCTCGATAACCTGCGGACGAACTACCTTTGAGCGCCAGCGAGACCCGGAAATCCAGTGCGATCGTGATGGCGGCTGCCGTCGTAGTGATCATCTACGGCATGCAGTTTGCGAAAGCGCTGCTCGTGCCGTTCCTGCTTGCGGCCTTCATTGCGCTGATTACGGTACGCCCGATGCTGTGGCTGCAGCAGCGCCGCGTGCCGGCCGTCCTTGCCGCGCTTCTGATCGTGCTGTTCGTAATGCTGATACTCGCGGTCGTCGGTACGGTCGTCGGCCGGTCCATCGCGGAGTTCACCGCGGCGCTGCCGGGCTATCAGGCCCGGCTCGACCGCATCGTTGCAGACGTGCTGGCGTTCATGGCGGAGCATCTGAACGGCGACGACTCCATCCAGGACCTGGGCGATCTCATCAACCCCGGCCGCGTGATGGGCTTCGTCACAGTCTTCCTGAACGCCATGCGCGGCGTCCTGACGTCCGTGTTCCTGATCTTCTTCACCGTGGTGTTCATCCTGCTCGAGGCGTCGCAGCTGCGAACGAAGATCGAGGCGGCCTTCGGTGTCGAAGCCGATTTCGAACGGCCGCGGCTGTTTCTGATCAATCTCGGCCGCTACCTGGGGATCAAGACGCTCGTGAGCGTTGCGACGGGCTTCCTCGCCTGGCTGTTGACGTGGTCCATCGGCCTCGATTTTCCGCTGCTCTGGGGAATGCTCGCGTTTCTCCTGAATTACGTGCCGACCATCGGCTCGATCATCGCCGCCGTGCCGGCCATCCTTCTGGCTCTCGTTCAGCTCGGCCCCGCCGAGGCGACCGCGACGATGATCGGCTTTGTGGCGATCAACGTCGCCTTCGGCAACTTCATCGAGCCACGCCTGATGGGCTACGGAGTCGGGATTTCGCCGCTCGTCGTCTTTGTCGGTCTGATCTTCTGGTACTGGGTATTCGGTCCGGTCGGCATGCTGCTGTCGGTGCCGCTGACCATGGTCGTCAAGCTGCTGCTCGAAACCGACGACGAGACCCGCTGGATCGCGGTGTTACTGGGCTCGGAGCGCGACGCCGCGCACTCGCTTGCGGACGACGAACGACAGGAGTCAGCGCGGCGGCGGGGCTAAGGTCTGTCGCTTCAGGCGACGTCGTCGAAGTCGTCGGTTACCGGTTCGCTTTCTTCGATCTGTTCGAGGAGGTTGATCGCGACGGCGACGAAGTCCGAATCTGTGATGATGCCGACGAGTGACTCCCCGTCGAGGATCGGAAGGCAGCCGATCCGGTACTTTTCGAGGAACAGCGCCGCCTGCCGCAGACTCGCGTCGCGCGATACGGTCGCGACGTCCGTCACCATGACGTCGGCTATGCCGATGTCTCGCGCCCGGATACGATCGCCGTCGTCGCGCAGGCTCGAGTCCGAGGCGCGCAGCACGTCGGTCAGCGTCAGAAGGCCGACCAGTTTGTTGCCTTCCTCGACAACTGGCAGATGATGAATTCGATTCTCCTGCATTAATTCCCGCGCGTCGGCAAGCGAGGCGGAGGGAGGCAGGGTCTTGAGCTCTGTGCTCATGACGGCGTCGATGCTGAACATGGCCGCGACCTCGGTGTTGCTGTCTGTTTGCGTTTCAGTCTATGCCTGCGGTTTGCGGGCGCCATTACGGGTTATCCCTACTTTACGGCGTCGCGCCATGGGGGTCGAGCGGGAGCGCGACCCCGGCTTTGAGCGTCTCCATGACGAAAGTCGAGCTGATGTCGGCGAATTCGACCTCACGAATCAGGCGCTTATAGATCTGATCGTAGTGGCCGATGTCGCGAGCGACGACCCGCAGCAGGTAGTCGACGTCGCCGCTCATGCGGTGAAACTCGAGGATCTCGGGAATCGAATCGACGGCCTCCTCGAAGCGCGCGAACCAGGCGTCGCTGTGCTGGCTCGTGCGCACGAGCGCGAACACCGTCAGGCCGAAGCCCAGGGCTTCCGGATCGAGGAGGGCGACCCGCCCGCGGATCACGCCCGAGTTCTCCAGATCGCGCACCCGCCGCCACACGGCCGACTTGGACAGCGCCGTGCGTTCGGCGAGTTCCTGCATCGACAGACCCGCTTCGGACTGGAGAATATTGAGTATCAGGCGGTCTTTTCGGTCCATTTGTTTCGATATTTTCAAAGAATCGGGAAAATATTCTGAAATATTGCTTCCTGAGTCAATATTTTCGAACGATTGCCGACGCTGGTTCAGGCAAAATCCTGATAAGCAATGTGGAGTTAGCGATGGGCCTGAAAGCCAAATTCACCGAGCATCCGGCGACCGTCGGCGAGAGCTACGGCGAGCATTTCGTTTCGGCCATGGGTTTCAGCGTCGCGATGCTCCGGGCGGCATTCTGCTGCGCCGTGCACGCGGTCCTGCCGTTCCTGTTCGTCAAGACCGGGAGCGAGTGCATCACCGAGCTCCACGATCGCATGGTCACGAACCGCAGCAAGCTCGGCGCCAGGGAAGCGGTTCGCAGCGACGCCCTCCCGGGCTGAATACTTGTAAGATCGAAGAACCGGCGCGCGGCGGCGCGCCGGCGGTATTTCGCATGCACGCTACCGATCTTCCATCGTCCTCCTGGCTCAGGGACACACTCCAACAAGGCTTCGATGCGCTCAACGCGGGTCGCGTACAGCAGGCGTCGGAGTTCGCTCGTCGGGCCGTTGCGGCCAGACAGGATCTGCCCGAGGCCCATTTCCTCGTCGGTCTCATCGCACTGACGACGCACCAGCATCGCACGGCCGTCGAGGCGTTCGGGTCGGTGACCCGCCTGGTGCCGGAACACGCGGCGGCGTGGGCGCAGCTTGCGCGCCTGTTCGCGATCGCGGGCCATCTCGTCGCCGCGGACGAGGCGCTGGCCGAGGCCGTCAGATACGACAGCGGCGACCCGGCGGTCGCGGATCTCATGGGCATCGTCTGCTCGCTGCTCGGGGATCAGGAAGCGGCCGCGCGGCAGTTTGCGCGCGCGACCGAGGCGGCCCCGGACAACGTCGCCTACCTCGTCAATCGGGCGAACTCGGCGACGTATCTTGGCGAACTCGACCACGCGGAGCTCTGTCTCGGGAAAGCGCTCGAGCTTGCGCCTGACAGCGCTCAGGCACACTGGATTCTCTCCGGTCTTAGAACCGCCGCCGACGATAGTCACGTCCGGGAACTCGAGCGGCTGCTGACCAGGCCGCGGCTCGCGCCAACGTCCCGGGCTTTCCTTTGCTACGCGCTCGGTAAGGAGCTCGAGGATCTCGGGCGCTGGCCGGCGGCCTTCAGAGCTTACGCCGCCGGGGCCGAAGCGCGGCGGTCCGTGATCCACTACGACGAGCCCGCTGAGACCGCCATGTTCGACCTGCTGGAGCGACGCTACGACCGCGCATGGCTCGACGCACGGACCGGGGGCGCGGCAACGAACGCGCCCGTATTCGTCTTAGGACAGCCGCGTACCGGGACGACGCTGGTAGAGCGTATCCTGAGCGCTCATCCGGACGTGCACTCCGCCGGCGAACTTCGGCAGTTCGGCAACGCGGTGCGGAGGCTGAGCGGCTACCGCGGGCCGGGGCGCTTCTCCGCCGAACTCATGCGGGATGCGCTGAGCCTCGAGCCGCGCGCTCTCGGCGAAGCCTACGCCACTTCGGCCGCGCCGCTTGCCGGGACCCGGTCCCGGTTCGTCGACAAGCTGCCGCAGAACTACCTGTATCTGCCGCTGATACTCGCGGCACTGCCGAACGCCAAAATCGTCCACGTCCGGAGGCATCCGATGGACGCCTGCCTCGCGAGTTTCAGGCAACTCTTCGCGGACGCTTATCCGCATTCCTACGATCTTCGCGAGATGGGCAGGCATCATGCACGGTACCGGGCGTTGATGGCCCACTACCGACGCGAATTCGGCGATCGGTTTTTCGAGATCGACTACGAGACCGTCGCCGCGGACCCCGGTTCGGCTGCGCGGGCGCTGATCGGCTACCTCGGGCTGGCGTGGAGCGATGCCTGTCTCGATTTCCACAGGCAAGAGGCCGCCGTGACGACGGCAAGCGCGGTACAGGTTCGCGAGCCGGCGCACACGCGTTCGATAGGCCGCTGGCTCCGCTATCGGGAGGAGCTCACGCCGCTGGTGAACGAGTTGCGGGCCTGTGGGGTCGAATTTGCAGTACCCAATACATAGACTCACGGTATGACGACCAGCCACCGCATGTCTCTTCCCGCGCTTGCCGGCACGATCCTGCTGGCGGCCGTACCCGCCTTCGCATCCGAAACGCCCAGCGCCGACGACATCGTTCGGGCGGCGGTCGACCAGTGGCGCGGCCTGTCTTCGCAGAGCGAAGTGACGATGACGATCCGCCGTCCGGACTGGGAGCGTACGATGACGATGGAGGCGTGGACGAAGGGCGACGAACGCTCGCTCGTCCGGGTGACCGCGCCCGCGCGGGATCGGGGGAACGGTACGCTCACGAACGACAACAACATGTGGAGCTTCTCGCCGAAGGTCAACCGGGTCATCAAGATCCCGTCCTCGATGATGAGTCAGAGCTGGATGGGCTCGGACTTTTCCAACAAGGACGTCGCGCGCACCAACGACATCATCGATCAGTACACGCACACCCTCCTGGATACCCGCGTGGATGGCGATACGACGGTCTACGAGATCGAGTCCGTGCCGCTCGAGGAAGCGGCGGTCGTCTGGGGGCGGGAAGTACTGTTGATACGCGACGACTACGTCATCGCCGAGCATCGCTTTTACGATCAGGACAACGAGCTCGTCAAAACCCTGACCTCGCTCGAGATCGGCGAGCTCGGCGGCCGCATGGTGGCCTTAAGGCAGCGCATGCAGAGCGTCGATACGGCCGACGAGTGGACCGAGATCGCGGTCCTGTCCGCGGCGTACGACATCGAGCTTCCGGACAATCTGTTCACGCTGTCCAATCTGCGTAATCCCCGGGACTGACCGTGCCTATCGAAGTCCGACTGGCGTGGCGAAATCTCTGGCGTCAGCCGAAGCGCACGCTGCTCACCACCGGCGCCATGGTGTTCTCGAACGTGCTGCTCGTGTTCATGATTTCGCTCCAGGTCGGCATGTATGGCCTGATGATTGAGAACGGCCTGAAGGTATTCACGGGCCACCTGCAGGTGCAGGCTCCCGGGTACATCGACGATGCGAAGATGCGGCTGGTCGTGCCGGATGCGGTGGCGCTTGCCGGTAAGCTGCGCGACGTGGACGGCATATCCGCCGCGGCGCGCGGCAGTACCTTCGCTCTGGCCTCGAGCGAGGATCGCACCTACGGCATGGCCGTCATGGGCGTCGAGCCGGACCATGAGCCGGACGTGTCGAGCCTGCCGGGTCTGATCGGCGCCGGGCGCTATCTCGACGCCGCCGATGCGGCGGAGATCGTGATCGGCAAGCGGCTGGCGAGAAACCTCAAGGTGGATGTCGGCGACGAACTGACGCTGCTCGGCAGCGGTCTCGACGGATCGTTCGCAGCGACCGTGGTCACGATTGCCGGTTTGTTCGAGACGGGCATCCCGGATATCGATCGCGGCATCGGGGCACTCCCAATCGGGCACTTCCAGGACGTGTTCTACATGGGCGACGCCGCGCACATGATCGTGGCCGTCGCGCCCTCGCTCGAAGCCGTGCCGGCGGCGGTCGCCGCGGTCGAATCGCAGTTGCCCGCGGACGGCGAACTCGTCGTGCACGACTGGGATGCGCTGGTCCCCGAGCTGCGCCAGTCGATCAACGCCGATCTGGGCGGCGCCCTGTTCATGTACGGCGTGCTGGTCGTGCTGGTCGCGTTCAGCGTGCTGAACACGCAGCTCATGTCGGTGCTCGAGCGAACCCGCGAATTCGGCATCGTCATGGCGCTCGGCCTCAAACCCGGGCGGCTCGGCCGGCTCGTCCTGCTCGAAGCGGCGCTGATGGGTCTGATCGGCGTTTTCGCGGGTGCGTTTCTCGGCGGACTGCTGACGCTGTACTTCTCGGTAAACGGCTTCACGTACCCGGGGCTCGAGGAGATGGCCGCTCAGTTCAATCTGCCCGGCCGGCTGCATCCGGAGGTGACCCTCCTGTCTTTGTTCGCCGGACCGCTCGTCGTCTTCGCGTTTACGCTGCTTGCGACCGCGTATCCCGCGTTCCGGCTGCGGCGGCTCAAGCCCGTCGAAGCGATGCGGGCCGCCTGATGTCGACTACGCTTACGGTCTCCGCGGCTCTTGCCTGGCGCAATCTCTGGCGCAACCATCGGCGTACGCTGATCATGCTCAGCGCGATCAGCGTCGGGACCTGGGCCATGATTTTTCTGACCGCGCTGACTCAGGGCATGGTGACCGACATGGTGCGGCAGGGGCTGGCGGTCCTCCCGGGCCATGCGCAGGCGCATCACCCCGCGTTTCGCGACGATCCGAACATCGTCAACCTGCTGCCGATCCCGGACAGCGAGCTCGAGTCGCGGCTCGTCGGCGGTGACTTCGTGGCGTGGTCCACGCGCATCAACGTACCCGCCTTCGTTGCCAGCGAGCGGGAAACGCGTGGCGTGACGCTCCTCGGCATCGATCCGGCCCGCGAGCGCGACTTCACGTTCGTGGAGCTGGACACGATCGACGGGCGCTTCCTCGAAACCGCGGACGACACCGGTGTCGTGATCGGCCGCAAGCTGGCGGAGACGCTCGAGACCCGGGTCGGCAAGCGCATTGTCGTGATGAGTCAAAGTCCCGACAACGAGGTCGCGGACCGGGGTTTCCGCGTCGTCGGCGTATTTCGTGCCGAGCTTCCGTCCCAGGAGGAGGACTATGTCTTCGTCGGCAAGGCCACCGTCCAGAAGCTCCTGGGCGTGCCCGATCGCGTGACGGAGGCCGTCGTGTTCGGCAACGACTTTCGGAATCCCGAGCCGGTCCTCGGTCAGCTCGAAGGTTTCGTTTCAGCCGACGGCGTCACGGCGCAGTCCTGGAAGGATCTCGACGTCTACCTCAGCACTACGCTGGCCGCCATGGACGGCTTCGTCCTGGTCTGGGTAATCGTCATATTCCTGGCCCTCTCGTTCGGGCTCGTCAACACGCTGCTCATGGCCGTGTTCGAGCGAATCAGGGAGATCGGCGTCATGCTTGCGCTGGGTGTCAAACCGGCCGCGATTCTGCTGCAGATCGTTCTCGAATCGATGCTTCTGCTCGGTATCGGGCTTCTGATCGGCAACCTCCTGGCGTTCGCAAGCGTCGAGCTCATCAGCGACGGCATCGACATCTCCATGGTGGCTGACGGCATGGAGATGATGGGAGCCACCAGCCGCCTGGTGCCGGATCTGAGGATGCAGGACGTCGTGCTTGCGAACGGCGTCGTGCTGCTGCTCGGTTTCTTCGCAAGCCTCTCACCTGCCTGGCGCGCGTCGCGCTACGAGCCCGTCGAGGCCATTACCACAGTGCAATAAAGCTAAAGGTGCAATAGATGACCGCAGTCCGCTGCATCGACCTGTGCAAGACCTACCGCCAGGGCGAAGAAGACATCAAGGCGCTCGACCACGTGAGTATCGACATCGAGTCGGGGGATATCGTCTGTCTGTCGGCGCCGTCCGGCGGCGGTAAAACCACGCTCCTGAATTCGATCGGCGGGCTCGACCGGCCCGACAGCGGGGAGATTTACATCGCCGGCCAGCGTATCGACACGCTCTCGAAGTCCGGACTCGCCGAACTCAGGCTGAACCATATCGGTTTCGTGTTTCAGGCCTACAACCTGATTCCCGTTCTCACCGCCAGCGAGAACATCGAGTTCGTGATGCAGGTACAGGGCCGTTCGCGGGGCGAGCGCCGCGACAAGTCCGAGGAGATTCTCGCGGAAGTGGGCCTCGCCGGCATGGGCGACCGGCGTCCCGCCGAGATGTCCGGCGGTCAGCAGCAGCGGGTTGCCGTCGCCAGGGCGATCGTGTCGCGACCGACCCTCGTCCTCGCCGACGAGCCGACCGCGAACCTTGACTCGAAGACCTCGGACGAGCTCATGGAGCTGTTCATCCGGCTCAACGAAACCCACGGCAGCACCTTCGTGATCGCGACGCACGACCAGCGCGTCATGGGCTATGCGCGCCGGCTCGTGAAGATGCTCGACGGCCGGATCGTCGATGATATCGATCAGCAAGCCGCCTAGAGGCAATCTCAAATCAGTCCGTAGCCGCGCTGTGGCGCGAGCGATCGCGAACTGGCTTGGGCCTGCTTCCAGCCGGACGGCTTGCCTGCTGCTCGTCGTCGCGAGTACGACAGTCGCTGCAGACACGGATGTCGGCGGTCACGTCAAGCTGCGCTCACTGATCCAGACCTTCCCGGAATCGAGTCTGTTTCGCGATTTCGCGGACCGCACGGCGTTCGATGCCGCCGGGGATCTGCGCCTGAATCTCAAGTGGCGCCGCGACGAGCTGACGCTCGAGGCGCACGGTGAACTCTACGGCTTTTACGGCGACCGGATCGAGTTCAGCCGCGATTTCCCTCAAGGTCTTCTGGCGCTGACACCGCGGTTCCCGGACGATCGCCGCCGCTTCTTCGATCTGACGACGACACTCGGGGATTCAGGGCGGGCCGCATCGGTATTGCGCCTGGACCGGCTGACGCTCACACACACGACGGCGAAGACGGTCCTGCGCGCCGGCCGGCAGGCGCTGTCCTGGGGCAACGGCCTGCTGTACGCGCCGATGGACCTCGTCAATCCCTTCGATCCCGCGCAGATCGACACCGAGTACAAGTTCGGCGACGACATGCTCTACGGGCAGTTTCTGCGCGACAACGGCGACGACCTTCAGGGCGCGGTCGTGCTCAGGCGCGACCCCGTCAGCGGCGACGTCGAGAGCGACCAGGCGACTCTGGCCGTCAAGTATCACGGCTTTTTGGGCGAGCACGAGTACGATCTGCTTGCCGCACGGCACTATGGAGACACGGTCCTGGCCGCGGGCGGCGTGCGGTCGCTGGGCGGCGCCGTCTGGCGCGGTGACGTCGTGCTGACGCGAAGCGGCAGTCGCACGACCGCGCAGGTCGTTACGAGCCTCAACTACTCCTGGGTGCTGTTCGGTAAGAACATGACGGGCGGCCTCGAGTATTTCTACAACGGCTTCGGCCAGAGCGGTGAGTTCGATCTGAGTCAGGATCCGGAACTCGTCGACCGGCTGGCGCGCGGCGACCTGTTCACGATCGGCCGGCACTACCTGGCCGGTACGCTGACGATCGAGCTGACGCCCTTGTGGACGGTGTCGCCGGTGCTGCTGATGAACGCCGGCGATCCGAGCGCGCTCTTGCAGATGGTCGCGCAGGGCAGCCTGACCGAGAACGTGCTGTTTACCGGCAGCGTGAGCGTGTCGGTCGGTCCGGACGGCACCGAGTTCGGCGGTATCGCCTCCGGCATACCGGACCGCACGCTCGCGAACGGTCCAGGCGCGTTTCTGCAGCTTGCCTGGTACTTCTGAGGAGGAAAAAGGTGTCAAAAAGGTGTCAGACTTATTTTTGCTTGGAGCAAAAATAAGTCTGACACCTTTTTGACACCTTGTTTTTAGTCGGAGTCCGGCAGGCTGGCGAAGTCCTCGGCCGATTGCGGGTCGAGCACGGTGTCGGCCATCGCCGCCAGCATGCTGCGGTTGGCGGCGTCGATCTCGCGGTTCACGTTGAGCAGCGTCGAAATCTCGCCCCGGCTCAGCTCGCCGCGCTCCACCTCGTCGTAGATACGCCGGTGCATCCGGCGATGCAGGGAGTGCGCGGACTTGCGGGCCGTGACGAGCGTCTCGAAGCGAACCTGGTGCGGATCGTCCGCGGCCAGCTGGGAGGCGGCCTCGTAGAAGTCCCGGATGCTTTCGCGAAACTGTCCCAGATAGGCATTGAAGCGGTCGTTCACGGAGTCGCGGAACAGGCGCAGGTCGTGCTCGATGTCCCTGACGCTCTTCGCCGAGTGCACCGCGTTGCGGATTGCCGGGAGCAGGCGGCCGAGCGCCGTAGACTCGTCGGCTTCGAGCGGCTGCCGCTGAAGTTCGAGTACGTAGTGCAGTATCCCGCCTTCGAGCTCCTTGAGACGGGCATAGCAGCGGTCGAGATCGGGCCGGCTACCGAACACTTCGATATCGTCGCGGTCCTTGCCGACTTCGTAGAAACGATGGTCCGGGGGGAGGCCGAAGCGGGCGAGGTTCAGCGCCGCCGCCTGGTCGATCAGGCGCAGGGTTTCGCGCCGGGTGTTCTCCACCGCGGTTTCGGGGACGGCCGTGTCGCCCGGTTCGACGTGCCGCAGCACCGGCAGCGTCTCGTCGACGAAACGCTGTCCGAGCCAGACGCTCATCGGGCGGATGACCGGCAGGAACAGCAGCACGCCGATCAGGTTGAAGGCGCTGTGGAAGGCGACCAGCGCAAACAGCGGGTCCCGGATGCCGAGTCCGTCGCCGATCAGTGCAAGCAGGGGTTCGAGCAGCAGAAACGCGATCGAGTCGGTGACGAGATTGAACAGGACGATGCCGAACGCTACCCGCTTCTTGTCCGCGGATCCGGCCATCGCGCCGAGCACGGCGGTAATGGTCGTGCCGAGGTCTGCACCGATAGCCACGGCGGCGGCGGCGCTCAGCGGGATTGCGCCGACGTAGAGCGCTGACAGCGTCATCATGATCGTGGCCGAACTCGACTGGATGGCCGCGGTCAGGAGCAGACCGGCGCCGAGGAACACGATCAGTGGATAGCCCGCCAGCGCTTCCGGGTCGAAGAGCGTCGTAGCGGCGTCCGCGCCGCTCTTCATGAAGTCGAGGCCCAGCAGCATGAGCCCGAGCCCTGCCGCAAGGAGTCCGGCGTTCCACAGGCGGGTTTGCGCTTTCGACCAGACGACCAGAAGACCGCCGATCCCGATCAGCGGCAGCGCAAGCGCCTGGATATCCAGTTTGAAGCCGAGTGTGGCGACGATCCAGCCCGTTGCGGTCGTGCCCAGGTTCGATCCGAAGACGATACCTAGTGCGCTTGCGAGCGAGATGACGCCCGAACCGACGAAGGCGAGGACGATGAGGCTGACGACCGAACTCGATTGCAGCGCGGCGGTCGACAGCGCGCCGGCGATGACGCCGCGGTGAGGGCGTGCCGTCCACAGTTTCAGGAAGCGTTTGAACGGCCTTCCTGCAAGCGCACCGAGCGCGAGTTCGAGCTGGCGCATCCCATACAGGAACAGGCCGAGGCCGGCCACGAGCTGCATGAGGTCGAGACTGTCGTCCATTTCGCGGCCTTTCGGTCTGACGGAGGCGGAGAGTCGGGGCAGTCGTCGAGCGATATCTGCGGCGGCTGCGGCGAGGATCCTGAGGCTTTCAAGTTGCTGAGTCTATTCGTAATCTCAACAGTCGTTGCAGCCGCGCGACAAGCAGCTGTAATTATCTCGTAATACAACGGCAATACTTGCGTAAAGGCTCTGTAAATTGCCTGTGGAAAGGTTCCCTGCCCAACAATAAGAGCAGGTACGATGACCTTGGCCTCCATTTTGCTCGTGGACTCCGACCTCGGCGCGCGCGGCCTGATGGCACACGAGCTGCGCGAGCTCGGCCACGATGTCGTCGAGACCGACGATGCGGGGTCGGCACTCGAACTCGTTCGGCGCAAACGCCCCGACCTCATGGTGTGCGATTTCACGCTGCCGGACTTAGCCGGCGTAGAGCTGTTGTCCGACGTACGGAGTTCGGACGACCTGCGCAACATGCGGGTGTTGATGACCTCGGCGCGCAACGCCGAAGCCGACGTGATGACCGCGCTCGAATCGGGCGCCGACGATTACATCGGAAAACCGATCAACAAGCTGGAATTGCGGGCCCGGGTCAGCGCCTGCCTGAGGCGACCGGCCAATCTGTCGCAGGCCGAAGAGATCGTCGCCGGGGGCATCAAGATCGACAACATCGGTCACCGGGTCATGGTCGACGGCAAATACGTGTCCCTCGCCCCGCGGGAGTACCGGCTCCTCCTGTTCCTCCTGTCCAATCAGGATCGGGTGTTCAGCCGCAAGCAGCTCCTCGTGCACGTCTGGGATCGCGACGTGGCGGTCGGGGCGAGGACGGTGGACGTTCACATACGCAGGCTTCGCAGTCTGCTCGAGCCCTTCGGCTACGAGACCTACCTGCAAACGGTCCGCGGCAGCGGCTACCGCTTTTCGCTCGAGTCCTGAGCCTCGTAACAAATTCGTCACCTAACTGACATATCGGCTCCATATACCGACCCTACTCTTGCCCGCACTGAGGGGTCCGGCCAACACCGGGCTTAAGGTCCTGGACCGAGAGCGATAGCGGCAAAACAAGGACAACAGCGCCGTCCCGGAGAAGAAGTCGTCGCAGACAAGTCGGCAAACAAACGTACGTAAACCTAAGGCTGGAAACACACACACAACCGTTGCGTCGCCGGATCGGCCGGTGCGTAGCGCTGCACACAACACTCACGTCTGGAGAGGATAGATGAACCCGACCAAACTGATCGCCGCACTGCTTGCGGGCGTCGCACTGACGGCCTGCGGGAGCGGTGACATCAACATTTCGCCGTCGACGACCAGCACCGTAAACAACAACGGTGGCGGCGGCGGTGGCGGCGGCACCAGCACGCTGTGCGGCAGCCGCACGATCGGCGGTCAGACCGTCACGGGTACTGAGGACGCCGACGGCAACTGCCGGTATGACTCCATCTTCGTCGGTCAGAACAACAACCTGACCGAAGACCTCGTGCTGCGCGCGCTGCCGAACGGTCGCGCCCACATCTTCGACACGAGCCTGTTCGTCGGTGAGACCTACCGTACGCAGGCTGCGCTGGCTGCCGCCGGAATCTTTGAAGGCGGCGACGGCCCGACGCTGACGGTCGAGGCCGGCGCCACGGTCGCCTTCACCGACCAGCAGTTCTTCCTGATCATCAACCGCGGCTCGCAGATCATCGCCAACGGGACGCCCGACGCACCGATTACCTTCACGTCGCTGACCGACGTCAACGGCACCGTCGGTCCGGAGGACGTGCAGCAGTGGGGCGGCATCGTGATCAACGGTTTCGGTATCTCCAACAAGTGCGAGTACACCAACGTGACTCGCTACGCCGACGGCGCGGCCGACCGCGACAGCGGCACCAACCCGGACCTCGCCCTCGTGACCGGCACGCAGTGTGCGGTCGAAGCCGAGGGCTCCGCGGGCGACGACGAATCCCAGTACGGCGGCATCAACAACGAAGACGACTCCGGCAGTCTGCGTTACTTCGTCGTCAAGCACACCGGCGCCGAAGTCGGTAACGGCGATGAGCTGAACGGCATCTCCTTCGGCGGCGTTGGCCGCGGCACGCTGGTCGACAACCTGCAGATCTACTCGACGTTCGACGACGGTATCGAGTTCTTCGGCGGTTCGGTAGACGTCAATAACTTCGTCGGGGTCTACTCGCGCGACGACACGATCGACATCGACGAAGGCTACGACGGCACGATCACCAACGCGCTCGTCATTCAGCAGGAGCAGAACGGCAACCACTGCATCGAGGCGGACGGCGTCGGCAGCTACGACGACTTCGTCGACAGCGGCGATCCGGACGACCTGGCCGATCTGCAGCAAATCATCGACAACGGCTTCAACAGCCGGCCGACGATCAATGGTCTAACCTGCATCGTGTCGCCGAATGGCCGGCCGTTTACGCACGATCCGGGAGCCGGCTGGCGCATGCGCGAGGGCATCTTCCCGGTCGTTCAGAACGCGCTGCTCATCAGCTCCTTCGGCGTGAACGACGACGAGAGTTCGAGTGACAACTACTGCCTGCGGTTCGAGAGTGACGAAACAATCCAGGCGGCCCTCGACGGCGACATGCAATTCAACTCGGTGATCGTCGCCTGTCAGGAAGTCGATCGCGGTACGACAATCGGCACCTTTACCGGTGAAGCGGCATGGATGGCATCGCTCAATAGTCAGTTTGCCACGGTCGCCGACGGCACCGCGGTCGACGCTTCCGACGCAGCGGACACGGACCTGCAGCTCCTGACCGGCCCGCAGAAGGTCTACTCGACGACCTGGGCGAGTGCGATCGTCGACGGCGATATACCGGATATGCGGACTACGCCGACCGACCTCGACGGTCCGGATACGGATAGCGACCCGGCTCCGACCTTCCTCGGCGCAACCGATGGCACGGACGACTGGACCGCGCCCTGGTCCTTCGGGATCAACCCGGACAACCGGGCTCAGGCGCTCTGGTTCGAGTAAGTCCGGCCTGGATGCAATCCGCCCTGAGGCGCCCGTTCATCGTCAGATCGAACGGGCGCCCCTCGTTCACACCGGACTCCTTCCCGGACCGGTATGACAGGACAGAAATACAATGAAAACAGCAGGTAAACTTCGCAAGCATCCCTTGGCGGCGGCGGTCGCGCTCGCGCTTGCGCTGGGGACTACCGGCGCACATGCGCAGGGCATTCCGGAACCGGAAGTCGATGACCCGTCGATCGATGAGAGCGAGGAAATCGAGGAAGTCGTAGTCCTCGGCCGTTTCATCAGCTCGAGCCAGCAGCTGGTCAACGAGCGCATGAACGATGCGTTCGCAACAGATCTTCTGGGTGCCGACACGATCAGCCGTCTGGGCGACGCCACGGTAGCGGCGGCGCTTCGCCGGGTGCCGGGTCTGACGCTGGTTCAGGACAAGTTCGTCTACATCCGCGGGTTGGGTGAGCGCTACACGACGACGACGCTGAACGGCGCCCAGATACCGTCACCCGACCTGACGCGCAATGTGATTCCGCTCGACGTGTTTCCGACCTCGGTCGTCGAGTCCCTCAAGGTTCAGAAGGCCTACGATCCGCAGGTTCCGGCCAACTTCGGCGGCGGCAACGTCGACATCCGTACCAAAGGCATTCCCGACGCGTTCACGACACGTCTCGAATTCGGTCTCGGCTTCAACAGCGAAGTTCCGAGCCGCGTCAATACCTACGAGGGCGGCGGTGACGACGATTTCGGTACTGACGACGGCTCGCGCGCCCTGTCGCCCCAACTCGTCGAGGCCCTGACCACGTTTCAGGGCAATATCAACATAGCCAACATCGACAGCAGACTCGCCTCGACGCAGCCGGAACTCGGTGGTACGGAGCGGGGCTTTCAGGCACAGACGATCAGTCGGCAGCTTGCCGCATCCCTGAACCGCGATATCAGTATCCAAAGCGAAAGCCCCGACCCCGACATCACGGCGCGCGCGAGCATCGGCAACCGCTTCGATCTCGGCAGCGACTGGACCGCCGGCTTCGCGATCGGCGGTGCGTACGAAACTGACTGGCGCTGGCGCCGGACCTTCTCGGCAACGGCCGGTAACCCCGACGAGGAAAACGGTGTCCGCGAGGAAGCAACACG
Organism: Woeseiaceae bacterium; assembly: GCA_028277185.1. GTDB lineage: Bacteria > Pseudomonadota > Gammaproteobacteria > Steroidobacterales > Woeseiaceae > UBA1847. Next base: position 122,867 of record JANQGQ010000038.1, read on the forward strand.
CAGCATCAACATTGCGGGAACCGCCAACTTCGGCCTGACCTTCCTCGAAGATCACGAGATCGAAACGACGTCGCTCTACCTTCTCGATACGGACGATGAGACGGAGGTGTTCGATTTCTTCAACGAAAACCGCCTCGCGTCGTCCGGACGCGGGTTCCGTCAGTACCGGCTCGAATGGGAAGAGCGGGAAATGACGACGAACCAGATTCAGGGGACCCACTATCTCGGTGCCGAAACGAAGGAGCGCTTCCCGTTCCTCAACGCGCTGGGCTTCATCCCCGAGCAGACCAGCTTTACCTGGTTCTATTCGGATTCTACGGCAACCACCGACATTCCGAACCGCGTAGTCGTGACGTCCGATACGTTCTTTGACGAAAACGGCGGGCTCCTCAGCGAGAGCGTTTCCCCGGGATCTAGTTCCGCCGACTACCGCTTCACCGAGCTCGAGGACGATGTCGAGGACTACGGTTGGCGTGTCGCGCTGCCGCTCGAGTTCGGCAACTCGTTTGTTGAGTTGTCCGGAGGTGCGGGACACGCACAGAAGGCACGTGTCTATCGCCAGACGGAGTTCTCGCTCGGTTTTCGCGACGTCCCCGATGCGGCCACGCTGGAAGGCGACCTGGGCGACGTTTTCTCGGACGAAAACTTCTTCGCGACGGTTCCGAATCCGAATCCCAACGTCGGCGTACCCGATTCGCTGGTCTATGAGAACGACCTCGTCTTCGCCCGCGTTGGCGCCAATACGAACAGCTATCTCGCGGCCACGATGACGGACGCGGTGTTCGGCCAGGTCGACTGGACGATTGCCGATACCTGGCGCATCGTCGCGGGCGGCCGCTGGGAGGACTACCGGCAGGTCTCCGTTCCCTGGAATCCGTACGGATTTTCGATCGGTCAGCCTCAGGTTGACGCGGATTTCGAGGATCCACCCGGCAGCGGCAACATCCCTCCCGCCGATCTCGAGGAGATCGAATCCTGGTACTTCCAGGAGGACAAGCTGTACCCGACTGTCGCGCTAACCTACATGGGATCGCTTTGGGCCGACACCTTCCAGCTCCGGCTTGGCTATAGCGAAACGGCCGTCCGACCGGACCTTCGCGAGATCACGGACGCAAGCTACATCGATCCGATTACCGACGATCTGACGCGGGGTAACCCCGGCGTTCGTCCGGCCGACGTCGAAAGCATCGACCTTCGCGCGGAATGGTTCTTCGCCAACAGCGACACCTTCTCGGTGTCGATTTTCTCGAAGGACATCACCAACCCTATCGAGTTCTTCGAGATTCCGGCGTCCGATACGACGATCGCCCGTGAAATCCTCAATGCCGAATCGGCCGAGATCCAGGGCGTCGAGGTGGAGTTTCTCAAGGAACTCGGCTTCCTCGGCGGCTGGGGCGACCTGTTCTTCGTTCAGGGCAACGTGACCTATCAGTGGAATCGCGATCTGGTCGTCGGTCCGAACGGCGGGTCGGTTGCTTGCGAGAGCCTCGGATCGGACACCGAAGAAGCGTTCAACGACTGCAGCCTGTCCGGTGCGTCCGAATCGGTCGTCAATGTCATGATCGGCTTCGATTCCGCCGACTCCCGGCATACCGCATCGTTGATCTACAACGTGTTTAGCGAGCGCCTGTTCACGTTCGGCCGCTTCGGTCGTCCCGATGCGTTCGAGCAGCCGTTCGCGTCGCTGGATGCGACCTATTTCTGGTATCCGACGGATCGCATGACCGTCCAGTTCAAGGCGCAGAACCTGCTCGACGAATCGATCGAGATCGAGCGCGGCGGCGTCGTCACCTTCGAAGAGAAGCCCGGGATCAACTTCTCGGCGATGTTCCAGTGGGGCTTCTAGGTTTCCGCTTCCGGAAGTAACTCACGCGTCGTAAAAGCAAAAAGGCCCCGCGAGCACACGCGGGGCCTTTTTTGTGCTCGTCAGAAGCAGATCTTCGCGAGTCAGAAGAACTTCCGTGCGAGACTCAGCACGTCGTCAACCCCGACTTTGCCGTCGCCGCCACCGAGTAGAGTCCCGGCCAACGGGCCCAGCCCACCGTCGTTCGCGGTGCCGCCGAGATCGCGGCCGGCATTGGAGTTCTTGTTCAGCGCGCCCATCGCGATGCCCGCGAGCATCGGCAATGCTTTCCTGATCAGCGCCGCATCGATGCCGGTTTCCGTCGCCGCGTTCGCGGCAACGTTACGCGACACGTCCTTGCTGCCGAAGATGTGGCCGAGGATCTTGTTGCCGTCCGTGATGCCGGCCGCGTCGAGGGCACTGGCCGGGTCGTCGATGTAGCGGCTGTGGTTTCCAGACTCGATGGCGCTTTTCAACGCGCTCGCGCCGCTGTCGTCGCGCACCTGATTCTGCAGACCGCGGAGCAGCGCGGGGGCTACCGATTTGAGCAGGCTGTCGGTATCCGCGCCTCCGAGGCCGAGCTGCTTGCCCACCGCGGCGACGCTCTTGTCGCCGCCGGCGGCGGCCAACAGGGAGATGAGGTCCATTTTCAGTCCTTGGGTATGATGATCTTCTGGCCCGGGTAGATGCGGTCCGGGTTCTCGATGATGTCCTTGTTCGCCTCGTAGATCTTCATGTAGGCCGAGGCCTTGCCGTAGAACCGCTTCGCAATCGCACCGAGCGTGTCGCCGCTCTGGATCTCGTAGTACTCGGCTTCGGGCTCCGGTTCCGGTGCCTCGGGGGGCGGGGGCGGCACCGAGATCCCGTCGCTGTTGACGCGCTCGACGCCTTTCACGTTGCCGGCGATCGCCACCGCGAGGTCTTTGGTTGCCTGATTTATCGCGTTGCCGCGGACCGTGGCCACCCCGTCGTCGAAATCCACCTCGATGTTCGATAATCCGCTCGTCTTGACCTCGAGATGCTGCCTGATGTTGTCGGCGGCCTCTGAATCGGTGTCGAACAGCTGCAGCCCCACGTCCTTGACGAAGTCGAGAATGCCCATGATGCGCCCCTTTTCTTGATCGTTGATTTTTCGGGTTTCGGGCACAGAGTATGCGGACGTCAGGTGACAGTCCAGTGGCAACACAAGCGTAGGCAAGGCGGCGCTATACTGGAGGCTCACTGTGACACGGAATTCCGCAATGTATCCGATCCGCCTCGTTCCCGTCCTGATGCTGACCGGTTTGATAACCGGCTGCGCGGTGAACCCGGTCACCGGCGAGCGGCAGTTCATTACCGTCAGTCCCGCCCAGGAAGTCGCGATGGGCGAGCAGGCCTACGTGCCGACCCAGCAGTCCCAGGGCGGTGTGTACGACGTGGACCCCGAGCTGACCGAATATGTGCAAAACGTCGGTGCGCGGGTCGCTGCGCATGCCGAGAATCCCTTGCCCTACGAGTTCGTGATCCTCAACAATTCGATTCCGAACGCCTGGGCGCTTCCCGGCGGCAAGATGGCGATCAACCGGGGTCTTCTGACCGAGCTGAACTCCGAAGCCGAGCTGGCGGCGGTGCTCGGACACGAGGTGGTACACGCGGCCGCCCGGCATTCCGCGCAGCAGATGACCCGGGGCATGCTGAGCCAGGTGCTCGTCGTTGCGACGGCCGTCGTCACGGCGGACAGCGACTACGGCGACCTTGCCGTCGGCGGCGCGGCGCTCGGCTCGCAACTGATCACCTCACGCTACGGCCGGCAGGCGGAACTCGAGTCGGACAAGTACGGCATGACGTACATGTCGAAAGCCGGCTACGATCCGACCGGCGCGATTACGCTGCAGGAGACCTTCGTGCGTCTCAGCGAAGGACGCCAGACCGACTGGCTGTCGGGCCTGTTCGCCAGCCACCCGCCGTCGCAATCCCGCGTCGCCGCGAATCGGGCGACGGCGGCGACGCTCCCCGCCGGAGGCGAGCTGGGCGTCGAGCGCTACGAGCGTATGCTGGCGAAGACCCGGGCGCTGAAGCCGGCGTACGACGCGTACGACGAAGGGCGCAAGGCGCTCGCCGACGGCAACACGGCAAGGGCACTCGAACTCGCCGAGCGGGCGCTCGGTCAGTTCGACGGGGAAGCGCATTTCCACAGCCTGCGCGGCGACGTGCGGCTCGTAGAAGAAAACTTCGCCTGGGCGGAAACGAATTACACTCGCGCAATCGAACGACGTCCCGAGTTCTTCTACTACCATCTGCAGCGCGGGCGGGCGCGTAAAGAACAGGGTGAGACCGACGCGGCCGTTGCCGACCTCGAGCGCAGCCTCGAGTTCATGCCGACGGCCCCGGCGTACTACACGCTTGCCCTGATCGCCGAGGAACGGGGCGACGTCAACCGAGCCATCGAGTACTACCGGCCGCTCGTGGATGCAGGAGGCGACGTCGGAGCCGCGGCGCGCTCGCGTCTTGCGCGCCTGGAGCTTCCGAGTAACCCGTCTCAGTACGTGCCGTTCAACTGCGTCGCCGACGACCGGCAGAACCTCGTCGTTCAGGTGCGGAACGACGCACCGGACGCGATCCGGAACGTTCAGGTCACGGTTACCTACACCGGCAGCGACGGCACTCCGCGGCAGGTTGCCAGCGTGATCCGCGGTCCGCTGCAGCCGGGCAGCATCGGCAGCGTCAACACCGGGCTCGGCCCGTATACCGGCGGGTCCTGCCCTGTCGCGGTCACGCGCGCAGAGTTCGTGGAGTAGGAGCGACGCTCTTGCGCTTGCCGAACGCCGGACCGGGCGGAACCCTCAAGCTCCCGCCGAATCCAAAACGTACGCTCAGAGCCTTGGGGAGGGACCTGCCATGAAGCTGCTTGCCGTTCTTGCCGTCGGCCTCGTCGGCGGTTTCTTTGCCGGCGCGTTCGTTGCGGACGACGCCGCCGAACCGACGACCGGCAGCGCGCCCGCGCCGGTCGCGACCTACTTCGATCGCGATGCGCCCGCCGACGAACGCATTGCCAGACTGGAGGCGATCGTCGCGCAGGAGCGCGAAGCGCGGTTCGTGCTGGAAGAACAGATCGCGCTGCTGCTCGAGGAGGTCGAGCGTCTCGACAACGAGGGCCCCAGCGTGATCGCCAACGAGATCGGGCAGATGGTCGCGGGCCGGCAACGCCGGGAGGCGCGCCAGAACACCGTCATCAATGCTGACGGAAGGGCTATGCAGCAGAACGACTGGCAGGCGACGCAGGTCCGGCAGCTTACGGCGTCGGGCTTCGCGCCGGACCGGGCCGAGGCGATCGTCGGCCGGGTTTCCGAGTTGCAGTGGGAAATCATGCGCGAACGCTACGAGGCCCGAAGCGCCGGGACTCCGCGGGCCTTCGGGCTCGACTACGATCCGAACTGGCGGCTGCGCCAGGAAATAGGTGAAAGGGAATACGAGCAGTACATCAATGCGCTCGGAATGCCGAACGAGGTGCGGGTGGCCAGCGTAATGGCGTCGTCACCGGCAAGCGGCGTAGGGCTCAAACCCGGCGACGTCATCGTTTCCTACAACGGTACGCGCGTCTACTCGACGCGCGAACTCCAGGTTTTGTCGATGGGCGCTACGCCCGGTCAGAACGCGGTCGTCGACGTGCTGCGCGATGGCAGCAGTCTTCAGCTTGCGGTGCCGACAGGACCCATGGGCGTGCAGGTTCGGGGTGCGCGGCGGCAGAACTGAGCTGATGTCGCGCGAAGTTCCGATGCCGTTCGGCTGGCGCGGCCACGGCGCCTGATGGCAGAATTCTCAAACCTCGCCTCCGTTCCGTCGGCTACCGCTTGAAATACCCGCTACGCTACACCGTCCCGAACGCGTTCACGGCCCTGAGCCTGCTACTCGGTATCGCGTCGATCGTGACGACGCAGACTGGCAATCTCGAGCTTGCGGCATGGATCATCGTCTGGTGCGGACTGCTCGACGTAATGGACGGTCTGTCAGCGCGTCTGCTCAAGGCCACGTCGGACTTCGGCGCCGAGTTCGACTCTATGGCGGATCTCGTGTCGTTTGGCGTTGCGCCGGCGATTCTCGTGCTGAATCTCGGCACGACGGCCGCCGGCATCGAGCTCGGCACGAACAACTACTGGCTGATGCTCGTCGCGGTCAGCGTATTCGCCCTCGCGGGGGCCATGCGCCTCGCACGCTTCAATCTGACGACCGAGACTCCGGTAAAGGGCTGGTTCACCGGCGTGCCGATTACGGCGGCCGGCGGCGGGCTCACGGCTTCCATGGTGCTCGTCGTGTTGGCTCACCCGGAACTCGCGGACAGCCTGCCGCTCAACATCTACCTGCCCGTGCTCATGTTCGTGCTGGCGATCGCGATGATCTCGCGCGTCCGCTTCCCCAAACTGGGGATGCGCAACAGCCGGGTAATCAACGTGTTTCAAATCGTCAACGTGCCGCTCATCTACTACTGCGGCATTACCCGAAGTTACCCCGAGTACCTGTTCGGTATCGGCTTGTTCCTGCTGATCGCCGGGATCATTGCCGGGCGCATCAGCCGAGGCGCAGAAGCGGCCTGACGGGACCGGAGAAACTCTCAAAACAAGAGCCCACTAAGGAGTTCCTATGCGCGTCGCACTCCGTTTTTTTGCGCTTCTATGTGTCGCCGCGTGCGGCGGCGGGACCGGGTCGGAGGTCGCCACGACGCCGGCCGCGGATGCCGATATGCCGCCTCTCGAGCGGATGGCGGGTTTCGTCGATCTGTACTGGCAGGAAGATACCGGCAAGCTCCTCGTCGGCGTCAGTGAGCTCGATACGCCCTTTCTCTATCAATCGGCGCTGGCGCGCGGCGTAGGTTCCAACGACCTCGGTCTGGACCGCGGTCAGCTCGGTCCGACGAGGATCGTCCGCTTCGTCAGGAGCGGTCCCCGCGTCTTGCTGATGGCGGACAATCTCGACTATCGGGCCGACAGCGACGATCCGGCAGAGCGGCAGGCGATCCGCGAGTCCTTCGCGCGGTCGGTGCTCTGGGGCTTCGAGGTCGTCGGGGAACGCGACGATCAGCTCCTGATCGACGGCACGCCATTCTTTACCCGCGACGCGCACCGGCTTGCGGCGCGACTTACTGCGCGCGACGAAGGGACGTACGCGGTGGATTCCTCGCGGTCGATGATCTATCTGCCGCGCACGAAGGCATTTCCGGACAACAGTGAGATCGAGGCCGTCGTCACGTTTACCGGCGAGGCGACGGGTCCGCATCTGCCGACGGTCGTTCCCGATCCCGCGGCCGTTACCGTGCACATGCATCATTCTTTCGTCAGGCTGCCGGACGACGGGTACGAGCCGCTGCCTTACGATCCGCGCGCCGGTGTCTTCGGCCTTGGCTTCGGCGCGGGCGGGTTCTCGGACTACGCGACGCCCATCGGCGCCGAGCTGAAGCGCAATTTCGGCGTCCGGCACCGGCTCGAGAAGGTCGATCCCGCGGCGGAGATCAGCGATGCGGTCGAGCCCATCGTCTTCTACCTCGACCCCGGCGCGCCCGAACCGGTCAGAAGCGCGCTGCTCGACGGGGCGCGCTGGTGGAATCAGGCGTTCGAGGCAGCCGGTTACCGCAATGCCTTCCGCGTGGAGATGCTGCCGGACGGCGCCGATCCGATGGACGTGCGCTACAACACGATTCAATGGGTGCATCGTTCGACGCGCGGCTGGTCTTATGGGTACTCGGTCGTCGATCCGCGCACGGGCGAGATCATCAAGGGGCACGTCACGCTCGGTTCGCTGCGCGTGCGCCAGGACTTCATGATCGCGGAGGGGCTGCTCGGGCCCTATCGGGGCGGCGACGAGGCTTCGGAGCCCATGCTCGAGATGTCGCTGGCCCGTATCCGGCAGTTGTCCGCGCACGAAGTCGGCCACACGCTCGGTTTCGAGCACAACTTCGCGGCAAGCAGCCAGGACCGCTCCTCGGTCATGGACTACCCGTTCCCGCTGATCGACTTCGATCCCGCTGCCGGCATCTCGCTCGACAACGCGTACGACGACCGGATCGGGACGTGGGATATCCGCACGGTGTTGTACGCGTATCAGGACTTTCCCGACGGCGTCGACCGCCATGCGGAGCGGCAGCGGATACTCGATGAGACCATCGCGGCCGGCTTTCGCTACGTTGCCGATGCCGATGCGCGGTCGATCGGCTCGGCGCATCCGGACGGTAACTTGTGGGACAACGGTGACGACGCGATCGCCGAACTCGAGCATCTCTTGCGCGTTCGCGACCACGCACTGGCGCGCTTCTCCGAGAATCACATCCGGCGCGGGCGGCCTCTCGCGACCATCGAAGAGACCCTCGTACCAATCTATCTTTTGCACCGCTTCCAGATCGAGGCGGTCGGCAAGCTGATCGGCGGAAGCTACTTTGAGTACGCGCTGAAGGGCGACGGTCAGCAAGCGATCCTGCCCGTCGCCACCGCCCGGCAGCAGCTTGCGATCGAGGCCCTGCTGAGTACGCTGGCGCCGTCGCTGCTGGCGCTGCCGGACTCGCTCGTCGCGAAGCTGTCGCCGCGGCCACCGGGCTATCCGGCGAATCGGGAGCTGTTCTCAGGGCACACGGGCGGCGTGTTCGATCCGCTGGCCCCGGCGGCGGCCGCGGCGGAACTGACGCTGCGCGTGCTTCTGGAGCCCACGCGAGCCGCACGCATGAACCGCAACGGTTCGCCGACGTTTCGCGCGCTGGTCGAGCAGTTGCTGGCGGCGACCTGGTACAGCAGCCCCGGCGCCGGCGAGTTCGCGATCCACCGGCAGACGAGCCTGATTGCGCTCGATCATCTGCTCAGACTCGCGGTCGATCGCGAGATCGACCCGGGCGTCGCGGCCACTGCCCTCGACGCGGTGGAGAGTCTCAAGGCGTCGCTCGACGAGCAAGATCCCGTAGACCCGGAGCGCCGGGCCTGGATGCGCCTCGCAAGCATGCGCATCGACCGGGCGCTCGAAGATCCCGCAAGCGTCGGTGAGCTGCCCGCCGTAAGCGTGCCTCCCGGCTCGCCGATTGGGATGGAACCGCATAGTCGCGACAACGATCCCGGGTTTTGACAGTCGCCTACGCCGTTCTCGGCGTCTATCTGCTGCTCCTGTTCGCGCTGGCGATCTGGAGCCGGCGCGAGACGGAATCGCTGAAGGGCTACTACCTCGCGGGTAAGAAGCTGCCGTACTGGGTCGTCGCCTTCAGCACCAACGCGACCGGTGCGAGCGGCTGGTTCATGATCGGTCTGACGGGCATGGGCTACGCGGTTGGCATCCAGGCGTTCTGGGTAGTGTTGGGGCAGGTGACCGGTATCTGGCTGTCGTGGCGGATCGTATCCCGGCGACTCAAGCGCTTCGCGGATCGCCACGATGCGATCACCGTGCCCGACGTGCTGGCCGCGCCGTTCGCCGGGCGGGCCAGTGCCATACGCATCGTGGCCGTCGCCATCATCCTGATCATGGTGACGACCTACGTGACCGCGCAAATGGTCGCGTCCGGCAAGGCGATGTCGACGTTTCTCGCGATAGACTACCGGCACGCCGTGCTTGCAAGCGCGGTCGTGATCATCGCCTATACGTTCGTCGGCGGCTACAAGGCGGTGTCCTACACCGACGTCCTCCAGGGCGCCATGATGTTGGCCGGTCTCGTCGTCGTGCCGATCGTCGGTATCCACGCGGCCGGCGGCATCGCTCAGATGCTCGAAGCCCTTCGAAGCGCGGATCCCGCTCTCCTGAGCCCGACGGGGCAGGGCGGCGTGGCGGGTTGGGTCGTCGCTCTGAGTTTCGCGGCCATTGGGCTGCCCTATCTGGGCGTGCCGCAGTTGATGCTCCGCTATATGTCGGCCCGGGACGAGGGCGAACTCAGGAAAGCGCGGACTGTGTCCGTGGCCGTGCTGCTTGCGTTCGGGGTGGGCGCCGTGCTGACCGGGATGGCGGGGCGCGTGCTGTTTCCGGGTCTCGACGACAGCGAAACGGTGTTTCCGCGCATGGCGGAAGCCCTGTTTCCGCCGCTGGTAACCGGCGTTCTGATCGTCGTGGTACTCGCGGCCATCATGTCGACCGTGGACTCCCTGCTGCTGCTGGCGTCGTCGGCGGTGGTGCGCGACGGCATGCAGAAACTGCTGCGGAGCCGCCGCGCCGACGCCGATCTCGCACGGCTGGGCAAACTGGCCACGTTGATGATCGGAATTCTCGGCGTGATCTTTGCGGTTCCGGAGGCGCAGTTCATCTTCTGGTTCGTTCTGTTTTCCTGGTCGGGTCTGGGCGCCGCATTCGGCCCGCCCGTTCTTGCGATTCTCTACGATCCCCGGGTTACCGCGAACGGTGTCGTCGCCGGCATGCTGGGCGGGTTTTTGACGAGCGTCGGCTGGGTGCTGTTCGCGAAGTCCGCGACTTTCGGGCTGTATGAAGCTATACCCGGCTTTGCGGTTGGCCTGATAATGGCGATCGCCGTAAGCCGACTGGGCAGTGCGCGCGATGCCGAATAGACGCCGTCGGTCGTTGACAAACCCCGGGCTCAGCCGGCGGGGTCTTCCCGATGGGATCGCTTTGACTGCGCCTTCGGTCCGCCGCATCTCGCCGAGCTCGATCGCCGGAGCACGTTGCCGAAGTTCCGCCACGACGTCGAGACGCCGGAAAAGCTCGAAACGGTCGACGTGCTGAGACGCGCCGGCCGGTCCGTGTAGCGCGGTCCGCGAGGATTCCGATCTCTTGTAACCAATTGCCCCGCCGGCCGCTATAAGCCGGTATCTGATCATGGGAATGGAGCAAATCATGCGAGTTCGACCGGTTTTCATCGCAGCGTTGTTCGCGCTGGTGCCTGTAGCGCAGAGCGCCGGCCTGGGCGCCAGCGATCTGCCCGCAACGTCGAGTTGGTACTTCCACGCAGATTTCGCGGCCATGCGCGATAGCGACGCGGGACGGGATCTGCACGGCTGGCTGGATCGCGAAGTCTTCAGCGAAGTCCGCGAGGAGAGCGGCATCGATCTGGCCGCCGAAGCCGATCGCCTGACGGCCTTTGCGACGGAAGAGGACGACATCGTCTTCCTGCTCGAAGGTGAGATTTCGTCGGCGACCGAAGACAAGCTGATGGCGGTCGCCGCTACTGCTGACGAGTTCGATTCCTTTGCCCACAGGAACCGCGCTTATCATTACGTTCGCGGAGACACTCACGGCGATGGCGACGGTAAGCGGATAGACATCGATCTCGACGACGGGGCCTACTTCAGCTTCGCGCTCGAAGACAAGATCGTCGTTACCGCCACCCGGGAGCGTATGCACGAACTGCTAGACAATCGCGGCCGGGTCAGGGACCGCCGCGCGGAGCAGGGGGCCCTGCTCGTGCTGTCGGCGGAGCGGAGCCTCGTGCAGGCTGGCGTACAAACCGAATCGCTGGCCGAACGCAGCGACGGCGACGACTGGGATTCGAGCTTCCTGAGGAACGCCCGGCAGATGGCGGTACTCCTCGCGGATGCCGGCGGCAAGCTGGCAGTCGAGGCGCAACTCGTTACCGTGGACGCGGAGAAGGCGGACGCGCTGGCAAGCATCGCGCGCGGTCTGATCGCGCTGCAGGCGTTCAGCGACGACGAAGATACGGAGCCGAGGGTTCGCGAGGTGCTCAAGAACACCGTGGTCGAGGTCGACGATACGGTGCTCAAGCTGACTCTGGAAATCGATCCGGCGCTGGTCGTTGCGACGCTCGACGACTGACGCCGGCTGGCGGAATCCACGTTCGTGCAGACCGAAAGCGAGCTGATCCGGAAAGCGAAGGCCGGCTCGGTGCCGGCGTTCACGACCCTCGTTGCGCGCTACCGCGAGGGCCTGCTGCGATTTCTCGTGACCCGCTGTGCGAGTTTCGCCGATGCCGAGGATGCGCTGCAGGACACGCTGGTCAACGCTTATCGTTACCTGGATTCCTACGACCCGGCCTGGCGTTTCAGCACCTGGCTGTACCGGATCGCGATCCGCAATGCGCTGAGGCTTAAGGATCACCACACGGTGCAGCTTCTGGACCTGGCCGACAACCAGAGCGGCCCGCTCGAGCAGTGCATTGCGGACCAGGCCGGGCGGAACCTGTGGGTTACGGCTCGCCGGGAGCTCAGCGACGAGGTCTTCACGGCCGTCTGGCTGCGCTATGCGGAGGACATGAGCATCAAGGACATTGCCGCGGCGCTCGAGCGCAGCTCGAGCTGGACGAAGGTCAACCTGCTGCGCGGCCGGCGACTGCTGGCGTCGGCGATGGAGGCGGCCACCGATGAGACGGGTGGCGTCGAGGAGGAACGCAACTGTGGATAAGCTCGAACGACGATTGAAAGACGATGCCGGGCGCATCGAGGTCCGGATTTCGCCTGAGCTCGACGAACGCCTGCGGGCATCGCTCGAGGCAGCCGAGCCTGTACGATCGCCAGTGCCCGTGTCGCGGCCGCGCTGGTTCTGGTGGGCAAGCAGCTTGACCGGAGCCGCGTCTGCGTTGCTCGTCATCGTACTCGTGAATTTGGGGCCTGCCCCCGAGGCGCCGCCCACGGTGACGGCTCAGCCGTTGTCAATGCCGGCGCTCGACGTTCGGCCGGCCGTGATGCTTGGGCCGCTCGAGTCGGAACTCGATAACCTGAAGCGCGATTTTGCGAGAGCGGAGGCCGTCGTCCGCGAAGACGTCGACCAGATTTTCGGCGATTCCGACCCGTAACCAGGCTATCCTGACCCAAAACAACAAGGGTCGCCGGTGTCCTGTCCCGTTAATTCGTTGACCAAGTCGGCGGCGGGTTTTTGTGGCTGGCAAGGCGCGGCGACGAGTCATAGTGGGGCTATGGCGAGGAGCCGCAACGCCGCCAGACGCAAAAAGACGCGGCGAATTGGTCAACGAATTAACGGGACAGGACACCAGAGCCTATGCAAGTCCTGATGAGCGCCGTCGGTGTCGGCACCGTGCTGCTGATCGCCTGGCTGCTGTCGACGAACCGTCGCGCGATCAACCTGCGAACCGTCGGCGTGGCGTTCGCGCTGCAGACACTGCTTGCCGCTGTCGTACTCTATCTCCCGCAGGGCGGCGCGTTTCTGGACCGCATGGTCCGCGGCTTCCAGCACGTCATCAACTACGGCAACGCGGGCATCGAGTTTCTGTTCGGCCCGCAGATCGTACCGACGCTGGGCGTCACGATCGCATTCAACGTGCTGCCGGTCATCATCTTCTTCGCGGCACTGATGTCGCTCCTGTACTACCTCAGGATCATGCCGCTGTTCGTCGGAACCGTCGGCGGCTGGCTGCACCGCTTACTCGGCACCAGTGAGGCCGAGTCGATCTCGGCGGCGTCCAACATCTTCGTCGGCCACACCGATGCGCCGCTCGTCGTACGCCCGTATCTCGCGCGCATGACCGAGTCGGAACTGTTCGCGGTGATGACGGGCGGCTGCGCGACGATCGCCGGCGGCGTGATGATGGCCTACGCGACCATGGGCGTGGAGCTCAAGTACCTGATCACGGCAAGCTTCATGGCGGCGCCGGGCGGTCTGTTGATGGCAAAGATCCTCGTGCCGGAGACGGGCGAGCTGCTCGGGATAGACGCGGTCGCCAGCGAAGAAGACGTCGATCGGCCGATCAATGCCTTCGAGGCCATCGGCAATGGCGCACTGACCGGGCTCAACATTGCGGTCAGCGTCGGTGCGATGCTGATCGCGTTCGTCGCGCTCATCTATATGGTCAACGGTCTGTTCGGCTGGGTCGGAAGCTGGTTCGGTTTCGACGGGCTGACGCTTGAGTGGCTGCTCGGCAAGCTGTTCGCACCAATCGCATTCCTGCTCGGCGTCCCCTGGTCCGAGGCGGCGACGGCGGGCAGCCTGATCGGCCAGAAGTTCGTGATCAACGAGTTCTTCGCCTATCTCGCCTTCATCGAAGTTCGCGGCCAGCTGTCGCCATACACGCAGCTGGTCGTCACCTTCGCGCTGTGCGGCTTCTCGAATCTGGGCTCGATCGCGATCCTCCTCGGCGGCCTCGGGGCCGTGATTCCAAAAAGACGGCACGATATTGCTAGACTTGGTCTAAAGGCCGTGGTGGCAGGCACCCTGGTCAACCTGATGAATGCTGCGCTTGCCGGGTTTTTCTTCTCGCTGACCGCAGCCTGACGCGGAGCAGTATCGTGAAGCGGGCTATCGTCCTGGTTCTGGATTCATTCGGCATCGGCGCTACCGCGGACGCGGATCGCTTCGGCGACGCGGGCGCAGACACGCTCGGCAGCATCGCTCGCATGCGCGCCGCCGGCGAGCGGGGTCCGCTCGATCTGCCCAATCTGGCACGCCTCGGGCTCTTCGAGGCGCATCGCGAAGCCAACGGCGCGTACGCGGCCGGCGCGGGTCCGGTCGACGCGGTCACCGGCGCGTTCGGCTATGCCGAGGAGCTGTCGAGCGGCAAGGATACGCCGAGCGGCCACTGGGAGATCGCCGGCGTTCCCGTGCTGTTCGACTGGGGCTACTTCACCGAGCGCCGCGACACGTTCCCGCCCGAGCTCCTTGCGGGACTCATCGATCGGGCGGGTCTGCCCGGTATGCTGGGCAACTGCCATGCGTCCGGTACGACGATTATCCGCGAGCTGGGCGAGGAGCATTGCCGGACCGGCAAGCCCATCGTCTATACGTCCGCGGACAGCGTCTTCCAGATCGCGGCGCACGAGGTGGCCTTCGGTCTCGAGCGCTTGTACGAGCTGTGCGACATAGCCCGCGAGCTGGTCGACGAGTACCGCATCGGCCGCGTCATCGCGCGGCCCTTCGTCGGCGACAGCGCCGAAGATTTCGTGAGGACCGGCAATCGCCGCGACCTGACCACCCCGCCGCACGCGCCGACCGTGCTCGACAAGCTCGTGGCGGAAGGCGGCGAGGTCATCAGCATCGGCAAGATCGCGGATATCTACGCGCACCAGGGCATCACGCAAAAGATCAAGGCAAGCGGCAACGCCGCGCTGTTCGACGCCACGCTCAAGGCGCTCGACGACGCGCCGGACCGCAGCATCGTGTTCGCCAACTTCGTCGACTTCGACATGCTCTACGGTCATCGCCGCGACGTCGCCGGCTATGCCGGGGCGCTCGAGTACTTCGACAGCCGCCTGCCGGAGCTCGAAGCGCGGCTCGGGCCGGACGACCTCCTCGTGCTGACCGCGGATCACGGCTGCGACCCTACGTGGGAAGGCTCGGATCACACGCGCGAACACATCCCCGTGCTCGCAAGCGGCGACGCGGTGCGTCCGGGCTCGATCGGCAAGCGAGCGACTTTCGCGGACATCGGCCAGAGTCTGGCCGCGTACTTCGGCCTCGAACCGATGGACTACGGCACCAGCTTCCTCTGACTGCAGTGCAGACGCCCGTCGTCCCGTCGTCAGCAGGCCTTTTAACCTCCGCCCCAGGCACTCAGCGAGATAGTGCCCTCGTCCCGCACGCGGATGTCGGGAATCAGCGGGCCCGGATCGAGTCTGGCCTCGAACGCATAGTCGAAGCGGTCGTCGTCCTTCGTCATCAGCGAGCGGACGAGTCTCGCGCCGGCAAGCAGGTCGAGGCTTGCGGTCACGGTAAAGGTTTCGCTGCCATAGGCCGCGATCTCCGGCAGGTCACGGCCGACGCCGGTAATGACTTCGTTGCCGTCGAGGCTGACTGAGTAGGCGATGCCTGCCAGCTTCAGGGCAATGGCGTTAGGATTGGCGACGGCGAGATCGATCTCGAACTGAGGAAAGCCGCGCTCGGCGGGTACGGCGCGAAACCCCTGGACGTTGACGGTCGGGGCTTCGAATCCCGGCCGCAGACCGGCGCAGCCACTCAGTGCGATCAGAGCGGCGAGGAAGGGCAGGACACGGCGAGTCGAGGCGCTCACCCGCCCGTCCTCCAGTCGTCCGGTACGCGGATCGCGATCACCTCGGCGTCGGCGGTGATGCTGTCCCCGGAAGCAAGCGTCGTATGGACTATCGCCTTGCGCTCACCGCTTTCCGCGATCCGGGCGCTGAGTTCGACCTCGCGATCGATCGGAGTCGGTTTCCGGTAGTTCACGCTGAGCTTGCCGGTCACGCACCAGATGGCGGGACCTTCGCCCACCTCACGGCCCTCGCGGCCATAGAAATGCGCAATCGCGGTGCCCACCGAATGACAGTCGATCAGACTGGCGATCAGTCCGCCGTATACGAACTGCGTCGGGCCCGCGCATTGCTCGGGCCGCGGCATGTAGCGGCAGGTTGCCACTTCGCCGTCCCAGTGGCTCTTGATGCGCAGGCCTTCTGCGTTGTCCTTGCCGCAGCCATAGCAATGATTGCCGACCAGCCTGTCCTGGATGACGATCATGCGCCCGGCGCCGTTGGCGGCCGATCGACAGCGGCTATCCGGGTGGGTGCCAGACGGCCGCCCAAAAAGGCGGTGGCGGGAATGCCGATAACGGCAAGGATGCCGAACCACAGCGGGTGCGGTATCGCGACGAGATTGGCCACGGTCGCCGCCAGCAGAATCCCGCCGATGATCGCCGGGTAGACGAGCGACGGCCCGCCCGCTATCCAGCCCGCGACGAACGATCCCGCGAAGGCGCCTGCGAGATAGCTGGCAAGCACGAACAGGATAGCCGTGAACGGCAGTGACCGCGTGTACTCGGCAAATGCTTCGGTATCGCGGATGTTGAGATCGGCCGGTGGCGGATACACGGCGTGTCCGATCGACTGAACGATGGCGATCAGCGCGAAGGCGACGACCATTCCGGCGAGTACGCTAAGCGCTTTCATCAGCATCGCAGTTCTCCCTTGTGCGGCGAGGCCGGTCGATTCATCGATTGCGCCGCGCGAGTTCGGCCTGAATCGCCGCGGCAAGCGCCGTGGCTTCGTCTCTCACGCGTTCCGTGTCGACGGTCAGCATCGCCCGCTCGCGCATCAGTATCCGGCCGTCGACGACGACCGAGGCGACGTCCTGTTCGTCGGTGACGTAGACCAGGTGCGACTTGACGTCGTAGGTCGGCACGTGGTGCACGTCGTCGAACGCCACCTGGATCAGGTCGGCGCGCTTGCCGGGTTCGAGCGAGCCGGTGACGTCGCCGAGACCGATGGCTTCGGCGCCTGCGCTCGTCGCCATGCGCAGGACGACGTCGGCCGGCAGTGCCTCGGGATCCATACGGTCGACCTTTTGCAGGAACGCGGCCAGCCGCATTTCCTCCCACATGTCGAGGTCGTTGTTGCTGGCCGCACCGTCGGTGCCGAGCCCGAGACGCACGCCGGCGGCAAGCATCTTCGTAACCGGCGCCACGCCCGACGCGATCTTCATGTTCGACGTCGGGTTGTGGATGACGCCGACCTCGCGGTCGACGAGGATCGGTATCTCGTCGTCCGTCGGCCAGACCACGTGCGCGGCGATTGTCGGTCCGTCGAAGAAACCGATGTCCTCGAACAGCTCGATGCTGGTCGTGCCATACGTGTTCTTCGAATACTCGATCTCGAACGGCGACTCCGACAGGTGAATGCTGATCGGCACACCGAGCTCGTTCGCGGCCTCGCGGGTGGCTTTGAGCTGTTCCGCGTTGAGCGTGTAGTTGGCATGTGGACCGAAGATCGGCGTTATGCGCGGGTGCCGGTTCTTCCAGCGTTCGACGAAGCCGCGGCCCCGGGCAATGCCGTCGGCGGCGCTCTCTGCGTCGGGGCTGCGCTGGTCGATGACCGTCGCCGATATCAGCGCGCGCATGCCGCAGTCCTCGACGACCTCTGCGATCGTGTCCGGGTAGTAGTACATGTCGACGAAGGTAGTCGTGCCGCCGCGAATCATCTCCCAGCAGGCCAGCTCGGTGCCGATGCGGACGAACTCCGGGTCGACGAATGCGACCTCGGCCGGAAAGATGTAGTTCTGCAGCCAGTCCATGAGCGCCAGGTCGTCCGCAACCCCGCGCAGGAGCGTCATCGCCGCGTGCGAGTGCCCGTTGACGAGTCCCGGCATGACGACGCGGTTGCGGCCTTCGAGCGTGTCTCGTGCGCTGTAGCGCGCGTCGATCTCGCTGGCGTCGCCGACCGCGAGGATGATCCCGTCGTCAACGGCAATCGCGCCGTTGGCGATCTCAGTCATCGCGGCGTCCATCGTGACGATCGCGTCGCCATAGACGATCAGATCGATCCGTTGTTCCTGACTCTCCGATGCGCTGCAGGCGGCAAGGGTCAGCGCCAGCGCGGCGGTCGCTGTCGTCAGGCGGATATCCTTGGGCATACCGTTCAGCCGGATCGAAAAAAGGGGCCGCATTGTAGCACCCTGTTTATGGCGCGCCCCGGCGGCGACTACGTTGTCGGAGCCGTGAACGGCGCTAACAGATGTTCTCCTCGCGCCTGGTTGCCGTTACGATGCATTCTTCGAACTGCTCGTAGCGGCTCCATGGTGTTTTCGAAGCGTGTACCCCGACATCCTGCGCCCGACGGCGGCCGGCTCAGCCCGGAAATGCTCCGGGATTTCGCTGCCGCCGGCGTGTTGGTGCTGGACGGTTTCGTCGCCGATACCGCCTGCAACGCATTGCGTGCACGCGTCAGGGAAATCGTCGATCGTTTCGATCCGGCGACCGTGCAGAGCGTGTTCTCGACGACCGATCAGACTCAGCTTGCCGATCGTTACTTCCTCGAGTCCGGCGACAAGATCCGGTTTTTTCTCGAGGCCGACGCGTTCGACGCCGCCGGCAAACTGCGCGGGGACAAGCTCGATTGCCTCAACAAGATCGGCCATGCGCTGCACGATCTCGATCCGGTATTCGACCGCTTCTCGCGGACGCCCGAACTCGCCGAGCTGGTGCGGCGGCTCGGGTTTGCGGATCCCGGCATCATCCAGTCCATGTACATCTTCAAGCCCCCGCGGATCGGCGGCGAAGTGCTGTGTCACCAGGACTCGACGTACATCTATACCGAGCCCGAGTCCTGCGTGGGTTTCTGGTTCGCGCTCGAGGATGCCACGCCCGACAACGGCTGCCTCGAGTTCATTCCCGGCGCGCATCGGGGTCCGCTAAAGGCTCGCAACCGCCTCATGCCCGACGGCAGGAGCGTAACCGAGACGCTGGATTCCTCGCCGTGGCCGACCGATGAGCGCGTCATCGTGCCGGCGGACAAGGGCACGCTCGTGATCTTCAGCGGCCGGGCCCCGCATCTGAGCGGCCCGAACCGCTCGGCACGCTCCCGGCATGCCTACACGCTGCACGTAATCGACAAGGCATGTCGCTACCCGGCCGACAACTGGCTGCAGCGCCCGGACCTGAAGCTTCGCGGTTTCGACGATACATGCTGTTCACCGACGTAATCCGCGCCAAGCGCGACGGCGCGGCATTGAGCCGCGAGCAGATCGACTTCTTCGTCGCCGGACTCACCGACTCGAGCATCCCCGCCGAGCAGGTATCCGCGCTGGCGATGGCGATTTTCCTCAACTCGATGAGCTTCGACGAGACGGCCGCACTGACGCTCGGCATGGCGCGTTCCGGAACGGTCCTCGACTGGACCTCTGCCGGTCTCGACGGCCCGGTGGTCGACAAGCATTCGACGGGCGGCGTCGGCGACAAGGTGTCCTTCCTGCTTGCGCCCATCGTTGCAGCCTGCGGCGCCTGCGTGCCGATGATCTCGGGCCGCGGGCTCGGCCATACGGGCGGCACGACCGACAAGGCGGAGAGCATCCCGGGCTATGCGGCAACGCCGGACTTCGATACGTTCCGGCAGGTCGTCGCCGACGTCGGCTGCGCGATCATCGGTCAGACGAGCGACCTGGCGCCGGCCGATCGGCGCTTCTATGCGATCCGCGACGTCACCGGCACGGTCGAGTCGATCCCGCTGATCACAGCCTCGATTCTGTCGAAGAAAATCGCCGCGGGCCTCGGGAGCCTCGTGATGGACGTCAAGGTCGGCAGCGGCGCCTTCATGGAGAGCGAAGCGCGCGCCCGTGAGCTTGCCACGAGCATCATACGCACCGCGGCGGCGGCCGGTCTGCCGACCCGGGCCTTACTAACGGACATGAACCAGGTGCTGGGCCAAAGCGCGGGCAACGCGCTCGAGATCGCCGAGTCCGTTCGCTATCTCCGCAACGACTACCGGGAGCCCCGGCTCGACGACGTCGTGCTGAGTCTGTGTGCGGAAATGCTCGTGATCTCGGGCGTCGAAACGGACCGTGCGACCGCGCGTCGCCGCTCGGGCGAGGCGGTTACGAGCGGGCGCGCCGCCGAGGTCTTTGCGCGCATGGTTGCGGCGCTGGGCGGGCCCGCCGACTTCGTCGACGCTTTCGAGCGGTATTTGCCGGCTGCGCCGGTGAAACGCCCGGTCCATCTGGACGGCTACCTCGCCGCGATGGACACCCGGGCGATAGGCAATGCAGTTATTGAGCTCGGCGGCGGCCGCCGCGTCGTTGGCGAGAAGCTGGACCTGTCGGTCGGTTTCGAGCAGGTCGCGGCCGTGGGTCAGAGACTCGATGCGACAACTCCCCTGGCGGTCGTCCACGCCGCTTCCGAAGCCGATGCCCGGAGCGCGGAAAGCCGACTCGTCGCCGCCATTACGCTCGCTGACGAGCCCCCCCGCGAACGTCCGACGATTGTCGACGTTTTGACCGGCGAGCCTGCTTGACGCTACTGTGACGCGTCGCGTGCCGGCGCGATACGACAAAAGAATAACCAGGAACCATGTCAGCCAAGCTAATCGGACTCGTCGGGATCGTCGTGATCCTCGGACTCGCGGTGCTGTTCTCGAGCAACCGGAGAGCGATCAATCTGCGGATCGTCGGCGCGGCTTTCGCACTTCAGGTCACGCTGGCGGCGCTGATTCTGTACGTGCCGGCCGGGCAGGCCGTCATCGACTGGCTGAGCAGCGGCGTACTCAAGGTCATTGGCTATTCGCAGGCCGGCATCGACATGGTGTTCGGCCCGCTCGGCGACGTGGAAACGGTCGGTTTCAGCTTCGCCATCAACGTGCTGCCGATCATCATCTTCTTTTCCGCACTGATGTCGGTCCTCTATCACATCGGCGTGATGCAGTTCGTCGTCAAGATCATTGGCGGCGGCCTGCGCGCGGTGATCGGCACCGGGACCGTCGAGTCTCTAAACGCCGCGGCGAACATCTTCGTCGGCCAGACGGAGGCGCCGCTCGTCGTCAGGCCCTACCTCAAGGGCCTCACCGAGGCGCAGATGTTCGCCGTGATGACGTCCGGACTCGCGTCCGTCGCGGGCACGGTTCTCGCCGCCTATGTCCTGCTCGGCGCAGAGCTCAAGTATCTGCTTGCCGCAAGCTTCATGGCGGCACCGGGCGGGCTGCTCATGGCGAAGATCATCATGCCGGATCCGACCGACGCGGCTCCGGCGCAGCGGAACGAAAAACTCGAGATGGAGGCAAGCAAGCACGAGAACGTCATCCTCGCGGCGGCTGTCGGTGCAAGCGACGGGCTGCGACTTGCGGTCAATATCGGAGCGATGCTGATCGCGTTCGTCGCGTTGATCGCCCTATTCAACGGCGTGGTGGGAGGTATCGCCGGCTTGTTCGGTTACACGCTGACGCTGGAAATGCTCCTCGGCTGGCTGTTTTCGCCGCTCATGTTCCTGCTCGGCGTGCCCTGGGCCGAGGCGCAGGCGGCCGGCGCGCTGTTCGGCGAAAAGCTGATCCTCAACGAATTCGTGGCCTTTACCCATCTCAACGACTACCTCGCCGGCATGAGCGAGCGCACGCGCGCGATCGCGACGTTCTCGCTATGCGGATTCGCGAACCTGTCGTCGATTGCGATACTGCTCGGCGGGCTGGGCGTGCTCGTTCCCGAAAAACGCGGGCTGATCGCGCGTTTCGGACTGCGCGCCGTCGCGGCCGGCTCGCTGTCGAATCTCATGAGCGCGGCGCTTGCAGGCCTGCTGCTGACGTTTTAGAGAATGCCGCGCCGCAAGGTGATCATCGATTGCGACCCCGGGCAGGACGACGCCGTCGCATTGTTCCTCGCCTTCGCCGCCCGCGATGAGCTCGATTTGCTGGGCGTTACGACGGTGGCCGGCAACGTGCCGCTCGCGCTGACGCAGCGCAACGCGCGCATGATGTGCGACATCGCCGGAGTTGCCGACGTGCCCGTTCATGCCGGCGCTGCGGAGCCCCTCGAGCTCCGTCTCGAAACGGCCGAGGCGATTCACGGCAAAACCGGCATCGACGGTGTGGATGTCTTCGAGCCGCGGACACCGCTTGCTTCCGACGATGCGGTGAGCTTCATCGTCGATACCCTGCTCAGGTCCGGGCCGGACTCCGTCACGCTGGTCCCGACGGGGCCCATGACCAATATCGCCGCCGCCATCCGGCAGGAGCCCGCGATTCTGGGGAGCGTCCGTGAAATCGTGTTGATGGGCGGCGCCATGCGCGAAGGCGGCAATCGTTCGCCTTCAGCCGAGTTCAACGTACTCGTCGATCCGCACGCCGCCGCGATCGTCTTCGACTGCGGGCGGCCGGTGGTCGCGATGGGCCTCGACGTGACGCATCAGGTTCTGTCGACGCGGGAGCGGGTCGCGCGCATCCAGGCGCTCGACAATCCGGTCGCGCGGGCGACGGCCGGCATGCTCGGCTTTTTTCACCGCCACGATACGGAGAAGTACGGCAGCGAAGGCGCGCCGCTTCACGATCCATGCACGATCGCGTATCTCCTCGCGCCGGGCCTCTTCGAAGGCAAGCTATGCAACGTGACCGTCGAGACCGGATCGCCGCTCACGCGCGGCCACACGGCCGTCGACTTCTGGCACGTTACCGACCGGCCGCACAATGCACTGTGGATGCATTCGGTCGACGCCGACGGTTTCTACGAATTGCTGACCGGGCGCCTCGCGCGTTTCGGTTGAGGTCTCCTATGCTGCACGCGCTCGTCGTCGGTTCGGTCAATCTCGATCTCGCAGCCCGCGTGGCCCGCCTGCCGCTGCCGGGGGAAACGGTCAGCGGGGCGACGCTCGAATACTTTCCGGGCGGCAAGGGCGGGAACCAGGCCCTTGCCGCACGGCGTCTCGGCGCACGGGTTTCGCTTTGTGCCGCGGTCGGGACGGACGGTCACGCCGACGATGCACTCGCGCTGCTTGCGGCGGGAGGCGTCGATCTGACGGCGGTAGAGCGAATCGATTCGCGGCCGACCGGCCTTGCGATGATCGCCGTGACGCCCGAGGGCGACAACCAGATCGTCGTGGCGCCGGGCGCCAACAAGGCGCTGGCCGTGCGCGGGGACCGGCTGCCGGACGCGGATCTCTTAATCTGTCAGCTCGAAACGCCGGCCGCGGTAGTAGCCGACATCGTCACGAGCTTCGAGGGTTTTGTGTGCGTCAACCTGGCGCCGGCACGCGAGGTGGATGTCGTCGTGCTGCAGCGTGCCGACCTGCTCGTCGTCAACGAGACCGAAGCGGCCTGGTACGGCGACTCGCTGCTTGCCGCAAACGGTTTCGTCGCCACGACATACGGCGCCGACGGCGCAGCGCTGGCCCGCAACGGCGTGATCCTGGCCGAGGCGACCCCGCCCGCGGTGCAGGCCGTGGACTCTACCGGCGCCGGCGACACCTTCACCGCCGCACTGGCGCTCGGTTTGGCGGCGGGACGGGCCGCGCCCGACGCTTTGCGTTATGCCTGCGCGGCGGGTGCGCTGGCGACGACGAGGCGGGGCGCGCAGCCGTCGCTGCCATCGGCCGGGGAAGTGCGGCGTCTCCTGGAACGGTCCCCGTAGTCGGCCGCCGACCGGCCGCTAGTCCGGCGGCAGCCGGAACGACATCGGCAGGAGCTCTGCAAGCGAGTACTCCGCCCAGTCGCCGCTGTCGTCGATCATGAGTATCCGCGTGGTCTCGTCGGCGAATTCGGCGATGCGCTGGCGGCAGCCGCCGCAGGGCGTGCAGGTATTCAGCTCGTCGAAGCCGCCGGCGACCACGATTGTCTGTATCCGCCGGCCGCCGGCGACCGCCATCGCAGCAATGGCGCCGGCTTCGGCACAGCTTCCGAGGGGATAAGTCCCATTCTCGACGTTGCAGCCGATGTGGATCTCGCCGCGCTCGTCGAGCAGCGCGCAGCCGACGCGATATCCCGAGTAGCGGGCATAGGCGCGAAGCCGTGCACGTTTTGCGGTTTCGATGAGCTGGGCGTCGCTTACGGTCACGGCGGCTCCGGAGGCTTGAGTGGCTGGTGTCGGGGAGCTTACCCGGCGCGGCTCACGGCGCCAACGCGGGGCGCGGATTGCCGTTGTTTTGGCGCAACACCGAGTGGCCGGGTCCGCCAGCACCCTGGCCGCAACGCATCCGTCCGCGGGCAGGGCTGTCGCCCTTCGGCAGTGAGTGCGGCGTCATGCCTCGATCCGATAGCGAGTGTTTCTGTTTTGTTAACAAGAATTTAGCGGAAAAAGCCCGAAATCAGGCCAATTATCGCGCCGGGGCCTCGTTCGGGCTCCGTCCGCGAGGACACGGGCGCACGCCCGGGATGACACGATACCGCCCGCAATTCGACATGAAACTGTAACCAAACTGGCTTACCTTAGCGTTGCTTGGTCGCCACGGACTCCCGTCAAACGGCCCGGCAATTCTCTTTTCTGGCGTTTCGCGCGTCCCGAAGAGCCGTCAACAATAAGAACGATCATCCACTCGTTTTCTTTAAGCAAAACCTTGCGGGCATTGCGCTCGCACAGCACTCAAGAACAGGGGTTCTTACAGAAATGTCTATCCAGTCTCTGAAAAGCAGTTTCGCTGCCGCTTTTCTGATGCTCGCGTTCGCGTCGGCCGCCACCGCGCAAACCGTGTCATCCGAAGCCCGCGGTACGGTTACTGACTCAGCAGGATCGCCGATTGCAAACGCGACGGTGGTCATCACGCACGTGCCGTCAGGCTCGCGCCGCACCGCGACGACCGGCGGCTCCGGCAGCTTTTTCCAGCCGGGCCTTCGCGTCGGCGGCCCGTACACGATTACGGTTGACGCCGACGGCTTCCGCGCTTCGCAGATCGACGAGATCTTTCTCGCACCCGGCAGTCAGCGGCCGTTCAACATCGAGCTGATCGGCGTTGCTGACGAGATCGAGGAACTCGTGGTTGTTGCGGAAGCGATTCCGATTCAGGACCTCAAGAACGGCATCGGCTCGGCGTTCACGAGCGACGACATTCTCAACCAGCCGGCGACGGACCGCGACGTGATCCGGACGCTGCTGCGCGATCCGTTGGCAAACTCGAACGGCAACCAGGGCAACCTGTCGGTGGCCGGTGTCAACCCGCGCTTCAACGGCCTGTCCATCGACGGTTCGCTGCAGCAGGACGACTTCGGGCTGGGTTCGAGCACCTACGCGACCGCGCGCTCGCCGGTCAACCTCGACGCCGTCGAGTCGGCGTCGGTCGTCGCGGCCGACTACGACGTCACGGCGTCCGGCTTCACGGGCGGTCTCGTCAACCTGACGATCAAGTCGGGCACCAACGAGTTCACTGGCTCGGCTTACTACGACTTCGTGTCCGACAGCTTCATCGGCGACGAATTCGACGGCGATACGCCTTTCGATCCCGGCGAAGTCGACGACAAGGAGTACGGTTTCGTATTCGGCGGCCCGATTATCCGCGACCGACTGTTCTTCTTCGTGTCGTACGACGAGTTCGAGGCTACCAATTCCGTGGACTTTCGTCAGGATGATGCCGACGACGGCATCGAGCCGGGCTTCTTCGACGCGCTGCGGGCGGCCGTCATAGACAGCACCGGCTACGATCCGGGCTCGCGCCCCGATACCGCCAGCACGCCGCAGACTTCGGAGCGTATCCTCGCGAAGTTCGACTGGAACATTTCCGATCTGCACCGTGCATCGTTTACATACCAGAGCACCGAGGAGACGGGCACGTCGAACGTCTCGAACCTGAACTTCCAGTCGGCCTGGTACGATACGCCGGTCGAGCTCGAGGCTTACACGCTACAGTTCTATTCGGACTGGACCGACTCGCTGTCGACGACCTTCCGCGCCAACTTCAAGGAATTCGTCCGCGGTCAGGACTGCCGTGCCGGCCTCGGTGTCGGTCAGATCGAGATCGACAACGTCAGCCAGGATGACGTGGCCGGCACGCCGCTCGAAGGGCTGTTTACGTCCGCCTCCGAACTCGACAATTTCATTGGCGGTTGCGATCGTTTCCGCCACGCCAACAACTTCGATGACGAACGCCTGCAGCTCATGGCGAAAGCCGACTACTTCGTGGGCGACCACGTCGTAACGGCCGGCGTCGAGTACGAGAGCTTCGAACTCTTCAACCAGTTCGTGCAGAGTTCGCTCGGACGATTCACGTACGACGGCGTCACCGGCCTGATCAATCAGACGGCGGATATCGCGTACCAGAACGCACCGTCGAACAACTCTATCGACGCTGCCTCGACCTGGGGCTATGACAAGTGGACCTTGTTCATTCAGGACTCGATCCAGCTTACGCCGACCTTCGAGCTGTCGCTCGGTCTGCGCTACGAGCGCTTCGATCAGTCGGATGCGCCGGTGTTCAGCCAGACGATCCAGGACACCTACGGGCTCAACAGCAGTGCGAACCTCGACGGCAAGGATCTGATCCTGCCGCGTATCAGCTTCCGCTGGGATGTCGACGATCGCACGACCCTGACGGGTGGCGTCGGCCGCTTCTCGGGCGGCGATCCGAAAGTATGGATCTCCAACGCGTTCCAGGTTCCCGCGGTATTCGCGAGCCTCGACGACGTCGTCGGACCCGACCCGACGCAGGTTCCGCAGGCGCTGCTCGATGCCGTGGCCTCCGGTAACCCGCTGCCGATCGACGTGATCTCGGAAGACTTCGACATCCCCTCGGACTGGAAGGCTTCGCTGCGCGTCGAGCGCGAGTTCTTCGACGGCTACATCGCGACCGCTCAGTACCTGTATACGCAGACGGCTGACGGCTTCCTGTGGCGGAACCGGGCGCAGCTCGACCTCGCGGAGACCCAGCCTACGGGTGTAGCGCCGGACGGCCGCATCATCTATGCGGACCTGCAGGATCTCGGCATCGACAACCTGACGCAGCTGACCAACCACGACGAAGGCCAGAACCACGTCTTCGCGGTCGGTGTGGGCAAGCGCTACGACAACGGCTTCAACTTCAACTTCAGCTACGCGTTCCAGGACGTCGAGATCGCCTCCGAAGGCACGTCGTCACGCGGTATCTCCAACTGGCGCGGCATTCAGGACATCGACCGTAACGATCCTTCGGCGCGTACCTCGCCGTTCCAGATCGAGCACGCCTTCAAGCTGAACCTGGGCTATGAGCGCGACTTCTTCAACACGGGAAGGAGCTTCACGCGGATCGACCTGTTTGCCCAACGTCTCGCGGGCGATACGTTTTCGCATACGTTCAACGTGAACAACGACAACGCCCTGTTCGGCCGCGCCGGGCAGCGCGAAGGGCCGTTCGACAACAACCCGCTCTATCTGCCGAGCGGTCCGAACGATCCGCGTGTAGTCTTTGCGACCGGCTTCGATCAGCAGGCGTTCTTCAACTACATCGGCGGCGGCAGCGGTTCCATCGAAGAGCCGTTCTCGCGCACCGCGAGTTGGAACACACTCGTTGACCTTCGCCTGCAGCAGGAACTGCCGTTGTTCGGTGATCGTGCCAGCGCCAAGCTGTACATGAACATCGACAACGTCCTCAACCTGCTGAACAGCGACTGGGGCGTATTCCAGGACGGTCCGAGCAACGGCCAGAACGCGATCGTCGAGGCCGATCTCGTAACGGCTGCCGACGTTCAGGCCAACGGTGTCGACGGCGCCACGGCGCTGGAAGGCGATGCGTCGCGTACCGCTTGCTTCACGGCTGGCGCTTGCGTCTATCGCTACAACGAGTTCGACGACCGGTCGACCAACTTCATCGATTCGGAAGACTCGGTGTACCGGATCCGTTTCGGTATCAAGATCGACTTCTAAGTTCGCAACTCGAGCAAACTCAAAGCCCGGCTCAGGCCGGGCTTTTTTTTGGACGGCGGCTCCGTCTGTCGCGGAAGCCGGTCGCCGCGTCAGCGGGTCCCGGCGTCGACGGCTTCGAGCGTCATGAGGATCGGCAGATGGTCTGAGACGCCTTCCCGGCTTTCCAGATCGAAGCGCTTCGGCGTGCCGTCGGCCCGAAGCTGATCCTCGTAGCCGTCGAGCACCTCGACGGAAGCGAGCCGCCACGCGCTCGTGCCGCCCTTTGCGGGCGAATACAGGATCATGTCGAGAAACGACCAGGTCTCGCCGCGAGCCCAGTAGTTCGTGCCCTTGCAGCCGTCACAGCCGGTCTCGTGCGCGACGGTCCAGAAGGGTCGCACCATGTCGTCCATGATCGTCGTGCCCTCCATCTCGCGTTTTGGCGTGTTGAAGTCGCCCGCGGCGAAAACCTCGTGGTCTTCCGGCACGCGCTTGCGCAAGCCGTTCAGGTGTTCGTAGGCAATCCAGCGCATCTCGATCGGATGAAACGGCGCCGGGAAGTGCACGGAGAACCCGGTCAGCCGGCCGCCGTCGGGGAGCTCGAACGTCGCTTCGAGCACGCCGCGGGTGTCGCCGGCCCGGTCGGGAAACGCGGACATGTCGAGCGGGTGCAGGATCGGTCCATCGACTACCGGCAGGCGCGACAGGAATGCTACGTCGATCCCGCGGACGTCGCTGCCCTCGATCAGAATCGCGTCCCCGTAGCCCGCGTCTTGCAGGTGCTCCTGGCTCAGGCGATTGAGAATTCCGGCGTTCTCTACTTCCTGGAAGGCGATTACGTCGGGGCCGAAGCCGTCGTTGTACTGTCGGATCGTCGCGGCCAGCTGCCGAAGCTTGAAGTCGACGGCGTCCGCATCCCAATCGAGATACAGGCAGTCGTTCCGCCAGCGCTCCACTTCGATCGCGTTGCACGCATCGATATGCTCCGGAGCGGACTTGGCCTCGAGCGGCCGGTAGGTGCTGTCGTTCTTGCCGGGATCGTCGAGCTCGTCAAAGAGGTTTTCGACGTTGAACGCCATGACGCTGACGAGTTGCGCCTCAAAGGCGTCGTCGTCGTTCGGGTCTGTCTCCTGCGCGGGCTCGTTGGAGCAAGCCGCAAGCGCAAGCGCGGCGGGCAGAGCGTAGCGGGTCTTCATCTTTGGTTTTTCCCGGTAATGCTGCGGTCGAGGTCGATACGAAACAGCGGAGCGTGCCGCTGCTCGACGGTGAGGAACAGGCTGCCGCCGTCCGCGGTGAAGCCCAGGGATTCGGCGCCGCGAACCGGCTCGATGTCGATCTTGTGCGGCGTCCGGTTCAGCGCGGTGTACCAGTCCTGACCGGTTTCGCGCTCGAACACGAAGACATGGCGATAGGTCAGGATCGCGGCCAGCCTGCCGTCTTGCGAGAAGTCCATCGCCGTCGGCTGCCAGTGCCAATCTTTACGGATCGGCGCGAGGCGGATGTCCTCCGGGGTTGGGGCGGGCAGACTCGTGACCGGCCCAAGCAACTCGGCGACGACGGGCTCGTCACCCGCCGCGTCGAGGGGCACCGCGTAGAGCCGCGGGGGTATGTCACGTTTCGAGAGCACGTAGGCTTTGCGCTCAGCGGCATCCACGGCCAGCGATTCGGCGTCGCGCGGCCCATCCGGATATCTGAAGCGCACCGTGTGGGGTACGGCCGACAGAACCGCTGCGGATTCGCGGATGGCCGGCTCGGGCACGATGTACAGGACACTCTCGGCATATGTGGCGCCGTTGTCGCCGATATCCGCCGCGAGTAGCTGCGGTTCGCCGTCGAGTTCGAACGCTGCCAGGTCTTCCCAGTCGCGATTGCGGGCTGGTGTAAGGGCCACCTCGTCGAGCGCGCCACCCTGCGGATCGATGGCGTGCAGGCTTGGGCTGGCACCGCCGTCGTTGAGCAGCCAGAGTACCTCACTGGTCCGTCCCGACGCAGCCAGCCCGCTGACTTCGACGAGCCTCGAGTCCTCCAGCTGACCCGCCATCTCCAGGGGCTGGTTTAGTGCCGGGTCGGCCGCCATCAGCAAGCCGGCGGCGAAGAGGAGCGGGATCGAAGCGTGGGTTACCGTCTTGCGCATGGAGTCCATATGGCTGGTTGTGAGGATTCTTTTGCTAAGGACCCGAGTATTGTGGGATGCCGCAAATGACAGGTGCAACCGCGGCCCATAAAAAAAGCCCCGCTTCGCGAAGCGGGGCTTTTCCCTGGCGTGACGAGCGGTTCCGGTGTTTCAGGAAGCCTGCGGCCTATGCCCCCCGGCGCCGCGGCTCGTCGATGTTGCCAATCGAGGCCCTTTTTGTCAGTGCGTGCCTGCCTGTCAGTCGCCGAACTCCCAGCGGAATTCGGCGCCCCAGACCCGCGGTTCGTTGACGAAGCCCGTGTTGTTGCTGAAATCGACGAAGCCCAGTACGTTGTCTTCGTTCGTGATGTTGCGGCCGAAGAAGGCGACGGTCCAACCGGCGTCGAAGTTCGTATAGCCCGCGCGGATGCCGCCTTCGTACTGATTGCTGGTCTTGAACTCCACGGCCTCATAGAGCGGCATGTTGATGTCGCCATACCAGACCCAGTCCGTATGGAAGAACACCTCGCCGTTGTCGCCTGCCGGCACGCCGTAGCGCACCGCCACGTTGTAGGTCGTTTCCGGAGCGCGCGGGAACGGATTGCCGTCCACGAGTACTCGCGCAGGATCGTCGGGATCTTCGGGGTCCAGCACGGTGCAGAGCCCGGAGCCGCAAGGTGCCGTGCCGAGGTTGCGGTCGTTGATCTCCGTGTTGTTGAAGGCATAGCCGCCCGAAATGCGGAGGTTGTCGGTGGGCAGGAAGTCGAAGTCGATTTCGAAGCCCAGCGCCTCGCCCTCGCGGGCGTTGACGACCCGATTCACGTTGCCGTCGCCGCCGATGACGGAAAGCTGGATGTCGTCGACCTCGTAGAAGAACGCCGCCGCGTTGACGTACAGGCGATCCGCGAGCAGCGTGCCTTTCCAGCCGGTCTCGAAGGAGATGATCGTCTCCGGTCTGGCCGACGTCGGCGCTTCGAGGAACGCGACGTCGCGACCCTGAATCGTCTGGCCGCGGAAGCCGTCCGCGACCCGGGCGAACAGGCTCTGATCGTCGGCGAGTGCGTAGTTGAGGCTGATTTCCCAGCCGATCTCGTCGTCGTCGACGCTGATCGGCGCCGCGATGGCCGTCGGGATGCCGAGATCCAGCCAGAGCTGCCCGAACTGGATGACCCGGAAGTCGCGGCTGTCGTCCGTGTAGCGCAGGCCGGCCGTCAGATTGAGCGCGTCGGTCAGATCGTACGAGCCCTGCCCGAATATGGCCCAGGCCGTGTTTTCCTGCTCGATGATCGTGTCCTGCCGGCTCACGAAACCGAAGGACGCGAACGACTCGGTCGTGACTTCGAGCGACGAATCGAAGTAGAAGGCGCCGACCTGCCAGCTGAACGGGCCCGTACCGTTGCTCGCGATCCGGAACTCCTGCGTGAACTGGTCCGTATCGGCACCGTCCTGCGTGACGGACGGCACGAGAATCGTGCCCGGGAAGGTCAGCGCGCTGCCGCCGAACACCGGTGCGTCCGGGTCGAAGCTTATGCCCGGCGGGACGGGAACCATGCCCGTGAAGTCGACGACGCCGCCGTCGATGTCGCCCCTGCTCGAGCCCTCGGCCTGCTGGAACGACGTGATCGAGTTGATGCTGAAGGCGTCTGAGTCCCAGGTGACGTTCAGCGTCAGACCTTCGGACTGGTATTCCTGCGGGTTGTTGTCGCCGCCGTCGTAGTAGACGGTCTCGCGGTCGTAGTTCTGATTGAGTTCGCGGCTGCCCGTCGAGAAAATGTTGGCGCGGAAGATCGACGACGTGCCTTCGAGATCGCGCGCCTGCGCGAGGATCAGCGCGGACAGATTGTCGGTAATCGTCCAGTCGAACTGGATACGTGCGGCCGTCTCGTCGTACTCGCCGAGCGACTCCTCGCCCGTGAAGCCGTTGGTGATCCAGTTGTCGCGGCTGCGGTAGAGCCCCGAAAACCTCGCCGTGAGGCGATCTTCGATCAGGCTGCCGCCGATTGCGCCCTCGACGTTGATCGTGTCGAAGGTGCCCCAGCTTGCCCTGGCGTAGCCGCTGATCTCCTCGGACGGCCGTACGCTGTTGAATTTGATGATCCCGGCCGTCGTGTTGCGCCCGAAGAGCGTGCCCTGCGGCCCGCGGATGACTTCCACCTGCTCCATGTCGAACAGTGGAAAGCTCTTGAGGACGACGTTCTCCATGACGACTTCGTCCATGATGATCGACACGGGCTGCGAGGCCGCGAGGTCGAAGTCGATGTTGCCGAGCCCGCGCAGATAGAAGCGCGGTGCCGCGCGGCCGTTCGACGATTCGGCGTAGAGACCCGGAACGCGGCCGGACAGCGCCAGTATGTCCTCGGCACCGGAGAACAGCACCTCGTAGTTCTCGCCCGACAGCGTTGCGACGGAAATCGGGACCTCGAAAAGCGATTCCTCGCGTTTCTGTGCGGTTACGGTGATTTCCTCGAGTACCCCCTCAATCTGCGCCAGGGCCGGTGCGTTGCCGAGCGTCAGGGCAACGGCGACGGCGGCAGCGGGCAACCAGCGTGCGGGTGTGTGTTTTGTTGTTGGCTTATGACCACACATGGTGGGATCTCCTGTTCCTGGCTGCGCCGAGTATACGATGAAGACTACGTTTTTGTGCAAACGTTCCGGGATACGCCGCCTCCGGAGCTTGTGGTGGCGGTGCGACGTGTATAGACGTGACCCGCCGCCAGGGGCGCCGCCGGGGACGCTCCCAATCGCCGGGCGAACACGGTAAGGTTTGGCCCCGCCCACGTCCGACGGAAACCGTCATGGCCACCAAACACATGAACGCCGAGCCCGGCGATTTCGCGACGACCGTCCTGATGCCGGGCGATCCGCTGCGGGCGCAATACATCGCCGAGAACTGGTTCGAGGCGCCCCGGCGGGTAACGGACGTCCGCAACATGTGGGGCTTCACGGGCACTCACAAAGGCACGCCCGTGTCGGTGATGGCGCACGGTATGGGCATCCCGTCGGCGTCGATCTACACCACGGAGCTGATCGAGTCCTACGGCGTCGAGCGCGTCATGCGCGTCGGCAGCTGCGGGACCTCGCATCCGGACGTCAGGCTCAGGGATCTCGTAATCGCCCAGGGCGCATCGACCGATTCCGGCGTCAACCGGATGCGTTTCGGCGGCTACGATCTGGCGCCCCTCGCGACATTCTCGCTGGTTCGCAAAGCGGTCGACGCGGCCGAGGCGGCGGGCGTGCGCTACCACGTCGGCAACGTGTTTTCGGCGGATCTCTTCTACACGCCCGATCCCGATATGTTCGGGACGATGGCGAAGTACAATGTCTACGGCATCGAGATGGAGGCGGCAGGCATCTTCCCGATCGCAGCAGAGCACGGCGTCGAGGCGCTGGCGATCTGCACGGTCAGCGACGATATTCCGAGCGGCGCGGCGCTGTCCGCCGAAGAACGCGCCACCACCTTTGACGAGATGATCGACGTGGCGCTCGCCACGGCCGTTGGTTGACGGCGAACGGACGATGAACGCAACAGCAATCGACAAGCGAACACCGGACCTGAGCCGGGTGCCTGCCGTCGACGAGGTCGGCGTGAACGAGCGGGTTGCCCGCTTTCAGTCGCGGAGCATCAAGACGGCTTCGAAGATCGAGGCGCTCAAGCTGGCGCTGTCGATGATCGATCTCACGACGCTCGAAGGCCAGGACACGCCCGGCAAGGTCCGGCAACTGTGCCAGAAGGCCATGCACCTGCACGACGCTATGCCCGATCTGCCGCACGTGGCCGCGGTCTGCGTGTACCCGAACATGGTCGGCGTGGCGAAGTCGGCGCTCGAGGGGTCGGGAATCCACGTCGCGTCCGTGGCAACGGCGTTTCCGAGCGGCATGTCGTCGCTCGAGGTCAAACTCGACGATACGCGGATGGCGGTCGAGGCCGGCGCGGACGAGATCGACATGGTCATATCCCGCGGCGCTTTTTTGGCCGGCGATCACGCTTACGTCTTCGACGAGATCGCGGCGGTCAAGGAAGCCTGCGGCGACGCGCATCTCAAGGTGATCCTGGAGACCGGCGAACTTCGCACCCTCGACCGCGTCCGCCGGGCAAGCGTGCTCGCGATGCACGCCGGCGCCGACTTCATCAAGACATCGACCGGCAAGATCCAGCCGGCCGCGACGATGCAGGTAACCCTCGTCATGCTGCAGGCGATCCGCGACTTCTTCGCGGAGACGGGGCGTATGATCGGCATGAAGCCGGCCGGCGGCATCTCGAACGCGAAGCTTGCGATCCACTATCTGGTGATGCTGCGCGAAACGCTCGGTAACGCGTGGATGACGCCCGAATGGTTCCGCTTCGGTGCAAGCTCGCTGGCCAACGACGTGCTGATGCAGCTCGAAAAGCAGGCGACCGGGGCATACCAGTCGGCCGACTATTTCTCGAAAGACTGAGTCGAAAGACCTACGACGCGCGCCCGGAGTGGCGCCGGAGACGACACGATGGCAAGGCCCGAAAACACACTCGCATTCGACGGCGGCTGGGAATACGATCCGGCGCCCGAAGCGACCGACCACGTCCACATCGCCGCGCGCTACGGCCTGTTCATCGACGGTGAGTTTGTGCGGCCCGCGACCGGCCGCTACTTCGATACGATCAATCCGGCGACCGAGGAGCGCCTGGCCCGAATCGCCCGCGCGGGCACCGAAGACGTGGACAAGGCGGTCGCGGCGGCGCGCAAAGCCTACAGCGGCGTTTGGGGCCGGATGAAACCCGCCGAGCGTGGCAAGTACATCTTCCGTATCGCGCGCATGATTCAGGAGCGCGCCCGCGAGTTCGCCGCTGTCGAGTCGCTGGACGGCGGCAAGCCGATCCGCGAGTCGCGCGACGTGGACGTGCCGCTGGCCGCCGCGCACTTCTTCTACTACGCCGGCTGGGCCGATAAGCTCGGCTACGCGTTCCCGGGGCGCAGCGTGAAGCCGCTCGGCGTGGCCGGTCAGGTAATCCCGTGGAATTTTCCGCTGCTCATGGCCGCGTGGAAGCTTGCACCGGCGCTGGCTTGCGGCAACACGGTCGTCCTGAAGCCCGCCGAAACGACACCGCTGACGGCGTTGAAGCTTGCCGAGGTGATCGCCGATGCGGGTTTGCCGCCGGGCGTCGTGAACATCGTGACCGGCGCGGGCGACACGGGCGCGGCGATCGTCGAGCATCCGGGCGTCAACAAGATCGCGTTCACGGGTTCGACCGAGGTCGGCAAGATCATCCAGCGCGCGCTGGCCGGCACGAACAAGTCCTATACGCTGGAGCTCGGCGGCAAGGCGGCCAACATCGTGTTTGCCGACGCCGCGATCGATCAGGCCGTCGAGGGTATCGTCAACGGTATCTTCTTCAATCAGGGCCACGTATGTTGCGCGGGCTCCCGGCTGTTCGTGCAGGAATCCGTTGCCGACGAAGTCGTCGCCAAGCTCAAGGACCGCATGGAAACGCTGATCGTTGGCGACCCACTCGACAAGAACACGGATATCGGCGCCATCAACTCGAAGATGCAGCTCGACAAGATCGAGGAGTACCTGAAAGTCGGGCAGGCGGAAGGCGGCACGCTGCATCAGGCGGGCGGCCGGGTGCCGAAGAAAGGCTACTGGTGCCGCCCGGCGTTCTTCACGGGCGTCTCGCAGTCGAACCGCGTCGTGCAGGAGGAGATCTTCGGGCCGGTCCTCGCGATTCAGACCTTCCGAACTTTCGACGAAGCCCTAGAGAAGGCCAACAACACGCCCTACGGGCTGTCGGGCGGTGTCTGGACCGACAAAGGAGCGAAGATCTTCCGCATGACGCAGGGCGTGCGCGCCGGCGTCGTATGGGCGAACACCTTCAACAAGTTCGATCCCACGTCGCCGTTCGGCGGCTACAAGGAAAGCGGCCTCGGCCGCGAGGGCGGGCTGCACGGGCTCGACGCCTACCTGAAACCCGGAGCGTGAGCATGGCTGGTGCTGCGGACCGTATCCCGGTCGCCAAGACCTACAAGATCTACATCGACGGCAAGTTTCCGCGAACGGAGTCGGGCCGCTACTTTGCGCTGGAAGACAAGAAGGGCCGGGTACTCGCCAACGTCTGCCGCTCCAGCCGCAAGGACTTCCGCAACGCCGTCGTCGCGGCGCGCAAGGCGCAGCCGGGCTGGGCGAAAGCCAGTGCCTACCTGCGCGGGCAGATCCTGTACCGAATTGCCGAGATGCTCGAGGGCCGCCGCGAGCAGTTCATTGCAGAGCTCAAGCTGCAGGGCAGCCCGGCGCGACAGGCGGAAAAGGAGACCGACGCCGCGATCGATCGCCTGATCTACTTCGCGGGCTGGGCCGACAAGTACCAGCAGGTGTTCAGCGCGGTCAATCCGGTCAGCTCGTCGCACTTCAACTTCTCGGTGCTCGAACCGACCGGCGTCGTCGCGCTGCTGGCGCCGGACGAGCCCGGCCTGCTCGGCCTGGTCGCGAATCTGGCGCCCGCCATCGCGGGAGGCAACACCGTCGTATTGCTGGCGTCGGAAGCAAAGCCACTGAGCGCCGTCAGCTTCGCGGAGGTGCTGCACGCGTCGGACGTACCGCCGGGCGTGGTCAACATACTGACAGGCTACCGCAACGAGCTGACGAGTCACTTCGCGTCGCACATGGACGTCAACGCGATCGTCGCCTGCGAAGGCGGCCGCAAGGCACGCCGGGAGATCCAGACGCTGGCGGCCGAGAACGTCAAGCGCGTCGTTTTCCGGCGCGGTACCGACTGGACCACGGCGGACGCGGCGAATCCCTATCTGATCCGGGATACGCAGGAAGTCAAGACAACCTGGCATCCGATCGGGGTGTAAGCGGTCCCTGTCATTGAATTCTGCTCCCCGGCTCTGAGCACAGAACGTCACGGAAAGGTCACGTTTTAGTCAAGGCCCGGTCAAACACTGCAAAACCCCCGTCCTTAAACTGTGCAGCCTCGAATCGACGTTGAGGAGACGCAAGCATGACGTTTATCAGGACGCTGAATCCGGGCGACGCGTCCGGAGAGGTGCTGGAGATGTACCAGCGCCAGGAGGAGTACTGGGGCTACGTGCCGAACTACGCGAAGCTGTTCAGCCACCGTCCGGAAGCGCTGGCGCGCTGGGGGCGGCTGCTTGCGGAAATACGGCGATCGACGAACGACCGCCGTTTCGAACTCGTGACCTTCGTCGTTGCTTACGAGTTGAGGAATCGAGCCTGTGCGCTTGCTCACGGCGCCGGGCTTGCGAAGATCGTCGGCACCGACGCCGTGTTGGCCATCGCCGACGGCCGCGAGGCCGAGGTATTGCCCGAAGCGGAGGTCGCGATCGTTCACCTCGCCCGGCTGATTGCCCGGGATGCCCCGAAAGTCACGGAGGGCCAGATCGGTGCGCTGAAGGAGAAGCACGGCATCACGGATGCCGAGATCTTCGATATAGCCGCGATTGCCGCGGGCCGCAGCTTCTTCACGAAGCTTCTGGATGCGCTCGGCTGCGAGGCTGACGTTGCCTATATGTCGTTCGACGCGGAATTGCGTGAAGCGCTGTCCGTCGGCCGCCCCATCTGCCAGGCACCGCTCGAGTTCACGCGCCCGAATCATGCGGCCTGACGCCGAGGGGCGCGTCGTCTTCGGCGACGAAACCGAGAATTATCGCGTCAGACCCCACCCCGATCACTTCATCCCGGCGTTGGAGGACTGAGTGGGATCGAAGCGAAACGGACTGGTTAGCCCGACTCGAGCACCCCTGGCTCGATGCGCGCGCCGACGCGCTGGATGACCTGCGTCGCGCAGGTGGTGCCGATGCGGGCGCAGTCCTCGAGCGGCATCTGCTGCGCTAAGCCGTAGAGAAATCCTGCACAGTAGGCGTCGCCGGCGCCGGTGGTGTCAACGACTTCCTCCACTTTGTCGGCCGGGTAGACGACCTTCTCGTCGCCGTGAACGATGACCGAGCCCTTTTCCGAGCGCGTCATGACGAACAGGTTGTCACGCCCGTCGAGCGCATCGAGCGTTGCACCGAAGTCGTCGGTGCCGAACAGGGCGTTCACTTCGTCCTCGTCGGCGACGACGATGTCGACGGTCTGGTCCACGGCGTCGGCAAACGTCTGTCGGTGCCGTTCGACACAAAAGGAATCCGATAGCGACAGGGCCACCTTGCTGCCGTTGGCGCGCGCCAGCTGCATGGCTTTCTTCGCGAGCGCGGGCCCCTCGGCGATGTCGTAGATGTAGCCTTCGATCAGGACGATGGCGGGTGAACGCACCGTGTCGTCGTTGATGTCGGCGGCCTTTAGCTCGGTGCAGGCGCCCAGGTAGGTCTGGAGCGTGCGCTGGCCGCCGTCTTCGATGAGCACGTGGCTGCGCGCGGTCGGCAGGCCGTCGGCCGCTTTCGGAAGCCGGATGTCGACGCCGATGGAACGCATGTCATGGTTGAAGATCTCGCCCAGCTGGTCGTCCCGGACGCGGCCGATGTATGCCGCATTGCCGCCGAGAACCGCAAAACCCGCCACCGAGTTCGCTACCGAACCGCCCGACATCTCGGTGGCCGGCCCCATCATGTCGTAGATCTCGTGAGCCCGATCGGCGTCGATGAGCGTCATGGAGCCGCGAACGGCCCCGATTTTGTCGAGAAAGCCGTCATCGATATGCGCGAGTACGTCGACGATGGCGTTGCTGATACCGAGTAGTTCTACGTCGTTGTGGCTGGACATGCGGGGCTCTGCCGGTTCAAAACGGCGGATAGTACACCAAGCAGGTGCTGCAGCCTTGTCTCTGTGGCAGATCGGGCGGCGTGGCGGTATGGTCTCGCGTCGGACACGGCCGACACGCGGACGACACACCGAGATAGCCCCGATGACCGATCGCACGCTCTACCTGGCGAGTATTGCGCACTGCCTCGAAGATCCGGGACGTGCGGCGGGCGCGCTCGAGCTCATCGCCGACGGCGCGGTGCTGGTCGAGAATGGGCGCATCGTCGAGGTCGGGCCCCTAAGCCGTTTCTCCGGCATCGAGAGTGCAGAGGTGCTCGACTACTCCGGCCTGCTGCTGATACCCGGGCTCATCGATTGCCACGTGCACTATCCGCAGCTCGACATCATCGGTTCGTTCGGCGAAGAGCTGCTCGACTGGCTCGAACGCTATGCGTATCCGGCGGAGCTCAGGCTGGCGGACGAAGTCTATGCGCGTGAGCTTGCCGATCTCTTCGTCGACGAACTCATCGCAAACGGCACCACGTCGGCACTGGTGTTCGCCACCGTGCACGCGCATTCGGCAGACGTGCTGTTCGAGGCAGCGCTCGACAGAGATCTTCGGCTGATTTCGGGCAAGGTACTGATGGACCGGGGCGCGCCCGAGGCGTTGCTCGACACGCCCGCGCGCGGCTACGCGGAGAGCCGCGCCCTGATCGAGCGGTGGCACGGTCGCGGTCGCCTGGGCTATGCGATAACGCCGCGCTACGCGTTGACGTCGAGCGAGGCGCAGCTCGAAAGCGCCGGCCGGCTGGCGCGCGAATACCCCGACGTCTGGCTGCATACGCACCTCGCCGAGAACCGCCGCGAGATCGACGCGGTGGCGGAGGCGTTCCCGGACAGCCCCTCGTACCTTGCGGTGTACGAGCGTTTCGGTTTGCTGCGGGAGCGTTCCGTGTTCGCGCATTGCCTGCACCTCGACGAACGGGATTGTAAGAGCATGGCGCGGCGGGGCGCCGCGGCGGCATTCTGTCCGACGTCGAATCTGTTTCTCGGCAGCGGGCTGTTCGATCTCGGCCGGATGCGTACGGCCGGCGTGAAGACGGGCCTCGCGACCGACGTCGGTGCCGGCACCTCGCTGTCGATGCTCCGCACGATGGGCGAGGCGTACAAGGTGCTCAAGCTCGGGGATCAGGTGCTGAGTCCGGCCGACGCGCTCTATCTCGCGACACTCGGTGCGGCGCGCGCGCTCGGCATCGATGCCGAGGTCGGGAATCTCGAAGCGGGCAAGGAGGCGGACTTCGTGCTGCTGGACGCGGATGCAACGCGGCTGGCCGGGCATCGCGTCGCGCAGACCGGCACGCTCGATGAGCGCCTGTTCGTGCTCATGACGCTCGGCGACGACCGCCACGTCCGGGCCACCGTCGTCAACGGCCGCCTGTTCGACAAGCAGGACCGTCACACGGACAGCAATGGAGCTTGATCAGTCCGCTGTCCACCGCGCCCGCCGGCAGAAGGACCTGCCGACCTTCTACTATCACGAACACTTTCTCGAAATGCTTGCATTCGTCGGCGCGCACTACGATGCGCTGCTTGCGCCCGAACACCGGCGGCTGATCCGGGCGTTTCGGGATCTCGGCGTCGACGAGCAGCGCCTGTACGTCCGGCTCGTGAATCGGAAGGGCCGCGTCTTCGACGCCGGGAAACTGCGCTACCCGGAGCTCGGCCCGACGGCACCGCTCGTCGAATCGCTGGCGCACAGCGGTTGGCTCACGAAACCGGGCGCGGAGCACTATGCCGCGGTGCTGCGTTTCCTGAAGCGCGCCGAGATCGTCGACGTATTGTCGGCACTCACCGGCGGCGTCAGTCGCGCGACGAAAAAGGCCGAACTCGTAGCGCTTGCACTCGAACACGTGCGCGGTGAAGACTTCATCGACCGCGTCGCGACGGACCGTATCGTCGTGCAGGGGCATTGCCGCGCGATCCGGTATCTGCTGTTTCTGTACTTCGGGCGCCTGCAGGACGGTCTTTCGCAGTTCACACTGCGCGATCTGGGTCTGGTTCGCGTCAACGACAGCCGCGGCGTTTACGAGCCGCGGTACGCCGATCGCGAGGAGGCCGAGGCGCAGTTTTTCCTTGCCGTGCAAGCCCGCGAAGTGGATCGTGCGGATGCCGCAGCGCTTGCCCGGCTCGCGGACGCCGCTCCTGACT
This sequence comes from Woeseiaceae bacterium, assembly GCA_028277185.1. Lineage (GTDB taxonomy): Bacteria > Pseudomonadota > Gammaproteobacteria > Steroidobacterales > Woeseiaceae > UBA1847. Next base: position 163,555 of record JANQGQ010000038.1, read on the forward strand.
GGGCTCTCCCCGGATTCGCAAGCGTCGCACGCGAGCGCGACCGGGTGCTGTTCCGGCTTGGCCAGCGCCTCGTCAAGTGCGGCGACGAGCGGCGTGCCCTCGACGTATTCCGCTTGGGCGAGTCCGCCGAATGCAACGAGAAGGTGGCGCGGCTCCTGCTCGCCAGCGGTGAGACCGAGTCAGCCCGCGAGTTTCTGGAAGCGCGCATCGAGGCGCCGCGCAGCGACGAGGAGTTGCTGGTCGCCAGCGATCTGTACGCACGCAAGTTCGGCAGGAAGCGTACGTCGACGCTGACCGACCAGCTCCGTCAGGCCGAGCGGATCGAACTCGACGAGTCATACATGGGGGTGCCGGAGCGCGCGGTGCTGGAATGGTTCGCGCGGCGCGGCATTCGTGGATTCCGCGTGGAAAATTCGCTCTGGCGCACGCTGTTCGGGCTCCTGCTGTGGGACGAGCTGACGGGCGGCAACGGGGAGGGCAGCAGCTCGCCGTTCGACTTTCTGCCGGCCTCGATCCGCGAGGGCCGGTTTCGCGAGCGGCAAGCCGATGCGATAGCGGCTTTGCGGGCACGGCTGGGAAGGCCGGGCATGCTCCGGCGCGTGCTGCTCGAGCGCAGCACGCGGCACTACGGGACCGCCAACGGCGTGTTCAGGTGGCGGCGCGAAACGCTCGAGGCCATGTTCGTGCTTGCCGAACGCGCCGAGGTGGGAAGCATCCTCGCGATGCTCGATCATCTGCTCGACGACTACCTCGGGTCGCGCTACGGCTACCCGGACCTGATGCTCGACGACGGCGACGGTATCCGCTTCGTCGAGGTCAAGACCGAGGGCGACGCGCTCCGACGTAACCAGTTGCTGCGGCTGCAACAACTCAGGCAGGCAGGATTCCGCGCGGACATACTGCGCGTCGGCTGGGTCGTCGATCCCGGGCAGGACTACGTCGTCGTAGACGTCGAGACGACCGGCGGCCGGGGCAAGCAGCATCGAATCACCGAGATCGCCGCGGTCCGCGTGCGGGGTGGCCGGGTTCGCGAGGAGTTCTCGACGCTCGTCAATCCACAGCGTGCCATACCGGCGAACATCACGCGGCTCACCGGGATCAGTGCGCCGATGGTCGCCGACGCTCCGTACTTCGCCGATATCGCTGACGAGCTGGCCGCGTTTCTCGACGGCGCTATCTTCGTGGCCCACAACGTCGAGTTCGACTATGGCTTCGTGCACCGCGAGTTCGCCCGAATCGGCCGTTCCCTGAAAATGCCTAAGCTCTGCACCGCTGCGTCGATGCGTCGTTTGTATCCCGGCCTCGAGTCTTATGCGCTGGCAAACCTGTGCCGGCACTTCGGCGTGCCGCTTAAGAGCCATCATCGCGCGTTGTGCGATGCGCAGGCCGCGGCGGAGCTCCTGATACTCGTGAACGAAAAGCGCAGCGAACATCTCGCGGGCCGTTGAGGTAGCATGCCGCCATGACCCGGCGGCGCGAGGGACTCACGTGAAGAAGACCGCAAGCGGCGGCATCGCAGGAATCGCCTTGTGCGCGGTGGCGCTGGCCGCCTGCACGACGCTCGATATCGACCTGCCGGCGATCAGCGAGGAACCCACCGGCGTCCGCGAGACGGGCCGGGTGGTCTGGCACGATCTCCTGACCACGACGCCGGAGGCGTCCCGCCGGTTCTATGGGGAACTCTTCGGCTGGACGTTCGAAGATCCGGGCATCGCTTTGGGCTTCGGCGGGAGCGATGCGTATCGTCTGATCCGCCACGAGGGCCGGCTGATCGGCGGCATGGTGGACGCCCGCACGCTGAATCGTGACGAGAACGTGTCGCAGTGGATCACCGTCATCTCCGTCGCCGATATCTCGGCCGCGACCGCCGCCGTCGAAGCCGCCGGCGGCGACGTTCTGACGCGGCCGATCAGCCTGCCGACCCGGGGCACGATGGGCGTGTACGCGGATTCGGACGGCGCGATATTTGCGCTGCTGGAGGCGCGCGACGGCGACCCGCCGGCTCGCGAAGCGCGTCGCAACGATTTTCTCTGGGACGAGCTGTGGACCCGCGACGTTGCCGGGGCGGCCGCGTTCTACCGGCGCGTGGTGGGCCTCGGGTACGAGAACCGGGATGTGAGCGGCGCGGCGGAGTACCATCTGCTCCTGCGCGGGGCCGAACCGCAGGCCGGAATCATGCAGCACCCGTTTCCGGAGGCGCGCCCGGTCTGGGCCAACTATCTGCGGGTCGACGACCCCGGAGCGGTTGCCGACCGGGTCGAGGCACTGGGCGGCCGCGTCGCGATTCCGCCGCAGGAGCGTCCCACCGGGGGCGTGGCGGCGCTGATACTGGGTCCGTCCGGCGCCGGCATTGCGCTGCAGACCTGGCCGCCCGAGGAGGATTGAGCATGCTCAAACGAGTGCGAACCGTAGTGTTCCGACCGCTGGCCGTGTTGCTGCTGTGCCTGTCGATGGCGTCGTGCGATCCGCCTCGGGTTTACGGGAGCATCGGCTACAGCTCCTATAGCGGCGGTTACTACGGCAGCGGCTTCGGCGGCAGCGTCTCGATCGGCGGCCGCATTCTCTAGGCTTTAAGGATTCCGGCCGTCGGCGGCGTCGCGCGGCGGCAACGGGACGAAGCCCGACGTGTGCCGCACGTAATCGGCATACGCCCGCCGCCGTGACATCTTCTTTTCGTTGTTGGCCTTGCCGGTTGCGTAGACGAGCGCGAGGTTCATGTACGCGGCGCCGATCAGGCCGATCCAGCCGTAGGGTGCGGCAAGCGCAACGAGCGCGATGCCCCACCACATGCAGGCATTGCCGAAGTAGTTCGGATGCCGCGAGTAGCGCCAGAGCCCCGACGTGAGTAGCGGCTTGTCTTCGTAGGGCCCATCGTAGGCCGCGTGCCGGCGCTTGAACCGGGCAAGCTGCCAGTCGGCGACTGTCTCCAGCGTGAAACCGGCCAGCCACAGCGCCGCGCCGGCGATGGCAAGCGGGCCGGCAACGGTGTCCGCCGGCGCCGCGAGGCCGACGATCAGCGGCAGCGATACGACGTAGGCGGACACTGCCTGAAAGCCCATGACCATTACGAAAGAGACGGCCACCCAGGATCTGCCGGCCGCTTCCGTTTGCTGCCTGAAGACCGTGTAACGGTCGTCTTCGCCGCGGCCGAGATTGCGGGACCACAGGTAGACGGTGTAGCGGATCGCCCAGAGTATCGGCAGCGCCGCGATGAGCGCGTGGTAGGGCCCGGGATCGAGTACGGCCGCGTACAGCGTCGCGGCAACGAGGCCGAAGGTGCCGCCCCAGATCAGATCGAAGAGACTTGCGTCGTCGACGAGGAAGGTAATGAGCCATACGGACAGGAAGAGGCCGAAGACGACGACCGCCGCGAGGATCGCGAAAAAGCTGAGGCTCATTGCCGACTTTTCACGGTCTTAGGCTCACGGCGTCTCGGCGAAGGGCCGCAGCCGCTCGGCGATCGCGGCCAGCTCCGGCCTGAGCCGGCGGATCTCGTCGATGCTCATGCCGGTCAGCTCGTAGGGCAGCACGAGCCAGTCCGCGGTTTCGTGGACGAAAAAGTCCGGTGTCCGGACCGTCTTTGCAGACGGTCGAAACCAAACCGTTGCCACCCGTATGTCCTGTGGCAGGTTGCGCCGGCACTTGCGGCTGAGCGTGTCCAGCACGGCCTGGACGCTCGAGCCGGTCCCGAGCACGTCGTCGACGATCAGCAGGGAGTGCCGTGAACTCAGGTTTTCGAGCAGGTACTCGAGCCCGTGGACCCGGACCTGCTGGTTTTCGGCGACCATGCGCTCGTAGCTGTCGGCGCCCGCGTACGAGGTCCGGATCGCTATGTGATCGGTCCCGACCCCGAAATGCTCGAGGCCTTCCTGAACGGCGATCCCGACCGCGCTGCCGCCGCGCCAGAGCCCGACGAGGAAATCCGGCCTGAAGTCGGCCCGGTAGACGTCGGCGGCAAGCTTAAAGGAGTCGCGCAACAGGTCGTTGGCGGCGATGATGCGTTTGTTCATGGGTGTGTAACGGCTTCCCGATTTGCGGTAGGGTTTCGCACCGCCCGATTATAGCTATCGATAGCTCTGGAAAGACTCTGCGGATGAAGAAGATCGCCCTGTCGGCGCAGGATTTGCTGGAAGACTCGTTCCGCCTGGGTCTCAATGTCCTCGAAGACGGTTTCCGTCCCACGATGATCATCGCTATCTGGCGGGGCGGAACGCCCGTCGGCATGGCGGTGCAGGAAATTTTCGCCTACTGCGGAGTGCGCTCGGATCATATCGCCATACGGACCTCTTCGTATCACGGCGTCGACCAGCAGGGCAGCGTCGTGGTCCACGGCCTGAACTACATCATCGAGAAGATCTGCCATGACGACCGTGTGTTGATCGTCGACGACGTGTTCGACACGGGCAAGACGATCGTCGCCGTGATCGAGGAAATCCAACGGCGCGCCCGCGACAACACGCCCGAGGATATCCGGGTCGCGGTGCCTTGGTTCAAGCCAGCCCGAAACCAGACGGACCGAACACCGGACTACTACCTGCGCGAGACCGACGAGTGGCTGGTCTTTCCGCACGAACTCGACGGACTGACGCCCGAGGAGCTTCGCGAGGCCCGGCCGGGTATAGCCGACGTAGTCGAAAACGTCCGGGCGGCGACATGACGATCGGTATTCAACGCCTTTGCGTCTACTGCGGCTCCAGCTCCGGGCACGACGCGCGCTACGCCGAGGCGGCGAACGCTGTGGCCGAAGCGTTCGTAGCGCGCGACATCGAACTCGTATACGGCGGGGCGTCGAAGGGCATCATGGGTGTGATCGCCGATCGTGTGCTGGCGCTCGGCGGCAAGGTGCACGGAGTGATCCCGCAGCAGCTCGTCGACAAGGAGATCGCGCACGAGGGTCTCACGAAGCAGCACGTCGTCGCTTCGATGCACGAGCGCAAGATGCTGATGGCGGCGCTGGCCGACGGCTTCGTCGCGCTGCCGGGGGGCTTCGGCACGCTCGAGGAGATCATCGAGATCACGACCTGGGCGCAGCTCAGATTCCACGCCAAGCCCTGCGGTCTGTTGAACGTCGACGGTTACTACGACCGCCTGCTGGAGTTTCTCGACCACGCGTGTGCCGAGGGTTTTATACCGGACTTCAATCGCCGGATGCTGCTTGCGGACGAGCGCATCGACGGCCTCCTGGGTCGTTTCGAGCGCTACGAGGCTCCCGACCGGGATAAGTGGACGGACTGAGAGCCCGATAGGGAAGCTTTGCGGCCGGTCGTTCTGGCGTGCCGGGGTCCCGGGGGGCCTTACCGGAATGGCTCCCTTGTATGTTCTTAGTTGCTGCGAATCGGGATGATTCAAAGCGCCGGGGAAGGGAAGAGGCTGTATGGCTCCCATCCGCCAC
>JANQGQ010000016.1 GCA_028277185.1 Woeseiaceae bacterium
CGGTGGCGGATGGGAGCCATACAGCCTCTTCCCTTCCCCGGCGCTTTGAATCATCCCGATTCGCAGCAACTAAGAACATACAAGGGAGCCATCCCGCTAGAGACCACCCGGACGGCAAGGCCGCAAACGCCACGACAATGCCCTCGTCGACCCTGCGACACAGCCCCAAGACACCAGGTCCCGAGACCTAAAGCGCTGCGTACCAAAAGCCCGGTTGTCCGCTAGAATCCGATCCCCATTGACGAAGAGTCCAGGGTGCCTTCGATGCGTTGGCCAGCAAAGCGAATCTCGGAGACCTCCGCGAAGAGCTTCGGCATGTATGAAGAGGCACTTCCGCTCGCGAAACGCGGCGTCGACCTGATCCATCTGGAAGTAGGCAGGCCGAGTTTCGACACGCCCGCCCATATCAAGGAAGCGGCCAAAGAGGCACTCGACCGGGGAATCGTTCACTACGGCGAATTCGCCGGGACGCTATCGTTCCGCGAAGCGCTGGCGGCAAAGCTTTCCGCCCGGAACGGCATCGACGTCGGCGCTGGCGGGATCCTCGTAACCAACGGTCTGACTCATGCCGCCTACGTGAGCTGCATGGCTGCCCTCGACCCGGGCGACGAGGTCATACTGCTCGAGCCGTACTACCCGCAGCACATCAACAAGATCGAGCTGGCCGGCGGCCGCGTGGTGACCGTCGCGCTGAACGCCGCTGACGGCTTCAGCATCGATCGCGAAGCAATCGAGAGCGCGATCACGCCGCAGACCAGAATGATCGCGCTGGTGAATCCCGTGAATCCGACCGGCCGGGTGTATCGCCGCGAGGAGCTCATGATCCTTGCCGATCTGGCCATTGAGCACGACCTGATCGTCATGTCCGACGAGGTCTACGAGATGATCGTGTTCGACGACAACCGCCACGTCAGCATCGCCAGCCTGCCGGGTATGCAGGAGAGGACCATCACCCAGTTCGCGTTCACCAAAGCCTATGCGATGGACGGCTGGCGTCTCGGCTACCTCGCGGCTCCCGAGTTCATGCTCCCGGCGCTGACGAAAATCAGCGTCAACGACGTGGCCCACGTCAACGTGTTCGTCCAGGAAGCCGGGCGTGTCGCAACGTCGTCGTCACAGGACTGCGTGTACGACATGGTCGCCGAAGACTGCCGCCGGCGCGATCTGGTTTGCGAGCGCATGAACGCAATGCCAGGCATCACCTGTGCGATTCCCGAGGGGACGATCTATGCATTCCCTGACGTCTCGGCTCACGGCGATTCGCGCCGGATCGCCCGGGATCTGCTCGACGCAACCGGCGTCGTCACCGAAGCGGGCGCGTTTTACGGCACGGCCGGCGAAGGCCACCTGAGAATCTGCTTCGGCGCCGAGCCGTACGAACGCGTGGCCGAGGCCATGGATCGACTCGAGCGGTTTTTCGTGGAACGCAAACCGCACGCCGTCGGCGGGCTGTAAGCAGCCGACACGAGCCTCCTCACCTGTCGTGCCGGAACACGATTCCGTCACGCATCACGAAGCGCGGCTCGAGAACGCTGCTGATGTCTTCCAGCGGACTCCCCTGCATTGCCACTATGTCGGCGGCTTTGCCCTTCTCCAGGGTCCCCGTCGTCGCGTCGATGCCGCCGGCGATCGCAGCGTCGCGGGTACCGGCGACGAGCGCCTGCATTTCGGTCATTCCCGCGTTCACATACTCGATGAACTCGTTGGCGTTCTCGCCGTGCGGCGAGACTCCGGAATCCGTGCCGAGGGCGATGTTCACGTTCATGCGTATCGCGAGGGCGGTCATCTCTTTCGGCTGCCGGCCGAGAGCAAGCAGCTTCGCCATGATCGGGGCCGGCAGATCCTTGAAGGGACCTTGCCTCATCTTTTCCGGCGTATCGCCGACGGCCGTAATCGGATACACCGTCGGTATCAGCCAGGCGCCGGTTTTCCGAAACAGCCGCATCGTGTCTTCGTCCGCCCACATGGCATGCTCAATCGAATCGAAGCCGGCATTCAGTGCCGCCTCGACTCCCACGGCAGCGTGCGCGTGCGCCGTGACTTTCCGACCCAGCGCATGGGCGGTTTCAACGATCGCGCTCAGTTCGTCCGGCGTCATCTGCAGTCCCGTGCCGGCGGCCGTCTCGCTGAGCACGCCGCCGGTCACGGTCACTTTGATGACGTCGGCGCCACGCTTGACCAGCCGCCGCACGGCGGCGCGGCAATCGTCCGCGCCGTCACAGGTGGCATAGGAAGGCAGCGCGTCCAGCACCTCCTGGCGAAAGCCGTGGAAATCGCCATGCCCTCCCGTCGCGGCAACCGCCGTGCCCGACACGAGGATCTTCGGCCCCGGAACTTTGTTTTGCCGGATCGAGTCGCGCAGCGCGAAGATGGCGTTTCCGCGCGACCCGAGATCGCGGACCGTCGTAAAACCCGCCATGAGCGTCTTTCGCGCATGCCATGCGGCGGTCAGCGCAACGTGGGCGTCGCTGTCGGTAACAGCGGTGAGCTTACTCCCCGAGCCCGTCTCACCCGAGAGGTGGACATGCAGGTCGATGAAACCCGGCATCACAAACTGATCCGAAAGGTCGATCACTCGATGCTGGCCGTCGGCGTACTCTGCTTCCATGGCCAGCGGCACGATATCGACGACGATGCCGTCCTCGATGACGATGAGACGGTCGCTCTCGGGCGCATTACCTGGCACCGCCAGCAGCGTACCGGCCCGGATCAGCGTGCGCTCGGGCGAGTCTGCAAGCGCAGCCGGCGCGCTGCTCATGCCGATCGCCGCAATGGACGAGATCAGTACTTGCCTCAACATACTCCGGCCTCCTGTGAAATCATGCGCTAGCGATTGACCGGCAGCGCCAGCTCGGACCGATCGACGATCGAGCCGTTCTTGATCACGGTATCGACCGCCTGCGTGTTTCGGATGTCGGCGAGCGGGTCGGCGCTCAGCAGGACCAGATCCGCCAGCTTGCCCGGCTCGACGCTGCCGAGTTCGTCCTCGCGACCCAGAAACACCGCGGCATTCAGGGTCGCAATGCGGATCGCGTCGAGCGGCGCAATGCCCGCCCCGACGATCAGTTCGAGCTCACGGTGCACGGCCGGTCCTATCGTCTGGTCGGTACCGAGAACGACGACGCCACCGGCTGCATGCACCTGACGCACGTTATCCTGGGCGATGGGCGTCATGAGCTTCATCCACCAGGTCCAGCTACGTTCGGCATACTCTTCCCGCACTTCCGTCTGCAGGCGCCGGATCTCGCCGGCCGGCAGCACGGCGCGATACAGGGGCAGATCGAGATACTCCGGATTCTCCGCCAGGCGCGCGTAGCTCTCGCCGATCGTGAGCGTACTCACCATCGGAATCCGCTTCGCCGCCATCAGCTTCGAGAAGGATTCGCTGACAGGGCCCTGGATGATCGGGTGAGCAAGCGTGTCGACGCCCGCGAAGATCGCCTCGCGTGCACGCGTTTCGCTCGACGTGTGGATTGTGGTGCGAATGCCGTGGTCGTTGTAGTACTCGACGACGTGCTGAATCAGCTCCGTCGTCAGGCGCGGAATCATCGGCCGCGCACCCCAGCCGCGCTCCTCGTAGGTCAGTTTCAGGACGTCGGGCTGGCGCGCGATGTGCTCATCCAGCGCCGCTTTCGCCTCGGGCCAGCTTTCGATCAGCGTGGCGCCTTCCGAACCGCCGTGGCTGCCCGGATACGTCACGATACCGCCGGTGGCGAAGATTCGCGGCGCCGTCAGCGAACCGGCACGCTCCTCCTCGCGCAAGCCCAGTATGAAGTCGGGATCGTTGCCGGCATCGTAGACACTCGTCACTCCCGAATACAGGTAACTGTGCAGCGACGCCACTGCGAGATCGCGATCCGGGCGGGTACTTTTGAGGCCGGTGCTCGTGATTTGCCGCGCGCCCTGGAGGTGAATGTGCATGTCCATCAATCCGGGCAGCAGAAACTTGCCCGTACCGTCGATGCGCGGAAGCTCATCGTCCGCCGGCAAGGCCTGACGGCTGACTTCGGCGATACGCTCACCTCGAATGAGAACGCTGGCGTTTTCTATCGGAGGACGGCCCGTCCCGTCTATCAGCGTAACGTTCTCGATGAGCAGTTCCTCGGCAGACGGGCTACCGCCGACCAGCATGCCCAGACATGCCGCCAGCACGAGTTTTGCAGTCCACACGCCGTTGCTCATAGCCCCCCCTCTGTCGCTCTTTGCGCAAGCCAGTCGCGACGACCAAGCCTACCCTGCCTTTTGCGAACACGGCGTAAAAAATAGGGCGAGAGCCCTGGAGCCCAATTTGCAAACTCCAGCCATGCAGGCCGCCAGGATGCATGACGCCACTCGATTCGTTGCACGCAACGAAAGCCGCTGTTGCGACGGCCGTCCTCGCGAGAAGCATCGACTGCGTTCGGCCGCGAATCCTGCGGCTTCGCACGCTCTATGCACTAAGTTGTAGCGGCGACAAATAGAGCCGGAACCCTAAAAATGGTCCGCGCGGCTGAAGAACTGGCTGTTGCTTATCGCCTATAGTCGAACGCGCAGGCGAATCCGGATGTATCCGGACGCGCGCGAATCTTGATTGCGTTAATGCAAGGGGGAGCAACATGCATACGCAACACTATCTGCCGCTGCTGGCGGTAGCGGGTCTTTTGGTTTCGGCTTACTCGCCGGCTCTGGCCCAGCAAAATACGGCATCGGCAATTGAAGAAATCGTCGTCACGGCCCGCAAGCGCGGTGACGAGTCGGTGCAACAGATCCCGATAAGTATCACGGCGCTCGGCGAAACACAGCTAACGCAGCTGAACGTTGCCGACTTCGAAGACTTCGCTTATCAGATACCCGGGCTGACGTTCAACGATCAAAGCCCCGGCGAGCGCCGCTACATCATCCGCGGCATCCAGTCGGCCGGACAGCAGCAGGTAGCCGTCTACTACGACGAAATCGCCCTGCCCGGCGTCCAGAGCTCGACGTCGGACAGCGGCTCGCAAACGCCCGACCTCAAGCTGTTCGACATCGAGCGCGTCGAGGTGCTGCGCGGTCCGCAGGGAACGACCTTCGGTGCGAACTCGCAGAGCGGCACGGTGCGCATCATCACGAAGAAGCCGAATCTGTCCGAGTTCGAAGGCTCCGCAAGCGCCGAATTCGGCCGTTCGACTGGAGCGTCGAGCAACAACTACGAGGTAGCCGGCATACTCAACATGCCGATCATAGAGGACGAGTTCGGCGTGCGGCTGGTCGCCTACAGCGGTGAAGACGCCGGCTATATCGACAATCGCCGCCTCAGTCTCGAAGACATCAATTCGGTGGAAACGACCGGCCTGCGCGCCGCGCTGCGCTGGCAACCCTCCGATGCGCTGTCGATCGACGGGATGTTCTGGTATCAGACGCGCGACCTGGCCGGCGACAACCGCTTCCATCCCTTCGACACCTACGACCAGTTTCCGGGTTCCGACCAGGGCGATCTCGACAACGTCGCGGCGACGACGCTGTTCGAAACGGGCCGTAACATCGTCGGCGACTACACGCAGACGCCGAAACCCGACGACCAGACGCTGTTGAGCCTGACGGCGAACGCCGCGCTGCCATTCGGCGACCTGACCGTCACGGCGTCTACCTATGAGCGGGACTTCGGCTTCAAGTTCGATTCGACCTGGATCATCCTGTTCCTCGGCGCGGAGGGAGTCCGCGACGACCTGTTCCCGGCGCTAACGGACCAGCAGCAGAGTCTGGAGCAGCGGCAGTTCGAGATCCGGCTCTCGTCGAATACGGACTCGGCGCTGCAGTGGGTCGTAGGCGCTTTCTACCGCGACCGCGAGTCCGAGTTTCAGAGCTTCGTGCCGGTGACGAACGAGGACGGTCTGATATTCGATCCGGGCACGCCGTTTACCGGCAACTCCACGGAAGTTGGCGCGGGCATACCGGGCTGCCTGCCGTGCGTGTTCGCGCGCTTCGCCGACAAGCAAATCGAGGAGAACGCGCTGTTCGGCGAGCTGTCGTACACGTTCGCGGACAACTGGGAGGCGACTGTCGGTCTGCGGCGCTTCGGCGTCGATCAGGACGAGATCGGCGGGACGATCTTTCAGTTCGCGCTGTTCGGCGGCGGCATTTCGCCGCCCAACTCGGTATCCGTGGACGAGGATCAGACCATCACCAAATTCGGTCTCAGCTACAGGCCGTCCGACGACATGACGGTCTACGCGCTGCGTTCCGAAGGTTTCCGGCTCGGCGGCACCAACAACCAGGGCATCGTCGCAGTTCCGGAACTGTTCGAGTCCGACGAACTGATCAACTACGAGCTGGGCGCCAAGACCACGTGGCTCGACGGGCGACTGGTCGTCAACGCAGCGATCTATCAGCTCGATTGGGACAATCTTCAGGTCGCAGGGCAGGATCCGACCGGAGCGTTCGGCTTCATCGGCAATGCCGGCTCGGCCGAGGTCACCGGCAGCGAGATAGAAGTGTTTGCGAGAGTCTTCGACAACTGGGACTTCACGGCCGGCGTGGCCTGGCTGCCGACGCGCGAGCTGACGGCCGATCAGGTATCCGACGAAGTAATCGCACCCGGGCTGGACGGCGATCTCATCCCACGGATACCCGAGGTCACGGCCAATTTCACCGCGCAGTACAGCTATCAGCTTACCGGCGCGATGGACGCCTGGACGGGCTTCGTCAGGGCAGAAGGCTCCCACAAGGGGCATTCCCGAACGGAGCTCAGGCCCGACTCGCCGAACAACCGCTTTCAGGACGGGTACGAGATCTTCAGTTTCCGCGCGGGCTTCCAGAACGCGGACAAGGACCTCGACATCGTGCTGTTCGTCGAGAACGCATTCGACGAAGACGGCGACGTATATATAGGTGTGGGCAACGGCGAGCCGACCTTCAAATACACGAACCGACCGCGTACTGTCGGCATGGAGATTCGCAAGGGATTCTAGGGCCGGCGAGATGAGCAACGACGATGCGGTATCAGGCGACGGGCCGTCCATCCCGCGATACAAGCCTTACTACTACAAGCTCGTAGCGGGGAAAACCTATTTCTGGTGCACCTGCGGCCGTAGCGGCAGTCAACCGTTCTGCGATGGCTCGCACAAGGGAACGGCGTTCGAGCCCGTCGCATACCGGGCGGAAGCCGAGGCCGAGGTCCTGTTTTGCGGTTGTAAGCACACCCGGAGCGCGCCATTCTGCGACGGTACGCACAACAATCTCAGCGACAGTTACGGCGAGGACGACCCGGACTCGCCCGCCAACCGCGATATCCCGGCGGCCCTGCACCGCATCGAAGGACGCCTGCATCTGAACGGCCGCTGCTTCGTCGCCCGCACCGCGATGCTGCCGGTCCGCACGGACAGCAACGTCCGCTGGTCGACGGTGATCAGCGGCGCGACGGGCGCCCGCTTTCAGTCCCAGTTCTACTTCGAAGTCGCCAGGGGCGAGTCACCCGCGATTCACTTCGGCGACGGCGACACCGTACTGCTCGTCGTCGCGGGACGCGGCACGCTCGAGATCGGCTCACGGTCGTTCGACCTGGCCGCGGATACCGGCTACTACGTGCGCCCGGGCGAGGACTTCTCCATAAACAACGCGGCGGACGAGCCGATCCGCTGCTACGTGTCCTTCTGCCCGAGCGTCGGCGAACCCGCCGAGGAACCGCACTTCGCCGAATCGCGCAATCCGTACTTCGACGACGTCTATCCGGCCCGCTCCGTCGCCGTCGGCGGAACAGAACGGCACAAGATGGCCGACAGAAGCTTTCAGCTACTCGTCGACAAAACGCTCGGCGCCGAGCAGGTGACGCAATTCATCGGGCATATCCCGTTGTCCAAGGCTCCGACACATCGCCATCTGTACGAAGAGGCGCTGATCATTCTGAGCGGCGAAGGCTGTATGTGGACCGAGGACCTGAAGGGCGAAGTCAGCGCCGGCGACGTCATCTTCCTGCCGGCGAAACAACCCCATTCGCTGCAGGCGACTCACCCGGACGGGATGGTCGTCGCCGGCGTAATCTACCCGGGCGTAAACCCGGACATCAATTTCTAAGCTAGAGCGTCGGGAAGCGTCGACCGTCTCCGAGCTCCAGCACGCCGCCCTCGAAGCTGGCGCTCATCACGGTGTCCTTGAGATTGCGCGTTCCCGCAGCGTCGGTCTCCGCCCAGCGGATCACGTTCAGTGCCAGCGCATCGTCGGCTTCCTCGAAAGTGCCGTAGCCCGTGGTCGCACCGTTCGCGTCACCGGCGACGAGGATGAAGTGCCCGTCGACGAACGCCAGCGCACCATTTTCCAGCGCGTATAGCTGCCCCTCTCCCGGTCCGACGTAGCGCAACTCCTGCACCGTTCCCGTGCCCATGCTGAAGACGAGCGTGAGCGCGTCGCCCTCGCGGCTGACCGTCACGTCGTGTTCGGTGCTCGCACGGAACGACAGCGCCGGCTCCTCTCCCGGCGCGATGCCGATGGTCTGCTCGGCAACCAGATGGACCGAGCCGGTCTCGGGTTCGGGCGTAACGGGCCCCGCGTGTGCCATTGCACCGGCGCTATCGAACGGCTCGCTGTCGAACACGGCTTGCTGGAGAAAAACGCCGTCCTTGAACAGGAACACACCCGTGAGCGGCAGATCGGTACCGTCCGACGTCGTCAGGCCCGTATACATCCACAAGCCGTCGATCTGCTCGGCAATCGACGGCGACTCGCTCATACCGGCCGTGGCGGTCGTGGCAGTGCTCGCCGAATCGTAGGCGCCGTCACCGGCCGGAGCTTCGGCGGCCGCGGCAGGTGGCGCGTCGGCCGGCTCGTCTGTGCCGCAGGCGGCCAACACGAGCGCGGTACCGCACACAATGAGAACTCGAAGCTGATGGTAGGTTGACATGGCTTGCCTCGTTCGGCCGGCCTTCGGCCGCGGATCGGGAATGGACGACGACGGGCTCGTGCCAGCGAGGGCCGTCAGCGCAACGCAAATCATTGTGTTGCCGTTACCGTTGCGCTGTCACCACCGCGTTGGTGCACCGCTCGCAACGAGACGAGCGCGAAACGGCTTCGGCTATTGCCCGCTGCGAGGATTAGGGCCGTCGGCCTAATCTCTCCGCTTACACTCTTATTGGCATTCGGCATGATGCCACGATACCCGATTTTCGTGGAACGAAGCTGGAAAGAGACCGACAATCATGAACGATGCTCTACGTCGCGGTGTGCGACTCGCACTCAATGGTAACCGCGCGCGCAGCGCTCGAATTCCGAAGACAATCCTGGTTGCCGGACTGACTTCGGCCGGTCTTTTGCCGGCCGCAGAAGCGCTGGCTCAGCGCACTCCGGATGCCGCCAACACGATCGAAGAGATCGTCGTAACCGCCAGCAAGCGAGGCGATCAGCGTCTGCAGGACGTGCCGGCCAGCATTCGCGCATTCACAGCCTCCGATCTCGACGAAGCGAACATCCAGACCTTCGAGGACTGGGTTCGCCTCGTACCCGGCGTCACTTTCAAAGACCTCGGCCCCGGCGAGAAGACCATCGTCACTCGCGGACTGGTCTCTACCGGCGCCGCAACGACGGCCGTCTACTTCGACGAAGCGAACATCACGGCCTTCAACGACGGCGAAGGCGGCGGGCGCAACGTGGACTTCAAACTGTTCGACCTGGAGCGAATCGAGGTGCTGCGCGGACCGCAGGGAACGCTCTACGGCGCGAGCGCACTCGGCGGGACGATTCGGATCATACCGGCCAAACCCGACCTCGCGAACGTATCGGGCGCGGTGAATCTCGAGTACGGCGATACGGAGTTCGGCAGCGATAACGTCACGGTCCATGGCCATCTGAATCTGCCGCTCGCGGCCGACCGTTTCGGCCTGCGTCTCGCCGCATGGCGTGTCGACAACAGCGGGTACATCGACAACATCCGTCTCGGCAATTCGGATGTCAACGACGAGGAAACGACCGGCGGCCGGCTCACGGCGACGTTCGCCGCCACCGACCGGCTGACGCTGAACGCCATGGCAATGGTGCAGGATCAGGAAATCGGCGACAGCGTGCGCTTCAACCGCGTGGGCGATTCGGCGCTGGTATTCCCCGGCGAGACGCCGTTCGACGTGACGGGCGAGCTGCAGGTTACCGACTTCACCCGCAATTCCCGCCGTGACGACGCGTCGATATTCTCGCTTACGGCAGACTACGAGTTCGAATTCGGCTCGCTGGTCGCAACGACGAGCCTGTATGACCGGGAGATCGAGTTCAACTTCGACTCGACGCCCATACTGCTGTTCTTCGGCGTGCCGATACGAGCCGTGTCGTCGTTCCCCGAGGATCGCGAAATTGTCTCGACCGAGATCCGCTTCAGCTCGACCTTCGACGGGCCGCTGCAGCTGGTTGCCGGCGTGTTCCGCCAGGAAGAGGACATCGCCTCCGAATCCAATGTATTTACGGTCGGTGCCGACGGCGTCATCAACGAGCCGACGCCGTCCGTTCTCTCGGTACTTCGCGACAGGAGCTTCGACGAAACCGCCGTATTCGGCGAGTTGACCTATCAGTTGACAGACGCCTGGGACGTCACGGTCGGCGCGCGCTACGCGGAATTCGAGTTCGTCACCGACGAGAATGCCGTCGTGCCCTTCTTCGGTCCGCCGATGGGTCCGGAACCGACCAAAGAGGGCGACGACGACAGTTTCATCCTGAAGTTCAACACGTCTTACCGCCTGACCGAAGATCACCTCGTGTACGCAACGGCTTCCGAAGGCTTCCGCCGCGGCGGCCTGAATCTCAACGCGTTCGGCTCGCTGTTCGACATCCCCGAAACCTTCGGCTCCGACGAGCTATGGAACTACGAAGTCGGCATCAAGTCAGGCTGGCTCGACAACCGTCTGACCGTCAACGCGACGCTCTACAGTCTGCTCTGGTCGGACATTCAGCTCGAGACGGTCGACGAACTGGGCGGCATCGAGTTTTTCACCAACGCCGGCGAAGCCCGGGTTGACGGACTCGAACTCGAGGTTTTTGCCCGGCCCGTGGAAGGTCTGGACGTCGTTGCGGCCATCGGCTACACCAAAGCGGAGCTCACCGAAGACGCACCGCCCCGGAACGACCCGCCGCTGCCGTCCGAGGGCCGCGACGGCGATCGCATCAACAACGTGCCCGAGTGGACTGCCAGCCTGACGGCGAACTACGCCTGGGAAGCATTCGGCGGCTTCACGGCAAGTGTCGGCGGCGCCATCGAGTACAACAGCGATTCGGACACCCGGATTGCCGCCGGGCGGGACCCGTTCAACGTCAGGCTGTCGAGCGCGACGATCGTCGATCTGCGGGCCGGCATCGAAAACGAAAGCTGGCGGCTGGAGCTCTTCGTCGACAACGTCACGGACGAGCGCGCACAGAACGACGCGATCAACGAAGTCACGAACATCCTGGCTTTCTTCACGACCCGGCCGAGGACGGTCGGCATCCGGGGCGGCTATCGCTTCTGAACGAGCGGCTTCAGCCGGCCGCGGCAACATCGCCGAGGCCGTCCGTGAGTTGACCCAGATACGGAAGATAGTCCGCGGCATCCCGTCGCGGGCGGCTGTACAAGCCTTCGCGGACCTGTAGCGCGCTGGCCGTCGCTACGAGACCGGGCGCGCGCTCCGGACTGAGACACGCCGGGTCCCAGTCGAGTTCGAGACGCATCAGCACCCTGGAGAGTTCAGGCTCGGGAGCGGCAAGCAGGCGCTCGAGCGCCAGCTCGACGATCTGGTCCGAGAAACCGCGGCAGCGATCGATGAGGCCCGTGGATGCGCGATAGTAGCGGGCCAGCTCGCGAAGGTCGTAGGCGAAATCCTGCCGGGCGGCGAAGAGCTGTTTGTAGCAGGACCAGCAGGTCTCCAGCGCGTCGCGGCGGGCATGCACGACGACCGCGGAGGGAAACAGGCGCCTGACGACCGGTAGACACAGGTAATTGGCCGGAAGCTTGTCCGTTACGAACGGAGCGTCGCCGCCGCGCAGCGCCAGAGAGTCGAGATAGGCCTTCTGAATCGCCGCGAGTTCCTCGTCGCCGAGACGGTCCTGGTCGAGCGGGAACCGCAGACCGCGGGCAGCGAGCGCATCCCGAACGAGGCGCTGCAGCCAGGGATTTTCGCCGCCGGCGGCGATCGCCGGGTGACGGCCGAGCATCTGCTCGATCAGCGTCGATCCGGCCCGCGGCATGCCGACGATGAACACCGGCGCCGGTCCCGAAAGTCCGGGGTTCGGGCCCGGTGGCCGGGATTCACGGAGCATGCGCTCGCCGAGGGCCGCCATGTCTCCGGCCGCCCGCTCCACCGAGTACGTGTACCCCTCGCGAACGCGCGCGTTGCCGGCTTCGTAGTGACGAAACGCCGCGTCGGTATCGCCCGCGGCGGCGAGGATTTTTGCGGCGGCGAACGGCAGGGCCGGCGCGGCTCTGTCGTCCGCCGCCTTTGCGAGAATACGCTGACCCAACGGCTCGCCGCTGTCGATGCGGCGTAGCTGCGTCAGATACCAGTAACAAGGGCTGAGCCCGGGATCGAGCTCAAGTGCCCGGCCGTAGGCGTCTTCGGCCTCCTGCCGTCTGCCGTGCATTTGCAGCACGCTGCCAAGATTCGCCTGGTGCCTGGCAGCTTGCGGCGCCAGCTCGACCGCCCGCCGAAACGCAGCAAGCGCCGTGCTGCCGCGATTCACGCGCACCGCAAGCTGGCCGAGCGACGTCGCTATCGCCGGATCGTCGCCGAAGCGTTCGAACGCAGCGTTCAGCGCGGTCAGCGCACCGCGTTCGTCTCCAAGCGACTCGCGGCATTCGGCCAGATCGAGAACGAGGTCCGGATCCGCGGGATCCGCCGCCACCGCGCGGGCGAGCGCCGCGGCGCTGTCCCGCGGCCGGCCCAGCGCCGCAAGTGCGTTGGCGAGATTGGCGAAGACCGCGGCGCCGCGATGACCGGCCGCCAAGGCCCGCTCGCAGCACTCGATGGCCTCGGCATGACGCCCGCACTGACCGCAGAGGACGGCAAGATAGTGCCAGGTCTCGCCGTCGTCGGCGGCGTCGGTGAGTATCGATCGATAGCGTCGCTCCGCTTCGTCGAGCCGCCCTTCGCGATGAACCGCCAGCGCGTCGGCCCGCCGCTTCGCGATTCCGCTCACGGCGTCAGCGGTCGAGGCGGTGTATCCGGCCGTCCGACATGACCAGGATCGGGCGCCTGACGGTGGTCATGTCTTCCAGCGGCGAACCTGCAAACGCCACGATGTCGGCTTCCTTGCCCGCCTCGAGAGTGCCGGTGCGGTCGAGGAGACGAAACGCCGCCGCCACGTTGACGGTCGCCGCTGCCAGCGTGTCCATCGGCTCGATGCCCAGGCCAACGTAGTCCACGAGCTCGTTGGCGTTCAGCCCGTGATCGAACACGCCGGAATCCGACCCGATCACGAGCCGGGCCCCGGCCCGATAGCCCGCGAGCGCGGACGGCGTCTCCTGCTTCAGCGCGAACAGCGATTCGAGGATGGGCGGCGGCAGCCAGCCCATGCTGCCGGCGGTCAGACTGCCCTCACTGTCGCCCACCGCGGCGTTCAGCGCGTGGACGTGGGGCGAGAAGTAACCCTCGGCGCGGCGCAGCAGCCTGAAGGTTTCCGGTCCGGGCCAGGTCACGGTGTCGATCACGTCGGCCCCGGCGCGTATCGCGGTATCGATCCCGGATGCATCGTTGCGCGTGTTGCCGCCGTCGGCGACCGCGACGCGGTTCAGCGCATGCGCCGCCGCCACGATGGCTTCCATCTCGGCCGCGGTGAACGTGATGGGAGGCGGATCGGCGAGCAGCAGGCTGCCGGTATTGTAAAAGTTGATGAAGTCCGCGCCTCGCGCGACCTGCTCGCGCACGGCGTCGCGGCAGTCCGCCGGCCCGCTGCACACTGCCTGGGGGCCGATGACGGCTTCGAGCGCATCGACGAACCGGCCGGTACGCGAGGAACCGGTTGCCGAGATCGGACTGCCCGCCGCGAGAATCTCCGGACCTTCGAGCCTGCCCGCTGCAATGGCATCGCGAACCGCGAAGATAGCTTTCTCGTGCGCGCGCCGTCCGGTTCCCATGTCCATGACGGTCGTGAACCCGGCGTCGAGCACGCGTTCGGCGTGCACGGCGGCGAGTATGGACAGGTACGCATCGCCGCGATACAGCGTCGTCCGCAACCCGCCCGGCCGGGGCTCGGTTGTCAGATGAACGTGCGTGTCGAGCAGGCCCGGCATCACGAAGCCGTCGCGAAGATCGACGACCGCGGCGTCGGGCAGGCCCAGGCTTGCGGGCGAACGCAGTCCCTCGTGAAGGGCGTGAATCAGCCGGCCGCGCACGACGATCGTGTGCGGGCCCGCCGCGGGCCGGCCCGGCACCGGCAATATGCGGCCGGCGTGGACGATCGTGTATTCGTCGGTGGGCGAGTCGCCGGTTGCCAGGCGGCCGTCCACCGCCACCCGTCCGCTCTGCATCACAAAAAGCGGCTGCCTGAGAACGGAGATGTCCTCGAGCGGGCTCCGCTCCGTGGCGATCAGGTCGGCATACTTCCCGGCCGTGAGCGACCCGACGTCCTCCGACCAGCCGATCGCATCGGCGGCATTGCGAGTGGCGCTGACGATCGCCGCCTCGGGCGACATCCCCAGCTCGACCATCTGTTCGAGCTGTTCGGCGTTGCCGCCGTGGGCGCGCCAGCCCGCGTCGGTGCCGAACGCGATTCGGGCGCCGGATGCCAGCGCCTTCCGGAAGCTTCCGACCATCCCGGTGTAGATCGCGAGATTCTCCTCGCGCCATTCGTCGGACAGCGGCAGATCCGGGTTTTCGGCCATCTCCCTGACCGTTCGGGCGGCAACGAGGGTCGGAATGAAGTAGCCGTCGCCGCCGGCGAGCCGCTCGAACGTGCCGTCGTCGGCAAACGTACCGTGAACGATCGCATCGAATCCCGCGTCGAGCGCGAGGTCGATCGAGTCCGTGGAGAACGCCGATGCCGTGACGCGGACGCCGAGACGATGCGCCGTTTCGCGAATGGCGATCAGCTCGTTCAGTTCGAATTGCGCGAGCGAATCCGGACCGAGGTCCCTGGTCGTCATGACCTTTATCGTGTCGGAGCCGCGCGCAACCTGCGCCCGGACCGCTCGCCGGCAATCGGCGACGCCGTCGCAAACGGCGGAACGTCCGAAAACGGTCTCGGCATCGTCGTGGAACCATTCGCGCAGCTCGCCGCCGGTCGGTCGAACGATCTCGCCCGCGACCTGCAGGCGGGGGCCGGGAATGCGCCCTTCATCGATGGCATCGCGCAGTGCCAGGATGCTCCGCCCCGGACTGCCCATGTTGCGGATCGTCGTGAAGCCGGCTTCGAGCGTTCGCCGCGCATTGCCGATAGCCAGCGTCGTGTAGTCGGCGTCGCTCCAGAGCGTCAGGCGTTCGTACCTGGGCGGCAGACCGGGCTGGGTGTTGAGATGCGTCTGCGTATCGATCAGGCCCGGCAGCACGAAGCAGCAGCTGAGGTCGATGACGGTGACACCGGGCCCGCCATGCCCCGCCGGTTTCGCGGACATCGGCTCGACCTTCAGAATCCGTTCGCCGCGGATTGAAATGGCGACGTCCGTCTGCGGCGGCCGGCCCGGTTCCAGCAGGGCCTCACCCGCGAGAACGACAACCTCGGCGCCTACCTCCGCTTCAGCGCGCTCCGGGGCCGGTCCGACGATTGCGGCGGCAACCAGGAAGCTTGCCGTTGCCCGCCATGTGGTGAAGCGGCGCTTACCGCAATGATCCGGCCGCGTCGGTGTCACGGTTCGGATGCCGGTTGCCAGCTGAAGAACTCGACTGTGTACCCACCCGGATCTTCGGCAATGAAGCCCCGGATCGGAGCTTTGCCGGCGCTTCCCGCGTCATCCGGCGGCGGGAGCTCGCGGAGGATGACGACCCCGGCGTCGAGAAGGCGTCGATACCATGCGTCCACGTCCTCCGTCACGATGCTGAGCATCGCCGGCTTGTCGGCCGCGGCGTCGTGAAAACCGTGCCCGTCGAGAACCAGACCTACCGAGGAGGTCGTCGTGATGCGCAAGATCTTGACCCAGTCCTCGCTCATCGTCACTGGAAGCTCGAGCACGTCTTCGTAGAAGCGCAGCGCTGCTTCGAGATCTTCGTAATAAAAGAATGTGATGGTTTCGTCGATTTCGGAACCCGGCGCTTCGTTGGCAGCCGCGCCTGGCGACGCGGCCGCCAGAAGCGCGATGAGAAGAGCCAGCGGTCTTCGCGACCAGATGTTCATGACGTGCTCTCCCAATCGATCGCAAACATGATTACCCGGCGGCCGGTCCTTGACAAGACAGCATTGCGTGGATTGCAGCAAACGCAATGCATTTTCCGCGGATCGGCAATGTCAGCCGAAAGCGCGTTGACTAAGGTGAATGCAGACTTCGAAGAACGAGCTCGATGGGGACCCGGCCATGAATACCGAAACGACGATGCGTTTTCTCACGTTGCTGCTTGCGAGCGTTCTTGCCGCAGCGAGTCTGGCGGACGACGGCAAGCCCTCGCTGCCCCTCGAGAGCATCTTCCAGGGTGACGATTTCCGGAGCATCGGACTCGACAATCTTCAGTGGAGCGATGACGGTACGAGCTTCACCTACACACGCCGCAATCCAGATGGTTTGCTCGACATCGTCGAGCAGCGCGCGGACCGGCCCGGAGAGCGCATCGTGGTGTCGGCAAGCGACCTGGTTCACGAGGGCCGGAACGTCGAAATGTCGGCATACCGCTGGTCCGCGGATCGCCGGTCGCTGTTGATCAGCGGTCCGAAGATCAGGACCTGGGACAGCGTCATCGAAGCGCCCCATTACGTCTACGACACGGCGAGCAAGTCGCTGACGGCGATAGCCGATGGCAACGGCAGGCTGCGCAACGTTCACCTGTCCCCCGACGGCCGGCGCGTAGGCTACGTGCTCGACAACGACATCTACGTGACGGAACTCGGAAGCGGCGAGACGATCGCCGTCACGTCTGACGGCAGCGAGAACATCTTCAACGGCAATTTCGACTACGGCAGCATCATGTTCGGCTTCGTCGATGCCTGGCACTGGTCGCCCGACAGCCGGAAAATCGCCTTCTGGCGCCTGGACGTCACCGACGTAAAGGTCTTCTGGATGATCGACGAACTCGGCAAGTACAACGAAGTTCGCCCGCTCAAATACCCGAATACCGCGGAGAAGCACGCCGTCAACCAGATCGGCGTCTACGACTTCGAAAGCGGCGAAACCACGTGGATGGACATCGGCGACAACGTCGACGACTACATACCGCGCATCGACTGGACCCGATCGTCGGACACGCTGTCGATACAGCGCCTGACCCGCGACCACGAACGGCTCGACTTGCTGTTCGCCGACACCGACTCCGGCGAGTCGCGGATCGTGGTCACCGACGAGGACCCGGCATGGATCGACATCACTACCGATCTCAAGTTCTTCGGGAACGACGACCGCTTCGTCTGGACGTCTGAGAAAAGCGGCTACCGGCACGCCTATCTGTACGACTACGGCGGCAAGGAAACCAGGCTCACGAACGGTGACTGGGAGATCCACTCCCTGATCGCCGTCGACGAGGCCAACGGTTGGCTGTACTTTTATGCCAAAAAGGACTCGTTCATCGACCAACACGTCTACCGGGTGAGTCTGGACGGATCAGAGCCGGAAAAGCTCTCGGGTGAGGCTGGCTGGTACGTCTGGCACATGTCGCCGGACGCCAGCCGGGTGATCGAGGAGTACTCCAGCGCGGCGATGCCGCCGAAATACTCGCTGCGCCAGCCGGCGGGAGACGTCACGCGAGTCGTTCTCGAGAACGATCTCGACGGACTCGCGAAATACGCCGTGCCCAACCCCGAGTTCTTCCAGTTCGACACGTCGGACGGCGTGACGCTGAACGCCTACATGATCACCCCTTCAGACTTCGATCCCGACAAGCGCTACCCGGTTATCGCCTATGGCTACGGCAACGCCGGTTCGCAAATGGTCGTCAACCGCTGGGGCAGCTCCCGCGGCGCCCAGCGCGATCTTTGGCACCGCTACATGGCGGAGCAGGGCTACGTTGTCTTCTGCATGGACAACCGGACGACGGCCGGTCGCGGCAAGCTTGCGAAAAACATGACCTACGGGCACTACGCCAAGTGGGCCGTGCTCGATCAGCTACAGGGCGTCGACTATCTGAAAACGCTGCCCTTCGTCGATCACGAGCGGCTCGGATTCTGGGGCTGGAGCGGCGGCGGCTATCTGACCGCCGCGATGATGACCAAGGGTGCGCCGCACTACAAGGTTGGCGTGAGCGTCGCGCCAGTCATCGACCTCACGCGATATCAGGCCGTCGGGGTCGAGCGCTGGATGGGACAGCTCGAGGAAAACCCGGAAGGCTATGCGGCGGTCAACCTGATCAACTTCGTCGACCGTCTCGAAGGCGACCTGCTATTGATTCACGGGAGCGGCGACGACAACGTGAAGTTTGCCTTCACGCTGCAGTTTGCCGACGCCTTGATCAAGGCGAACAAACAGTTCGACATGATGGTCTACCCGAACGAACACCATGGAATAGAGGGAGCGAGGCTCCACGTCTACACCAAGATCGCTGACTACTTCGAAGAAAAGCTGTAGAAGCGACCGAAACGCCGCGTCCACGGTCCGGCATCGCTTCCCGCGTGCGCGTTCTTCAACGGTCCAGTTCGTCGCGGTACACGCGCCCGCCCTTCATCACGAAGCGAATGTCGCGGAGCGCCTTGATGTCCTCGGTGGGGTCCTCCGGCACGGCGAGGATGTCGGCATACTTCCCGACCTCGAGCGAACCGATGTCCTGGTCGGCTTCGAGCATCCGGGCCGGCTCGATGGTGGCCGCGCGCAAAGCCTCGAGCGGCGTCATACCGGCTTCGACGTAGTACTGCGCCTCGCGCACCGTCGCGGTCGTGCCATCGTTCGGCTCATGCGGCAGCTGATCGGTTCCGAGCGCAATGTTGACACCCTCTTCTATGGCCATCTGCAGCGCTTTCCAGTGTTCCTTGCCGACCGAGTCACGGCGATCCAGATACCACTGCGGTGAGCCGATCCTCTCGAAGAAAGGTGCCGTCGCGGGCTGACTGACGACGATCGTCGGCACCAGCCAGGTACCTGCCCGCTTCATCTTCCGCAAGGTAGGACGATCGAGGAAATAACCGTGCTCGATGCTATCCACGCCGGCGTCCACTGCAACAATCGTGGCTTGCGGCGACCCGGAGTGCGCGGCGACCTTCGCACCGAAGCGATGCGCCGCGTCGATCACGGCGCCGATCTCCGCAGGCGTCATCAGCGCCTCGGCGATGCCGCCGCCGTCCGTGGCAATCCCGCCCGAAATGAGTATCTTCACCCAGGACGCACCCGCGCTGATTTCTCGCCGGGCCGCCTTGATGAGCTCGTCGGGTCCGTCGTAGTAGACGACACCGGCTTCCGACCCGTGACCGCCGGTGATGACCAGCGACTCTCCCGCGCTGAAGATCCTCGGACCGTGCGCCTCACCCTTCGCGATCGCCTTCTTCAGCGCGATGTCGCCGTGCCGGTCGTCGCCCGGCAGACGAATGGTCGTCACACCGGACTCGAGAGACAGACGCGCCGAGTGCGACATTCGGAGCGTCAGCTCACCCTCTGTCTCCTTGGCAAGCGCGAAGGCCATCTTTCCCGGCAGCTTGAGGCCGAGATGGACGTGCATGTTCATGAGCCCCGGAATCAGCCAGGCTCCGTCGACGTCGATGACCTCGGCATCCGGCGGCACGGCGACGTCGCCGGCCGCCCCGATTGCGGCAATCCGTTCACCCTCAATCAGAATGACCGCATCCTCGAGCGGCGCTCCGCCGTCGAGGTCGACGACGGAGCCCCCTACGATTGCCAGCCTCTCGAGCGATTCCGCCGCGCCCGGCGTACTACCGAAACCCGCAAGCGCCAGCACAGCACCGAAGCAAAGAGCAAGCTTTCCGATAGGGCCGCAGCGTGTGTATCGCATCATGAGTCTGTCCTCGCCATCAGAACATGAAGGTCGCGCGCAGTCCGTAAGTCCTGAAGGACGGCTCGATGAACAGGCCGCCAGCGAACGCTTTCTGATAGGCATTGGTGTAGAAGTTGTCGTCGAAGAGATTCTCCGCGTACAGAACCAGCCGGATGCTGTCGCTCTCCGCACCGATCCTGAGATTCACGAAATCGTAGCTCGGCACGTCCCACGGGAAGCCCTCGTAGATCAGCGACGTCGTATTGGGCTTGATCTCGTCACGATAGACCCATTCAGCGCGAACGTAGCCTTCCCAGGTTGCCGAAAAGTCGAAGCCGTACTCTACATCGATATTGGCCGTCAGATCGGGCGAGTTGGGAATGACCTCACCGTCCAGCACCCGGTTCGCACCGTCAATGAGCGCCGTGAAGCGATCGAACTCAGCATTGAGGTAACCCAGGTTGAGATTGACCAGCCAGTTCTCGGCGATAATGGCGGTCGTGGACAACTCGAGGCCCCAGGACGTCGCCGAATCCGCGTTGTTGACACCGCCAAACAGGATGAAATCGCCGTTCTCATCGATCAGATTCTCCTGGAATGAGACCTGCAGATCCGACCAGTCCATGTAGAACGCGGCAAGATTCAGGCGCAGGCGCTGGTCGAGCAGATCCGCTTTGACGCCGATCTCGTAATTCCAAAGCTCTTCAGGATCGAAGGTTTCAGCATCCGGATTCGGCGCAATCTGCACGCCGCCGGACTTGAAGCCCTTGGAGATCGTGGCATAGAGGTTCACGGTGTCGCTGGCCGTGAAATTCAACGCAAGCCGTGGCGAGAAATCCGTGAACGTGTCCTTGACCGACAGGATCTGCTCGAAGCCGCCCGAGAAGCCCGAAATGTTCGACTCCTTGGTTTCCTCGCTGTAGCGGCCGCCGAACGACACGGTTAGCCGATCGGTAAGGTCGTAGTCGACCTGGCCGAAGAGTGCCCAGGTATTGTCGCGCGTCGCGGAGTCCTCACGATCGATCAGGAAGCCCTGGGGAAGTCCGAACACTTCCTCGGCGCCGACGAACGTCCGGTTGAAATCGTCGCCGTCGTCTTCAGCATAGAGGGCTCCGACGCTCCAGCGTAAGCGGCTGTCGTTCGTGTTCTGAACGCGGAACTCCGTGCTGATGCTCTGCCGCTCCAGGTTCCGGAACTCGTTGAAGAAATCCCGGCTGCTGCCGTCGATGTCACCGTTCAGGAAGAAATCGGAGTTGATAATGCCGGAGATACTCGTAAACAGCAGATCGTTACGCTCGTAGTCGATCCTGATTACACCGTTGCGGATGCTCGTACCGATGCTCTGCGGCGTATTGAAGTTCGTCCGGTCCCGGTTCTCTGGATAAAAACCCACGGTATCGACGAACGGATCGGAGTTACCGTCACCGTCGCGATCCGGGAACTGTCCGGCAAACAGCACGTTGCCCGCGAAATTCGAGAACACGCCCGACGGGACACCCTCGCGCATACCGACGTCTTCCGTTGCGTACAGGAACGACGCGTCGATCGTCAGCGCGTCCGACGGCGTGAAGCGCATGGACGACCGCACGTATTCGTACTCCGAATCGTTGCCGCCGCCTATCGGGTGAATGTTCTCGATGTTGCCGTCGGAGGTCGTGCTCTTAACGTTGAAGCGCATTGCGAACTTGTCTTCGATGACCGGCACGTTCAATACACCTTCTACGTCGAAGGTATTGAAGCGCGAGACATCCGCCATGAGCGATCCTTCGAATTCGTTGCTCGGCTTCTTGGTCGTCACGCTGATGCCGCCGCCCAGGGCATTACGGCCAAAATAGGTGGCCTGCGGGCCGCGCAGAATCTCGATGCGCTCGATGTCCATGATCGGCGGGTTGATCGTGCTGCCGGCGACGCTGAAGTCGTCGATGTAAAAGCCGGTCGTGGAGGTACCCACGAATCCTAAGAAGTTGGTGACGCCGCGGATGCTGATCTGCCGGCGCGAGCGCGCGCCGTTGGTGATGAAGCTGGCGTTGGGCGTCCGGGTCACGTAGTCGGCGACGTCGTTGAACATCGCCTTTTCGATCCCTTCCGCCGTGAACGCGGAAATCGCGATCGGAACTTCCTGCAGATTCTGCTCGCGCCGCTGCGCGGTGACGATGACTTCCTCGATGCCCGGCTGAGCGGACGACTCGGAAGTCTGGGCGACGGCGATACCGGGCCCTGCCGCGAATGCGGCGGCGGCCGGCACGAGCGCCAACGCTAACCTTCGCCGAAAAGCAAAGGACGCTCGTGCGCCGTCAGTTGATGTTGATTTACGGTGTTTCATTGTTGCTCCCCTGTTCCAGAGCGCTTTCGGCACTCTGTTAAAAACTCAATAACCCCCCGGTTACCGTTGCTGCTGCGGATCACTCGTTCCCCAACAGCACCTCTCTGACCAGGACGGGTGGTATTGACCCGACCGTCAGCAACTGATCGTAGAATTCGCTTGGCGGGTCCGGTTCGCCGTTGGCCGCTATCCAGTCGCTTCTGATCTGCATGATCTCTTCCATGCCGATCAGGTAACCGAGTACGAAGGTCGGGCGGACCGTGTACATGCCGACTTCGAGTTCCGCGGCGTAGCGTTCGAACCGCACCCGCTCGACCATGAAATCGACGCCCTCTTCGACGGTCATTTCGCCGGTGTGCATGCTGACGTCGAGAATCACGCGCGCGGCGCGCCACAAGCGGTTGCGCAACTGCGTCAGGCGAACGTCGTCACCCTGAAGAAAACCCTCCTCGAACATCAGCTCTTCGGTCATCAGGCCCCAGCCCTCGAAGAAGATGGACTCCGCCGCGATCTTGCGCAGAAGCCTCGGATTCTCGCGGGTCTTGAGCGCATCGGCGTGGTGACCGGGATAAGCTTCGTGCACGGCGATGACCGGGACCCATGCCCAGTGATGCGAACGCAGGCGCTCTGCCTGCTGCTCCGGCGTCATCCACGACTCGATCGGCGTGAGAACGAGCTTGCCTTCGAGATCCGTGCCGAACCGGTCGACCGACTGAAACGTGCCGAACGGCGACGACCGGCGCATCGCTGGCGGCGTGTCGACGGTGATAACGCGCTCGCCCTCCGGCAGCGTGAGGATCTGTTTCTCCCGGACGAATACCTGCGCCCTGTCCATCCACTCCTGGTACGCCGCCTTGATGCCGTCGGCCGGTGGGTGGTCGTCCTTGAGCGTCTCGTACACCTCGCTCCAGTGCTTGCCCGGCTCGATACGCTCGGCAACCTCCTGCGCCAGTGCCTCGGTCTCTTCGAAGGCGCGCCAGCCGCGCTCCAGTATCTGCTCTGCGTCCTGGTCGAAGAACCAGCGGCGCTGGAGAATAAAGTCATAGTGCTCCTTGCCTATCGCCCACGAGCCCGTGGATCGCGGCAGGAG
Organism: Woeseiaceae bacterium; assembly: GCA_028277185.1. Classification (GTDB taxonomy): domain Bacteria; phylum Pseudomonadota; class Gammaproteobacteria; order Steroidobacterales; family Woeseiaceae; genus UBA1847. The sequence continues at coordinate 23,363 of JANQGQ010000016.1, forward strand.
ATCGTCCTCGAGAAACCGCTCGAAGGACTTCAGGGCCGACAGGGCGGTCTCAAGCGTCGCCGCATACTCTTCCTCGGAGACTGAAGCGGCGCCCGCCAAAGAGGCGCCGTCCGTTTCAAGACTCGCGATCGTGCCCTGCGTCTTGAATACCGCAGACTCCGTGAAGCGGCGCGGCGGGTTCTTGAGGTTCTCCCTGGCGATGTCGAGGCGCTTCGGTATGTCCCCGAGCACGGCGAGGAGCGATGCTGCGCGCTCCTGGGCGGGCTCCTCGGCCTGTGGCTCGAGCAGTCGGCCGATCGTACCGGCCGGGACGTACATCGACGCATCGTTTTCCCAGATTCGTCGCTGCTCCGCCGTGTAGATGTCGGACTCGAGGACACCGATCAGGAACCGGCGGTCGATGCTGGCGTCCGACGACAGGCCTTCGGCGGGCACCGCTTCGACTTCTTCGAGCAGTGCTTGCTTCGCCGCTATTTCGCCGAGGAAGGACTCGGCGGTCACGTCGCGGAGCTCGTTGCGGCTAAAGCCGCCACTCGGCCGGCTGTCGGCGTAGCGCTGGATCAGCTCGTCGAGCCGCGACGACGCGTCAGCCGCACCGGAGTCGGCGCTCCCGGTCGGCACCGGGGCCGGCTGCTCTGACGGCGAACAGGCCGCCAGCCCGAAGAGCGTGACGGCGATCAAGGCGGCCGCGCTGCCGCCGTTCAACCTGGGTAAGCGCGTTTTGGGATCGTTGTTCACAGTCTTCCGAGCTCCTCGAGAGTAGTTTTCACGGCCGCGGTATCGGCATCCGACAGCGGCAGTATCGGGCGCCGCGGATAACCTCCGGGCAGCCCCTGCAGATTCAGAGCCGCCTTGAATACGGCCTGCGCCGAGCCGAAACGGGCCGTATAGTCGGGGTTGAACCAGTCGCTCATGATGCGTGCATCGGCGTTCGCCGCTTCGAGACCGCGTTCGAGATCGCCGGCCCACAGCGCGTTGTAGAAGTCCGGCTGCGTCCTGCCCAGCACGCCGCCCGCGCCCATCGTGCCGTCGGCCTGCTCGTTGAGCACCAGTTGAGCGCCCTCGCTGGTCATCGGAATGCCAAACACCCGCACGAGTCCGTTCAGGGATCGCATGACGTCCAGGAAATGCTCGCGGTTGCCGGTCGAGTTCTTGATCGCGACGACGTGATCCAGACTCGCGAGATGCAGCAGCGTCTCGCGGCTCAAATCGACGTTAGTACCCGGTGGCCAGTTGTAGACGCAGATCGGCAGCGGCGTGTGCGCGTCAATGTCTTCGTAGAAGGCTATGACTTCGCGCTCGCAGGGCCGGACGTAAGGCGGCGGCGTGACCAGAATGCCGTCGAAGCCATGCTCGGCCGCCGTTGCGGCATTGCTCAAGACCTCTTTCGCCGTGAACGCATTGCAGCCCGCGATGATCGGCATCACGCCTTTGAGCACGTCTCCGACGACCTCGAACAGCCGCGCTTTCTCGGCGGCGGTCATACTGAACCACTCGCCGGTCGTGCCGGCCGCGATGACCCCATGCATGCCTTCCTCAGCAAGCCACTCGAGCAGCTTTCTGAGGGCGGCGACATCCAGATCGCCTCGTGCATCAAAGGGCGTCGTTATAGCCGGCATGTACCCCTTCCACGGTACGGAATCTCGATTCACTCTGGGATCAGCCTTGTTCTGTTGTTGACGTGTTGACCGGAGTATCTTCCTGAGCGCACACCTCGTTGCAGATTACGAGCGCTTGAACGATGTATCAATAACAAGATATATTGAGATACGTTGCACCAAGCGCAACAGGAAACGGGACGTAGCGTCCGGATTTTTCCTATTCGGATCAACGGTATGCCGAGATTCCATGACAACCGGTTGCGATCTCTGGCGGAAGCCGTGCGCGGCGGCACGATGCGGGCTGCAAGCGAAAACCTGAACGTCGCCCCGTCTTCGATCAGCCGCCAGATTGCTCAGCTCGAGGAAGAGCTGGGCGTGACGCTCATCGAGCGCAACCGGACCCCGCTCAAGCTGACCGAGGCCGGCGAACTCGCACTTCGGTACTACCGGGAGTTCATGACCCAGCAGGAGGCGTTCATCTCGCAGGTGGGCGATCTCAAGCGCCTGAAGGGCGGGACCGTCAAGCTTGCCGTAGGCGAGGCGCTGATCGGCGACCCCCTGCAGTCCGTCCTCGAACAATTCATGTCCGAATACCCGGAGATCCGGGTGTTCGTCAGGACCGCCGGCACGGCGGACGTCGTGAGCCTCGTGCTCGACGACGAGGCACATATGGGCATGGTGTTCCAGCCGGAGCCGGACGCGAAGATCCGCGTGCGGGCATCCTCGGACCAGCCCGTCAAGGCGATCGTCAATCCGGCGCATCCACTGGCCAAACGCTCCAGCGTGAAGCTGGCAGACCTCGCCGACGAACGTCTCGCCATGCCGGAAGCCACGTTCCGGATTCGCCAGGTGATGCGCATAGCGGAATCGCAGGAACACGTGTTCCTGCGGCCCGTGATGGTCAGCAACTCGCTGATGGTCCTGAAGGAGTTCGTGCTGTCGGGTGCCGGCATCGCGATCCTCCCCGGCATCGCCGCGCACTCCGAGGTTACGAACGGCACGCTGCACGCCTTGCCGATCGATCATCCGTCGCTCAAGCACACGAGCGCCAGCGTCATCACGCGCCTCGGCCGGCAGCTGCCGGTAGGAGCGGTTCGACTGCTGCAGAAGATCGAGGCGACGATGCCCTTTCTACCGGCGGCCTGAGGGCAGTGCGTCCGCGGGCGGCGCTCAGTCTTCGGATCGAATCAGGCTGTCGATCGCCAGCGGCTTGGCGGGAAAGCGGGCCGTAAATCCGCCGATGCCGTCTTCCGCAATACCGAGATGTCCCGCCATCAGCCGCGTCAGCGCGAAGTGGCAGTAGCGGCCCTGGCACAGACCCATACCGACCCTGGAAAGGAGCTTCACGGCGCTGGCGGTCGTCATGCCCGGGTTCTGTTCGAGGTGGTGCCGGAGCGTGTCGACTTTCACTTCCTCGCACTTGCAGAGCGTCGCTTCGTCAGTCATCAACTGATCGAATAAGGTGTGGCCGGGCCAGGACAGAGCAGCCAGAAGGCCGGCGAAACGGTTGCTCTGCCGCAGCCGCCGGCGGGGATTCCGCATCAGCGAACGAGCCCGTTCCGCATCGAGCCTGCCCAGTTCGACGGCGGCGGCAAGGCCGGCGATCCGCCCTTCCAGCGCGGCGACATCGGATCCTGCGACACCCGTCGTTTCGCCGGCGACGTAAATGCCGGCGACGCTCGATGCCATCGTGTCGTCGTGTTCGGCGATCCAGCCGCCGCGGGACGGTTCCCAGCGGCAAGCGACGCCGGCCTGACGCGCCAGTTCGGACGAACTCAGGAAGCCGAAACAGACACCCAGCCGATCGCAATCGATGTCTTCGACGGCCGCCCGGTCGAATCGTCCATCGGGTCCGACCGGGACCGTCGTCACGCTCTCGAGCTTGTTCTCGCCGTTCGCTTGTAGGACAGTCTGCCCGAAGCGGACCGGAACGCCCGCCTTACTCAGCCGCCGGAGCAAAGCCGCCGTCTCGGCAAGCTTGTCCGAAGCCCGCAGCACGACCGCCGGGTGCTTGAGGAGCTCCAGCGCACGCCGCCGGCTCTGAGAGAAGAGAACGCCGGCCACCGACCCGCCGGCCGCGAGGATCTGGTCCGCCACGACGAGCTGCAGCGGGTGGCTGCCGGCGAACAGGAAACGCTTGCCCGGCACGAACTGCTGGCTCTTGACGAAAGCCTGGATGCCACCCGTCGCCATGACGCCTGGCAGGTTCCAGCCCGGAAAAACCACCGGGAGATCGAAGCAGCCGGCCGCAATCAGCACGGCTCCGGCCTCGAGCCGCCTGGTCCCGCCGTCGCCGCCGGCCTCGAGCAGGAGCGTGAAGCGGCCGTCGTCGTTACTGCCTTCTTCGGCGACGAAAATACCGGCCACGGACGTCTGCATGATCCACTCGGGGCGACGGTCGGCGCTGACGCGCCCGAGCAGCCTTTTACCATCGCGATACGCGGCGCCGTCGAGCCAGCCCGCCACCTTCCAACCGACCGGCGGCTGGCGGAGAAACTGGCCTCCGGGCGTGGGTTGCTCGTCGATCAGAGTCACGTGAACGCCATAGTCGGCGGCGGCTTCCGCCGCTGCCATCCCGGCGGGTCCGGCACCGACGATGGCGAAATCGGTCCGCATCTCAGGCTTCCTCCGGCGCCTGCGGGCGCGTACCGGTAAGAACCGCCATGCCGTCTTCCTCCGGCGTATCCAGGCGCGTACCGGTACGGACCGCCATGCCATCTTCCTCCGGCTTATCCAGGCGCATACCGGTACGAACCGCCATGCCATCTTCAACCTGGGTCACGCAAGCCCGCAGCCAGCGGTATGTCGAACTGCCCGGGCGCGCCACCCGGACCTGACACTCGAAGCAGGTGCCCATGTTGCAGAACGGCGCCCTTGCCTCACCGCTGTGCGTTCGGTTGAAGACGATCGTCTCGTTAGCGAATAGTGCCGCGGCCAACGTCTCTCCGGCACAAGCGGTGACGGGCACGTCGTTCACGGTCAGCGAGACTGACGGCCCTCGCGTGATGCTGTCGGATATCTGGCGTCCCATGGCGAAGCTTCGTCCCGGCCCTAACCGACAAAAGCGTTGAGAGCGCCGAAGCGCGCCGGGCTGAAGGGCTCGATCGGGTAGGACGTCCGGCCCATCAGAATCCGCTCGCTCATCAGTCGGGCGTAAGTCGGTCCATACGTGAAGCCGGAACCGCCCGCGGCCACGAAGTAGCCCGGCGCTTCGGCGATCTCACCCAGCACGGGCAGCTGATCGGCGGTGATGGCCGTCGTCCCGGTCCAGCTGCGCAGCAATCTCAACGACCTGACGAGCGGCACGACGTCGGCCGCGGCGCGCAGGTTGCCGAGCACCGATTCCAGCTTGAGTTCCGGCGATCGTCCGTCGGTCCAGCGGCCCGCGCGCTGGCGCAGAACGGCGGCCCAACCACCGCCGATCAGGAGATTGCCGTCGTGAGCCTGCTTGAGCGAAAGCTTGCGACCGACGTGCTGGACCAGGTGACCGACCCGTGGAGCAAGCTTCTCGGTGACGTTCATGGTCAGGGCAACCGGAAACAGCGGCACATGGAGCCTGGCCATTGCCGCGACGGCGGGCGCGCCTGCGCCGGCGGCGTTCAGCACTGCCTCCGCACGCACCGTCTCGCTGCCCTCGCCGTCCCGGTCGAACTCCAGCTGCCAGCCGTCGGCGGTCCGCTGCACGGCCACTACCGCGGCACCGGTGACGATACTCGCACCTGACTCGGCTGCCTTGCGGGCATAGGCGGGCGTCAGGAGCCGCGGGTTGCAGTGCCCTTCGCTCGCGCAATACAACGCGGCCCGAACGCAATCGGAAAGATAGGGAGCCATGCTCCGCGCCTCCTCCGCGTCCAGCATCCGGACGTCCAGACCCTGGCTTTGCTCGATCCGGGATTTCCGCTCGAGCAGGTCGATCTGATCCGGCGTCTCGGCCACCATCAGGCCGCCACCCATGCTCATCTGCGTGTCGCACCCGAGTTCGTCGTCGATCCGCCGCCACTGTCCGATCGCGATTCGCGCCAACCCGACATAGAACTCGAGCTCCCGAACGTCCGCGTCGATGTTCTGAATCAGCCGGTGCTCGAGCTGGAAGTGCAGAGATCCCGCGTTTTGCCCGGAGGCACCCTGATTGATCTGCCCGCGCTCGAGCAGCATCACGCGCGCGCCGGCCTGTGCGAGGTAGTACGCCGACGCGCAACCGGTCAGGCCGCCGCCGACGATCGCGACATCAATATCCGTCATTGGGGCCTGTCAACACTACGGGAGTGGCCCTAGCCGATGACGGCGGTAACCTCGATCTCGATCAGGAAGTCCGGCAGCGCGAGGCTCTGTACGCCGATCCAGGTATTGGCGGCCGGCGTGACGTCGCCGTAAAACTCGGCGATCGCGGCGCCGACCGACTCGAGATACTCGGGCTTCTGGTCGACGACGTAGGTACGCATCCGGGCAACGTCGGCCGGTGACGCCCCTGCCGCCGCCAGCACCTCCTTGAGGTTGCCGAGCGCCTGGCGTGCCTGCGCGGCGATGTCGCCCGGACCGACCAGGTTGTAGTCCTTGTCCCAGGCGACCTGGCCCGCACAATGAAGCGTGGTCTGACCGGTCGTCTTCACGGCGTGGGAGAAACCGTACTGCACACTGCCGTACATCGTTTCGGGGTTTACTACTTCGCGCGTCATATCGGTTCCTCCGAATTCCTGGCGGGTTGAGTCTGGCGCAGATGCTTCAAGCGTATTCGACCAGTTCGAGCTGATGACCGAAAGGATCGAGGACGTACCACGAACGGCTCGGCGGGCATGGACCGTCCAGCATGTCGATAGAACCGGCCATCGGCGTGCAGCCGTTCTCGGCGAGGAACGCTACGGCAGCATCGAGTTCTTCAACCTCGATACACAAATGACGGCTGCCCACGTCGCAATTGCGCGGCGGGCTGGCGGCCGCGTCGGTCGGCTTCTCGTAGCGGAACAACTCCATGCCGAGGCCGTCCGGCATCTTGAGCATCGCAATTTCGAGCCGGGCTCCCGGCAGATTGATGTGGGCCTCGGTCCAGTCTCTGCCATCCTCCATGGGAGGGATTTCGGCCGCATCGAACGGACCCATGCGGTAATCGAGCGTCGCGCCGAAAACCCGCGTATAGAAGTCGACGACGGGCTCGATATCGGCCACGGTGAGCGAAACATGATCGATTCGTTTGAATGGCAGTGTTTTCATTGGCTACATCCTGATTCGCGAACGGGCTCGATTTCACAGACTACCGAGACAGTTCCCCGGAGACATGACGAAGAATGCGTCAATCCGTTGCTCTCAGCGCAATCCGGGACATGCGCCGTTGGCAGCGTTGTAGACTTGCGGCGTAATCGACGGGCGGCCGACGGATGAACGCGTTAATCAAGCTCTTCAATGGACTGATCGGCCCGACTGCCGTCATTGCCGCCGGGACGATGGGCGCGGGCGCCGTGGCCTCGCTGATTCTGGGGGGCGCATGGTTCCGCTACGAACTGCTCTGGGTCGTGCTGTTCATGCTGCCACTGTTCGTCGTAGCTGTCGATTCCTCCTCGCGAATCGGCAGCGTGAATCGCGGCAGCGGCATGATGAGCATCGTCCGCCGACACATCCATCCAGGCGTCGCCTGGCTGCTGCTGCTCATCAACGTACCCATACACATCCTCATCGCGATGGGTCAGTTTTCGGTCATGTCGTCGGCGTTCCTGTCGCTGTTTGGCCTGCACCCGCCCGCGCCGGGCGCAACCGAGGCCGAACTCGACAGCTACTTCGGATTCGAAGTCGTCACGTCGCTGGGCCTCGCGGGTCTCGTGCTCTGGTTGATCCTGTCGCAAGGTTACAGCCGCATGGAGAAAGCGATGACCGCGATGATGATCGCAATGTTCTTCTGCTTCCTGGCCATCGCGCTCCGCAGTTTCAGCGACATAGGCGCAATCCTCGCCGGCTTCGTGCCCGGAATCCCCGCCGACCTGCCCGCGCCGGAGAGCGGCACCGTCAGACTCAGCACGAGTTCGATCATTTCGATCGTCGGCGCCGCGATTGCGCCGGGCGCCCTTCTCGCGACACCGTATCTGAGTTCGGACGCCAGCAAAGGTCCCCTGACGCTGCGGCAGGACTTCAGGAAGTCCGTGATCAACCTCGGCGTCATCTTCGGCGCCTACGCCATGTTCATCCTGATCGCGGGCGGTTTCGCGCTGTATCCGCTGCCTGATCACGCCGAGATCGAGACCGTGCACGCGGCGGGACAGGTGCTCACGCTTGCGTTTCCGGAGTCCTTGAGCTTCATCGGTCCGCCCATCTTCACGCTCGGCCTCTTCATCGCCGCCATGACGACGCTCGTGATCTGCGTACAGGTCGTTATCTACCTGTCGCTGGACATGGTAAATAAGGATTGGACCTACAGCCCGGACAACCGTCTGTTTCGGCGTCTATTGATCGTCGTCACCGTCGCCGCGGCCGCGCTGGCGCCCGTCTGGGATTTCCCGGCGCTCCTCAAGGTCCTGCTGTTGATGGGCGTGAACGTACTCGTCATTCCGATCGTGATCCTCGCGATGATCTACCTGCTCAACAGCCGGGCGGTGATGGGCCAGCACACCGCCAGCGGCTGGCGCAACGGCATGCTGGTTTTGTGCCTGCTCGTCGCCGTCGTGCTTGCCGTGGACAAGATCCCCGACTATCTCGCCATGCTTTGATGACCCCCGGCTGACAGCGCTACACTCTGGCGGTTCATCGAGCAGCCTTTGAGGAGCGCGATGCTGACCTACGGACTCATCGGCGCGGCACTCGTAGCCACGACGGTCGCCATGCATGCCCTCGGCACGTCGTACTGGATTGGCCTGCTTTCACGCTGGGGGCAGCGGCGCAAAACGCACGCCAACACGACCGGGACCACGCTTCGCGTCCTGACTTCTACGGTCATCGTGATCGTCGTGCTGCACACGGCGCAGATTTTCGTCTGGGCGGCGGCCTACGAGCTGCTGCTGCCGCCGGGCGTTTTCGCATCGTTCGAGGAGTCCCTGTACTTCTCGTTCGTGACGTTCACGACCGTCGGCTTCGGGGACGTCGTGTTGAGTCCGGGCGTCCGCCTGATGAGCGGCATCGAGGCGCTGAACGGGATCATCCTGGTCGGCTGGTCGACCGCCCTGCTGTTCGCCGTCGTGCAGCGAACGATGACCAAACTCGGAAAAGCAGGTGCCGACGGCTAGTACAGTCCGACGTCAACGCGGGCTGGCCGCCATGGCCGCCGGCCTGGCCGCGGTTTTGATCGTCGCAAGCCGCGCCGACCCGGTCCGGGTGATCGATACCCACCTGAGTTCCACGCCGAATCCCGCCGTCGATGCATTCGATGCCGGCTGGCAGGCCTATCTTGACTGGGAATCCGAGCTGCCGTTCCAGGAAGGTTGCACGCCGTTCGTGCGCGCCGTCGACGACGGCGTCGAATACCGGGGCACGGTGGTGTTCCTGCACGGGTTCTCCGCGTGCCCGCAGCAGTACTACGAACTCGCCGACCTGCTGGCGGCAGCCGGATATCGCAGTCTCGTGCCCCTGCTGCCGGGCCACGGCCGGCCCTGGCCGGCCATCGATCGGGACGACTCGGGCGCCCTCCCCGGCCCTCTGTCCTGGCGCCGCGCCTACGAAGCGTTCGCCGATCGCATCAATCGCATCATGGCGGATGCCGAAGGCGAACGCGTGATCGCGGGCCTGTCGGGCGGCGGCGCTGCAGCGCTGTATCTGAACGACCGTGCCCGCGGCCTCTACGACCGCAATCTCGTCATGGCGCCCTTCCTGTCGATCGCGGGCGGTCGCACGGTCAATGGCGCGACGGTGATCGCGGGCGCCATTCCGGCGCTGAATCAGCTGAGCGCCACGCCGTTCGGCAGCGCCGACTCCTGCATCGCGAAACGGCGCGAGGGCAAGGCCTCTTACTGCAAGTGGCAGATCCGTCACGTCGCGGGTATGCGAGCGCTGGGCACGGACGTGCGCCGCCGGCTCGCGGCGCAGCCGCTTGCGGTTCGCATGCAGATCATCGGCGTCAGCAACGACGACTCGGTGAGCAATGTCCGTATTGCGGAACTGATCGCCGCGCAGACCGGCACCCGCAGCACGAGCGCCTGTTTCTACCCCGCCGGCGTCCCGCACTCGATGTTCTCGCGCTTCGACCACCCCGGCGAGGACATGTACTGGCTTGCCGAATTCCACGCCGCCGCGCTGGCGTTCCTGATTGCCGGCGACGCATTCCCGACTGCCGCCGGCGACGGCGGACAGTGCCGGCTCGACGCCCGGCCGGCGGATGCAGCCTGATGGGCAAGCTGCTCATCATGATCGGCGTCGCGCTCGTTGTCATCGGCGCCGTTCTGATATACGCACCATGGCTGCTCAACTGGTTCGGAAAACTGCCCGGCGACCTGAGCTACCGGTCGGGCAACACGCGGATCTACATCCCGATCACCTCGATGATCGTCTTAAGCGTCGTGCTGACGCTGCTGTTCGCCCTGTTTCGCCGTTAACGACCGGCTGGCGCCTGCCAGCCATCCCGGCTCCCCGCCAACCGTGAACCGGGCCTCGTTTCGAGGCCCTGTTTGCTCATCGGCGTCCCGCGACATCCGACCCGGGCGCCCGCCCGGCAGACCGCGACAGCATCGTCTCGCAAATACAACAAAAGGAACTATACTTTTTCAATGGAAACCCTTGAGTTGTTGTTCTGTCACAACAGTAGACCCTTCTACACCGAGGAGCTGTCATGAGAAACACGAATCGCCTTACCCCGTCGGTCTTCGCCGCGACGCTGGCATTGTCATGGTCCGCCGGACCTCTCTTCGCGCAATCGGAAGCCACGCCGGTCGCGATCGAGGAGATCGTCACGACCGGCACGCGCAAGCAGGGCCAGTCACCAACCGAAACGCTGTCGCCGATCGACGTCATCGGCGGCTCGAGTTTCACGGATCAGGGCAATTTCGACGTCACCGAGGCCATCACCCGGCTATCGCCGGCGCTGAACACGCAGCGCTTTCCGATCGCGGACGGCACAGCGTTCATTCGGCCGGTGACGCTCAGAAATCTTGCGCCGGACCAGACCCTGGTGCTGGTCGACGGCTCACGGCGACACCGCTCGCCGCTCGTCAACCTGCAGTTGTCGCCGCTCGGCACCGTGAACACGGGGGCGCAGGCGGTCGATTTCGCGGCGATTCCCTCGGCCGCCATCGAGCGCGTCGAGATCCTGCGCGACGGCGCCTCGGCGCAGTACGGTTCGGATGCGATTGCGGGCGTCATCAACGTCATCCTCAAGAGTGCCGACGAGGGGCTGTCCTTCTCGGCGCAGCGTGGCGAGTACTTCGAAGGCGACGGCGAACGCACGACGCTCAGCGCCAATGCCGGCTTCGGCTTCGCCAACAACGGCTTCGTCAACGCGACGATCGAACAGTCGACGTCCGACACGACCTCGCGCGGGGTGCCGCGCGGCGACTGCGGGCCGGTTGCCGCGGTCGTCGGTGCCGGGGCGACGCCATTCAACGGACTCTGTCAGCGCTGGGGCGATCCCGAGGTCGACATCCTCAAGGCAATCGTCAAAGGCGGGATCGACCTGAGCGACAACGTGCGGTTCTCGGGACACGTGACCTACAGCGACAACGAGACCATCTCGGACTTCTTCTACCGCACGCCGGTGCTGCCGCCCGAGGCCGGGGTAGCCGGCCGCGGCACGCTGATAGTGGATAACGACAACGACTTCCTGCCCGACCCCGCTCCGCAGTCGCTGGTCGACGACATCGTCGCCGCCGGGCTCAACCCGGAGGACTACATCACGGCCGATGCCGACAGCCCGAGCGGCTTCGTGCTCCTCAACCCGATCGCATCGCAGTTCCCCGGCGGCTACAACCCCGACTTCGGCGCGAACATCTCGGACTTTGCGGTACTTCTGGGGCTCGACGGCGAAACCGCGGGCGGCCTGCTCTGGGACGTGCGCGCCCGTATCGCGGAGAGCGAAGCGGAATACGTACTCGGTGAATCGATCAACCCCAGTCTTGGCCGGCTGTCGCCGACCAGCTTCCAGCCGGGCACGCTGACTCAGGAGGAACAGGCGCTGACCGCCGAGTTCGTCAGGCCGCTCGACGTCGCCAATCTGGCGTCGCCGCTGAACGTGGCGTTCGGCTTCGAGTGGCGCGAGGAAACCTACGTAGTCGCCGCCGGCGACGCCGAATCGCGCGAGCTCGGACCGACGTTCGCGTTCTTCGGCTTCGGCTCCGACGGCTTTCAGGGCTTCCCGCTGCAATCGGTCGGCGAGTTCGAAAGCACCGTGATCGCGGGCTATCTCGATCTGGAGGCCGACCTGACCGACCGCTTCTCGGCCGGCGCGGCGATCCGCGCGGAGGAATACGACGACTTCGACGAAAGCACGTTCGACTTCAAACTCGCGGGCCGCTATGCGTTCACGGAGAACTTCGCCCTGCGCGCGACCGTCAACACCACCTTCCGCGCGCCGACGCCGGGTCAGGTCAACACGCTCAACGTCACGACGACCGCCGACGCCTCCGGCAACCTGATCCCGTTCGGCACCTACCCGGTCACCGACCCGATCGCCATTGCGCTGGGCGCGCAGCCGCTCGCGCCCGAGGAGTCGACGAACTACACGCTCGGCGCCGTGTTCACGCCTGCTGACAATCTCTCGATCACGCTGGACATTTACCGGATCGAGATCGAAGACCGGCTGACGATCCTGCAGAACCTGATCGGGCCGGACGAAGTAGCGATTCTCGACGCGGCAGGCATCCCGAACGCCGCATTGTTCGACGGCAGCACGATCAACTTCTTCGTCAACGGTTTCGAGTCGGAGATCACGGGAGCCGATCTCGCGATCGCGACCGGCTTCGACATGCCCGTCGGCAGCCTGCTCGTCGATGTGCGCTTCAACTACAACGATCAGGAAGTGAAGAACGTCACGCCGAACACGCTGAACGCCTCGACGGTGTTCGACTTCGAAAACCAGGTTCCGAACGAACGCACGACGGTCACGCTCGACTACGACAGCGGCGGGGTGTTCTCGGGCTTCGTCCGCCTGAACCACTACGGCGGCTGGGGCGACTCCGGCGGCCAGCTGTCGCCGCCGGACGCTTCGGAGGCAATCAACTACGGGTCCGATATCCTCGTCGACATCGAGGGAACGCTGCGCTTCAGTGAAGGTCTGCGCCTTGCCCTGGGCGCGGAGAACGTGTTCGATACGTTCCCGCCAGCCGACGGCCACGCGGTAGCCAGTTTCCTCGGCGTCGATAGTGCGCTGACTTCGCCGTATGGCTTCAACGGCGGTTTCTGGTATCTCAGGCTTGCGGCCGACTTTTAGCCGTGCGTTCAGCCGATCAGAAACGCAGGGTAAAGCCCAGCGAGATCACGTCGCTTTCGGTCGTGTCCAGCTCGTAGCGGGTCCAGTCGCCGATCAGATCCAGGCGCTTGCCGATCGCGACCTTGGCCCCGGCACCGTAATAGGGATTGGTGTCGTCGGTCCGGCCTTCGATGATGCTGTTCACTTCGGCATCCGCGTCCCAGATGAACGCACCGGCCCTGCCGTACAGCGACAGCGCGGGTCCGAGCGGCAGACTTGCCGTGCCCCCGAGCATCCAGCCGTCGGCGTCGATGCGCACGTCCACCGGCTCGCCGCCCACCGTGAAGCTGTCGTCGAAACTACCGAAGTTGTTGTAGCCGGCTTCGAGCGACAGCAGATCGCCGAGCTGCCATCCGGCAACGAGGCGGTACGCGGTGTTGTCTGCGTCCAGGCTGAAGCCGTCGAAGTCCTCTTCGAGCGTGGCCGAGCCGACGCTGCCGCCGATGTAAAAGCCGCTGTCGGCATTCGCAGCCAGCGGAACCGCGAACGCCGCCAGAGCGGCGACCGGCAACAGGAGTGCTTTCCTTCGCAAGGTCATGGGATGGTCCTCGTCTGTTTGGACAGGTCATCCCGGATTTTCGACGGTCGAGCCTGAACGCCGGCTGACCGCTACCTGAACGAAGCGACGTGTCACTCCGCGGGCGCGCGGGCGCCGCGTCGATCAGGGTTCCGCCGCCTGAGTAGCCTGCCAGGCGACCGCCTGCCAGCGCCCGTCCCGCTTGACGAAGGTGCCGGTGTTCAGGAACTGACGAACCTGCTCGCTCTCCGATGCGCCCGCGGGCGGAGCCGCCGGACTGTCGGACGCATTCCCGACGGGCTCCGCGACGAGCCTGAAAGCCACGACCGCCGTGTCGCCGTAGATCTGCACCCGGATGTCCTCGGCCGAATAGCGAACCGAAGCGGGCGCCGGCTCGTCGCCGGCGTAGCTCTCCATGATCGTGGCTTTACCGAAACGCAGGCCGCTCGACGACGTATAGATCAGGTCGGGTGCCCAGAGGCCCTCGTGCGCGGCACGCGTATCCACATTCGCGAGAAAGTCGTGCAGCAGAGCGGTGAGCTCGGCTTCGGCGCTGTCCGCCGCGGCTGGCCGGGCCGCCAGAAGAAGTCCGGCCGCGGCGATTTGCAGAAAGCGCATTACTCCGCCGGCGTTTCGGGATTCAGGGCCGCATCGAGCATCGCCACGAGCTCTTCGCGGCTGTAACGATACGCCTGGCCTGCGTTGAGCTGGACCATCTCGCGGATGATCTGATTGATCGTCCAGCCGGCTTCCTGCTCGTTCGGCACTACCATGTAACGGCGCAAGGGCTCGTCTTCGGTGAAGAAGCGATACGCCGCGTCGGCGACCTCGTCCGGAGCCTTGTAAGCGCTGCGGTCCCAGGGCCGGTCGATCCACTCCTCGAAACGCTCGGCAAACGGCGAACCCTGATTCCGATATAGCTGGCTCTTTTCCTGCATACGCGCCTGCGCCGCCTCCGCGATACGCGAATTGTAGTTGCCCGGCTCGATGACGCTCACCGCGACGCCGACGCCCTCCATCTCCGCGGCAAGCGAATCGGTATAGGCCTCGATGGCGTGTTTGCTCATCGAGTAGTGCCCGCCGAACGGCCCGGCGAGGATTCCCGATATCGATCCGATCGTCGTGATCCGGCCGCCGGATTCGATCACCATCGGCGCGAAAGCGCTGGTGATGCGGTAAACGCCGAAGACGTTCACGTCCATGATCCACTCGAGCTCCTCGACGGCGACGTCGGTCAGCGGACCGCCGATGAAGACGCCGGCATTGTTGACGATGCCGTAAAGACCTTTGCCGCCGTCGCGGACGGCCTCGACCGCCGCGTCGATCTCTTCCTGGACCGTCACGTCGAGACGCAGCGCCGTCACGTTTTCCAGAGCGTTTAACGAGTCCAGATCGGCTTGTTTGCGCGCGCCGGCATAGACGTAGAAACCTTCGCTTGCGAGCCGCTCGGTGATGTGGCGGCCGATACCGCTGCTCGCACCGGTGACGAGAACCGCCTTTTGATCGTCCCCGTGATCGTGCGCGGCGGCGGGAGCGGACAGGAAAATGCTGGCCGCGGCGAGGACTGCCGCCAGTATCGGATGTCGCATGAATGTCCCTCGGCAAGCTGTCGGAAGGCCCGCAGCATAGCAGACCGGTTACAGCGGACGCTCCTCGTTCCACAGGCGACATGCCATGGGCGACATCAGTGCTTCAGACCGAGCTTGTCGAACAGAAAGACGCGAAACGCGTCGCGCGCATCCGGATCGATGATGTTGATGCCGCGGACGCCCGTAAGCTCGTGCACGAGATCCACGGCCGCGGACGTGTTGGTTGCGGGCCCGGTGACCAGATCGGGCTCGAAGCCGAACGCCTGCATGACGCCGACGACGGCGTAAGGGTCGGTGGCGCAGAGAATCCGGCAGACGACGTTGTCGCCGAGCTCGTCGATCGCGGCCTCGCCATTGTAGGGTTCCAGCGGCGAGGCGCCGGCCTCGCAGACGAGGTAATCGGGCGACTCCCCGGCGATATGCCGAAGCAGCGGACGCACCGCCTCGCGATATTCGTCCTCGGGCACGATGGTCGACGGCATCCCGGCGTCAACGAAGTCGTAGATTTGCCTGGCACCGCTTCTCCGGAACGCCAGGATGTCGCGATAGCGGCCGGCACCGGTGACCTTGGCGCCCGTCACGTTGAGGCCGGCCTCGGACAACAGCTCGCAGGCGAGGCGTCCGGTCAGCGTCTTGCCGGCGGACATCGACGTGCCGATCAGGAGGACAGTCGGCACGTCGAAGCGCTCGAAGTCGCTGCTGACGGCAAAGTCGCGCATGACGCACTTCTCCCCGTCCCGCAGCGCGTGCCCCGCGTAGCGCAGGCGCACCGGGCTCGGCAGCAGCGGCGAGAAGGAAGTGATCCGGCCGAAGAACCCCGCGCTGGTCAGCGCGTTCAGCTTGCCGTCCCGGGCGGCGGCCCAGCTACCGACGCCCTCGAGGGTCGCGGCGCGGTGCCCGAGCGCGCCGACAACCCGGTCGCCGCGCTTGATCGGCCGCATGGCGCCGGCGCAGTCTTCGACCCGGTAGAGCGGTGACTCCGGCGGCATGACCTCGGCCTCGACGTAATCGCCGGTCGCCCAATCCTCCATGGATAAGGCCCGAAGCCCGAACGGTCGCTCGGCAAGATCGCTGATCCGCGTCACCGAGCCGAACACGCGGCGGCTCACGAGGCTGCCTCCGGGCCGGACGCTCCAGGCACAGGCGCCTGGAGCAGCATCGCAAGCAAGGCCGCGCGCTCGAGGCTGCGATCGAGATGCAGATGCTCGTGTGCGGCGTGGGCGCCGTCGCCAACCGCGCCGAGCCCGTCGAGCGTTGCCGTGAACTGGCTCGTCGTGTTGCCATCTGAGCCGCCGCCTGCCCGGACGCTGTCGAGATCGAGCCCCAGTTCCTGTCCAAGCGATCTGGCCTGCTGCCAGAGCGCTTCGTTACGCGGCGTTCGCTCCATCGACGGACGCCCGATTGCTCCCTCGACGCACAGCCGCACCCCATCCGTTTGCGGCTCGAGACCGTGAATCGCGCGGTGCACGGCCTCGCCCGCCGCGACGGTTGGCACGCGAACGTCGACGATGCAACTGCTGTGCGGCGCGATGACGTTGGGCTGAATGCCGCCGTCGACGACACCGACGTTCACCGTAGTGCCCGACGCCGGGTCGTTGAGCGCAAACAGCCGCTGGATGACGTGCGACAACTCGAGAATCGCGCTGGCCCCGCCCTCGGGATCGAGGCCCGCGTGAGCCGCTTTGCCGTACACCGTGATCGTGTAGCGCCCGATCCCCTTGCGCTCAGTCTTCAGCAGGCCCTCTGCCCCCATCGCCGGTTCGAGCACCAGCGCCCGGCACGCGCGACGCGCCAGACGCGCGATGTGCCGCGTCGACGAGCGGCTCCCGATCTCTTCGTCGGAATTGATGAACACCACGGGCAGCGCCGGCAGGTCGATATCCAGCGCACGAATCGCGCGCAGCGCGATCA
The DNA here is from genome assembly GCA_028277185.1 of Woeseiaceae bacterium. Lineage (GTDB taxonomy): Bacteria > Pseudomonadota > Gammaproteobacteria > Steroidobacterales > Woeseiaceae > UBA1847. Next base: position 40,352 of record JANQGQ010000016.1, read on the forward strand.
CGCCGAGTGTCAGCCCACCCTTCATGTCGAAGACGCCGGGACCGCGCACGACGTCGCCGTCGACTTGGAAGGGCTGTTTCGCAAGCGTGCCGACCGGCCATACCGTATCGTAGTGTCCGACGATGAGCTGCAGGGGACCGCCGCGCGCACGCCCGGCCGGCCTGGCATAGAAGTGCTTCGGCCCGTCACGGCGACCGATTTCGCGAACTGCGTATCCCAGATCCGCGAACGTCGCGCGCAGCGAGGCGCGGACGCGGTCGTGAACCTCGGGATGAGCCGAAGGGGACTCGGCGTTGGTCAGCTCCCGCAGCAGGTCGATCGCAATGGCGCGCTCCGCGCGGACATGCTCGAGCACCTCGTCCGCAAGCGCCATGCCGCTACTTTTTCATGTTGGCCGGAAACGGAAACGCGTGCGTGGCACCGATTTCTGCGAAGCGTCCGGGCGAGACGTAAGCAAGCAGCGGATTGTCGCGAATCAACTCGGCGCTATCCCGGTCGTTCGACTTGAGGAATCCGGCTTCTGCCTGGGCGGCGACGACGGTACCGGTGATCAGACAGTTGTCGCCAAAGCCCGCGAAAGTCTCGTGGTGGCGACATTCGAGGAAGAGATACGCGTCGTCGATGAATTCACCGTCGACGACGCTTGCCGGAAAGGTGTCGTAGACGTCGAGCACGGGCTTGTGGCCGTCGACCCTCGGCAGCGCGGCAAGGCTCGAATAGAGGATCTGCGACGGTCGCGGATAGCTGACCGTAAACTCGCCGGTTCGCTCGATGTTGCTGCAGGTACCATGCGACGGCGAGCACACGAAACCGAAGTAGTTCTGCCAGCCCATGGGCATTGCCATGTGCTTCGGCGCCAGATCCAGCGAACCGTCCGCATCGCGCGTGCCGATCAGTACCAGCGGCGCAACGACGAAGAACCGGTCCCAGATCGGTGTGCTCGTATCGAGTTCAAGCCGGTTCATGTATCACCCCCCGAACTCCGCAGGCTAGCCCGCGAAGTTTGGACGCGAAATACGTAGTTGCCGACCAGGTTACTGGCGAAGCGCGAACTACTCTTTCTTCTTTCGATCGTCGCGATCGTCGCCGGCGACAGTCTCTACGACCTGCCGCCAGCGACGATCCGTCTTGCGCTTCAGCGGGGAGTTAGGATTGAGCTGGACCCGGTCGCCATGCTTGTTGGCATGATCGACCGTGACGACGTTTGGCTTGTCCTCGTTCGACATAATCCTGCGTGTGGTTTGAGCGTTCATACACAGGAATAAGCGGGAAAACGGATCGAAACTCCTCAGCGAATACGAGTTTTTTTCGCCCGGCTATTCGTGGTCCACGATAGCCACTTGTGCCTCCGGTGCCGCTTCCTGGATCGCCGAGCGGTTGTTGTCGTCGCCGTTCCCCATCATGCCTGACGCAACGATGACCCCCAGCACGGCGCCGACGAAACCACCGGCACCGGCGGCAAGTCCGAGCGTCGAAGCCGACGGTGGCGGTGGTGTGCTTGCTTCTCCCATGACGTTCTCCATTAGTTATTGGTTTAGTGAAATGCCAAGCCGTCGTAGTATAACGGTCGCGAATAGCATGTCAGTCGGTGTACCGGATCGCGGTTGGATCTCGTTCAGCCTCACCGACGATGAGAATACCGCTGATGACATCGGACTCGGTCACAAGCTTGCTAAGCCGATGGCGAAACGGCGACGAAAAGGCGCTCGACGACCTCACGCCTCTCGTGTACGACGACCTCCGACGCATCGCCGGGCGTTTCCTCCGCTCCGAACGGTCCGGGCATACGCTGCAGACGACCGCGCTGGTCAACGAGGCCTTCGTCAAGCTCGTCGGCGCTGACGTCCCGTTCGAGGATCGCGTGCACTTCCTCGCCATCGCCGCAAGGATCATGCGGCGTATCCTGACCGACCACGCGCGCCGTCGGGCGAGCCGGAAACGCGGCGGCGGACTGCGCATCGAGACACTCGACGAGGAACGTGTCGGCGGCGCATCAGTCGCATCGATTCTCGATCTCGACGATGCACTGTGCCGGCTCGCCGAGGTCGACGAACGGGCTTCGGACTCTCTCGTTCTGCACTACTTCGGCGGCATGACGCACGCGGAGGTGGCTGCGGCGCTCGGTGTGTCTCCTGCTACCATTGACCGGGACCTGCGACTCGGAAAAGCCTGGCTGGGTAATGAGCTCCGCAACGTTTGAACTGAGCCCGGAACGCTGGGCGCGTATCCAATCGCTGTTCGACGGCGTGACCGCGCTGCCGGCCGCGAAACGCGAAGCCTGGCTGAGCGAACACTGCGGCGACGATCCCGCGCTTCGCGACTACGTCGCTTCGCTACTGCTGGCAGACCCGGGTGTCGACGCGACCGTCGAGCATACGATCGCGGGCGCCGCACGCGATGTCTTCGGCGAACCCGGCGACAACGAGGTCGCGGGCGAAACGATTGGGCCCTACCGCATCGAGCGGCTGCTTGGCGAAGGCGGAATGGGCATGGTCTATCTGGCTTCCCGCGCCGACGAGCAGTTCGAGCAGCAGGTTGCGATCAAGCTCGGAAGGCACCGGCTGATCGATCCGCAGACCGAGTACCGGCTGCGCCACGAGCGCCAGATCCTTGCCGACCTGGACCATCCCGGCATAGCGCGCCTGTTCGACGGCGGCACGACGAACGAGGGCGTGCCCTATATCGTCATGGAGTACATCGACGGTGTAAGGATAGACACTTACTGCGACCTGCACCGCCTCGGCATCAACGATCGCCTCGAACTGTTCCGGCAGATCTGCCTTGCCGTGCACCATGCTCACCAGAACCTGATCATTCACCGTGACATCAAGCCTTCGAATATTCTCGTCACCGAAGACGGCACGCCGAAACTACTCGACTTCGGTATCGCCAAGCTGACGGACGCAGCCGGCGCGGCGACCCAGGGCCTGACCCAGGAGGGCGCCGTCGTGATGACGCCGGCGAACGCCACGCCCGAGCAGATCCTCGGGCAGCCGGTAACTACCGCCACGGACGTTTACGGACTCGGTCTGCTCCTGTACCGCCTGCTGTCGGGCGTCCGGCCCTTTAATGTGGACTCGATGACCCCGTCGGACATCGCCCGCTGGGTCTGCGAAGAAACGCTGCCGGCACCGTCTGTGCGGCTGCAGCGGCTCCGGCACGGCCCTGGCAACCATGCGGCTGCGCGAGCCAGGGTAGCCGGGATCGCCGACGGCCGGCGGCTCACCGAGGAACGCCTGGTCCGGCGGCTCCGCGGGGACCTCGATACGATCATCATGCAGGCGCTCAGCAAGGAACCGGCGCGGCGCTATCGTTCGGCGGGTGCACTTGCCGAAGACACCGAGCTGCACCTCAAGTCCATGCCGATTCAGGCCCGGCGCGATGCCTGGACTTACCGCACCGCCAAGTTTGTCCGGCGCCACTATGTCGGTGTGGCCGCAAGCGCGCTCATTGCCTCTCTGCTCGTCGCGTTCAGTATCGTCGTATCGGTTCAGAACAGGACTATCGCCGCCGAGCGTGACACCGCGCGCGAAGTCTCGCGTTTTCTCGAAGACATTTTCCGCGCGCGGGACCCCGTACAAGCGCGCGGTGCGAACATCACGGCGAACGAACTACTCGCCGAAGGCTCACGGCGTATCCGACAGGAACTGACCGGGCAACCGGAGATCCAGTCGACGCTGATGGCCACGATGGGCCGTGCATACTACAACCTCGGGGAGTACGACGACGCTTCCGGCCTGCTGCAACAGGCACTCGACCTCGGCAATGCCAGCTTCGGTTCCTCCCACCCGGACATCGCCGTACTCCAGAACGATCTTGCCAAGACATTGATTCGGATACCCGAGTACGCGCGCGCCGAAGAATTGCTGACCAGCGCGCTGCGCTACAACGCGGAACGATACGGTGAGGACTCCGTCGCATGCGCGGAGAACCTGTTCCAACTTGCCGAACTGCACCTGAAAAAAGGTGAGATCGCGGAGGCGGAGCGCTATGCGGAGTCCAGTATCGCGCTGTATGAAGCCTTCCGGGAGTCGCATCCCATCGACCTCGCGAAGGCCAAGAGCATTCTGGGCCGCATCCTGCAGGTCCGCGGTGACCTCGACCGAACCGAAGCGCTGTTGCTCGAGGCCATCGAAATTCTCGAACGCGAAGGCGCAAGCGATCATCCATGGATGGCTTACTTCCTGCAGAACCTGGGCGTTCTGCAGCGTTCGCGCGGCGATCTCGACGAAGCGGAGGCCTCCTTCGACGCGGCGATCGAGGCGACGCAGAGGATAATGGGTCGGCCGCACACCCTCATTGCGGCAACTCTGATCAATAAAGGCAGTCTCCTGCACGAGCGTGCCGACCTCGAGCAGGCCGAGGCCGTGATTCGCGAAGCGCTTGCCATGCATATCGAAACGCTCGGCCCGGAGCACCCGATGGTCGGCTACGATCAGACGTTTCTGGGTATGGTGCTGCACGACAGAGGCGACGTCGCGGGTGCAGAAGCAACGCTCAACGCCGCTATAGATCTCTACGAACGAATTCTCGATCCCGGGCATCAATACACGGCCTCCGCGATGACCGAACTCGGTGCGGTCCTCAACACGCGCGGTCGTAGTGACCGCGCAGTCACGCTCCTCGAAGAAGCGCTGGCGATAAGACTCAAGGACTACCCGCCCGATCACCCTCTCGTCGCGGCGACGAGGGCCGAACTCGGTGACGCATGGCTGCGGCTCGGCGATCATGGCCGGGCGGAGGAACTACTCACATCGAGCACCGAAACGCTTGCCGACACGCCCGGACGACGCCGGGAACGCGCCCGCGCGGCTCTCGAACGCCTCGAGGCTGCACTGAGCGACGGCGTTGAGCAGCGCTAGCTCGTCCGGCAGCCACCCGATATCCCTTAGCACTCAATCAACAGGACGACACCGCAATGATCGATCGACGTAGCGCATTGAAATCTCTGATCGCCGCAACCCTGGTCAGCAGCGCCGGTACCCCTCTCGTCGCGCACGGCCGCGAGCGCATCATCAAACCGGCGCGGCTCGAGCCGGGGCAGACGATCGGCCTCGTGACGCCTGCAAGCAATACGCTGGAAAACGAGGACATCGAAATGGCTGCCGACATCGTGCGGTCGCTGGGTTTCCGCGTGAAAAAGGCCGGGAACATCTACGCCCGTACGAACTATCTCGCCGGCAGCGACGAGGGCCGCGCCAGCGATCTGAACGCGATGTTCGCGGATGACGAAGTCGATGCGATCTTTTGCGTGCGCGGAGGCTACGGCACGACCCGGATTCTGCCCTACCTGGACTACGAGCTGATTCGCGCCAATCCGAAGGTGTTGATGGGCTACAGCGACATCACCGGGCTGATCAACGCGATCTTCGTCAAAACGGGACTCGTCGGCTTTCACGGGCCGAATGCGTCGCAGAACTTCTCCGACTACGCGCTCGGCGAATACCGGAAAGTGCTCGTCGAGCCGAGTGCGCGTCCGGTCATCGGCCAGGCACCGCCTTTCGAGGCCCGTCCCGGCCGTATCGACAAAGTGAACCGTCTGACCCGGATCGCGGGCGGCACCGCGCGCGGCCGGCTGATCGGCGGCAACCTGACCTTGCTGACGTCGATCAACGGGACGCCTTATGAGCCCGATTACAGCGACTGCATACTGTTTCTGGAGGACGTCTCGGAAGCGCCGTACCGCGTCGACCGAATGCTGACCGAGCTGTGGCTGTCCGGACATCTCGACAAGGTCAGCGGCGTCGCGATCGGGAAGTTCACGGACTTCGAGAGCGACGGCAACCAGTTCAGCATGGAGGAGATTTTCCGCATGCGCTTCGAGCCGCTCGGCGTGCCCACGCTGCGCGGCCTGATGATCGGCCACATCGAGGACCAGACCACGGTGCCGGTCGGCATCGAGGCGGAGCTTAACGTCGACGCCGGAACGCTAACGCTGCTGGAACGCGCCGTCAGCTAGTGCTCTCAAAGGGACTTCAGGAGCCGTCGACGCGCCGAATGTCGGCACCCAGCGCCGCAAGCTTCTTCTCGAGGTGCTCGTAGCCCCGGTCGAGATGGTAGATGCGGTTGACCCGCGTCGTGCCCCCCGCGATCAGGCCGGCCAGAATCAGGCTGGCGCTTGCGCGCAGGTCCGTCGCCATGACCTCGGCGCCGCTCAGGCCCCCGCGCTTGCCGCGAACCACGGCGACGAGCGCCATCGGCGTGATATCCGCCCCGAGACGCACGAGTTCCTGAACGTGCATGAAACGATTCTCGAAGATGCCTTCGGTGATCACCGACGTCCCGCTGGCCTGCGTCATCAGGGCCATGAACTGCGCCTGCAGGTCGGTCGGAAAGCCGGGATACGGCGCCGTCGTGAGATCGGTGCTGTTCCAGGCCGCAGCAGGAAGGACCTCCAGCCAGTCATCGCCCTGGGCCAGGTCGAAGCCGCATTCCCGTAGCTTCGCGACGAGCGCCTCGAGATGGGCCGGATTGCAGGCCGTCACGCGGACGTTGCCACCGGTGATCGCGCCTGCCAGCAACAGCGTCCCGGCCTCGATGCGGTCGGGAATGACGGCGTGCCGGGCCGGCTCCAGCGCGTCGACGCCAGTGACCGAGATTACGCTCGTGCCCTCGCCCTCGATCTTCGCGCCCATCGCGCGCAGGAAGTGCACCAGGTCGACGACCTCGGGTTCCTTGGCCGCGTTCTCGATGAGCGTCTCGCCCTCGGCCAGCACCGCCGCCATCAGCGCATTCTCGGTGCCGCCGACCGTGAGCTTCTCGAACAGGATGCGCGCACCCTTGAGACGCTCGGCACGCGCGATGACGTAGCCGGCCTCGACGCTGACGTCGGCGCCGAGACGCCGCATCGTGTCGACGTGCAGATCGACCGGCCGGGTCCCGATCGCGCAGCCGCCGGGCAGACTGACGCGGGCCTCGCCGTAGCGCGCCAGAAGCGGGCCGAGACAGAGGATGCTTGCACGCATCTTGCGCACGAGATCGTAGGGCGCCAGCGCCTCGTCGGGCCGGGACACGTTGACGTTAAGCGAATGCCCGTCGCGCGACGTTCTGCAGCCGAGGGCCCTCAAGAGCAGCTCGGTCGAATCGATGTCCCGAAGCGCCGGCACGTTTTCGAGCACATGGTCGCCGTCAGCCAGCAGCGTGGCGAAGAGTATCGGCAGCGCCGCGTTCTTTGCTCCGCTCGTGGCGACGCTGCCCGACAGCTGCCGTCCGCCCGTGACGACTATGGCGTCCATTTCAGTCCGTCCCGTCCTTGCGCCCGAAGGATGGGTCCAGCGGTATCAGCGCGACCACGAGAAACGACGGGATCGTCGCGAGCAATATCCAGACGAAAAAGCCCTGGTAGCCGAGCCACTCCTGGATCGCGCCCGACGCCATACCGGGCAGCATCATGCCGAGCGCCATGAAGCCGGTACAGATCGCATAGTGCGCGGTGCTGTGCTCGCCACGAGAAACGTAGAGCATGTAGAGGGTGTAGGCCGTAAAACCGACACCATAACCGAACTGCTCGATGCCGACAGCAATATTGACGATCAGGAGGCTTTCGGGCTGAAACCATGCAAGCAGCAGATACACGACGTTCGGCAGATTGATCGCGAGCACCATCCACCACAGCCAGCGCTTCAGGCCCGCGCTCGCCGCCGCGAAACCGCCGAGAATGCCGCCTGCCGTGAGCATCAGCATGCCCACCGTCCCGTAGGTGAAGCCGACTTCTTCGGTGGCGAGACCGAGGCCGCCCACGTCGCGGCCGTCGAGCAGGAAAGGCGCCGCGATCTTGACGAGCTGCGCTTCGGCGAAGCGATACAGCAGGAGAAACAGAACCACGACGACGATGGACGGCTTTTTGAAGAAGCTCACGAAGGTCGTCACGAAACCCGACGTGAGATCGCGGAACGAGCGCACGGTACGGCGGGTATCCTTGAGCGGCCGCGGCAGGACGAGCCCGTGCCACGCGGCAAGCACGAGGAAGCTCCCCGCCACCAGATAGAACACGATGCTCCAGGCCAGCGCGTTGTCGCCGGTCGAGGTCTCGAGCCAGCCCGCAAGCATCACGAGCAGCCCCTGGCCGGTCAGCATCGCGGCCCGGTAGAAGGTATTGCGGATGCCTACCCACCACGCCTGGTCGTGATCGCTCAAGCCCAGGATGTAGAAGCCGTCAGCCGCAATGTCGTGCGTGGCCGAACTGAAGGCAAGCAGCCAGAACGCGGCAAGCGAGTAGCGAAAGAACGCGTCACCCGGAAGCGTCAGGGCGACTGCGGCGAAACCGGCGCCGATGAAGAGCTGGGTGAAGAGGATCCACAGCCTTCGGGTCCCGAGCAGATCGACGACCGGACTCCAGATCGGCTTGATGACCCAGGGCAGGTACAGCCAGCTCGTGTAGAACGCAATGTCGGCGTTCGAAATCCCGAGCCGCTTGTACATGATCACGGACACGATCATCACCGCGACGTAGGGCAGGCCCTCCGCGAAATACAGACTCGGTACCCAGCGGACCGGGCGCGAAGGCGGCGACGTCATGCGACGCTCTCCCGCCGCGACAGACGACGAGCAGCCATCTGCACACAACCCGCGACCGGCTCGGGCACCGTGCAGACGCTGGCGGGTACCGTGCCGAGCGCTTCGAGTTGCTCGAGGACCGCGTTGCGATACGGGCTGCTGCCCGTCAGCACGCCGCCCGCTGCGCCCAGGGCCGCGCCCCGCGTCATCCCGAGGTTGGCGGCGACCGCATGGATCAAGCGGGCCGCGTCCCGGGCGCCGCGCGCGACGATGGTGCGCGCGACCTCGTCGCCGGTCGCGGCGAGTTCGATCAGGGGTTCGGCGCAGGCGGCGATCTCCCGGCGCACGTCGCCGCGCGCCTCGAGGCGCGCGAGGATTTCGCGGGGCTTCTGCGCGCCCGTGTACCCGACGAGCGCGTCCACGAGGCTCGTCGGCGGCCCGGTACCGTCGCTGGCGCCCGCGACGGCTGCCAGCGCACGGCGGCCGAGATCGAAGCCGCTACCTTCGTCCCCGAACCAGAATCCCCAGCCGCCCGTCACGGTTCGCTTGCCTTCCGCGTTGACGCCGCCGGCTACCGACCCGGTTCCCACGATCACGGCAAGCCGCGGGCCGCTATCCGCCGCAAGCGACAGCACGGGATCGAGATCGGATACAACCGCGAGGTCGCGTGCCAGCGCGCGCCGCGCCGCCCAGTCCGCGACGAGAGCCTGCACGTCGTCGCGCCCACTGCCCGCAAGCGCCAGCACGGCACTGTCGATGGAGGCAGAATCGACGCCGCCCTCTGCGAGCACCCGATCCACGACACTATCCAGGTTGGCGCGGCCCTCGACAGCGCCCACCGCCTGGAGATTGGACGGCCCGCTCCTCGCCTCGGCAAGCACGACGATTGCGCCGGATGCATCGACCGCTGCAAGCCGCGCCGCGGTTTTGGAACCGCCGCCGTCGATGCCGAGCACGAGGCGCTGCTCGTTCATTCGCCGAGCGCCTCGCGCAGACGCCCGTTCGCCGCAAGCAGACGCTCACGCGCCGGCCCGGGACCGATCCCGAGGCGCGTAGCGACCACAGCGGTCTTGAGTTCGCCGCCGCAATCGTCCAGCGCGGCTTGGGCCGTCTCCCGATCGAGATCGGTCAGCGCCATCAGCAGCCTCAGGCTGCGCCGTTCGAGCTTGCGGTTGCTTGCCTTCAGATCGACCATGAGATTGCCGTAGGTCTTGCCGAGCCGCACCATCGCGCCCGTCGACAGCATGTTCAGGACCATCTTCGTTGCGGTACCGGCCTTCATGCGCGTCGAGCCGGCCAGCACTTCGGGCCCGACCACGGGGGCGATCATGATGTCCACGAGATCGGCAATCGCGGCGGGTCGGTTGCAGCTCAGGCCGATCGTCGTCGCGCCGGCGTCGCGTGCATACCCCATCGCGCCGATCACGTAGGGCGTCGAACCGCTGGCAGCAATGCCGACGAGCACGTCGCCAGCACTGAAGCCCGAACGGGCAAGATCGGCGGCGCCCGCCTCACGACTGTCTTCGGCACCCTCGACCGCATTGCGCAGGGCGCCGTCACCACCCGCGATGAGCCCGACGACCTGCCTTGGATCGGCGCTGAAAGTCGGCGGGATTTCCGATGCATCGAGTACGCCGAGCCGGCCGGAAGTGCCGGCTCCGACGTAGAACAGTCGACCGCCGGTCGCAAGCCGTACGACGATGCGATCGATCGCGACGGCTATCGCCTCGGCCTCACTTGCGACCGCGGCAGCAATCGATGCATCCTCGCGATTGATCAGACGCACCAGCTCGAGCGTATCGAGCCTGTCCAGATCCGCGGACGCGGGATTGGCCGCCTCGGTCGTCGGTTCAGCTTCCATCGAACGGAATCTCTTCACAATGGTCCGTATCGCACGGCTTGCATTCCTTACGTTCCTGCTCCTGTCCGCTGCGACGCAGGCCGGCGTGATGACCGGCATCGACGTGCTCGTCGCCGATGACTTCGAGCCACTCGCGGGTGCGCGCGTCGGCCTGATCACCAACCACACCGGCGTCGATCGTGACGGCGTCAGCACGATCCGCCGTCTGTACGACGCAACGAACGTCGAACTCATCAGCCTGTTCAGTCCCGAGCACGGCATCGCCGGCCGGCTCGACGTGCCGGTCATCGACGATAGCACCGACCGCGGGACCGGGCTCGGCATCTACAGCCTGTACGGCGAGACGCGGCAACCCACCCCGGCGATGCTTGCCGACATCGATACGCTGGTGTTCGACATTCAGGACATCGGCACACGCTTCTACACTTACATATCGACGCTGAACCTCGCGCTCGAAGCAGCGGCCGAACACGGCCTTCGCGTCGTCGTTCTCGACCGGCCGAATCCGATCGGCGGCCGCGCCGTCGCCGGGCCGGTTCTCGACCCGGACAGGATCTCGTTCGTCGGCACGCACCCTATACCCGTGCGGCACGGCATGACGGCCGGAGAACTCGCCGGGCTGTTCGTCGCCGAACGCGGTCTGGACGTCGAACTGTCGGTCGTGCGTATGCGGAACTGGACGCGGGACATGCTGTTCGACGCCACCGGACTCGCGTGGATCGATCCGTCGCCGAACATGCGCAGCCTCGAGGCGGCGCTGCTCTATCCGGGCATCGGTCTGCTCGAAACGACCAACCTGTCGGTAGGCCGCGGAACGGCCACGCCTTTCGAGCTGATCGGCGCTCCGTGGCTCGACGGCAAGCGGCTTGCGGAACAGCTTACGGACCTCGGACTGCCGGGTATCGGGTTTCACGCGGTCCGCTTCACGCCGGACGCAAGCGTGTTTGCCGGCACGGTCTGCCGGGGCGTCCGCTTCGAGATAACGGATCGCCGGCGTCTCGAGCCCGTCGTCACCGGACTCGCCATCGCGCTGCTGCTTCGCACGCACTATCCTGACGCGTGGGAGACTGAGCGGTACGGACGGTTGCTCGGCAATCAGGCGACGCTCGACGCCGTCATGCGGAACGCTTCGCTTGCCGCCACGATCGAAGGCTTCACGCCGGCGCTCGACGACTTCCTTGACCGGCGACAACGCTTCCTGCTGTACGATTGAGAGCGCTACGACCGATTCCACTCGACCCCCTCCGACTCCAGGCGTCGATTCTGCTCGTCTACCCAGCGAAAGTAGTCCGCAAGCTCGAGCTTCGAGGCGGCCGCGTCGTCCACGAGAACCGTGACCCGGCGGTGAAGCTGTAGCGCCGACGCGGGGCACATCGCGGCAACGGGGCCCTCGACCGCGGCGCGCACGGCATCGGCTTTCGACTCCCCGGTAGCGAGGAGCAGGATCTCCTGTGCATCGAGGATCGTCGCGACTCCCATGGTAATGGCGAGCTCAGGCTGGGTTTCGCCCGGCCCGAAATAACGGCGGTTGCTGGCCAGCGTCTCCCGGGTCAGCGTTTTCACGCGCGTTCGCGAGCCGAGGCTCGACGCCGGCTCGTTGAAGCCGATGTGGCCGTTCCGTCCGATCCCGAGTATCTGCAGATCGATGCCGCCGCGGCGGCGAATCTCCGCCTCGTAGGCCGGCCCGACCTCGTCCGGATGCTGTCCGGCCTCGCAGAAGGGCAGGAACGTGTTCAGCGGATCGATGTCCACATGGTCGAACAGCTCGCGTTGCATGTAACTGCGGTAGCTCTGCGGCGAGCCGGGTTCGAGGCCGAGGTATTCGTCGAGATTGAAACTCGTCACGCCGGCAAACGACAGTTCCTTCCGTTCAAAGGCCAGGACGAGTTCGCGGTACATGGCGCGCGGTGTCTCGCCGGTTGCAAGCCCCAGCACGGTGTCGTCGAGGCGGTTCAGAAGGCCTGCGACCTTCGCGGCCCCTTCGCGGGCGACCTCAGCCGCGCTCGCGACGATCCGAACGTCCATGATCCGCCTCCACCGCGTGTTCGAGCAGGTCGCCGTCAATCCAGCTTCTTACGACGTTGAGATCGTCGTCGAGTTCGATGAGGCTGGCGCGGTAACCCGGGCGTATGGCGCCGAGTTGCTCCTGCAGGCCCAATACGCGAGCCGGATACGCCGACGCCATCCGCAACGCTTCGTGCAGATCCACGCCGCCGAACTCGCTCACGTTACGCACCGCATCCATCAGGCCCAGATGAGCGCCCGCCAGCGTGCCGGCATCGTTGACCAGCCGACCGTTCGCGACGACGATGCGCTCCCCGAACAGCTCGAACTCATTCTTCGCGGCGCCGAGCGTCGGCATCGCATCCGTCACGAGAATCGCCTTGCCGCGCGGCTTGGCTGCAATCGCAAGCCTCAAGCCCGCCGGGTGTACGTGCAGCCCGTCGGCAATGAGGCCGACGACGCTGCCGGGATCGTCGAGCGCGGCGCCGACGACGCCCGGATCGCGACTCTTTAGGGCCGTCATCGCATTGAACAGATGGGTGAAGCCGGCAAGCCCTTCGGCCAGCGCCGCCTGGATCTCCCCGTAGCTTGCGCCGCTGTGGCCGGCAAACACGATCACCCCTGCCTGAGCGAGATTTCGAATCGTCCCCTTCGGCAGAGTTTCGGGCGCGACGGTCGTCAGCGTCCGTCCACCCTCGAGTGACCGGATCGTATCCAGCGCCTCGGTGTCGATAGGCCTCAAGCGGCCGGCATCGTGAATACCGCGGAAGTCGGGATTGAGATGGGGTCCCTCCAGATGTATGCCCAGCACGCCCGGGACGTCCGCCGCGATCGCGGCATCCACCGCGGCGACGGCCGCACGCGTGACGTCGGGCGTGTCGCTGATCAGCGTCGGGAGAAACCCGGTCGTGCCGTGTCGCCTGTGCGCGTCGCCGATTCTCGCGATGGCTTCCACGCCGGGCGCGTCGTTGAACAGCACACCGCCGCCGCCGTTGACCTGCAGGTCGATCAGCCCGGGCGCAAGCAGATTGCCGCTGAGATCGATCACGCGCTCTGCCGATGCCGACGGCGTGCCGGCCAGACCGATGTCGGCGATGCGCCTGCCGTTGATCGTCACGTTGCGATTCTTGTGCACGCGTTCGCCGTCGAAGACCCGGCAATTCGTCAGCACCTGCTTCATGCGGGCTGCTCCCGACCCGGCATGAGCCGGGCCGTCAGCTGCCCGGCCGAAACCGTGATGAGTGACCCGGCCAGCGCGTACCAGGCCCAGTGGAGTGGCGTCAGGAACGCAATGGCCGCCAGCAGGACGATACCGGCCACGAAACCGGTCAGCGCCGCGCGCTCCGGCACGGCCGGTGCACGGACCCCGAGCAGGTACAGCCCGAGGACGGGCCCGGCGGCAAAGCTGGCGATCTTAAGGACCAGCGCAACGGTGCTTTCGTCGGTCCCCGCGAGTCCGAAGGCCACGGCCAACGACGCCTGGACCAGGCCGAAGACGATCGTCGCCGCGCGGCCCGGAGCGGCCGCATCCGCGGCCGGGCTCTTGCGCGAACGGCTCAAGGGAAGGTAGAGATCGTTGACGAACGCCGCCGCAGATGAGTTCAGTGAACTCGACAGCGTCGACATCGCCGCGGCGAAGACGGCCGCAAGCGTCAGCCCGACGAGGCCCACCGGCATGTAGTTGACGATGAACCACGCGAAGAGCTGATCGTTCCTCGCGGGCGCGTCCACGCCGGGCGCCAGGGCGATGAGGCCCGCGAGCCCGACGCCGATCAGAAGGAACAGCGCAAACTGCAGCAGCACGACGAAACCGCTCAGGCCGAGCGCGATCGCGGCGCTCCGTTCGCTCCTCGCGGCCAGGTAACGCTGCACCATGAGCTGGTCGGTTCCGTGGGTCGCCGCCGTCAGAAAGGCGCCGCCCACGAGACCGGCCCAGAAGGTCATCGATGTGGCATCGAGGGCGAGACGCAAGTCGATCACCTGCAGCTTGCCGCTCGTGGCCGCGAACTCGGCCAGCGCGGGCAGCCGGCCCGGGACCGCATCGACGATGAGCACGAGCGCGGCAAGCGCACCGAGCGTGTAGATGACGAACTGTACACAGTCGTTCCAGATTACGGACCGCGCGCCGCCGACGAAAGTGTAGACGATCGTCACCACTGCGATGATCGCAATACTTGCCGGCAGACCGAGTCCCAGCACGACCTCGAGAACGAGCGCGGTAAGGAATAGCCTGAGGGCGTCCGAAAGGTTGCGCGTCAGCAGGAACAACGCGGACACGGTGCGCCGGGTGGTCGCTCCGAAACGCTGCTCCAGTACTTCATAAGCCGTAAACAAGCGGCCCTCGAAGTACAGCGGCAACAGAACGAAGACGACGAACAACCGGCCAAGGACGTAGCCGAAGGTAATCTGAAGAAACGTGAGGTTGCCGCCGGCAGCGGCTGCAATGCCCGGAATACTCAGAAACGTGACCGTGCTCGTCTCGGTCGCGACGATCGACAGGAGCAACGCCGGTGCCGGCAGCGAGCGGTTGCCCAGGAAAAAGTCCTCCGACGAGCGCGCGCCCCTGCCAACCCATAGACCGAAGAGCAGTACGCCCGCGAGATAGGCAAGAACGATCGCAGCATCGAGCGGGGCGATGGTGAGAGCGAAGTTCACGGTGATGCCGCGTTGTCATCGCTGCCGGATTGACGATACGCAGCGACGCGCCGGGTCCAGCCCGGCACCCAGCGCGCCTCATTACGCTCGGGCGGGGCAAGCTCGGCGCGGCGCACCAGCCGCGCGGCGGCCGCGCGCGCGAAGGCGTCGAGGAGCGCCCGCGGATCGTCGTCGGACGTCGATGCCGAGCGCGTGTCGCGAAGCACCTGCACGAGACCCCAACCGTGATCGTCGTAGCGTTCGCGCGGGTTGCTGCCGAGACCCTTGAAGTTCACGTAGTCCACGGTCGCGAACAGGCCCTCCGGCGTGGTTTGCAGGCGTCGCATGAGCGCGGTCAGCAGCGCTTTGTCGCCTTCCGCAAGCTCCAGCGCGTTCCAGCGCGCCTCGAAACTCGCGACGATGTATTGCGCCTGCGCGAAGCGAGTCGCGTCCAGCCACGTTCGCAGACTCTCTGTCTCCGGACTATCGAGATCGTCATAGAACGCTTCGCGCGACGGCCAGGGCGCATCGAAGGATTCGAGCGACGCCAGCCAGGCGGGGAACGGAATCCGTGCCTCGGTCGCCTCCTGGACCCAGGCCGACATGGCGGGGAACGACTCGTCGAAAGGCGCATCGACGCCGGCGGGAAACCAGATGAAGTGGCCGATGCCAAGGGACGGAAAGTCCTCGCCCTCGTTCCAGTGGACGAGCTTTCGGGGATCGCCGCCGGTCTCGTTTACGAAGATGCGCCCGGCGATCCAGGCGTACTCCTCGTCGGACAGCGCGGGCAGGACCAGACGCTCGTCCGTCGCGGTACCGGCGTCGATTGCCGGAGTTCGGTCGCCGCAGGCGGCTGCAAGCAGGCAGACCAGAACGACGCCCAGCCGTGTGATACGCGTAACCACTCCCCAGCCCTCCCCGGGTGGTCTCGCACCGTTAAACAAAGAGCCGGGTTCCGCGGGACGCGGAACCCGGCTGTCGTCGTTAGCCTAGTTGAACTGGTACTTGATCGCGAGCTGGATCCGGCGCGGCCGGTAGAACTCCCGGAACTGACCGAAGCCGGCCTGATTGACCCGTGGCTCCGGCGCAAAACCCGTCTGGTTATCGAACAGGTTGAAGACGTCCGCGCGGAACTGCAGGTTCGAGTTGCCGAAAACCGTCAGATTCTGCGTGTAGTTCAGGTCGATCTGCCAGTGGGACGGCGTCGTCCGCGAGCCCGCCGGCTCGGCATAGCGAATCGTGTCGCTCGTGCTGCCGGTAAGCGCACGGTAGACGTTGCTGTCCCATGCCTCCCACGGCTGACCCGACTGCCAGACCGCGAAGGCACCGGCCCTTGCGTTCCACGGCAGCTCGGTGAAGCCGTACACCTTGAGCTGGTGACGGCGATCGCCGCTCAGGCGGCCGGTCTTGAAGTTCCAGAGCTGCCGGCCCGCGAAGTCACCGATGTTCGACGAACCGATGAACGTGGCCTGGTCGTTGTCGGTCGTCGTAGAGTCCTGATCGAAGTTGCCGTAGTACTGACTCCAGGTATAGGAACCATTCAGATACCAGGTGCCTACGTTCCACTCCGCCTCGAGGCTGACCTCATGGTACTGCGTAAAGGAAGCGTCGAGCTGCGCAATCACGAAGGATGAGCCGCTGCCGATCTCGTCGATGATGTCACTGAGATTCGGCACGTACAGCTCCTGGGGGATTCCGGGCGGCGGTGCGAAGGCAATGCGCGCGTTGTTGTTCGTGTCTTCCCAGAAATTCTGGGAACGACGATAGCGGTAGTGCGCGCGAACCGTCAGGTCGTTGCTGAAGATACGCGACGTACCGACGATCACCTCGTCGGTGGAACGCGGATCCAGGCCATCGGCGAAGACCTTACCGGAGGAGCTGGCAAACGGCGCCGCCTCGATGAACTGACCGTTCTCGTCCCAGCGGACGTCAATGAACTGGCGAAGATTCCGATCCCAGGACGCCGCGCGGGCCAGCGACGATGCCGCCGGGTTGTAGCGCGCGTAGCTCAGGAACGCCGAGCCGACGTCCGAGTAATCCCAGGTTATGCCAACGCGCGGCTGAATCTGCTCGTCCCAGTCCACCGTGTACATCTTGTAGCGCGTGCCGGGGGACGTCGTCAGGCCCGTCAGCGGATTGTTCGGGTCCGGCGCGAGGCCCTGACCGTAGAGCTCATCTTTGCTGAGCAAGACGCCGATGTTGTAGGTCAGAGCACCGGTGTTGTACTCGAGGTTGATCTCGAAGCTCTGCGAGTCGGAAGAGGACACGATTCGCTCGACGAAAGCCCCGCTATCCGGATCTACGAGACCCTGCTGCTGGACGCGTGCCTCGAAGAAGATCGGCGTCACCTCGTCCGACGCGACGGCCCTGCCGCCCGGAACGCTTACGATTCCCCAGCCGTTCGAAGTGCGGGCAACCTCCTCTGAGATCTCCTGGTACTGGTAGCCGACGTGAAAGTCGAGAGTGTTGTCGCCGATGTAGAACAGCCGGTCGAACGTGACTTCGAAGCTCTCGCGGAAAAAGTCCTGCTCGTTGAACTGGAAATAGCCGCCGACGTTGCCGCCGCCGGTCCGCACGCCGTTGTCGAGAAAGCCGTATTCGTCGATAAAGGGCTGAATGAACGCGTTGAACGCGTCCTCGCCATCGATGGGCTGCGGTACGCGGAAGAAGCCCTGCTGGTCGAGGTTGTCGATGTCCAGCGGGTCACCGAGCCGCGGCTGAAAATCGAATGCAAGGTCGGGACGGTCCGAGTTCTGATTCTCGAAATCCGTGTACCGGAACGCAAGCGTGCTGTTGTCGTCGAGCAGCCATGAACCTTCGAGGATCAGAATGTCCTGCGTGGACTCGGTGCCGTTCGATGCAGTGGGCGCATCGAATTCGTCGATCTCGTCGTTCACGGTCTCGCGATCCGAAGTCCGGTAGCTTGCATCGATAAGGATGTCAGCAGTCGGCGCCCAAGTCAGCTTGCCGAAGTACTCGTCGCGCTCATTACCGTAGTCGCCGATGGAGCCGTAGGCATTCTCCGAGTTGGCACGTTCGAAGTCGGGACTGAAGTAGGAGCCGTAAAAGAACAGCCGGTCGCGGATCAGCGGGCCGCCGGCGCTCGCGGTGATCCAGGTGCGGTCCTCCTCGAAGCGCTCGGGTGACTGGTCGTTGTCGAGATCGGCGGTCAGGTCTTTGGGCTCCACCTGATAACCGAGTTCGGCTCTGAACTCGTTGGTGCCGCTCTTGCTGATCGTGTTCATCAGGAAGCCGCCGGCCCGGTTAAAGCCGATGGCCTTGGCGCCGCCGCGGACGATGGAGACCTGCGCGATATCGACGGACGACGGCTCGGAAGCAAGCACGCCGAACAGCGGCAGCGACACGTCGACGCCGTCGAACTGGTAGACGTTGTCCTGACCGCTACCGCCGGCGCTTGGACCGCGAACTTCGAGTTCGCTGTACTGGACGCCCGGGATTAGCTTGATCAGGTCCCGATACTGCTGGCCGACCGGCAGCGCGTCCACGGTATCGGAGTTGAGCGCGTTTGCGAGCGACCCCTGACCGGCGTCGGCGACGAGCGCGGTGCCCGTGACGACGATCTCCTCGAGCTCCGCGCCGCCCACGGCGGCAACGTTTACGGTCGTATTCTGCTGGAGCTGGACGAACGCCGTGCGGCGCGTCGTGCTGCCATCGGCGAACTCGTAGCGCAGCTCGTACTCACCCGGCGGCAGACGACGAAGGCGGTACTGGCCGTTGTTCGCGGAAGTCGCCGTGCGCGGCTGCGGCAGCACGTTACTGCTGGCGCGAACCTCGACGCCGGCGATCGGATTGCCGCCCGCGTCGGTCACCTGGCCGGAGATGTCACCGGTCTGCTGGGCACTGGCGGGCGTCGCGACGAGCGCCAGTAGTGCCACGAGCAGCATAGCGGCACAATAGCTGAAGAGAGACCGGGAGTCGGTCCCATGACGGAGCACAGTCATCTTTCTCCCCCTTGCATGACTTGTTGCTTGACTAATTTTGATTGCTCTCGCATAAAATATCACTGCGGGAATAAAAGTAAAGAATTTATTATTCCACCAACGAATCGGAGCGTTGCGCGTACTGCAACAGCCGGTTTGCCGTAAACACGCCCGTTTCCGGATCGATTGACCGATCATTGAGGCGGATCTATTGAGGGGGTTTTCATGAAGCAACACGCGGCTCGCCACCGGGCGCCGATTCGCCCGCTTGCCGGGATCGCGCTCCTGGCTCTGCTGGCGGGCTGTGCCGGCTCGTCGTCGATCGTACGGGTCCCGTCCGAGAATCAGAACTCCCGGGTGAGCATCGTCGTCATTCATTTCACCGTCATCGACTTCGATACCTCGCTCAGAGTGCTGACCGAGCCCTCTTCACGGCCGGTCAGCTCGCACTATCTGATTCCCGAGCCGAACGATTCGAGCTACGACGAAGCGCGCCTCCGGGTCTACGAACTCGTTCCCGAAGAGCGCCGGGCCTGGCACGCGGGCTTAAGCTACTGGCGCGGCAAGACGGGGCTGAACGATCAATCGATCGGTATCGAGCTCGTCAATACCCCGAGCTGTCATAGCGTTCCCGCAGCCCCGGAACCGGAAGCCGGCGTTCCGGCGGCCGGCTCCGAGGCGACGCCCGACCCGGACGAGCCCGAAGAAGTCTGTTTCTTCCCGGACTTCGCCGAGTCGCAAATCGTGCTGCTCACCGATCTCCTGGGCGACATCCTCGAGCGGCATCCGGACATCAAGCCCACGCATATCGTCGCGCACTCCGACATCGCGCCCGACCGCAAGGTCGACCCCGGCCCGCGCTTTCCGTGGGAGCGTCTTTACGATCTGGGCTACGGCGCCTGGTTCGACGAGGAGACGGTCCTGCGCTACTGGCGGCAGTTTCTCGACACTCCGCTGCCGCTTGCCAACGTCCAGGCCGCTCTCAACACCTGGGGCTACGACATCGAGGCGACCGGGGAGATGAACCGGCAGACGCGCGACGTCCTCCGCGCCTTCCAGATGCACTTCAGGCCGTTCGAGGTAACCCACGAAGCCACGCCGATCACGGTTGCCATCCTGTTCGCGCTGATCGAGAAGTACTATCCCGACGAACTCGCGCCGCTCCTCGTGGTCGAGCCGCAACCGGCCGACGACCCCGTCGAGGAACGCATCGAGGAGCCGCCGGAAGAAGAACAACCGCCCGAGGAAGCGTCGGAAGGACTCGCCGCTGAACCCGCCGGGACCGGCGAGTGATCAGCAATCCATTCACCTACATCGCGGTACTCGTGGCGCTGGGCGGGCTTCTGACCTGGCTCGAGCAGCAGTCGAAAAGCCGTGTCTTCGAGTTCGTCCCGCCGATCGTCATCCTGTACTTCGGCGTGATGTTGCTCGGCACGGCCGGCCTCTGGCCGGGACCCGGCGAGAACGCGGCGATCGACACGGCCTATCGCGCCGTCCGCAACAATCTCCTGCCCGCGATGATCTTCCTGATGCTGCTCAAGAGCGACCTCCGGCAGATACGTAAACTCGGCGGCCGCATGCTGCTCGCGTTTTTCGCGGCGACGACGAGCATTGCGATCGGCTTCATCATCGCGTTCACCCTGTTCCATCCCCTGCTCGAGGACGGCGCCTGGAAGACCTTCGCGGCGCTTGCAGGAAGCTGGATGGGCGGGACGGGCAACATGGCGGCAATCCAGGGCGCTCTCGAGGTCCCGGACTCGAGCATGGGCTACACATTGCTGATCGACTCGATCGACTACGCGCTATGGGTGGTTTTCCTGCTGGCACTGGTACCGTACGCGGCCGTGTTCAACCGCTGGACGCGGGCCGATACCAGCGTCATCGACAGCGTCGGCAGCCGGCTCGAAGCCGATGCCAACGACGACAAGGCGCCGATCACCGGCACCGATCTGTTGTTCTTAATCGGCCTGTCTCTGCTGATATCCGCGGTGGTCCAGAGTTTTGCGGGCGGTCTGCCGACCAGCGAGTTCCTCACGACGATGACCTGGATCGTGCTGATCGTCACGGTGCTGGGGGTTGCCGGCGCCGTCACGCCGCTCGGACGGACGCCGGGGTCCGGCGAGCTGGCCAGCGTCATGCTGTATGTGATCATCGCGCTCATCGCCTCACGCGCTAACTTCACGGAGCTGACCGAGGCGCCGGCGTACATCGTCGCCGGACTCGTGATCCTTGCGGTCCACGGCACGATCATGGCGGCGGTCGGCAAGCTGTTCCGGCTCGACCTGTTTTCGCTGGGCGTCGCGTCGCTTGCCAACATCGGCGGCGTGGCCTCGGCGCCGATTCTCGCCGCCGCCTACTCCCGGGTGCTCATTCCCGTCGGCGTACTCATGGCGATGCTGGGCTATATTGTGGGCACGGCCGGCGGCTTGCTCGTCGGCCGGGCACTATCACTCGTAGCCTCATGATCGTTTCAGTCAACAGCGTGCGCGTTTCCAGCGTAGTCAGTCTGGCCCTCCTCGCCGGTTGCGAGCGACCCGCGCCCGAGCACGCGGCCGACGCGCTCACGTTCTCGAGCGACGTCCCGGGCATCGAGGAACGCCATCTGACACCGGACTTCTGGCTTGCGCGAACGCCGGACCGCGACGAGATCGTGCTGAGCGCCGGTGAGATCGACGCGTTCAACCGGCGTGCGTTCGATGTCGCGGATACCATGGTGCGTCTCGACGCGCTGCCTGAGTCCCTCGACCGCGATGAGCTCGTCGAACGCATCCGGCGCATCAGCAAGCCCCCGAGCTACGATCGCTGGTACGCGAACGGCACGAAGCTGACCGACGCCGACTGGGCGCGTTTCGACGCGATGCTCAACCTCGACGGCATCGAAGAGCGAAACCCGCTGCGCTTCGGCATGGTGGTCGAGCGCTCGAGCATGCGTACTTATCCGACTGACGAGCCGATCTACAACACCGCGATACCGACGGACATCGACCGCTTTCAGGAGAACGGCTTGTTCCCGGGCGACGCCGTAGCCGTTCTGCATACGAGCAGCGACGGCAACTGGCTGCTCGTCCAAAGCTACAACTACCTCGCCTGGGCGCCGCGCGACGCGATCGGTATCGGCGACCTCGACGCCATCCTCGAGTACCGGGCAAGCAAACGCTTTCTGATGGTCACGGGCGACAAGGTGTTGACGACCTTCAATCCCGAGCTTACCGCCACGTCGGAGCTGCAGCTCGACATGGGCGTTCGTCTGCCGCTGCTCTCCGCCGCCGAGGTCGGCCATGCGCTGCGCGGCCAGAATCCGTACACGAGCCACGCCGTGCTGATCCCGGTCAGAGATGCAGGTGGCAGTCTCGCGTTCGAACCGGCGCTGGTCGCACGCAGCCAGGACGTGCACGTGGGCTATCTGCCGTACACACGCGGCAACGTCATCCGACAATCGTTCAAGTTCCTGGGCGAACGTTACGGCTGGGGCCACGACTACAATGCGCGCGATTGCACGGGCTTCGTTTCCGAGATCTACAAGACCTTCGGCATCCTGCTGCCGAGAAACTCGGGCGACCAGCGCGACAGCGTCATCGGCGAGAACCTGCGTTTCGGCGAAGACGCCGATCATGCTGCGCGGATCGCCGGCCTGGACACGCTCGACGTCGGCGATCTCGTGTACATCCCGGGTCACGTCATGCTGAGCCTCGGCGAAGTCGACGGCGAACCCTACGTGATTCATGACGTCAACGGACTCAACTATGCCAGCCCGGACGGCGGGCTATACAGCGGCGTACTCAATACCGTGGCCGTCACGCCGTTGACGCCGCTCAAGTCCGACGAGGGCCGGCTCTACGTCGACCTGATGATGAGCATCAAGGACGTGAGGTAGCGACATGAAGATCACCGGCATCGAACTCGGCAAGCTCAGAGTACCGCTCAAGACGCCGTTCAAGACCGCCCTGCGCACCGTCGATCACATGGAAGACGTCGTGATCGTGCTTGAGACCGATACGGGGCACACCGGCTACGGCAGCGCGCCGGCGACCGCGGTCATCACCGGCGAGACGCACGGCTCGATCATCGAGGCGATTCGCACGGTCATCGCACCGAGCATCATGGGCGAAGACATCCGCAACCTGAACCGGATCGTCAACCTCATCCAGAAATCGATATTCACGAACTTCAGCGCCAAAGCCGCGGTCGAGATCGCGATTTACGATCTCTTCGCCCAGTCCTTCGGCGCGCCGCTGTACCGCGTGCTCGGCGGCGGTGAGCCCGTGATTTCGACGGACATCACGATCAGCGTCGACTACATCGACAAAATGGTCGAAGACGCAACCCGGGCAGTGGAAGCCGGCTTCGAGGCTCTGAAGATCAAGGTGGGCAAGGACCTCGCGCTCGATATCCAGCGGGTCAAGGCGATCGCTGCCGCGGTCAGCGACAAGGCGCTCCTCCGGCTGGACGCGAATCAGGGCTGGACGCCGAAACAGACGGTGATGGCGCTGCGGGAACTCGAAAGCAGCGGCATCGAACTGGAGTTCGTCGAGCAACCGGTGCGCGGCGACGACGTCGAAGGCATGAAGTACATCACGGAACGGGTTTCGACGGCAGTCATGGCCGACGAAAGCACCTTCGGACCCAAGGAGGTCATCGATCTGATCCAAATGCGCGGCGCCGACATCATCAACATCAAGCTCATGAAGACCGGCGGCATTTCGAACGCGATCAACATCGCGGACATCGCGTCGCTCTACGACGTCGAGTGCATGATCGGCTGCATGCTGGAGACGAGCATTGGAGTATCGGCAGCCGCGCACGTGGCCGTCGCGAAATCGAACATCATCACCCGTGTCGATCTCGATGCGCCCTCGCTGGCGACCTTGAACCCGGTGCAGGGCGGCGTCACCTTCGACAATGCAGAGATCCGCATCAGCGATGCGCCGGGGCTCGGGATCGAGAACATCGAAGGCCTCGCGATGCTCGACCCCGGACGGGTAGCGGCCGGCTAGTACCCAATCGCTATCGTCCTGCCGGGAGTACCAATATGAGTGCCGGACGGACCGCCCTCGTCACGAATGCCACGGAGTTTGCCGGCCCGCCGGCGGTAGACGCACTCGCCGGCGCGGGCTTCACGGTCTGCTGTCACGACCGCAGCTTCGCCGACGCCGCAACCCGAAGCGCGTTCGCTGCCGGCCGGACGAACGTCAACGCACTCGAGGCGCAGGAACCGGCAGCCATAGTCGAGGAAGCCGGCGCCGCGGCGCTCGACGTCGTGGTCAGCAACGACAGCTATCCCGCTATCCTCGGTCCGATCGACGAGGCCGACGTCGGGGACCTCGAGCGCACACTCGATGCGCTGGTCGTCATGCCCTTCGCGCTGATGCGCTCCGTAGTTCCGCATCTGAAGGCCAGAGGCGGCGGCTCGATCATCATGATTACCTCGCCGCGCGCGAAGCTGCCGATGCCCGGCGGCAGCATTCCCGACTCCGCGCGCGAAGCCGGCAACGCGTTGCTGCGCTCGTTCGCGCGGGAGCTGGCGCCCTTCGACATCCCGGTCAACGCGATCGCGCCGAACTATTTCGCGAACGAAATGTACTTCCCGCATGCACGCTTCGTGGACGACCCGACGGGCCGGGCCTTCGTCGAACGGATGGTGCCAGCGCGCCGGCTCGGTCAGCCAGGCGAACTCGAGGAACTGATCCGGTTTCTCGCGACGACGAAGGCGCGCTTCATGACGGGGACGACACTCGAGTTCACGGGCGGCTGGCCGGTTGCGCCGACGCCACCAGGCTGAGCGTCAGCGGGGCGGGAGGGCACTATCGCCGAGCGCCCAGTGCGCACAGCGTTCGAGCGGGGCCGCCGCACATGCTTCGACCCGTTCGCGTTCCGGCAGGATCGTGACCGTCCGGGGCCCGTTATCGGGATCGCTCGCTATGACTTCCCAGGTTTCCGCGGCACCGTGGCGCCAGCGGTAGTCCCCCTCACCCTCGATCCGCAAGCGCCATTCGCAGCGGCCGGTAGCCGCAAGGCAGCGGGACTCGAGCGTCACGGGAAAACCCTCCGGTCCGGTAAGCGGCGGTACGGCGTGCCATTCCGGCCGGGACGGCCCGGCAAGCGGCGTCAGCGCCAGCGCAATCGACACCAGCAGCAAAGCAAGCCAGCGCCACCAACCCATGCCGGACCAGACCGTGGCGAGTACGCGGTGCCGGCTCATGCCGGGACCCGCTCGTCGCGCGCAAGCTTTGTCGCTATCCGGCTGCCGTAGATCAGGATTCCCCCGACCGACAGGAAGCTCATCAGGGCCCCGAACAGAAACCACAGCACGCGCACGCTCAGCCCCGGCAGGCCGCCGCCGCCCCAGGTGCCGAAGTGCAGCGGATCGGCTGCCTCGGAGATCCGCTGATAAAGGCTCAAGGTTTCGCCACGGACGCTGCCATGAACCTCGCCAGCCGCGTCAGCCCAGACCGAGTTGGCGCGCTGCCTGACGAGAATGGCCGCCGCCTGCCCTTCGACCTTCAGCGGCTCCGCGGGATCGGCCGGCAAGCGGACGGCCAGCAACCGCAAATCCGGCA
Source organism: Woeseiaceae bacterium (assembly GCA_028277185.1). Lineage (GTDB taxonomy): Bacteria > Pseudomonadota > Gammaproteobacteria > Steroidobacterales > Woeseiaceae > UBA1847. The sequence continues at coordinate 65,845 of JANQGQ010000016.1, forward strand.
TGGCCGCGGAAGCCGCCGCGACCGCCGCATCGACGTCGACGCCTCGTAGCGCCTCGATCCCGGGTGTCTCGCTATCCTGCAGCGCAGTCGCCGCCGGACGAGCGATCGGCGGCGCCTGGGCGCCCAGGCTCTCGACGAGATACCAGACCGACGTCAACGCCATCAGCGCGACGAACCACAGCGACCAGATTCCGATCAGCCGGTGCAGGTCGCCCAGCCAGACCCGGGGCTTGTGCGACCAGCGCGGCCGCTTGAAGAAGCCGCGCCAGAAACCGCGGTAGACGACCAGCCCGCTGACCAGCGACACCAGCAGCACGATCCCGAGCACGGAGACCAGCGGCACGCCTACCTGCACGGGCAGCATCAGGTGGCGGTGCGTTTGCCTCAGGAAGCGCTGCACGTTGAACCAGCCCGTGTAGCCCAGAAACTCGCCGGAGTAAGGGTCGACCCAAAGGCGCACGCGTTCCTGCCAGGGCGTCAGGACGACGAACTCGGTGGCAAACCAGGCGTCGTCCCGCCGGTTGATCGACTCGATGCGCCCGCCGCGTGCGTGTACCAGCGCGACGTCGAACTGTTCCCCGAGGGACAGGGGTTCCTCCGAGACGGCCGTTGATGCCCGCATTTCGGGATTCAGGAGCCAGTCGATTTCCGGGCTGAGCACGGCGAACGTCCCGGTGATCAGGACGAAAGCCATGTAGATCGACAGCTTCAGCCCGAGCCAGGAGTGCCAGTTGTACAGACGGCGCCGCAGGCGGGGCGGCGCTCGCTCAGTCACGCGTCCTCATGCTAGAAATTCCGGCTCAGCTGCACGAGAACGGTGCGCGGCTCGCCGGGGAAGTGGCCGGTCCGCTCGATGAAGCCGCTGGCCGCATACTCTTCGTCCAGGAGATTGCGCAGGTTTATCTGCAGTTCGTAGTCCGCGAAGGTCGAGCGCCAGCTTGCATCGACGACGCTGTAGCTCTGCACCGTCTGCCCGCCGAGGCTCAGACGATCGTCGACATAGTCGACACCGACGGCAATCGCGGAGTTGATCGCGGCGATGTCGTAGCGGGTCCACAGACCGAAGGTATTCAGCGGCGCGTTGGCGAAGTTGTCGCCGATCGAGTTGCGGAGCGCACCGGGGTTGCCGCCGGTGATACTGACGTCGTTGTAAGCGTAATTCGCGGTGATCGTCCAGTTGTCGGTCAGGTCGCCGATCAGATCGAGTTCGAAACCGTCGCTCCGCACCTCGCCGATCTGCACGAACTGCGGGATGCCGTCGCCGATGCCCGTATCCTCCGGGTTGCCGACGCGCACGTTCTGTTTTTCGATGCGGTAGATCGCCGCGGTCGTCTGCAGCCGGCCGCCGAACCAGAGTTTCTTGAAGCCGAGTTCGTACTGGAGACTCTCTTCGGGGTCGAGGAAACCGTCTTCGTCGACTTCCTGATCGCTGACGCGCTGCGGATTGAAGCCCTCCGTGTAGCTTGCATAGAGCGAGGCGTCCTCGATGGGCTGAAACACGACTGCCGCCCGCGGACTGATCGCCGAGTCCCCGATCTCGAAACCTGTCAGCTCGTTGCGGTCGTCGAAATCGTCGTAGCGTGCGCCCAGCAGGATCTGCCACCGCTCGGTGAGCTGAATCTGATCCTGTACGTAGAGGCCGAGACGGCGGAATTCGGTGTCGCCGACGCTCGGCGCACGAAACGTGAACTCAGAGACGTCGGACAGCCCGTAGACCGGATCGAAGATGTCGATGTTCGGGACGCCCTGCGCCTCGCCGCGGGCGATCAGGGACACGGACTCGGCGTTCGCGAGGAAGTAGTCGCCGCCGAACAGCAGCGTGTGCTCCAGACCGCCGCCCTCAAATGTCAGCACGAAGTCGCTCGTCAGACTGATCTCTTCGTTCTCGCGAAGTTGATCGCGAAACTCACGGGTCATCGTGCGCCCGTCGTCCAGCAGCCCGCGCGGTTCGTGGTAGTTCTGGGTGCGTTCGTTGCTCAGAAAACGAAGCGTGGTCCGTGAATCGAGGGAGTTCGTCAGCGCATGTTCGAGGATTAACTGGCCGACGTGCGCTTCGACGCGCTGAAAGTCGCTCCGTTCGTTCGTGTTGAAGTCGACGTCGGTGATGAAGTCGCCCGCGTCGGTGACCGGGACGCCGCGCAGGCGGTGTGCCGTCAAATCCTGATCGATGTAGTCGTATTGAGCGGTCAGCAGACTGTCGCCCAAGACCTTGAAGCTTAAGCCCCCGGACACCAGAACGTTGCGCGTGCCGGCGTTGTTGCGAAAGATGTCGCGGTCCTCGTAGAACGCGCCGACCCGATAGGCGACGGCCTCGCTCGCCCCGAGCGGGCCGCTCGACTCGAATGACGCTCCGACCCGGCTGTCGTCGCCGCCGAAGACTGCCCATTGGCCCTGTGCGTCGAAGGTCGGTTTTTTCGTAACGTAGTTGATGAGTCCGCCAGGCTCGCCGGCCCCGTAAAGCATCCCGGAGGGTCCCTTGAGTACCTCGACCTGCGCGACGTTGAAGAGCTGCGGGATCGCGAAACCGGAGAACGGATCGCCGAGCACACCGTCGTGGCGCACCTGATCCTGGCGGAAACCCCGGAACGTGACGCCGGAATAGCTGAACTGCGTGACGCCGGATACGGAGCGATAGAGATCGATGGTCTCGCGCGCGGCCTGATCGTCGATGAGCTGGCGGGTCAGCACCTGAATGGACTGCGGTACTTCGAGAAACGTCGTCGGCGTTTTGGTACCGATCGCCGTCCCGTCGGCAAGATAGTAGGTCTGCGCCCGGCCGCTGACGACGATTTCGTCGATCGGCTCCCCACCCGCCGCGGCGTCCTCCTCTGCGAATGCGGCTGCTGTCGTCAACAGCAGCAGATTGATTGCAAGAAACGCACGCATGGACGGAACCTCCCAATTCTTGTTGTCGAGGCGCCGCTTTGCGTCGCCACCCCCGAGTCGATCGCGAATATTAATGCGAACGATTCGTATTTACTACTACGGAGAATACCTGGTGGCGGGTTGAACATAATCGGGCGGCAACCGTAACGCGGAGGTTCGCAACAGCCAGGCGACGGGGCTCGGTATCAGGGACATCGAAGGGCTGACGATGCTCGGGTTCGGGAAAGCCTCGGCTGGCTAACGGGCCACGAAGTCAGCCGGCAACTTCGAACGGATTGATCACGTCGATTCCGCAGTGCTCGAAGTCGGCGACGTTCCGGGTTGCTACTGCCATATGGTTGTGTCGGGCGATTGCGGCAATCTGACCGTCCGGCACGCTCATCGGGCGTCCCAGGTCCTTGCGCCCCCCCATCACCTCACCATACAGGCGTGCCGAGGGTTCATCGTAGGAGAGGACACGTTGCATGAACCCCTGAGCGATGAACCGTTCGAACTTCTCGTTGAGGCCGGATCGACGCTTACCGTCCGGCAACACCCGCAGCCCGTAGGCTATTTCGCCAATCGTGATGGTAGACACGTAGAGAGTGCTCGACTCCTGCTCATTGAGCCATTCCAGTACGGTTTCCGCCGGTAACGCTCTCATGACTTCAGAGACGATATTGGTGTCCAGCAAAATCACTCGGCGAGATCCACCGGCTCATGAGGCATCCTCTCCGGCAACGGCAGATCAACTCCGCCCTTCACGCCGAAAATCCGAACCGCGAGGTCGCCGAGCCGCTCCGGCGCACTGACGGCTTCCTTAAGGATGCGACGGGCTTCTTCCTCCATTGATACACCGTGTGTCGCAGCGCGTATTCGCAGCCTCGACAAGGTCTCTTCATCGAGTTTTCTGACACTCAAACTGGCCACGTCTGACTCCTGGATGACGACTAGGGTACACAGCAGTATGCTGGCATATGCTGGCATTGAGGGCAAGTGCATGCATCGCACCCACGCCGGCGGTGAAAAGGCGGCGCGCGGCCGCGACTATTTCGCCCGCCCTCGATCCGGTGGCGTGATACGCATCGTCACCCGCGGTATCCAGTTGCGCGGCAGATTCTCGAGCCGCTTGCGGACGACCTTAAAGCCCGCCCGCCGGAACAGCGGCTCGGTCCCGACGTAGGCGTTGTCGTCGGCGGTCCGTTCGGCACCGGCCCGCGGATAGGCTTCGACAGCCGACGCACCGTGTGCCATGGCGTAGTCGACCGCTGCCCGGATCATGGCAAGCGCAACGCCCCGGCCGCGAGCCGTCTTCCGCACGGTGACGCAGGGGATGACCCAGACATCGACCTCGTCGACGCGCGGCGTCGCGCGCGATCGGTCGATGCGCGTCAGCTCGCCGCGGGGCGCAACGGCGACCCAACCCACGGCCTCGTCGTCCGCGAACGCCAGCAGGCCGGGTGCTCGCCGCCGCCGGGCGAGTGCGGTCATCGCATCGCGCCGGCGCTGACTGGTCGAACCCGCACCGGGCAGCTCACGCAGTTGGGCGTCGGTCAAACGCGGAAACATGCACCAGCAACCCGCGCCCCAGCTACCGCGCAGTACCCTTCCGAGGTCGTCCATCAGGCGAGGCTTCAATGGACGGAAATCGAGTACCGCGCTCTCGTTTTTCCGCTCGCGTTTTCGGCGTGTCGGTGTTTCCCGCGGCATCCTGTCGTTCAGTGCTGGGTGTGCCGCTCGAAACTTAGCACAAGGCCAGCCGGCTCGCGTCGCGACCCTCAGCCGTTCAAATACAGCTTCGGCACACGCTCTGAAACACGCGTCATCAGTTCGTAGCCGATCGTGCCGACGGCGGCGGCAACCTTCTGAATCGGCAGACGATCACCCCAGAGCTCGACGGTGTCGCCCACCGACACGTCGTCGTGACCGGTCAGATCGATCGTAATCATGTCCATGGAGACAACGCCCGCAAGCGGCGCGATGCGGCCATTGACGAACACCGGGGTACCGTCCGGCGCATGCCGCGGGTAACCGTCGCCGTAGCCGACCGCAACCGTGCCGATCACCGCGGGCTGCTCAGCGGTCCAACGGGCGCCGTAGCCGACCGACTCGCCGGCCGCGATCTCGCGCAGCGCGATCAACTCTGCCTCGAAGCGCATGGCGGGCCTGAGCGGCTCGCCGGCCGGGTGCCCGCCGGGCAGCGGCGAATCGCCGTAGAGCATGTAGCCTGCGCGGTTCCAGTCGGCGTGGCTTTCCGGCCACGCGAGGATTGCCGCCGAGTTGCTGATGCTCCGCGGCAGATCGAGCCCGCGCGTCGCCGCGGCGAAAGCTCGAAGCTGTGCCCGCGTGTGCGTGTTGCCCGGCTCGTCGGCGCACGCGAGATGCGTACACAGAACGGGCTTATCGACCAGCAGGCCGCGATGCGTCAAGTCGTCGACTACGCGCCCGGCGTCAGCCGCCGGAAACCCCAGCCGGTGCATGCCCGTGTCGAGCTTGATCCAGGCCTTGACGGGGACGCCCGACGCCGCCAGCGCCGAAATCTGCTCCGCGTCGTGCAGCATCACGGTGAGGTCGCGGACACGCGCCTCGGCGAAGCCTGCCGCATCGTGCACGCCCTCGAGCACGAGGACCGGAGAGGTGACCCCCGCTTCGCGCAGCGAAACCGCCTCCTCGAGAATCGCCACCGCAAGCGCCGGCGCCAGCGGTGCGAGCGCGTTCGCGACCTCGAGCATGCCGTGGCCGTAGGCGTTCGCCTTGATCACGGGCATCGTCCGCGCTGCCGGCGCCAGTTCGCAGGCGTAACGGTAGTTGGCGCGTATCGCGGCGAGATCGATGACTGCCCGCGTGCCGCGCACGGCTAGTCCGCCTCGATGCGCGTGAAGTCGAGATCCCGGTAGTTGAAGCTCCAGTCGGTCGTCTCGGGCAGCGGCTCGAGCAACATGCGCATGCCCTCGGCCGCCGGCAGGAAATCGACGAACGCGTCGCCGTCGAGCGTGCGATCAGACCAGCGCGCGACGAAGCGATTGCTGCCGTGGGGGTAGAGCGGACCCTTCATCCGCGGCGACTTCCTGGACGCGAACCACAGGGTGTCGCGCTCTACGTAGACGTCGACGCCGCCGAACCACGGGTCTTCGTAGTAGCCGGCGTAGGCGTCCAGCGGCATGGCCGCGCGCGCGTCGTCGCTGACGATCGTCAGGGCTTCGCCTCCGGCCGCGTCGCCTGCCGCCGGCTCGGGCGTGAACTCCGCAATCCAGTCGACGTCGCGGACGCCCAGCCAGGGCCGGACGATACTGTTGGCAATCGCGGCCCGTGCCGGGCCCGTCATGCCGCCGTTCGTCAGAACGACGACCCCGAGACCGATCTCCGGGATCAATACGACGTTCGAGCCCCAGCCCGTGAAGGTGCCGGTATGGGCAACCTCCTTGTAGCCGTGCACGTCGGCCAGCCGCCAGCCCAGGCCGTAGGCCTTGAAGTGGGTCCCGTCGCGATTCCGGTCGCGCTCGCCGACCGGGCGAATCGTCTTCGGCGACCACATGTTTTGGGCCTCGGCCTCGCTCCAGAAGCGCGTGCCGTCGGCGCTCGTGCCGAACGCAAGCTGTAACTTCGTCCAGATCAGCATGTCGTCGAGACTGCAGCGGACGCCGCCGGCCGCTGCCGACATCGAGGTCGTTGAACTGATGCGATTGCGATCGACGACGGTCAGCTTGCCTTCCACGAGGCTGTGGGGGACCGCAAGGTTCTGCATCTCCTGCGCCGGAATGTCGCCCGCGAAGCAGCGCCCGAGACCGAGCGCACCGAGCAGGCGCCGGTCGACGAAGTCCTCCCAGCTCTGCCCGGTAACAGCCGGAATCAGCTCGCCGGCGACGATGTAGAGCGTGTTGTCGTAGGCATACTCGGTCCGGAAATCGCTGGCCGGCTCGAAGTAGCGCAGGCCACGGATCACGTCGTCGCGCGTGAAGGCGTTCGGCTTCGGCCAGAGCATCAGGTCGCCGGCGCCGAGCCCGAGGCCCGAGCGATGCGTGAGCAGATCGACGACGTTGAACTCGCGGGTGATCCAGTCGTCGTGCAGACCGAACGCCGGAATGTGGTCGACTACTTTGTCGTCCCAGGCAAGCCTGCCCTCGTCGACCAGCATCGCGAGGGCGGCCGTCGTCATAGCCTTGCTGTTGGACGCCACGCGAAACAGCGTTCCACCGTCGATCGGCTCCGGCTTGCCAAGCTCGCGAATCCCGTAGCCGCGCGCATGGACGACCTGACCGTCCTTGACGACGCCGACCGCAACCCCCGGTACCGAAAAAGCCTGCATCGCGGCTTCCACGGTGCGATCGATGTCGCGAGGCCCGGGTGCCGTCGCACAGGCGGACAGCAGACAGGCCGACAGAAGCAGGGACAGGCGTTTCGTCATTCGTGCAGATCCGGGGTGAGCGAGGTCCCGCTCAGAACAGCAGGAGTCCGGTGACAATGTACATCAGGAACGCGATACCGCCGCCGAAGAGCGCGTACGGCAGCTGCGTGCGCACGTGCTCGAGCAGATCGCAACCCGATGCAATCGAGGAAACGGCCGTCGTATCGCTGATCGGCGAGCAGTGATCGCCGAAGACCCCGCCGCCCAGAATGGCGGCCAGAAGCAGCGCTGGCGGCAGGTCCATCGCAGCAACCAGCGGCATGCCGAGCGGTATCAGTATCGCGAAGGTGCCCCAGGACGTGCCGGTCGAGAACGAAATGAGCGCGCCGGCGATGAACAGCATCGCCGGAACCAGAAACTTGGGCAGCGCGCCGCTCACGATGCTGGCGATATAGTCGCCGGTACCGAGATCGCCGAGGCTGGAGCCGAGCGCCAGCGCGAGGAGCAGGATCGTGACCAGGGGCAGCAGATCGCTCATGCCGTGAAAACCGATCTTCACGAGTTCGCCGTGCTGATAGTGGCCGTTCAGGAGCATCTGCAGATAGGCGACCAAGGTCGCAAGCGCCGTCGCGTAGAGGACCGATTTCGAACCGCTGCCCGCGGTGATGTCGCCATCGCCGGTCCACAGCATGAAGCCGATCATGCCGAACACCATGACCGCAAGCGGCACGATCATGTAGCGGGCCTTGGTCGCCTTGACCTCGTCGGCATCGTCACCCGTGTGCTCGACGAGCGACGGGCTGGTTGCCAGTGGACCGAAATAGCGGCCGCTCGCGGCGGTCAGAAACACCACAAGTAGCGTGACCAGCGCGTAGAAGTTGTAAGGAATCGAGCCCCAGAGCACTTCGGCCGAGCTCGCGCCGAGCTCGTAGTTGCCGAGCAGCGCCAGCACGAATGCGCCCCAACCGTTCAGCAGGATCAATATGCACACCGGCGCCGAGGTGCTGTCGATGATGTAGGCAAGCTTCGCTCGGTTTAGCCCGAAGCGGTCGAACAGGCCGCGGGACAGGATGCCGGCGGTCAGCACGCTCAGGTTCGACTCCACGAAAACCACGGTGCCTACGCCGCTCGTGAGCAGCGCCGCCTGGCGGCCGTTTTTGGCGAGGCCTTTATTGACGATCGCGACGACGACCGCCGCCACACCGCCCGACGCGCGGATATAGGCGAGGAGCGAGCCGATCATCAGGCTGAAGATGAGGAGCCGCGTGTTGCCGGGGCTTTCGAAGACCGCGACGATCCGCTCGAGCGTGTTGAGCGTGGCGGGCCCCGGTGCGCTCCAGTGATTGGCCACGAGCAACAGCTCTGCGGTGAAGATCGCGAGCAGGAGCGCAACGATGACTTCCCTGCGCCAGAGTACGACGGCGATCGCCACGACCGGTGGCAACACCGAAATCCATTCCATCCGCGCCGCGCTCCCCCGTTAACCGAATCGCAGGATAAATCCAGAACCGATATCGAGATAGGTTCTAATCATTTATTCCTGATCAGTCAAATACTACAATAAATTATTCCTTTCGGTTTCGGGGGCTTGTGAGTGTTTGCGTATCGCGGCGATGACTACTTCGCGGAGAGCGTCCGCGTGCGCGATCTGGCCGAGGCCTGCGGTACGCCGTTCTATTGCTATTCGCGCGCCGGCATCGAGACCGCCTATCGGCGCTACGAGACGGCGTTTCGCGGCCTCGACGTCGCGATCTGCTATGCACTCAAGGCCAATTCGAATCAGGCGATCATCGGGCTTCTGGCAGAACTCGGTGCCGGTGCGGACGTCGTCTCCGGCGGCGAGCTGCGTCGCGCGCTCCGCGCACGCGTCGCTCCGGAGAAGATCGTGTTCGCCGGCGTCGCGAAGACCGCCCCGGAGATCGAGCTTGCCCTCGACGCCGGTATCCGTCAGTTCAACGTGGAGTCGGTACCCGAACTCGAAGCGATCAGCCGGATCGCGGCCGGGCGGGGCCAGGAGGCCGTCGTGGCGTTTCGCATCAACCCCGACGTCGATGCGCATACGCACGAGAAGATCTCGACCGGGAAGTCCGAGGATAAGTTCGGTATTCCATGGCGGTCGGCGCGCGCCGCGTACCGGCACGCCGCCACGCTACCGGGTATCCGCATCGCCGGCGTCGCGATGCACATCGGCTCGCAGATTCTGTCCCTCGACCCCTACGCCCAGGCTTTCGGGCGAATTGCCGATCTCGTTGCCGATCTGCGTGCCGACGGTCACGCGATCGACACGATCGACCTCGGCGGCGGACTCGGTGTCGCCTACTCGAACGACCAGCCCTCCCCGCCGTCCGCCAATGAGTACGCCGACCTCGTTCGCCAGACGCTCGGCCACCTCGACTGCCGCTTCGTCATCGAGCCCGGTCGCTCGATCGTGGCGATGGCGGGCGTGCTCGTCAGCCGCGTCATCTACGTAAAGGAAGGCAGCGCGAGACAGTTTCTGATCATCGACGCCGCGATGAACGACTTCCTCCGCCCGAGCATGTACGGCGCCTATCACCACATCGCGCCCGCGAAGAGGAACGGCGGGCCGGGCGTCGCCTACGACGTCGTGGGGCCCGTCTGCGAGACCGGCGATACGTTCGCGCGCAACCGGACGCTCCCGGAGCAGGCGGCGGGCGACTTCGTCGCGATCGAAGGCGCCGGCGCCTACGGTAGCGTCATGGCTTCCGGCTACAACACCCGTCTGAACGCGCCGGAGATACTCGTGGCGGGCGACGACTACCGGGTCATCCGCAAGCGGCCCGACTACGACAGCCTGATCGACCTGGACTTCGTCTGGGGGGATGGGGAGAAGACGTGCTAAGAGGCGTCGCTCGCACGGCTCTTGCCGGACAGCATGCGACCGCTATCGCTGACGAGAGCGAAGTAGACGAGGTCGACGACATGCTGCCGGGAAACCGCTGCAAGCACGGCCGACAAACCCGTCTCGGTGGCAGCCGATGCCATGTAAAGACGCACGTCGGCAAGCGCCGACACCGGGTTGCCGCCCGGGCCGGTCATCGAGACGATGGCAACACCCGCTTTTTTCGCCTGCTTCACGATCTGAATCAGCGCCGGCTCCTGGCCGAGATCGGAGCACGCCACGAGGCAGTCGCCGCGCGTCAGCGTCGCGACGCCGGAGAGCTGCAGATGCGCGTCCCCTTCGGCGATCACGGCCTTCCCGAGCGTCATGAGCTTAAGCGACAGGTCGCGGGAGGCGATGTAGGCATTGCCGACGCCGATGACCTGCACGCGGCCGGCGTGGGCGATGGCGCTGACCGCCGCATCGATCCGGCGTTCGTCGTTGAGCTCACTCGCGCGAAGAAGCGCCTCGCTCTTGCTGCGATAGAGCTCCTCGCGCGGCGACACCGCCGCGCTGCGATCGCGGGCGTCGGCGCTCTGCAGGAGCGCTACGTTGGCACCTTGCTTGATCACCGACTCGTGAATGGCGAGCTTCAGGTCCGTGAAACCTTTGTAGCCGATCTTCTGGCTGAACTTGACCACACTGGACTGGCTGACGCCGACCGATGCCGCGATCTGCTGCGACGAGTAGTCTCTGATCAGCGGCGCATTCTCGAGGATGAAGTCGGCGAGCTTCTTCTCGTTCGCAGACATCTCGTCACGCGCCGAGCGGATGATGGCGAGGCAGGACATGCCGCGCATCATAGAACAAAGCCCGCTGCCCGCGCATGGTGCAGCGCCGCAAAAACGCCGCGAATCGCCGTAACCTCCCAATTTGACAGAAGTCTGTCGTGACGGCCACCGGCGAAGAACCCGGCCAGCTGCTGCTAGTCGGTGTGCCGGGACCGAAACTCGACAGGGAAACGGCCGCGCGGTTCCGGGCGCTGCAGCCCGGTGGCTACATACTGTTCGCGCGCAACATGGCGGAGCCGGCGGAGCTCCGACGGCTCATCGACGACCTTCGCGATTTGTCCGCGGTCGAGCCGATCATCACGCTCGATCAGGAAGGCGGGCGGGTATCGCGGCTCCGGACGATCGGCAGCGAACCCCCGAGCGCTCAGGATCTCCGCGACCGAGGCGACACTTCGCTGATCGCCCGCCATGGCGAGCTGACCGGCCGGCTGCTCAGGCTCTACGGCTTCAACCTGAACCTGTGTCCGGTCCTCGACGTCTCGTTCGACGACGACGCGGACAACTCGCTCAGGGGGCGCTGCTACGGGCGAACGCCCGCGGAAGTCATCGACAATGCAAGCGCGTTCAACACGGCGATGCGCAACGAGGGAGTGCTGTCTTCTGCGAAGCACTTTCCCGGCTATTCGGCGGCGGGCGTCGATCCGCATCATGCGCTACCGGTCATCGAGCGAACCCTCGAGGAGCTCGAAGCCACGGAGTTCGTGCCCTTCCGCGCGTTGCTCCCGGATTGCGACAGCGTCATGGTCGGCCACGCCTGGCTCCCATGCTTCGATGCCGACCGGCCGAACTGGCCGTCGTCGCTGTCCGCGAACGTCGTCAACGGACATCTCAGGGACAACATTGGCTTCGACGGTCTCGTCATGACGGACGATCTCGATATGGGCGCCGTGCTCGATGGCATGAGCTTCGACGAGACGATCCGCCAGGCGATACTCGCCGGCAACGACCTCGCGATGATCTGTCACCGGATCGACATGGCGGAGCGCGCCCGGTCGAGCCTCGAGAGCCTGGATGACCGCGTTCTCGATACCGCGCTCTCGCGGGTAGCGGCGCTCAAACGCAAGTTCGCTCCGCCGGGGGATTTTTCGCGCGACGCGGTGGCGGAGATCGACGCCGACATCTGGCGGCTGCGGGTCGATACGCTGGGCGAGGAACGGGCAAAGGAGCTATCGGTGGAAGACGGCAAGCGCTCACCGGTCGAGAAGTTTTAGGAGGTAGAGCATTGATGCGGATTTTGATTCTGTCGATCGCGGCGATCGGCCTCAGTGGTTGCGGCGACCGGCCGGCGAGCGACACGACCAGCGATCCGGCAGCGGCGCTCGAGGAGCCGGCCGCGAGCGCCGGGCAGCAGTACCTCGAGACCTCGTTGCTGCCGCCGCCTTTGTTACCCGCGAAGCTCGATGATCTGAGCGTCGACTGCCCGCTCGGCGAAACGGCCGGCGGCGCCGGCTATCGCAGCGCTGCCGAGGTGGACTACGGCCGTCCGGGGTGGGAGCAACGCGTCGCGGCGGACTGGGACTTCTTCGCAGCCCCGGCAAGCGATGGCTGGCTGACCGTCATCGACTTCCGCCAGAAGCCCGGCGGGCTGGCCTACCGCTATCTCGCAAACGACCGGACTCACGACCGGCTCTACGAGCCGTGGAGTTCGTCGAAAATCATGGCGTTCACGGCCGCGGTCGCCGCACTGCGCCCGCACGGCATCGGCGCCGACAGCAGCGTCGGCGGCTTCGTCCTCGCGGACCTGATCACGGGCATCAACAGCTACGAAGACTTCGGTACCGCAAGCGGGGAGTCGAACGCGATCGCTACGTTCTTTCTGAATCTCGCCGGACGCGATTTCGCGACGAGCCTGTTCCACGACGAATGGCTTGCCCTCGGCAACGCGGACGTTCGCTTCCGCGGAGCCTACGGTCCGACCGCTTTCGACCCGGGAACGAACGAGTTCGTATCGCGGGACGGTGAGACACGCTACACGCCGACCGTATACCCGGCGGGCGCCGATGACCCGGGGTATCTCGCCTACCGTTGCGAAAACTGCGGCACGGACGGCAACAAAGCGATGACCGCGCTGGCACAGACCGAATGGCTGAAGCGGCTTGCAAGCCACACGCGGGAACCGCTGACCCGACACCCGGAACTCGAACTCGTCGACGTCGAGACCGTGTTCTTCGGCCGACACCATACGGACCCCCGACCGGTGGGCGGCATGCTGCAAGGGATTTCGAGATTTCTGCCCGAGGCGATTGCCGCGACGCTTGCGCCCGATTCGGACCTGAGCGCCGGGGCCGTGCTCGACGACCTGACCGACGGCCGCTGGCGGATCTACCAAAAAGTAGGCTGGGGGCCGAGCGAGACCCGCGGTACGTCGGAACTCGTCGTCCTCGCGCACGTCTGCCTGCCGCAGGTCGGCGGCACCGGACGCGAATTCACGCTGGTCGGCCGCGCGGCGGTTCCGGGTGCCGACCCGAACGAGCATGGCGTAGGGGACGCCGGGATCAAGCTCGACGACGTGCTGCGCGACGCGCTACCCAGGCTTTTCGAATGACGCCGGACCGGAAGGCCGGCTAGGGAGCCTCTGCACAAGTCCTGCCGGCCTCATTTCGCGTCAGAGCCCCGATCTCGGCGTTGCGCAAAGGCCGCAATAGCCCTGCTATTACGGCCTTCACGCGCCTTGATCTCGGCGCTCTGACACAAAATGAGCCTCGCCAGACTTGTGCAGAGACTCCCTACTTGTGCAGAGACTCCCTAGGGTCCGCTCTTCGGAAATCCGGCGAACAGCTCGACCACCGCCTCGTCGACGACCTGCTGCTGGTTGCGGCGCATCTTCTCGGTGATGCGTTTACGGGCGGCTGCCTCCCAGACCAGCTGGTTGCTGGCGCGGTCGACCACGTCGATCGCCAGCGTGCCCTCGGTGCTCTGGACGATGTCCGTCGTGGACATGCCCATGCTGTAGCCGCCCCACGTGCCGTAACGCCCCATGCCGTGGTGAACGCCGACAGTCGTCCCCGGCCGGCTGCGGATCGTTTCCTTCGTCGAGACGATGAAGTTGACCAGTACGTCGGGGTTCTCGTCGCGGCGCGTCATCCCCCGCGCCTCGAGTTCGCGCGTGGTCGAAGCGACGAGCTGATTGCTCAGGATCGTCCGGACCGAGCCTTTGTCGGTGCCGAGCGGGTCGAAAAAGCTGAAGGTCTGATACCGGCTCCAGTCCGCGGCCGGGTCGCTGTTGATGACGATGTTCGGGCCGCTGGCGCAACCGGCTACCGCCATCGCAAGCCCGAGAAGCGCCAGCACGCGCGCCGCATAGCTGCGGTCTCTCATTGTCGTTCTCCCGCGATTTTGGCTTATGTCAAGGATCTCAATGTACCACGGAAACCCCGGCGTCCCCGCCGGGAGGAGCCGCCGGCTGCCGGTCAGCCCTGAAACGACCCGCGCCCCGAACGATCGGCGGGCCCCGAGCCCGCCGGTTTCGTCAGCAAACCGTAAGCTGCCCGTAAGGCGGCAACGCCGCCGCCTTGCGATCCTGGGCGCCTCGCATCCACTTTCAGCCGGGTTCCGGATACTATGCTCAGACGCACCCACAGCCGCGCTTGCACCATTGACGGAGAGCTCTATGAGTCTCAAGCAGGAACTCGATCAGCTTCGCCAGCAGTTCACCGCCAGTTTCCCGGCCGATAAGGCCGCGATCATGCAAGCTGCCACCGGGGAGCTCGAGGCCGAACTCGACGGTCGCCAACTGCCGAGACAGGGCGAGACCGCGCCGGACTTCGAGCTTCCGGACGCGCGCGGCCGACTCGTCCGCCTGTCCGAGCGGCTCGGGGCAGGCCCTGTGATTCTGAGTTTTTACCGCGGCGGCTGGTGCCCCTACTGCAACCTCGAGCTGCGCGCGTATCAGCGCCGCCTGCCGAGCCTGCATGCCGCGGGGGGCGATCTGATCGCTGTCTCGCCGCAGTCGCCGGACGGATCGGTATCGACGGCCGAGAAACATGGCCTCGAATACGATGTACTCAGCGATCGCGGCTCCGCCGTAGCCGCTCGCTATGGCGTCGCCTTTACCCTGCCCGAACCGCTGCGTGAACTGTACATGGAGCTGGGTCATTCCTTGCCCGAGCACAATGGCACGAGCGACTGGCAGTTGCCGGTGCCCGCAACCTTCGTCATCGCACCCGACAGCCGGATCGTTCTGTCCCACGTGATGGCCGACTATCGGGAACGTCTCGAGCCGGATACCGCGATTCAGGCCGTGCGGGATATCGTTAGCCGGGTGGCGTAAGCGGCCGTCCGCGAACTCCGGGTGCTATAGCAGATCGGTCAGCAGAAAACCGACACCGATGCGTTCCGTCCTGGCGTCGTAGTCGATCAGACTTTCACCGTAGCCATTGAAGTACTGGGCATAGCCGCGGACGTTCCGCCACAGCGGAAACGTCCAGTCGAGCTGCACCGCGCCCTTGTTGTCCGACCGCAGATTGTTGCGGAGCATCAGTCCGAATTCGTGGTCGTAACGCCGGTACAGCGTCGTGAACTCGAAGTGTCCCATGAATTTTTCGATATCGGGATTGTCGTCGCCCTCGGCGTCCATGGGGTCGTCTTTCGGGTCTTCCGGAATGCGCCACCACGGCTTCAGGCTGAACACGAAACGATTCCTTTCCAGAACGAAGTTCGCGTAGATCCGGTTCCAGCTTCGCGACAGGCTGCCGCCGCGGCCGTTCGACTGGTGCGTGAAGCCGAACACCATGAAACTCGCGTCCGCGCCGAACGGCCGCCACTCGAGCGGCGCCGCCCAGAACAGCTCCGGCTCGTAATTGGTCTCGCGAAACGGCGCCGATGCATCCTCGTTGTATACCTGCCAGAAGGACTTTGCCGTGAAGCCGAACATGAGCTCGTCGCTGTCGAGGAACAGCTGATCGGCCAACGTGAATTTGAGACTCACCTGGAACGTCGCCTCGAAGCGGTCCAGCTCGTCGGGAATCGCCAACTCTCCGGCCAGGTCGCGAAACGGTTCGCTGTTCGGCGTCCGGTTGTACGACACCGGAATGAGATAGTTGCGCCGATGCGGTATCAGGATCGAGCGCGTTTGCTCCGCGAGTCGCTCACGCTGGATGCGTTCGAGAATCAGAGACCCACTCAATTCGTCGTCCGCAACGTCTTCGCCGGATTCTTCCGCGACCGTCGCGTGCGCCTCGCACTGCTCGCGGACGGTTTCGACGGTCGCCGTCGGCTCCGCGTCCCTGAGCGCCTCGAGCAGGCAGCGATCGAGTTCCGGATTCGCCCACAGCGGCGCCGACAACAGACTTGCCGCGATCGCAGCAAGCAGTCCCGACGGGCGTTCGCAGAAGACGGGACGCCTCATTCTTCGGTCCGGTAGCTTGCAAGCGCGCGCTCGTCGGCGGCGGACCAGCCGGCCCCCGCCTCCGCTTTGGCGCTTTCCATGAGTTCGACCGCGCGCACGCTGTCTCCGCTCACGAACGCGTAGCGGGCTTCGACCTTGAGCGTCGCCGGTTCCGAATCCTGCTCGACGAGGTAGCCGAGCAAGGGTTCGGCCGCCGTCATGTCGCCAAGATCGAGATGCAGATTCGCGAGCTTCGTGACGACATCCGTTTTGCGTGAAGTGAAGCCGCTGGCATCCATTTCGTCGATAGCCTCTTCGTAGTATTGCCGTGCCTCGGCGAGCTGGTTTTGCCGGAGCGCGACGTCGCCCGCATAGTCCAGCGCTTCGATTGCAGGCTCGTTAAAACCGTGGCGCCTGGCCTCTGTTCTGACTTCGCCGATCAGCGCCGAGGCTGCCGCGAGATCCCCTTCGTCGATCATGAGTTCCGCAAGCCGCAGATCGACCTGGAGCGCCCGCGACGCGTCCTCGATGCTCAGAAACGCCGCGCGCGACGCCTGCAGCGCCTCGCGCGCGGCCGCAGTCTTGCCGAGACCGCGCTCCGCCGCCGCAAGCTGCGCGAGACCCGTCGCCGTGAAGAGACTATCGTCCGCCTCGCGCGCTATCGCGACGGCCTCGGCCGCCGCGTCCCGCGCATCGGCATAGCGGCCCTTGCGGACGTACAGCGTCGACAGCATGCCGAGAATGCGGCCCTGCCCGACCCGGTCGCCGATGTCGCGGCGAATCGCGAGCGATTCGAGGTGCAGCGGTTCGGCATCTTCGAAACGGCCCTCGAGGCGCCGCAGGTAGCCGTAGTTGTTGAGCATCATCGCTTCGTTGCGCCTGTCGCCGAGTTCGCGAAAGCTCACGAGCGCATCGTCGAGATGCCCTTCGGCATCGCCGAGCCTGCCCTCGCTCATCGCGATGTTCGCCATCGCCGAGTGAAGCTGTCCCGCCAGGAGTTCGACACCGAGTTCCCGATACGCGAGGACCGACCGCGCCACATAGTCGCGCGCGGCGGCAAGGTCGCCGCGATCGCGTGCGAGGATCGAGAGGTTGTTGAACAGACGCCCCTGTCCCTCGCGATCGCGGTGTTCGGTCGTCAGCTCGAGACCGGCGTAGAACGTCTTTTCGGCCTCGTCCAGACGGCCGGTGTCGTTGTAGAGACTGCCGAGGCCGTTGTAGGCCCTCGCGATCAGCGTCGCTTCCGTGCGGGCGTCCGCCGCAGCGACGACGGCGAGGTACGCCGCCTCGGCACTATCGCTCATGCCCTTGATACGGGCACACTCCGCCCACTCGAGATCCGCGTTGCCGATTCGTTCGGAGCGGGATCTCACGATTTCGAGCAGCGGCAGCGCGTCGGTGCAGCGCCCTTCGAGAGCGAAACTCAGGCCGCGCGCATAGGCCTCGTTGATGAACGGGTCGGCGGCCGTCGCGCTTGCCTCCTCGGCGGCGCGGCGGCGCGTCCTGAGCAGATTGTCGACACCGCGGGCCATGCCGCGCGCGAGTTCCGCCGGCTCGCTTGCCACCATCGTGCTCTCGCTGCGATAGCCGTCCGGACCGATGAGCGCGTAGCTGAGTCGCAGAGAACCCGCCTGCTTCTGCAGTTCGGATACCAGTACGTGGGTAGCGCCGAACGCCCGGCCGAGGGTCGCCGTGTCGTTCTCCGCCCCCCCGCGCTCGGTCCAGGCGTTGTTCTCGGCGTAGCGCACGACGCTGGACGCCGGCACGACGTCGACGACCCGGTCCGCACGCAGCAGGTCGTTCGCAAGACCCATGACCCCGTAAGTGGCCCAGGCGAACTCGGGATCGCCGGTCGCGTTGACTACCGGCATGACCGCAATCCGGGCCCGGTCGGGCACGCCGTCCGGCCAGAACCAGAACAGGAGTAAGGCGACCGCCAGCGCCGCGGCCGTGCCGATCGCGAAGAGCGGCGTGCCGAAGCGCGGCCGCTTCGCTCCCGTGTCCGCCTGGTCGGCAGGCTCGTCGTGAACCGAAGCGACAAACTGATAGCCGTGGCCGTGCACCGTGCGGATGACGGATTGCCGGTCTGCATCGTCGCCGACGGCCCGGCGCGCTTTCATGATCGCCCGCGTCAGCGCCGTCTCGGTCACGACCATCCCGGACCACACCGCGTCCTGAATCGCGTCCTTGTCGACGGCGCGGTCCCGGTTTTCGATCAGGAAGACGAGCAGATCGAACACCCGCGGCTGTAGCGCAACCTGCTCGCCGTTCTGCCGCAGCTGCCGGGTCGCGAGATCCAGCTCGCAGTCCGCGAAGCGGACCCGACGCGGGTCCGGACCGCTCATGCCTTCCCCTGTTCGGCCATGGTCACGACATAGTCACGCGATGATCAGCTCCGGGTCAGGACTCGCGACCGACCCTCGGGCCACAGTGTGCCGGTGCTCAGCGAGCACAACAAAATCAATTGCTTAAACCCGGAACACAAGGAGGGCATCCTCATGAAACGCTTCGCCGTTCTCGCGTACGGCCTGTTTTCGTACGCCGTATTCTTCGCCACGTTTCTCTACTCGATCGGCTTCATCGGCAACGTGATCGTACCAAAATCGATCGATTCGATACCCACGACGACGCTCGGCAGCGCGCTCCTGATCAACCTGGCGCTGCTTGCAGTGTTTGCCGTACAGCACAGCCTGATGGCACGACCGTTCTTCAAGCGCCGGTGGACCAGGATCGTGCATCCGGCAGCGGAACGCAGCACCTACGTCCTGTTCTCGAGCCTGGCGCTCGCGCTGTTGTTCGCGTTCTGGCAGCCGATGGGCGGCATCATCTGGGCATTTGAGAACTCAGCCCTGGTAGCCCTCGCCTACGCGGCGTATGCATTCGGCTGGCTGCTCGTGCTGTTCAGCACCTGCGCGATCAATCACTTCGACCTGTTCGGACTGCGCCAGTCCTGGGCCTTCTTCCGCGGCCGCGAGCCGGAGCCGCTACGTTTCGTCCAGCCGTGGATCTACCGGGTCGTCCGTCACCCGCTGTACGTGGGCTGGTTGTTCGTCTTCTGGGCTACACCGACGATGACGGTCGCACACCTCGTGTTCGCGCTTGCCACGAGCGCCTACATACTCGTTGCCATCCAGTTCGAGGAGCGCGACCTGGCCGCCGCGCATCCGGAGTACGCGGCTTACAAGCGCCGCGTTCCGATGCTCGTTCCGTCGCTGAAGAAACTCGTCAAGCCGAAACTGGATGCCGCGGAGGCGACCCGATGACGCTGGCAATCGACAGGCTGCTGTCGTCGGCGTGGCTGCGGCGACTCGGCTGGCTCGGCATCGCTTTCTTCACGGTCAAGGGCCTGCTCTGGGTAGCGGTCACGGGACACTAGCCGCCCGAGATCGCCCCGACGATCATGAACGGCTCGCTGCCTTCGGCAACTGACCGCGGCAGCGGGGCGTCGGGCGGCTCGTGCGTCAGGTCCAGACCGCCTGCGTAGAACCTCACGCGCGGCCGGCGCGCCAGCGTAACGTGCTCGCGCACCGTGCCGCGCAGCATGGGGTAAGCGCTTTCCAGCGCGTCGAGAACGCTCTGCTGGGTAACTTCGCCGCCGACGGCGACCGTCACTTCGCGATCGCAGCCGGCAAGCGTCTGCAGGTGCAGCGGCAGCACGACCCGGATCATTGGATGGTCTGGACCTCGACCGACAGCACGGCCGGCAGATCGCGGACGATAGGCTCCCAGCGGTCGCCGCTGTCCCGCGATGCGTACACCTGGCCGCCGGTCGTCCCGAAGTACACGCCGCAGGGATCGGCCGTATCGACCGCCATCGCGTCGCGCAGGACGTTGACGTAGCAGTGCTCCTGCGGCAGCCCGTCGGTAAGCGCCTCCCAATCCTCGCCGCCGCTCCGGCTGCGGTAGACCCTGAGCTTGCCCTCGGGGGGATAGTGCAGTGAGTCGCTCTCGATCGGAACGACGTAGATCGTTTCGGGCTCGTGCGCATGGACGGCTATCGGGAAGCCGAAGTCGCTCGGCAGATTGCCGCTCACTTCGCGCCAGGAGTCGCCGCCGTCGTCGCTGCGCATGACGTCCCAGTGCTTTTGCATGAACAAGGTATCCGGGTTCGACGGATGGATGGCGATGCGGTGGACGCAGTGTCCGACCTCGGCCGTCGGGTCGGGGATGTAATCGGAGTGCAGACCCTGGTTGATCGGCGCCCAGGTCTTGCCGCCGTCCTCGGAACGAAACGTCCCCGACGCCGAGATCGCGCAGAAGATCCGCTCGCGGTTCTTCGGATCCAGAACGATCGTGTGCAGGCACATGCCGCCCGCGCCCGGCGCCCAGTTCGGGGCTGACTCGTGACCGCGCAGACCCGCCAGTTCCTCCCAGGTCACGCCACCGTTCCGGGTAACGAACAGAGCGGCATCCTCGACGCCCGCGTAGCAGACATCCGGATCGTCGAGCGAGGGCTCGAGATGCCAGACTCTGGCGAACTCCCAGGGATGCTGCGTGCCGTCGTACCACTGATGCGTGGACAGCGGCTTGCCCGTCGCCTCCGACGTGTCGTAGACGAACTTGTTGCTCTCGCCTTGCGGCATGCCGTCGCCGCCGTTCGTCTCACCCTCGGGCGAGCCGGGCTGAAACCAGGTCTTGCCGCCGTCGTCCGAGCGCTGAATCACCTGTCCGAACCAGCTCGAGGTCTGCGACGCATAGATCCGGTCGGGGTCGACGGGCGAGCCCTTCACATGATAGATCTCCCAACCAGCGAAATGCGGCCCGCTCACGGACCATTTTTTCCGACCTTCGTCGGACGTCAGAATGAACGCGCCCTTGCGCGTTCCGACCAGAACACGAATAGCCGTCATGCCCTTCCCCTCCTCGGTTTCGATTTGACTTGTTCTTCAACCTCCGACGTATTTCGCGTACAGCGTACGGGCCGTCGCCGCGTCGTCAGTCCCCTTGACGATCGTGCGGCCATCGCGAAACACCGTAATCTCGTAGTCCCGGTTGGCGTCCGTTAGTTCCGCGATCAGCATGAACTCGTTGACCCGAACGGGACCCCGTGCGGGCAGCCGCGCGGCCAGCGTGTCGAGATCGACGGACTCGCCGCCCTGGCGGTGCCGGAGCTGCACGGCGTCGCGGCCGCACAGCGAGGCCGCCGTCGAGCCCGCCCTGCCGTCCAGATACTCGAACTCACGGTGCACGCAGCAGCGGCAGTCGGCGCTCTCGCGGGCATCCTCGACGCCGAGCGGCAGATACTCGTTGTGCCATACGTCGACGCTCAACAGCGAACGGCGGACGCGGTCGTACTGCGCCGTGAGCACCTTCAGCGTCTCGGCCACCTGGATGTTCGCGATCGTGCCGACCGCCGAGCTCAGAACGCCCGCCGTGTCGCAGCTCGGCGTCGACCCGGGCGGCGGCGGCTCGTCGAACAGGCAGCGAAAGCAGGGCGTCGCGAGACTGCCGGCTGCCAGCGTTTCCCAGGGCAGCGTACCGTCGCCGTGAGGCAGGACCGTGAATGCCATGCCGCTGGTCGCTACCGCGGCACCGTATACGTACGGTCGTCCGGTCCTGACCGCGAGATCGTTGGCGAGATAGCGGGTCTCGAAGTTGTCGAGCCCGTCGACGAGGAGGTCGGCGTCCCCCGCCAGCGCCTCGATGTTCTCGTGGTTGATGTCGTCGACGACGGCGGTAACGCGCACGCCGGCGTTGATGCGTTCGAGCTTGCGCTTCGCCGCGGCGGCCTTCGGCAGGTTGGCGGCGACGTCGCTCTCGTCGAACAGCACCTGCCGCTGCAGATTCGTGAGCTCCACCACATCGCGGTCCACGATCAGCAGGTGACCTACGCCCGCGCGGGCCAGCAGGTCAGCGATAACGCTGCCCAGCGCGCCGCAGCCGAGGACCAGAACGGTAGACGCCCGCAGCCTTTCCTGCCCTTCCGGACCGAAGCCCGGCAGCAGCATCTGGCGGTGGTAGCGCTCGAGGTCCGCGTTCATCCCGCAACATTAGCACGCGGGACCCACCGTCCCGCGCCGCAGGAACGACGAGCGCCCTCCCCCGCGCCGAACTACCTCCGGACCGGCGAACGCTCGCCGAGCCATCTGAGCATGATATCGACGCTGTCCCGCCACGCGGGCTCACCGTCCTCGAATGCGTACGCCGACTCGACGCTGGGATAGCGGTTGTCGGAGTGCCCGATGCCCGCACGCTCGACGAAGGTCGCGGTGCCGGGCCGCAGCCGGTTGACGGTGTCCGCGATCAGAGCATGGCCGTGCCGCGACTCGAACTGATCGAACTCGTTGAAGATCACGAGCACCGGTGCGTCGACTTCGGCCCAGGCGGCGAGGAAGTTTTTTTCCGCAAGCTGCTGGTGCCAGGCGAAGGGCCTGCCGTAGTGATCCGTTGCGCTCATGCCGAGAATATCGTTGCGTACGCGCGCCATGGCATCGCTGTCTTCTGCGACGGCGTCGGGATGGCGCCGGTTGACCAGATATTCGTAGTTGAACCGGGTCCGGTCGAGGAACTCGCGGTGACGCGCCGCAGGCGTCGCGTCGCCGGGCCGGCGCTCGAGATAGTGTCGCTCGAAAGCAAGCATCCGCTCCAGGTAAGTCACGCCACCCCCGCCCGAGACGATCACGCCGCCGAGCGTGTGACCGCGACGGCCGAGCTCCCGGGCCAGCAGGGCCGCCGTGTTCGAGCCGAGACTCGAGCCGTAGACGAACACCCGCGACGAGTCGATACGCGGCGACTCCAACAGAGCCGTGAACGCATCCACGTAGTGCGCGAACTCCGTGTCGAAATCGAGTTCGGCGCATGCCGGACCGTCCAGAAGCGCGCTGCGCTCGACGCGCACGAGGGCGAGGCCCGATTCACGCGCCAGCGCCGCGAGGATCTCGCGCGAGTTCGAGCCTTCCCGGTAGGCAAGCGAGCCGCAGGACACCCACTGCGTGAACAGCAGCGGATACCGCGCAGCCGTATCGCCTTCGGGCGCCGTGACAATCGTTTGCAGACTGGCGCCGCTCGACACCTCGACGGTCTCGTAGTGCGAATCGACGCCGGGTATGGATTCCTCCTCGGCTGCGCTGCTTCCGAAGGACAGCAGCAAAGCCGCGGGCAGGACTAAGGCTCGAAACACTGACGTCATCCTCTTGATCATCCTCTACGAAACGGGAAGAAAGAGCTCGGTCACGAACTCGTCGCTACGGCTGGCCAGCACGGTCCTCGGCAGCTTGTAGCCTTCCTGGCGGGCGCCGAAACGATGGTAGATCTCCCGCAGCGGGCCGACCGGCCGAAGGCGCGCCTCTTCGATCCACTCGAGCATCGATTCCCGGAGCGGCTCTGTCTGTGCATAGTCGCCGGTGTAGACGACGCTGACGCCGCGCGGACACGCTTCGATCTTCTGCGTCGGGATCGCCGACGCGCGCTGCCCGATCACGGGAATGCAGACCTCGAGGTGGAGCGCCGTCTCACGGAACTCGTTGTCGTGAAACAGCAGGAACGGCGACTCGGAGGCGCGTGCGCCAGCGCGCGCGACCGTCGTCTCCGCCGACTCGAACAGGGCGGTGACCGGATCGCCGAGATGCTCGACGGTCGCTTCGAGGCTGTGGACGTCCTGCGCCGGAGCTGCCGTGAGCCGGACGCCGCTCAACGGATCGTCCCGGTCGCCGAGAACGGAGCGTGCCAGCGTCTCGAGGACGGCCTGCTGCCGATCGATACCGGCGCGCGCGTCGTGCAGCGCGGCCCGCTTTTCGTCGATGACGTGCAGCAAGGCCACCGTATCGCCAGGTGCGGCAACGACTGCGCGAATCTCCGCGATCGAGAATCCGGCCGCCCTGAGGTTGGCGATGAGTGCGAGGTCGCGCGCCTGTTCCACCCGGTAGTAGCGATAGCCGGAATCCGGATCGACCCAGGCGGGTGCAAGCAGTTCCTCGGCGGCATAGAAGCGCAGTGCCTTGATCGAAACCCGGGTCAGCGCCGCGAACTCGCCAATGCGCAGCAGCTGACTCATGCGGGGAGACCACAGGGCAGCAAACTCGCCAATGCGAAGCGCTGACTCATGCGGCGAAACCACCGGGCAGCGAACTCGCCAATGCGAAGCTTCGACTCATGCGCCGGGACTATAAGCTCTCCCGCAAGGGGAGAGTCAAACGGCCCGCGTACGCGGGCCGCGAGGCTATTTGCTTACGGGAGGATCGTCGAGGAGCACGGGCTCCGCGGCCTCGGTGTCGTAGATGCCTTGCGCCCGGGCCCGGCGACCGCCGTCAGTCCAGCCGTAGCCGTTGGCCTGGGCACCGTCAGTCCAACCGTAGCCATTGGCCTGGGCACCGTCCGTCCAACCGTAGCCGCTTGCCATGACGCCGTCGGTCCAGCCGTAACCGCTGGCGCTGACGCCGCTGCCGTCGGTCCAGAGATAACCGTACGTCGACGTACTGTTGTTGTCGTTGTCGTCATCATCGTCGTCGTCATCATCATCGTCGTCATCGTTCCGGGCATAACCGCTTGCCCAGGTGAAGCCGCCGGTCCAGAGGTAGCCCGCGCCCCAGGCATCGTCGCCCCAGAGTACGGCCGTGTCTTCGACGAAAACGCCGCCATTGGCCGCGTCAGGAACCAACAGGGGCGAAAGCGCCTCGCCGCCGATGATGCCCGTGTCGTTGAGCGCGGCGTCGACGTCCAGCACACCGGCGCCGGCATCGATCGGGGCCGCGTCGATCTTGCGCGCCGAGCGCATCAGTCGTGCTTTGATCGTTGCCGGCGTCAGCGAGGAGTCCTTCTCGAGCATGAGCGCCGCGGCGGCGGCCACCATCGGTGCCGCCATGCTCGTGCCCGACAGCTCGAAGTAGTCGCCGCGACAGCTTGCGCCCGGGCAGTTCACGACACGGGCCGGCAAGTCGTTGCGCAGTGTGGCCAGCCCGGGTATCGCCGCGACGATCCGGTTGCCGGGCGCAACGAGATCCGGCTTGAGCACGAGATCGCCCTGGGTCGGACCGCGCGACGAGAACGTCGACACGTAGTCGTCGCTGAAATCGCTGCCGGTACCGTTGTCGGTCAGCGAGCCGACGGTAATCACCTTCCGCGAGTTGGCGGGACTCATGACGGTCGCATTGCCCGAGCGGCCGTAGTTGCCCGCCGCGACGACCACCACCATGCCCTGATCCCAGAGCGCCTCGGCCGCGGCAACCATCGGATCCGTGTCGATAGACTCCGTCACCCCCTGGCCGAGCGACAGATTGACGACCCGGATATCGAAGTACCGGCCGTATTGCGCCAACCAGTCGAGGGCGGCGATGACGTCTGACGTAGACCCGCGGCCCGTGCCGTCGAGTACCTGGAGTCCGAGCAGATGGGCCCCGTCGGCGGCACCGCCGTGCTCGCCGGACGATCCACTGCCGTCGCCGGCGACGATGCCGGCCACGTGCGTACCGTGACCGTACAGGTCTTCGCGCGCATCGTCCGCATACGACACGATCGCTCCGTTCTCGATGACCGGACGGGGAAACGCGCCGTTCAGAAAGCTGTACTGTCGCGCATTGTCGGGAAGGTCTCCGTGATCCGCGATACCCGTATCGATGATCGCCACCCCGATCGAGCTGCCGCGGTATACGGCGTTCGCCGATCCGGTCAGCGGCAGGTTCGCCGTGCCGCGCTCGGAACCGAGCGAACGAACGTCGTCGTCGAGCGAAAGCCGGTCGACCTTTTCCTCTACCGCCAGGTCCACGAGCGATGACGCCGGGAGACGCACCGCCATCATGTCCAGCGTTTCGAAGCGACGAAGAACTTCGCCGCCAAGTCCGGCAATCCGATTGTCTTCGAACAGCTCGGGATACTCTTCGTAGGTAACGACGATTTCCGTCGGCTGTTCGCCGCCCCGCGCCGCAAGCGCGGCAACCGGGCCGCTCATCTTGGCTCTGGCGACGGCCGGAATCCCCGTCGCACCGGCCTCTGCGGTCTCGTCGTCCTGGCGCGATCCGGCCGGCCCGACGGCGGGCGTCACCGCGCCGGTACTGCCAACCGCCGCCTGCGTGGCCACGGATATGTCGTAGAGCGGCTCGTCGGCAAGCGGCGGGCCAACGAGCGCGTCGTCCCGGGCGGCGACCGCCAGCTTGTTGCGGACAGGTTTCGCCGCCTCGCTATCGCCTGCCGGGGTAGCGACAGTCCCGTCGCCCTCGGCTATCGGCGCCGATACCTGTGTGAAGCTCAGGAGGCCCGCTACGGCCAGGCCGACCACGACGGCTGATAGTTTGCCGCGGCCTTTAGTCGGAGCGGATCCGGCAGCGCGGCCGCAAGCTTCAAATTCGTGTTCGTTACTGTACATGTCAGCCGGCCTCCGTTTTCGCGAACCGGGACTCATCTTCGTCTGGTCGATGCACTGAAAGCATCCCTGCGCGGCGCGCGCGGAACAGCACCGATGTCGGATCGACACTGCTGTCCGCCACCGCAAAACTCGTAGAGGCTTCGTTCGGCGCGAACATGCCCGCCCAGGCATTGCGCTGTTTCTTTGCCTCGTACATCAGCGCGTCGGCGACCCCGATGATCTGATCGAGACTCGACTCGTCGGCGCTGGCGCGGAACAGCGGATACGCCGAGAATCCTATGGAGCAGGTTGTGCGCACGATCTGGCCCTCGGGCAGTACGAAATTGTGCTGCGCGATACGCGAGCGAATACGTTCGGCCAGCGCTTCGCATTCGCCGGGATCGGTCTGCTTGGCGATCACGACGAACTCGTCGCCGCCCCAGCGAACGACGTAGTCCGAGCGCCGGCAGGTGCCGAGCAGTACGTCGCGCACCTCGATGAGCATCTGGTCTCCCGCCGCGTGTCCGTACGTGTCGTTGATCGGCTTGAAGTTGTCGAGGTCGATCATCATGAAGACCAGATCGGCATGCGCGGTGCGATCCACGCCGGCGTGATCGTCCGAGTTCTTGCGCCGGATGACGTCGAAGTCCCGCGATATCTCTTCGAAGACAAAGCGACGATTGCGCAGTCCGGTCAGCGGATCGGACAGGCTGCTCTCCTGCAGGGCCTTGTTGAGCCGGGTGAGCTGCTCGTTGCTCTCGCGGAGTTTGTCCGTCCGCTCGGCGACGGCCTTTTCGAGGCGGCTGCTGTACTCCTCCTCGCGCCGGATTCTCGTCTTGTGGCCGTACCAGCAGAGCGCCACGAGCTGAGCGAACATGGCGAGATAGCCCAGATACGCCCACCACGTGTCCCACAGCGCGGGCGTGACGCGGACGGGAACGGCTATGCCCGTGTCGTTCCACACGCCGTCGCTGTTCGCCGCCCGGACGCGAAGCAGATAGTTGCCGTCGTCCAGATCGGTATAGGTGATGCGACGGCGGCTGCCCAGATCGATCCACTCCTTGTCGAAGCCTTCGAGCTTGTACATATAGCGGTTGGCTTCGGGCGCAGCGAAGTCGAGCGCCGCAAACTCGAACGAGACCGTATCCTGGGTGTACGCCATCTCGATGCTGCCGTCCTCGCTCAGCGGAATGTCGTACTTCGCGCCGTCTCCGCCGCCGTCGACGTCCGTCATCACGATCGCCGGCGGCGTCGTGTTGACGGTAATCGCCGCGGGATCGAAAGCGTTGTAGCCGTGGGTCCCGCCGAAAAACAGCTCGCCGCTGTCGTTCCGATAGTGGGCTCCGAAGTTGAACTCCTCGGACTGCAGACCGTCGCGACGATGGAGGTTGCGGAAGCCGTCCTTCTCGGGATCGTAGCGGCTCAGACCGTAGTTGGTGCTCAGCCAGAGCTCGCCGTCGGAAGCGACGCGTATTCCGTAGACGACGTCGTTGGCAAGGCCGTCCTTCTGTGAGCGGTTCTCGAAGCGAATCGCCTCGGGATTCGCCGGATCGCCGACGACGCGATCGAGACCGCCGCCGCGCGTGCCGATCCAGACCCTGCCGGCCGCATCGATGGCCAGCGAGTAGACCGTGTCGTCCGCGAGTGCCTGAGGGTCTTCGGGATCGTGGCGAAAGCGGTGGAAGCGCTCCGTTTCCGGGTCGTACAGATTCAGACCGGCGCCGTCCGTGCCTATCCACATGCGGCCCGCGCCGTCCTCGGCGAAACTCGTGACGCGATTGCCGCCGAGGCTGAACGGGTCGGCGGGGTCGTTGGCGAACCGGGTGAAACTGCCGGTTGCCGGTTCGAGACGGCTGATGCCGCCGCCGAACGTGCCTACCCAGACGCGGCCGGCGCGATCTTCGTACATCGTCATTACGCCGTTCGCACTCAGGCTGCCCGGATCGTCGGCGTCGTAGCGCATTCGTTTGATGCTGCCTTCGACCGGATCGAGCAAATCGATCCCCGCCGTCATCGTGCCTACCCAGATTCGCCCGGCGCTGTCGCGCATCAGGCTCATGACCCGGTCGTCGCCGATGCTGTCCGGCGCATTCCGATCGTGACGATAGTGCACGACCTCGCCGGTCGTCCGATTTACGGCGTTGAGGCCTTCGCCGAAGGTGCCGACGTACAGCGTACCGTCGAGGCCCTCGGTGAATGCCATCACGCTCGGCGCGCGTTCGCCGCTGACGCTGAGTTTCTCCGCCCGTTCGAGGCCATAGGCCCACGAACGCGAGTTCCACTTGTTGAGGCCGTGCATTTTCGTCCCGACCCAGAGAATCCCGCCGCGGTCCTCGTAGATCGCGGTAACGTCGTTGCCCGCGAGGCTCGTGACGTCGGTGGCGACATTGGCGTAGCGGGTGAAGCTGCCGCGCTTCCGGTCGAGGAGATTGAGTCCGTTCGTCGTTCCGACCCAGAGCCGTCCCGCGCCGTCTTCGAAGATCGAGCTGACTCTGTCGCCCGAGATGCTCGACTCGCGTGCAGGGTCGTGAACGAAACGCTCTGTAGTGTCCGATTCCCGATCGAGCCGGATGAGACCTCCGCCGTACGTTCCGACCCACAGGCCGCCGGCGTTATCGTCGAAGATTGCGCGAACGCTGTGTTCGAAGCGGCCCGTGAGCACGGCCTCGCCGGATTCGGTGTCCAGCCGGGCCAGGCCGAAATCGCCGCCGACCCACATCTCGCCTGCCGCATCGCGCATGATCGCGAAAACGTTGTTCCGCTGCTTATCGTTATCGTCATCGGTACCCGGCAGTTCATACGCCCGAAACTCGCCGGTCGCGGGATTCAAACGGCGCAGGCCCGCGCCCCGGGTCCCGGCGTATACGCTGCCGTCAGTATCGACATAGACCCGGCGGACGATGCTGCTGCCGATCCCGGATGGATTCGCGGGATCGTGCCGATAGGTCGTGAACGTGCCGCTTGCGCGGTTCATCCGGGCGATGCCGGCGCCGTTCGTGGCCAGCCAGAGGTCGCCGTTTGCATCTTCTGCGATGTCGAATATGAAGTCGCTGCCGAGCGCCTCGGGATTGCCGCGTTCGCGCCGGTAGTGCCGGAACTCGTAGCCGTCGAATCGGTTGAGACCGTTCTCGGTTCCGATCCAGAGCAGGCCTTCCCGGTCCTGGTGAATGGCCAGCACGTTGCTTTGCGACAGCCCCTCGTCCAGCCAGAGGCGGTCGAAGCGCATCGGCGGTCCCTCTTCCGCGATGACGACGCCGGCCGACAGAAAGAGGAACAGGATTGCCGCCAGCTTCAGCAGATTTGCTGTCGTCGGGACTGTCCGCGGCAAGGCACGGCCGGTCTCCGTTCGCGTTCGATGGGCCGCTCGTCGCAAGGCGGTTTCTCCCCCGGAAAAGTGGGAAGTATTAGGCGCCAATGCTGCGTTTGGCGGAAGTGACCGCCTTGGGAACGCCGCGCGGGAAAGTGTGAACGGCGTCACATAAGCTTGCCGTTAAATCCGGAGCAAGCCTTTCAGGACAAGGCCTGGAGCAATCCCGTGATTTTGTCGCTGCCGGCCGGCCGGGATACGAGGAACCCCTGGTAGGCGTTGCAACCAAGCTGCCTGAGCGTCGCGAGCTGATCCTCGCTCTCGACGCCCTCGGCGACGACGTAGAGGCCGAGACTCTGGCCCAAAGCAATCATCGCGGAGGCAATGGCCGCCTCCTTTCCGTCGCCCGTGACGCCCGAGATATAGCTGCGGTCGATCTTGAGCACGTCCACCGGCAGCTCCTTGAGGTACGCGATGGCCGCCGCACCGGTACCGAAGTCGTCGATGGCAAGGCGGACGCCCAACGCTTTGAGCTCGTGCAGCTGCCCGAGGATATCGGTATCGCCGCCCAGTACACCGCGTTCGCTCAGCTCGAGTTCCAGCGAATCGGGGCTGAGCCCCGAGCTTCTCAGCGTATCCCTGACCTGTTTGACGAAGTCGCCGCTCGTCAGCTGGACGCGCGAAACGTTGACGCTGACTCGGGGCAGATCGATACCGCTCTGTCGCCACACCGCAAGCTGTCGGCAGGCTTCCGTGAGCACGAACTTACCCATGCGCACCATGACGCCCGACTCTTCTGCTATCGGTACGAACAACTCCGGCGAAACGTAAGAACCGTCGGCCTGCGGCCAGCGCAGCAGCGCCTCGGTAGCGATGACCTTCCCGTTGCTGACGCGACTGATCGGCTGGTAAGCAAGCTTCAGCGCGCCGTTGTCCAGCGCTTCGTGCAGCATGTGCTCGATGCGTAGCTTGCGTGCGGCCGCGGCATCGGTCTCGGTACAATAGTACTTGAAGCCGCCGCCCCGGCTTTGCGCGTCGCGCATGGCATTGTCGGCGCGCTGCAGGAGACTGTCGACGTCTTCCGCATCGCCGGGATACTCCGCGATGCCGATGCAGGCGGACAGGTACACGGTCTGACCGGCAACGAGGAAAGGCTGCGACAGCTCCTCGAGCAGCCTCTGCTGCAGCGCCTGCAGCTCTGCCGGGTCGCCGGAGTAGCTGAACATGACCGCGAACCGCGTCGTATCGAGCGATGCCGCGGCCGCAGCCTTGAGTCCGGGTAAGTCCGTGTCTATCCGGTCGGCTTCGTGCAGGCAGCGGCTCAGCGTATCGCCCACTTGCGCCATGACGAGATCGGCGTACTCGTGACCCATGGCCTCGACGACGAGGCGGAAGCGGTTGAAGCCGACCACGAGAACGGCAAGCCTGTTGCCGTCGCGATCGACCGCGGTCATGCCGCGGGCAAGGATGTCGATGAACTTGCTCTTGTTGGGCAAGCCGGTGACCGGTTCGAAGGTTTCGCGACTGCGGAGACGGCGGCGCGCCGTATCGGCCAGATCGAGCGCCTTGGCGCGCGCGTCCTCGCTTTCGCGCAGCTGGCGCTCTGCAGCGCACAGATCGGCTGCCGCCTTCGCCCGGCGCGCCAGAATCCGCCATTCCCAGGGCTTCCTCGCAACATCGTACGGCTCCGCTTCCGCGGCCGCCTGATACTCGCGGGTCGTCGAGGCAAGCACGATGATGCGCGCTCCGATGTCCGCGGCATCGAGCAGGCGTCGGTACAGAGGCTGTCCGCCGGCATCCGTGATGGCGGCTTCCACGAATATGACGTCCGGCCGATCGTCGCGGGCCATGAGCAGAGCGTGTTGATAATCCGCCGGTTCGCCGAGGGCGAAATCCGCTTCGCGCAGCCAGCGCGGCGCCCACTTGCGCGACGCACCGTCACGGCACACGAGCATCGCCCGCGGTTGGCCGTCGGGCTCGATACTGGCCGGCTTCGTGTCGGCTTTGGGCAGCCGCAGACGCCGCAGGGTCTGCGTCAGCTCGATCTCGGGGTGCTCCGGCGGCCTGCGGCTGTAGTCACGGGAATCAGGCACCGCGCAGTATCCTGTTGCGCTTCGTCGCGTCGCCCGCTTCGAGGTACCCGGCAAGCTCCGCTTCGGACATCGGCGGGTAGTAGTGATATCCCTGCAGATAATCGCAGCCGAGATCGGCGAGCAGGCGGGCCTGTTCCTCCGTCTCTACGCCTTCCGCGACGACATCCAGTCCGAGCGCGTGCGCCAGAGCGATTGCGGCGTCGCAGGCGGCGTTGTCCCGGCCGTTCGTCTCGAGATTGGCCACGAGTGCATTGTCGATCTTGATGCAGTCGACCGGACTGTGTGCCAGATGCGCCAGCGAGCAGGAGCCGATGCCGTAGTCGTCGACGACGATGCTGACGCCGATCTTCTTGAGCGCCCGGCAAGTCGCGTAGTTCTTCATCGCATCGCGGAACAGAATGTGCTCGTTGATCTCGACCGCGAGGTCCGTCGGCTGCATTCCGACGCGCACGAGCGTGCCGGAGATGGTTTCGACGAGGTCGGGCCGGGAGAACTCCTGCGAGGAGACATTCACGGACAGCTTCATCCGGGCGAAGCCCTGATCTTTCCAGGCCATCACCTGCTCGCAGCTATGCTTCAGGACCCAGCGCCCGATTGCCGCGATCAGACTCGTACGCTCGGCGATCGACACGATCTTGCGCGTCGAGCGCGCACCCAGTACCGAATCCGGCCAGCGCAGCAGCGCTTCGACCGAGCGGATTGCCCCCGAACCGGCCGCCACGATCGGCTGATAGTTAACCGTGAATTCCTGCGTATCGAGCGCCGCGCGCAGCTCGAGCTCGAGATCCTGCCGCTGCAGCGTGCGCAGCCGCACGGTGCCCGTATGAAACTTGATATCGGTGTCGTTGCTGCAGCTGGCGTCTTCCATCGCGGCGACCGCGTTTTCGAGCAGAACCGCCGGATCGCTGCCGTCCTGCGGAAACAGGGCGATGCCCGCGAAACCCGTGAGCTTCACGGTCCGGTTGCGGATCTCTACCGGCTTGCATACGGCATCCAGCACCCGCCGGGAAACGGCCTCCGCGTCGACGCCGCTCTCGATGCTCGGCAGCACGATACCGAACTCGCGGTAGTCCGTACGCGCGATTACCGTCCGCCGCTCGACGTCCGATTTGTCTTCGGCGTTCGCACCGCGGAGTTCCTCTCTCAGCCGCGCGGCGATCTCGGCCAGCACTTCGTCCTGCTGTGCGGCTCCGTAAGACGTGCGGGATTCATCCGCCTGCGAGACGTTGAGAACGACGACCGCTATGCGCCCCTCGCGCAGGCGCTGAAGCTCCGTCAAGTCCTTGAGCTCGTTCAGGAACAGCTCGCGATTGGGCAGCGACGTCGCCTCGTCGATGTACGCGAGACGATGCATCCGGTGCAGCTCGTCGTGACGATCGTCCAGATCGCGAACGATCAGAATGACGCTGTCCGGACCGTTGGCAACGTAGGTCAGCTCGGCGGCAAAGCCGGTCGCGGCGTCCCGTTTCTCCTCGCTGCGGAAACTGCGCTCGCGAAGGACGCGGCGAACGTTGTTGACCATGTGCTGGCGGAGCTTGCCCGGCCAGAGATCGTCGAGGCACAGCCTGCCCCGGGCTTCGAGAAGCTCCGCGGCGCCGCGTCCGAGCGCCGATGGCGAGTCGCCGCGCAGCATCGACTTGACGCTCCCGTCCCGCGACACGACCAGCGCGATATCCCCCGACAGTCGGGCGGCATCGTCGGGCATCTTTCGATCCGGGATCTCGGTCTCTTCGGTCATGCGGGCCAGGCCATACGGATTGCGACTCCGTTGCGGCCGCCGGGCGCCCGCAACCCCAAGAGCTTTAGGATTATTGGAGTCGTATCAAGCCCTTGTCACATGCAAAGCGCTGGAATGAGACAAGGATCAAGTTTTCGATGGCGATAGCGGGCGCCTACCCGGATTTTGACGGTGCCTCCCGGCGCTCGATCGCCGCGGCCAGCTCTTCTTCCCGGAGCACGTGCGGCTTCACGCGAAGCCGGCCGGACCCGGCGTCGAAGAACGGCGAGCGCTTGCCGTCGCCGCGAAAGCGCCAGCGGAGCATCTTGCGCATGAATCTCAGCAGCAGCCACAGCGGGGCTTTGTCGTACACCCGAAACTCGTCCGGGCGGCCGTTCGCGTAGGTCCCGTACACGCCGCACAGCACCGGACCCGTGGCAGCCTCGACGTCCCCGCCGCCGTCGACGGTCTGTGTCGATGTGCGAATCAGACCGAAAAACGGCACGGTCGGCGTAGCGAGGGTATTGCCCAGGGGCGTGGAGCAGCAGCGAGTGTACCAGCGGATGAGCCCGCCGGGCCGTAGCCGCAGGCAAGCCAGTTGCTCATGACCGCGGATCGGCTCGAATTTCGCGGGCGAGATCTGGAAGATGTGCGTGCCGCCGTGCTCGTCGAGCACCTCGTCGGCCGTACCCAGATGGTGCTGAAAGAGCTGGCAGTCGTCACAGTAGCAGACCACGTGATTGCCGCTGTTCGCAGCGATATCGTGAGCGGTGGCTCTGAACCGACCGCAGGAACACGTGACGGTGACTGGGGTTTTCACGAAACGCTCCCGGGAGCGGCTGGCTCGTCAGTATACGCGAGCAGACAACCGCCCGGGACCGCCACTCGCGGGCGCCGTTCCCGATGTCCCGCACGGACACCGGCGTGAGCAGACCCGATGGAGGCGCGACGATTCAGGGAATACCCGCAACCACGCTACACTAATCGCGCAAAGACGGTCGTTTGGGCAATCGACGGGTTAGGCATGGGTACGACGCGGCTTTATGAACGCTGGGAAGAACTCGACAAACTCTTCGAGCAGGCCGTTGCCCTGCCGGCGGAGGAAGTCGACGCGTTCTGCCGCTCGGCATGCGGCGACGACGCTGAACTCTATGAGCTACTTCTCGATCTGGTCGCGTCGGCCGAAGCTTCCGACGAAACGGTAAAGCGCTCGATCTCGAAGCTTGCCCAGGACGTCGCCGACGACACGCCCCTGACTGGCGAGGACATCGGGCCCTACCGGCTCGAAGAGCTGCTCGGCCGCGGCGGGATGGGCGACGTCTACCTTGCTTCACGCGCGGACGGCGCCTTCGACAAGAAAGTCGCGATCAAAGTCGTGCGGAGCGGCGGCAGCAGCGACCGGCTCGCGCAGCAGTTCCGCCGCGAACGCCAGCTGCTGGCGGATCTGAACCATCCCTTCATTCCTGCCTTGATCGATGCCGGCCAGCTCGACGACGGGCGCATGTACTTCATCGGCGAATACATCGACGGCGTACCGATCAGCGAGTATTGCGACGATCCCGCGGTATCTCTGACCGACAAGCTGACGCTGCTCGCGAAAGTCGGCGAAGCCTTGCAGCACGCGCACAACAATCTCGTGCTGCACCTCGACATCAAGCCCGACAACGTACTCGTGGAAGCCGACGGGACGCCACGGCTGCTCGACTTCGGCATTGCGAGGCTGTTCGACGAGGAGCTGGAAGGCTACCGCGCGTTTACACCCGGGTACGCCAGTCCGGAGCAGATACGCGGCGAGCGGGTGACGCCGGCCAGTGACGTGTTTTCCCTCGGCGCGCTGGCGTTTCGTGTCCTGACCGGGAGCAGGCCCTTCGAGTCGCCCCGATTTGCACCCTCCGCCACCGTGCTGGCCGAGCGGGACCGCCCCGAGACCCGGGTCGCGCAGATCGCCATGCTCGATCGTCTGGACGAAGACCTCAAGGCCATCGTCAGCGAGGCAATGCGCGAGGATCCGGCGGAGCGCTATCCAAGCGTCGAGTCTTTTCTGCGCGATCTGAAGCACTATCGCATCGATCTGCCGGTAACCGCCCGGCGGGGATCGTACGGCTACCGCCTCGGCAAATACCTGAAGAGACAACGCGTCGCTATCGGCGTCGTCGTTCTGATCGTATCCGGCCTCGCGGGTTTCCTGCTCAGAGAGGCGGAACTGCGGCAACAGGCTCAAGAGGCGTCCGCCGAAGCGGCTCGTGAAGCAGAGGCGTCCCGCCAGATCGCCGATTTCATGGTCGACCTGTTCGAGGTATCCGACCCCGGCGAAGCACGCGGCAACAGCGTGACGGCCAGAGAGCTGCTCGACGGCGGCGCGGGCCGAATCATGGAGAAGCTCCAGGAGCAGCCGCTGATCCAGTCACGCCTGATGCGGGTAATGGGCGACGTTTACAGCCAACTCGGTCTGCACGGAGACGCCGCTACGTTACTGGAGAATGCGCTCACGATCCGGGACGAGGCGGTACCCGACGGGGATGCCGAAACCGGCCTACTGCTGACGCGTCTCGGCATTCTCTACATGCGGCAGACGCGTCTCGACGACGCCGAACAGGCGCTTTACAGGAGCCTCGAGCTGAACGAGGGGCGCTTCGGTGCATTTCATCCCTCGGTCGGCGACAGCTTGACGTTCATCGGCGTTTTGCAAACGCTGCGTGGCGACTACGCGGCCGCCGAAACGAGTCTGCTACGGGCGCTGGGCATACTCGAGGAGCATCACGGCCCGAATGAGCTGGAGCTTGCCGAGCCGCTGGCAAACCTCGCGACCGTCTACTATCGAAGCGGCCGTCTCGACGAGGGCATCGACCTGCAGGAACGAACCCTGGCGATCAGGCGTACGCTTCAGGGCACCGACCATCCCGCGGTGGCGATCGCCCTCGACAACCTCGGCAACATGCACCAGGCCGCGGGCGAGAACCGGCGGGCTATCGAGCTACTGGAGGAGGCACTGGCGATCCGCGAAAAGGTATTGAGTCCCGAGCACCCCCTGGTCGCCAGCAATCTCGACAACCTCAGCAATGCCTATTTCGCTCTGGGCGACTTTGCGCGCACGGAGACGCTGAAGCTCGAGGCACTCAGAATCCGCGAGAAGGTGCTCGGACCGTCGCACCGCCACGTAGCGACGAGCCTCGGCAACCTGGGCAACCTGTACATGGAACGGGGAGAACTCGACAAGGCCGAGGGCTACCTTCGGCGCTCGAAAGAGCTCAGGGCAGAGTTGTACGAGCCCGACCACCCGCGCGTCGCGATCGCCGCCGTGAATCTTGGCAGCCTGTATCTCAAGCGGGACGATATCGACCGAGCCGCACAAGAGACGCTCGAAGCCATCGACATCCTCAAAGGCAAACTACCGGAGGACCACCTGTACCGCCTGTACTCGGACTGGCAGCTGGCAAACATCCGCGATCGCCAGGGCCGGATCGACGAGGCCCGCCGGCTTTTCGAGCGCGTTCATCCTCTCTGGCAGGCACGACCGGCCGAAGACCGCGATCGCTCGCAGATGCTTCAGGACTACGCAGCGTTCGTAGCGGAACACGGCGAGACGGCCGGCGAGACGGATTGAGTTCCGCATCGGCTCGCAGCGAACGTATTCAGGCGACGCGAATGCTCACGATGTTGCGGTTCGGGTCGGCGGCGTCTTCTTCGCCTTCCTTCTCCGCGTGCAGACTCTGAATGTAACGGCGGACGTCGTCGACGGTGACGCTGTGATCCTCGTCAACCTCGATGACCTCGTCGCCGGTGAATTCGAGGGTTTCGAACTCCGGCTTTTTCTCTTCGAGGCCCGCCCGCGAGAGGTTGTAGTCGAAGTAGTCCATGGGGGCTTTCCTTCGGAAATCACGTTTCTTATCCCCTACTCCGTATTTCCCCGGGAAATCCCCTCAACATAATTCGCATTTTGCAGACTGTCGCGCTGCACCCTTAAAAATCAACTATTTAAGCGAGATCCTGTGGCGCTCAATCGCGCTCTCTGAGCTGCCGCGCCAGCAGCGCTTTGAGCATCTTCAGTTCGCGGTGCAGCGTCGCTTCCGACATCCCGAGAGCCGCCGCGGTTTCCGCGTAGGTCGCTCCGCAGAAGTAGTGCAGCTCGGCGATGCGGACCTTCCGCGGGTCGCGCTGTTCGAGGCGCTCTAAAACCTGCTCCAGCGCGAGTACGTCCACGGAGGGCCGTTCGCCCGCGATCGCGGCTTCGTCTACGTCCACGTGCGGGACACCGCCGCCCCGCTTCTGCGCCTGTTTTGCACGCGCGTGATCTACCAGCACGTTGCGCATGACGTTCGCGACGATGCCGATGAAATGCCCGCGGTCCTCGAGCTCGGTCTTCACGTCGCGGAGCCGCAGAAACGCCTCGTTGACGAGCGCGGTCGCCTGCAGCGTATGCTCGGCGGGTTGGCCGCGCATATAGGCCCCCGCCAGGCGGTGCAGCTCGTCGTAGACCGCCGGAACGATCTTCTCGAGCAGCGCGGCATCTTCAGCCGTCCGCCATTCGTTGAGCAATTGGGTAAGTTGCCGGTCGGAAGCCATGCTCCATTGTGCCGCCTCCCCGGGTGGAAATCGCGACACGGACGTTACAATGCGCGTTTACGGCTACAGGAATACGGCATGACGCCGTTCGAATCGCTCTATGAGCACGCCGCCGCCCGCAAGGGCGGCGCCCCGGCGCTCGAGAAAATGCTGGGCAAACCCAAATCCCCGCGCACGCTGGCGAAAATTCCGGATGACCGCTGGTTGTCGGAGATCGCCAGGAGCGTGTTCCGGGCCGGCTTCAACTGGTCGGTCGTCGAGCAGAAGTGGCCGGATATCGAGGACGCCTTCGACGGGTTCGAACCCGCCCGCATCGCGGCCTACGCCGACGAAGAGCTGGAGATGCTGCTCAAGGACCCGCGGATCATCCGTCACTGGAAAAAGCTCAAGGCCATTCGCGCGAACGCCGGGTTCCTCGTCGAACTCGCCGACGAGCACGGCTCGGCCGCGGGATTCTTCGCTCACCATCCTTCCCCCGATTACGTCGGGCTGCTCGACATCCTCAAGCGGCGCGGCAGCTACCTGGGCGGGACCTCGGCGCAGTACTTCCTGCGCATGATGGGCGTCGACTCGTTCATCCTCTCGAACGACGTCGTCAAGGCGCTCCGGCGCGAAGAGGCGTTCGACGGCACGCCGACGTCGAAGTCTTCGCTCCGCTCGATCCAGAACGCATTCAACGAATGGGTGGACGACGGCGGCGGATCGCTCACGCGCGTGAGCCGCGTTCTCGCGTTCACCGTAGAGTGAGCCCGATGTCCGAAGACAAGGATCTCGCCAGACGGCAGGACGGCCAGCTTGCGGCGGCCGCCCCGATCAACCCGGACGGCAAAGGGCTCAACGGCTTCCTGCTCGACTGGTATGCATCGGAACCGCGCGGCGTCACCGCCAAACCGCAGCGGCAGGTACTCGCCGAGTTCTTCACGTCGATGCTCGTGCTGTCGGCCTCGTTCAAATACAAGCCCGCGGTCGGCACCGAAAACTATCTGTATCTGATCGACGGCGAATGGAGCCTGAGCCTGATTCATCCGGACCAATGGTCCGAAGAACGCCGCGAAGGCTTCGTCGGGTGCTGCCTGCTGCACGAGGACATGACCTGGACGATCACCCCGTCGGCCCAGGTTCGGAGCAAGACCCGAATTCAGGAAGCTCTGTCCCGCTTCTACGCGGCCTTCGCGGACAGCCTCGATTCCGACCTCACGCTCGAGGAAATCCTGCCGTTCTACGTGGGCGGGCTGCCCTACTACCAGCGTCTGTACGCCAGCGCGCTCAGCCGCTCGATCCGCGCGGCCGTTACCTTGAGCGGCGAACGCGAGCTGCGCTGCCGCGACTGGCTGCCGGCGCTGCCGGGATCGGGTAACCGGCTGTTTGCGCTTGCAGCGGACCCGGAGGCCATGCGCTAGAATACGCGTCCCCGGCGCGGTCTCTTCGGCGGCCGGTCCCGAAGCATCCAATAACGTCCAACGACAAGCTCTGGAGCCTCCCCATGCAGAAGACAGCGTTGCAGTACTTCGACCGCGCCATGACGCAGCTACGCGACCTCGGCCTCGTGCCGGGCGAAAGCGAGGAGGCACCGGTCATCGCGCTCCTGAACCGGCTCAGCGACCTCGACGAAGCGAACGTCACGGCGATAGCCCGCACGCTCAGTCAGGCATCGCTGTTCAACGAGGTCGTACGCGAACAGGTCAGCTCGATGACGCTGGGCGAACGTTACGAGAAGATCACGGATGCCTTCAATTCGATCCGCGACGACGCCAAAACGATGGTCGAACAGGTCGACGACGGCAAGATCGACACCTTCGAGCGCATCAGCAACATCTGGATGAAGGCGACGCGCGGCGACATCGCGCATCGTTTCGACAAGATCAAGGAG
The DNA here is from genome assembly GCA_028277185.1 of Woeseiaceae bacterium. Taxonomy (GTDB): domain Bacteria; phylum Pseudomonadota; class Gammaproteobacteria; order Steroidobacterales; family Woeseiaceae; genus UBA1847. The sequence goes on from JANQGQ010000016.1 coordinate 105,897, forward strand.
ACCTACCTCGAAGTTGCGGCGGACTCCAAAGAGCAGATCGAGCGCGAACTGACGATCCTCAACGCGTACCAGGATTTTCGCGGCGCGCTCAAGAGCTCTGAAGTGCTGGCGCTCGAGGTCCTCAAGAAGGCCGAGACCGAATGGGAGGCGGCCAAAGCCGAGCTCGGAAAGGCCAGCGATGCCGTGGAGGCATACGCCGGCGACGACATGGCGGAACGGGCGACGCTGGAGCTCGCGCGCGACGAGAAGGTGCGCGAGCTGCAGGCGGACGAAGACCGTTATCAGATCGCGAAGGACCTCTCGGACAACCTGACGGTGGGCTACAACACCTCGGAGTTCATCATGGCACGCCTGATGCAGACGACGAGCGCCAAGGAACGCGTCTACAAGCAGGCGATCATGTTCTTCGGCACGAACGAGACGGTGCTGACCGCCCTGTCGGCGTCGTTCACGGGGCTGTTCGGCCTGCACGAGAGCACGAAGTCGCTCGAGGCGATGAAAGAAGGCGTCTCGAAGAGTCTCGAGGATCTGGCGGACATCGGCGGCAAGGTCCAGGAAGCAGCGGTCCGCGCGGGCTACGGTCCGACGATCCGGGCCGATGCCGTAAAGAAGCTCGTCGACTCCGTCGTCAATTTCCAGAGCCGGTCGCGCGAGATCATCGACGAGATGCGGGTGCTGTCGACGAAGAACGCCGAAGAGATCCGCGACTCGGTCGAGGACGGCAAGCAGCGCCTCGCGAAGCTCATCCAGCAAGGCGGAACGCTGCCGCCGCCGACCGGCGTCTGACGGGAAGCTTAAGCGCGTGAGCGCGGAACTCAAGGCCGCAGGCCACGAAGCGCCACTGGAAGAGCTGATGGTGGCGATGGACGTCGTCGACACGATCCGGCACCGGCAGCTCATCGTCGACCGGGAGCTCGATGCGGCCGGGCGGCGCGGACGCCTCGTGGAACGCCTGCGCGAAATCTACACGGCGCAGGGCATCGAGGTCAGCGACGCCGCGCTCGAAGCGGGCGTCGACGCGCTCGAGAAGGAACGCTTCGCCTACACGCCGGCGTCCGGCGGCCTGTCCACGGCGCTTGCCCGGCTGTACGTGCGGCGCGATCGCTGGCTGAAACCGTTTCTGGGAGTGCTCGGACTCGTCCTCCTCGCCTGGCTCATCTGGTACGCGACGGTGGCCATGCCGAAAAACCGCCTGGAAGCCAGCCTGCCTGCGCAAATCGAAGCCGCCCACGCACACGTCGTCGGTCTATCGGAAGACGATGCAGCGACCCGGCGGGCGAACGAACTCTTCGAGGCTGCCCAACGGGAGATTCGCGAAACCGACTTCGCTGCCGCAAGCGACCTGCACGACGAGCTCGAAGCGCTGGCGCGCGAGCTGGAACTCGCTTACGAGATCCGAATCGTATCGCGGCCCGGCGAGTACTCCGGCGTCTGGCGCATACCGGACGTCAACCCCGATGCGCGCAACTACTACGTGATCGTCGAGGCCGTGGACGCCCTTGGCAACGTGCTGCCGCGGCGGGTGCAGAACGAAGAAGACGGGCGGCTCTACACCGTTCGTCAGTGGGGCGTGCGCGTCGACGAGGCGACGTTCGACGCTGTCGCGGCGGACAAGCAGGACGACGGCATCATCCAGGACTACGTTTTCGGCCGCAAAGCCGCCGGAAAACTCGACCCCGAATACCTCGTGCCGACCGCGGGCGCGACGATTACGGAGTGGTAAGCGTGCGGTCGGGGCGCGACACGCTCAAGCGGATGGACAAGACCCTCAGGCGCGCCCGGCGCGATCTGGAGCGTCTCGACGCCGAGCTGCACGGCACTTCGCGCGCCATCACGGAGAACCGGCTGGCGCAGGCACGGGCTGTCGACCGTATGGCCGGGATCCGGCTGGATGCGGTGCGGCGCGGCGAGGTTGCCGGGCAGCTCGAGTCCGCGGCAAGCGAAGCCGAGGCGATACTCGAAAACCGGGAGGCCGCGATCGCCGAACTGAAAGGCCGCGTCGCGGCGGCTCAGGAAGCTATCGAGACGCTGGAAACCCGGCGCGAAACGCTGCACGAACAGGTTGACGCCAGCGCGAGGACGCTTGCGGAGCGCGAAGGGGCCGTTCAGCAGGGGCTCGAGACCGACCCGGCATTCGCGGCGCAGCTCGAGCGGGCGGAGCAGGCCGAAGCCGTTGCCGCGCGAGCCGACGAGAAGGCGGAACTCGCGGAGGCCGACCGCCGCCGGAACGGCAAGCCGTTCGAGTCCGACGAGCTGTTCATGTACCTGTGGGACCGGGCTTACGGTACTTCCGGCTACCGCGCGGGCCCCCTCACCAGGCTCCTCGACGGCTGGGTCGCCCGACTTTGCGGTTTCCGCGAGGCGCGCCCCAACTACTGGATGCTGCTCGAGATCCCGAAGCGGCTCAGAGAGCACGCCGACTTCGCCCGTGACGCCGCCGAGGAAGAGCTCGAAAAGCTCAAGGACATCGAGGAGCAGGCCGCGGTGGACGGCAAGGTCCCCGAAGCGCGTGAAGCGCTGGCCGCGCTCGAAAGCAGTCAGGACGACCTCGACGCCGAAATCGAAACGGCGGAGCAGAGCCTGAACGAGCTGCAGGCCGAACAGGGCCGCTTCTCCTCGGGCGACGACGATTTCCTGCTGCGGGCGCTCCGGGTGTTTTCGGCCGCCATGGAGCAGCGGGCGGTCGGCGAGCTGACGCAACTCGCGCGCGCGACGATGACGCCCGAGGACGATGCGGCCGTCGAGGAACTCAAGCATCTCCGCCGACAGTCGGCGCTGTACGAGGCCGAACTGCGCGAGAACCGCGAACTCCAGGAAACCCGGCTTGCCCGCATCCGGGAACTCGAGAAAGTGCGCAGAAGCTTCAAGCAGAGCCGCTATGACGACCTGCACTCGCAGTTCGACAAGAGCGATCTGATCGAGCGCATGATCGGCGAAGTCGTCGGCGGCCTCATCCAGGGCGGCGTGCTCTGGAAAACGCTGAAGCGTTACCAGCGCTATGTCGACGCCGCGGGCGAATGGCCGGACTTCGGCAGCGGGGGCTTCCCGCCGCCTAAGAGGCAAAAGCGCAGCAAGTCCCGTCAGCGGCCGCCGTCGTGGCACTCGCCGGGCCCCTCGCGAAGCTCGCGGAGCGGCGGCGGCTTCAACCTGCCGCGGCCGCCCAAACGAAGCTCACGCGGCCGCGGCGGATTCAGGACCGGCGGCGGGTTCTAGCCGGCAGCCCGCGCAAGCATGCCTTCCCTACCCCGGTATACCGCAAAGTTCGTTTTTTGCGGTATAAGATTCCGAATAAGATGGCACCCTGAAAACCGGAATGGGTAAAAATATCAATATTAAGCAATAACTTATTTTATACCGCAGATATATAAAATTGCGGTATAATAAAACCGTAATCATGGCTACGAAACTCCCCAACAGCCTGCTGACACAGTACGCGGAGTTGCTGCAGAACTGCGTTCAGCCAGCTTCTGACGGCTCGAATCTCTCGTTCAAGTACAAAGACATCAACGGTAAACGCTACTGGTATCTCTACATCAGCATCGGCCAGACACGCCGCGAACACTATCTCGGCGAGGAAACGCCCGAGTTGCTCGATCGCATCGAGGACGAGAAAGAGCTGTGGGCGTCAAACACAGATGATCGCGATTTGCGGACACGCCTCGTCAACATGCTCATCGGCGGCGGAATGTTCGCCCTTCACCAGGATGAAGGAAGAATTCTGGCACTCCTCGAGCGAAACGGCGTCTTCCTGGCGGGCGCCGCGCTGGTCGGCACGCTGGCGTTCAAGGCCTATGCCAACATGCTGGGCGTCATCTGGTCCTCCGGACTCGGAACCCAGGACATCGACATCGCCGCGGACAACGAGTACCTGCTTGCACTACCCAGACCTCGAAAACGCATTGACCTCGGGCAACTAATCCTGAATAGCGGTATGGGCTTCGTCGAGGTGCCGGCGCTGAATCGCCGGCAACCAGCCACCTCTTTCAAGATTCGGAATCGTGACTTTCACATCGATGTATTGACCCCGATGCGCGGCAGAGAAACTACACGGCCGGTGAAGCTCGATTCGTTCGCTACGTTCGCAACGCCGCTGCGGCACCTGGACTACTTGCTCGATGATATCCAGCCGGCCGTGCTGCTGTACGGGCACGGGGTCATGGTCAACGTCCCGTCTCCCGGTCGCTTCGCGGTTCACAAGTGTGCGCTCAGCCAGAAGCGCAGCACCGGCTCGGCCGCGAAAATCCGGAAAGACCTCAGTCAGGCGGAACAGATTTTCAAAGTGCTACTCGACCTTCGTCCGGCCGACATCACTCTGGCGCTACGTGCCGCCGCGGAGCATGGGAAGGCTTTGGCAGAGAAGTTCGACGCCGGTCTCGAACGGCTTGATCCGGGGATCATCGCAGCGGTTCGCGAGCTGGCCTAGTGCCCTGTCCCTCCCACCACCGATTGCGGGGGTCGAGCGGCTGGCGGTTTTGACGGCATAATCGCCGTATGCATCCAGAGAACGGTTACACCAGGCTGCCGCCGGACATGTACGCCGCGGTCGTTCCCGAAGCGGCACGGCACCCTGTCCTGCTTGCGTGGAACGACGCCCTCGCGGAGGAACTCGGCATCGGCGGCTGGGCCGACGACGACGACGCGCGCGCGCGGATATTCAGCGGCAGCAAGCTGCCGCCGGACTCGAAGCCCGTGGCGCTTGCGTATGCCGGGCACCAGTTCGGCTACTTCGTGCCGCAGCTGGGCGACGGCCGGGCGGCCTTGCTCGGCGAAGTCGTCGACGCGTCGGGCACGCTAAGGGACATTCAGCTCAAGGGCTCCGGCCGGACGCCCTATTCGCGCGGCGGCGACGGCCGGTCGTGGCTGGGTCCGGTCATTCGTGAGTATCTCGTCAGCGAGGCCATGCATCGACTCGGCGTGCCGACGACACGAGCCCTGGCGGCGGTCGCGACCGGCGAACACGTGTATCGCGAGGAGCGGCTGCCTGGGGCCGTGTTTACGCGGGTTGCGGCTAGTCATATGCGGGTGGGGACATTTGAGTTTCTCGCGGCGCGCAAGCAGACCGATGCGCTCGAGGTGTTGGCTGACTATGCGATTGATCGGCACTACCCCGAAGCCAGGGCAGCGGACGATCCCTACGCCGCATTTTTCGATGTTGTCACCTCGCGACAAGCCGAGCTTGTCGCAAGGTGGATGGCCGTTGGATTCATCCACGGCGTCATGAATACCGACAACACCTCCATCGCGGGCGAAACGATCGACTACGGACCGTGCGCGTTCATGGACGAGTTCCGCCACGACAAGGTGTTCAGCTCGATCGACCACCATGGCCGCTATGCCTACGGCAACCAGCCCGCGATAGCGCAGTGGAACCTCGCGAGGCTTGCCGAGTGTCTGCTGCAGGTGTCCGATTCGCAGGCCGCGTTCGAGACGGCACTGTCCGCGTTTCCGGAACGTTACAACGAACGCTACCGCCGGCTCATGCGCCGCAAGCTCGGGCTGTCGGGCAACGAGCCGGGCGATGCCGGGCTGATCGACGCCTGGCTCGGCCACCTGGAGGACAACGCGCTCGACTACACGCTGAGCTTCCGCAAGCTGGCGACCCGCGTAAGCTCCAACGACGACGCGCACTTCGGCGACGTGGAGCGGCAGTGGCGCGAGCGCGCGGTCGGCCGCGGTGCGACGCCCGAGGAAATCGCGGCATCGATGAACGCCGTCAACCCGCTGTTCATCCCGCGCAACCACCGCATCGAGCAGGCGATTCAGGACGCGGTCGACGGCGACATGCGCGTGTTCCGGGAGCTTCAGACCGTGCTTGCCCAACCTTTCGACGACCATCGTGAGCTTGCGCACTACGCCGACGCACCGCAACCGGAGGAGCGGGTGTTCCAGACGTTCTGCGGCACGTAGGCAGCGGTCGGACGACCCGCTCTCAGGCAGGCAGGTCCGTGGCGACGAGCTGCCGATAGCGGGCGAAGGTAGCCGCGAGTATCCACGTGCCGAGCGGCGCGAATATCGCCCCGGTTATCGCCATCGCGAGGCCGATAGCCTCCTTGCCGCCGAGAAGGTAGTCGCTCATCGCCGCGACGACCAGCGGGCCGAGGCCGATGCCGAGCAGGTTCAGAACCAGAAGATAGATTGCCGACAGACGCGCGCGCAGGTCCGGGGGCGCCATGATCTGCAGCGCCGCCGCCGCGGCGCCGAACGGAAAGCTTGCAAAGAAGAAAAACGCCGCGTAGACGAGCGCACTGGACTCGAAGCCCGGCATCAGCGGCGCGGCGATGGCCGTCGGTATGAGCCCCAGACCGCCGATGGCGCCCGCGCGCAGGTTCGCGTCGCTGCGGCCGGCCCCGGCGAAGCGATCCGCAACGATACCGCCGACGATGATGCCGCTGCCGCCGCACACGAACAGGCCGAGACCGAGCGCGGCGCCCGACTCGGCCGCGCTGACGCCGAAATCGCGCACGAGCTGGGTCGGCGCCCACGCAATGAACCCGTTGAAGACGACGGCAAGCAGCGAGAAACCGAGAAAGTGCCCGGCGATGGCTCCGGCATTGGCCTTGAGGAAAGGCACGATCGCGCTCAGCGGCTGCCCCTTCGAGGCCGGCGGCGTCCGGCGTACCGGCTCCGGCACGGTCAGCATCACGAGCGCAAACAGGATTCCGGGCAGACCGACGATGAAAAACACGGCCTGCCAGGCCGCGACGTCTCCGACCAGCGGAACGTGGATGGGTCCGAGCGTCGCGACGGCGCCGACGACGGTCCCGCCGACGATGAACGCAATCCCGGCGCCGAAGAACACGCCCGACGAATAGATGCCGAGCGCGCGGCCGAGCCGCTCCGGCGGAAACAGATCGGCGATCATCGAGTAGGCCGCGGGAGACAGCGCGGCTTCGCCGATACCGACGCCGACGCGCGCCGCGAAGAGCTGCCAGAAGGTTTTGGCGAGACCGCACAGCGCGGTCATCAGGCTCCAGATCGCCATGCCGACCGCAATGATCCAGCGGCGGGAATGGCGATCCGACAGCCGGGCGATCGGTATGCCCAACAGACAGTAGAACAGCGCGAAGGCAATACCGTGCAGGAGTCCCATCGCGGTATCCGAGATACCGAGATCGCGCTGGATGGGCCCGACCATGAGCGCCAGTATCGTACGGTCGATGAAGGCGATCGTGTAGGCGATGAGCAGCACCGATACGGCGTACCAACCGACCGCCGGTGGCGGGTAAGGCGCCTGCGCCCCCTCTGGAGACGCGCGTCCGCTTTCGGTCACAAAGCCGCCTTGCGGAAGTCGTCGATGCCGATGACGTCAGCGAACAACATGCCCATCGACATGAGCGAGATACGGTGCCGCTCCTCGTCGAGCTCCGCGCACGCATCGCCGACGACGAATACCTCCAGGTCGCGGTGACTCGCGTCGCGGACGGTGCTTTCGACGCAGCAGTTCGTCGTCACGCCGCAGACGACGAGCTGCGTTCGCCCGAGCCGTGCAAGCACGGCGTCGAGATCGGTCCCGTAGAAAGAGCTCGGCCGGTTCTTGTCGATGACCGTATCGGTATCGCGTACCTCGAGTTCGGGCACGATCTCGACATCCGCGGTGCCGGCCCGCAGCGCCTTGACTTCAGCCAGTTGGGGCATGATTTTTTCGACGAGCACGCCACCGTCCGCGTAATCGGGCGCGTAGACGTAGCGCGTGAAGATCACGGGTATATCTGCTTTCCGGGCAAGGGCCAGGACCTCGGCGCAGGGTTCGATGGCCGCCTGACACAGGCTCGTGTCGAGGCCGATTTCCGGCACCTTGCCGTCGGGCTTGCAAAAGCTCTTCTGCATGTCGACCACGATGAGCGCGGCCCTGGACGTATCGAGTTGCATGACGTCTCCTCAGGATGCTGTGACCTGGTGTCCCGGCCCGCCGGCCCGTTCGCGCAGAGCCGACTTGAGTACCTTGCCCATGGGGTTGCGGGGCAGTGCGTTCAGCGCGACGAAGGACTTCGGTATCTTCTGGCCCCCGATGTGCTCGCGGCACCAGGCGCTGAGCGCATCGTCGCCGGGAAAATCCGCGCCGCCGTCCACGACGACGGCCGCGACGACGCGCTCGCCCCAGTACTCGTCGGGTACGCCGTAGACGGCCGATTCCGCGATGGCCGGATGGCGGTCGAGGACGATCTCGACCTCCTTGGGGTAGATGTTGACGCCGCCGCTGATGATCATGTCTTTCTTTCGATCGACGATGTAGTAGAAACCCTCGTCGTCCCGGCGCGCAAGATCGCCGGCGGTGGCCCAGCCGTTCTCGAGGCTCTCCGCCGTTTCGTCGGGCTTGTTCCAGTAGCCGCGGAAGAGGTAGGGCGAACGGCTGTACAGTTCGCCGACTTCGCCGTCCGGCACCGCGTCGCCCGCGTCGTCGAGTAGCCGCACCTCGGTGTTGACGAACGGCAGGCCCACGCAGTTTTTCTTGCGCAGCTGGTCCTGCGGCCGGAGGCTGGTCACGACCCCGGCCTCGGTAGAGCCGTAGCACTCGTGAAGCCGTCCCTCGCCGAACGTGTCGACGATGCGTTCCTTGAGCGACTGACTGAGCGGCGCGGCATTGGAGATGATCGACGTGAGCCGATTGTCGCGGCAGCGATCGAGCAGCGCCGACGACTGGTCGAAAAGCGCACGAAAATGCGTGGGTACCATGAAGATCCCGGTGGGGCGCTCGGCGGCGAGATGCTCGAGGACCACCTCCGGATCGAAGCCGGTCATCAGATCGCAACTCGCGCCGAAATACAGCGGCGCCAGATTGAACGCGAAACCGGCGCCATGACACAGCGGCGCAAGCCCGACGAAGTGATCGTCCGGCCCGAAACAGCCGTACTCGACGCCCATGCCGTAGAAGGTAAGCGAACGGCTGATGTGCGTAACGCGCACGCCCTTGGGACTACCCGTCGTACCCGAGGTGTACGGCAGCACGAAATCGTCGAACGAGTCGGCCAGCTGGCCCACGGCAGGCCGCGAGTCGGCCGCCGCATCGAGGAGGGCATCGAGCGTTGCGCCCATGGGCACGATACGTTCGACGGTCGCCAGCGGCTCTGCCCTGAGCGGCTCTTCGAGCTCCGGGCTCACGAACAGGACGCGCGCGCCCGCGTCGTCGCAAATCGCGGCAATCTCGGCGGGCGACAGCTTGGGATTGGGTGTCGCGGTGATGACGCCCACGGAGCCGAGCCCGTTGACGAGCAGCATGTATTGCAGCGCATTCGGCGAGGCGATCGCAACGCGGTCGCCGCGCTTCAAACCCAGCCCGCCGAGCGCCAGCTGCGAGGCGCGATTCATGCGCTCGGCGAACCGGCGGTAGTCGATCGTCTCCACGACGGTGCCGCGGTCGACGACGCGAACGGCGGTCTTGTCCGGCTGCCGGCGCGCGGCCGCGCGAATCCCCTCCGAGATCAGGAGCGGCCAGCGGCTTCTGCGATCGGTTTCTGCCGTCGCGGTCATTCGGCCTCCCGCGGCGTCGCGGCGTGATCGATCCGCCGCAGCAGGCTCATGCCGCGCTCGCGCGCGGCGCCGAAAACGGCGCGGCCGGCATCCGTCATCATCGCCTCGGTCCACGGCGTCGACCAGTTGAAGGTGACGCTGAGCTCGCGCCCGTGGTCGAGCTCCGCGAGGGCGTCCTCGACCTTCGTGACGAGCGCGTGGGTAAAACCGCAGCCTGGCTCGGTGAGTCCGAGCTCGACCGAGATTGTGCGATCGTCGACGTCGACGCGGCGGACGATACCGAGATCGACGAGCGACAGGCCGAGCCCCGCAGCCTCCATGCAGGGATCGACCACCCCGCCCAGACGATCGAGCACCTGTCGCCGCACGTCGTCCCCCGAACTCATGACCGCCTCATGCCGCGACGCGCTGGCGAACGCTGGAGAAGGGTTCACGGAGGCCGTGCGCAGCGCGCTCGCGGGCGAACACGTCGTCGGACAGGGCCGCCTTGCGCTCTGCCGTATCGATACCGTGCAGCCGCGCGAGGTTCCCGCCCATGACGAGTTCACGCACGTCGGGCGTCAGCCGAATCGGTGAGGTCTCGGGCATCTCGTATTTCGCGAGGCCGTCGAGCACGACCTGCGGATGCGGATTGACGGCCGCGGACGCGAAAATCACGCGGTCCGGTCCGCCGAAGATGAAGAACTCGTCGAGAATGCGGTGCATCATGTCCGGATTGAGCATCGCCAGAAGGAAACTCGCCTCGAGCGTCGCGTAGATGTTCGGAAAATTGCCGAGCAGCATCTTCGTCTCGTCGACGAACATGAAACCGGCATGAATGATCTGAAAGTTCATGTCGGGAAACGCATTGGCCGCGGCAGCGAGATCGTCCACCTGCATGCCGTGAGCGCTGATCGGACCGATCGGCAGCACCTTGTGAATCGCAACGTTGCGGATTCCCGCGTCGTGGGCAAGCTGCAGTACCGGAAATACGAGCCCTTCGTCGTCCATGCGCCAGGCCTCGGTCCGCCCGTTGACGTAGCGCGCCGGATAGAACTTGAGGCCGTCCGCGCCCAGCGCGATGCACTCCCGCGCCGTATCCACGGCCGCCTCGCCCTCGAACATGTCGATCCCGGCGTACCAGAGCACACGCTCGGGATAGTGCTTCTTGAGCCAGGCACCTTTTGCGGTCGCCGAACCGCCGTCCTTAAAGGCGTCGAAGATCGGCAGCGAATGCATGCAGATCATGTCGAGCTCGGATTCGAGAAACATGGTTTCCACGAACTCCTCGCACTGCCAGTCGTGATCCCATTCCTCGCGGGACAGCGCGTACGGCGCCGGATTGACGTTGGGATGGTAGCTATAGAGCACGTCCGCGAAGGCTTTGCCGAAACGGCCGTTGAGATTCGCCGGGCTGAAATTGTAAGGATGACAAGTGCCGTCGATAAGGAACATAGGTGTCTCCCGGGTTAAGCCGCTGTTGCCACGTCGAGCCGGAATACCCGCTCCGCGTTGCCGCGCATCACGAGCTCGCGGCTTTCGTCCCTGAGGTCGAGCGCCGCGATTTCGTCGACGGCCCGCTGCGGGTGAATGACGGGCCAGTCCGTGCCGAACAGCACCTTCTCGCGGCCGTAGGTATTCATGTAGTGCACAAACTCGGCAGGCCAGTGTTTCGGCGCGTAGGCGTCAGTGCCGATAAAGACGTTTTCGTGCTTCCAGGCCATCGCGATCATCTCGCCGGTCCACGGCACGCCGATGTGGATACCGATGAGCTTCAACTCGGGAAAATCGATCGCAACCTGATCCAGGCAGATCGGCCGGCCCACGCTCGGCAAACGGCGCTCGCGCGAGTACACGAGGTTTTGCCCAACCTGCATCATGATCGGAATGTCGAGTTCGCAGCACTTGGCATAGATCGGGTAGTACTTCGCGTGATCCGGGGCCAGCTCCATCCAGTGAGGGTAGAGATGCGCGCCGACGAAGCCCAGCTCCTTCACGGCGTGCTCGAGGTCGGCAAGCTGCTCCATCCCGCGATACGGGTCGACGCCCGCGAGACCGAAATAGCGCTCCGGATGCCGGCGGCAGACCGCGGCGACCTCCTCGTACGGCACCTCGAACGACCCGCGCATGCGAATGTCGCCGGCCCGCACGGCGATCAGCAGCGACTTGTCGATACGCGCCGCGTCCATGAGGTCGAGGTAGGCATCCTCGTCGACCCCCCCGCGCATGGATTCGGGCATCCGGACCTGCGCCTTGAACGCATCGTCGAGTCCGGTTCGCCCCTCCTCGACCATACGTGGCGTGTACAGATTGACGACAATGTCGATAGCTCCGCTCACAACCCTCTCCACGGAAAGAACTACACATATATGTAGTATTTCTACATATTCAAAAATTTTTCTTGTATGCTAGGCCTGAACTGTACAACAATCAACACATAGTTGTAGCTCAACTACATAAGTGTGAAGGGGGTAGGTTATGAGCAGAATTCCGACTATGTTGGCCGCGCTGGCCGTCCTGACGATTCCGGCGCCGTTTCCAGGCGGCGCCGCGCTGGCTCAGAACGATGCGTCCCGCGATGACGGCGTACTCGAAGAGCTGGTGGTGACGGCACAGCGCCGCACCGACAATCTGCAGGAGGTACCCGTCGCCGTCACGGCCCTGGACGGTGCTGCCATGGAGCGGCGCAACGTCCTGAGCACCGAGGACATCTTCACCGAGGTACCGGGTCTCATCGGCTCGAACAACGTCGGTCAGAGCACGGCGGTCACCTTCTTTCTCCGCGGCATCGGCACGACCGAGTCGATCGTCACCGTCGACCCTGCGGTCGGCGTGTACGTCGACGACGTGTTCGTCGCCCGTCAGGGCGTCAACAACTTCGGCCTCTACGACATCGAACGCATCGAGGTGCTGCGCGGTCCGCAGGGAACCCTGTACGGACGGAACTCGTCGGCCGGTGCCGTCCGGGTCGTGACGAAACGCCCCACGTTCGACACCGAGGGCAGGGTCAATCTGATCTACGGCAACTACTCGCGCCTCGAAGCGCGGGCAAGCTTCAACACGCCCGTCATCGAGGACACCCTGGCCGTGCGCATGAACGTGCTCTCGGCGCAGCAGGACGGCTACTCGTCGAACGTCACGCTCAACGAAGACGTCAACGACATGAACTTCTTCGGGGCCCGGCTATCCGCGCTGTATACCCCGAACGACGAGTTGAACGTCGTCTTCACGGCCGACTTCATGGAAGACGACAGCAATTCGGTCTATCCGTCGAATCTCGCGACCCTGCCGACCGAGCCGAGCTCGGACAGCCTGTTCACGCTCTTCTCGGACACGGTTCAGTCCAACGTCGGCACCACCTGGGGGACGTCGCTGACCGCCGAATGGCTGCCCAGCGATACGACGACCTTCAGGTCGATCACCGCGTACCGCAAGACGCTGCAGAAATACAATCTGGATCTCTCCGATTCGATAACGCCGATTTACGAACTCTTCACCGACAACGACTCGGAACAGGTCAGCCAGGAGTTCACGCTGACCGGCGTGCTGGGCGATGGCGCATTCGACTATACGGCGGGCCTGTATTTCTTCTCCGAGGACAGCACGTCCTTCCTCGGAAACGAATTCAACCTGCGCGTGCCGCCGGACTTCATCATTATCCCCACGATTTTCAACGAACAGTTCATCCAGACGGACGTCGAGAGCTATGCCGCCTACGGCGAGATTACGTGGCACTTCGCCGACCGCTGGTCCGCATTCGTCGGGGGTCGCATCACGAACGAAGAGAAGACGATCGGGACGCAGTTTTTTACGGGCCGCACGCCGCCGGGCTTCAATGCGACCGGCGGCTCGCTGGCTTTTGACACGTCGGACATCATCGCGCTCGGCACGCCGGTCGAACTCGAGTTCGACGAGTTCACGCCGCGGATTGGCGTAAGCTTCGCGGTCAGCGATAACGTCAACACCTACGCCAGCCTCTCGCGCGGCTTCAAGTCCGGCGGCTGGCTCGCCCGGCTCGTGTTCCCGAACCCGGACGAGCTTCGGGACTTCCCGCCGGAAATCGTCGACAGCTACGAGCTCGGCCTCAAAGCCGAACTGTTCGGTAACCGGGTACGAACCAACGTCGCGTTGTTCTATACCGACTTCCAGGATCTGTTCAATACGTTTACCAACGTCAACGGCGGCTTCGACGGTGCGACGACGGATGCCGAGATCAGCGGAATCGAGTTCGAGGCTATCTGGCGGGTCAACGAATACCTCGACATCTTCTCCAACTTCGCGGTCATGGACGGCGAGTACGCAGGCGACCTCGATCCGGGCCTCGCCGAAGTGCTCGGCGACGATCTGCAGCGTCTGCCGGAACTGCAGGGCAAGATCGGCTTCTCATGGCTTAAGCCCCTCGACGGCGGCCGCGGCATGCTGCGCGCGGGCTTCGACTACTCCTACATCGGCGATCACTACACGGCGATCACGAACGCGCCGGTCTCCGAAACCGGCTACGAGATCGCGAATGCATCGTTCGGCTGGGAGCGCGAGGACGGCCGCTTCGGCGTCACCGTGAGCTGCCGGAACTGCTTCGACGAGGAATACTTCCACAGCCTGCTCGACTTCTCGGGACTCGGCTTCGCGCCGGCGTACCCGGGCGAGCCGCGTTTCTATATGATCAACTTCGAGGCCGGTCTCTGAGCCAGGCAGGACACGAGACACATAGTTAACTAGCCTGGCGGGGGGGCGCCGGCCCGCGCCGCCCGCCACAGGAGAAGCGCATGGCCGCGAACGAACGCGTCAAGTCGGCGGACCGCGTTCTCTCGTTGCTGGAGCTGTTCGAGCAGCGACGCGAGCCGATGTCGGCGAGCGCGATCGCGCAGCACCAGAACTGGCCGCTGTCGTCGACGGCGGCGCTCCTGAAAAGCCTCGTCCAGTCGCGCTACCTGATGCAGGTGCAGAACGGCCGCAAGTACTATCCGTCGATGCGGCTCAACCGACTGACGCGCTGGCTGGGCAGCGAGCTGCTGCCGAGTGGCGAGGACGTGCAGGAACTGCTGCTGGCATTGCGCGACCGCTTCGGCGAAACGGTGACGCTGAGCGTCCGGCGCGGGCTGGCCATGGAGTTCGTCGAGATCCTGCTCGGTACCAAACAGGTCGTGATGAAGGTTCAGGAAGGCGACACGTTCCCGTTGTTCACCTCAGCCATCGGCATCGCGGCCCTCGCGGCAACCGACCCGCAGAAGGTCGACGAGCTGATCGAACGCTCCCGACGCCTCGAACCCGATCGGGTGCTCGACGTCGATACGATCGGCACGCGGGTCGAGCGCTGCAGGACTCAGGGCTACTACGCGGGCTTCGATCACGCGATCGAAGGCCTGAGTGCGGTCACGATCCCGCTGAGCGCCGAAGGCTCGGTGTCGACTTACGTCGTCGCGATCGCGGGCCTGACGAGTCAGATTCGACGGGCCGAGCAGGAAATCGCGCGCGACGCGATTCGCATCATCGCCGCCTACCAGGGACAGTAAAGCGGCTGATACGGCGCCGGGCAACGTCTGCTATGGTGGCAGGCCATCCGGAACCGAACAGGGCTGGTGAATCGTGAAGGACATCCATACGATCGACTGCCACTACCTCGACCGGCCCCGCTTTGCCGCCGCCTACATGATCACCGAGGGCGACGAGGCGGCTTTCGTGGACAACAATACCGCGCACGCCGTCCCGCGTATGCTTGCAGCGCTTGGCGATGCCGGCCTGTCCCCGGAGCAGGTCCGCTACCTGATCGTGACGCACGTCCACCTCGATCACGCGGGCGGCACATCGGCACTCGCCGCTGCCTGTCCGAACGCCACGGTCCTCGTGCACCCGCGCGCCGCCCGGCACATCATCGATCCGGCGAGGCTCATCGCAAGCGCACAATCCGTTTACGGCCTCGAGCGCTTCGAGCGGCTCTACGGTGAGATCGTCCCGGTCCCGGAGGCCCGCGTCCGCGAGATGCAGGACGACGAACGCCTGGCCTTCGGCCGCCGCACGCTGACCTTTCTGCACACGCGGGGGCATGCCAATCATCACTTCTGCGTCGCAGACGACCGCTCGGGCGCCGTGTTCACCGGCGACGCGTTCGGACTGCACTACCCCGACCTGCAGGGCCCGGGCACGTTCGCGTTCCCCTCGACGAGCCCGACGGACTTCGACCCCGATCTTGCCCGGCAGGCCATTCGCCGCATTCTCGGCCTCGCGCCGAAGGCTGTCTTCCCGACGCATTTCGGCGCGGTAACGGATATCTCGGAGAGCGCCGGTCAGCTCTTTCGCCACCTCAACTTCGCCGAGACGCTGATGCGCGACGCGCGCGACAGCGACCTTCCGGACGAGGAACTCGCCTCCTACATCGAACCGCGCCTGCGCGACTATTTCACCGGCCTGTTCGATCAGCACGGACCGTTGGGCGCCACGCCCTCGGCGTGGGATCTCGTCAACCTCGACATTGAGCTGAACGCCCAGGGGATCGCCATCGCCGCGAACAAGGAACGGCGGAAAGCCCGCGAAGCCGCTGGTCAGACCAATTAAGTCACCAAAAAGGTGTCAGATTTATTTTTGCTTAGCAAAAATAAATCTGACACCTTTTTTCCCGGCGCCTTACGGTGCCGCAATCCGACTTGCGCTACACCCCTCGGGGCTGCTTTGATGAATTCGTGTTCGTCAAACGAGGCCGACGACCGGTATGAGCGCGACTACAAGCAAAAGAACAGTCGGCGTTGCGGAATGGGGCCGACTCGCCGACCAGGAAGAGGAAGACCGGCAACGACGAGAGGCGGCTGCCGATCCCGACGCTTATCACGGGCGCATTGCCGCCGCGGAGCTTCACTGGCACGACGCCGGCCGCTGGCTGTCGCGGGACTCGGGCGGAAACTGGCTGGGATTCGATGAGCGGAGCGGCGAAACGCTCGTAGCCTCCGGCGTCGCCGCAGACTGGCAGCCCTGGCAGACGGCGCTCGACGACGGCGACGCCCCCTTTTATCGTTGGTTCGTCGGCGCAAAGACCAACGCCTGTTTCAACGAGGTCGACCGGCACGTTCTGGCCGGCCGCGGCGACCACGCGGCGTTCCTGTTCGAAGGGGACCGCTGGGATCCGTCGAAAAACGACGGCCGGGGCGGCCCGGTATTCGAGCTGACGATCAGCTACCGGCGGCTGCTCGTCGAAACCGTGCTCCGCGCCGAAGTCTTGAGCGAACTCGGTCTCGGCAAGGGCGACCGGATCGCCTTCAACCTGCCGAACATCCCCGACCAGCTCTACTACACCGAGGCCGCGAAGCGGCTCGGCATCATCTACACGCCCGTATTCGGCGGTTTCTCGGCGAAGACACTGTCCGACCGGATCGCCGACGCCGGCGCGCGCGTCGTCGTCACGGCCGACGGCGGCTATCGCAACGCCGAAGTCGTTCCGTACAAGGAAAGCTTCACCGATCAGGCGCTCGACAACTTCGTCCCGCTCGACAGAGCGCTTGCGGCACTCGGGTCCGTCCTCGGCGACTTCGGGCTCGGCGAACTCGGCGACCGGCTCGGCGCGGCGGTGGCGGCCGCACTCACCGGTGAGATCACCGTCGAGCGCGGCGACGTGATGCGGGAGCTGGGCCGTGCGCTGATGCTTCAGGACTCGATCGACGCCGAGCGGAGCGCCGAGATCCGCACCGGCGTCGCGCGGCGGCTGGCCGACATCGGCCATATCGTCGATCGGGTCGTCGTCATCCGCTATACGGGCCAGGAGATCGTCGAGCAGTCGCGCGACCTCTGGTCGGACGACCTCGTGGAAGCGGCCACGGCGCGCGTGCTCGAGCGGGCGCGCGAAGCCGGTTTCGTCGTAGAAAGCGACGAGTTGCTCGATCTCGACGACCTGACGCTGTGGCGCGCGCTCACTGCCAGCCATCCCGCGCTGCCGGTAGACGCCGACTGGCCGCTGTTCATCATCTACACCTCCGGATCTACCGGCAAACCGAAGGGCGTCGTGCACACGCACGGCGGCTGGCTGGCCGGCATCGCGCACACGATGCGCATGGTCTTCGACACCGGCGACGACGACCGCATCTACGTCATCGCCGACCCGGGCTGGATAACCGGGCAGTCCTACCTGATCGCTGCACCGCTTGCGCTCGGCATCACGTCGATCGTCGCGGAGGGCTCACCGCTGTTCCCGCATGCGGGCCGGTTCTCGTCGGTCGTCGCCCGCCGCGGCGCCACGCTGTTCAAAGCCGGCTCGACGTTCCTCAAGGCGGTCATGACCGATCCGTCGAGTACCGCGGACATGTCCGCCTACGACATGACGGGCCTCAAGGCAGCGACGTTCTGCGCGGAGCCGGTCTCGCCGGCCGTGCAGCAGTTCGCGATGGACAAAGTGTGCCCGCACTACATCAATTCCTACTGGGCCACCGAACACGGCGGTATCGTGTTCTCCTGCCCCTGGGGCGGCTTCAAGCCGCTGGCTCCGGACGCCAAGACCTGGCCGCTGCCCTGGATCGACGCCGAGGTGCGGATTGCCGAGGGCGCGGACGGCGACGGCCGCGCCGGCAACTGGCGGGTCGCGGAGCCGGGCGAGAAAGGCGAACTCGTCATCAAACGGCCGTACCCTTATCTGGCGCGCACGATCTGGGGCGACGCCGACAGGCTCGGCACGCCGGAGTGGCGCGGCGACATCGAGCGCTACACGGCCGTGTACTTCGACCGCTGGTCGGGCGAGCCGGCCTACACGCAGGGTGATTACGCACGCCGGCACGAGGACGGCAGCTTCACCCTGCACGGGCGTTCGGACGACGTCATCAACGCCTCGGGACACCGCATCGGTACCGAGGAGATCGAAGGCGCCATCCTGCGCGACAAGGTCCTGCGAAAGGACTCGCCGGTCGGCAACGCCGTCGTCGTCGGCGCACCGCACGAGGAGAAGGGCGAAACGCCCGTCGCGTTCCTGATCGCCGCGCCCGGTTCGAAGATCGGCGACGACGACATCGCGCGGCTCAAGGGGCTCGTGAAGAGCGAAAAGGGCGCCACGGCCGTACCGTCGGATTTCATCGTCGTCTCCGCGTTCCCCGAAACGCGCTCCGGCAAATACATGCGCCGAACGCTGCGCTCGGTGCTGCTCGACGAGCCGCTCGGCGACCTGTCGACGCTGCGCAATCCGGACGTCGTCGACGAGATCCGCGGCAAAGTCGACGAGTGGCGCGCGTTCGGCCGCCTGAGCGAGGCGCGGCAGATCGTCCAGACTTACCGCTACCTGCGCGTCGAGACCCACGAGATAGCCCCGGACCGGAAGGTGGCGCTCGTCGTCATCGACCACCCACCGGTCAACTCGCTCAACGAGCGCAGTCTCGACGAACTGAACACCGTGCTGCAGCACATCGCGGCCCGGGAGGATACGTCGGCCGTCGTCCTCACGGGCGCGGGCAACGCTTTCGTGGCGGGCGCCGACGTAAAGGAACTCCTCGAGATCGGCGAAAGCGGCGACCGGGACAGTGCGCTGACGCTGCCGAACGCGGCGCACACGGCATTCGCATCGCTCGAGAACCTCGACAAGCCGGTCATCGCGGCCGTCAACGGGCCGGCGCTCGGCGGCGGCAACGAGCTCGTGCTCGCCTGCGACTACGTCGTCGCGAGCCCACAGGCGCGCTTCGGGCAGCCCGAGATCAATCTAAATCTGCTGCCGGGCTACGGCGGCACGCAGCGGCTGCCGCGGCGGCTGCATTTCCAGTCCGGCGAAGCGGGCTTGAGCGAGGCGCTGCATCTGATCCTGAGCGGCCGCAGCGTCGACGCTGAGCGCGCGCTCGATATCGGACTCATCGACCGGCTGACCGAACCCAACGGCGACGGCGTCGTCGCCATCGCCATGGATCTGCTCCGGCGCTACTTCCGCGACGAAGGCCCGCTCGTCGCAGCACTGGAGCAACGCAAGGCGTATCTCGCGAGCATCGAGTCGCCGCTGCCCGAGCCGCTCGACAAACTCGACGAGCCGATGCTCGCACCCGCCGTCAAACAGCTCGAAGCCGGCAGCCGCAACCGGGCGCTGGAGCGCATTCTCGATGCGCTCGTGGCCGGCGCGCGCAACGGCCAGCGCGCCGGTATCGCGCGCGAAGCCGAGCTCTTCGCCGAAGGCGTCTGCGATCCCGACAGCGGTCCCGTCGGCATCCGGGCGTTTCTCGAAAAGCGCAGCGCACCGCTGCCGCTGCGCCATGTCGAAGTGCCGCCGGATGCGGACGAGGACACGCGCCGCGCGCTCGAAGCCGAGGGCCGGCTGCTGCCGCTCGACGCCAGCTTCTTCCCGGGTGTGACACCGGTCCCGGAGTACCAGTACGGCATGGGCGTCATCAAGGACCCTGCCACCGGTCTGCCGCGGCACGGCGACCCCGAAGACTCGGAACGGCTGCTCGTGTTCGACACGCCGCGACCCGGACCGAACGAAGCGCTGATCTACGTGCTCGTTTCCGAGGTGAACTTCAACGACATCTGGGCGCTGACCGGCATTCCGGTATCGCCGTTCGACAACCGCGACGCGGACCTGCAGGTAACGGGCTCGGGCGGTATCGGCCTGATCGCTCAGCTCGGCGACGAGCTGCTGCGCGAAGGCCGGCTCACGATCGGCCAGCTCGTCACGGTCTACTCGGGGCAGAGCGAACTGCTGTCGCCCGATCAGGGTCTCGACCCGATGGCGGCGAACTTCCACATCCAGGGTTACGAGGTCAACGACGGCAGCCACGCCCAGTTCCTCGTCGTGCAGGGCCCGCAGCTACACCCGAAAGTGGCCGGCCTCACGATCGAGGAAGCCGGCTCCTGCGGCCTGACGCAGGGCACGATCCACCGCGCGCTGTTTCATACCCTCGACGTATCGGCCGGCAAGCGGCTGTTCGTCGAGGGCGCGTCGACCGGGACCGGTCTCGACTGTCTGCGGAGCGCCCGGCAGTCCGGCCTCGACGTCGTCGGCATGGTGTCGTCCGACGAACGCGCCGAACGCGTGCGCGAGCACGGGGGCGCCGCGGTCAACCGCAAAGACCCGCGTTACGCAGGCATCTTCACGCCCGTGCCCGACGAGCCGGAGCATTGGGCCGACTGGGAAGCCGCGGGCCAGGGCTTCGTCGACGAGGTCCGCGAACTCGCGGGCGGCCCGATCGACTACGTCGTGTCCCATGCCGGCGAAAAGGCGTTCGCGCGGTCGTTTCAGACGCTCAGCGACGGCGGCGTGCTCACTTTTTTCGGCGCATCGTCGGGCTATCGCTTTTCTTTCATGGGCAAACCCGGCGACGCGCGCACGGCAGCGATGTTCGAGCGCGCCGAGCTGCGCGCGGGCAAGGCGCTGCTCATCGTCTACGGTCCCGGCAGCGACGACGGGATCGTCGATCCGCGCGCGATCGAAGCGATCGAGATCGGCTGCTCGATGGGTGCGCGCGTCGCGGTGCTGGCCGACACGATCCCGCAGCGCGAGTTCGTCACGTCGCTCGGCTTCGGCAAGCAGTTCAAGGGCGTCGTCAGCATCGAGGAGATCGCGCGGCGGCTCGGTGACGACTTCGATCCGCCCGGACCGCTCGCGCCGCTGCCGAATCCGTTCAGCGAATCGGCCGCGTTCAAGGAAGCCGTGCGGGCCTTCTCCGACCGGACGCTGAAGCCCGTGGGCTCGGCCGTCGCGCCGCTTCTCAAGAGCACGCTCGACCGGCGCGGCCTTCCGGACGTGATCTTCGAGCGCCCCGGACGCGACGGTCTCGCGCTGGCAACGTCGCTCGTCAAACCCAGCGTCGGCCGGGTCGTCTACGCCGAGGACCTGGGCGGGTGCCGCCTTAGCTTCTATGCACCGCAGGTGTGGATGCGCCAGCGGCGAATCCTGATGCCGACCGCCGGGATCCGCGGCACGCATCTCAACAGCGCGCGCCAGTTCGCGGAAATGCAGGAGCGTATTGCCGCCGGCATGATCGACGTCGTGCCGCCCGTGCCGGTACCGCTCGAGGAACTCGCCGGCGCGCATCAGGCCATGTGGGATAACCGGCACGCGGGCGCGAACTACGTTGCCGTTCACGCGCTGCCACGGCTCGGCCTCAAGACCAGAGACGAGCTTTACCGCGCCTGGGCCATTCGCGACGCCGAGGCGCGCGGCGAGACCATTTCACGCATCGATACGGGATCAGCAGGGAGTTTACGATGACAGACGGTAAGGCAGCGGGGGGCCGCCTTCAGGATCGCAGCATCATACTGACCGGCGCCGGCGGCAGTATCGGCCGCTACATCACCCGGCGAACGCTCGCCGAAGGCGCGAACCTGGTCATGACGGGACGCAACGAAGACCGGCTCCGCGCGTTCGTCGACGAACTCGTCGGGGAGGGCTTCGACGCCGGCCGCATGAGCATCGTGACGGGCGATTGCGCGGACCCGGACACGTGCCGCCGCATCGTCGCCGCGGCGGTAGAGGCGTTCGGCAAGATCGATGTCCTGATCAACAACGCAGGTGCCGCGGGGCCGAAGCGCACACTCCGCAGCATTCCGTTCTCGGCGGCGGACATGAAGTCCCTGGGCGACGACATGACGATGTTCGACTCCGCCATGAACCTGCTCGGCGGTCCCTGGAACATGACCCGCGCGGCCGTGCCGGAGATGTCGGTCGGCGGTTCGATCATCAACGTGTCGACGATATTTTCGCGCACGCGCTATTACGGCCGCATCCCCTACGTCGTGCCGAAGTCCGGACTGAACGCGCTGTCGCAGGGACTCGCGCTCGAACTCGGCGGCGGCGACCGGGCGATCCGCGTCAACACGGTTTACCCGGGACCGATCGAATCGGAGCGCATCGACACCGTCTTCGCGGCCATGGACGAACTGCAGGGCGCCGAGCCCGGCGCGACGGCCGACGAGTTCACGAGCCTGATGATTGCGAAGCGCCCGGACGACAGCGGCGAGCTTGCCTTCCGCTACCCGAAACCCGATGACGTCGCGTCCACGATTCTCTGGCTGTCCTCCGACGAATCGGCGGCGTTCTCGGGGCAGTCCTTCGAGATCACGAACGGTATGCAGGTGCCGGAACAGAGCCGTGCCAAGCTCGTTTCCTGGCCGGACGAGCGACTCGTCGACCTGTCCGGCAAGGCCGTGCTGATTCTCGGCGGCGCCGACGTGGAAGAGGCACTCGCGTTCGCCCGTAGCAACCTCGAGCGCGGCGCCCAGGTCGTCATGGGTTTTCGCACGCTGGCCTCGGTCGGTCTCGCGCGCGCCCGCGTTCAGGCCATGGACCCGAAACACCTTCACGTTCAGCACGTGGATCCGCTGCGGCCGGAATCGGTCGGCCGCGTCCTCAAGTTCCTCGACGATCACTTCGGGCGCCTCGACGGCGTCATCGTCCTGCCGGCCACGCCCAACGGCGAACACGGCTATTCGCTGAGCACCGCCGACGACGAGGACATCGAGACCTTCGTCGACGTCGAAATCGTCGGCCCGGTCGCCTTCGCCTCGGCGCTCGCGCAGCACCTCGCCACGAGCTCGCCCCAGCGTCCGGCGCCGCCCGTCACGTTCGTCACGAACCCGGACGACGGCCACGGCAACCGCCTGAACGAGATAAAGCGCGCCGCGGTCGAGGCGCTGATCCGGGTCTGGCGCTACGAGGAGCGCCACGAGATCGACAAGGGCGACTGGGGTTGGGAGAACGTGCCGAACCAACTCGTGCGCTACGACAATCGCGAGCCGGAGAACCTGGCTTTTTCCGCCGACTGGACCGCGACCCTGAACAACGGCGTGCGCAAAATGGATCCAATCAACCTGTGGGTGCCGAAGAGCATCACCCGGGCAACCGGCAAAGCGTCGATGCCGAAGGCGATCCAGCGCGTGCTGCCAGGCCTCCACCGGGGCAAGACGGCCATGATTACGGGCGGCAGCTTAGGTATAGGTCTGCAGCTCGGCCGCTACCTCGCGATGGCGGGTGCGCGCGTGCTGCTGTCGGCGCGCAGTCCGGAGAAGCTCGAGACCGCGCGCGAGAACATCGTCGCGGAGCTGCGCCGCATCGGCTACTCCGACGCCGAGGAACGGGTGCTGACGATGTCCGGCGTGGACGTGGGCGACGAGGCCGCGATGGACGCGCTCTTCAAAGAGACCGTCGAGCGCTTTGGCCATCTCGACTTCCTGATCAACAACGCGGGCATAGCCGGCGCGGAAGAGATGGTCGTGGACATGGACCTCGATGCCTGGAACTACACGATGGAGGCCAATCTGATCTCCAACTACTCGCTGATCCGCAAGTTCGCGCCGCTGATGAAGGCCCGCGGTTCCGGGACGATCCTCAACGTGTCGAGCTATTTCGGCGGTGAGAAATACGTGTCCGTCGCCTATCCGAACCGCGCCGACTATGCCGTCTCGAAAGCCGGGCAGCGCGCCCTCGCCGAAATCCTGTCGCGGCACCTCGGTCCCGAGATCCGGATCAACGCAATGGCGCCCGGGCCCGTCGACGGCGCGCGGCTGCGCGGCCTGGGCGGCGCGCCGGGGCTGTTCGCGCGACGCGGTCGTCTGATCATGGAGAACGTGCGGCTCAATCGCGTGCATGCGGCAATTTTGGCATCGCTCAACGACATGGCGGCCGCCGACCTTCTCGAACGGCTTGCCGACAATGCAATCGAAAAGCTCGATGCCTGGCACGACGCCCCCGAGCCGCTCCTCAAGCTCATGGCGCAAGTTGCAGAGGGCAAGCCGGACGCGAACGCCACGCACTTTTTGCTCGGCAAGGGTATGCCGCGCAAACTGACCGACCGACTCGTGGCGGGCGGGCTGATCGACGCCGCCGCGGCAGACGGCTTCGTCGCAAGCTGCGCCGAGGCGCCCGAACCGTTTTTCGAGCAGGCCGATATCGAGCGTTCGGCGCAGAAGATCGAGGCCGGCATCCTGAGCCGGCTCCACCTGCACCGCATGCCGACCGACGAAGAAGTCGGCCTGTCGACGGTCTTCAGCCTCGCCGACGACAGCGTCAGCGGCGAAACCTTCCACCCGTCAGGCGGGCTCAAGTTCGACCGCTCCGTAACCGAAGGCGAGATGATGTTGCCGCCGGGCGGCGAGGACCTTGCGGCACTCAAGGGCAAGCACGTCGTCCTGACGGGCGACGCAATGCGCGACGAACTGGTCGCGATCGCCGAAGGCTTCATGCGCTACGAGGTTGCCAGCATTACGCTGCTGACGGCCACGGAAGAAGCGGCTGACGCCATCCGCAATCGCCTGGATCCGCCCGCGGGTACCGAGATCGATACGCGCGTCGTCGGCGACGATCTCGAAAGCGGCCTCCGGTCAATCCTCGCGCAGCGCTCGCGCTTCGACGTCGTGGTCAACACGCCGTTCGTGCGCTTACCGCTCAATGCACTGGCGGCGGATGCCGGCGACGACTGGGAGCGCGTCCTGTCGCGCGAGCAGTTTTCGGCGCTCGTTCGCGATCACGTGACCCACCACTTCCGCGTTGCGAAAGCAGCCGCGCTCGTGCCGAATTGCCAGATCGTTCTCATGACGCCGGACACGTCGCGGGCCTCTACCCGCGAAGAGTTCGCGCTGGCGATGTTCATCAAGACGACGATGCACGCGTTCACGGTGACCCTCGGCGTCGAGTGCGAGCGGCTGCCGACGGTACCGGCCGTGAACCAGGTACAGCTCACGCGCCGCGCGCGTGCCGAGGAGCCGGGCAACGAGCAGGAACTAGCCGAGGAGATGGAGCGTCTCGTTGGCGCCGTGCTGCTGTGCTCGGTGCCCGCGCCGAGCCCGGCCGAAAGCCGTTATCTCGCGCGGATCTTCCGCGGCAACGCGGTCACCGTATAAAAGAAAAAAAGGTGTCAGACCTATTTTTGCTAAGCAAAAATAGGTCTGACACCTTTTTTTCTTTTAGTCGCCAAACTCGACGAGCAGGTCGTGCGCCTCGACCTGCGTGCCGACGCTCACGGGTACGGTCTGGATCTTGCCGTCGTGTTCGGCGCGAATCACGGTTTCCATCTTCATCGCTTCCAGCGCGACGAGCGGATCGCCTTTGGCTACCGTCTGACCCGCCTTGGCCGAGACGCTGACGACGAGTCCAGGCATCGGCGCCGCAACGTGCAGCGCATTGCCCTCCTCGGCCTTGCGGTTCGACACGACCGTCGCGTTGATTGACGCGTCGGCCACCGCGACGGTCCGCGGCTGTCCGTTCAGTTCGAAGAACATCCGCCGCATGCCCTCGGCATCGGCGTCGCCGACCGCCAACAGCCGAATGATCAGCGTCTTGCCGGGCTCGATGTCGACCGCGATTTCCTCCTCGGACTCGAGGCCGAAGAAAAACACGGGCGTCGGCAGGATGCTCACGTCGCCGTAGTTTCGGCGGTGCGCGGCGAACTCGACGAACACCTTCGGGTACATCAGATAGGAAGCCAGATCGTCGTCGTCGACCTTGCGGCCGATCTTCTTCTCCGCCTCCTGGCGGGCCGCCTCCAGATCGGTCGGGGGCAGATGTTCACCGGGGCGACTCGTGTCGGCCGCCTCGCCGTTCAATACCTTTGCCTGCAGCGCTACCGGCCAGCCGCCGGGCGGCTGGCCGAGGTCGCCGCGAAACAGCTGCACGACCGACTCGGGAAACGCGATCTCCTTGTCCGGATCCGTCACATCCTCCGGCGTGAGTCCGCTCGTCACCATGAACAGCGCCATGTCGCCGACGACCTTGGACGTCGGCGTGACCTTGACGATGTCGCCGAACAGTTCGTTGACCTCGGCGTAGCGCCGCGCCACTTCCGGCCAGCGCCGCTCGATGCCGAGCGAGCGGGCCTGCTCGCGGAGATTCGTGTACTGCCCGCCCGGCATCGCGTGGCGATAGACGTCGGCCGTGCCGGCACGGATCTCGCTCTCGAACGGCGAGTAGAAACTGCGTACCCCCTCCCAGTAGCGCGACACCTGCCGCATGGCCTCGACCGGAAGACCCGGATCGCGATCGCCGTGACGCAGCGCTTCGACGATCGAACTCAGGTTCGGCTGCGAGGTGAGTCCGCTCATCGAGTCCATCGCGCCGTCGACGGCATCGCAGCCGGCTTCGACGGCGGCGAGCACGCTTGCGGCTCCGATACCGCTCGTGTCGTGCGTATGGAAGTGGATCGGGATACCAACCTCTTCCTTGAGAGTCGACACCAAAAGGCGGGCCGCGGCCGGCTTGCAGACGCCGGCCATGTCCTTGATCCCGAGAATGTGCGCGCCGGCCGCTTCGAGTTCGCGGGCCATCCGGACGTAGTAGTCGAGATCGTACTTCGACGGTGCCGGGTTCGTGAGATCGCCCGTGTAGCAGATCGCCGCTTCGCAGAGCTTGCCCGATTCGAGGACTGCTTCGATCGCCACGCGCATGTTCCCGACCCAGTTCAGCGAGTCGAACACGCGGAAGACGTCGACGCCGGCTGACGCCGCGCGCTCGACGAAGAAACGCACGACGTTGTCGGGATAGTTGGTGTAGCCGACGGCGTTCGACGCCCGGAGGAGCATCTGCAGCAAAATGTTCGGGGCCCGCGCCTTGATGGCGCGCAGCCGGTCCCAGGGGTCTTCCTTAAGAAACCGCATCGCGACGTCGAAGGTCGCGCCGCCCCAACACTCGAGCGACAGAAGCTCCGGCAGGAGCTTCGCGTACGCCGCCGCGATGGCGACGTGATCGATACTCCGCATGCGGGTGGCGAACAGCGATTGATGAGCGTCGCGCATCGTCGTATCCGTCAGCAGCACCCGCTTCTCGTCGAGCATCCACTGCGCAAAGCCCTCCGGCCCGAGACGCTCGAGGCGCTGCACGCTGCCATCGGGCACCGGCCCGCGTTCGAGCGCCGGCAGTTGCGCCGGGCGGCGTTCGCCCGCCTTCTCGCGGCCGGCCACTTCCGGGTTGCCGTTGACCTGCACCTCACCGATGAAGCGCAGCAGGCGCGTGGCACGATCGCGGCGCTTCGGAAACTGGTACAGCTCCGGCGTGTCGTCGATAAAGCGCGTCGTGTATTCGCCCGCGCTGAAATCCGGATGATTGATGATCTGCTCGAGAAACAGCAGGTTCGTCGTGACGCCGCGGATGCGGAACTCGCGCAGCGCGCGGTCCATGCGCGCGATCGCGTCCTCGCGCGTGGGCGCCCAGGCCGTCACCTTTTCCAGCAGGGAGTCGTAGAACGGCGTGATCAGCGCGCCGGAGTATGCCGTCCCGCCGTCGAGCCGGATACCGAAGCCCGTGGCGCCGCGGTACGCCCGGATGCGCCCATAGTCGGGGACGAAGTTGTTCTCGGGATCCTCGGTCGTGATCCGGCACTGCAGCGCGTGCCCGGATAGCCGAATGTTGGGCTGCTTCGGCACGAAACTGTCGGGGTCGCCGATTGCAAGCCCCTCGGCGATCCGGAGCTGCGCCTTGACGATATCGATGCCCGTCACCTGCTCGGTCACCGTGTGCTCGACCTGGATGCGCGGGTTGACCTCGATGAAATAGCAATCGCCCGTATCGGCATCCATCAGAAACTCGACAGTGCCGGCATTGACGTAACCCGCCTTCTCCGCGAGTGCGAGCGCATGGCCGCATAGCGTCTCGCGCTGTCCGTCGTCGAGATACGGCGCTGGCGCGCGCTCGATGACCTTCTGGTTGCGCCGCTGTACCGAGCAGTCGCGCTCGAAGAGATGCACGAGCGTCCCGTGGTGATCGCCGAGGATTTGCACTTCGACGTGGCGCGCCCGTTCGACGAGCTTCTCGAGATAAACCTCGCCGTTGCCGAACGCGGCTTCGGCCTCGCGCCTTGCGGTGTCGAAGACTTCACGGAATTCGTCGGCCGAACGCACGACGCGCATACCGCGTCCACCGCCGCCCCAGCTTGCCTTGAGCATCAGCGGGTAAGCAATTCTCTCCGCCTCCTCCAGCGCTTTGTCCGTATCGGCGGGCAGCGGCTCGGTTGCGGGCATGACGGGCACGCCCGCGGACTCGGCAAGCTTGCGCGCGCTGACCTTGTTGCCGAGCAGGCGCATGACGTCCGAGCCGGGGCCGACGAAGATCAGGCCTGCGTCGCGGCAGGCGTCGGCAAACTCGGGGTTCTCAGACAGGAAACCGTAGCCCGGATGCACGGCATCGGCGCCCGACTCCTCGGCGACTCTGAGCATCTCGCCGATGTTCAGATAGGCCGCAATGGGCTTGCCCGACTCGCCGATGCGATAGCTCTGATCCGCTTTGAAGCGGTGCAGCGCGAAGCGATCTTCCTCCGAGTAGACCGCCACGTTGTCGATCCCGAGCTCGGCGGACGCGCGCATGACGCGAATTGCGATCTCGCTGCGATTGGCGACGAGCAGGCGGCGAATCTTGTGGGGCTTGTTGGCTGGCATGGGCTTTGCGGTCGGGCTTTGAGGGACTCCTCAGTATAGCGAATCCGCTCCGGCGGCAGCCTTCCGTCGCGCCGGCTCATCGTCGCTCCGCGAAGCGGACTACGGATTATTCCTGACGAAGACTCCGGCGGGTTCTGCTAGAACTATTCGAATAGTTTCCAAACATACTATCGGGAGGTACCGGCATGAACACAGCCATCGAAGAAGCTGCGGCCGGATCACTTAAGGGCGCTCTGCACCGAATCATCAAGGACTTCACGCCGAACGAATCGCTGGCCTGGCCGCGTGAAGCACAAATAGCCGCACACATCGCGGCGCTTTTGCAGATTCGCGCGGGCGCGCTGCAAACGGCCGCCGAAAGAAAGCAGCAGCGCGAGCTGGATCGCATGATTCAGACCCCGCACGACAAGGCGACGATGATCCAGATGACGGATCAGACTTTTCGCTCCGATAAACCGAAACGAGCGGTCGATCAGCTCACGCACATATTCGACGCGCAGGGCATACCGCGCTACTTCAGTCCCTTCGACAAGGCGCTCGTGCGCGGTTTTCAGTCTTTCGGCAGCTATCTGCCAGGCGTTGCGGTGCCGCTCATCAAGGAGAAGATGCGCGCCGAAACCGCGAACGTGATCCTCCCCGCGGAAGAGGAGCTGCTGAACGGCCATCTGTCCAGGCGCCGGGAGTCCGGGCTGCGGATGAACGTCAACCTGCTCGGGGAAGCGATGCTCGGCGAAGGGGAAGCCGAGCGCCGCTTGCAGGCCTACCTCGCGGCGCTGCAGAACCCCGAAGTCGAGAGCATCTCGGTCAAGGTATCGACGATATACTCACAGCTGTCGTCGCTGGCATTCGAGCACACGCTGTCGATCCTGTGCGACCGGCTCGAGCTGCTGTACCGCGAGGCCGCGCGAATGCGCTACAAGCATGCCGACGGCAGCGAGGTGTCGAAGTTCGTCTACCTCGATATGGAGGAGTACAAGGACCTGTCGATCACCGCGGAGGCGTTCATGCGCACGCTCGACCGGTCCGGTCTGGAGCAGGCGCGCGGCGGTATCGCGCTGCAGGCATACGTGCCCGATTCCTTCGTCTGGCAGCAGCGCATCAACGAATGGGCGCGCCGGCGCGTCGCGGCGGGCGGTGCACGCATCACGATCCGCGTCGTCAAGGGCGCCAACATGGAAGCCGAACGCGTCGAAGCCTCGGGACGCGGCTGGCCGCAGGCTCCCTACCGCGACAAGCTCTCGACGGACGCCAACTTCCGGCGCATGATCCACGAGGCGTTCGAGCCCGACAATATCGCGGCGGTCACGCTCGGCATCGCGTCGCACAACCTGTTCGAACTGGCGTATGCGCTCGTCCTCGCGGCCGAGAACGATTGTCTGGACCGGCTGCAGTTCGAAATGCTCGAAGGCATGGCGAACCACATGCGCCGCGCGCTGTTCGAACTCACCGAGAACTTCGTGCTGTACGCGCCGGCGACGCGCAAGGAGAACTTCGTCAATGCGATCGGCTATCTCGTCCGGCGCCTCGACGAGAACACCGGTCCCGACAACTTCCTGAGCCACGCCTTCAAACTGGTTCCGGGCGACGCCGAATGGCAGCGGCTGGAGCAACAGTTCTTCGATTCCTTCGCTGCCGTCGACAGTACGCCTTTCGGGCCGCGGCGCACCCAGGACCGGCGCGGGCCGGCCGTCGATGCCGTTCAGGACGACAAGGCTGCCTTCGTCAACGAGCCCGATACCGACTTCGCGCTGCCGCAGAACGTCGAATGGGCCAATGCGATCGTCGGGCGCTGGCAAGCCAGGCACGGCGAGGCCGCCGCGGACGTGCCCTTGCAGATTGCCGGCGAGGAGATCGTGGACGAGCGCGAGCTGCGCGACTCGACGGACCCGTCGCGCCCCGGCACCGTCGTCGCACGCTATCGGCTCGCGACCGCGGCGGACATCGAGCGCGCGGTTGCGACGGCCGGAGACGATACGTCGGGCTGGCGAGCGCTTTCGGCCGCCGAACGTTCGGCGGTACTCGGCCGGGTTGCTAACGAGCTGCGCGCCGCGCGCGGCGATCTGATGGGCGCCGCGATGGCGGAAGGCGGTAAGACCTTCCTGCAGTCGGACCCGGAAGTCTCGGAAGCGATCGACTTCTGCGAGTACTACCGGAGAAGTGCCGTCACACTCGAATCTATCGACGGGCTCGACGCGCGCGGACGGGGCGTCGTCGCCGTCATCTCACCGTGGAACTTTCCGATAGCGATCCCCTGTGGCGGCGTTGCCGCCGCGCTTGCTGCCGGCAACACGGCGATTCTCAAGCCGGCATCGCACACGGTGCTGACGGCCTATCTCCTGTGCCAGTGCTTCTGGCGCGCGGGCGTGCCGAAGGAAGCGCTGCAGTTCGCGCCTTGCGACGGCGGCTCGGTCGGCAGCGCGCTTGCCGCGCACGACGGCGTTGACGTCGTGATCCTGACGGGCGGCACCGACACGGCCCTACGGATGCTCGACGCAAAGCCGGACATGGACCTGCTGGCCGAAACCGGCGGCAAGAACGCGACGGTGGTCACGGCCATGTCCGACCGCGATCTCGCGATTGCTCATGCTCTGCAATCCGCATTCGGGCACGCCGGTCAGAAATGCTCGGCTACTTCGCTGCTGATTCTGGAACGGGAGGTCTACGACGATCCGCGGTTTCGGCGGGCGCTCGAAGACGCCGCGAAGAGCATCACGGTCGGTTCGGCGTGGGAGCCGCAGACGCTCGTAGGTCCGCTGATAGCGCCGCCGGGCAACGATCTCGAACGCGGTCTCAAGGAACTCGAGCCCGGCGAGGTGTGGGCCGTCCGGCCGGAGAAACGCGACGACAACCCGGCGCTCTGGTCGCCCGGCATCAAATGGAATGTCGAGCCCGGCAGCTTTACGCACATGACCGAACTGTTCGGCCCGGTGCTCGGCGTCATGCCGGCACGCGACCTCGACGAGGCCATCGAGCTGGTCAACCGGACGGGCTACGGTCTGACCTCGGGTCTCGAGAGTCTCGACGACCGCGAGCAGGCAGAATGGCGCGACAAAATCCGGGCCGGCAACCTTTACATCAATCGCGTGACCACGGGCGCCATCGTACTGCGGCAGCCCTTTGGCGGCATGGGCAAGAGCGCTTTCGGTCCCGGCATCAAAGCCGGCGGCCCGAACTACGTCGCGCAGCTAATGCGCTTCGAACCTGCGGGCATTCCGCGGGACGGCGACGAAACGCCGGACAACGACGCGCTGGCCGGACTGCTTGCGGCGCTCGCGGAACCGGACGACTACACCGCGGAACGTGTCGGCCCGGCCGACCGAAGTGCGATCTCCGCGGCGATCCGCAGCTACGATCGGCGCTACGCCCAAGAGTTCGGCCAGGTACACGACGACTTCCGCCTGATCGGCCAGGACAATCTGCGCCGCTACCGGCCGGTCGCCGAGATCCGGATCAGAGTGCACCCGGACGACACGGCATTCGACGTCTTCGCGCGCGCCGCGGCGGCCAGGGCGGCGGGCGCGCGTATTACGGTCAGCGTCCCCCCGGACGGCCGAACCGCAATGGTCGATGCGCTGGAACACGTTACCGAAACCTGGGGCGGCGCGATCGAGTTCGTCGAAGAGTCAGACGAAGAGCTTGCGGCCGTCATCCGGGGCGGGCTGACCGACCGGGTGCGCTATGCCGGCCGCGACCGCGTACCCGAAACCGTGCTCCGCGCCATCGGCGACACCGGCGTTTACGTCGCACGCGCGCCGGTGTTGGCGGAGGGGCGCATCGAGTTACTGTGGTACCTCCGGGAACAGAGCGTGAGCTTCGACTATCACCGCTACGGGACGCTCGGCGATCGCGCCGAAGAGGCGCGTGCCGAGACGCTGTAGAGCGATCGCCACGTAAATCATGCAGTTGCGGGCCCGTTTTTGAACGGGTTCAGGACGTCGACTCCGATTCCCTTCAAATGGTGTTCGTTGCGGGTCACCACGGTCAGACCATACATAAGGGCGGTGGCCGCGAGTTGCTTGTCCAGAGCATTTTCCGGGTGGGGCACTCGCATCCTTCCCCACATTTGGGCGACCTCGGTGTCGAAGGCGAGAATGCACTCGTCATAATCGGTCAGGATTTTTTGCAACCAGGTTTCCAGTTGCTCGGCTTGAAGTACATCGTTGCGATGACGGATCAATTCGACCCCGCGTCGCAGCTCGCCAATAGTCACTACCGACAGATAGACGGGTATCCGTTCCGCCTCGATACGCGCAAAGAAATTCCGTACACCTGGATGGGCTTATTCTCCCTTCCGGGCTTCACTGACGACGTTCGTGTCAATCAAATACACGCGCTGGAGCCTCGGCATTCACCCGCTCGAAGTCCGTATCCCGGCCGACGTTGGGTAGTGACGTGAGAACCTGAGCGAAAGTCTTGCGGCGCGGTCCTAGCAGCGCCTGCTCCAACAGCGCGCGATGCTCCGCTTCGGCGCTGCGCTTGTGACGAACAGCACGCGCTTTAAGCGCCTCGACGATTCGCTCGTCCAGATTGCGTACCAGAAGGCTGGCCATGATCGAAGGACCTCGTTAGGTAACGATGATAGCAATGACAGCATTATCGTAGCCCACTACTCAAAACGCCCATGGATCGATCAGCTCAAGCCCAAGGCCCTCGAAGTCCTTCATGTCGCGGGTCGCCAGCGTCAGGCCATACGCCGCCGCGGTTCCCGCGATTTGAAGATCCGCCAGCTTGGACGGAAAAGGCAACAGCAGCCGGCTCAGTGTTCGTCGAGCGGCTTGACCTTCGCCGACCTCAACAGCGCCAGATTCTTGTCGAGATCGACGCCGGGCCGCGACACGCTGACAAGCCATGAGCCGAACGGTTCTGCCTCATCGGGTGTCTCGGCGCTCTCTCGAGCAAGCTGCTCCAAAGCGTCACGCAGATCGGTTTCGAGACTAACCCCGCGCTGCTTCGCCCGGCGTGCCAGCAATGCCTTGGTTCTCCCGCTTACGCGCCGAATCAGAATGTCTGCCATGACCGAGTCTCCCTTGCACACAAAGATATCGTGATATCACTCATCGCGCATTCCGAAAATTCGCCCTAAGCAAATCCCGCCACACCATGCTATAAGAGACGGACCGAAGAGGGGTCGCACCCCCTCGACGGCCCTAACCACCGCCAGCAAAAGCACTGCTGACTATGGCTGACCGCATGCTATCAGACCGAACACGACCGCCCGTTTGGGGCGTCGTGTTTTTTTGTGCCCGCGCTGGCCTCCACCAAGAGGACCAGAACGATGAACGACGCAACGCTTACCAATACCTGCGCATACCGCCCACAAACCCGACTTGACGGCGCGGCTCTGCCGAGGCCGGCCGAGTTTCGCCGCGCTTACCTGCACGTCAGGGAGGATCGGCCTTCTTACGACCCGAACGTGCCGTCCACCGAGGGCTTCGACAACGACGCGCTCCGCGACACCGAAGGCCTGCTCGACGAAGCGCTGAACCTCGTCGGCCTCATGCTCACCGCGGTCGAAAACGAAAGCGACGGCCGCGCAATGCAGACCGAAACCGCCCTCAGAGCCATCGAGCGAAGGCTTCGCACGGCGCGTATCCGTGTCGATGAGCACGATACCTGTCACACGCGCCTGTTACTCGCATTCCGCGATCTGAAGGAAGCGACCGAACGCAGTTCCGGATAGACGCTCGCGACGCGCCCAAGGCACGGCTAGGGTTGCAGCCCGGCACCCGGTAACAGACGGTCGATACTGACCTTGAACTGCATGAAGACAATACCGTCGATCGTCGGATCGGTCATATCGGCCTTCAGTACCTCTTGTACAGCCACTTTGGGCAGATAGGTGAGGTTGATACCCATGTGCCGGTTGCCCACGGTAAGGCTGGGCAGAATGCCCGGAAACGGGCGATTGTCGTTGACGTCCCTGCGGGTCATCAGGAATGCGTTCAAACCTACGTCGAGGTAGAACCCCGCGAGGCGCTCGGATTCGACGAACCGCCGGTGCAGGCCCACGCCGGCCATGTAGGACATCTCGTCGTTGCTGTCACGAAAGCCGTTCGCCATTGTGATGGTCTTCCAGCGCGACTGGCTCGACAACTGATATTCGATGCCGAGACCGTAGTTGTTTTCGTTCCAGTCATAACTGGAATCGACGTGGTATGAGATGCCGTTGACGACGACACTGAGCTTATCGGCACTAGCCGGGGACGTCGGCACGACGACGACCAGTACGAACAACAGGACAGAAGCGATGCGGGCTCGGCTCATGCCTGCGATGGATGCAAATAGCGTGCACGTTGTGCATATTCATATAAAACAATGAGTTAACATTCAAACATAAAGTCGGCTGTAAAAGGTATCGACAGTCAGCCCGGTCCAGACGCCCTGGAGACCGGCCGACAGCAATCGGCGGCCTGGTTCGAGGCAAAAAAATCCGTACCGTGTGCCGCCTGAGCGGACACGGTACGGATCATTTTCTTACTTTCTGTTCTTCTTCTTGGCTTCTACTAAGTCAGATCCTTAGAGATCGAAGCTTGCGTTGAAGCCGAGGTACCAGTACCGGCGAATGGCGTCGTAGACGTCAGCAGCCGTGTTGGTTCCCGTTACGTCACCCGGAACCTGCTGACCGAGGAACGGCGGCTCTTTGTCGAGCACGTTGTCAATTCCAACGAAGGCCGTGAACTGATTGTTACTGCCGAAGCTGTAACGGGCCTGCAGGTCATGATAAACGAACGACGAGACCGTGCCGAACACGGCCTGGTCGTTTTCGACGTTGACGCCGTGAATGTAGCGCGCCGCCCAGTTGAGGCTCCAATCGTCCAGCAGATAGGTAGCGTTGAAGTTGGCTTTCCAATCGGGAACGCCGATCTCGCCCTGGTCGTCGACGACGGCGCCACCCTCGAAAGGAATGAAGTCGTTAGACATCGAGTGGTTGCCGATCAGGCTCAGGTTCAGATCGCCCGGACCCAGGCCGAAACCGTAGTTGAACGTGAAGTCGATGCCGGAGGCCTCGAACTCGGCAACGTTGATTGCCAGCGCGTCGATGCGCAGGACCAGGCCCGTCGTGGGATTACGCTCGATCAGATCGCAGAACGGGTTGTTCGGGAACGACGGCTGCAAAACACACTGGTTGGCGGTGTCCTGAGCCGTGAACGCGTTGATGGCGTCTTCGATGGTGATCTCGTAGTAGTCGACCGTCATGCTAAACCCTTCGAGGGCCGATGGCGTGTATACGAAGCCGAAGGTGACAGCGTCCGAGGTTTCCTCCTTTAGGTCCGGGTTGCCTGCCGACAGACCGCCGGCGCTAGTGATGTTCAGAGCGAACGGATCCAGGGTTGCGGTACCCGGAATCTGGGCGCAGTTTGCCTGGCCCACTGCCGAAATCGGGTCGTAATCTTCCCCGGAGGCGCTTGTACCGCCCCCGCCGCCCAAGGCACAAGGATCTACGAAGTCGCGGAACGTTTCGCTGCCCGGATCGAAGAGTTCGTTGATGTTCGGAGCGCGAACGGCCGTCGAGATACCGCCGCGGAAGCGCAGATCGTCGATCGGCTGCCAGTCGAGGTAGGCCTTGTAGGCGTCGGCACTACCGATGGTGCTGTAGTCCGAAAAACGGTACGCCAGCTCGATGCCGAGGTATTGAGCAAACGGAGCGTCGCTCAGCAGCGGCACGATGGCTTCAGCGAAGATTTCGCTGACGTCGTACTCGCCTCGGGTGTTCGGCGTCGTATTGCCTGAGGTCAGGCCGGACTGCGCCAGAGCATCCGAGTTAAAGGCACTTTCTTCTTCCCGCCATTCGTAGCCGAGAGCGAATCCGACCTCGCCCGCGGGCAGCTCAACCGGGAAACCGGAGATCGCCGCGTTGAATACCTGCTGGTTCATGCGTGACGTGTTCTGATTGTCTACGGACACCCAGTCGAGCGCGGCACCCTCAATCGAACCACGGCCGAACACGTTGATCGGCACACAGCCCAGGACGCGGGCGAACTCGTCTTCGCACACCTGTTGACCGTCTACGTCTACTACGCGCAGCGCGTTGAAGAAGTTCAGCGTGTTGAAAACACCGCCGTTGGTCTGATCCTGAGTGAAGTTGCCGTACTGGTAGTAAACCTCGTAGCCCAGATTGTCGGTGATGTCGCCGTTAAGGCCCACGGCAGTCCTGGTCACCTGACGCTGCACGTCGCTGGTACGCGGCCCCAACTCCTCGAAGCGGCGAAACATGACGAACTCTTCGGCGTCCGGATCGGCCGCCACAATTGCAGCGCGCAGCTCGGGCGGAACAAACGGATTGTCGATCGGAATGTTGATGTTTGGAACGTCACCGACGCTGATGAAGAAACCGGTGATCGACGGCTCCAGGCGCGAGAACGACTCCAAACGGTTGTACGAGACTTCCGTGAAGAAGTTAGCGTGCTCGTTTATTTCGTAATTGAGGTTCGCATTGAACTGCACCCGGTCGCTCGGTACGCGAATGACGCGTACGGCGTTCCTGTTGAAGCCGTCCTCTGCTGCTACGAATGGCTTGTCCCACAGGCCGGTGGTTTCGTCCTGAGTGATGAAGTTAGGCAGCGAAAAACCCGTAGTCTGGAAGTTACCTTTGGGACCGAACGAACTATTGACCGCATCGTTCGCCGAAATGTCGCGATCGCGCGAGTTCAGAATGCCGCGCTCCGAGTAGCCGAGATAGACGGTTGCATTGCCCCTGCCGTCGGCGAAGTTGCCGCCGGCCAGGATGGAGATATCGGTCTCGTCAGCGCCGCCACCTTCGACACCGTCCGAGCTGCCGTAACGAGTGTTGACCTGTACGCCCTCGAAATCATCTTTCAGGATGAAGTTGATGACGCCCGAGATCGCTTCCGAGCCGTACGCTGCGGCAGCACCGCCGGTTACGACATCGACGCGCTCGACGAGCGCGACCGGAATGTGCGAAACGTCGACCGTTACCGAACCCGCCGAACCGCCGATGTGCCGGCGACCGTTGACGAGGATCAGCGTTCTCTGCGAACCGAGGTTGCGCAGGTCGATGGTGTTCAAACCGGTGGTAGTCGTTCTGAAGTTCGTGGCCGTGTCGACCGAGCCCGGAATGCCCGCCGACGGAAGCTCGTTCAGAATCGTCGCGACGTTGTTGGCGCCCGAGAATTCGATGGCTTCCTGATCGATAACCGTGATGGGCGAAACCGATGTCAGTTCGGAACGAGCAATACGAGATCCGGTAGTCACGATCTCTTCGAGTACTGCCTCCCCGCCCGTTTGGGCGTAGACGGGAGCACTGAACGCGGTAAAGGCGGCGCCGAGCAATAGCGGTCCGCGCAATGACCACTTGGTCAATGTTCTATTCATTGTGAAATCCCCATGTGTAACGCTTGACGGCCTGCAGCATCGGCAGGCCAATTTAATTGTGCGGGTAATGAACCCGCAGAGCTTTATAGCTGTTACTACATCAATGTAGTTACGACGGAAATGAGATGATGCATAATTCCAACGTGCGTGTAAACCGTAAGCTGTGGAGTTATGCGTAAAAACCGAAATACGTTGCATTTCCACAACATGGGTTTACGGCCTCTCCATCGACCCCGTGGAAGCTAAACTCGCGAAACGTCTCGGGTTTACGTGAGGCGCGCGCAAACGGTCCCCAAAATTCTCTCCAGCCAAGGACCTTTGGCCCGGGACTTCAAACAAAACCTCAAGACATAACCGGCTCGGTAATGCCGAATCGGTATAAACCAGTCGGCTCCGGCATGGGGATTCTGCGCTCGCAGATCGCTCCGTCGCCCCAGCGTTAGCCATAGATAGTAAGTATTGACCGCAAGTAGGCAAGGATGGCCGCATCTGGTAGAACGGTCCCGCGCGTGATCGCCAGCGCGAATCCGCCGAAGCCGCGCGGCTGCTTTAAGGGAGAAGTATGTCTATGGGCCTTCGCAGAGCACCATCGTTCGCCGACCGGGCAGCGCTACTGTGCCTTTTTCTGAGCTTGTTCCTCGCGCCCGACGGGCGCGCGCAGCATACCGAGAGTTTCGAATACGACGCACTCGGACGACTTTCGAAAGCCGAGAACCTGACCAACGGCACAGAGGTCGAGTACGGCTACGACGCGGCCGGCAATCGGACGCGCGTCCTCACCAACGGCGGTGCGATCGCCGAATTCACGATCGACGACGTTTCGGTTGCCGAGGGCGGCTCGGCGGTTTTTACCGTCACGCGGACGGGCTATACGAACGAGAGCCACAGTGTCAGCTACGCCACGGCGAACAGCACCGCGACGGCCGGCAGCGACTACGTGGCGCGCAGCGGGACCCTGACCTTCAGCACCGGCCAGACGAGCAGGACCGTGTCGGTCACGACGAGCAACGACAGCGTCCATGAAATCGGCGAGAGTTTTTTCGTCAACCTCTCCAACCCGACCAACGGAGCCGTCGTCACCGACGCACAGGGGAGTGCGGCCATCACGGACAACGATCCCGCGCCCGCGTTTTCGATTGCGAACGTGACGGTAAGCGAAGGCGGGAACCTGGTATTCACCGTGACGAAGTCCGGGCTGACCTCACGATCCCACAACGTAGGCTATGCGTCGGCCAACGGCAGCGCGGGCGGCGGGGACTACACGGCCAGGTCGGGAACCTTGAGTTTTTCACCGGCACAGGCCACCCGGACGGTTTCGGTATCGACCACGGAGGATGCAATCTACGAGACGAACGAAACGCTGTACATGAACCTGTCCAACGCGACCGGCGGCTCGACGATTTCCGATAGCCAGGCCGTCGGCACAATCAACAACGACGATCCCGCGCCCGCGTTTTTGATTTCGAACGTCGCGGTAAGCGAAGGCGGGAACCTGGTATTCACCGTGACGAAGTCCGGGCTGACCTACCGTTCGCACAACGTGACCTATGCGTCGGCCAACGGCAGCGCGGGCAGCGGAGACTACACGGCCAGGTCGGGGACCTTAAGTTTTTCAACGACGCAGACCACCAGGACGGTGTCGGTGCCGACCACCGAGGATGCGATCTACGAGACGAACGAAACGCTGTACCTGAACCTGTCCGGCGCAACCGGCGGTGCAACGATTTCCGATAACCAGGGCCGCGGCACGATCAACAACGACGATTCGGCGCCGAGCTTCTCGATCAACAATGCGGGTCGAGGCGAGTCGCAGGGGCCCATGGTTTTCACGGTCACCAAGACCGGCGCGACGGCCCTTTCGCATTCCGTGTCCTATGCGACGGTGCCCAACTCGGCGTCAATAGGGGACTACTCCACGCGATCCGGCACCCTCAGTTTCTCAGCCGGCCAAACGTCTAAGACGATATCCGTCCCGATCACGCTCGACGTCCTGCAGGAAGGGACGGAGAGCTTCTATGTAAATCTCTCATCGCCAACGAATTCGGCGACGATCAGCGATAGCCAGGGTGTCGGCACGATATTCGACGATGACAACGGCTGTGAGCAGATCTGTGAGTAGCGGCGGAGATACTGAAATGAACCGAATTCACAATGCGACAACTCTGACAATCGCCGGGTTTCTGTTTCTCGCCGCTGACTTAGCTTTCGCACAGCAGACCCATAACCCGGCCATTGAATGGGACAAACGCCAGGGCGCTGACGCGCGGTTTCGCAGTTTCGGCCCCGATCTTCTCGGCGACGGTATCGATCCGCATACCGGCGGGCTGTCGTTCCAGCATACCGACGTCGTCCTGCCGGGTAACTCTGACCTCGAGGTCGCGGTTCACCGCCGCCGGTCGATGGGGCAGAAATCGGAGAGCGGCGCCGCGGGCGGTTTTGCGGATTGGGATTTGCTGACACCCCACATCGAGGTCGTGACGGCCACCGATATCAACTGGACGGGAAATCGCTGCTCTGACAGCTTCACCAGCCAGTTTCCCCCCGTGTATCGGGCCTCCGGGCACGGCGGTCTGCCCACTATGTCCTATCAACGGTATGAGTATTCGAACGGCGTCGTATTGAACATTCCCGGTATCCCGTCGCAGCAGATACTTGAAGGTAACTACAACGGGCAGGCGCCGGCCGGTACCTCGCACGTCACGACGCAAGGCTGGTATCTGACCTGTATCTCGTCTATCCCGGGCGGCGGCCAGGGCTTTTACGCCTACGCGCCGAACGGCGACCGCTACCGTTTCGACCTGCATCTCACGGAGGGCTACATTGGCATGGGGTCGCGGACGACCGTGCTGTATTACCTCGAGCGCACCCGGCACATTCTCGCCGCGACCGAGGTCACCGACGTGAACGGCAACTGGGTTCGGTACGACTACGACGCCTTCGGACGGCTCGATCGAATCCACGCCAACGACGGACGCGAGATCGATTTCGTCTACTCGGGCATCTCGGAGCTCATCTCCCAGGTACAGGCCAATGGGCGGACGTGGACTTACGCCTACAGTCAGAGCGATTTTCACGCGCGTCTTATCGGCTCGGAACGCGCGCGCCTGACGGGCCAGACACTCGACAGCGTCACGCTGCCGGACGGCGCGTCCTGGCAATTCAACCTGGACGCAATGTCGGCCCGCCCGTTCGCCGGCGGTCCTTGCGTCGAGCCCCCCGTCTCCGTCAGCCTGACTCACCCTTACGGCATCACGGGTACGTTCGCCCTTTCCGAGCGCCGTCACCGTCAGTCACTGAGCCGCACCGTGCGAAAGGTGCTGATATGTCCAACCACTGAAATCCTGCCTATCATCGAGGAGCGGCCGCCGATCTGGGTGTTGGGACCGGTCGAGGTCATGTCGGTGAACTCCAAGACGCTGTCCGGCCCGCTGATCCCAACCGCTCAGTGGACCTACACGTACGAGCAGGATACCGGTGAGCCGGGTTCTTCTTCGGACGACCAGACCAACTGGACGACGGTCGTCGACCCGACCGGCAACCACACGAAGTACTTCCACTACTGGAACTCACACGAGACCGGCGGTCAGCTGGCAAGAACGGAACTGCGTAACAACGACCCGGCGTCAACGCTGTTGGAAATACGGGAGCAGACCTATGCCGTGGAGGCCGAGGTCGGAACGTCATTCGCAACCATCGGCATCGGACGGGCAACCATCAGTAAGCCGCTGCGTCGTATCGAGTCGACCATCACGCGCGGTGCAGACTGGTACAAGACGCGAAACACCTACGATCTGATTCACAGCTCGCCGACCTACAGCTTCGGCAAGCCGACCTCCGTCGATCTATGGAGTAACGTATCGGGCGACTGGGCCGGACGTCGAACGGTCGTCAATACGTACGAACACAAGAAGTCCATATGGGTACTGGGGCTGATCAAGACCGTGACCCGCAATGGCAAGCTGTTCGACGAGCTTTTTTACGACAGCCTTGGGCGCGTAACCGAGTACCGGAAGTTCGGCGCAATGGTCAATCAGTTCGGCTATCACACCGGTACGACGCAGAAAGGCGCTGTCGCATGGGTGGACAACGCCCGCGATTACCGGACCTATCTGAACGACTACCACCGCGGGCTCCCGCGGCAGTTGATCCGCCCGGACAGCGTGTCGCTCAGCCGCACGGTCGACAACAACGGGTGGATAAGCAGCGGCACGGACGCGAATGGCAATACGACGGACTACCAGTACAACCCCGTCGGCTGGTTGTCGCGGATCATACCGCCCAAGCACAACGGCCCCGCCGCCGATACCGTTATTACCTACAATCACGCGGGCAACGGCGTCGTTCAGACCAGCACGCAGGGCAACTTCCGAAGAACGATCGATCATGACGGGTTCCTGCGGCCCATGCTGACGACCGAGGAAGACACGACGGACGTGACGTCCACGCGCTACCTGCGCACGGAATTCGACGTGTTTGGTCGCGCCACGTTCACGTCCTATCCATCCTCGGTCTCGACAGCAACGGCTGGCGTCGATACGACTTACGATGCGCTGGGCCGCATCACGCAGACCCTACAGAACGTCGCGCCGAATGCCCTCGTCTCTTACGACTACCTGTCGAACAACAGGACGCGGGTCACGGACCCGCTTGGCAACATCACGACGACGAGCTACGCGGGATTCGGCTCCCCGGATGACGGCGGACGTGTCGAGGCCGGCGGCGATGAGCGCCAGCCGGCGGCGACGCTCGTCGATACGCCGCTCGATGCCGACATCGTCACGACCTACGACATCTGGGGCAACCCGCTGACCGTCACGCAGTCGACGGCGCAGACCGTTTACACGTACGACAACTCGTTGCGAGTGGAGACTGCCCGGGACCCGGACAACTACACGTCCTTCACCTACTACAACGAGTCGGATCTGCCGATCGTGCATATCGACGGCGAGGGCCGGCAGACCCGCACCGTCTATGACATCCTGAACCGCCCCGAGAAGATCATCCGCGCCTGGACAGGAGCGAACGACGGCAGCGGCGCAACGCTCGACTGTGCCGTCATGCGCGCCAACTACAACCCGTCGATCGATTATCTTCAGCAGTGTTATCAGACGTACACGTACACCAACACCAGCCAGATCGACACCGTCACGGACGCCAACGGCAACGTCACGAAGTACACCTACGACGCGCTCGACCGTCTGACCCACACCTACTTCCCGCACAAGACCCAGGCGGGGCAATGGTCGACGAGCGATTACGAGCGGACGGTCTACGACGTCCTGAGCAACCCGGAGTCGAAGCGGACCCGGCAGGGCGACACGATCACCTATACCCACAATGCGCTCGGCCAGCTG
>JANQGQ010000006.1 GCA_028277185.1 Woeseiaceae bacterium
ACGAGCTGTATCCGGACCCGGAAGCCGGAAAGCGGGCAGCCTGACACCCGTTCCGGTGATGTCAGGCCAGCCACGAGCGCGCTGAGGTCGGCATTCGGAACCGCGGTTATGGCGGATCTCACTGACCAGTCGGAGCAAGTCGTCGAGTTCTGGTACGAGTTCGCCAGCACCTACTCCTATCCGGCCGCCATGCGGGTCGAAGCGGTCGCCGCCCGGGCTCACATCGCCGTCCGCTGGCAGCCCTTCCTGCTCGGGCCGATCTTCGCCGAACTCGGCTGGTCCACCTCGCCCTTCAACCTGCAGCCCGCCAAGGGCGCTTACATGTGGCACGACCTGGCTCGGAGCTGCGCAAGGCTGCGCCTGGACTTCCGGCGGCCCGAACCCTTCCCGCAGAACGGCCTTCTGGCCGCGCGCGTGGCGACGGCCCTGCCCGACGACGGGACCCGCGCCCGCTTCAGCCGGGCCGTCTACCGGGCGGAATTCGCCGACGGACGGATAATCTCGGAGCCCGAAGTAATTGCCGCGCTGCTTGCGGAACAAGGCCTGGACGCCGAAGCACTGCTGCTTCGCGCAGCCGACCCGGCGGTCAAGCAAACCCTGCGGGAACAGACCGATGCGGCGAAGCGCCACGGGATCTTCGGCGCGCCGACCTGGCGCACGCCCGACGGCGAGCTCTTCTGGGGTAACGACCGGCTGGAAGAAGCCCTCGATTGGGTCCGGACGATCGCTCACGGCAGACAGCCATAAAGCTATGGCGGCGGTACGGGACTCACGTAGCCCGGCGGTTTAACCGTCAGAACCGAACAATCGACGCTGTTGAGCACGTCCTCGGCCGTGTTGCCGATGATGAACCCCGGCACACCCGTTCGTGCAATCGTGCCCATGACGAGAACGTCCGGTTCGAGCCGCCGAACCTGCTCCGGAATCACGGTTCTCGCGACGCCCCGTTCCAGACGCGGCCGGAATTCGATGCGCTCCGCCGCCTCCGGACCGATCCAGTGCCGCGCCTGATCGACCAGCGCGTCGAGCGCGCGCCAGTGGGCCGACTGGACGTCGTTGACGTAGGCCTTCGCCGC
Organism: Woeseiaceae bacterium; assembly: GCA_028277185.1. Taxonomy (GTDB): domain Bacteria; phylum Pseudomonadota; class Gammaproteobacteria; order Steroidobacterales; family Woeseiaceae; genus UBA1847. Next base: position 1,077 of record JANQGQ010000006.1, read on the forward strand.
TTCCGCCGGGTCCGGCGCCTGGGCCCAGGTGTAGACCAGACCTTCGGCTGGCGCATCCCACGCGTGCAGCACGTGGACGACGCCGCGCTCCCCGGCGACGACGCGCGCAGCGGCCTCGAGAATCCGGCGGTTCACGCCCGACAACGTGTCGGGCTGATCGGCCGCCGTGGCGTCCACGTCCACCGCCGCAACGACGGTCTTCACCGCCGCCGGCCCGTCGTGGAGCCGCAGCCATACGGGGCATGGACACTTGCGCAGCAGGTGCTGATCAGCGCTTGCAAACAGAAACGGCCCAAGTCCGGGGAGGCTCTCGGCCTCCTTGAACACCAGATCGAACCCCCCGGCGACGACGTACCGTATGATTTCGATGAACGGCTTCCCGACCCGGACCTCGACCGGAGGCTCGAGCTCCGGCAGGCAGCGCTCGACCCAGGCGGTAACTTCCTCGGTAAAGCGGGCAAGCATTCGGTCTTCGAGCTCCTGGATCGACGCGTCCGTGACGCGGGCTACGCTGTCGAGCCCGGGCGGCGGCTCCATGACGGCAAGAATGGACAAGTCGGCCTTCCATTCCGCGGCCAGCCCGGCCGCCATCCTGAGCGAGCCCGCATCGTTTTCGTCCGGCGTGCAGACGAACAACACGCGCCCGAACGGTTTCAGCACGTCCGCCCCCCGCGCGGCGTTGGTGGTACTCGTCATAGAGGAAACTCCTTTTGTCTCCGCGGATCGACGGCCTCCGTGACGGGCGACGACGCTCCGCTCAGCACCAGGGACGCCGCTCGGGACGCGGCATCGCGAAACGGTAACAGAACCAGATCGACGCCCTCCTCGGCAAGCCTCCTCGCCATATCTTCGGTGTGTACCGCTACCGCAACCCGCCCCTCGAAGCCGATATCCCTGAGCGAAACAATCAGCGAACGCGTCGGGTCGTCGTGGGTAACGCCGGTATCGTGCTCCGGAACCGCCGACACGGCCCAGGCGGCGTGTCGCAGCGGCAGGTGCGCGATCAACTCGGGGTCCGTAGCGTCGCCGAAAACGACATCGACACCCAGGTCCCGGACGCGGCGTACCGTAACCGGGTTGAAGTCGACGCCCAGTACGCGCAATCCGGCCTCACCCAGCTCCCGTGCAATCCCCAGTCCGTAGCGACCCATGCCGAAAACGACAACGTCGAACTTACGTTGTCCCGTAGGCCCGGCGTCCTCCATAGCACCGGCTGTCCGGCGCTCGAAGACGCCGAGTAAGGGCTCGACGAGCGCGTAGAGTTGGTGCGAGTAAGTAATCATGTAGGTCGAAGCCGCGATCGTGATCAGCCCGACCAGCGTTACGAGCCCGAGCGTCTCCTCGCCGACATGCCCGAGGGAGACGCCCATGGCCATGAAGATCAGCGAAAACTCGCTGATCTGCGCGACCGTGAGACCGGCGAGGAAACCGGTCCGCTTGCGATAGCCCATCGCGCCCATGATCGCCAGCACGATCAGCGGATTGCCGATGAGGACGAAGAGCGACAGCAAAACCGCAGCGAAGACGCCGGTGCCCAGAACCGACAGGTCGAGCGAGGCACCGAGCGCTATGAAGAAGAAAAGCAGGAGGAAATCGCGCAGCGAAGCCAGCCGCGCCGCAATCGCCTCACGAAACGGCGTCGACGCCAGCGACACCCCGGCAAGCAGCCCGCCCAACTCCTTGCCGAACCCCAGATAGTAGCCGATCGCCGCGAGGAGGGCCGCCCAACCGATCGCGAAGGAGACGAGCAGCTCGGGCGCTCGCGCCAGTCGCTCGACGAGCGGGTTCGCGAGGAAGCGCACGAACAGGCCGACCGCCACGAGCATTGCCGCGCCATAGCCGAAAACGAGGAGAATATCCGTGACCGCGGAATCGCCGGCGGAGCCAACGCCGACAGCGGACAGAACGATCATTGCGAGCACGACGACGATGTCCTGCACGATCAGGAAGCCGAGCGCGATTCGTCCGTGCAGCGAATCGATTTCCCGCTTCTCGCTCAGCAGCTTGACGATGATGATCGTCGACGAGAAGGTGAGCGCTATTGCGACATACAGGCTGACCGTGACACCGAACCCGAGCGCCATGCCGATCAGGAAACCGAAGACGGTCGTGAAGACGACCTGGCCAAGACCGGTCATCAGTGCAACCGGCCCCAGCGTCCGAACGAGCTTGAGATCGAGCTTGAGCCCCACGAGAAACAGGAGCACCGCGATACCGAGCTCCGCAAGCAGATCGATGTGCTCGTCCGAGCGGGCGATGTTCAGAGCCGATGGCCCGGCGATGATGCCCACCGCGATGAAGCTGACGATCAGCGGCTGGCGGAGCAGCAAGCCGATCGAGCCGACGGCCGCTGCCAGAACCAGCAGCGCCGCGATTTCGTAAAAGACGTAGCCGCCGATCGCCTCGGTCATCGACTGCCCAGACACGGCTTGCCGTGCATTGCTTCGTAGCCCTCAATTATGGCGACAAACGCTCCGACCGCCGCGCGAAAAATCCGTAGGATGCATCGGCTCCGGCGTAGCAAGCCGGACCGCCTCGGCTTCCACGCTGAAACTCATCCTCGCGCCCCCCGGGAAGCGAATGCGGGTCGCTCACTTAGCCGACACAGTCGCTTCGAGGTGGCTGTCCGCCTTGAGCGAGTTGGTAATCAGGCACGCCTGCTCGGCCTTGTCGAGCAGGCGTCTTGCTTTGTCGACATCGGTACCGGCCGGCACCTCGAGTTCGGCGCTGATTTCGAAGCCGGTGAATTGCGTCACCCGCTCTACCCGGTCGAGCGTGCCGACCACGTCGCAAGACAGGGCGCTCCATTCGAGGCGCGACGCGCGGGCGATGGCACGAAACGACAGCACGAAGCAGTCCGCGACGGCCGCGACCAGCAAAGACTCCGGCGACCAGTGGCCGCCGGGGCCGCCGAACTCGACGGGCGCCTGCGATGCCAGCTCGGCGACACCGTCGGTCTCGAGAACGACGGCGCTATCGGATGACGCCTTGGCGGCGACGGCGTAGTGATGCGGCAGGTCGTGCATCGAAAGACTCCCTCAGGCGGACCGTTTCGCCTTTTTCGGCATATAGAGATCAGTGAGCGTTCCCTCGTAGGCTTCGGCGGCGAACGCTACGGTTTCCGACAGCGTCGGATGCGGGTGGATCGTGAGACTGATATCGGCGGCATCGGCGCCCATCTCCACGGCAAGCCCGAGTTCCGCGATCAGGTCGCCGGCCATCGGCCCCACCATCGCGCCGCCTAAAACCCTGCCCGTACCCGGGTCGAACAGAATCTTCGTGAATCCCTCGTCGCGGCCGAGCGCCAGCGACCGGCCGCTGGCCCCCCAGGGAAACTGCGCCTTCTCATAGGCGATGCCTTCAGCCTTCGCCTCGAGCTCGGTCAGCCCTACCCACGCGATCTCCGGGTCCGTGTACGCAACCGAAGGAATCGTCCGCGCGTCGAAGTAGCTTTTCTCGCCGGCCGCGACTTCGGCGGCAACTTTTGCTTCGTGAGTCGCCTTGTGCGCCAGCATAGGCCCGCCCGCGAGATCGCCAATCGCGAAGATGTGCGGCACGTTGGTCCGCATCTGCTTGTCGACGGCGATAACGCCCCGCTCATCGACGCGCACGCCCGCCTTTTCGGCAGCCAGCTTGTCGCCGTTAGCTCGCCGGCCGATGGCGACGAGCACCCGGTCGTAGACCCCAACGGAGGGAGCATCGTCGCCTTCGAAGCTGACCTCGATCCCCGGCGTCGTCGCCCGCATTCCCGTGACCCGGGTTCCCGTCATGATCGCCTCGTAGCGCTGCTTCACGACCTTGAGAAACGGTCGGATCAGATCCGGGTCGGTGCCCGGCATGAGGCCGTCGGTCAGTTCGACGACGCTCACGTCGGTGCCGAGTGCGGCGTATACGCAGGCCATCTCCAGACCGATGATTCCGCCGCCGACTACCAGCAGGCGGCGCGGCAGCGGATGCAGCTCGAGCGCGCCGGTAGAGTCGATGATTCGCGGATCGTCGGGCAGGCCCGGCAGCATGGCCGGCTCCGAACCCGCGGCGATGATGCAGTGGTCGAACGCGACCGTCTCGCCGTTGTCGAGCACGAGCAGATTCGGACCGGCAAACTGCGCGGTCGCCGTCAGCACGCGAACCTTGCGCTGCTTTACAAGCTGCGACAGGCCGCCGGTCAGGCGTCCGACGACCTGGTTTTTCCAGTCGCGAAGCTTCTCCGCGTCGATCGACGGCTGGCCGAAGTCTACGCCGTGCTCGGCCATGGCACGCGCATCGTCGATCACTTTCGCCGCATGGAGCAACGCTTTCGACGGGATGCAGCCGACGTTCAGGCAAACACCGCCGAGCGTCGGATAGCGTTCGATCAGGATGACATCCAGACCGAGATCGGCGGCCCGGAATGCGGCCGTATAACCGCCGGGGCCGGCGCCGACGACGACGAGCGCGGCGCGGTGATCCGCCGTTGTCGGCGGGCTCCCGCCCGCACCGGTCGCCGCACGGATCTCGTCGTCGCTCATCACGCGCGTCGACACGGTGTCTTCACTGCCGTCCGCATCGGCGACCGGCGAAGCGTCCGCAGCCTCGGCGACCGCAACGACGTCGCCGCTGTTCAGACGGTCGCCGATCTTCACGGCGACCGAGACGATCGTACCGGCGTCGCTCGCAGGTACGTCCATGGACGCTTTGTCGGTCTCCAGCGTAACGAGCGGGTCCTCGACCGCAACGGTGTCGCCGGGCGCCACGAGTACCTCGATGACTTCTACGTCGCTGAAGTCACCAAGATCCGGAACGCGGAGTTCGACGCGCCCGGCCATCAGGGAATGGCCTGCAGCAACTTGTCGACGTCAGCCAGCGCTTCGCCGAGGTAGGTGGTGAAGCGTACGGCCATCGCTCCGTCGATGACGCGATGATCGTAGGAGAACGAGAGCGGCAGCATCAGACGAGGCTGAAACGCCTCGCCGTCCCAGACGGGCTGCATGCTCGAGCGCGACACGCCGAGGATCGCAACCTCGGGCGCATTGACGATGGGCGTAAAGGCCGTGCCGCCGATGCCGCCGAGGCTCGAAATCGTGAACGTAGCCCCCTGGAGCTGCGGCGCTTTCAGCTTGCCTTCCCTGGCCAGCGCCGACAACTCGCCCAGTTCGGACGCGATCTCGTAGACGTCTTTCTGATCGGCGTCCCTGATCACGGGGACGACCAGCCCCTGGTCGGTGTCCGCTGCGAAACCGAGGTGCACGTAACGCTTGAGAACCAGATTCTCGCCGTCCTCGGCGAGCGACGCGTTGACTTTCGGGAACGCCTTGAGCGCCGACACGCAGGCCTTGAGCACGAACGCAAGCGGCGTCAGTCGAATCCCCCGCTCGCGCGCCGGCCCCTTCAACTCGTTGCGGCGTTCTTCGAGCTCGGTGATGTCCGCGAGATCGTGCTGCGTGACGTGCGGCAAATTGACCCAGCTGGCCTGCAGGCGCGGCCCCGAGATCTTCTGGATGCGGGTCAGCGGCTCGAGTTCGATCTCGCCGAACTTGGCGAAGTCCACGACCGGCGTCTTCGGCAGGCCCGTCGCTCCGGGCGCCGGAGCGGAGCCGGACAGGATCGACTTGACGAACGCCTTCACGTCGTCGTGCAGCACCCGGCCCTTGGGACCGCTGCCCTTCACGCTGACCAGATCGACGCCGAGTTCGCGGGCCAGCTTGCGGACCGACGGGCTTGCATGAGCGCGCGCGAAACCGGCCTCGTTGACCGGCGGCAGCGTTCCCGCCGTCGCGGGCGCGGGCTTCGGCTTCTCCGGCGGCGCCGCTGCCACGGTGGGCGCGGCGGATACCGCCGGTGCCTCACGCTCTTCCGGCTTCTCCGCGGCCGCGGTCCGCGGCGCGGCATCGCCGGTCGTCGCAAGCGTCGCCAACGGAGCGCCCCTGGATACCTTGTCGCCGACCGCTACCGACAGGGACTCGATGACACCCGCCGCCTCGGCGGGCACGTCCATCGCCGCCTTGTCGGTCTCCAGCGTGACCAGCGGATCGTCGACGGCGACCTCATCGCCCGGCTTGACGTGAACTTCGATGACTTCGACGTCCTCGAAGTCGCCGAGATCGGGAACTTCGAGCGAACGGACGGATGCGGCTGCAGCCGGCGGGGCGGCTTCGTCGCGTTCGGCGGCCGCGGTGTCGGGCTCGGGTGCAGGCTCTTTGTCGGCGGGCGCCTCCGGCGCGTCGCCGAGCGGGATCATCGTGCCGATGACGTCGCCGCTGTTGACGATGTCGCCGACCTTCACTGAGAGCGTGCCGATCGAACCACTCTCCGGTGCCGGCACATCCATCGCCGCCTTGTCGGTCTCGAGCGTGATCAAACCGTCTTCCGTGGCCACGGTATCGCCCGGGCCGACGAGCACCTCGATTACCTCGACGTCGGAGAAATCGCCCAGCTCGGGCACCACGATATCGATTGGCTTTGCCATGGTTCGCTTCCCGGCGCCGCTCTAGAGGTACACCGGATCCGGCTTGTCCGGATCGATGCCGTACTTGACGATCGCCTCGCTGACCGTCTTCTGATCGAGGCGGCCGTCGTCGGCAAGGGCTTTGAGCGCGGTTACGGCGATGTAGCGCTTGTCGACCTCGAAGTGCTGTCTGAGGGCCTGCCGGCCATCGCTGCGGCCGTAACCGTCGGTACCGAGCGAGACGAAGGTGCCCGGTACCCACCGCTGAATCTGATCCGGCACGATCTTCATGTAGTCCGTCGCCGCGATGTAGGGACCCGGCCGTTCCGCGAGGCACTCCTCAACGTAGGACTTTCTTGCCGGCTCGGCAGGATGCAGCTGGTTCCAGCGCTCGACTTCGAGCGCGTTGCGGCGCAGCTCGTTGAAGCTCGTCACCGACCAGACGTCCGTCGGGATGCCGAAGTCCTGCTCGAGCAGACCGGCCGCCGCGATGACCTCGCGCAGAATCGTGCCTGAGCCCATCAGCTGCGCGCGAATCTTGCCCTGACCGCCGACGTGAAGCAGATACATACCCTTGAGAATGCCGTCCTCCACGCCGGCCGGCATCGGCGGGTGCACGTAATTCTCGTTCATGCAGGTGATGTAGTAGAAGACGTTCTGCTGCTCGCCCAGCATGCGCCGCAAACCGTCCTGAACGATCACGGCGAGTTCGTAGGCGTAGGTCGGATCGTAGGCCACGCAGTTCGGTACCGTCGACGCCTGCACGTGACTGTGCCCGTCCTGGTGCTGCAAGCCTTCGCCAGCCAGCGTCGTCCGGCCTGCCGTGCCGCCGATCAGGAAGCCACGCGACTGCTGATCCCCGCCGGCCCAGATGAAATCGCCGATCCGCTGAAAACCGAACATCGAGTAGTAAATGTAGAAAGGGACCATCGGCACGTTGTGGTTCGAGTACGCGGTGCCCGCCGCCAGCCAGGAGCAGAACGAGCCCGCCTCGTTGATACCCTCCTCCAGGATCTGGCCCTTCTTGTCCTCGCGGTAGTACATCAACTCGCCCGCATCCTCGGGCTCGTAGAGCTGGCCTTTGGACGCGTAGATGCCGATCTGCCGGAACATGCCCTCCATGCCGAAGGTTCTGGCTTCGTCCGGAACGATCGGCACGATGTGCTTGCCGACCTGTTTGTCACGGGCAAGCGCCGTGAGCATCCTGACGAAAGCCATTGTCGTCGAAGCCTCACGTTCACCGGTGCCGTCGAGCTGAGTCTTGAAAGTCTCCAGCGGGGGCACCGGAAGCTTGACGCTGGACTTGCGCCGGCGCTTCGGCAGGTAACCGCCCAGCGCTCGGCGCCGCTCGTGCAGATACTCGAGCTCGACGCTGTCCGGCGCGGGCTTGTAGAACGGAACGCCGTCCAGGTCCTTGTCGGAGACGGGAATGTTGAAGCGGTCGCGGAACTCGCGCAGCGCCTCGATATCCATCTTCTTCTGCTGATGCGCGGTGTTCTGGCCCTCGCCCGCCGCGCCCATGCCAAAGCCCTTCACGGTCTTCATGAGGATGATCGTCGGCTTGCCGGTCGTCTTCACGGCGGCGTCGTAAGCCGCATAGACCTTCCGGGGGTCGTGGCCGCCGCGATTGAGGCGCCAGACTTCCTCGTCCGACATGTTGGCCACCATCGACAGCGTCTCCGGATGCTTACCGAAGAACTTCTCCCGAACGTAGGCACCGGAACGCGCTTTGTAGGTCTGATACTCGCCGTCTACCGTCTCTTCCATGAGACGTTTGAGGAGACCCTTGTGATCGTTCGCCAACAGCGGGTCCCAGCGCGAACCCCACACCACCTTGATGACGTTCCAGCCGGCGCCGCCGAACGCGGCCTCGAGTTCCTGGATGATCTTGCCGTTGCCGCGCACCGGACCGTCGAGCCGCTGCAGATTGCAGTTGACGACAAAGATCAGGTTGTCGAGGCCTTCGCGCACGGGCATCGTAATGGCGCCCATGGACTCGGGCTCGTCCATCTCGCCGTCGCCCAAAAACGCCCAGACCTTGCGATCCGACGGCGGCACCATCTCGCGGTTCTCCATGTAGCGCATGAAGCGCGCCTGGTAGATCGCCATCATCGGTCCGAGCCCCATGGACACGGTCGGGAACTGCCAGAAGTTCGGCATCAGCCAGGGGTGCGGATACGAGGACAGTCCCTGGCCGCCGACCTCGCGGCGAAACCGCGCCAAACGGCTTTCGTTGAGCCGGCCTTCGAGGTACGCGCGCGCGTAGATCCCGGGAGCCGAGTGTCCCTGGACGAAGATCATGTCGCCGCCGTGATCGTCCGACGCGCCGCGCCAGAAGTGATTGAAGCCGACTTCGTACATCGTCGCCGACGAGGCATAGCTCGAAATGTGGCCGCCGTACTCGGTGCTTTCGCGGTTCGCCTGAACGACCATGGCCATCGCGTTCCAGCGCAGATAGGCCTCGATACGCCGCTCCAGCGAGCGGTCGCCCGGATACTCGGGCTGCCGGCCGGTCGAGATCGTGTTGAGGTAGGCCGTGTTCGGGCTGTAGGGCAGATACGCTCCGGACCGGCGCGCGAAGTCGATCATTCGGTTCAGCAGGAAATGCGCCCGCTCGGGACCGTGCGTCGTCAGCACGGAATCGATCGACTCGAGCCACTCGCTGGTTTCGACGGGATCGATGTCGTCGAAAGGGTTGAAGCTGGTCATAGTCAGTCCGTTTCTTCTTTCAAGCCCGCGCCATGATGTGCCGCGTGAATTCGGCGAGTCAGCCTGCTAGGATCGGCGCTCGAGTGCCCCCGGCTCGAACGCAAGATTTTTCGGGCCGACATATTCGGCGTTTGCGCGGGGCCGGTCAAGCGCCGCTGCGGGAAACCTCAAGGTATGCATCCACTCTTGCCCCCGGCGACGGGAACACGCGTTGCGGTGAGCACCGGCCGCCTTACCGCTAAAGCCATCGGCGCCGTCGATTCTCTCATCGTTCTGCTGCCCGAGCGCGCGCGGGCCGACGTCTGGAAACAACTGCCTCGCGGCGAAAAACTCAGGAAACTCGCCGGTAAAGCCGCCGGCCCGCTGCCCGCATGCGTGGGCCGCGTCGACAATGCGCGTCAGACCTATCTCGCCGTCGGCCGCATCAACGCAAACGCCTCGAGCTTCGAGTTGCTTACCGCGGCCAGAAAAATGGTTTCGGATGCATCGAATCACGCGTCGGGCTCGTTCGGCGTCGCCGCGCTGGGTTTCGGCGAAGAGGCGCCGCGCATCGAGGACGCGCTGGTCGCCGCCGGGCTGGCGGCTATCAAGCCGATGCCGGAGTTCAAGAAGAAACCCGGCCCGGTCCGAATCAGGTCGCTGCGCCTCATGGGCGCTCACGAAAAACGTCCACTGGAGCGGTTGCTCGCCGAGGCAGCCGGCAACCACCTCGCGCGCTGGCTCACCGCCCTGCCGCCGAATCTCCTCGACGCCACGAACTACCGCGATCTGGTGAAGGACCTCGCGGCAACGCACGGCTGGGAGTACAAAGCCTGGTCGACGCGGGAACTCAAGAAACTGGGCGCGGGCGCCTTTCTGGCCGTCGCTCAGGGCAATGACGACGACAGTGCGACGATCGTCCGGCTGCGCTACCGTCCGGAGACCGCCAGCGACCGCGCGCCCGTAGCGCTCGTCGGCAAGGGCATCATCTTCGATACGGGCGGTACCAACCTCAAACCTTTCGAGTCGATGCTGGACATGCACGGCGACATGCAGGGCAGCGCGGTCGCGCTCGGCAGTCTGCTTGCGCTGAGCCAGCTCGGCGCGCCCATGGCGGTCGACTGCTGGCTTGCCCTCACCGAAAACCGCACGGGACCGCGGGCGTACAAGTCCCAGGATTTGATCACGGCGCTCAACGGCAAGACGATTCAGACGGTTCACACCGATGCCGAAGGACGCATGGCGCTGGCCGATACGCTCACGCTTGCAAGCCGCGAGGAGCCGTCGCTGATACTCGACTACGCGACATTGACGGGTGCCTGCGTCAACGCCGTTACGACGCGCTACTCCGGCGTGTTCACGAACCGGCCGGACTGGCATCCCCGCCTGAAGCGCACCGGCGTCGCGTCCGGCGAACGCGTCTGGCCGTTTCCGATCGGCGAAGAGTTTCTCGAAGAACTCAAGAGCCCGGTCGCCGACCTGATGCAGTGTTCCATCAAGGGCGCTGGCGATCACATACTGGCGGCCAGCTTCCTGGCTGAATTCGTCGAAGGAAACGTTCCCTGGGTGCATATCGATCTCGCCGCCAGCGACCGTGAAGGCGGTCTCGCGCACATACCCAGCCGCTTCACTGGCTTCGGCGTCCGCTATACGCTGGCGTTACTTCTCGACGATAAGCTGGCAGCGGCAGAGTGACTAAGCCCCCCCGCATGGCGGGCCGCTTCCGCGGTTTTCTGCCCGTCGTCGTAGACGTGGAGACCGGCGGCTTCAACGCGCGAACCGACGCCCTCCTCGAGATCGCCGCCGTTTTGGTCGCGTTCGACGACGCCGGGCAACTCCAGCGGCAGGAGACGATTCGCTACCACGTCAAACCGTTCGAAGGCGCCAATATCGAAGCGGCCTCGCTGGCCGTCAACGGCATCAATCCCGATCATCCGCTCAGGCCCGCGATCGACGAGCGCGATGCGCTAGGCCGCGTGTTCCGCGAAGTACGCCGGGCGGTCCGGGAAAGCGGCTGCAGCCGGGCGATCCTCGTCGGCCACAATGCTTCGTTCGATCTGGGATTCCTCAACGAGGCCGTAGGCCGCGCCGGCATCAAGCGCAATCCGTTCCACCCGTTCTCGAGCTTCGACACGGCGACGCTCTGCGGCGTCGCCTTCGGCCAGACCGTGCTGCAGAGGGCCGCGCGCGCGGCCGGTTTCGAGTGGGACGAGGACGCGGCGCACTCAGCGGCTTACGATGCCGAGATCACCGCCGACGTCTTTTGCGAGGTCGTGAATCGCTTCGCGCCGATATTCGACACGCGGACGGGAGTCACCGCCTGACTCAGGCCGTTTCGGCTCCGGCTTTGGCGTCGTCCAGAAGCGTTTTGAGTTCGCCCGACTGATACATCTCGATGACGATGTCCGAACCGCCGATCAGCTCGCCCTTGACGTATAGCTGCGGGAACGTCGGCCAGTTCGAGTAGACCTTGAGCCCTTCGCGGATCTCGGGATCCTCGAAAATGTTGACGTAGGCGTAAGGCTGCCCTATGGCGTTCAACGCCGCGACAGCCTGTCCGGAAAACCCGCACTGCGGGAAGTCCGGCGAGCCCTTCATATAGAGCAGGATGTCGTGCGAACTCAGTTGCTCTTCGATTCTGGTGTTGACTTCGTTACTCATCGCTGGGTTTCCTCAAAGGTATGGAGTCATTCTTCCACACGGATCTGATTGATGACGGCGCGGACCCCTTCCGCCTGCCGCGCAAGTCTGTAGGCCTGATTCCGAACGGCGTAGCTGCCAACCGAGCCGCTCAGCGTCACCCGACCGTCATCGGTCCGGACGGCGAGGCCCGCACCCGCGACCGCGGGGTCTTCGCTGAGCCGGGCCCTGACCCGGCTCGTAATCGCCGCGTCGTCCGCAAGCTCCGCGCTCTGCTGCCCGCCCGTATCGCCCGCAGTACGCGGGCCGGGCGAACCGCCGCCCGTGAGCATCATCGAGGAACAGCCGGACAGCAGCAGCGCGGCAGATACCACTAGTGCCGAAGTCCGCATCAACACGGTTCCGCCCTCGCCGGACTTCCGGAGTTTACTGAGGTCCCGGCTTCCCGGCGTCGCAAATCGTCGATGATTTGCCACTGTTTTTCCTTCGAATAGGTCGACCAGTGCGAGATTTCCTCCAGAGTGCGACCGCAGCCCAGACAGGTCTCCGCCTCGTCCAGGGTACAGATGGATACGCAGGGCGATGCGGGGTACAGCTCGCGGTTTCCGCGCGCGATGGCATCGAGGCGGAACTTCGATCTCGACATCGGGTGACAGGTCCTCGAGAAGAAACGGCGGCCCGGAGGCTACCGAGACTTATTCTAAATCGTCCACTATAATACCGGCCGCGCGTGGCCGCCGTCACGCGGATTGTGCACAACCTGAAATTCTCGAGCTGCGGAGAACCACGTCCATGAATCCCCTGAAGAGCGTACCCGGCACCATCATCGGCGGCCTGGTCCTCGCCCTAATTATCGTCGTCCTCACCGGCGACAATACTCCGGTCAATCCTGCCTCGGCGATCATCTGGCTGCATGTGCTGGCCGGGATCACCTGGATCGGCCTCCTCTACTACTTCAACTTCGTCCAGGTACCGGCTCTCGGAGAGGCTGCAAGCGACGAAGGCGGTCCGGGCGGCGCCGGGATCACGAAGTACGTCGCGCCGCGGGCCTTGTGGTGGTTCCGATGGGGTGCGGCGGTAACGTGGCTGTCGGGCGCGGCGTATCTGCTGCACCGCGGCCTGCTGCACGATGCCTTCACGCTCGGACTTCTGGGCGACACCGTGAACACCTATGCCCTGACGATTGGCATCGGCGCCTGGCTTGGCACGATCATGCTATTCAACGTCTGGGTGCTCATCTGGCCCAACCAGAAAAAAGTGCTGGGCATCGTTGAGGCGACACCCGAAGAGATAGCCAAGGCCAAGAACATCGCGTTCCTGGCATCGCGGTCGAACACGCTCATGTCGATCCCGATGATCATGAGCATGGTCGGCGCGGGCCACGGCTTCATCATGTAGCCTCCCTTGGGGGCTGCACCTGAAACCCGGCCGCCGCGCCGGGTTTCTTGTTTGTGCGCCGAGTGACGCCATGATCGATGAGAAAGCATTCGCCGCCACGTTTTTCTGAGCCAGATCGGAGCATGAACGACACCAATGCACTTGCGACCATAGCTTTCTGAGCCAGATCGGAGCATGAACGACACTAATGCACTTGCGACTATAGTCCATCGGAACGTCCGCGATGCGCTGGCCGAGGACATAGGCAGCGGGGATCTGACGGCCGCGCTGGTCCCCGCCGATGCCGTCGTCGGCGCCAAGGTGATTGCCAGATCGCCGCTCGTCGTTGCCGGCCGGCCGTGGTTCGACGAGGTCTTCAGCCAGCTCGATGCGGCGGTTATCGTCGACTGGTACATCGACGATGGCCGTGAGGCGGATGCCGACGACGTAGTCTGCAAGCTGGTCGGCCCGGCCAGGGCGATTCTGAGCGGCGAACGAACCGCGCTCAATTTCCTGCAAACGCTCTCCGCGACGGCGACGGCAACGAAGGCCTTCGTCGCAGCGATCGAGGGTACGCGCGCGAAGCTGCTCGACACGCGCAAGACTCTGCCCGGCCTGCGCCTTGCCCAGAAGTACGCCGTGCGTCAGGGTGGTGGTCACAATCACCGGCAGGGATTGTTCGACGCGATCCTCATCAAGGAAAACCACATCAGGAGTGCAGGCGGTATCGCCCGGGCGCTTGCTGCCGTCGGCGATACCGATGTGCTCGTCGAAATCGAGGTAGAGTCGCTCGACGAGCTGCGCGCCGCTCTCGACGCGGGCGCCACGCGCATACTGCTCGACAACTTCAGTCCGGGCGAACTCAGGGAAGCCGTCGCGATCAACTCAGGCTACGGCTACGTCGCGGCGGAACTCGAAGCCTCGGGCAATGTAACGCTTGCGACGATCAGGGAAATCGCCGAAACGGGCGTAGACTATATCTCAGCCGGCGCAATCACGAAGAACGTGACTGCAGCGGACCTGTCGATGCTGCTACGCATCGACTGAAGAGCCGGCGGTGGCGGTCGGCCGCTCAGGCGACCGCGCGCGTCACCCGCTTGGGCTCGGATACCCCGTAACCCTGGGCATAGTCGATATCCATGCCCCGGAGCATCGTAATGATCTCTTCGTTTTCCGCAAACTCGGCAATCGTTTGCTTGCCGGTGAGACGTCCGATTTGAGCAATCGAGCGTACCATTTCGCGGTCGATCGGATCATGCAGTATCTCCTTGACGAAGCTGCCGTCGATTTTCAGGAAGTCAACCGGGAAATGCTTCAGATATCCGAAGGACGATAACCCGGTTCCGAAATCATCAAGCGCAAACTTGCAGCCGAGCTCCTTGAGTGCGTTGATGAAACGATTTGCCTGGGAGTAACTTGCAATGGCGGCGGTCTCGGTGATCTCGAAACAGATCTTGGTGGCGTCCAGACCGCTCATTTGAAACTGGTTGACGACGAAGGGCAGGAACTTCTCGTCGCCTAAGCTCTTGCCGGAAAGGTTGATCGAACACAGCGCGAGTCGTTCACGCTCGTCGGCTTCGGAGACTAGCCAGCGGAAGGTGTTGCGGATGACCCAGCGGTCGATCTCCGGCGTCTTGTCGTAGCGCTCCGCGGCTTCGATGAAGAGGCCCGGAGAAATCACGCCACCGCTCTCGTCCCGCATTCTCAGGAGAATCTCGTAGTGAGCCCCCTCCTCGGTGTCGCGTAAGGGCAGGATCGTCTGCCGGTAGAGCTCGAAGCGGTTCTCCTGCAGCGCGTTGGTGATACGCGCGGCCCACTGCATCTCGCGGCGGCGGCGCATCAGATTGATGTCGTTTTCCTCGAAGCTGTGGACGCGGTTGCGACCCGCGTCCTTCGCGTGCGAGCAGGCGCTGTCGGCCGCCGTCAGCAGGGCCGCGACGTCCTCGTTGTCCGCCGTGATCGGTACGACACCGATGCTCACGGTCAGCGTGAACGGGCGCTCGTCCCACTTGAACGTGAATTCGGAGATCGATGCGCGCAGCGACTCCGCCGTCTGCATCGCCTCGTCGAGATTGCAGCTCTCCAGCAATACGCCGAACTCGTCGCCGCCGAGTCTTGCCAGCGTATCGCGCCAGCGGATCTTCGATTTGAGCAACGCGCCCAGCTGCCCCAGGAACTGGTCGCCGGCGCTGTGCCCGCAGGAATCGTTGACGATCTTGAACTGATCGAGATCGAGATACAGCAGTGCGTAGCTCGTTTCCCGAGCCTTCGCGCTCTTCAGCGCGCGTTCGAGTCTCGCCTCGAACTCGCGGCGATTGACGAGGCCGGTCAGGAGATCGTGCGAGGCGTGATAGCTGAGCCGCCGGTTCAGCTCCCGGGCTTCGCTGACGTCGTGAAAGACGAGAACGCCACCCGTTACTTCACCCTTGCCGTTCCGTATCGGCGACGCGGTGCTCTCGACGTAGAGCTCGTTGCCGTCCCGGCGGATCAGGAGCGTCGGCCGCACCGACTTGATGCGCCGGTCCCGGCTTATCGCCACGCCCATCGGGTTCTCGAGCGGCTCACAGGTTTCTTCGTGAAACGCACGGAAGATCTCGTCGATGGCCCGTCCGCTTGCGTCGTCGACCTTCCATCCCGTCAGATCCTCGGCGACGGGATTGACGTACTCCACGTTGCAATCGGCGTCCGTCGTGATCACTCCGTCACCGATCGACTGCAGCGTAATCTGCGCGCTCTCCTTCTCACGGAACAGCGCGTCTTCGTAGATCTTGCGCTCCGTGATATCGGTTTCGACGCCGAGGATGCGGATCAGGCGGCCGTTCGGATCCACGATCGCTTTCGCGCGGCTGGTCATCCAGCGCCACTCGCCGTTTTGATGCCGCATGCGATGCGTGGACTCGAAGACGGGCGTGTCGCCTTCGAGGTGGCGCCGCATCAGATTCTGGACACGCGCCATGTCATCCGGGTGCACGAGCTGATACCAGTCGAGATCGAGTTCCGATTCGTCGATCGGATAGCCGAGCATCCGTCGCCAGCGCGGCGAGAGACTCAGCTCCTTGTTGATCCCGTCGAAATCCCAGACGCCGTCGTTGGCCGTCAGCGAAACGAGCGTGTTCTTCTCGCGATAGTCGTCGAGCGCCCGCTTGTCGGCGGAGCGCTCCAGCCCGGTCGCAAGCGATGCCGCGAAGAGCTTGATCAGCAGGTTCAGGCTTGCGTCCCACTCGCCGGTCGGCCCGTCGTTGCTGACGGCCAGAAAGCCCGCGATCTCGGCGTTGACGGCGAAACCGGTAAACAGCAGCGAGCCGACGTGGAGTTCGTTGAGTCGAGCCAGTTCGTCGGCGGCACGGGCGGTTGTCGCCACCGTGTCGCTGACCTCGACGACCCGCAAATGCCCCAGTCGGTCGACGAGCCACGGCCACGCCTCCAGCATTTCGCCTTCGAGCACTTCGAGGCGCGCCTGCGAAAACCCGCTGCGCGCGGTTACGACCGTTTCGAAGCTCCTGCCGTCAGCGCTGATCAGCGCAATACACGCCGCATCGGTACCCGATGCCTCCGGAACGTCGTCGATTACCGCTGCCAGATCCCGCGCCGGGTCGTCGGCGTCGAGCGCCTGAAGTGCGACGGCAATACGGGTTTGAAGAGCGTCGACCGAGCCGCGGGTACGGGTTCCGGCGCGTGGGCGGCGTGTACGAATCGTCGCGCTCGTATCAGACGGCGTAGCCATCGAACCCGGTTTAGCTGTCGGCATATGGCAATAGGCCCCCGAGGAACCCGTCTCTTCCGCGCCCATTCTGACAGCTTGGTGCAGGAATACAAGATAAGTGTCTCAAATTTATTGTTTTATGCCCGTTTCCGCGCGGCACCGAAAAGTCCTTGTCAACCCGTAGCAGTCTGACCCGTTGCTTCGACTCACGGACACTGAACCGGCTCACAAGGAGACTAGCCATGCCTGCTGTAATCCGCTTCCTCGCACTGACGTGCCTTGCGACGGGACTCGTCGCCTGCGGCGGCGGTGGCGATACGCCATCCCAGTCCGCGCCCGACCCCGTTGCCACCGTGGAATGCGACCCGGCGAATCCCTCGACCCACGCCGAGTGCGGCACCGTATTGCTCGGGCTCACCGACGCTGACGGCGACTTCCTGAACTACACCGTCGATGTCGTATCGCTCTCCCTCGAGACGGCCAACGGCCGTATCGTCGAGACCCTGCCGCGCTCGACCCGAATCAACTTTGCCGAGTACGTCGATCTCACGGAGTTGCTTACGACCGCCACGGTCCCCCCGGCGACATACGTCGCAGGCGCGATCACGCTCGACTACGGCGCTGCGGAAGTGTTCGTCGAGCAGGACGGCGAAGCGAAGGCGGCTGTCGTGCTGGATGAGGACGGAAACGCGATCGACCAGACTTCACTCGAAATCCGGCTCTCGGATCGCGATCGCCTGATCGTCACCAGAGGACGGCCCGCATTCCTGCAGCTGGACTTCGACCTTGCGGCGTCGCACGAAGTCGACGTTGTCCCCACTCCTGCCACCGCCGTTTCCGAGGCATTCATCGTCGCGGAAATCGATCCCGTCGACGAGAAGAGCTTGCGCGTCCGCGGGCCCGTTACCGGCGTCGACGTTGCCGACATGGCGTATACCGTTGCGATCCGACCGTTTCGCGACCGCGACGGGGACTTTGGCACCGCAACCGTCAACGTAGTCGACGACACCGAGTTCGAAATCGATGGCGAGCCGTTCGCGGGCAGCGCCGGGCTCGAAGCTCTGGCAGCGGCCGGTACCGGCACTCCCAGCGTTGCGTTGGGGACGCTCGACGTCGCCGCAAGATCCTTCACCGCGGAGCGTGTGCTCGCCGGTACCAGCGTGCCCGGCGCCGGCCGTGACGCCGTGATCGGCAACATCATCGCACGCAGCGGCAACACGCTGACGATCCGCGGCGCGACATTCGTTCCGCGCGACCGCAGCGCTCATTTCCATGACGACGTACTCGTCGGGATCGGCGATACCACGCGCGTCTTCAAGGACGGGCACGACGCCGACTCCGTGTCGATCGCCGATCTGTCAGTGGGACAGCGCGTAACCGTGCTGGGTAATCGTCCGGCGACCGCCGAGTCGAGCGCTGAATCGCCCACCTTGTTCGTCGATGCCACCGACGGCGCGGTCAGAATGCACCTGACGCGCGTGTCGGGCACCGTCAATGAAGTGCTGCCGGGCGAGACGAAAGTCGACCTGCAGTCGATCGATCGCCGCCGTGTCAGCATCTTCGACTTCGCGGGCACGGGCGTGACGCCGGCTGACGATGCCGACCCCGGCAACTACCAGGTCGCCACCAGTCAGCTCGTCGTCAGCGCGTTTGCCGAGGATAAGCCCATCGTTGCCAAAGGCTTTCCGACCGCGTTCGGCAGCGCACCGGCCGATTTCACGGGCAGAACGCTGATCGACTTCACGGAAGTCCGCAGCAAGCTCGGCCTCGGTTGGGGGTCGGAGGGTACGTTTGCGCCGTTCCTGTCGCTGTCCACGGAAGGTCTCGTCATTGACAACGCGAACCCCGACATCGGACCGCGCCAGTACATCAAGCAGGGTCCGGTGCTGATCGACCTCACGGAACTGCCGTCCGGCACGAGCGTGGTCCCCGCATCGGGCAAGACGCTGTTCTCGATCAAGACGCGCGACAGCATCCGGCTCTATTCGGACTTTGGCGACTTCGCCGACGACCTGGGCTTAAGTCTGGACGGCGCCACGCCGATGCGGTCGATGCACGCCTACGGCAGCTACGACGCAGCCGGCAACGTGTTTACCGCGAACAAGGTTGGCGTCTTCCTGTTGACCCCCGATACCGGAAACGATACCGACTGAAGCCACTGAGACGATCCGGCGAAACGATCCCCTGATTCCCCCACGTTTTCGCTGTGAAGTTTGGCTTGACCCGCTGCCGATACGGCAGCGGGTTTTTTTATTGCCGTTTACGCCCCTTGCGGCTCGACGGCGTCGGCGGGTTCTTAGCGACGTAGCGGTGTTCCTCGACGAGCTTCAGAAGATCGAACGCGCTAAGAAAACCGACGACGCGCTGCTCGTGCGTAACCACGAGGTGGTGGATACCGTGATTGCGCATGACCCGTGCCGCAATGCTCACGTCCTCGTACTGCGGGACCGTGTAGACCTTCTCGGTCATGATCTTGCTGACGGGCGACCCCGCCTTGAGGTCCCGCGCCAGATCTCCCGCTGACACGACACCGACCGGCTGCCCGTCCGAATCGACGACCGGCACCGAGCTGATGCCGTTATTATCGAGCAGACCGCGGACGTGCTCCACGCTCTGGTGCGGCTCGGCGACTACTACCGAGGCGCTCATCAGTTCATTGACCTTGACGTTCATGCTGACTCCGGCGGGATGAATGCGTTCAGCATGCGCGAGGCACGCGGCGAAGTGGCTCCGTAATAACCACTAGGGAGCCCTGCGTGCAAACCCGCCGCTAAAGATACGCGGACCGCTCACCGAGTATCAGGGGAGCCGCGGCTTCAACGGTCTCGGTGAAGAACTCCCGCGCAACCCGCACCCGGGCCGTGCTGCGAAGATCCACGTGGCTCAGCACCCAGATGCCCCAGGTCGAGGGCGTCAGTTCGAGATCCAGCCGCCGCAGCGTCGTGCTGGAGTCGGCCTCGAAACAGGGCATACGGGCCAACCCGAGCCCGGCCTCCACGGCTGCAAGCATCGTGATGAGATTGTCGACGCGCAGGGCCACGGTCGCTTCCGGGAAATGCGTCGCGACCCATTCCGGGAGCGGCCCCTGGGACCGAAAGAGAACGACGCGCGGCGACGCCTCGAGCGCGGGCCAGTGCCGCGGATTGACGTAGACGCCGTGGCGCAAGGGCACGATTTCCCTCCCCACCAGATAATCCGGCGGGGAGGCGGTCAACCTGAGGGCGAGATCGGCTTCGCGGGCCTGCAGGTCCAGCGGCCCGGTCGTCGTCAGCAGCTCCAGGTCGATACACGGGTACCGCGCATCGAACGCGCTGAGCGCCGGCACGACGATCCGATTCGCGAAATCGTAAGGGACCGTGAGCTTCAGCGGCCCGGACAGGACGGCGTCGCGGCCGAAGACCTGCCGGTCGATGGCCTGCGCGCTGGCTTCCATGGCCACCGCCATCGGCACCATGTTCTCACCGGCCTGAGTCAGCGCGTAGCCGTCGCGACTCCGGTCAAACAGGCGCGCCGCAAGCGTCTTCTCGAGGGCGGCCACACGCCGCGCCACGGTCGTGTGATTGATGCCGAGGGCCCGGCCCGCGCGACTGACCGACCCTTCCCGCGAAACGGCGAGGAAAACCCGCAGGTCGTCCCAGTTCATCCCAACCTCCCCTGTCTCCTGTATGTGCAATTTCGCACATTCCAATGGCTTTTTCACGCGTTTACTGCATGTTTCTGCGCATCTACAGTACGTCCATCGACCCCACCCCAACCGAGGAACCGACCATGAAACTTGCAGACAGAACCGCTTTCGTCACCGGCGCCAATCGCGGCATTGGCCGGGCCACTGTCACTGCCCTGCTCGACGCCGGGGTACGAAAGGTCTACGCGGGCGCACGCCGTGTCGACAGCCTGCCCGCCTTCGACGATCCGCGCGTCCAGCCCGTGGCCATCGACATTACCGACCCGGCGACGATCGAGGCCGCCGCGGCGGCTGCCGGGGACGTGGATCTCCTGATCAACAACGCGGGCACCGCCGCCTTCGGCAAGCTCGAGGACGCGCCGCTGGAATCGGTTCACGCCGATATGGAGGTCAACTACTTCGGCACGCTGAACGTGATCCGCCGCTTCCTGCCGATTCTGGAGACCAGAAGAGACGCCGCCATCGTCAACGTCGTAACGATCGCGGCTTTCGTGAGCTTTCCGGGCCTGGGCGGTTACAGTGCGTCGAAAGCGGCGCTGTATTCGCTATCGCAAGGGCTGCGCATCGATCTGGCGCCGCGGGGCATCAGCGTGCACACGGTAAATCCCGGTCCGATCGACACGGACATGGCCAAAGACCTGGACATGGCCAAGACCACGCCGGAAACCGCCGCCCACAACATCGTCCGCGGGCTTGCGAACGGCGACATCGATATCTTCCCGGACCCGGCCGCGGTCGACATGTTCGGCGTCTGGCAAGGCAACTACCGGGACCTGGAAGCAGCCGTCTCCGCGATGCACCACCAGGCTTAAGCGGAGTACCGACCGAGGCGACGCGGGGCCCGCGTCGCCTCGTTTTGACAGCTCAGCTAAGTGCCCGCGCAGCACCGGACGCGGGCGCAGCCGGTTCCCGCCTGGACCAAAGTCCAAACAAGGGGCGCAGCCAGGCGACACGCCGAATGACGAACTCGTGAAGCAGGAAGCAGCCGCCGGCGGTTGCGGCGACGACCAGCAGAGGTTCGAACACCGGCCCGAGCTCGAAGCGCGCGAGCTCAGCGCCTGCAACGACGATGATCGTCTGATGCAGGATGTACCAGCAGAACACCGCTCCGGTCGCGTAGCGAAGGCCCGGCAACGGTCCGCGCACCAGATGATGAGCCCAGCCCAGCACCGTCAGGATCCACAACCAGCGATTCAGGTAGATCACGAACATGTTCAGAGTCTCGAGCACCGTGCCGGGCGAGTCGGGCAACAAGACGCGGCCCGCGTACAGCGCGATGAATGACGCCACGGCAGCCGCAAGCAGCCAGCTCCGCCGGCGGGCCAGTTCGCCCCAGATGCCCGGGTCGCGGCCGATCACGAAACCGTAGAGGAAGAACGTCCCGTACATGACGTGTGCATAGAAGTCGCCCGTCAGCGAATGATCGATGTACGGGAAGCTCGGGAACACGAAGAGCCCCCAGACCATGAGCGGCGCGAGCGGCAGCAGCACGAGCGGCGCGCCGCGCAGACGCAGCAGCGCCTCGCGGACCCCGGCACCGCGCCCGTTCAGCCAGCCCATCAGCGGCATGAAGAGGAGCGTGTAGAACAGCACATACGGCAGGTACCAGAGATGGTTCCACGTCCAGACGATGCGGTTCTCGCCGCCCCAGGCCTCGCCGGGAAAGTCCTCGAAAGTCAGATAGCGGCGCATGAAGTCGAGGAAGCCGGGCTCGATGACGCCGGCCGCAAGCGCCTGGTAGTAGGGCTGCGGCGCCACCACGATGGCCATTCCGAACACCAGCGGCACGAGCAGACGGACGCTGCGCCTCGCGGCGAGGCGCATTGGCGTATAGCGCCCCCAGACGAAACTCAGCGCCAGCCCCGAGATCAGAAACAGCAGCGGCATCCGCCACTGGTTGACCAGCGTCATCGGCAGCTTCAGCCACTCGGCCTGATAGGCCGACTTGATGTGCCAGCCCCAGTCGGCGACGTAGAACATGCCCACGTGGTAGAGAATCAGCAGGCTGAAGGCGAACACCCTGAGCGCGTCCACGTCATAGCGACGGTTGTCTCGCGGCATCTCGATCATTGAAAGACTCCATACGGTTAGCGCCGATCATTCTGGGCGTTGCACAACGCCGAGGCCGCCGGAAAGTGGCGCGTGGATGGGCTCCTGTGACGAATATCCGGGTTTCTGTGACGAACGGAGGACGAAATCCCCTTCGGGCGGTTAGGATTGCGCGATGACGCTGGCCAGCTATCTCGCCCGCCGCCGGGTGTTCGAGACCGTGCTCGTGATTTCGCTCATGACCGTGAGCGTCATCGCCAACGCCGTCCTCGTCACGATCGACCTGCATCGTCAGGGCGAACCGTTCGCACCCTGGCTCCCCTGGGCGCTCGAGGGAACGAGCAGAGTGGCGCTCCTGATCGTGTTTCCTGCCCTCCTATGGTTCGACGCCATCGCACCGCTGGACCGTCGGACCTGGGCCCGCTCGGGCTTCCTGCATCTCGTGTTCAGCGTCCTTTTCTCGCTCGGTCACGTGGGTCTGATGTACGGCATGCGCAAGGCGCTCTGGCCCGTGATGGAGGCCGGCGCCAGCTACCACTGGCCGAACTGGCTGGCGGAGTTCGGCTACGAATACCTCAAGGATTTCCGCACCTACTTCATGCTGCTGGCCCTGATCTACCTGTATCGCTTCGTGCTCAGGCGGCTGCAGGGCGAGGCGGAGCTGATCGATGAAGGCAACGACCCTGAGCCGCGCACGAGCGACCGCTTCCTCGTCAGGAAGCTCGGCCGTGAGTTTCTCGTCCGCACTCACGAGATCGACTGGGTAGAGGCATCGGGGAACTACGTCAATCTTCACGTCGGGGACCGCGTGTTTCCGCTCCGCGGCACGATGACCGACATAGCCGAGCGGCTGGCCGGGCACGGTTTCCAGCGCGTCCACCGCAGCGCCATCGTCAATCTGGACAGGGTGACGGAGCTTTCGGCGGCGGACGCCGCGGAAGGCACGGCTCGACTGTCGAGCGACGTCGTGATCCCCGTCAGCCGGAGCTACCGCAAAACGCTGCGCACCCGCCTGAGCTGACGGAAAGCCTCCCTCTTCCGCATCGGTGCCCGGCTACCAATGACCGGTGCCGGGCTCACCCTTGACCGGACCGACGACATCATCGGTGATCCAGCCGCCGTAGAAACCGCCCGGCTGCGGCCGGACGCGCTCGCCGGCGACGAAGCAGGCGACGCGGCCCGGGTAGAAGGCCACCCAGTCACGAAGGCTTGCAAACTGCTTGCTGGGGTCCGGATACGACCACGCCACCGGCGTCAGCGTATCGACCAGCGCGTAGTAGCGCGCCTCGCCCTTCCACTCGCACCAGGATTCGCCCGCAACCGGCTCCAGCGAACCGGCCAGAATGCTCTCCGGCGGCAGGTAGAACGTCGGTGGACTGGCGGTCTCCAGCACCCGGCGGGCGCGGTCGGTCGACGCGACCAGGGTATTGCCGGCGTAGACCTCCACCCTGCGCGGGTCGTCCACGAGCACGGGCGGCCGCGGGTAATCCCAGACAGACTCCTGTCCCGGGCCGGGAATCGACGCAAAGTCGGGGCGTTTCGAACCAGTATGCTTCCACATCGTCAGTCTTGAGACCGCTTACGTTGCGAGGGTTCCATCTACGCCGGCCATGGTATTGACACACCTGACCGGCATTGCACGACAGCGCTTTGCGAACCCGGGAATGCGCTTTAAATCTGCTCTACCGCACCCATATCTCATTGAAATATTAAATAAATTTTCAAGTCACCGCTATCAGGGAGTGCGCAGTGAACAAGCTATTACCCGTAAAGTTCGTTTTGCTTGCCGTCGTGGTCGGCGTCATTCTGTCGACCATGGCCTACACCGTTCAGAGCGGCAACGTCGCCGTGGAAAGAACGCTGGGCAAGGTCAATCACACCGAGCAGCTCCAGGGTCTGAACTTCAAGGCGCCCATTCTCACGACGAAGCAGGAGTTCAGCGCCAAGGAGATCGCGATCGACATCGACGATCTCAAACCCAAGGCCGCTGACAACCTGTCGCTGCGCGACCTCGACGTGTCGGTCTACTACCGCGTTCCACCCGAGCGCATCTCGGAGCTGTACGTGAAGTACGCCGCGTCGTCGATGCGCGGCTCGGACGGCGTCTGGCTGCCCGCGTTCGGACTCGTGGTTCGGGAAGCCCGCGCCGCCATCTACGAGAAAGTCTCCGAAATCGACAGCCTGCAACTGCACAAACAGCGTGAACTCCTGCAGAACGCGGTTCTCGAAGAACTGCAGGGCCGGCTCGAACAATCGGATTCGGGGGATATCTTCATCACCCGCGTCGTCGTCCGGGCGCTGAATACGGACCCGAGCATCGAGGCCGCGATCCGTGAGGCCGTCGAAGCCGAGAAGCGCCTCGAGGCCAAGCAGGTGCAGGTGGAGATTGCGAAGAAGGACGCGGAAATCGAGATCGAACGCGCGAAGGGCATCGCCGAGGCCAACAGCATCATCAACAAGAGTCTCACCGCGGAGTACCTGCAGCACGAAATCAACAAGGCCCTGCACGAGTTCGCGGAGAACGACGGCAGCGTCGTGGTGATTCCGGCAAATATGCAGGGCTTCGATCTGATTCTCGACTCGAGTTCCCTGCAGAGGGCGGCCGGCACCGGCAACTAGATCAGGGAGCCGGCGATTCCGCGGCGCCAAACGTAAAAGGGGTCAGGCCGACAGGCCTGACCCCAATAACTCAACCCGGAGGTCGCCGCGAGCGAAAGGCGGTGCTAGTCGTTCACGGTAATGAAGAAGCTGCTTACCACGCCTCCGGGACTCGTTACCTCGACCGTTAGCGTACCCGAACTCGATTCGGTATCGGCATCGACCAGGACCGGATAGATGAGCGGACTGCCGGGGCTCGTAATCGGAACGTTGGTGCTGGGCACCGTGAAACTCGTCCCGGTGGCAATGTCCCCGTTGGAAGTCGACAGATCGATATCCGTGCCCGCCGGCATGGGTTGGCCGTTCACGTCATAGACGTACAGGAACACCTGGACGCCTGCCGTGATCGATCCGACCAGGCTCGACCCGGCGAAGGGCGAGCTGTCCCGGATTTCGATGATCGCGCCGCTTCCCGACATCGTCAGTACGAGCGAATCGTCGACGAAGATGTTCCTGCTCGAGCTGCAGACGTTCGTCACGTTCGCATCGTTACAAAGCGCACCGTTGTACTCGCCGTCGCCCGCATCGCGGATATTGTTGGAGTTGAAATCGCGAAACTCTTCCACGCCGACATCGTAAATGCCGTCCTCGTCATCGTCGCGAAACGCCTCGGGTCGATCGGTGAAGTTGTCCGTATCGTCCAGTACGTTGTTGCCGTTGAGATCGGCAAAGCTCTCTTCTCCGATCGCCGTCGCCAGCAGCGTAACGCGGCCGTCCGACGGACGCGGGGAACTGCTGCGCCACGTAACGGTGCACTGACCCGTCTGGGTAAGGCAGGAGGAGTCGACCTGGCCGCCCTCGACCGTGAAGAAGATGGCGGTGCCGTCCGGCACGGGATTGTTGAAGCGGTCGGCGGCCAGAATCAGGATTTCGACCTCTGTATTGTCGACGGTCCAGGCCTCCGGATTCAGCGTCGTAGCGCTCAGGGAGAAGCTATCCTGATCCGCGATGCCGGTCGAGATCACGAGGCTGTCCGACTGCGTATTGATTGAGGTATTGGCTGTCAGGGACGCCGTCACGCGGACCGACGTCGAGACGGTACCGGAGGTAACGAAAGTCGTGACGAAACCGTTCGCGTCGCTGACGGCCGTGTCGGGGGCAAGGCTGATCCCGCCGACCGTGCTATTCAGCGAAAAACTGACGTCCTGATTGGGTGCCGGGTTACCCTGGGTATCCAGCACCCTGAACTGAACGGCAGACGACTCCTCCAGGCCGAAGCCCCGGATGCCGATATTTGTAGGCGTTGCAGATTCGAATTGCAGGCTGCCGATGACTGGCGGCTGCACCGTTATGGTGGCTGATGCCGAAATCGCGGTCGCACCCGGCGTTGCGGTTGCGGTTATCGTGTCACCGCCGGAGCAGCCCGTCGCCAGGTAATTGGACTGCGCCGTACCGCTGACCGTATCTACCGGCGAATCGAGGGTAGCCTGGCCCGTCGCCGCGCAGGAACTGGTGAACGTGACAGAGACGGACTGCGTGTACGGATTACCGTCCGCATCGACGAAGCTGGCGGTAACGACGGTTGTTCCACCCGCCGATATCGAATCCAGACCCAATGCAAGGGCGCCCTCGGTGAAGGTACCCCCGCTCGTGTTGCCGATTCGAACGTCGCCCGTCGGCGTGCCGCCGCCACCCGTACCGCCGCCGCCGGTGCCACCGCCCCCGGTGCCACCGCCGCCCGAGCCACTACCAGAAAACGATTCACCGCCGGATGAACTGCATCCGGCAAGCGACAGTGCGGCAAGGGAGGCGATAAAAGGCAGATACCCTGTCTTTCGTTTGGTAGTGCTGGAAAACATAGCAGCGATCCTTCCTCGGGTTGAGCTAATAGGGCCGGTACGGCCCGCAACACCCTATCCGCAAAATAGTGCCTGATTTAACAAAATATTGCAGGCGCTATTTGCACTAAATTGTCAGATTAGTCAATACGCCTTCCGCGTCGCCCGGCAGAACCGAAACGGCCCAATTCTGCCCGGGCTCCGTCAAACTGCTTGCCGTGAGAGTGCCGCGATCCAACCCGCAAGAGCCCTCACTTGACGTAAGCTATCGGCCAGCATAGTGACAGCATCGCTTTCACTGCACCGTGACCGAGTTCATATAATGAATGGACCGGCGGACGCGGGCCCGAGCCCCAGCTACGGCGGTCCCGCGGCTCGTTGCGGCTATACTGCGCGGAGTCGCAAACTTGGGAACCGTCAATGTCGCTCCGCCTCGTCTTCATCCTGTCATTAGTCGTTCTCCACCCGGGCCCCGCCACGGCCGAATACAGGATCGCCATGATCGGCACCGGGGACGTCGGCAGCGCGCTCGGGCCGGTGTTCGCGGCGCAAGGCCACACGGTCGTATACGGCTCCCGCAACCCCGACCGCGACAAGGTAAGGGAACTCGTCGCCCGAACCGGAAACGGCGCCTCGGCGGCTTCGCAGCGCGACGCGGCGCGGGACGCCGACATCGTCGTCCTCGCGGTGCCGCCTCTGCTCGTGGAGGACATCACGAGCAATCTCGGCGACCTGGACGGCAAGATCGTGATCGATCCGACGAACCCCATGACGCTCGTCGACGGCCGCTTCGAACGAGCCATCGATTTCGACACCTCGAATACCGAGATCATCCAACAGGCCGCTCCGGGCTCCCGGGTGGTCAAGGCATTCAGCACGATCAGCTGGCAGACGATGGTCGATCCGTCGCTTGCCGGCGGTCCGGTGTCGGTCCCGCTTGCCGGGGACGATGCCGCGGCGAAAGCGACCGTGGCCGGACTCATCGAGGCCATGGGGATCGAAGCCATCGACGTCGGCGAGGCGCGGGACGCGCGCTACGTCGAAGCGCTTCTGCTGCTCTGGATCAACAATCGCTTTTCGGATCGCCCGGCGTTCGACTACCATCTCCGGCGACTGTAGGAAGGTCATTGAATAATCTGGAATCCCCCGCCGCGGCGTTGCTCTTCGGCGTCACTCTCGCAGTGAGCCTGCTGGCGCTGTACCGCATGCCCGGGCTGATCGGCCGGTTCGTGATGCGCCCCTACTTCGTCGCTCGCGGCAAGCAAGTCGAAACCGTCGTCACGAGCGGTTTCGTGCACGGCGATCTCGGGCACCTGCTGTTCAACATGGTGACGTTTTACTTCTTTGCGTTCACGCTCGAGCGAATCCTCGGTACGCCGGCCTTCGTCGTCCTCTATTTCGCGGCGCTCGTGCTGTCGAGCGTCTGTTCCATCGCGAAGGAACGCAACAACCCGCAGTACGCAACGCTGGGCGCTTCGGGTGCCATTTCGGCGGTGCTTTTCGCCTACATCCTCTACGAGCCGTTTTCGACGCTGGTCATCTTTCCGATACCGATACCGATTCCTGCGTTCGTATTCGCGATCGCCTACATCGCCTATTCGGTCTGGGCGTCGAAGAACGGCCGCGACAACATCAACCACGACGCTCATCTCTGCGGTGCGGTGACCGGCGTCGGCTTCGTCCTGATCACGGATCCCGCGGCCCTCGGCCGCCTGCTGTAGCGCGGTTTCAGCCCCAAGCCACTGAGCACCCTTGATTTTCCCCGGCGATGCGCCATTATTATCGGTACCGGTAGCACGGCACCCCGCCCCTCCGGGGACCCGAACAGGAGATCGCGACATGGCAGTCAATGCGCGCAACTACCGCGGCGTCGGTATCCGCGACAAGCGGCTCAGAAAGCTCAGCGGCGAAGCCGCGCGTGCGCTCGTCGGCGACGTCAAGCGCAGCAGCGAGGAGATCGCCAACGGCGCCGCCGTCTCCGGGGCAGCCAGCGCCATCAAGGTCCGCTACCCGGACGGCAAGATGGTCAGACTCCAGATCGACACCGTCAAGAAATAGCGCCGACCCGGCGGACGCCGCATGTCCGGGCTCGTCCTAAGCGCCGTCGTCCTGCTGGCCATCCTCCTGCCGGGACTGCTCGTACAGATCAGCTTCAATCGCGCCACATCGCGCTGGGACGCGACCTATACATTCGACCCGGGCACCGTTCAGGCGCTTCTGTTCGCCATCCCGCTGTCGCTGCCCTTCCACGCCGTCTGGGGTGCGCTCGTTGCCATCGCGGACACGCTGTTCGCAACCGGCACGCTGAACTACGCGATGCTCCTGGCCGCGCTGGATACGCCATCGCGTGCACCGGACACCATCGGCGTCACACTGTTGTGGCAGCTCAGCGCATATGTGTGGTCGCAGGTGCTGGTCGCCTTCTTCGTCGGTCCGTCGATTGCGCTGTTCCTGCAGCAACGCGGCTGGGACAAATACATAGCGCTGACGTCGAAAGCCGGCAGCTGGCACGCGCGGCTGCGATACCCGCCGGACGACCCGGCCGGCATCATCCTTTCCCTGACCGTCGACCTCGGTCAGAAGACTTATCTGTACTTCGGCCTGCTGAAGGACTACGAAGTGACCCCCGACGGCAAGCTGGCCCGCGTCGAACTGGAAGGTGCCAAGCGCCGTCCGGTCGACGACGGAACCACGTACGACATCCCCGGCGAAGTCCTCGTCGTCGATTGCGCCGACGTCAGGACGCTCGATATCGACTACCTGTACATCGTGGACGAGGAAGAAATCGAGGACGCTCTGTTCGACGACGACGAGGAAACCTTCGTCGAACTTGCCGATGAAGCTGAGCCGGAGGAACGCGGGCGCACGGGAACGCCCTGGTGGACACGGCAGCCTTACGCGCCCGATCCCGGCCTGGAGTGAGGTTCAAGCTTGCGCAGCATCAGACCGACAGCAACCCACCAAAGCGCCAGCGCGGCTTCCAACACGAAAACGGGCACCGGTCCGATCAGATCGGGATACGAACTAACGACCGATCCCGCCGCGACAACAAGGCCCGTATAGCCAAGTGCCGGCCACCACATCGAAGCCTTGAGCATCGCCAGGGCCCACAACGCTGTCGCCGCAGCGAACACAAGCGCCACGAGATGGTAGCCACCGAAGTACAGCGACGCGAGCAGCTCGGCATCCTCCGCTCGCGTGAGGGACATACCGTGGATCGGATACACGAAACGCCCTTGCACTATGCCAAGCAAAAGGCAGACAACGCACCCGGCGAGGAGCAGCATGCTGCCCGCCGTGGTTTTGGCCGGAGCCAGCGTCGCGAACGATTGCTGGACACCGTAGAGACCCGCCAGGAGGAGCGCGGCACCGATCACAAGCGCTTCGTTGCTCAACATCATCGTCACTCGGGCAGCGTCGATCCACTCGAGGATCCCGGCTCCGGTCGACGGAGGCGGACCGGCCAGGAGCGCAGTTACGGCGCGGCCGAAGAAGCACGCGCCCCCGAGCGCAAGGCACCAGGCGTAGGCTGAGGTTCTGGGAGTACCGGAGTTCATCGTGGCAAGGTTAGTCACTAAGCTCCACTGCAGCCAGTTGGCCGCCAGACTGCGAGACGCACTCTGATGCTCACACGTATACCGCTTAAGGTCTGCGCTGGTCTCACGCCGCGGTAAAGCTCCCCCCGGACGACATCCTGACGATCACCGATGACCATCGGACAGCTTAGGCCATTGCCGCTGTAGAGACATATGTGCATCCAAGTATCCATTTAACGCTCCAAACGACACGTTGACGATTACGTCGGTGAGCAAGCCGTGGAACGACAATACGACACTCTAATTCGACTCAGATACGGGTGACAGTAACGTCGCCCGGGGCAGCGACGTTTTCGTACGCGGGGTCCGATGGAAACGGCGGTACGGACGTCGGAGTTGTGACGTTCACCGTAGCCGGTGGCGGAGATTGACACCGAAGTTGTTATGAGCGGCCGCTTCAGCGCTGATGCCTCAATGCGCCCTGTAAGGAATTGCGTAAGTCCGCAACTTAACGAGAAGCAGATCAGAGGACCATACTTGCGGAGTCCCGTGAGGCGTGCCAAAACCGCAACACGTTAATTCCGGCATCACTTGTCTCGTAGTAAATTATGTAGTTATCGGCCGGGAAACAACGAACGCCGTCGTCGATATCGCTGCGGTCGACACCCATATTCGGATTGTCAGCGATCAGGCTACAAGTCTCTTTGAGCCGTTCAATGTAGCTATCCGCCACGGACACGTCATCTGCCGCTATGTGTATCCACGCATCTAGCAGGTCTTGCCTGGCGAGTTCTTGGTAGGTGACACGACTCACTCGCCGGACGCCGACGCCCCAAGCCGTTTCCTACCTTCCGCCTTAATCTCCTCGACAGCCTCGTCATCGAACGGCATCCCCTTACCCGCTGCCAGTTCGGCGCGAGCTTCCGCGATACCCTGTCGCAGGGCTTCAAGCTTGACCTGTTGCGTCGCCTCAAAATCAGCATAGGACTGTACGACCGCGAAAGGTCGGCCATTTTTTTCAATCGTTACCGGCCCGCGCTGTGCGTCATCAATGAGCTTTCCGAACCGATTTTTTGCTTCACGAGCGCTAACGCGTCTCATTGTGTCATTCCCAGACAGTGACCATTGTAGCTATTATAGCGCATCTCCTTGAAGTGCGAATCGTCTATCTTATGCTAATAAGCCTTTGATTTTAAGAAATTTGTTACAGTGAGCAATGAGCCAGGAAGAGAAGCCGGGCAATTGCTGTGAGTTGAAGTAAGCCGCCATTGCACGATACGCATGGCTGGCCTGTAGCTCGGTACTCAATTGCCCATTCACGGCGTCGGCGACCTTCTCATTTGTCGGCGCTGGTGTCTGCAACTTCGGAAGCCCCCATCGTACGCCAGCCGACCTCGTCACCCTCCGTGAGGCGCTATGTTCCGCGGTCGAAAGGACGGTGGCAGGGACCACCTGTTCGCTCTGATAGAGATGGATATCCCAAGGTAAGAATCGTCGTATTCACCAAACTCATTTTGCCCACCTTGCCGAATACGCCGCCCGCTTCAACAACGTCGTAGGGTCGATAGAAAAAGATCATCAATCCGGCAGCGAAGTTAATTTGGGCGAGACCAAAGAGGATGCCAAGCAGTAACACGAGACCGCCTGCGCTTGAGACAATCATGTTCCTGACAGCCGGGAGACCTTCAGATTCGAGAGCATGACGGCAAGCCACAAAACCAGCAGGAAGAGCGTTAGTTTGAACAGTAACTGCGGCAGGTTGTCGACCACCCAGGTGTCGAGATCCGTGAGCCACCCCGACATCAGGCCACTCAGTACCTCCCAGTCAAGAATGTCCGTCGTGATCGTGCCCGTGACTTCGATCTGGTGAATCAAGGCGACTACTCGGTTACGGCAGACTACGAGCCGCACCTCGAGGCCGTACTCGGGTATCACGAGTCCGAGAGCCCTGTTGCACACAAAAAGAAATATGAACTGATCAAGGGCGACGCCACGCGCACGCTGGGCGAGCACATGGAGCGGCAGCCGGAAACGATCGTGGCGCTGGCCTACTTTGACTTAGACATCTGCGAGCCAACGCGTGCCTGCCTCGATCTGCTGCTGCCGCAGCTGACTCGCGGCTCGGTGCTCGCGTTCGATGAACTGAACTGCCCCAAGTTCCCGGGCGAAACGCTCGCGATGATGGAAGTCCTGTGCCTCGACAAATACGCGATACGCCGAAGCCCGCTCAACCCGTTAATCTCTTACATGATTGTTGACTGAGGAGACTGAGCAAATGAAGCGAACGACATTCGGGACACCTTGGTTTAACCTTCCAAGCATCGCGAAACTTCTTAAGGTACTCAAAGTGCCCCTAAATTCGGCTGCTATACCAGCATCTCGGCAGCTTCTTCGCGACCTCGCTCGATCCTATAACCTCTCAGCACTAACCCTTGACGTGAAGATCCACGACGTTCCCGTGCATGGCAGCACGATGGCGCCCCATGCATAAAAACGCGCGGCCCATAAGCTTCGTAGATATACCACCATTCGAAGAGACGCCAAGTTAGGGAAACGGGTGTTCCGAACAACGATTTCCAGGACTTGCCAAACGCGCTCTCATAACCAAACGCCGCCACTGTGTAAGCCGTCGCAAGCCATAGCCCAGCGATAACGATGACGGCATGGCCGATGAGAATCTTTGTTAGCGTCATGATCGACTCTGGCTGTTGTGCGGGAATACCCCCTACATTTCTACCAAAATCGATTATCGGCTTATGTCGCAGCTCTCGCCAGTAGAGATCATTCTTTGAGGTTTCTTGCGGTTGGTCGCGGAAGTCTTTCAGTGAAAGGTTTTAGGTCCAGGCATCACTCCGCTGTCTTCAAGAAAGGCGAAAACACGCTCCCACATGTCACGCTGATGCTGCGGATGGTGGATCACGTGCTGCTCGCCGAAGTATCGAACGAAGAGCACATCCTTGCCTTCCCGACGAAGTGCTGTGTACATCTCTTCGGCTTGGGTTACGAAGGTTGTCGCATCCAAATCACCCTGGATCATCATTAAAGGCGTCGTCACTTGGTCGGCAAAGAACAAGGGGGAATTGCGGACATACCGCTCGGGGTCGGAGGCGGGCGTACTGCCCATCCGCTGTTGCCCGGTGACCGCCATCTCAGCCTGTGACCCGCCAGGAATTCGTTTTGAAGCCGCATCGAGCCGACTGGAGGGAGAGAATTGTCCAAACTGGCTTGATAGATTCGAGACTACCGCCTGTCCAATGAGTGCATCGAACCTGTCTGTCTGAACAGCAACTGAAAGCGTTGTGTACCCGCCATAGCTTTGTCCGGTTAAAGCAAGGCGTTCCTCGTCGACCCAACCTGTGGCAAGCGCCGCGTCAAGCGCTGAAAGAATAGCTGGCATCATTTGCTGCATCGGGTCACTTGGCCCATCCATGCGCTTCGGCAATGGAATAGAGGGAATGAGAACCGCATATCCACGTGCGGCAAAGAGTTCCATGTTGTTGGTGGTTGAAAGACTTGCGAGCCAAGGCTCAGCAGTTCGGAAACTTCCACGCGAGCGTGGGTCATCTGGGTATACTGTTTCAGCGTAAGCGATCACAACCAGCGGAAATTTCGCACGCCCGTCCAGCGGCACGCCCGGCGGCAAATAGAGCCAACTCGTAACCGGCCGGTCATCGAACCCAGCATGTTCCAGTGAAATAGGCCCTATGGCCAACGCGATCTCAGCTAATTGTTCGTTGAACCTATAGAGATTGACAGGCTCAGCTGTTTCACCGCTTCTCACATAGGTCAACAGCCCGCCATACTCATTGGACCGAGAAAGAAAAACACCGCCCGCTTCTGTCGCTGCGAGAAGTACCGCATGCGGGTCAGGCGCGGCAATTACAACGGGAGCATGATCATCTCCTGAGAACAGCATATACTGGCCGGAGGACGTCTCGCCGAGTTTAAAGACAAGACTGGACAATGGCGGCGTATCAGCTGACGAGGATAAAAAGGGAAGCCCCGCTTGAGCTTTACTTTCAGCGCTTCGTCCTGCAAATAGCGCAAGCTCTTCATCAGCTACTGCGGAGAGTTTCGTGCGCGCATCGCGGAGGTCGTTGCGCCAGAGGTCGCCCTCCTCAAGCGTAAAATAATAGTCCGATGAAGCGGCGATGATGGGCGTGCTTGAAGTGATTGTTTGAATCGTCTCTAGACCGATAGACTTTGGTTCTCCTGTCGAACTTGCATTATATGCAAGATGGTCACCAACCCACTTTGGGTTCGCCGCCTCTTTCGGAAGTGATCCGATAATCTCGCCTCTTTCGTTATCAAAGACTGAGTAAACCCGTCGCTCATAGTCCTGGAAGTCTAAGTCCTTATAGTGACCATCCGTCCACCACCCAGGCAATTGACGCGACACTAAAAGCAAATACCGGCCCGACGAAGACCAAGAGACAACTCTGACATCGCAGGCGTCAACGATGCTGGATGCGCCGGTATTGCGATCAATGATTGTTACGCGACTTATGCTGCCGAACTCAGCATTCGCTGGCGCAGCAATGTCTGCAATGGCATCATGCGTTACAGCGAAATTCGAACCACGAGTCTGCGGTGTGACGACACCGCTAAATCGACCAGTGCCTAAAGCATACTCACGGCTAGCGCCTGTCCGAATATTGATTTCGAGAAGTGAAACCGCGTTATCGATATCCGGCGCGCTCGCATAACGTCCCGCACCCACCACATCTACACTGACATCACGATCCTGCCAGACACGTTCCTGCGCATATGCATTTGCGCGTGCGCCAGAGACAATCGTGAAGTCTTCAGCCGGCGCCTCACTTACGGCAATCATGAGTGTATCATTGGATGACCAGTAAACGCTTGAGGGATAATGCACATCGACGTCGAGTAGCTGGTGCTCAGACGTCACCGTATTAAACACGCCGATCGAAAGATCGCCATTGGATAATCGGTAGAACGCAATAAACCGCTCATCGGGCGACCAGGGATCAGCGCTGGAAAAATAGTACCCCACACCCTCTTCTTGCGGGAATAAGTACTCAATTTCACCGCCATCCAGGGAAACACGGTGAAGTGACTTGCGCGCGCGCGCCATAACCCAGGTATTTACATATGGCAGAACGCCTGGCCAGGTCTCAGCCGCATTCACGCGTTCGAAATATGCAAAGCCTCGCTCATCATCAATGACAACTACTCCGATATGCTCACGCTTCAACAGGTCATCGACTGTGACCGCTTTCAGTTCCGCATTGGCGATCGACGGCATCGCCACGGCGAAGAGTACGACGAGAGTGGCTTTAATAATCTGCATATTGATTATCTTTCTAATCTTGGATGTCCGGGGGGGGGGGGGGGCTTATACTGTGTCCGCCTTGCGGACCAGCTTGATCTGATAATAGGAATTGGACGCGGCGGCGCTTTACACCGCGGCCGCCTCTCATGAGACGCTGGCGTTAGAAACTCTTGGATAGAGTTAGACTAATCTGGCGATTAAAGGGGTTTGCATTCGCCGAGTCATAGTTAAGCCCGAAAGGCGTTGCCACGAAGGGCGGATCGTTATCAAACAGATTGGTAACATTCAAGCCGACGC
>JANQGQ010000013.1 GCA_028277185.1 Woeseiaceae bacterium
CCTTCGCACTCCTGCGGGATCAGTCCGAGTTGCGCCCCCATCGTCCAGCTTGACGTCACAACATAGAATCTGCGGTCCGCTTTATTCCCGCTACAGACCTCCCGGACGGCAAGGCCGGCTTGCTACGGCGGCTGACCTCAGTGGAAGCCGGACTCGCGCTTGCGGCGATGTCTCGGGATAGCGGGTAGGCGATCCTTGTTTGCGGGAATAAAGCGGACCGCAGGGAGCCATCCCGCAAACAAGGATCGCCTACCCGCTATCCGTGCGCATCAATCAGGCTTGTAGCGACTCGCCCGCCAGCATCGTCTCGAGTCGTTCGAGATCGGGAATCAACGGGAACTCGTTGATCATCTTGACCCGGCACAGCACCGGCGCGGAGTCGCCCCAGCTATCGGTGGCGTCGAGTTTGAGGACGTCGCGGTTGACGCGGACGAGTTGGGGAAAACCCTGCGTAAGCACACCGAAGTAACCGATTTTGAGCTGCCCGGTACTGGCGACGAAAACGACGATGCGGGTTCTGCCGGTTGCCGGCGGCACGGCCTTGCCGAGCGCGCCTTCGAACGAGACGACCGGCAGCGGCCGGCCGTTCCAGCTCACATTGCCCAGCATCCAGAAATGCGCACCCGGCTCCTTGTCCGGCTTCGAGAAGCGAACGACTTCCGCCACGCACGCACGCGGCACGATCAGACGGTCTTCGGCCAGCGGAATGAGCAGGCTGTAGAGTTCCTCGGCTTCGGCGCTCATGACAAGGCGATCCCGCGATCCTCGAACTGGCGGCGGATGGCGTCGAGCAGCTGGCTGTCCTGATAGGGCTTGCCGAGGTAGTCGTTCACGCCGAGCTCGATCGCGCGGGCGCGATGCTTATCGCCGACGCGCGACGTGATCATGATGATGGGAACGTCGGCGACGCGATCGTCGTTGCGTACGTGCGACGCGAACTCGTAACCGTCCATGCGCGGCATCTCGATGTCGAGCAGGATAATGTCCGGCCGGTGATCGCCGAGCACGCTGATCGCGTCGAGACCGTCCTTCGCCGTAACGACACGCATGCCGTTACGCTTCAGGAAGCGCTCCGTGACGCGGCGAACCGTGATCGAGTCGTCAACGACCAGCGCCAGCGGACGATTGTCGGCCGGTGCCGGCGCCGCGCGCTTGATTTCGACGACCGGCGCGCCCGTTCGCACGAGCGCGTTGATGTCGAGGATCAGAACGATGCGGCCGTCGCCGAGAATCGTCGCACCCGAGATGCCGCGGATACCCGCAAGCTGCGGACCGACGCCTTTGACGACGATCTCACGACTCGCCAGCATCTCGTCGACCAGAAGCGCCGCGGAGTATTCGCCGGCCCGAACGAGTATTACCGGAATGAACGCCTCGTCTTCGGGCAGCTCGGCCGCCTGCCCGCCGAGATACATGCCGAGATGGCGAAACTTGTAGGTCTCTTCGCCGTACTGATAGCTGGGTTCCGTCTGGGCCAGCAGGGCCTCCAGCTCACCGCGTGGAATCCGCGCAACGCCTTCGACCGAAGGCAGCGGCAGTGCGTAGACCTCGTCGCCGGTTCGGACGATGAGCGCCTGGGTAATCGCAAGCGTAAACGGCAGCCGGACCGTGAAGTTGGTTCCCTGTCCCGTTACCGAGGAGATCCGCAGGCTGCCGCCGAGCTTCTTGACCTCGTTCGCGACGACGTCCATGCCGACACCGCGTCCGGCGGACTGCGTGACCTCGCCTGCCGTGGAAAAACCCGGCTTGAGGATCAGATCCATGATCTCGGCATCCGTTACCTTGGCTTCGGGCGAGAGCAGATCGAGCTCGTAGGCCTTCGACCGGATCCGGTCGACATCGAGGCCCTTGCCGTCGTCGGCGACGTCGATGACCATTTCGGCGCCCTCGCGATGCAGCCGGATCGTGATCCGGCCCGCGGGGGGCTTGCTCGCAGACTGACGGCTGTCCGGCTCCTCGATACCGTGCACGACGGCATTGCGGAGCATGTGTTCGAACGGCGGCAGCATCTTGTCGAGCACCTGGCGATCGAGTTCGCCGGATGCACCTTCCACGGCCAGCTCGGCGCGTTTGCCCGCTTCGTTCGCCGCCTGCCGGACGAGGCGCGTAAGCCGCGGCACGTGGCGTTCGAACGGCACCATGCGCGTTCGCATGAGACCGTCCTGCAGTTCCGCCGTAACCCGGGACTGCTGCACGAGCAGGCTCTCCGCTTCGGTCGTCAGTGACGACAGCAGGTCCTTGAGGCTGTCCAGATCGTTTGCGGACTCGGCCAGCGCCCGGGACAGCTGCTGCAGATTGGAGTAACGGTCCAGCTCCAGCGGATCGAAGTCCTTGGCGACCAGCGTATCCTGATGGCCCGCCATGATTTGTGCCTCGGTCTCGATCTCGAGCTTTCTGAGCTGCTCGCGAACGCGCTGTACGGTCTGCTCGAGTTCCTCGACGTGAAACTCGATGGAATTGACCTGCTGATTCAGGCGCGAGTGATAGATGCTGATCTCGCCGGCCGCGTTGAGCAGATCCTCGAGCAGCTCCGCGTCGATTCGCGCGAACTCGGGCCGCGCCTCCGCGCGCCGCGCGGGCCGCTGCTCGGCAGCCGGACGAACCATGTCGGCGGCGGGCGCGTCTGAGCCGGCAGCCGGGCGCTCCGGCCGGGCGATGACGGACACCGTATCCGCCGTGTCCGCAACCGGACCGGCCGGTGCTTCGTCTGCCGGCGCGCTTTCCTCGGGCCGGGACTCGGGACCAGGCTCCGGCAAGGGCTCCGGCGGGGGCTCTGCCGACGGTTCCGGAACCGGCTCCGGCGGGGCGGCGGATTCGGTCTCTGGTGGCGCCGGCTCTGCGGTGTCGACCTCCGGCTCGTCGACGTCCGGCTCGTCGACGTCCGGCTCGTCGGCTTCCGGCTCGTCGGCGGGCCCGACAGGCAACACCTCGGTGTTCGCGGCCGCCGCTTGCGAGATATCCCGGAGTTCGTCGGCAAGCGGCGAATCCACGATGACCATACTCACGGCGTCCTCGGGTTCCACGCTGAACTCGACCAGCGTCGCCTCGTCGCGTCCGGCCTCGGCCTCGACCTGGTCCGATGAGCTCTCGGCAACGGGCTGCTCGGGAGCGAAGTCGATACCTTCGGTGGCGTTCCTGAGCCGCTGTTCGAGCGGTCCGTTGGCCGGCACGGCTTTCCCGGCAATGACTCTGTCGCGCATCCTGTGCAGCTCGTCGATCGCTTGCTGCAGGGCGTCGCGTACGGCCGGGCTTGCCTCGATGCGGCCATCCTCGACCGCCCCCAACAGCGTCTCCACCTCGTGACTGAGGTTCCCCATCGAAGCGATACCGGCCATGCGCGCGCCGCCCTTCAGCGTATGCAGGTGACGCTTGAGTTCTTCGAGCGACGATCGCCGGCGTTGGTCTGCGGACCATTCGCCGAACGCCTTGTCGGTCGCTTCCAGCAGCTCGGCCGACTCTTCGGTAAAGATCGCGGCGATTTCGGCATCGTATTCGGGCTCGGGCTCAGGTTCGGCAGACGTCGGAGGTTCGAGCTTCTCCACGCGCGCGGGAGGTTCCTCCCGCACGGCCGTCACGGGTTCGACGTCGACACCGGTCAGTGTGCCGCGGGGCTGAACCGCCTCGGTGAGCGCGGCCAGATGCCCGACGAGGTCGGCATAGTCGTCGCGCTCGACATCCGGCTCGTTGATGTCCGCAACGATCCGGGCGATGGCGGCGGCGCCGGCACGCAGGGCTTCGAGGGCCCCGGCCTCGAAACCGGCGCTGTTGTCGTGCACGCGCCTGACATAGCGATTCAGGGCGCCGGCCACCTGGACGCCGCGATCGACGTTCGCCATGTTGGCGCTGCCATGGAGCGTGTGGCAGGCACGATAGAGTTTGTCCGTCACCGGGAAAGGCGGTGCGCGGCCCGCACAGGCGTCGATGTAGTCCGTGATCACCTTGAGATGGCCGGCGGTTTCCTTGGCGAAAATGTCGAGGAGCACCGGGTCCATTTCGAGCGCCGGCACGGCCGCCGGCTGATCGGGCTGCTCGAGCGTGAGCACCTCGGCGTTCGGATCGCCGTCGGCGAACGCGTGAGCGCGCGCCGTCAGAAGCGCGATATCCGCGTTCGGGTCCGTCCCGACCTCGAGCTGTTCGATGAGGTCCGGCACGGCCGCCGCCGCGGCCGCGATGAACTCCCGCATCGGCGGCGTCTGCTTCAGCGTGCGGTTGATCAGGCGATTCAGCAGATTCTCGACGGCCCAGCAATACTCGCCGATCCGCTCGGCACCGACCATTCGTCCGCTGCCCTTGAGCGTATGGAAAGAGCGGCGGACGGTAATCAACGCCTCCATGTCCTCCGGGCTGTCGAGCCAGACCGGCAGGTGGCGCTGAATCGACACGACTTCTTCTCGCGCTTCCTCGATGAACAGTTCGAGAAGCTCCGGGTCCATGTGCTCGGCATCGGCGGCAACGACCGGCAGAGGAATGACTTCGGTCGACTTGTGCGCGTCCGCCGCCGAAGACGCCGCTTCTCTGACTTGCGCAATCTCGGCCGCGGGGATTCTCTGCGTCTCCGCCGCAGCATTGCCGTCTGCCTCGGCGGCCTTAGTCGCCTGCCCCAGCCTGGCTTCGACGTCGCGCAGCACGGTCAGACAGGCTTCGGCATTGTCGAGCATGTACCAGGGCTCGCTGCGGCCCGCCTTGACCGTCTCCATGTAGTACTCGATCGACACGATCGCATCGGCGAGACGGTCCGTTTCCTTCTGGGTCAGGCGGGACGCTCCGCCGGACTGCAGCATCATCGCGATCAGGTTGCCGACGCGCTCGACGACTTCCATCGCACGCGTCTTGTTGAGCATCAGCAGGCCGGCCTTGATACCGCGGACGAGCGACGGGATGGCGTCCAGCCCTTGCGACGGAGCCTGCGAGTTCAGGCTCTGGCTCACCGTCTCCTTGATCCGCGCGAGGTTGATGATGCATTCGCGCATCACCGACTCGGCGACCTGGCGGAATTCCGCTGCTTCGGCCTCGGGCATGTCGGGCTCGCGCGCCACCGCTTCCTGCGGGACGGTCAGCCGAATGAGCTGCTGATCCAGGCGATCCTCGACACGCAGCAGCGTCGAAGCGATGTCGAGAATCACCTGCTCGCTCTTGCTGCCGCCGCTCTCCACGACGCTCTTGAGCCGCTCGATTTCGCGGTCGACGTCGCTGCGCAGCTCGCCGAGCCCGAGTACTCCGAGCGTATCGCTGATTTTCTTCAACAGCTCGAGCTGCGGCACCAAGTCCGCCGGCTTGTTCATACCGGTCCTGACAAAAATGTCCAGGACGTCCTTGACCGCACCGAGATCCTCCTTGATCGCGGAAGCCACGGTCTGCATGAGCTTGGCGCTGGGCGCAGAGAGCGCCTCGCGTGCGTGTTCCACCTGTGCATCGCCCGGGAGCAACTCGGACAGATTGAACGCCGCGCGAATGTCGCTGATCCGGGGGCCGGCGGTCGTCGAGCGCGCGACGTAGT
The DNA here is from genome assembly GCA_028277185.1 of Woeseiaceae bacterium. GTDB lineage: Bacteria > Pseudomonadota > Gammaproteobacteria > Steroidobacterales > Woeseiaceae > UBA1847. Next base: position 5,498 of record JANQGQ010000013.1, read on the forward strand.
ACAGGAGATTGTTCATCAAGTCGTCGACCGGGTGCCGGTCGAAGGCTTCGATGCCCTCGTCGATCGTACGCTTGATCTGACGGTCGGCTTGTCCGAGCAAGCGCTTCAGCGCCACCGACGTTTCCAGGCCGTCGTCGCAGAGCGCTTCGAGTACGCCGCCGACGACTCGCCAGAGTTGGTACATGTCGTCGCGAGTCGAAGCATTCTCGAGCGCGCCGGCTACTTTGGAAAGCGTGTCGAGATGCCGCTTGGTGTCGCCGCCCTTGATCCAGCCGAGCAACGCAAGCTGAAACTTCGGCCGCAGCCGTGCCGCTATGCGGACGGGATCCTCACCGCTCCCGGTCAGCCTGTCACCCTGCGCCTCGGCCCGGCTCGGCGAGAGGTTAAGAAGCAGCAGCGTGCCCTCGGAGAGCAGCGGCTCGCCCCGGGCCGCGCGCAGATCGTTAAGTATGGGCAGCAAAACCAGCGCGATGTCGCGGCCGCCGTTGAGCAGGCGTTCGATGTAGATCGGCAGCTGCACCATCGACCGCGTGAGCGCATCGAGGCCGTCTTCGCGCCCCTTGCCCGCGCGTAGCGACGCGAGGTATTTGCAGGCAAGCTCCATTTCTTCGGCAAGCAGCGCCGCGCCGTAGGTTTCCGTGATCCGAAGCGCTCCGTGCACCTGATGCAGCAGCTCTGCGGCGCGAATCAACGCCGGCGCCCCGCCGCGACCGTCGACGCAATCCTCGAGTGCGAGGTGAGCGCTGCGGATCGTCTCCATCAGCTCGCGGGAGACGATCGCCAGCGATCTGAGGGAGCTGTCCGCGGCAGCGACCGGTGGCCGCTCCTGAATGCCGGTGTCGCCCGTCATCGGGTGCTATCCCGCGTTGACCTGCTTCGGCCCGGGCGGCTCATTGGCGGCGGGTTCGCTCGGCGCCGCGACGGGCGCGTCGGGAGGCGCGTCAGGCGGCATCTGCGGCGCCTGGGTCACCAGCGTTCCGCCCTGCATGACATCCTGCGGCAACGTGAAACCGGCGACGCTCTGCCGGAGCTGCGACGCAAACTCGGACAGTTTCGAGATGGCCGCCGCCGTCGCCGTGGTCGCCTTGCCGGTCTGCTGGCTGATCTCGCTCAGGCGGGTGGTTCGGTTGGTGACGTCGGCCGCCGCGCCGGCCTGCTGCCGGGCCGAACTGGAGATGTTCTGCACGAGGCTTGCGATCTGATTCGACACCTGCTCGATCTCGTCGAGCGCCGCACCGGCATTCTCGGCAAGCAGTGCGCCCCCGACCACATCGGTCGTGCTGCGCTCCATCGATACCACGGCCTCCTTGGTGTCGGCCTGAATCGTGCTGACCAGCACTTCGATCTGCTTAGTCGCATTCGTCGAGCGCTCGGCCAGACGCTGCACTTCGTCTGCAACCACGGCGAAACCGCGGCCCGCCTCTCCCGCCATCGATGCCTGAATCGATGCGTTCAGCGCGAGTATGTTCGTCTGCTCGGCGATGTCGTTGATCAGTTCGACGATGTTGCCGATTTCCTGCGAGCTCTCGCCGAGACGCTTGATGCGCTTGGAGGTCTCCTGGATCGTCTCACGAATCGTGTTCATGCCGTCGATGGTGCGGCGCACGGCTTCGCCGCCCTTGTGCGCGACCTCGACGGAGTGCCGGGCGACGTCGGAAGAACGCTCGGCGTTACCGGAGACTTCTTCGATCGAGGCAGCCATCGAGACGATCGATTGCGTAGCCGCGTTGATCTCGCGTGTCTGGTTATCCGCGGCACGAGCCATGTGCGATGCGGTGTTCTCCGTCTGCTTCGAGGCCGTGTCGACCATAATGGCCGTTTCGTTCACCGTCGTCACCAGCTTGCGCAACTCCTCGATCGCGAAGTTGAAGGAGTCGGCGATCGTCCCGGTGATGTCTTCGGTCACGGTGGCCTCGACGGTCAGATCGCCGTCGGCGAGACTGCCCATCTCGTCCAGCAGCCGCAGGATCGCCTGCTGATTGCGTTCGTTCTGTTCCGCCTGTTGCGTCGCTGCCGCCTCGAACCGGCCGAGCCGCGCGTTGACGCCGATCATCCCGAAGACCAGGAGTACCGCCACGACGATAAGCGCCAGCGGCAACCACGGCGCCGCAAGCACGCCCGGCAGTCCCGAACCGCCAGCGGCCCGGCCTGCGCCGGCCTCCAGAAGCCGGGCGGCGGCCCCTTCGATGCCGGCATGCGTTGCCGCCACTCCGGCAAGCTGCGTCTGGTTGTCCGCAAGCGCCGGCAGCGCGCCCTCGAGCCGCGTTACCAGCTCAGCGAGGGGTACTACGATCTGTTCCTGGCCCGCGTCGTTCAGCGCGGGGATGTCGAGCGGGCTGGCCTGGCCTGCCAGGCCGTTCGTCACGTCGCGCAGATATGCGATGTGCTCGCCGAGCGCGGCGACTTCCGCCTCGAGACCGTTGCTGAGCAACAGTCCGCCGGCGATTTGTTGAATGCTGTCCAGTCGGGCGCCGCTTTCCTGGACGATGCGGGTAGCGCCGGAACGATCCAGGAGCTGATCGGCGATGACCTGAGCCTCGCCCGCCGCCGACCTGAGTTCGACGGTGCTCATCGCGGCCGCCTCGAACACCTGTCGCTCCGAGGTCAGCCGCTCGATCCCGTCGCTCATGGCCTGCCAGTCGTCACCGCGCCCTCCGGTCGCCGCAAGCAGTTCGGAAAGGCGCCGTTCGCTGGCGACGAGACGCTCGAATGCGCCGGTTTCGCCCGCCAGCGCAAGGCGGCTTTGTCCGGGCAACGCCTGGGCCAGAGCGGCAAGCTCGCCGGCCGCCCCGCCCGACTCACCGTCGTTCAGGTAAACCAGCGCGGCGGCGCCGATCAACAGCGCGGCCGTAGCCAGTGCCAGTGTTCTGAACGTCGTGCTTGTGTCAGTGGTTTTCGCCATAGGAGTAACTCATTTGAAGCCGGCTCTATTCATTCGCGGCCTGCAGGAAAAAATTGCTTTCGACGAGGTCGAAAAGGCTGAACACCGGCCAGCGTTCGCTGCCGCGCTCGTAACTTCCGGTCAGGAAGCGTTCGCAGCGGACAACCGTTTCCGGCACCTGATCGATGAACTCCCGGTCGCCGAAACGACGAAATCCGAGTACCTCGTCCACTACCAGCCCGGCCGGCACCTCGCGGTGATTGACGGAAATGACGCGGGTCGTCCGCCGCAGGGTCGTGCGGCCGCTGCCCAGCATGAGCTTGACGTCGATCAGCGGCAGAAGGTGGCCGCGCAGGTTGGCAATCCCGAGTATCCAGCGCTTCGCGCCCGGTACCCGCGTCAGTGCTTCAGGAAGCATCAGCACCTCGCGGACTTCTTCGCGACCGGCGACGAAGTGTTCCTCGCCGATCCGAAAGCCGATACCCGTCCACTCACGCGCCGTGGAGTCGACGACGCCGCTCTGCGCGCTGCGGCTGCGCCGCTCGATCTCCTTGAGAAGTTCGAACGGCTGCTCGACGAGCGACGACAGTTCCAGCACGCGACCCACCGGCTCAGCCCGTAACCACGCGCTTGATTCTTGCGACGAGCTCCTTCTCGGGTACGGGCTTGACCAGATACTCCACAGCCCCCTGCCGCATCCCCCAGATTCTGTCCGTTTCCTGATCCTTGGTGGTCACCATGATGACCGGAATATCGGAGGTCGCGGGATCCTGGGTGAGTTTCCGCGTCGCCTGAAAGCCGTTCATCCCCGGCATGACCACATCCATGAGGATGCAGTCGGGGTGGGCGGATTTCGCGGCGCTTATCCCGTCTTCACCGCTATCGGCGACGATGGTATCGAAGCCCGCTTTCTCGAGCGTCTTCTGAAACAGATGCAGCTCGGTCGGTGAGTCATCAATGATCAGAACAACGGCCATGTCTATGTCCTTAGAACTAAAGAGGCGTCGCCTACCCGCTGTGTCAGCGCTGCCGTCAGGCGATCTGATTGGAGATCGCGCCCAGCAGCTCGTCTTTCGTGAACGGCTTGGTCAGATACTGCTCCGAACCGACGATGCGTCCCCGCGCCCGATCGAACAGGCCATCCTTGCTGGACAGCATGATCACCGGCGTTTCCCGGAACGTCTTGTTGTGCTTGATCAGCGAACAGGTCTCGTAACCGTCGAGCCGCGGCATCATGATGTCGACGAAAATCAGGTCCGGCTGGTGATCGGCAATTTTCGACAGCGCATCGAAGCCGTCGATGGCCGTGAACACCTGGCAGCCTTCCTTCGTCAAGAGAGTCTCGGCGGTGCGGCGGATGGTTTTGCTGTCGTCTACGACGAGAATCTTGAGTCCGTTCAGACTGCGAGACGCGCTATTCGACACGGGTGTTCCTCGTAAGCACTCGCGATGCAAACGGCCGGACGCCAAAAACTGCCGCTAAGCCATCGCAAAGATGTAGCCTTGTACCATATTGACATAAGTCCCGCTACGACGGGGCCCGCAGCGGCGAAAACACCCGTGAAATCCGGTGCTTGCCACGTGCCGAATCGAATCGGCGGGTTTTCGTCGCCACAACGGCCGGTTCGTCGTCGCAGAGCGGTTCTTATCGTTCAGGCCGCACTGTATAGTGGCGCTCGCTCGAGAACTGGTAGCAATCCACAAAAATGCCCAAACAGACGCTCAGCATCGGTGTGATGATGGACCCGATCGGGTCTATAAAGCCGCATAAGGACAGCAGCTTCGCGATGCTGCTCGAAGCCGACCAGCGCGGGTACGAGATCAGCTATTTCGAGCAAGGCGATGTGGCGCTGGACAACGGTGAGGCGGTCGGCGAGGCGCGAAGCCTGCTCGTGCACGACAACAACGACGCCTGGTTCGAGCTGGGCGGCCGCAAGCGCATGGCGCTCGGCGAGCTCGACGTGATCCTCATGCGGAAGGATCCGCCGTTCGATATGGAGTACATCTACACGACCTATATCCTCGATCGCGCGGAACTCGCGGGCGCCATGATCGTCAACCGCCCCCAGGCGTTACGGGACATGAACGAGAAGGCGTACACCGCCTGGTTTCCGGAGCTCACGCCGCCGACCGTGGTCACCCGTTCGATCCCGAAGCTCCGGGCGTTCCTGGACGAGCAGGAGCACGTCGTCGTCAAGCCCCTGGACGGCATGGGCGGACGATCGATATTCGTCATCCGCAAGGGGGACAATAACGCGAATGTCGTGTTCGAGACGCTGACCGACAACGGCCGGCGCTTCGCCACGGCGCAAGCGTTCATTCCGGAGATCGACGAGGGCGACAAGCGCATACTGCTGATCGACGGCGAGCCGGTGCCGCACGCGCTTGCCCGCATTCCGCCGCCCGACGACAACCGCGGCAATCTCGTGATGGGCGCGACCGCAGTAGTCCAGCCGCTATCGCCGCGCGACCGGGAAATCGCCGCCGCGCTCGGTCCGGCGCTCCGCGATGCCGGCGTTCTGTTTGCCGGTATCGACGTCATCGGCGACTACCTGACCGAAATCAACGTGACGAGCCCGACCGGCATCCGCGAAATCGATCGCGATCGCGGGATCAATATCGCCGGTAAACTCTTCGATGCCATCGAGAGACGCCGTTGAGTGACGCAGGTCGCATCGGTCAATCCTGGCAAACGCTAGACTAAGTCCTCGGTATAGCGGATAAGCGCTTGTTTTCCTGATGGAACTGGCGGATTATTCGACATAATTCTCCCCAGAGAAAGCATTGGGCAACTCGCCGTCACTCAGTACAGCGTTCGACGACTATCGCCTCGTTCAGCCGCCGGCGACGGACCGGCTGCCGGCGATGCTGTTTCTTGCGGCCCTCGTTCACGGCGTGCTGATTCTCGGCGTCACGTTCAATCCCACGCTCACCGACCGGTTCACTGAAGCCATTTCCCTGGAAGTGACGATCGTCGCCGACCCGGACCAGCGGATCGATCGGCCGGATCGCGCGGAGTATCTGGCCCAAACCAGCCAGCTGGGCGGCGGCAACACAAGCCGCGAAGTCCGCCCGTCGGCCCCGCAGCAGAGCGTTTCGCCGCTCGACAATCTCGGCGAACCCGACGGCGACAGCCTCATGGATGCGGCGCGCCATGAGCGGGCGGCCGATCAGCTCCTCACGACGCGGAACGACCGGGACCAATCGGTGTTCGACAGCCCGCGCAACGAACCGCGACCGGACGCACAGACGGCAATCGCCCTCGAGCGCGGCACGGAAACGACGCTGCCACTACCGCAGGAAGAACGCGCGACGCTCGAGATTCACGACGACGACCCGCGGCAGCTCATTATCAGCGCCGATACCCGCGAGGCGTCGATTGCCGCCTACCTCGACAGCTGGAAGCGCCGCGTGGAACTCGTGGGCGCCGAGTACTTCCCGGAACTGGGGCCGCTTGCCGGTCTCGAAGGCAGCCCGACCCTCGAGGTCAGCATCGACGTCAACGGCCAGCTGGTCGAAGTGGTCGTGCGGCATTCCTCAGGGTCTTCGGTGCTCGATCGGGCGGCACTGGACATTCTGCGCCGCGCGTCGCCGTTCGATCCCTTTCCGGCCGAAGTCCGCGCGGAGTACGACAGCGTCCGCTTCGCGTATAAGTGGCTGTTTGCGGAACAGAATGTTCCGCGCACCGCCAGCACGGGCGGCGGAGCGACCAGCTCGCGCTAGCATTCGCCTTGTACGTCAGGAGCGCACGGCAGATACTGCCACTATGGAAACGACGCGCTCGCTTACCAGCCAGCTTCTGATCGCCATGCCGGGTATGCAGGACCCGAATTTCTCGACGACCGTTACCCTGATCTGCGAACACAACGACGATGGCGCGCTCGGTATCGTGATCAACCGTCCGCTCGACATGAATCTGAGCGGCCTGCTGGTACAACTCGAGCTCGAGTCGCCCGACGGCGCACTCGAAGCCCAACCCGTGCTGGCCGGCGGCCCGGTAGGTACCGAACGGGGCTTCGTGCTGCACAACTCGGACGTCGACTACGACAACTCCTTACAGGTATCGGATGACATCCGGCTCACGGTATCGCGCGACATCATCGACGCGATGGCGCGCGGAGAGGGACCGGACAAGTCGCTCGTCGCTCTGGGTTATGCCGGCTGGGAATCGGGACAGCTCGAGAGCGAAATCCTGGCAAACTCCTGGATAAACGTCCCCGCGACCGCAACCCTGGTGTTCGATACACCGTTCGAGAACCGCTGGACCGAGGCAGCCGGCAGCCTCGGGATCGATCTCTCGCGGATCGGCCCCGATGCCGGCCATGCCTGACGACACGCTACTCGCTTTCGATTTCGGTTTGCGGCGCATCGGCGTCGCGGCCGGCCAGAGCGTCACGGGAAGCGCAAGCCCGCTGGGTGTCGTCTACAACCGCGGCGGCGACATCGATTTCGCGGCGATCGACCGGCTCGTGGACGAGTGGCGACCCGACCGTCTGGTCGTCGGCATGCCCTTGAACCCGGACGGCTCGCCGGGCGACCTCGACGGCCCGGTCCGCGCCTTTATCGAGGCGCTGGCCCGCTACGACCTGCCCGTTGCGACGACCGACGAACGCTATTCCTCGATCGAAGCCGAACGCGTACTGAAGGAGGCGCGGGCCGACGGTCGCCGCGGCCGTATCGACAAGGCCTCAATCGACGCCGCGGCAGCCGTCTTCATCGCCGAGCGCTACCTTGCGGGCGCGCCGTGATTTTGCGACGCCCCGGGGCCTGGAACCCCCGGCCGGCGCGCTCTTTTACGTGACATAACGCCGGACGCGCGTCGCCATCCCGCTCGTGACCGGCCAGGGCGTGCCCTGCGGCCGAATCTGCGACAGTATTTGTCTTCTTCAGAGCTTCTCGAAATGACATCCGGATGAACGGCGGCGCCGATCAGAACTACTACGACTTACTGGGTGTCGGACCCGGCGCGCCGCTCACGGAGATTCGGAACAGCTACCGGCGCCTGATGCTCAAGGCCGGTCATCACCCCGACCGCGGCGGCGATGCCCGGCGGGCCGCGCAGCTAAACAGGGCATACGCGGTGCTGAAGGATCCGGAACAACGCGCGGATTACGACGCCCGGCTCGATATCCTGGCGCGGGTGGCGCTCGGGTTCGACGCCGACGCGGGGTCGGCAGCGTTCGATTCCGCCCGCTGTGCATTCTGCGACCACGCACACGAGTTCGGTGAACTGGCCGGGCCCGAGGACAGCTGTGCGACTTGCGGCAGCCCGCTGGCCGGCGTCGATCACCGGCGCATGGAATCCGACGACATGCGCGCCGTACAGCGAATCGACAAACGGCTGGAGACAGTTCTCTACACGCACTGGCAACAGCGGCGCGGTTACAAGGCAAAGATCGAAGACATTTCACCGCACGGCCTGCGCCTCCTGACGCTCTGCGACTTGCGCTCCGGCCAGCTCGTGCGGCTTTCGAACAGTGTTTGCGATGCCGTCGGTGAAATCACGCACAGCACGCCGAGGTCCGGGCGCTGGCTGACCGAAACCGTGGCCGGTGTCGCGTTTCGCACCCTGCGACTCAAACGCGCAGTCGGCGGTTTCGTATCTCGCCGGGCCTGAATCGCTGACACAAGCTCGAGCGTTACCCCGCCGCCGGCCAGGCGGATCTCGCCGTGATTTTGCGCCGCCCGCGGCGTAGAATCCCCGGCCGATGGCTGCGCCGGATCCCAAGAACACGCTCATCGAGCCCGATCTCCAGTTGGCGGCGAACGGTGGCCTCCGCCACCTGCTGACGCTGGACGGCCTCCCGCGGGGGCTCATCAGCGACATTCTCGACGACGCGGAGCGCTACCTCGCGCCGGCCGGGGCGCTGCCCGTACGCAGCGGCGCGCTTGCCGGCCGCACGGTCGGCAATCTCTTCTTCGAGCCCAGCACGCGGACCCGCGCATCCTTCGATCTCGCCGGCAGGCGGCTCGGCGCCGACGTGCTGAATCTCGACGTCAACACGTCTTCGCGCAAGAAGGGCGAGTCGATTCTCGACACGATCTACACGCTCGAGGCCATGGCGGTCGACATCATGGTCGTCCGCGACGCCAGCTCCGGCGTGCCGGCGTACATCGCCCAACACGTCGCCGATCACGTCAGCGTCATGAACGCCGGTGAGGCCGACGTCTCGCATCCGACCCAGGGACTGCTCGATCTGTTGACGATCCGCCAACACAAAGGCGACATCGCGGAGCTCACGGTTGCGATCGTCGGCGACATTCGGCATTCGCGCGTCGCCCGCTCGGCGGCCGAGGGTCTCAGGGCGCTCGGCGTTCGCGAGCTGCGGCTGGTCTCGCCGCCCTCGCTGGCTCCGGACCCCGACAATGTGAACGGCGCGGTCATCCTGGACGACCTCGATGAGGGGCTGGACGGCGCCGACGTCGTAATGGCCCTGCGGATACAGCGCGAACGTATCGGCAACCTCGAAGGCACACCCGGCGTCGAGGAATACTTCAGTCGCTACGGCGTCAGCCGGGCGCGCATGCGGCGCGCGAAACCCGATGCAATCGTCATGCACCCGGGACCGATGAACCGCGGCATCGAAATCGAGTCCGAGCTGGCGGACAGCCCGCAATCGGTCATCACGCGTCAGGTTACCAATGGCGTCGCGGTGCGTATGGCCGTGCTGGAGCGCGTACACCGTACGCTGCACGGCGGATGAGCACCGACGCACAGCGGCACGCGCAAAGAAACCGCAATACTATTTTCGTCGAGGACGGCGAGATTCTGTCCCGGACCGAGTTCCCCGGCGAGCAGTACGTCATGCGCATACGCGCGGCAAAGTGCGCGGCCGCCGCGAAGGCCGGCAGTTTCGTGCATCTGTCCTGCGACGCGAGTCTGCCGATGCGGCGGCCCATGTCGATCATGCGGGTCGGGGACGACTGGTTTGAAATCCTGTTCAAGATCGTGGGCCAGGGTCTCAAGCTGCTTGCGCAGAAAGCACCCGGCGACCGGCTGAGCGTACTCGGCCCGATCGGCAAGCCGTTCACGCTCGACCCGGAGCGGCCGCGCGCGCTGCTGATCGGCGGCGGGGTCGGCATCCCGCCTATGGTGTTCCTCGCCGACGTCCTGCGGCGCGATGCTCAGTTCGAAGCCGCCGCGATTCTCGGGTCCGAGATTCCCTTTCCCTTCGACCTCGCATCGTCGTCGCTGCCCTTCGCGGGCGCGCCGGCGAACATCGACCGCAGCATGCCGCTTCTGGAAAGCTGGGGGGTGCCGGCGCGGCTCACGAGCCGCCAGGGCTTCCCGGGTTGCTACGACGGTTTCGTCACGGACCTCGCGCGACGCTGGCTGGACGCAGCGGGTCCCGGGTCGCCCGGGCAAACGATGATTTACGCCTGCGGTCCGACTCCGATGCTCAAGGCCGTTGCCGCGCTTGCCGCGGACTACGGCGTCCGCGCGGAGGTCTCGCTCGAGGAGTACATGGCGTGCGCAGTCGGCGGCTGCGCGGGCTGCGCCGTTCGGGTAAAGCTGCCGGACGGCCCGGCAATGCAGCGGGTCTGCGTCGACGGCCCCGTGTTCGACGCCGGCATCGTCGACTGGGACGCGCATCCGTAAACCGCAAGGCCGTGGCCGCCGCCCGGCTCAGACCGCAGCAAGCTTGAACGCGACGTAGGCCAGGTAGACGGCGAGAATGATGCCCGCTTCGAAACGATTGAGGCCGCGCTTCCTTAAGAAGAAACCGAGGACCAGCAGGCTGAGCAGGAACAGAAACGGCAGCTCGAGCGAGAGCATGTCGCGACTGAACGCGATATTGGTCACCAGCGCGGCCGCACCCACGGGCACGAGCGTATCGAAGACGTTGCTGCCGATGAGATTCCCTACCGACATCCGGTGACGGCCCTTGATCACCGCGCCGACCGAGATACTCAGCTCGGGCAGGCTCGAGCCCAGACCTATGAGGACGATGGCGACGAAGGCTTCGTCGACTCCCAGGGCGCGCGCGACCGACACGGCCGAGGACACGGTCAGATCCGCACTCAGAACGACGGCCAGCAGACCCGCCGCGAGTAGCCCCAGCGAACTCGGAATACCCCGCCTCTTCGCGCCGTCCTGCGGTATCTCGCCCACGCCGTTGCCCAGCACGATCACGATGTACACGGCGTAGAGCAGCAACAGCGCGGCACCCTCGACGCGATCGACGGTACCGTCCAGACCGAAGGTGCCGAGCAACGCGATCGATCCCAGCAGAATGCCGCCGTGGCGGTAGATCAATCTTTCCGGCAACGTCAGATAAGCGAGGAGGCCGATGAGACCCATGACGAAACCGATCTGGCCGAGCGAGCTGCCCAACGCTGCCCCGACGATCACGTCGTCGAAGTTGCCGCCCGCGCTGATCTTCACGGCAGCGTCGAGCGCGATGGCCAGTTCCGGCAGGTCGCTGCCTATCGACAGCACGACGATGCCAACGACGAAATCGGAAACGCCCAGACGGCTGGCAAGCGACACGGAGCCCCGGATCGTCATCTCGGTGCCGATCCACAGCCCCGTGAGCCCCAACAGCAGGAACAACAAGTCCATACGGCCCAATGCTAGGGCCTGATTACGATCGCTTCCAGCTTGCCGGCCGCGTTGCGCTTCAGCTTGCGCTAGAATCGCGGCCGGTGCTGCAGGCGAACCCGTCCCGGGACGACGGGTTCCGACGGCGCACCGATACCCCCACACACCGCCAGGAGCAAGCCGTGAGACTGTTAATCGTTACCCTCGCGTTCGCCGTGAGCCCGCTTTTCGCCGGCGAGATCGAAGACAAGGTCAATGCCGCACTCGCCGCCGAGGCGCGGCCCGAAGCCGACCGCGCGCGCGACCGCAACCGGCGCCCGCTGCAAACGCTCGAGTTTTTCGGTCTCGAGGACGACATGCGCGTACTCGAGTTGATACCTGGCGGCGGCTGGTACACGCGAATCCTCGCGCCGGTTCTGGCCGACAGGGGCAAACTCTACGTCGCGATGGGCACCGGCAGAATTCAGGAGACGATTCTGACGGAGCCCGGCTTCGACAGGGTCGAAGTCATCGAGACCACGGCAAACATCCGCCGTGAGCCCGGCGCCCGCTTCTACTCCGCCGACGACTTCGAGCTCGACGTGAACGATATCGATCTGGCACTGACCTTCCGCAACGTGCACAACTTCGACGCCGAAGGCAGAGCGCGCATGCACCGCGCCGTCTTTGCCGCGCTGCGATCGGGCGGCCTCTACGGCGTCGTGGACCACACGCGCCGCCACATGGAAGACGAGACGCCGGAGAACCGCCGCCGCATCGACCCGGTCCTCGTAATCAAGGAAGCGCTCGATGCCGGCTTCGAGTTCGTCGACTATAGCGATCTGCACTATCGCGCCGACGACGAACTCGAGTACGAGGTGGGACGCCGGGCGGTCTCTGGCAATACGGACCGCTTTACTTTTCTGTTCCGGAAGCCCTGACCGCGCCCCGATCAGGGAACGTCGACGATGATCTTGCCTCGCGCGCGGCGGGTCTCGGAATAGCGAATCGCATCCGGGACCTCCGCCAGCGGGTAGTGCCGATCGATGACGGGTTTGACCTCGCCCGTGGCCATCAATGCGGCGATCGCCTCGAGCGACGCGGAATCGAGCGTCGCAAACAGGGTCACGATCTCGTTATCGACGAAGTTCCCGAGCCACATCGCCTGCAGCGGTCGCCTGAACGGCGCCAGCCAGTTGCCCTTGGGGCCGCCGACGATGACCATGCGGCCGCCCTCCCCGAGCATTTTGTGATTGGCCGACGGCGAGTAGTTGCCGACCATGTCGACGATGAGGTCGAAACGCTCGTCGGCGTCGAGATAGCTCTCACGCGTGTAGTCGAAGACCCGGTCCGCACCGATCGAGCGGACCATCCCGACGTTGCGCGTCGAACAAACGCCGCTGACCGTCGCGCCCATGGCCTTCGCGATCTGCACCGCGAAAGTGCCGACACCGCCCGACGCGCCGTTGACGAGCACGTGCTCGCCGGAGCGCAGACCGCCTTTGTCACGTAAGGCCTGAAGCGCGGTCGCGCCGGCAATGCCAACTGCCGCCGCCTCGGCGAAGCTTACGTTGTCGGGTTTCTTCGCGACGGCACCCGTCTCCCGCACCGCTACGTACTCGGCAAAGGCGCCGTTCCGCCCGCCGAACACGGCGTCGCCCGGAGCGAATTTCGTCACCGACGCGCCGACGGCTTCGACCACGCCGGCGAAGTCCACGCCGACGCGCGGATCGCCGGGCGAGCCGATCCCGGAGCTCAGGCGCATCACGTAGGGCGAGCCGCGCATGTAGTGGTAGTCCAGCGGGTTCACGGCGGCGTTCTCGATCCGGACCAGAATCTCGTCGGCGGCGGGCACCGGCTTTGCCACGCGCTCCAGCGCCAATACGTCGGCCGATCCGTAGCATCGCCCGGTTATCGCTTGCATGGTCTCGACATCGTCGGCAAGCGCGGGCGGCTCCGGGCAAGGGGCGCTATGGCTCAGCACGGCGGCGCCGATACCGACGCCGACGGCGACAACCGCGAGGAAACCGAGAGGAATTTTGTAACGCTTTTTCACGGCCGCTCCCATACCGGTTGCCGCTGAACGATATCGATCTCGCTGGGAACGGCGGCGGGGCTGGATGCCAGCACGTAGTCCACGGCCCGAACGATATCCGCCAATGGTATCGCTTTCTGCTCCGCGGTTCGCCCTTCGGCTATGTCCCGAAGTACCTCCGGCGTTGCGACGTTTGCCGGATTGATCGTCGACACCCCGATGCCGAGCGGTCCGAGCGACAGCGCGAGCGCCTGCGCGGCCCCGCGCAGACCGAACTTGGACGCACTGTTCGCCACCTCGACGGATGCGGCGTTGTCCCTCCCGGTCACGGAACCCATGAGCACGACCCTGGCACCGTCCGCCCGCCCGAGCGCAGGCAATAGTCTCTGCACGAGCAGGATCGGCGCCACGAGGTTGACGTCGATTACGAAGCAGGTTTCCGCGGGCGGGCTGTCTTCGAAACGATACGCCGACGTGAACGCCCCCTGCTCCCAGACGCCGCCGAGATACAGCAGCGCGTCGAGCGGCCCGTCGCCCACACCCGCGACCACCGCATCGATTCCGGCGTCGTCGGCCATGTCTGCCCGCAGCCATTCGCCGGCTGGCGCCGGCGTTCGCGAAACGGCAATCAGCCGCCGGGTCTCCGGCGCGAGATGCGCGGCTACGGCGGCACCGATGCCGCGGCTGGCTCCCACGAGAACGATCGTGCCGAATCGCATGCTCACAACCAGCGCCGTACCGAGTTCAGGTAGCGCTCGTAATCGCCGCCGAAGCTCTCCCGGAGCGCCCGTTCTTCCGGCTTGATTTGAAACTCGGTCAGGTAAATCGCGAACGCCGGCAGGACGAGCAGCGCAGCGAGTGGCGAACCGAGCTCCAGGGTCCAGGCGAACAGCACGAGGCCGAGGCCTAAGTACATCGGGTTCCGCGTCAGCGAGAATACGTCCCCGGTCACGACGGTCGATGCACGTTCCGGATGATTCGGATGGACGGTCGTGCCGTGCCGGCGAAAGACCAGCACGCCACGAATCGCAATCGCCAGGCCGGCGACGGCAAGCGCCAACGCAATCCAGCGCTGCCCCGGAATGGCCGCCGACGCGAACGGCAGCAGCCGATCGACGGCCCAGATGCCCGTCGCGGCGACCAGCCAGACGATTATGGGCGGCACCTTGAGTTCGAGTGCCTCACGCACGCGTTCAGACCTGGAACAGCAGGAACTCGCGCCGGTTTTTCGGCCCGAAGGTCAGGTGGTGCGGGTCGCGTCGGTCGCGGTATTCCTCCCGGCGCCGCTCCACCTCGTCCGCGCCGGCACGCAGTTTCGCCTCCTCGATGTCGATCCCGTAGGGCTTCATGGCATTGAGGCCGAATATCTTCGCGCGCAACGAGTCGGTGATCTCCGGGTAGCCAAACTCCTCGCGCACGTCCTGGACGATCTGGAAGGACCGAAACGCCTGGATCTGATCCTGCGGCGAGCCGTACCAGATCGAGTCGGTGCCCCACAGCACGTTCTCCTCGCCCAGATGCTTGACGAGCTTGCCGATCCCATGCGCCGCGCTGTCCACGTCCCGCATCAGCCCGCGCCAGGTCGAGCCGAGTTCGGCATACACGTTCGAGCCCTTACCGAGGCCGGCGGCCTCGACCGAGCGGATCAGCTCGTCGAGCCCCTCGCCGCGGTCGGGATCGTACGGACCTTCCGGCTGATTCGGAATCCAGCCCGAGTGATAGATCAGGAAATTCACGTCCGGAAACTGCTTCGCCGCGGGACCGACATCCGTACACAGCGAATGCTCGTAGGAGCGGCGCCCGAACGGAATGCCCTTGTGAATACAGATGTTTTTGACGCCCAGCGACCGGGCCTTCTCGATGAATTCGAGCCCGACGTCGTCCGTCAGCCAGAAACCTTTGCCGTCCGGCCCCCACTGCGTATAGGTCTTCCAGGCCGACACGCCGTAGGTCCCGGCAAGCTCGTCCATACCGTCGAGATCGCCCTCCTGATTCGGATTGACGCGGCCGTGGATCAGCAGGCGCTGCGTCCCTTCCAGCTCGTCGACGATGCGCCGCGTGGCGTCCGCCTCCTCGATCGTCAGCGGCTCAGCGTCGCGCCGGGACGGCACGAACGAGAGGACCATCATGTCGGTATCGGCGTCGAGGAAGACGTCTTTGACGAAGTCGTCGGCCCCGAGGCAGCGCATGTAGTCGCGGCTCACGTAGTCGAACTGGGCGCACTCCGCCTTGCGGCTTGCGGCGACGCTCGGCGGCACGTAGTGCCCCTGGACGTCGAAGATGAACTCCTTCTTGCCGATACGGGATTCGGCAAGCAGCTGATCTTCGCCAGCGTCGTCGGGCAGCTCGAAGCCGCCGGCCTTGCGGCCGGCCTCGGCGTTCGCGCGGTTGATCGCCAGCAGGGTCGTTGCGGCGCCGGCGGCGCTGATGACGAATTCACGGCGCCCCATACCCAGCCGTTTCGCGCTGCGGCTCACGGCCTCCTGCGCCAGCACGTTCGCGTGCTCGTTGCGGGCTTCGAGCGGAATCGGCTCGTACTCGGCGTTGGACGTAGTGTCGAGCTTGACGGGAAGGCGCTCGCCTTCGGGGTCGAAACGGTACTTCATGGTGTTCCCCTCCTCATTGAGTCGCGAGGCAGCCAGACCACGCTGGCCGAGGCACGATATCGTTGTTGTTCGCGAATAGTAACGCTTTAGAAGGGAAAACCGCGCGCAGGTTCATTGCGCGATTGCCGGAAGGAGCGTCGCTGAAGCAAAGCGCAACGCCGCCAGACGCGAAAAGACGCGGCGAGTGGTTCAACGAATTACTGACTCAGGACACTAGCCGCCGAAGTTGACCTTGGCTTCGAGGTTGGAGCGCGAATCCGCGTGCGTCATCGCCTCTTCGAGCGTAATGATGCCGTCCTTGTACAGGCCGAGCAGCGCTTCGTCGAAGGTCTGCATGCCCTGCTCGCCCGAGTCGCGGTGCGCCTCCTTCACGTCTTCGATCCGGCCTTTCATGACCAGGTCCTTGACGTGCGGCGTATTGAGCATCAGCTCGACGGCCGCGACGCGCTTGCCGTTGCGGCCGCGGACGAGCCGCTGCGAGAGTATCGCCCGGAGGTAGTGGGCAAGGTCCATGAACACCTGCGCGTGCTGCTGCTGCGGAAACATGTTGATGATGCGGTCGAGCGTCTCGGCGGCATTGTTGGAGTGCAGCGTGGAGAGGACGAGGTGGCCTGTTCCCGCCATGTCGAGCGCCGCCTGCATGGCCTCGCGATCGCGGATCTCGCCGATCTGGATGACGTCGGGTGCAGCGCGGACCGCCGACTTCAGAGCCCGGTGGTACGACTTCGTGTCGAGGCCGACTTCGCGCTGATTGACGATGGACTGCTTGTTGGGGTGCAGGAACTCGATCGGATCCTCGACGGTGATGATGTGCGACGAGGTCTTCTCGTTGCGGTGGTTGACCATCGCGGCCAGCGTCGTCGACTTACCCGCGCCCGTCGCGCCGACCATGAGGATCAGGCCGCGGCGGAGCATCGTCAGTTCCTTGAGCTGCTCGGGCATGCCAAGCTCGTCGAGGGTCGGCAGCTCGTTGGTGATATAGCGCAGCACCATCGCGACGTTGCCGCGCTGATGGAAGACATTGACCCGGAAGCGGCCGAGGCCCTTTTCGGAGATCGCGAAGTCGATCTCCAGTTCCTTGTTGAACGCCTCCATCTGCTCTTCGGTCATGAGCTCGAGCGCGGCCTGACGAACCATCTTGGGGGTCATCTCGAGCTTGTTGACCGGCATGATCTTGCCCTCGATTTTGATCTTCGCGGGCGCGAACGGCGCGAAGAACAGGTCCGAGGCCTTCTTCTCGACCATGAGCTTGAACAGGGGCTTGACGTTCATAAATCGGTCCGTGTATCGGCTTCAGGGTCTGCCAAAACCTAGAAAGTCTGAGCCGTGTCTTCTTCCATGATGTGCAGCGACTCGGATTGCTGGTCGGCAATCGAAGAATCGCGCTTGGATTCGAGCTTGACGCGCAGCCTGAGCTCGTTCTTCGAGTCGGCGTTGCGCATTGCTTCTTCGTAGGAAATGATGCCGTCCTCGTAGAGATAAAACAGCGACTGGTCGAAGGTCTGCATGCCCAGGCGGGTCGACTTGGCCATGATCTCCTTGATCTGCCCGACTTCGCCTTTGAAGATGAGGTCCGCGATCAGCGGCGTGTTCAGCATGATTTCCATGGCGGCAATACGTCCGATGCCGCCCTCACGGGGTATGAGTCGCTGCGAGATGATGGACCGCGCGTTCAGCGACAGATCCATCAGGAGCTGCTGCCGGCGCTCCTCGGGGAAGAAGTTGATGATGCGGTCCAGCGCCTGGTTCGCGCTGTTGGCGTGCAGCGTCGCGAGGCACAGGTGACCGGTCTCGGCGAACTGGATCGCGTACTCCATCGTCTCCCGGTCGCGAATCTCGCCGATCAGGATCACGTCCGGCGCCTGCCGCAGCGTATTCTTGAGCGCGGCGTGCCAGCTTTCGGTGTCCAGGCCCACCTCGCGCTGCGTGATCACGCAGCCTTTGTGAGGATGGACGTATTCGACGGGATCCTCGATCGACACTATGTGGCCGCGGGAATTCTCGTTGCGATGCCCGATCATGGCTGCAAGCGTCGTCGACTTACCGGAACCCGTACCGCCGACGATCAGACAGATGCCGCGCTTGTTCATGACGACGTCTTTGAGGATGGGCGGCATGTCGAGTTCGTGCAGCGTCGGAATTTCGGTCGTGATCGTTCTGAGCACCGCCCCGACGTAGCCCTGCTGAATGAAGGCGCTGACGCGGAAGCGGCCGATCCCCTGCGGCGCGATAGCGAAGTTGCACTCCTTGGTCGCGTCGAACTCCTTGATCTGCTTGTCGTTCATGATCGCGCGAACCATCATCGCGCTCTGGTCCGCGGTCAGCGGAGAGTCGGTCGCCTTGTGGATGGTGCCGTCGACCTTGATCGCCGGCGGAAAACCCTTGGTTATGAAGAGGTCGGAGCCGTTGCGCTCGACCATCTTCTTGAGCAGGTTCTGAGTCAGCCGTACCGCTTGTTCGCGTTCCATGTTCGACGTTCCTTTTTCAGCGCCCGTTCGTTCGGGCTGCTAGTGGCCTGTCCCGTTGATTCGTTGAACGAGTCGGCAGCGGATTTTCGTGGCTGGCAAGGCGCGGCGACGAGTCATAGCAGGGCTATGGCGAGGAGCCGCAACGCCGCCAGACGCGATAAGACGCGGCGAATTGCTCAACGAAGCAACGGGACAGGACACTAAAAGTTTTCCTTGTTCACGGCGCGGAAGCGCGCTTCTTCCTTGTTGATCAAGCCTTTGGCAAGCAGCTCGGTGAGGTTCTGGTCGAGCGTCTGCATCCCGGAGCCCTGACCGGTCTGAATCGCGGAGTACATCTGTGCGATCTTGCCTTCGCGGATCAGGTTCCGGATGGCGGGCGTTCCGATCATGATCTCGTGCGCCGCGATTCGCCCGCCGCCGATCCGCTTCAGGAGCGTTTGCGAGATCACCGCCCGCAGCGACTCGGAGAGCATCGCGCGGACCATCTCCTTTTCCGCGGCCGGGAACACGTCGACGATACGGTCGATCGTCTTGGCCGCGGAACTCGTGTGCAGCGTGCCGAAAACCAGGTGCCCGGTTTCGGCGGCCGTCAGCGCCAGCCGGATGGTCTCGAGGTCGCGCAGCTCGCCGACGAGGATCACGTCCGGATCCTCGCGCAGGGCCGAGCGCAGCGCCTCGTTGAAGCCAAGCGTATCGCGATGGACCTCGCGCTGATTGACGAGCGACTTCTTCGACTCGTGCACGAACTCGATCGGATCCTCGATCGTGAGGATGTGGTCGGGCTTGTTCTCGTTGATGTAGTCGACCATCGCGGCGAGGGTGGTGCTTTTGCCGGAGCCTGTGGGACCGGTTACGAGCACGATTCCCCTGGGATGCATCGAGACGTCCTTGAAGATCGCCGGCGCCCCGAGATCGTCGAGCGTGAGGATCTCCGAGGGGATCGTCCGGAATACCGCCGCCGAACCGCGATTCTGGTTGTACGCGTTGACGCGAAAGCGCGCCAGCTTGGGAATCTCGAAGGAGAAGTCGGTCTCCAGGAACTCTTCGTAGTCCTTCCGCTGCTTGTCATTCATGATGTCGTACACCATGCTATTGACATCCTTATGGGTCAGCGCGGGCATGTTGATACGCTTGATGTCGCCATCGACGCGGATCATCGGCGGCACCCCTCCCGACAGGTGCAGGTCAGACGCGTTATTCTTCACCGTGAACGACAAGAGCTGGGCAACGTCGACGGCCATGGATCTCCCTCAAGACAAGTGGACGACCGGACTTACCATAACCCGGCGCGAATGTCGGACTAGTATAGCGAAGCACCCGGACCAAAACGTGATTAGAGTCACGGAAAACCTGCGGAAAATCCGCGATTTGCTGCACAAAAACGCACTCGAACACGGCCGCGATCCCGAATCGGTCCAACTCGTTGCCGTGAGCAAAAAGCAACCGCTTTCGGCGGTGCTCGAAGCGGCCGCTGCCGGCCAGCGCGATTTCGGCGAGAACCTCGTGCAGGAAGGCCTCGAAAAGATCCGGGCCGCCGGCCGGGACGACCTGATCTGGCATTTCATCGGCCATCTGCAGAGCAACAAGACGCGGCCCGTGGCCGGGCACTTCGACTGGGTGCATACGATCGACCGCGAGAAGACCGCGCGCCGCCTGAACGAGCAGCGGCCCGACGACAAGCCGCCGCTCAACGTCTGCATCCAGGTCAACGTCGATGACGAAGCGTCGAAGGCCGGCGTTCGGCCCGAGGAAGCCGTCGAGCTGGCCGCCTATGTAGCCCGGCTCGACCGTCTCCGGCTCCGGGGCTTCATGTGTATCCCGGAGCCGAAGGCGGACTCTGCTGCACAGCGGGAGTCCTTCCGCGCGATGCGGGCGCTTCTCGACGAGGCGCGCGGCCGGGCTCTGGACGTCGATACGCTGTCGATGGGCATGAGCGACGATTTCGCGGCGGCGATCGCCGAGGGCGCGACGCACGTCCGCATCGGAACGGCCGTGTTCGGTCCGCGGCGGTAGCGATCGTGGAGGACCTGGCGACAAACGACGTCTGCGCCTTCATCGGCGGCGGCAACATGAGCCGGGCGATCGTGCTCGGGATGCTGCGTAACGGCGCGAGCGCGGCAGAGATCCGGATCAGTGAGCCGCTCGCCGACCGCCGACAGCTGCTCGCGGCCGACATGCCGGACGTCCGGCTCGAGGCGGACAACAACGCTGCCGCGGCCGGCGCGGATACGCTCGTGCTCGCCGTCAAACCGCAGGTCATGGAGCCCGTGTGCGCGGAACTCGCCGACACGGTGCAGTCCGGGAAACCGCTGGTGGTATCGATCGCCGCGGGTACCCGTACCGACGACATCGATAGCTGGCTTGGAGGCGGCGTCGCCGTGGTCCGGGTAATGCCCAATCAGCCAGCGCTGCTTGGACTGGGCGTCTCCGGCCTTTATGCCAATGCGCTCGCCCAGGGCGAGGGCCTCGCGCGTGCGGAGCGGATCATGACGGCGACGGGTCGAACCGTCTGCGTGGACCGGGAAGCGGACATCGACGCCGTGACCGCGATATCGGGAAGCGGTCCGGCCTACTTCTTTCTGCTGATCGACATCCTCACGCGAACGGGCATCGCGTTCGGTCTCGAACCGGCGACTGCCGCAACGCTCGCACTCGAAACCGCACGCGGGGCGGCGGCCGTCGCGGCGGACGAGGAGGAAAGCATGGAAACGCTGATCGCGCGCGTGCGCTCGCCGGGCGGGACGACGGCCGCCGCGCTCGACAGCCTCGACAACGACGGCGTCCGTGCTATCTTCGAGCGCGCGCTAAAAGCCGCCCGCGACCGGGCTCGCGAACTCGGCGGCGGCGCCTGACAGGATCGGCTCATGACATCCGGTGCAACCGACGCTCTGACATTCATCGTTCAAACGCTCGCGCAGCTGTATCTGATCGTGCTCATTCTGCGGCTCGTCATGCCGTGGCTCGGTGCCAACTTTCACAATCCGGTGGCGCAGGCGATCCTCAAGCTGACGTCGCCGCTGATCGTGCCGATCCGGCGGATTCTGCCGCCGATCGGCAGGCTCGACACGGCGACGCTGCTCGTGGCGTTCGCGGTTCAGTATCTGACCGTGCTGCTGATCGCCGTCATTCGCAAGCTTCCCACCGGCGTACTCGAGGTCGCGGTCACGTCGGCGGTCAAACTCGTCGTACTCACGCTCAACGTTTTCGTGTTCGCGATTTTCATTCGCGTGATCCTGAGTTGGGTGAATCCGGGTGGCTACAACCCGATCATTGCGCTCATCGATTCCATCACGGAACCCGTTCTACGGCCCTTCCGGCGCATTCTCCCGCCGCTCGGCGGCATCGACCTGTCGCCGATTTTCGCCATTATTCTGTTGACCGCTGCCGGCATTTTCCTGAACAGCTTCAAGATGTTGCGAATCTAGCATCGTTGGCTCCGGCACCTTGAGCCGGCCGGCGAAAATGGGTGTATAGTGGTTTGCGAGCGGCCTTAAGGATTAAGGCGAAGGGAAAGGACTATGAGCAGAAGCAAACCGATCCTGATTCTCAGTGCAGTACTTGCGCTGTCTGGCTGCGGCGGACCAGGCCCCGACGCCGACATCCCGGAGGCCGAAGAGGCCGAAGAAACGAGCAAGGACATCGGCGAACACGTCGTGCATTTCAGCGCTCAGTCGACGGATCAGGTCTCGGCGGACATCGCGCGAGCATACGACATCGTTCGCAGCAAGAACCGCGCGATGCTCATCGTGTCCGTCGTCGGCAAGTCCAGCGGTGAAACCGTTCCGGCAGCCATCGACGTCCGGGCCACGAATCTCACCGGCCAGCTCAAGAACGTCGCGATACGTCGCGTCGACGATCAGGAAGCCATTTACTACATCGGCGAGACGCCGGTCGCGAACCGGGAAACGCTGATCTTCGATCTGGACATCACTCCCGAGGGCATGCCGTCGTCTTTTGCCGTGCGCTTCAAACGCCAGTTCTATACGGACTGACAACCCCTCTCCCGACGACGGCGAAACCAGCGCACGCCATCCCGGCAAAACACAAAATATCCCGGAAAAAAAGCCCTTTTTCGGCTTAACGCTCGGGAACACATATGCTATGGTCGCGCTGCTTTCGCGACGGGCTTACCACCCGTCTTTTGTTTTTTTAGGAGTTAGATTTACATGGCCGCAAACACCAAAAAGCCACCCACCAAATCTGAAATCTACGCGAAGATCGTCGAAGACACGGGACTGACCCGCAAGGACGTAGCTGCCGTTTTCGATTCGCTCAACGGTCAGATCAAGAAGAACCTGGGCGGCCGCGGCGCGCCGGGCATGTTCTCGATCCCTGGCCTTCTCAAGCTGCGTGTCGTCAAGAAGCCGGCGACCAAAGCGCGCAAGGGCATCAACCCGTTCACGGGCGAGGAAATGATGTTCAAGGCGAAGCCCGCGTCGAAGGTCGTCAAGGCCACGGTGCTCAAAGGTCTGAAGGACATGGTCTGAACCGGGCCCATCGTGTTTGAAGAAAAAGGCCGGGCGTAAGCCCGGCTTTTTTTTGCTCAGACGCCGTGCACGGTCACGAACCCGGCAACGAGTTCGCGCAGCTCGCTCAATCTGCCGTGAAAAAAATGTTCGACGTCTTCGAGCACGACGAGCTCGGGCCCGGGTTCGAGCGTGTTGAACCAGGCGATCGTATCGTCGACGTCCACGAGTTCGTCGACGTCGCCCTGCACGATCAGCCAGGGACACCCCGGCTGCGGGGCAGGATCGGCGGCGAAGCGTTCCACGGCCGGCGCCACACTGACGAGACCCGCGAAGGCATTTCTCTGTGCGGCCTTGATCGCCATGGCGGCGCCGAACGAGAAGCCGGCCATCCATTGCGGCAGATCGGGAAAGCGCGCGGCGAGATAGCCGGCCGCGGCAAGCGCGTCGTCCACTTCGCCCATACCGGCGTCATATCCGCCCTCGCTGGCTTCGGTGCCGCGGAAGTTGAAACGCAGCGCGGCACATCCCTTGCCGACGAATGCTCTTGCAAGCGTATGCGCCACTTTGTTGTGCAGCGTGCCGCCGTGTTGCGGGTGAGGGTGACACACAACCGCGGCGGCTGCCGGAGCGCCGTCACGCGGCAGGTCGAGCACTGCCTCCAGCTGCCCGACGGGTCCGGTGAGCATCAGGCGCTCCGACTGGGGTGCTCGCGACATGATCCTTCCACGGCTCACAGGGCCTCAAAACGCTACGGGAGCGAAGCGCGCGGCAGCTTTGCAGACCGCGCCGCACAATGCAAACGGCGGGGTGTTGGCATCCATGGCAATGCAGTAAAATCCTGTAGTTTCGGGGAATTACCGATCCGCTCGCGGGCAGATCCGGAGCGCCAGACATGCATTCAGCCATCGATCTCGAAGCGCAGTACTGCGCAGGCAACTACCACCCGCTACCCGTCGTCCTTATCCGGGGCGAAGGACTCTACCTCTGGGACGACCGGGGGAAGAAGTATCTCGACATGATGAGCGCGTACTCCGCGGTCAGCCACGGTCACGCTCATCCGCGCCTCGTGAAGCTCGTCCAGGAACAGGTGGCGACACTCAACATCGTCTCGCGCGCGTTTCACTCGGACCGCCTGGGACCGTTCCTCGAGCGGGCGTGCGAGCTCACCGGACTCGACATGGCGCTGCCGATGAATACCGGCGCCGAGGCCGTGGAAACCGCGATCAAAGCAGTGCGCAAGTGGGCGTACACCGTGAAGGGGGTGCCTGAAGACCGCGCGGAGATCATCGCGTGCACGGGCAACTTCCACGGCCGCACGATCGCGATCGTCGCCATGTCGGACGAGCCGCAGTATCAGGCGGGCTTCGGTCCGTTTCCGCCGGGCTTCGCGCTGGTCGACTACGGCGACATCGACGCGCTGGAGCGCGCAATCACGCCGAACACGGCCGCCTTTGTCGTCGAACCGATTCAGGGTGAGGGCGGCATCGTCATTCCCCCGGCCGGCTATCTGAAAGCCGCGGCGGAACTCTGCCGGCAGCACAACGTGCTGTTCGTCGCCGACGAGATTCAGACCGGACTCGGGCGCACCGGCCGACTGTTAGCCTGCGATCACGAGGGCGTGAAACCGGACGGGCTGATCCTCGGCAAGGCGCTCGGCGGCGGCGTGTTGCCCGTGTCGATGTTTCTCGCCCGCCGCGACGTAATGCGGGTTTTCACGCCAGGCGACCACGGCAGCACCTTCGGCGGCAATCCGCTTGCGGCCGCCGTTGGCCTCGAGGCGCTGAACATCCTCGTCGAAGAAGACTTGCCGGCGAAGAGCGCCGCGATGGGTGCTTACCTCAAAGCGGAGCTCGACGAGATCGAGAGCCCGCTGATCCGCGAGGTACGCGGCAAGGGACTGTTCGTCGGGATCGAGATCGACCCGGAACACGGCAGCGCCCGCGCCGTCTGCGAAGCGCTGATGAAGCGCGGTCTCCTGAGCAAGGAGACTCACGAGACGGTCGTGCGCCTCGCCCCGCCGCTGATTATCGGCAAGGCGGAGATCGATTGGGCAGTTCGCCAACTTCGCGACGTTCTCGAGGATCTGGGTTCGATGCAGCTGGCATCCTGAGCAAACGGAGCCGCGACGGACAACACCGTATGCCACCGTTTTCAGCGCCGGGCACCCTTGTCTTCCTGCTGGCTCTGATCGCGGGAGTCGTCATCGGCTGGATGCTCAGGAGCCGTCGCGCCGGCGCGGAGAAGGCCGCGATCGGCGAAGGCTGGAAGACGCAGATCGACGCGGTGCAGAACGAGAACGGCCGGCTTGCCGAACAGAACCGGGGTCTCATGGAGCAAGTCAGCCAGGCGCAGGCCGCGACCCGGCACGCGAAGCAGCAGGCGGAGAGGCTGTCGGCGTCGCTCGCCGAAGCAGTCGACGCCCGCGACGAACTCAGGCGGGACGTCAGGGCCGTGCGCAACAACCTCGAAAGCCTGATGAGCGAGAAGCACCGTCTCGCCTCCGAGGTGTCCGCCCGGGCCGCACAACAGTCCAGCGCCAGCGAAATCATCGAACGCAAAGAGCAGCGTATTGCCAGGCTAAAACTCGAACTCGGCAAATGGCAGCAACGCCTGCCGCCGCTGATCGAACGATTCCGGGCAAAAGACGCCGAGGTCATCCGGCTCGAGGCGGAACTTGCGGATGCCCGGGAGCGTATCGGGAGTCTCGAAGCCCTGCTTAGCTCGGAGCAAACCGTAGTACTGCCGGTCGGCCCGGACGACGACCTGCTTGCGGCGGATGCCAGCAACGAAACCATCGCGGGCATCGCGCAGCCGGACGATCTGCCGAACGGCGACGGAATCGTTGCCCGCGACGCCGACGTCCGGTTTCGGCTGCAGCGCGACGATCTCAAGCTGATAAAGGGCATCGGCCCGGCGATAGAGAAAACCCTCAACGAACTCGGCATCGTCCGCTTTGCCCAGATTGCCGGGATGCAAAGCTACGACATCGAACGTGTCGCGCGGCACCTCCGGGGCTTTCAGAAGCGCATAGAGCGCGAAGACTGGATCGGTCAGGCCGAGGCGCTTGCCCGGCACCCCCGGACGTGATGCCGACGAAGGGATACTCCCGAGGCCGGATGAGCTGGCCGCTGCTCGCGCTGTGTCTCACCGCGTCCGCCACCGGCGCCGACACGGCGGTGGACCGGCCGCAAACGGACGAGCGGCCCGTCATGCGCTTCGAGCTTCGCGAGGGTCATCTGTCGGTCGAGGGCGCCACGGCAAGCGACGTTCACGGCGATGGCATTCGAACCGCCGCGCAGCGCCGGTTCCCGGACGCACAACTCGCGTTCTCGCTCGAGACCGTGGCAGGTCTCGATGCCGGATGGCAGCTGTTGACGCTGGCCGCCGTCGACGTGGTCGCGGAGATCGAGACCGGCAACGTCATCCTACGGAGCGGAGAGGTAACGCTCCGGGGACTCGCGAAGCGCGACGGTCTCCTCGACGTGCGGCTGGATCGACTGGAACGCCTCGCGCCGCCGGGCTTCGCGATCTCGAGGCAGCTGCTCCCCGGGGCCGATGCCGCCACGACGGCTTGCGACACGATGTTCGGAGCGATCCGGGGCGAGCCGGTACGCTTTCGCTCCGGCACGATCGAGTTGCGGCCGTCGTCGTTCGCACTCCTCGACCGCTATGCCGACTACATGGTGGACTGCCCGGCGACCCGCCTCGAAATCGTCGGTCATACCGACGCAAGCGGCGACCCGGAGCTAAACCTCAAACTGAGCGAAGCGCGCGCCGCCGCGGTCGCCGACTATCTCGTCGGGGCGGGCGTGCCGGCAAGCCAGATGACGCACCGCGGCGTCGGGTCCAGCGAACCCGTCGCGGACAACGGCAACGCGTGGGGCCGCAGCAAGAACCGGCGAATAGAGATCCGGCGGCGCCGCTGACGGCTACTCTCCCGGACCGCGCGCCTCCAGCAGTTCGACGTCGAAAAGGAGCGTGGCGTTGGGCGGAATCACGGGCGGAAAGCCGCCGGCGCCGTAGCCCATTTCCGGCGCGATCCTGAGAAGCCGCTGCTCGCCGAGCATCATGCACTCGACGCCCTGATCCCAGCCCGATATCACGCGGCCTGCGCCGAGCGGAAACTGGAATGGCTGATTGCGATCCCTCGAGCTGTCGAACTTGCTTCCCTTGTTGTCCGCGGCGTCGGGGTCGAACAGCCAGCCCGTGTAGTGCACGTCTATGATATCGCCTGCTTCGGCGCGGCGGCCGTAGCCGTGCTTGAGCAGCGTCGCCGTCAGTCCGGGAGCCAGTTCAACGGACTCGCCGACTTCGAACGCGGGAGGATCGCAGCTCAGCGCGCTTGCCGTGGCCGTCTCGTCTCCCGACTCGTCGTCGGCTGCTCCGCAGGCGACGAGCGCCAGGAGCGTGGGCAATACGATCAGGTACGAGATTCTCATGGTTTGTTTCCCTTCGACGCGTCGGGGTCGGCAAAGTCGAGCGACGCGGAGTTGATGCAGTATCGCAAACCCGTGGGTTGCGGCCCGTCCGGGAAGACGTGGCCGAGGTGGGCGCCGCAGCGCGAACACAGTACTTCCTCACGAATCATACCGTGGGACCGATCCGTTTTCGTATACACCGCGTCGCCGGCAAGCGGCAGGAAGAAACTCGGCCAGCCCGAGCCCGAATCGTACTTGTGTTCGGAGCTGAAGAGCGCTGCGCCGCAGCAGACGCAGTGGTAAGCGCCGTCTTCCTTGTGATCGACGTACTTCCCGGTAAAGGCCCGTTCGGTCCCCTTCTGCTGCGTGACGTAGTACTGCTCGTCGGTAAGCCGGGCCTTGAGGTCCGCGTCGCTGTCGTCATTCATCGGAAGTGTCCGCCGCTACCGGTTCGAGTATCAGGCGATTGATCCGCGCCAGATACTCGGCCGGATTGTCGAGCTGCGAACCCTCGGCAAGCAATGCATGGTCGAGTAGCACGTTGGCAAGCGAAGCAAAGCGCTCGTCGTCGGACTCCGCGTCCAGGCGCGCGACGAGCGGATGCCCGACATTGATCTCCAGTACCGGCCGCGATTCCGGCAAAGCCTGACCGGTCGCCTCGAGCATGGCCTTGAGCTGGGGACTGAGCGCATCCGGACCCGATACGACGCAGGCAGGGGAGTCGACCAGCCGCTGACTGACCGTGACGGTCTCGACGCGCTCCTTGAGATGCTTGCGGATCTTCTTCAGAAGACCTTTGTGCTCATTCTCGAACGCGTCTTTGCTGATGTCGCCGGCACCCGAAGCGGCGACGTCGGCTCCGCTTGCATCGACGAGCGTCTTGCCTTCGTACTCGCGGAGCGCGTCGACCAGCCAGGGGTCGATGCGGTCGGTAAGGAGAAGGACCTCGGTCCCGGCGCTTTTCAAGCGCTCGATATGAGGGCTTGCAAGCGCCGTCGCGTGGTTCTCGGCGATGAGATAGTAGATCTCGTCCTGACCTTCGGCAGCGCGCCCGAGGTAGTCGTCGAGCGACTGGTCCTGTTCGGCGCCGGCGCTATGCGTGCTCGAAAACCGCAGCAGCTTCGCCAGGCGATCGCGGTTCGCCGCGTCTTCGATCACGCCTTCCTTCAGCACCGCACCGAACTGCTTCCAGAACCCCGGGTACTTGTCGGCGTCGCCGGACAGTTTCTTCAGCATGTCGAGCACGCGTCGGGTCAACGCACTCTGCATGGCCTTGAGGTCGGCGTTCTGCTGCAGCAGCTCGCGGGAAACGTTGAGAGGCAGATCGGACGAATCGACGACGCCCTTGACGAACCGCAGATACAGCGGCAGGAACTGCTCCGCGTCGTCCATGATGAAGACGCGCTGCACGTACAGCTTCAGGCCTCTCGGGGCATCGCGGTTCCACAGATCGTACGGCGCCGTCGCCGGCAGATACAGAAGGCTGGTGTATTCGCGCTTGCCTTCGACCCGGTTGTGGCTCCAGAGCAGCGGATCGGCGAAGTCGTGCGACAGGTGCTTGTAGAATTCCTTGTATTCGTCGTCGCTTACGTCCGAGCGCGAGCGCGTCCAGAGCGCGGTAGCCGTATTCACGCTGCGCGGTTCGTCGTCGCCGCTCACGAGCGTCACCGGGAATGCAATGTGGTCGGAGTAATTCCCGATCAGCGACTCGACGCGCAGATTTTCGGCGAACTCCCGCTCGTCGGGTTTGAGGTGCAGCGTTACCGTCGTGCCGCGCTGTTCGCGGCTGATCGCTTCGACACTGAACTCGCCCTCGCCGCGGGACTGCCAGCGGACGCCTTCCTCCGGAGGGGCGCCGGCGCGCCGCGACTCCACGGTGACTTCGTCCGCGACGATGAACGCCGAGTAAAAGCCGACCCCGAACTGCCCGATCAGGCGCGCGTCTTTCTTCGCATCGCCGCTCATCCGACTCAAAAACTCCGCCGTGCCGGACTTCGCGATGGTGCCGAGATTGTCGATGACGTCCTCGTAGCTCATCCCGATGCCGTTGTCCGCAATGCTGATCGTGCCGGCATCCTCGTCGAGAGTCAGCGTGATCCCGAGTTCCGGATCGTCCTTGAGCAAATCGGGTGCGGAGAGTGCCTCGAAGCGCAGCTTGTCGAGCGCATCGGACGCGTTCGATACTAGCTCACGCAGAAATATCTCTTTGTTGCTGTACAGCGAGTGGATCATCAGCTTGAGAAGCTGACGAACTTCGGTCTGGAACGGCCGGTTTTCGGCCTGGGCTGCCTCCGCCACGGGCATACTCCTTAAAGGCACGCAGGAACGGAAAGGCTCGACCTGTGGCCGTTCGCGGGCATTTCAAGCCCCGCCGTGGCGCGAGGCAGACCCCGACCGGCCGGTCAGGGCGTTACGGGCTCAGGCCGCCCGCGCAGGACGGACCGGCGGCTCGGTCACCCGGTGGTACAGAAGGCTGACGAACAGGAGCGTCGCAAACGCGAGACCGAGCGGCGGGACGTACGCGCCGGCGACGACCATTGCAAGCGCCGACGACGCCAGCAGCGTCAGTTTGAGAACGCGCAGCAGCCAGCGGGTAAATGCCCCGGTCAAGAAGCCCACGGCACCCACGAGATCGTCGAGGTCGTCCCAGCACAGCAGCAGTCGTTCCATATCCGAAATCCAGCCTATTTTACGATCGACAGAATGGGGCCGGGGCCCTTGTTGTCGCCAGCCGCGGCGTCACTGCTATCGAGCGCCGCATCGTTCGACTCCTTCGCATGAGCGATCGCCCGATGGAACAGTTCCCAGCGCTGACGCGCCGATTCGTTCTTCAGTGTGGCGGCAGGAGATTCGGTTTCAGTGTGCTTTCTCGACATGTTCTCACACGGTGTCTCAACGACCGTAGTTACGACTATAGTGACGCTGTGTTACAGCCTCCGTGAGATGAGTCACAGCTTCAGTCCCAATCGTCCGGCGCCGATGATCTCATCCGCAAAAACCCGACGCAGTACCGGTAGCCGATGGGAACTGCGTCAACACCCGCACCCCCCTAAAACGACGACGCCGGCAGGTTGACCCGCCGGCGTCTGAAGGAATCACTTTGTCAGGAGGAGCGTTAGTCGCTGTCGCTGCCGGAATCGTCGGTCCAGTTGCGGCGCACTTCTTCGGTCCACGACCGATAACCTTTCCAGGTGTACAACGCGGGATCGATGCCTGTGCGCTTGCCGCGCGCCGCCGGCGCCTTGCTTATCCACCGGCGATACTGTTGCCAGCCGTCCGCATCGTTGGCGGCTGCGTCCGCCTCGACGTCATCCGCATTGGACGCTTTGTCCGTAGCGTAGTCGTCGACCCAACGCAGTTTCTTGCTCTCCGGCATTGAAGGTTCCCGGCAATCCCTGAGCGCTTACTGTACGGCTACCCTGCCGCGAATCACAGGAACTGCATCACAGTGCCGATGCCTGTTTTTTCCTTTTAAAACAATTGCTTAAAGCAGATTTTTACTTAATGAATTGGTGCCTGGCAACGATGCGACCGGGCATTTGACAATAACTCAGCTGCTAACTTCGTAGCATGGAACGTAGTCTGACGCCTCTGACAACAACTCAGCTGGTAACCTCGTAGCACGGTACGTACTTGGCTGCCTCAATCTTCATGCGCCCCTGCGAAACGAATGAAGCAAGCAGTTCGTCCAGAAGCGACATGATCGTCGGCGAGGCCTTGATGTTGAACGGTCCGTGTTCCTCGATGCTGCGGGCCGTATCCGTGCGGACGTTCCCCGATACGATGCCGGAAAACGCGCGACGCAAATTCGCGGCGAGTTCGTGCCGCGGCAGCGAACTCCGAATGTCGAGCGCAGCCATCGACTCGTGAGTTGCGACGAACGGCTGCTGGAACTCACGATCGATCCTCAGACCCCAGTTGAAATAATACGCGTCGCCGTGGAGCCGGCGATACTCACGAACCCCGCCGAGCCCGTCGAGCGCAAGCCGCGCGACCGCGACCGGGTCGTCGATGATGATCCGGTAGCGTTGCTGGGCGGCAGGGCCCAGCGTACTGCCGACGAACTCGTCGATTCGCCGGAAGTACTCCTCGGCGCTTGGCGGGCCGGTCATGATCATCGGCATCGGCTGCTCCGCATTGTCCGGGTGCAGCAGGATGCCGAGCAGATACAGGATTTCCTCGGCCGTGCCGACGCCGCCCGGAAAGACGACGATTCCGTGTCCGACGCGGACGAACGCTTCGAGGCGTTTTTCCATGTCGGGCATGATGACGAGCGAATTGACGATCGGATTGGGCGATTCGGCGGCGATGATGCCGGGCTCGGTTATTCCCACGTAACGTCCGCGGCGGATGCGCTGTTTCGCGTGGCCGATCGTTGCGCCCTTCATCGGGCCCTTCATCGCCCCCGGGCCGCAGCCGGTGCAAACGTTCATGCCGCGTAGCCCGAGTTCGTAGCCGACGCGCTTCGTATAGTCGTACTCGGGGCGGCTGATCGCGTGTCCGCCCCAGCAGACCATCAGATCGACATCCGCGGGCAGCCTCAGCAGCCCGGCGTTGCGCGCGATGTGGAACACGGCATTGGTCGTGCCCCCGCTATCGCCGAGGTCGAATTTCGGGTCGGCCAGAATCTCGTTGTGAGTAAACACGATGTCGCGCAGGACAGCCGACATGTGCTCGCGGATGCCGCGGATCATCTTGCCGTCGACGAAAGCATGCGCCGGCGCGCTCCCGAGCGTTATCTTCAGGCCGCGATCGTGCTGTTCGAAACCGATCTCGAAATCGCGATAGGTATCGAGCAGCGCGCGCGCGTCGTCGGTATCGGTACCCGAATTGAGCACCGCCAGCATGCACTGTCGCAACACGGGATACAGTCCGCCCGCTCCAGCGCCGCTGAGCTGCTCGACTTCGAGCTGGGACAGCACTTCGAGGCTGCCCTCGGGCCACATATCCGCGCTGATCGTCTCACCGGAGTCGACGTACAGCGGCGCTCGCAGGGTATCGTCCATGGGCGGTGTGCTTCTCGTGGTCACAGTCGGCGGGCTTCCCGCGGTCTTAGTGGGTGGGTTTCCCGCGGTCTTAGTCGGTGGGCTTTCCGCGGTCTTAGTCGGTGGGTTTCCCGCGGTCCTGGTCTTCGTGCTTCCTGCAGTCTCGGTCGTCGTGCTTCCTGCAGTCCCGGTCGTCGTGCTTCCTGCAGTCCCGGTCGGCCAGCCTGGAGTATAAAGGGTAAGTGGCGGCGCAACCCCTGACCCGGATTACGGCCGAATCTCGATCGGCGTTCGGTCACCGGTCATCAGCCAGATATCGATCATGTCGGAATTGGACACGGCAATGCAGCCGTTGGTCCAGTCCTGGGTCTTATAGTACGCCTCGGAGCGCGTCGGCTCGTTCGGTTGACCATGAATCATGATGGCACCGCCCGGGTCGTCCCCGCGGGCACGTGCCTCGCGAACGTCGCGCGGGTCCGGATAAGAGATCCGGATCGACAAAAAGAACTCGCTGTTCGGATTGCGCAGATCCAGCACGTAGGTCCCCTCCGGGGTCCTGAAGTCGCCCTCGCGCTCCTTGTCGCCCAACGGCGCGATACCGAGTGCAATGTCGAAGGTCCGGAAGACCTCGCCGTCCTTGAGCAGATGGAGCTTGCGCTGGGCTTTCTCTACGAGGACGAAGTCGGCAAGGGGGAATCCGGTCCCGCCGGGCGCCGCGGCTGGCAGCAGCAGCATCGCGAACGCGAAAGCTAGTGTAATCCGCAAGGGTCCTGCCTTTTCCGTCGTCACATTGCGGAGCGTAGCAGACGCACGAGCGGGCGAAAAAGGGCAGGTGCCCGCTGAAGCCCGATGCAGTTCACAGATTTCGCCCGACGATCGTTCCGATAGCGAAACCGATCGCTCCGGCGACGAGCGTGTACGCCGGCAGATACAGAAACAGCCGGAGCGGATCGGTCGCCGCGTCGAACATGCCGTTCAGGTTGACCGCGTAGGCATAGTGCAGGTACACCGCGAGACCGAGGGTCGGGACCGCGAAACCCAGCGTACCGAGCGGCATCCGGTAGCCGCCGCCCGTCCAGCGGCCGTCACCCCGCCACAGCGTGAAGGCGCTCAGCGCGAACAGAACGAATAGCGGCAGCGTATTGATGACGACGTAGCCGCTGTTCCCGTGCACGTCGGCAAACCAGAGACCCACCGCGGTGAGCACGAACACGATCGGCGCGAGGCGGACGGCAAAGCGCGTACCCGCGCCGGTCAAGAGGCGCCGCCCTGCAGAGCCAGGACCGGAAACCGGATTTCGGTCCCCGGGCGCACCTTGTGCGGATCGATGCCAGGGTTGTATTGGCGAAACAGCCAGACGGGCACGCCATACTGCCTGAGCGCGAGGATCCAGACCGACTCGCCACGGCGCACCGTGTGCGCGACGACGCCGGTGATGACGTTGTCGCGGAAAAACGCGTCCTGCTCCGAGCGCTGCCAGGCGATCCGCCTGGCCTCGAAACTCGCCGCGTCGACTTGACTCAAGTCCAGCCGCAGACGCTGGCCGACGGTCACGGGCGTCCGGAAGGCGAGACCGTTGATGTCGCGAAGTCGCTGTGTGCGTAAGCCCAGCCAATCCGCATAGTGACCGAGCGTCTCGAGCGGCTGCACCTCGATCGTCTGGTCGGCGGCGACGCTGTAGTCGCTGGGATCGGACAGGAGCTCGGTCTGGCGTGGCGCCGGCTCGGTTGCCGCGGCGACGACGTCCACGAGCGCCGCTGGCTCGGCTTCCGCGATACCGTCCGTGTAGTCGGCCGGCGGCATCAGAGAGGCGACGACTGCCGCCTCTACGGCCGCGTTGATCGTCGCGGGCGGCGGCTCCGGCGACGACGGTGCCGGACCTGCGGCCGGCAGCCTGATCTGCTGCCCGGCGCGTATGCGGTTGCCGCTCCGCAGGCCGTTGAGCGCCACGAGCGTCGATACGCGGGTGTCGTAGGCCTCGGCAATTTCGGACAGGGTGTCGCCGCGGCGAACCGTGTGGAACAGGTCCGGAAGCTGACTGGCGTGCAGCGACGCCGGGTCGAACAGCGAGCGAATGTCGGTGAGGCCATCGCTCAGGTGCGCTACCGGCACTCGCAGCCGGTAGCCGCGCGGCACGTGCTTGCTGCCCTGCCAGATCGTCGGCTGCAGCGCCGGATTGTGCGTCGCAAGCTGGCCCGGCGTGAGACCCAGTGCGCTCACGAGGTCGCCCGCGCTCACGTAGGCCGGCATTTCGAAGTAGCGGTAGTCTTCGGGCTCGTCGAATACGAGGCCCGGGAAATAGCGCTCCCGGTCTTTGTCGACGCGGCTGGCCGCGAGAAAGGCCACATAGAAATTGCGCGAGGCAAAACCGAAAGTCCGGCCGCGGTAGCGGCGCAGGATGTCGACATAGGCCGTGTCGCCGAACTCGCGCATCGCGCGGCGCACGCCGCCCAGCCCGTGGTTGTAGGCGGTGATCGCCATGGGCCAGTTGCCGGTAATGGAGTAGTTGTAAGCCAGAAGCTGTCCGGCGGCCGTCGTCGCAAGCCAGGGATCGTTGCGCTCGTCGAGGATGTGGTCGACCTCGAGAAAGCGGCGGCCGGTACTGCGCGTGAACTGCCAGATGCCGGAGGCGCCGACGTGCGACCGCGCGTTCGGATTGTAGGAAGACTCCACGTGCGGAAGGGCGACGAGTTCGAGCGGTACGCCGAGCCGGGCGAGTTCGGTCTCGACGTGGCCTCGCCAGCGGCCCGAACGTTCGAGGCCCTCGCGAAACCGGTCGGCCAGGCCCTGCTGATAGCGAATCCGGCCAGCCGCACGCTCGAGCTCCGCATTGCTGACGTCGTCGGGCCAGAGCGCGAGCACGCGGGCGGCCTCGGCACTCAGGTTGTCGCGCCCGCCGCTTGCAAGCTCGAGCAGCGTGGCTCTGAGCGCGGCGCGCCGCTGGCCGACACGGCGCTGTCGTTCGCGCCGGCTGACACCCGCCGGAATGTCGATACGCTCGTAAACGACGTCGAGGTGCCGGTTGTCGTGCAGAACACCCTCGCTGCTATCGTAGCGCGTGAAGATCGCCTCCCAGAAGGCCACGTCGGGCTCGAGCTCGGGCGGCAGCGGCAGGTCGGTCGCCGCGGCCGGGGCCACGTGGGACGCAACGAGGAGTAATAAAAGTCGAACGAACGTTGTCATTGTAGAGAGAGTGCGTTTCAATCAGACTTGCTCGCCGTAGCCAAGCAGTTCACAGAAAAAACAGCCGTTTCCGGTTACTTTTGCAGAATGCTAATGAGGTTCATGACTCGCAGCAAATCTACCGCGGAGCGCCCGGGCGGCGCCCTGCGCTGCCTCGTGCTGCTCATGACCGGCCTGCTTGCATTGCCGGCCGGCGCGGGCGAGCAGCCCTCGGAGCCCGACATCGCCGACGTCAGTGAGGATACGACGCTCGAAGACGGAGCGGGTTCCGCCGCGAAGGCACCGGACGCCGCCGTGGAGGATGCGGGCTTTGCCGACGACGGCCTCCCGGACGCGGAGGAAGAACCTCAAGACGACGTACCGCTGGCCGACGCGGTCACGGAAGCCGAGACCGACGAAGCGGAGGCGCTGTGGCTGCTCGGCGAAAAGGTCGAACCCGGCACGTCCGCCCGTCTGAACTGGTCCGCCACCGAGCTGTTCGAGGGCGTACCGGTCTCGACGCCGGTGCTCGTCGTCAATGGCCGCAAGGCAGGCCCGGTGCTCTGCCTGACGGCGGCGATCCACGGCGACGAGCTCAACGGCATCGAGATGGTTCGGCGGGTCATGCACGACATGATTCCCGAGAAACTCTCCGGCGCGATCATCGGCGTGCCCATCGTCAACGTTCAGGGCTTCCGCCGCGGCTCGCGGTATCTGCCGGACCGCCGGGATCTGAACCGCTACTTTCCGGGCAACCCGCGCGGCAGCGCCGCTTCGCGAATCGCGCACTCCTTCTTCACGCGGGTCGTAATGCACTGCGACGCGCTGATCGACCTGCACACGGGGTCCCAGGAACGCTACAACCTGCCGCAGATTCGCGCGGACCTGCGCGACCCGGACGTCGTCACGCTGACGCAGGGCCTCGGCGGCATGGTCGTCCTGCACAGCACGCCCGCCCGCGGGACGCTGCGCGCAGCGGCGACGGCGGCCGGAATTCCGACCGTGACGCTCGAAGCGGGCGGCCCGTCGGCGCTCGAGGCCGGCGTCGTCCGCCAGGGTGTCACGGGTATCGAAACGCTGATCTCGACCCTGTCGATGCAGCGCCGCCGGTCGATCTGGGGCGATCCGGAACCGGTTTACTACCGCTCCACCTGGGTCCGGGCCGACTCCGGCGGCATCCTGTTCTCCGACGTGAGTCTCGGCAGCTCGGTACGGAAGGGCGATCTCCTCGGTACGATCACGGACCCCGTGTCCAACGCCCGCGCCGAACTCAGAGCGCCGTATTCGGGACGCGTGCTCGGCATGGCGCGCAACCAGGTCGTCATGCCGGGCAACGCCGCCTTCCATCTCGGCATCGTCGACGACACGCCCGAGGATCTCGCGACCGAGGAGCCGCTCGTCGAAACCGAGCAGAAAACCGAACCCACGGGCGACTACGTCGACGGCATGTCGGAATAAGTCGCTGGACGCCGGGAGAGCCGCCACTTAGAGTCCGGCGCCATGGCTCAGGAACGCCGCCCTCTTTATCACTACTGGCAGCCGGTGCACTGGCCGCTGTGGCTGGGCCTCGGCTGTCTGCGCCTGCTGTGCCTCTTGCCGAACCGTGCGGCGCTTGCTGCCGGCCGCGCCATGGGCCGCCTCGCGCACGCCCTCGCCGGTGAGCGGCGCCTCATCGTCCGCCGCAACCTGGAGCTGTGCTTCCCCGAACTCTCCGCCGAGGAACGCAACGCGCTTGCCCGCCGTCATTTCGAGGCGCTCGGCATGTCGCTCATCGAGATGGGCTGGGGCCGCTGGGCCAATGACGACCGGCTTCTGGCGGTCACGACGCTCAAAGGCGTCGAGCATCTGACCCGGGCGACGGACGCCGGGCAAGGCGTCATTCTCCTGAGTGCGCACTTCACGACCCTGGAATTGTCGGGCCGCGTCCTTGCGCTCAACTCGCCACCGTTCGACGCGGTGTACCGCCGGAACCGCAGCGACTTCGTAACCGACATTCTGCGTTCCGGACGCGAGGTCTCGGCCGACGACACGATCGAAAAGCGCGACATCAAGAAAATGGTCAGGAGCCTGCGCGCCGGCCGCCCGGTCTGGTACGCACCCGATCAGAGCTACGACCGCAAGGGCGCCGAGGTCGTCGAGTTCTTCGGCATCCCGACCATGCACACGACGGCCACGTCGACGCTGGCGCGGCTCGGGCGCGCGGTCACGCTGCCCTACTTCCCGCGGCGGCTGGCCAACGGCCGCTACGAGATCGAGATCCTGCCGCCGCTCGACGACTTCCCGAGCGGCGACCCGGTTGCCGATACCCGACAGTACGTTGGCGCACTCGAGGCGCATATTCGCCGCTGCCCCGAGCAGTACCTGTGGATTCACCGGAAGTTCAAGAACCTCCCGGAAGCGTATCCGGACTACTATGCGGACCTCCGCGCCACCGAGTAGTCCGCGTACGCAGGGGCCTTAGTCACGAAGCCGATTTAGCAGCCGCGAAGTAGCCTTCGAGCAACGCCTCCCAATCCGATTCGACGAAGCTCAGGCCCGGATCGAGCGTCTTGATCTTCGTAAGCGACCGGTGCAGGCGTCCGAGCGTCTCCTGCTGCCAGGTGCCGGGGTTCATGAGCTTCCCCTTGTCGAAATCGAGCATCCAGAGCCGGTTCCCGGCGCCGATTTGCAGGTTGTAAGCGTTCATGTCGGCGTGAAACACGCCGTGGCTGTGGAATTCGTGGATCGCGCTGCCCAGTTCCTGCCAGAACGTTTCCCCCTGCGGCTCGGCAATGACGGCGGACAGCGGCCTGACGTCGGGCAGCCGCACCGTAATCAGGTCGGCCGTGTAGAAGGGTCCGATGCGCCGGTAGCGCGCCGCCGCCGGCCGCGGCACGCGCAGACCGAACTCGACCATCTTCTTGAGCAGGCGCCATTCCGCGAAGCAGCGCGTCGCATCCTCACCCGTGAAAACGTACAGATCGCGCACCAGCTTGCCGACTAGCCCGCCGCGCAAGTAGTGTCTCAGCACCAATTGCCTCGGCACGTTACCGACGAACATCGTGTTGCCGCGGCCAGCCGAGCGAAGCTTGCCGGCGACGGGCTCGGCGTGAGGCCAGCCGCGCGGGTTGAAGTGCTTTTCCTCGATCTGGTTGATGACCGCCCGATCGTATAGCATGGCGCCGTTGGCTGTTCTTACGACGGTTTCGGTCAAGGTTCCTTCCCCAGCCTGGATATGCAGACGCGCTCCTTCGGCCCGCCACCTAAAGACATCTGCGTCGTACGCCTGTCCGCCATCGGCGATACCTGTCACGCGCTTGCCGTCGTTCGCAACCTTCAGGACAACTGGCCGGACGCGCGCCTGACCTGGGTTATCGGCCGCGGCGAAGCCGCACTACTCGGCGACATTTCGGGCGTCGAGTTTATCATCTTCGACAAACGCGAAGGCCGCGCCGCCTATCGTCCGGTAGTCGCGGCCCTCGAAGGCAGACACTTCGACGTCGCGCTGTGCATGCACGCATCGCTGCGCGTCAACCTGCTATATCCGCGCCTGCCGACGGACCGGCGGCTCGGATTCGACCGGGCCCGGGCGCGCGACTTTCAATGGCTTTTTACCAATGAGCGCATCCCCGCGGCCGACGGCGAGCACGCGCTGGACGCCATGCTCGGCTTCGCGCGTCACCTGGGCGCCGAACCGAGAGCGGTGCGCTGGGACATCCCGCTTCCCGACGCCGCCCGGCGCTTCGCCGAAGGGCACGCCGACGCGCGCACCGTCGTTGTGAGCCCGGTGAGCTCGCAGCGATTCAACAACTATCGCAACTGGCCCATCGACCGCTACCGCGCCGTCTGCGAACACCTCACGGGCACGCACGGCATGCAGGTTGTCGTCACGGGCGGTGGCAGCCCGGAAGAGCGACGCTACGCCGACGCGCTGTCGGAACTCCCCGGCGTCACGAGTCTCGTCGGAAAGACCGGCCTCAAGGAGCTCGTTGCGGTCCTGGAGCGGAGCGCGTTCGTCGTCTGTCCCGATTCCGGGCCGGTACACATGGCGACGGCAGTGAATACACCCGTGCTTGGGCTGTACGCCACGTCGAATCCGCAGAGGACAGGCCCGTATCGCAACCGGACCTGGACCGTCGATCGCTATCCCGACGCCGTGGCGCGTTACCTGAGCAAGTCGCCGGAAGACCTGCGCTGGGGCCAGCGCGTGCGCAACCCGGAGGCCATGGAGCTGATTACGATCGACGAAGTCAACGCCAGGGTCGATGCGCTGATGGCACGCTAACTCACGACACTGTCGATTCGGCGATGACAGGCTACTCGTCGATGCGCACGGCCTCCCGCTCGCGCCTCCCCACCTGTCCCGGTAGCCGCAAAGCATCGTAGGCAGCCTCGCATAGCGGGGTTGGGGGTGGTTCACCGGAATGGCTCCCCACCGCCGGTCGCTCCATGAGCGTGCGCCAGGACCGAACACCAAAAGACTCAACGCACAGGCAATGTAAAGCCAGGCTTCCGGGGAGCATTACCGGACAAGGATGCCACCGCCCGGCAGCGAACTATTTCAAGACCGATTCGAGTTCGCCGCCGCGACGATGGCGGCGTGCAGCCGCTCCGGGCGGAGTTCGTTGAGACAGTTCAGGTGACCGAGCGGACAGGTCCGCTCGAAGCAGGGACTGCAGTCCAGACGCAGGTAGTGAATCGTTTTGTTCGCGGTGAGCGGCGGCGTGAAGTCGGGTGACGACGAGCCATAGATCCCGTGGACCCGGGTGCCCACTGCCGCGGCAACGTGCATGAGCCCGGAATCGTTGCTGACGACCTGCCGGGTCAGGGCGAGCAGGTCGACGGTATCCACGAGCGCGGTACGGCCGCAGAGGTTCACGGCCCGACTGGCCGCGGCGATCTGCTCGCCGGCCGCTCCGTCTTTGTCGGAACCGAGTATCCAGACGTCATAACCGTCCGCATCCAGCAGCGCTGCGAGCGCACCGAAGTAATCGAGCGGCCAGCACTTGGCGGGACCGTACTCGGCGCCCGGCATGAACGCGACGACCGGCCGGTCGCCGTTCAGGCCGAGTTGTTCGCGCAGAGCGGCCTGGCGCCCGGGGTCGACGCGAAGCCCGGGCTCCGGCAGCTCCCCGGGCAGCGGCGTATCCGCATCGAGGCCCAGCGCCACGAAGCGTTTGACGGTTTGATCGAGCACATTCCGGTCGAAGGCTCTGACGTCGTTGATCACGACATAGCGGCTTTCGCCGCGA
The DNA here is from genome assembly GCA_028277185.1 of Woeseiaceae bacterium. GTDB lineage: Bacteria > Pseudomonadota > Gammaproteobacteria > Steroidobacterales > Woeseiaceae > UBA1847. The sequence continues at coordinate 46,274 of JANQGQ010000013.1, forward strand.
AAACCCGTGCGCCGCGGAATGCCCGCGAACCACGGCACCAGCGCGGCCTTGAGCGAACGCGGCAGCACGATGGCGTGATCGTAGTCCGGCAGCTGCCGCGCCAGGCGCCGACGCTTGCCGATCCCCAGCTCGCCGTGCGCGGTGTCGAGCGCGATCGCCTCGCGAACCTCCGGCATGCGCCTGACGATCGGCAGTGACCAGGCGGGAGCGAGCACGTCGACCGCCCGCCCGGGGTCCTGAGCTTTGAGCACTTTGAACAGCGACTGGGCCATCACCATGTCGCCAACCCAGGAGGGACCGACGACCAGTACCGCAGTTTCGCCGGCGCCGGACATGCCGCCTCAGCGGCCGTCGCTGTCGGCCAGCTCGCTCAGATAGTCCCGAACGCCGTCTTCGACCGGACGAAAGTCGATGTCGCAGCCCGACGCGCGCAGGGCCGCCAGGTCCGCCTGCGTGAAGCTCTGATAGGCGCCTTCGAGATGCTCGGGAAACGGGATGTAGCGGATCGCGCCTCTGCCGTGAAAGGCGATGACCGCTTTTGCTACGTCGTTGAAGGTCTGCGCCCGGCCTGTGCCCGTATTGAAGATGCCGGACACGCCCGGATTGTCGAGGAACCACAGGTTGACCGCGCAAACGTCGTCGACATACACGAAGTCGCGGCGCTGCTCGCCGTCGGCATAGCCGCCGGACCCCTCGAACAGACGCACCTCGCCGTCGGCCAGGAGCTGATTGTTGAAGTGGAAAGCGACGCTCGCCATGCTGCCCTTGTGCTGCTCGCGCGGCCCGTACACGTTGAAGTAGCGCAGGCCGACGACCTGGCTGCCGGGCTCCGCGGCGACGCGGCGGACGTAGCGGTCGAACTGCAGCTTCGAGTAACCGTAGACGTTCAGCGGCTTTTCGTTGTCCGGATCCTCAGTGAACGCGGTCGACGCTCCGTAGACCGCGGCCGACGATGCATAGATGAACGGCACGCGATGCTCGAGACAGCGATGCAACAGCGTCTGCGAGTAGCTGTAGTTGTTCTCCATCATGTAGCGCCCGTTCCACTCCGTGGTCGTGGAGCAGGCGCCCTGATGCAGCACCGCGTCGAGCGAAGCGACGAAATCGTCGTCGGCCATGCGTTCGAGGAACGCGGCCTTGTCGAGGTAGTCGGCGATCGGCAGATCGCTCAGATTGACGAACTTGTGTCCGTCCTCGAGATCGTCGACGACGACTATGTCCTCGCGGCCGCGTTCGGCAAGCATCCTGACGAGGTTGCTACCGATGAAGCCGGCACCGCCGGTCACGATCAGCACGCGCGCTCAGCCGTCGACGAGATAGTAGCTCGCGCCGCAATACGGGCACTTGGCCTCACCGGTCGCCTCGATCGGGAGATAAACCTTGGGGTGCGAGTTCCAGAGATACATGCCGGGCATCGGACAGGACAGCGGCAGATCCTTTCGCCGGACCTCGTAACGATGCTGGGCGTTTGCGGGGATCAGATCCTCATCGACCGTTCCACTCCTTGCGATCACGTCTTCCCCACGTCGTTTGCCAACTGCCCGAAACAGCCGCGGATTATAAGCAATCCGGCCGCGGCGCCTCCAGCCACGGGCCGGTCCCGCTCACGCGAAGTGCGCCTCCCAGAGGCGGCTGACGTCGGCTGCGGCACTCGCGATACGCCCGGCCGGCACCAGCGGCGGCTCGCCGTTGAGGCTCAGATGATGCGACTCGCGTCGATAGTCGCGATACCGCTCCTGAAGGGCAGCCACGTCAGCGGCTGCGAGAATGCCCGCACTCCCCAGCGCATCCAGCTGGCGAATGTTGTCGGAGTGCTCGATCAGCTCGGGATGCTGGCAGGCGTGCGCAAGCACCAGATACTGGACCAGAAACTCGATATCGCCGAGTCCGCCCTTGCCATGCTTCAGATCGAAGAGCTCGTCGTTGCTGCGATCCAGCTCCCGGCGCATGCGCATACGCATGTCGAGCACGTCGTCCTTGAGCGTATCGCGGCGCACCGATTCGCGAAGGATCGTTTCCCGGATCGCGGCGAACGCTTCTCCGATTCGCGCGCTGCCGGCTACCGCGCGCGCCCTCAGGAGGGCCTGATGCTCCCAGGTCCAGGCGTTCTCCGCCTGATAGCGGGTGAACGCGTCGAGGCTGCTGACGAGGAGGCCTTTACGGCCGCTGGGCCGTAGCCGCGTATCGATTTCGTAGAGCACACCCGAGCGCGTCCGGGTCGTCAGGTAGTGAATCAGCCGACGCGCGAGACGGACGAAGAACACCGCGTTGTCCACGGGCCGCGCACCGTTCGTCTGCTGCCGGGCGCCGCGGGAGTCGTTGAGAAATACGATGTCGAGATCGGACCCGTACGAGAGTTCGAGACCGCCGAGTTTGCCGTAGGCCACGATCCCGAAACCGGCGCTCAGGCGTTCGCCGCCTATTTCGAAGCCCGGCTCGCCGTGTTTTGCGACGAGTTCCGACCACGCCTCGGCCAGCGCATGCTCGAGCACCGCCTCGGCCAGCCACGTCAACGAGTCGCTGACCCGCATGATCGGCAGCGTATCGTTGAAATCCGCCACGGCGATCCGAAACAGCGCTGCCCGCTGAAACTGAGCCAGCGCTTCGATGCGCGCTTCCGCGTCGTCCCGGGCTTCGAGCGCCAGGCGTTCGGCGGCTGCCTCCATGAGCGCGGAACGCGTCAGACTCTCGCCGGCGACCCGGGCGTCGATCAGCTCATCGAGCAGCACCGGGAACTGCACGAGTTCGTCGGCAATGTAGCGGCTCTGCCGACACAGGTCGACGAGCCCCTCGAGCGCACCCGGATTCTCGATCAGGAGCGCCAGGTACGCACTGCGTCGCGCGACGCCCGTGAGAATTCTGAGAACCCGCCCGAGCGTTCGCGCCGCTTCGTCCCCGGCCAGCACGCGCTCGAGCACCAGCGGCAGCAGGCGCTCGAGCCGCTTCGTCGCGGCAGCGTCTGCTTTGCTGGCGGCGGGATCGTTCCGGAACGCCACGAGCGCTTCGGCCACGTCTGTCGCGTCGGGAGTGCGGCCGGCCAGCCAGGTCTCCCACTCGCCGCGGCCGGCGGCCGCCCGCCAGAGATCCCGCACGCCACGATCCGCCGCGCTGGCTGCCGGCGCGCCGAACACGAGCCGATCGAACTGCTCGCGCACGATCGAGCGGGCTTGCTCCAGCCGTCCGGCAAGGGACTCCCAGTCGGGCTGGCCCATCGCCAGCGCGAGGCGCGCACGGTCGGGTTCGCTTTCGGGCAGGTCGTGCGTCTGCTGATCGCGAAGCCCCTGGACGAAGTTCTCGGCGCGTCGCAGCAGCGCGTAGCTTTCTCCGAGCGCGGCAGCTTCGGCGGCGCTCAGAGCCCGCGCCGGCGCGAGCCGGGGGAGGACTTCGAGCAGCGAGGGCGACCGCAGCTCCGGCCTTGCGCCACCGCGCAGGAGCTGCAAAGACTGGACGATGAACTCGATCTCGCGAATCCCGCCCGGGCCGAGTTTCAGATTGTTCGACAGTTCGCGGCGCTCGACCTCTTTCGCGATCATGCCGTGCATCTCGCGCAGCGATTCGAAGATGCCGTAATCGAGGTAGCGGCGGTAGACGAACGGCCGGATGAGACCGTCCATCAGCTCGCCGTGCGTTTGCCTCGGCAGGCTCGGGCCGACCGGACGCGCCTTGACGTAGGCGTAGCGTTCCCAGGTCCGGCCGTGGTTGAGCAGATAGCCTTCCAGCGCCGCGAAACTCGTCACCGGAGCTCCGCTGTCGCCGAAGGGCCGGAGGCGGGTGTCGACCCTGAACACGAAGCCGTCGGCCGTGACCTCGTCCACGAGGGCAACGATCTGCTGCGAAAGCCGCGTGTACCAGGTCTCCGCCGAGACGCACTTCTGCCCGGCACTGGAACCGTCCGCGGAGAACAGGAATACGACGTCGACGTCCGACGAGAAATTCAGCTCGCCGCCGCCGAGCTTGCCCATGGCCAGAACGACGAAGCGGACGGGCCGGCCGTCGCTGTCCGCGATCCCGCCGAAGCGCCGCTCCACGCGCCGCTCGGCGTACGCGTGCGCCGCGGCGAATACCGCGTCGGCAAACCAGGACCAGTCGCCGAGCGTCGCGTCGAGGGCGGCGGAAGAGCCGAGTTCGCGCGCGAGGATCGACGTCAGGTATCGCTGCCGAAGCCGGCGAAGCTCTCGCTTGACCAGATTCACGTCGGCGTCGCCGTGCACGATATCGGCCAGCGCCGCCGCGACGCTGTCGCGATCCTGCGGTTCCAGCGGGTTCTGACCTGACTCGAGATACCAGGGCCACTGCCGGAGCAGGCTGCCGGCCGCAAACTCGCTCACGGCGGCCAGGCGGACGAGCGCGGGCGACAGACCGCTCTTGCCGTGCCCGGTCGCAAAGCGGTCGACCCAGGCCGACGTGGGCGCCCTGAGGGTTTCCGGCAGACCGCCGAGGGCGGTCACGACGGATTTCGGCAGCGCGCTCATGTCGCTGAGTCTACCGTTACACTAGGCGCCGTACATGGAGAGACTTGGGCACCATGGCGGCAAAACTCCTGATCGTTCATCACAGCCAGTCGGGCACGACGTCGCGCATGGCCGAGCACGTCGTACGCGGCGCGAGCGACCCGGACGTCGACATCGAGCTCCGCGTGCGCGACGCGCTGGAGGCAGACGCCGGCGACCTCCTGTGGTGCGACGGTTTCATTCTCGGTACGCCCGAGAATTTCGGCTACATGAGCGGCGGTCTCAAGCTGTTTCTCGAACGGGTCTATTACCCCTGCCTCGACAAGGTGGACGCCAAGCCCTGGGCGATGTTCGTGCGCGCGGGGAACGACGGCACCGGCGCCATCGCAAGCGTCCGGCGCATACTGACCGGCCTCAAGGTGCGTGAGGTCCAGGAACCGGTCCTGATCGCGGGCGAGTTCGACGAGTCGCGGCTCGACGACTGCGTCGAGCTGGGGATGACGATGGCAGCGGGACTCGAGGCCGGCATTTTCTAGACGGTTCCGCGAGATCGCTCATGGACGGCATGCAGAACGACGCCACATCGACCCGTCGGTCGCCGGCGTCGGACCGCTCGGACACTTTGGCTTCTTCCGCCCCGCTGCCGGAGCGCTCAGGGAAGAAATCGCGGCGTGGCTGCACGAGAAACGCGTGCCGGACCGCCCGCCCGGACCATAGTCGGCGCTAAGCCGCCGCGTCCGTCAGCTGTTCCAGCGCCTCGTCCAGCGGAATCGGCCTGCTGATCGCATGCCCCTGAGCGTAGTCGACCCCGATCTCGGCCACGAGATTCCGCGAGGCCTCGCTCTCGACGTATTCCGCGACCGTCTCAAGCTCCATGACCTTGGCCACCTGGGTAATGGCCGCCACCATCGACTCCGAAATGCGGTTCTCCGCGATATCGCGGATGAAGCCCCCGTCGATCTTGAGTACGTCGACCCGGAATGCCTTCAGGTAGGCGAACGAACTCAAGCCCGCGCCGAAGTCGTCCAGCGAAATGGTGCAGCCGCGTTCATGCAGCGCGTCGATCAGCGCCTGCGCCCTCGCGAGGTTCGACACGGCCGCGGATTCGGTCACCTCGAACCCGACACAGCAGGGGTCGAGCCCGGAATCCCGGAACTCGCCGTCGATGAACTGGAGGATCTCGTCGTCGCTCAGCGACTGGCCGGACAAGTTGATGGAAAAAACCGCACGTGCCTTCTCGACGACCTTGCGAAGGCCCGCGAGGCGCGCGATCGTCGCGGAGATTACCCAGCGGTCTATCTGCGGCATGATCTGGTAACGCTCCGCCGCCGAAAACAGCGCCGTGGTCGACACCCGGCTGCCATCGCAGTCATTCATGCGCAGGAGAATCTCGAAGCGGGGCCGGCCCTGCTTCGAGCCCACCGGGGCGACAGGCTGGGCCAGCAGCTCGAACCTGTCTGCATCCAGGGTCTGTTGAATCTGGCCGACGAGCTGCATGTCGTCCTGCCGGCGGATCAGGCTCTGATCGGTGTCGTCGAAAACTTCGATGCGATCGCGCCCGTGATCTTTGGCCGCCTCGCAGGCCATGCGCGCGTTGGTCAGCGCCCTTGCCTCGTCGCCCTGCATCCGGTTGCAGTCGGCAATGCCGATGCTGATCGTCACCTGCAGCGACTTGTCGCCCTCCAGATAGCGGAGATTCTGACTCTCCCCACGAATGGTCTGCGCCATAGCGAGCGCCGCATCGCCGTCGGCGTGAGTCATCAGCATGCAGAAATCGTCCCCCGTGAGCCGCGACAGCACGGCGCTCTTCGGCAGGTGGCTCTCGATCAGCCGCGAAAAACGCATGATGACCGCATCGCCGGCGGCACGTCCGAAGGTATCGTTGACGAGCTGCAGATTGTCGAGGTCCATGTATACGAGCTGATGCGAGTCGCTGCGCTCCGCCAGCTCGTTATAGGACTCCGTGAGCTGTGCCTCGAAGCCGGAGCGGTTCATGAGGCCGGTCATCGCATCGAACGACTGCTCGATGACGTACTCCACCTTGCGAACGATATGCGCCATGAAGCGCCGATGGACCTTGCCGAAAGGTCGGCAATTGACGCGTCCCAACTGCGCGAAAACGCCTTCCACGTTGCCGTTTGCGTCGAGTAGCGGGCTGACGAGAGTCTGATGGCCCTGCTCATCCGCAGCATTCGCGCCTTCGATCGCGGGGATCTCGAAGACTACCGGAGACCGCCGCCCCTGGAGCTTCGGCAGGATATGGTCGATCAGATAGCGATCCATGACGCGCCGATTGACGTTTTTCCACGACGAATGGGTTGCGCTGATTCGAATGCGCTTGGACGGGATCAGAAGCACGCTGTAGGCAATCGAAAGAAACCGGCCGCTCTGTCCTACCAGCTCGGCTAACGCGGAGTGGCTGCGGGAAGTGCCGTGCACCTTTTCGTCGACGTCGTATACGAGAGACAGCTCGTGCTCGCTTCGCGCAAGCCGGTCGCTCAGCACGTCGAGCTCGCGCTTGGTGAGCAAGCCGTCGGCAATCAGGTCGAGCGCAGGCATCAGCACCTGCCGCAACATGCCGGCGTTGAACCAGGAGGACTTGCCGGCGTTGCGCGAGAAGACGACGACGAGCCAGCCGAGCGGCTCCGCCGCCGAGTTACCGACGGCAAGGATCAACAGGGTGCGCCCGGATTTGAGCGATCGCTTGAGACTTTCGCAACCGGCGTCGCGAAACGCGTCGTCGTCGAGTTCGGCGATGAAGCGGTCGATCTCGTGATCGTCGACGCCGTCGCTGCTCCACACCGGCGTGCGCTGTCGATCATAGAAGCAGAAGCACTGGGCGCGCGGCACCAGTGACTTGAGGAGCGCTTTTGCGTTGTCCAGGTTGCTGCTTGTGTTCAGGCTTTCGCGCTCGACCACCACGGCGAGCTCCGCTTCATTGCAGGCATGCACGATGCCATGCAGCGTCCCGGTACGCTGTGAGCCACGTCTCAGCGCCGCAAAAAACGAAGTTTATCAGCCTGTTGCGCGCATCGACCGCGCTGCCGTCAGCGTCCCGCGCTGCGCTCCGGGCGCCCGCTCAGAGGCTTTCCAGCCACTCGTCGTCGGAGCCTTCGTTGACTCCCTCGAAGAGCGGAGTCGAGAGATAGCGCTCGCCGGTATCGGGCAGCATGGACAAAACGACGCTGCCGGGTTCGGCGTTGCTTGCTACATCCAGCGCCGTTGCAAGCGTCGCGCCGCCCGAAATGCCGGTGAAGATACCCTCTTTGGCAGCCAGCTCGCGGGCAACCTCGATCGCCCGGGCATCGCTGACCGTGTGCAGCTCATCGAAGATCTCGCGGTCCAACACCTCGGGAATGAAGTCCGGCGTCCAGCCCTGGATCTTGTGCGGACTCCAGTCGGCGCCGGCGAGGAGCGCCGCGCCCTCCGGCTCGGTCGCCGCGATTTTGAGATCCGGCCGGGCCGCCTTCAGCGTACGGCCGGCGCCCGACAGCGTGCCGCCCGTGCCCCAGCCCGTTACCCAGTAGTCGAGGCGCTTACCCGCGAAATCGCGCAGGATTTCCGGGCCCGTCGTGCTGGCGTGGTATTCGGGATTCGCCGGGTTCTGAAACTGCCGCGCCAGAAACCAGTCGTGCTCCGCCGCGAGTTCCTCCGCGCGCCTGACCATCCCGCTGCCGCGCTCGGCTGCCGGCGTCAGAATGACCTTTGCACCGAGGCCGCGCATGATCTTGCGCCGCTCGATCGAAAACGTCTCGGCCATCGTCGCTACGAACGGATGACCTTTTGCCGCACAGACCATCGCCAGCGCAATCCCGGTATTGCCGGAGGTCGCCTCGACCACGGTCTGGCCGGACTTGAGCGTTCCGCGCTGCTCGGCGTCATTGATGATCGCGAAAGCGAGACGATCCTTGACCGACGCCATCGGGTTGAAGGCCTCGACCTTGACGTACACGGTCACGTCGTCCGGCGCCAGCCGGTTCAGGCGCACAACGGGGGTGCTGCCGATCGTTTCGAGAATGTTGTTATAGATCATGGCTGTCCTCGGGGCTCTTAAAAGCTAAGCCGGAATGGAAGTTGACCGGACGCGGGCCTCGACGCCTGAGGAACCGGCACCGCGCCCGGTGAGCAGCGCCGCGGGCCGCTCGGCCGGCGTTGCGCTTTGCACAGCGCCGCGGGCGGCGACTTCGCCGATAAACAGGATTGCCGGCGCCGCGACGTTGTGAGCAACGGCCAGCAGCGTGAGCTGACCGAGCGTTCCGCGCAGGACACGTTGCTTGCGTGTCGTGCCCCTCTCGATGATAGCAATGGGCGTGTCCGCCGGGCGACCGTGGCGAATCAGCTTGTCCATCAGGTCCGGAAACCGTCTGACGCCCATGTAGACCGCGAGGGTCTGCCGGTCGCGGGCCAGCGAGGGCCAGTCCAGCGAATCGATCGAATCCTTGCCGTGGGCCGTCAGGAAGACGACCGACTGGGCAGCGTCGCGGTGCGTAAGCGGGATGCCGGCGTAGGCGGCACAACCGGCGGCCGCCGTTATCCCGGGGATCACCCGGTAATCGAGACCGGCCGCTTCGAGAGCTTCCGCTTCTTCGCCCCCGCGCCCGAATACGAAGGGATCGCCGCCCTTGAGGCGGCACACGCGCTTGCCGCTTCCGACCAGGCGGACGAGCAGCTCATTGATGCTGTCCTGACTGTTCGTTCGGCAGCCCGGTGTCTTGCCAACCGAAACGAGTTCGGCATCGCGGCGGGCAAGCGCCAGCACCTCGGCGGAAACGAGGCGATCGTGGACGATGACGTCCGCGGACTGCAGAGCGTTGAGCGCTTTCAGCGTGAGGAGGTCCGGATCGCCCGGACCGCCCCCCGTCAGCCAGGCTACGCCCTTGCCCTTACCATCCCCATCCCCGTCGACGAGCAACGCCTCGATCTCGCGCGCCGCCTGGCCGAGTTCGCCCGCCAGGGCATTGTCGGCGGCCGGACCGTCGAAGACCTTTTCCCAAAAGCGTATTCGTCGGGAGAGCCCGGGAAACCTGTCGAGCACGCGTCGGCGATAACGGCCGGCCAGCGCCGCGAGTTCGCCGAGACGCGCGGGCAGGGCCGCCTCTATCTGCGCACGAATCCGGCGTGCCAGCACGGGCGCACTGCCGGCACTCGACACCGCGACCAGAACGGGGCTCCGATCGACGATCGCCGGCGTTATGTAGCTGCAGTTTTCCTGGCGATCGACGGCATTGCAGAAAATGCGGCGGGCAGTAGCGTCCGCGAAGACGCGGGCGTCGACCGTCGGATTGCCGGTAGCGCTGACGACCAACCACTGACCGTCGAGATCTTCATCGGCGTAGACGCGCCCGACATGCACGATCCGGCCGTCCCCGAGCAGCGCGGCAACCGACTCGCCCGTCTCCGGAGCGACGACCGTGACGCGAGCGCCCGCGGCCAAAAGAAGACGAATCTTGCGGGCCGCGACTTCGCCGCCGCCGACGACGAGGCAGGATTTGCCGTCGAGATCGAGGAATGCAGGAAAGTAGTCCATAGCGGTCGTGACGACGCTTTCAAGCGAAACGAAAACTACCAGCAACTATATCGACGCGACGCGCATCACAAATAGACAGGCTTTTTCTGCTCTTATGCCTCTGTGTTATATATGCCGCTCGAATCCGGTCCCTTTGAATACCGCGATGCGCGCAGCGACGCCGGCCGCGTTACGTCTTGCGGTTCGCGTTATACAAATTGCTTATTACCAGGGAACTACGAAACGTTCGGCAATTACCGCGGTCGTAAACCACTAGCCCGACGGGACGGGCGCATGCGGGGGCGTGCGGGGGACTATGAAACTACAACAACTGAAATACTTGTTGGCGATCGTCGACAATGGCTTAAACATCACGGCCGCGGCGGAACGGCTCTATACGTCGCAGCCCGGCGTCAGCAAGCAGCTGAAACTCCTCGAAGAGGAACTCGGACTGCAGCTGTTCACGCGCAAGGGTAAAAGCCTTGGCGGCATCACGCCGGCGGGACAGCAGGTCATCGCGCGGGCGCGGGTCGTCATGCAGGAAGTCGACAACATTCGCTCATTGGCATCGGACTATTTCCACGAGGAAGAGGGCACGCTGTCGATTGCGACGACCCACACGCAGGCGCGCTACGTCCTTCCGGAGGTCATCAAAGAGTTCCGCAGCCGCTACCCGAAGGTCAGCCTCGAGCTGCATCAGGGTACCTCCGAGCAGATTGCCGACATGGTTTCGGCGAACGAGATCGACTTCGCGATCGCCACGGGGTCGCGCGATCTGTTCAGCGATCTCCTGCTCGTGCCCAGCTATCACTGGGACCGCAAGATTCTGGTCCCGAAGAATCACGAGCTAACGAGGCTCGAGCGCAAGGTGACGCTCGACGACCTCGCCGAGTACCCGCTCGTGACTTACGTCTTCAGCTTCGGCGGCCAGTCTTCGCTCAAGCTGGCTTTCGCCGAGAAAGGTCTCGATCCCGACGTCGTCTTCACGGCGCGGGACGCCGACGTGATCAAAACCTACGTCCGGATGGGTCTCGGTGTCGGCATCGTTGCAAGCATGGCCGAGGACTGCGACGACCGTAAGGATCTCGAAGCGATCGAAGCGGAAGGTCTGTTTCCGCGCTCCACGACCTGGATCGGCTTCCGCCGCGACGCCGTCTTGCGCCGCTACATGCTCGACTTCATTCAGCTGTTCGCTCCGCACATCAGCACCGAGCAGCTGGAGTGCACGCGCCACGCGCGCAACCAGGGAGATATCGACGAGCTGTTCGACGAGACGGCCTTGCCGCTCAGAACGGGCTGCTCGGACGATATGACGGCGGCCGCCTGAGGTGCTTGTCTAACCTGTCCGGCCGAACTCCATTTCGTGCAGGCCGCACTCGCGCTTCAGACCGTAGAAGCGGGTCGCCTCGGCCGACCCGGCTTCTGCAAGCAGCTGCGTCGTATGCACGTCGCCTATTGACACATAGCCCTCCTCCCAAAGCGGATGATAGGGCAGTCGATTGCGCTTGAGGTATCGATGAACGTCGCGATCGCTGAAATCCGCGATCGGGCAGACTTTGAAGCGCTCCCCCGACGACTCGATGAGCGGCGTCGCCGCGCGGCTTGCCGACTGCGAGCGACGAAGTCCCGAAAACCAGGTGCCGACGCCGAGTTCGTCGAGTGCGCGCTCCATCGGCCGGACTTTCGTCTCCCGATTGTAGGCCTCGATGCCTTCGAGACCCTTTTCCCAGCGGCGACCGTAGCGTGCCTCCTGCCAGGCTGCGGACAAAGCCGGACGGTACACCTTGAGGTTTAGCCCGAGCCGTTCGGTAAGCTCGTCGATGAAGCGGTAGGTCTCCGGAAAAAGGTAACCGGTATCGATCACGACGACGGGCATGTCCGGCGCCTGTTGCGTGACCATGTGCAGCATCACCGCCGACTGCGCGCCAAAGCTCGAACTCAGCATGTGGTTTGCGGGGAGCGTTTCCAGCGCCCAGGTCACACGTTCCTCGGCCCGCATTGCGGCGAGGGATTTCTGACCGGAGTGCACGGCCGCCTCCAGGCTATGCCGTTCGGACACGACGGTCATGCGGCTGCTCCCTGATGAAACTCACGACCGGCACTGACTTCACGAACGATTCCGACCCGCACGAGATAGTCGCCGAAGTGCTCGCCCGGTTCGCGCTCGTCCGCGAAACGCCTGAACAACGGCACGAGCGTCGCCACGATCTCAGCCTCGTCGGCGTTGTCGAGCACGGCCGCACCGAGACGATCGCCCGCGAACCCTGCGCCCAGATAGAGATTGTAGCGGCCCGGGGCCTTCCCGACGAGGCCGATTTCGGCGATGTAGGGACGTGCGCAGCCGTTCGGACAACCCGTCATGCGAATCGTGATGGCCTCGTCCCCGAGACCCACCGCCTCGAGTTCTGCCTCGAGCTGCGTCACGAGATCGGGGAGGTAGCGTTCGCTCTCGGCCATGGCGAGACCGCAGGTCGGCAGCGCGACGCAAGCCATTGCATTGAGACGCAGCGCGCTGGCTTGCGTGTCGTTGTCGATGCCGTGGTCGTCGAGCAGCGCCTGGACCGAGGCTTTGTCGGCGTCGCTTACGTTGCTGATGGCGAGATTCTGATTCGGCGTCAGCCGAAACTCGCCGGTATGTACCTCGGCTATCCGCCGAAGACCCGTCATCAGCTGCCGTTCGCCCAGATCGACGACGCGGCCGTTTTCGATGTACAGGATGTAGTGCCAGTCGCCCGCGTCGTCGCGCTGCCAACCGTACACGTCGCCGTTACCGGCGAACGAAAAGGCCGCCGGCTCGGAAAATGCTACGCCGGAACGAGCCTCTACCTCCTGCCGAAACCACGGCAAGCCGCGGTCCTCGATGGTGTACTTGAGCCTCGCGTGCTTGCGGTTGGTCCGATCGCCATGGTCGCGCTGGGTCGTGACGATGGCTTCGGCGACCGGCAGCAAGGCGTCCCTCGGAACGAAGCCGAGTACGTCGGCAAGCCGCGGGTAGGTTGCGATCTCGCCGTGCGCCATGCCCATACCGCCGCCCGCGGTGACGTTGTAGCCCGAGAGCACGCCGTCCTCGACGATGGCGACGAAGCCCATGTCCTGAGCGTAGATATCGACGTCGTTCTGCGGCGGCACGACGAACGCCGTTTTGAACTTGCGCGGCAGGTATGTATCGCCGTAGATCGGCTCCGGCTCGGGGGTGTCGAGCTTCTCGCCGTCGAGCCAGATCTCGTGATAAGCGCGTGTCGCGGGGGTCAGATGATCGCTCAGCCGTTCCGCATCTGCCTGCACCTCGCGATGCACCCGGCTGAGCGCCGGAAGCACGGGCGCCATGACGTTGCGGTTGACGTCGCCGCACGCGGCGATTGTGTCCATCATCGCCGCATTGATCCCGGCGATGCTTGCCTTGAGATGACGCTTGATCACGCCGTGGAGCTGAAACGCTTGCCGGGTCGTCAGACGGATAGTGCCGTTGGCGAAACGGTTCGCCACCCGGTCCATGTTCAGCCACTGCTCCGGCGTGCACACACCCGCAGGCACCCGCGCACGAATCATAAAGCTGTAGGCCGGTTCGAGCCTCGCGCGCTTGCGCTCGCTGCGCTCATCGCGGTCGTCCTGCTGGTAGATACCGTGAAACTTCGACAGCTGCGTGTCGTCGGCCGCGATGGCGCCCGTAACCGGGTCTTCGAGGCTTTCGGTCAGCGTGCCCCGGAGGTGGCGGCTTTCGGCCTTGATCCGTTCGACGTCGGTCAATGCGGTGTCACTCATCAGTACACGTCCCGCTGGTAGCGCCCGGCCCGCTTGAGTTCCTTCAATCGCTGCTCGGCCGCTTCGGCCGAGAGGCCGCCCTCGGCTGACAGCACGTCTGCCAGCGCCGCGTGGACGTCGCCGGCCATACGCTTCGCGTCGCCGCAAACATAGATATACGCGCCCTTCCCGATCCAGGCGAACACTTCGGCCGCACGTTCCCGAATCCTGTCCTGGACATATACTTTCGCGGACTGATCGCGCGAGAACGCCACGTCGAGTCGCGTCAGCAGTCCCGACTTCAGATAGCGCTGCCACTCCGTCTGGTACAGGAAATCGTCGGTGAACGTACGGTCGCCGAAGAAGAGCCAGTTGTCGCCGGCGGCGGCACGCTCGTCGCGTTCCTCTATGAATGCGCGAAACGGCGCGACACCGGTGCCGGGACCGATCATGATGATCGGAAGCGTGTCGTCCGCCGGCAGCCGGAAACGCCTGTTCGGTTCGACGTAGACACGCACGCTGTCGCCCTCGGCGACCCGGTCGGCGAGATAGGTGGACGCGGCCCCTTCGTGTTCGCTGCCGAAAGCCTCATAGCGGACGGCGGCAACCGTCAGGTGCACTTCGCCGGGGTTGGCCTCGAGACTCGACGCGATCGAGTAGGACCGCGGCCCCAGCGCGCGCAGACAAGTTGCGAACCCCTGCGCGTCGACGACCGCGGGAAAGCGGCGCACGACATCGATGATCTGATGCTCGTAGAGAAACTCCGTGAGCGCTCCCTGCTGCGCCGGCTCGAGCAAACGATCCAGTTCCGGGTTCGCCGCATGCGCGGCCCAGGCTTTGAGAAAACTCGTGCTGGCCGCGGTGATCTCGAGACGCGACCCGAGCGCCTCGCGGAACGTCAGCATGTCGTCGCCGAGCCGCACCGCTTCCAGCGGGTCGGCACCGAGTTCGGCGATCAGGGACTCGATCAGCCGCGGCGGGTTGTCGGCGACAACCGCCAGAGCGTCGCCCGGTTCGTAGCGCAGGCCGGAACCTTCGAGAGAGAGCTCGATGTGCCGCACGTCTTTCCCGGAGTTCCGGCCGGTGATCTTCTGGTTCGTCAACACCTCCGCGGAGAACGGCCGGTCGCGGTCGTATGGAGCCCGCGACTCCACCGCGCGCAGGCGCGGTGCCTCGTCGTCTGCCGCGATGAGTTCCGGCAGCTTTTTGAGCATATCGCCAGTCCAGGCATCGGCCTCTGCCGCGAACTCGACGTCGCATTCGACGATTGGCAGGAGGCGCTCCGCACCCAGGTCGGCAAGCCGCGCGTCGAACTCACGGCCCGTCTGGCAGAAATTGACGTAGCTCGAATCGCCGAGCGCGAACACGGCGAACCGGAGCCCTTCGAGTCGCGGCGCCTTCTTCCCGAGCAGGAACTCGTGCATGAGCTCCGCATCGTCGGGCGGGTCCCCTTCGCCATGCGTGCTGATGACGAACGTGACCAACTGCTCCCGCTTGAGCGCCGCCGGTTTGTAGTCCGCCAGACTCTCGAGCCGGACGCGAAAACCCGCCGCTTCGGCCCGCTCTTTGAGTCCGCGGGCGACGCTTTCGCCGTTGCCGGTTTGTGAACCGTAGAGGATCGTCAGCGCGCTCGAACCCGCGGGCGCCGCCCGGGCCGTGTCCGCGGCCGCGAGGCCCAGAACATAGCCGCTGACCCAGGTCAGCTCCGCGGGACTCAGCCCGCTGAGCGCCGTGTTGATTCGGTCGATGCGGGCGTCGTCGATCGGCAGCACGGCGTTTTCGGCGGCAAGCGAACTCATTCGTCACTCCGGGTTGGGCCGGGCACGCAGGCGCCGGCGGGAGCTTCACGCTAAAAGAGCGCCCCTGACTTCGTGAACGATTTTGTGCTTATCCGCTTATAACCAACGCGCATATGCGCGGGGAGAGGCTCCCTACAGCACGCGGATGCCGCCGTGCCGCCGGCGAATCTGATGATCCACGTACTTGAGTCCGCCCAGAAAACCGCCAACGAGGGCGACGAGCAGTGCGCCGAGCGACCAGTTGAGCGGGACCGAGTTGCTGTAGCGATCCGCGGCGTTTTCCAGCCGCTCGACCCGGCCGGCGAGTTCCGCGTTGGCTTCCTGCCGGGCGGTGAGTTCTTCGTTGAGACCCGATATACGCTGATTGAGCGCATCGATCTCCGCCGCGGGATCGGCGAAAGCCGCCCGGGTATCATTAAGCTCTGTGTTGAGTCGGTCGAGTTCCGCCTGGGTCTCCGCGACGATCAGCCGCGCCGGTTTTTCGTCGACGATGTAGGCCGAGCGCACGTAGCCGCGCGTGCCGTCCGGCAGTTCGACCTGAGTCGCCAATCGTTCGCGAAGCAGTACCTCGAACGCGTCCCCGCTGACCAGCGTGCGAACGGCGCTGCCGCTGAAGTCCGGACTCGAGTAGACGTTCAGGCGGAGCACGTCCGTGACGTAGGCGGTCTCAGCGACGGCAAGCGCCGGGAAAAGCAGCGCGACGATCCAGATTCTCGGCATAACAGTGTGTTTTCAGTGCATATTTCCCAAGTCTACTACAGCGGTCGCGGACGCTCATCGACGCCCGTGGAGCCAGCGCAGCAGCGCGTCCTGTATCTCTTCGCCGTAGCCGCGATGAATGTCCTCGTGATTGTTGAGAATCGCCAGCGCGTAGCGGCGGCCATCGGCCGCCTGCAGATAGCCCGAGATACCGGTGACGTCGTCGAGCGAACCCGTCTTGAGATGGGCTTTGCCGGACAGTCCGCGCCCGTCGAGCCGGTCGCGGAGCGTGCCGTCCAGACCGGACAGGGCCATCGAGGCGAGGTACTCGGGCATGTAGGGCTGGCGCCAGGCGAAGTCCAGCAGGGTCACCAGATCGTAGGCGCTGACCCTCGCCGACCGGGACAGTCCGGCACCGTTGGAGAGCGCGAGCGAATCGATGTCGAGACCCCGATCGTCCAGCCACTGGCGAATGACTTCGCGCCCGCCTGCTTCCGTGCCCGGCGGTCCGAGGACCTCGGCCGACAGGGTCATCAGGAGCTGCCGCGCCATGACGTTGTTGCTGTACTTGTTGACCCGAGTCACTGCCTCGCCGAGAGGTGCCGAGCGGAACTCGTATAGCGGTTCGGCATCCTCCGGCGCGACGCCGGGGCGCCAGCTCCCGCTGAGACGCCCCCCGTTCCCGCGCCACATGGCCGCGAACAGGCCGTACGCGTACGCATTGTGATCGAGGGTGCTCCGGCTCAGCGAATAGCGCTCGCAGCCGGTCGGAAAGCGGCCACTGAAGATCATCCGGTCGACGCTGTCGTTGGCGTTCACCGCGATACCGCGCTGAAATCCCCGGCAGGGCCCTTCCCTGAGCGTCAACCGGTTGTCGATTGCGACGTTCGCAAGCGGCGGGTCCAGCTCGATCTGCACCGAGTTCGTCTGCGGTTCCGGCGTGAACCAGTAGCGGACGATCTTGAAGTTCATGAGCAATGCGTTAGGTGCGACGTTGTAAGCGCGCAGCGGCTGACGATCGAATGCGCCGGGATCGTAGTCGCCCAGTTCGAAATGGCTGTCGTCGATCAGCACGTCCCCGTCGATCGTGTCGAGGCCGCGACGCCGCAACGCTCGCGTTAGCTGCCAGACGCGCTCGGTGACGAGAAACGGGTCGCCGTTGCCTTTGAGCAGCAGATCGCCGTCGAGCCGTCCGCCATCGATCTCGCCGAGAGCGTAAACATCGGTACTCCAGCGATACGCGGGGCCGAGCACGTCGAGGGCGACCAGGGTCGTCACGAGCTTGAGGACGGAAGCGGGATTGCGCGCCGTATCCTTGAGCCAGTCGATGACGACCTCGCCCGTCTCTACGTCGATGACGTAAACGGACAGGCTCTCGGCAGGCACATCGCGCCGCTCGAGAACGGCGCGCACGGGGGCCGGCAGCGCGGCGCCCGGCGCCGGCGCAGCGATGCCGGCTCCTGGCGCGAGAGCGACAGCAAGAGCTGCCAGGAGTACGCCGCAGCGCCGCACTTCAGACGGCCGCGCTGTCGTCGTCGGATTTATCGGCCGCGCGGTCGGCCACGGGATCGGTCATCTCGTCGGCCATGTCGTCGGCGAGAAGCTGGCCGGCCGATCGACGGATGACGAGCACCATGGTGACGATTGCCGCGAGGGCCACGCCAGCAAGCCACCAGCGCACCTCGTCGGGGGCGCCGCCGCCCGCAAGCAGATCGCCGATATCGCGCGCAAGCGTCCCAAGGTACACGTACATTGCGACGATCGGCAGCATACCGAGGGCGGTTGCTGCGACGAAAGTACTCATTTTCACGCTGGTCAGCCCGTAGAAGTAGTTCAGCAGATTGTACGGCAGGACGAGCGCAAGGCGACTCAGAAGGACGACCGTGAACGCGTTGTCGTCCACCGCGCGATCGATTGCCCGCAGACGGCCGTGCCTCTGGATTCGGTCTTCGATCCAGCCCCTCAAGAGACTTCGCCCGACGACGAACCCGGCGGTCGCGCCGAGGACGATACCGGCAAGCGCGAGTACGAAGCCCTGAGCCACACCAAACAGGAAGCCGCCCAGCATCATCGGAATCCAGCCGGGCGTCATCGCGACACCGGCAAGCACCGCGCACGCCAGGTAGAGCAGCGCGCCCCGGACCGGATTGGCCGCCACCCACGCCGCCGCTGCATCCAGCCAGTCCGCAACCGGCAGAAACCAAACGGCCAACGCGGCGAGCGCAAGCGCGGCGATGCCGAGGAGACGCCCGCGAAAACCGCGCACGAGAGCGCCCGCCCGGCTCATCCCGTCGACCGCTTGCCGATGCCGTACGCGCGGATGCGGTCGGCAAGCGTCGTCGGACGGACGCCGAGGAGTTCCGCTGCGCCGCCTTTGCCCGAGACGCGTCCGCCAGCCCGCTCGAGCGCACGTTCGACGTTGCGGCGAAGGAAATCGCGAACTTCGGCTTCGGTCAGTATCCGATCGTCGGCTGCCGGAACGGCGTCGGCGGCTGTACTCTGTTCAGCGGCCTCCGGCATCGACAGATCGAGCCGAAGCTGCTTGCCGGGCGAGAGGATCACGGCCCGCTCGATGACGTTCTTGAGTTCGCGGATGTTGCCGGGCCAGGCATAGCGTTCGAGCAGATCGGCCTGAGCCTTCGTCAGCTTGAGCACCTCACGGCCGAAGTCCTTGCAGGTCTGCTCGAGGAAGTGTTGCGCAAGCGGCACGATGTCTTCGTGGCGCTCGCGGAGCGGCGGAACTTCCACGGGAAATACGCTCAATCGGTAGAACAGATCCTCGCGAAATCGCCCCGCGACGATCTCGCGTTCGAGATTGCGATTGGTTGCGGCGATAACGCGTACGTCGACGGAGCGCGTCACGTCGTCGCCGATACGCTCGAACTCGCTCTCCTGCAGCACGCGCAGAAGCTTCCCCTGGAGCTCGAGGGGAATCTCGCCGACTTCGTCGAGGAACAGCGTGCCGCCGTCCGCAAGCTGGAAACGCCCGACCCGGTCCCGCTGCGCGCCCGTGAATGCGCCTTTGACGTGACCGAAGAACTCGCTTTCGAACAGTTCCTTGGGTATCGAGGCGCAGTTCACCTTGACGAGCGGCCCGTCGGAGCGCGGGCTCTGTCCGTGTATCGCATGCGCGACCAGCTCCTTGCCCACGCCCGATTCACCGAGCACCAGCACGCTTGCCGGCGTGTCCGCGACGGCTTCCACCCGCCGCAGCATGCGCTTGAGCGCCGGTGAGTTGCCGACGATGCGACCGAAATTCATCGCAACGCTCACTTCTTCGCGAAGATAGTCGCGTTCGCGCTCGAGTTCCTCGCGCAGGCGGGCATTCTCCGCCAGCGTCCCGCGCAGCGAACGCTCGGCGCGATTGCGTTCGGTAACGTCCTTCGACGCCACGAGCAGCCGGTCGACGCGGCCCCGCGCATCGCGGTGCGAGATGGCGGACATCACGATATCGAGTGTCTTGCCGGAGCTCGTCAGCATCTGGCGCTCGAGATTGCTGAAATCGCCCTTCGCGACCTTCGCGCGAAGCGCCTGGTCCGAGGCGAAGCGCGCGCGATCCGCCGCCGAGTAGAAATCGGTGATCGGCCGGCCGATGACGTCCTCGCGCTCGTAGCCCAGCTTGCGCAGCCAGTGGTCGGTCACGGTGATGACGCGCCCGTCGGCATTCAGCGTGTGCAGCATCGCCGGCATCTTGCGATACAGCGTCCGGTAGCGAAAATCCGCCCGGGCCTCGTCGCCGGCTTCGATGTAGAGCGCGATGGACGACAGGTAGGCCCCCGACGGATCGTGCTCCACGATTGCGTTCGTATTGCAGTCCACGATCTCGCCGTCGTGCGCGACGAAGCTGACGGGTTTGTTGTTCAGACGCCCGGTACGCCGTAAGGCCGGGCGGTAGTCCTGGACGACCCGGTGCGCCGATCGCGCGGTCATGAAATCCGTAGGCGGCCGGCCGATCACGTCGTCGCGCGGGTAGCCCAGCCGCTCGACGAATGCGTCGTTGACGTCGAGATAGAGCCCCGCCTCGGAGATCGAGGTCGCCATCACCGGTGCCTTGCGAAACAACCACTTGTAATCATCTTCGGGCATCGCCGCGAAGTATACGGAATTCCGTAAGTATGGCCACGAGAATTCGTTAATTACGGAATTCCGTGACTACAGAAATGGAATTAACTAATTGATTTATAAGTAATTTTAGTATTGGCATGCTCTGTGCACTAGATTGCCCATTCGTCGCTGGGGTGCAGCGACATCGCTTGGACAAGTTTGAGGAAATGAGATGAAAGCCTTCGATTGGGAAAACAGGCTGGCAGTCGTCGCAACGGGCGTCGTCCTGTTCGGCGTTCTGGCTGCCGCGGAATCGGCCTTCGCCGAGGGTGACGAAGCCCGGGTCGCGGCGGAGCGCGAGACGGCGGTCCCGGAGCTACGGCAGACCGAGACCCAGAGAGCGATGGCCGAGGAAGCCATCCGCGCCGTACAGAGCGAGGTCCAGCTGGACCTTGATATTCAGCTCAAGGACCAGAGATCTACGGTCCGGGCAGCCAGGGTTTCTTCCCCCTGATCTCTGGTTGTCAGTACCGGAACGCCGGCCTTCCCCCCCGTGGCCGGCAAACGCGGCGGTTCGCTGCCGCGTCCTGTAAGGCGCCGGAGCGTCATCCGTGTCGGATCGACCCGCTGTCGGATTCTTTTTCCCAGCACTCCGGCGCCGCTTTTTTCTGTAGACCGTAGCTACGGTTCGGGCGTCGCCCGCTGTCGGTGCGCTTCTGCCCGATTCTTCTGCCGTGACCGGACTTCGCGACTGATCCGCTCGCGAACCTTCTTAAGCCAGTGCCGCGCCCAGGCGAATTCCAGACTCAGGATCGCGAGTCCCAGCGGAATGACGATCAGTGCGGGACCCGGCGCCACCATCATGACGATACCGATCAGGAGCACGGTGGCACCGACGACACCGATAACGATGCGGCGCGCCAGCTTGTAAGTCATGTGCAGGGTTTTCTGAATCATGCGACGATATTCTAGCGCCGCGCCACCCGGCGCGGCCACGACCGTTTGTGTGACTGCTTTGACCGATTTGTACCGATGAATATCCGCCAGTGGCTCCTTGCGCTCGGCGCCCTCTTCTGCTGCGACGCTCTGGGCGCGGGTGCGCTCGAGTTCGTCGCGAGTGTCGACCGCGCCGACATCGAAGAAGTCGAGGCGCCCGGCCGCCATCGGAGCTTGCCGGACCTCACGCTACGTATCAGCCTTTCGGCCGGCTGCGACAGCGGCTCGGGCGTGCTGTCGGTCAACGTCGCGGACACGCGTCGCCGCTATCCGATGGAAGGCAGTCGCGTGGACGAACTGGCGGTGGAAGTCGTCGTTCCGGCAAGGCAGCTGCCGCCGGTTCCCGTGCCTAAGGACTTTTGCGTGGCGGAATCGCGCGATGTGGATCGCGTGACGGTACGCGCCGGACTCAGCGTCCACGCAAGTCTGCGCTGCGTCGCCGACGACGCGGTTACGGAGAGCTTCTCGAGCCGCAGCAGAGCCCTCGACATACCGCTGTCCTGCCTGCGCCGCGACCTCGGGTATCAGGATCCGGCGGACGGCAATTCCGCGGCGAGGAACTCAAGCGTCCTTCCCCAGGTCTCGGCGGCAAGCTCGGGATCGTAGTTGCGGTTTGCAGGATTCGCGAAGCCGTGACCGGCGCCGGGCAAGATCGTAATCTCGGCACGTTTGCCGAGCGCCTCGAGCGCCGATTCGAAGGCGCGGACGTCGGCGGCGGAAACGCCGCGATCCTCCTCGCCGAAGAAACCCATCAGCGGCGCGCTGATCGGCTGCAGTCGCTCCGGTTCGTCCGAAACCTGACCGTAGAATAAGACCACCGCATCGAGATCGTCCGCTGCGAGAATCGCGGTATTCAGCGCCCAGCTGCCGCCGAGGCCCCAGCCAAGCGCCGCCACGCCGGGCGCGCCGGCCGTCTCGACGACGAATGCCAGCGCCTGTTCCACGTTTTCGGTGGCCGATGCCTGGTCCTCTACAACCTCCAGCATCAGTGACCGCGCGCCGCCGATGTCGTCCGCCGTGCGCCCGGCGAACAGATCGAGGGCGAGGACGATGTAGCCCTGGGCCGCCAGCCGGTCGGCCGCCGCCCGAACGGTGTCGTCGAGTCCCCACCATTCGTGGATGATGATGACCGCGGGAAGCGGCTCGATCATGTCAGACGGAAACGCAAAATGACCGTACACGAGCTCTTCGTCGACCTCGGCGTACGGCAGCGTATCGGACACTACGGCTCGTTCGGCCGCTGCCGGCGCATCGGCCGTCGGCGCGGCGGGTTCCGGCCGGGTTTCCACGACGCTCTCCCCGGCATCGGTCGCCGGGTCGCCACCGCAAGCTCCGAGCACGAGCCCGGACAGCAGAATCGGCGTAAACAGTAAGGATCGGCGTCGGGGGGCAGCCACGGTCGCGTGACTCTCTGCGGTGCTTTGCATAGGGTAGAGTGTAGAACCTATCTCACGATAGATCGAGGCCGCGTTGCGGCGCCAGCAGAATTACGAGCATGAAGCTTCTCGAAGAAGCCCTGATCTACCTTGTCGCCGCCCTCATTTTCGTGCCGATCAGCCGCCGGCTGGGTCTCGGCTCGATCCTGGGCTATCTGGCTGCCGGAATCGTGATCGGCCCTTACGGATTGCGTTTCGTCAGCGACCCCGAGCACATCCTGCACTTTGCCGAACTGGGTGTCGTGCTGCTCCTGTTCATCGTCGGGCTCGAACTCAAACCGGCACGACTCTGGGTCATGCGCAAAATGGTCTTCGGGCTCGGCGCTCTGCAGGTAACCTTGAGCGCCGTAGCCATCGCCGGCGTTGCCGCATTGCTCGGGCTCGATGCGCAGAGCGCCGTGGTCGTCGGCTTCGTGCTGGCGCTCTCGTCGACGGCGTTCGTCCTGCAGATGCTGGCCGAGCAGCAGCAGCTCACGACCTCGCACGGGCGCGCCGCCTTCTCGGTATTGCTGTTTCAGGATCTGGCGGCCATACCGCTGATCGCCTTTCTCCCGTTCCTCGCCGCCGGCGACTCGGGCACGGGACCCGACGCCAGCGGCTTTTTGTTTGGCGCGATCGCGCTGGCGGCGTTGATCGTGCTCGGCCGCTATCTGTTGCGTCCATTGCTGCATATCGCCGTCTATACGCGCCTGCCCGAGATATTCACGGCAAGCGCTCTGCTCGTCGTCATCGGCGCGGCGCTGTTGATGTACCTCGCCGGACTCTCAATGATTCTCGGTGCCTTCATCGCCGGCATGCTGCTTTCCGATTCGGAGTACCGGCATCAGCTCGAAGGCGATATCGCACCGTTCAAGGGACTCTTGCTCGGACTCTTTTTCATTGCGGTCGGCATGACCGTCAATCTCGGCCTGCTGCTCGAGGAGCCCGTGCGCATCTTCGTCATCGTCGCACTGCTGATGCTTACCAAGGCGGCCGTGCTCCTGCCCCTGAGTCTGGCCTTCAATGCACCGGACCGGCGGCAGGCCGTCCGGGTCGCCGCTTTGCTGGCCCAGGGCGGAGAATTTGCGTTCGTTCTGCTCGGTATCGCTTCCCGCGAGAGCATCCTCGCGCCGGCACTGATCGACGAACTCGTCCTTGCCGTCGCGATATCGATGCTCCTGACGCCGCTCATCTACTTCGCGGTCGACCGCGGGATTCGCGACGACGCCGAAACGAGCAGCTCCCACAGCATTCCCGACGATGAGGGCACACCGATCATCCTCGCGGGCTTCGGCCGGGTCGGCCAGGTCATCGGCCGGACGCTCAGGGCCGTGGACGTGCCGTTCACTGCCCTCGACTTCGATCCGGAGCAAGTCGGGATCGTCAGGCGTTTCGGCAATCGCGTGCACTTCGGCGACGCGACCCGGCTGGACGTGCTCCGCGCGGCGGGTGCGGAACACTCCAAAGTCCTGGTCGTTGCCCTTGCCGACATGGAGTCGTCCCTCACGGTCGCGAAGACGGTCCGGCAGCACTTCCCCAACCTCAAGATCGTCGCCCGTGCGCGCAACCGCCGCCACGCGCACAAGCTGATGGATCTGGGCGTCGATCACATCATTCGGGACACGCTGCTGTCGAGCATCGCCATGGCGGAGCACGTACTCGAGGATCTGG
Organism: Woeseiaceae bacterium; assembly: GCA_028277185.1. Lineage (GTDB taxonomy): Bacteria > Pseudomonadota > Gammaproteobacteria > Steroidobacterales > Woeseiaceae > UBA1847. The sequence continues at coordinate 70,596 of JANQGQ010000013.1, forward strand.
GGCTGTCGGGCGACGAAGCGAAACACGTCGCGAAGACTTTCCTCGATCGCGACGAGGCACTGCTGCGCGAGCAGCACGCCGTCCACCACTCCGAGGAGAAGCTGATCCAGACCCACCACGATGCCGCCGAGGAGCTCACGGCGCTCCTCAAGAACGACCTCAGGCGCTAGGAAAAAAGGTGTCAGACTTATTTTTGCTAAGCAAAAATAAGTCTGACACCTTTTTTCGTCGTCGGCGACGACCCGCAGCTTCGACCTGTCCACGCGGCGCCATTGCCGCTCGCTAACGATGGCGAGCAACAAGCCAACCGTCCTTCAGTGGCGGCAGCATCGGTAGATTCCGCAAAGTATCGGCAACGGCAATAGCCTACCATCGCCGCGATGGACGCCAAGCCATCTCCGCCTGGGCGCCTGCGGCGGGCTGCCGGCTTCTTTCGCGAAGCGCTGCGCGACAACGAGGTCGACTACACGCGGGCACCCGTGCCCAGAGCGCTGGGTCTCCTGGCGATTCCCATGATGCTGGAAATGGCCATGGAGGCCGTCTTCGCCGTCGTCGACATCGCGTTCGTCGCCCAGCTCGGTACCGACGCCGTGGCTGCGGTCGGCATCACCGAAGCGCTGATTACGGTGCTCTACGCGCTGTCGATGGGCATGGGGATTGCCGTCACGGCGATGGTCTCGCGGCGCATCGGTGCGGGCAACGCCGAGGAAGCGGCGCGGGTTACCGGGCAGGCCATCTGGATCGCGCTGATCATCTCACTGGTCGTAGGCATTGCCGGCGCGTACTACGCCGCGGATCTGCTGCGGCTCATGGGAGCCTCGCCTGGCGTCATCGATACCGGCGCGGGCTTCACGACCGTCCTGCTCGGCGGCTCTGCAAGCATCGTGTACCTGTTCATGCTCAATGCCGCGTTTCGCGGCGCCGGCGACGCGGCCGTCGCACTGCGTTCGCTCTGGCTGGCCAACGGCATCAACATCGTCCTCGACCCTTGCCTGATCTTCGGTCTCGGACCGTTTCCCGAATTGGGCGTCACGGGCGCTGCCGTTGCCACTACCATTGGCCGCGGCACCGGCGTGCTGTATCAGCTCTGTTACCTGCTGAGAAGCCGGGGCCGGCTCGACTTCGCGCTGCGCCATTTGCGTCCGGTGCCGGCGCTTGCGGCCCGGCTGTGTGTCGTGTCAGCGGGCGGAGTCGGCCAGTTCCTCGTCGCCACCTCGAGCTGGATCGCGATGATGCGTATCGTCGCGATGTACGGCAGCGCGCCGGTCGCCGCCTACACCATCGCCATTCGCATGATCGAGTTCGTGTTCCTGCCGGCCTGGGGGCTCGGCAATGCGGCGGCCACGATGGTCGGGCAGAATCTGGGCGCGGGCCGCCCGGACCGCGCGAAGGAAAGCGCCTGGAAGGCGGCGCGCTACAACATGGCGTTCATGACTACCGTGGGCGCGTTGACCTTCGTCTTCGCGCCGCAGATCACCGGGCTTTTCAGCTCGGACCCGGACGTGCTGCACTACGGCACCAGTTGTCTCCGGATTCTCGGCGTTGGCTACCCGGCCTACGCCGTCGGCATGGTGATGGCGCAGGCGATCAACGGCGCGGGCGATACGCTGACGCCGACGATACTCAACCTGATAGCGTTCTGGGCCGTACAGATTCCTCTCGCCTGGAGTCTCGCAACGGCGGCCGGACTCGGACCGAACGGCGTGTTCACCGCCATCGTCGTCAGCGAGTCGCTCCTGACCGTGCTGGCGGTCGCGGTGTTCCGCCGCGGTCGCTGGCAGACGCAGCAGGCCTGACGGTTACAATCGCCGCATGACCGTACCGCTCGTCGATATCCGCAACGCGACCTTCGACCGCGGCCGTACGCGGGTATTCGACGGTCTGAGTCTCCGAATCGACCGCGGCGAGCACGCCGCCATCATCGGTCCGAACGGCGCGGGCAAGAGCACGCTGCTCAAGGCGCTCAACCGTGAGTTGTATCCGCGGACGCGCGACGACACGCGCTTTCGTTTGCTCGGCCGCGATCGCTGGAACGTCTGGGAACTGCGCGGCAGCATCGGCTTCGTCTCCGCCGATCTGGAGCGCCGCTATGGCCGAAACAGCGGCGATGCAAGCGTGCTGGACGTGATCCTCTCTGGATTCACGGCGAGCATCGGCGTTCACGGCCTGCTGGCCGAATCCATCGACGAAAAAAGGCGGGCAAGGGCGCGTGCCCTGCTCGCCGAACTTAAGCTCGAGGCGCTCGAATCGCGGCCGTTCAGAAGCTTGTCCAGCGGCCAGCAGCGCCTTTCGCTGCTGGCCCGCGCCCTCGTACACGAACCGCATACGCTCGTGCTCGACGAACCCGGCGCGGGACTCGATCTCGCCGCCGGATTTGCGCTCATCAGGCGCCTCCGGTACCTCGCGCGCCATGGCGTAACGCTGCTGGTCGCCACCCACTACCTCAACGAAATCCTGCCCGAGATCGATCGCGTGATATTGCTGGGGCGCGGCCGGGTGCTCGCCGACGGCCGGAAGGACGAGGTCCTTAAGAGCCGGACCTTGAGCGATGCCTACGCTACGGACATTCGCGTCGTCAGGGACGGCTCATGGTACTTCGCGGCTCAGGGCGACACGGTGAACAAACTGTGAACGGCTCGGCTGCACGCGGTTTCCGGGCCGTCTACAGTCAGAGGATGCTGTTGCGCTACGTCGTTCCCGGAATGCCTCTGTTTGCGCTGCCCGCCGCGGCAGCGGATTCGTCGATGGCGACGGGAGCCAACGTCACGGGCGGCTCGCTGACGCTGTTCGCCCTGGCCCTGGCGCTCGTCGCCGCACTGCTGCTGCGGCGTTTGGCGACGCGTATCGGCGCGGGCGTCGCACGGCGTATCGGCGAAGCGCGATTGCGCCGAATTCTCGCGAAACGCGGCGCCAAAGTGTTGTCCGACTTCATCGTTCCAGGCGCGTACGGCGGCCTGGCCCGCATCGATCACGCCGTGATGACGACCGGCGGTATTCTGTGCATCCGCGTCCTGCACTTCGACGGGGTGGTGTTCGGCACCGAAGAGGAAGCGCAGTGGACGCACGTCGACGGCATTACGCGGCGCCGCTTTCTCAACCCCACGATCCAGAACGAAGGCAGACGGCGAGCGCTCGCCAATGTCGTGCCGGAGGTGCCCGTAGACGGACTCGTGGTATTCACCGGCAAGGTCGAGTTCCCCAACGCCCTGCCGAAAGGCGTCATTCACGTGACAGCGCTCAACGGTTTTCTTGCGCGTCACGTGTTCGGACCGAGCCGGATAGATGATTGGGATGCGGTCTGGATGAGCGTTCAGGCCGCTCTGCTCACCGACGAGGGCTCCCGCCGCGACTTCGAGGCTCAGCTCAGCTTTTCCTGATCACGCCGCGAACGGCGCCGACCGGCTGCCGTATACTCGCCGGGAACCGGCAGATCGATGCAGGCACTCGATAACGACATGCGAAGAGTACTGACTGGCGCCGCAGCGGCGATCGTCGTCCTGAGTCTGTTCGCGACCTGGCTCTGGCAGAACCGTCAGCCGCTCGACGCGATAGCGCTACCGCCCGCCGATCGGGCGCCGCCGGCCGCCGATGCGCTGACCGCTACCTGGTTCGGCAGCTCCATGCTGCTTTTCGACGACGGCGAAACCCAGATCCTGATCGACGCCTTCGTGACGCGCCCTGCGCTTCACGAGTTGATTCTCGACACGCCGCTCGAGAGCGACGCGGCGGCGATCAACCGATTCCTGCTGGACTTTCGGCTCGACCGTCTCGCCGCGATCATTCCGGGCCATACCCACTTCGATCATGCGCTCGACCTCGGCGCGATCGCCAGCCGCAGCCGCGCCACGGTCGTGGGTTCGGTGTCGGCTACCAACATCGCCCGTGGCGGAGGCGTGCCGGACGACCAGCTCATCCCCGTCACCGACACGGCCGAACTCCATTTCGGCGAGTTCACCGTCACGCTGATCCCGTCCTTGCATCTGGCGTACGGCTGGAACGGGAGGGTTCCGCGCTCCGGGACCGTTGACGAGGATTTCGAAAGTCCGGCCCCGGTGAGTGCCTATCTCGCGGGCCGCACCTTCACGATCGTCGTGGCACACCCGCAGGGGACGAGCATCGTACAGTCCTCTGCCGGATACGAACCGGGGGCACTCGCAGGCTTCCGCGCCGACGTCGTTTTCCTGAGCGTCGGAATGCTCGAGGGAATGGGTAAAAAGCACGCATTTGCCTACTGGCAGAATCTCGTGACGATGAGCGGTGCCCGGCGCGTCGTTCCGGTGCACTTCGACGACTTCACGGCTCCCTTCGGCACAACCCGGCTGCCACCGTCATTCATCGACGATTTCACGCGTTCTTCAACATGGCTTTTGGAATTCCGGGACGACTGGGATCGCAGCACGGCCCTCGAGCTACCCAGCTTCGGCGTCCCGATCGCGATCTACGCCGACGATCTCCTCGAGGCTCAGCGTCCCGGTGGTCAGGCGCAGCTTGTCCCGTCGCGGCAGCTTTTTGACACGCGCCTCCAGAATCTGCGCCCGGCTGCGGTCGCCGACCGTCTGGCTGAACACCAGCGTCAGGGGGCCGCGGCCGCGCAGCCGCTTTGACCCGCGGGACCCCGATTCGTGCTCGGCCAGACGCCGCTCCGGGTCCGTAGCGATGCCCGTGTACAGACTCCCGTCCGCGCAGCGGAGCAGGTACAGCTGGTAGACAGCCACGCTTCAGCGCGGCGCGGCAATCATGCGCGCCCGCCCTGGAGAACGTCACCCAGCACTCTGAAGAGGCCCGCCTCGATCGCGGCCAGATTGTCGCCGGTCTCGGCGAAGGTGAGAACGATCCGGCTTTCGTTGTTCAACTCTTCGGCCGGGCGGTTCAGTTCCAGCGTCAGCGAATTGCCGATCAGGGTCGCCGATGCGAGCAAATCGTGACCGCCGAACTGACGCTCATTCACTTCGATGTAGACAGACTCGTCGAAATCTTCTTCTACGGTCCGTAGCAACAACAGGTAATCCTCGATGTCGCTGTCAGCCGTCGTCGTCGCGAAGAACAGCATCCGGGCATTGTCGCGGACGTCGAACGCGACGGTGTTGTAGTAGCGGCTGTGGGCCATGGCCTCCCCTCTAGCTTAGCCCAAGTCTACTCGACCGGCGTCGCGGATGCAGAATCGGCAACGACCGTGGCGCGTCGGTCCGTAAGCTGCCGGTCCTTCCGTCGCCAGAGTTCGCTGATCCAGCGATGCACCTCGCGACGGAACTCGCGGTCGCCGTCATAGTCGCCCGCCAGCATCGCCGCTTCTATCGGCACGCGCCGGACGGTCACTTCGACGGGCACGTCGTCGCCGCAACACATGCCCCAGAAGCTTGGGGCACCCTTCGGATAGTACAGGGTGACGTCGAGCACCGAGTCGAACAGCTCGCCCATCGACGACAGCGCTATCGCTATGCCGCCCGCGCGCGGCGGCATCAGGTAGCGATACGGGGAGTCGCGTCGAATACGCTTTTCCTCGCTGAAGCGGGTTCCCTCGATGAAGTTGATGATCGACGTGGGCGTACGGCGAAACTTCTCGCAGGCCTTCCGCGTCGCCTCGAGATCCTTGCCCTTTTTCTCCGGGTACTTCGCGAGATACGAAGGCGAGTAGCGCTTCATGAACGGCATGTCCATGGCCCAGAAGGCGATGCCCAGCAGCGGAAACCAGACGAGTTCCTGCTTGATGAAGAACTTGAGAAACGGAATACGGCGATTGAACACAGCCTGCAGCACGACGATGTCGACCCAGGTCTGGTGATTCGAGAGCACGAGATACCAGCCGCGCCGCGTGAGACCGTCGAGCCCGTCGGCCCGCCAGCCTCCGGAGCCGCTGCCCGCGAGGATCACACCGTTAACCGCAACCCAGTTCTCGCCGATCCACATCAGGACCCGCGTTATTGCACGGCGTAAGGCCGGAATCGGGAGTATCAGCTTCACGAGCGCGAGCAGAAACAGCGGCACGAACCAGAAAGCCGTATTCAGCGTCAGCGCAGCGAACACGAGCGTGCCGCGCAATTGTCGCAAAGCGTCGCGCATAGGGCCGGGAGTCTAGCGCGAACGCTTTCCCCGGGCTTTCGAATTTCGGCCGCTTTCGCAAGCCGCGTACTGCCGGTATGCTCGTGAGGACTCGATGGTCTTACAAGGGCGGCTGCCGTGGGCACCGAAAGACTCAAAGCGCTGTTGTCTGAACTGCATCAGGAGTTACATCAGATCGGTGAGATCGACCCGGAAACCCGGAAAATCCTCACCGATCTCGGCGAGGACATCGACTCGGTCACATCGGCAGGCGCCGCCGAGCGCGCGAGGGAACTCGAGACGCGCTTCGCCGCGGAGCACCCGGTACTGGAACGCATCGCGCGCGAAATCGCGGACACGCTTGCCAAGATGGGTATTTGATCGCCCGAAACCGGCCGGCGTTCAGGACGGCGTCGTCCAGATCCGCTCTTCGAGCGCCGTCAACCCGGCATCGCGGAACTTAGGCGGCATGTCATCGCTATCGTCGTAAGCATCGAGGGCAACGAGGCGCGGCCAGTAGCTCGTGAGTTCGGCCTCACGGACGACGAAGGGCGGACCTTCGGCGATCGCGTCGTCGTAGGCGACGGTCACTACGAACTGCAGCGCGTCCGCGGCGAGACGTCCAAGCGTATGCCGGGCATAACGCGGCCGGAGTTCGGGCGGCAATGCGACGAGCGCTCCGCGGTCGTAGTGCGCATCGAAGCCCGTTTCCGTGAACGCGAAATAGTCGCCGCAGAGGATTCTGATCGGCAGCTCGACGCTCTCGTAAACCTCGAAGCCTTGCCGGGTGCCGCGCCTCAGCGCAAGCTTCTGCTCCGCGAAAAAGGCCTCTGCCGCCAGCGGCGACAACTCGACGCCCGTCACACGATTCCCCAGCTCCGCCAGCCAGCGGAGATCCCGGGCCTTGCCGCACAGCGGCACGAGGACGTTCCGCCCCTGTGCGCGCCAATGCTGTTTGAGCCCGCGATTGCCGGCCGCCTCGTGCCAGCCCGTCCTGCCCCCGCGCCAGCGCTCGAGCCAGTGCTCACTCATCGATGCTTCCCGCCGCCTGAGAATCGGCTGCAAAGTTTACCGGCGTCCAGGGCGGCGTTACCATGCGCGCCGTCCGGAACACGGGACGCAACGCGGCTTCGATCGATTGGGAGACAGGTTCATGGCGACACGGATCGACGGCAAGGCAATAGCAGAGGAGCGAACCGCGACGATCGCGCGTGAGACCGCCGAACTCGTCGCCGGGCACGGCGTCAGGCCAGGACTCGCCGTCGTGATCGTCGGCGAGGATCCGGCAAGCCAGGTCTATGTCCGCAATAAGCAGCGCACGGCCGAGCGCTGCGGCTTCAAGTCGGTGAAGCACGCGCTGCCGGCCGACGTGTCGCAGAACGAGCTTCTGGGCGTTATCGGCGACCTGAACGCCGACGATTCCATTCACGGCATTCTGGTTCAGCTGCCGCTGCCGGACGGGCTCGACGAGACCACGATCACCCAGGCCGTCCTGCCAGCCAAGGACGTCGACGGCTTTCACTACGTCAACGTCGGCAAGCTGGCCGCGGGAGCGGTCGCGGATGCATTCGTGCCATGCACCCCCGCGGGCTGCATGCTCATGATCGAGCGCGAGCTCGGGAAAGACCTGTCGGGCAAGAGTGCGGTCGTGATCGGCCGCTCGAACATCGTCGGCAAGCCGATGGCGGCCCTGTTGCTGGCCGCCAACGCCACGGTGACCGTAACGCACAGCCGGACGTCGGACCTTCCGGACGTAGCGCGGCAGGCCGACATCCTCGTCGCCGCCGTGGGCCGTCCCAACATGGTCGGGGCAAGCTGGATCAAACCCGGCGCGATCGTCATCGACGTCGGTATCAATCGAATCGACGTCGACGAAGGCGGCGAAACCCGCTCCCGCCTGACCGGCGACGTCGACTTCGACGGCGCCATGGAGGTTGCCGCCGCCGTGACGCCCGTGCCCGGCGGCGTGGGACCGATGACTATCACGATGCTCATGGACAACACGCTGCGCGCTGCAAGGCTGGCGCACGGTATCCATGCCTGACCCGGCGCGCGGCATGCTGGCCTGCCGTGACGGCTTCCGCACGATCTGGCATGCGGGCGACGGCCATGTGCAGATCATCGACCAGCGCAAGCTGCCGCACGACTACGTCGTGGCCGACCTCCGCGTGTGGCGGGACGGCGAACGCGCGATCAGCGACATGCTCGTCCGCGGCGCGCCGCTGATCGGCGCGACGGCCGCGTACAGCCTGTATCTCGCGGCATTCGAAGAGGGCCGGTCCGGTTTCGACACCGCGGCAGCCGCACTCGCCGGTTCACGACCGACCGCGGTCAATCTCCGCTGGGCCATCGATCGGGTCGTCGCCCGTTGCCGCGGCGTCGACGATGCCGGTCTCACGGCCGCAGCGCTTGCGGAAGCCCGGGCGATTTGCGACGAGGACGTCGAGATTTCGCTCGGCATCGGCCGTCATGGACTCGAGTTGATCCGGCGCATCGCCGAACGTAAGGACGGCGAGCCCGTCAACGTGCTTACGCACTGCAACGCCGGCGCGCTTGCAACCCTGAACTACGGCACCGCCACGGCGCCGGTCTATCTGGCACACGAGGCCGGCATCCCGGTGCACGTCTGGGTGGACGAAACGCGGCCGCGCAATCAGGGCTCGCAGCTGACCGCGTACGAACTGGCGCACAACGGCGTGCCGCACACGCTGATCGTCGACAATGCGGGCGGACACCTCATGCAGCACGGCCTCGTCGACCTCGTCGTTACGGGCACGGACCGAACGACACGCTCAGGCGACGTAGCGAACAAGATCGGTACCTATCTCAAAGCTCTCGCCGCGGACGACAACGATGTGCCGTTCTACGTCGCGCTGCCTTCGACCACGATCGACTGGACCATCGCCGACGGCATCCGCGACATCCCGATCGAGGAACGCGACCCCGGGGAAGTCACCGATGTCTACGGCGTCAGCGACGGCATGCGCACGACGGTGAGCACGGTCGCAGACGGCACGCCGGCCGCGAACTACGCCTTCGACGTAACGCCGGCGCGACTCGTTACCGGCCTGATCACCGAACGCGGCATCGCACCGGCAAGCCGCGACGGACTCGAGCGCCTGTTTCCGGAGTACCTGCCGGAGTAAGGACTGAGAGCCCGGTTCCCCGCTGTGAACCGCACTACGGTATGGCATGGATGCCAGCCTGCTATGCTCGCGATCCCCATGTGTTCCGGCAGGCATTCTGCGGTGACTATCGACGAAGGCTATATCAAGTACGTCAGCCGCTGGACGGAAGGTCCGGCGCCGGATCCGCGGCTAACCGAAGGACTCGAGACCTGGCGCCGGCCGCTGTACGAGGCCGGTCTCGTCGGTTACTACGAAGATCTCAAGGTGGGCTTCGGCAATCTGAGCGTGCGCGCGAACGGACCGGCGTTCGTCATTACCGGAACGCAGACGGGACACCTGGAGACTACGTCAGGCATTCACTACGCGCTCGTCACGAAGACCGACGTCACGCGGAACACGGTCTGGTCCAGCGGTCCGGTCGAGGCCTCTTCCGAGGCGATGACGCACGCGGCGATCTATGCACTGAGCGATGCGATTCAGGCCGTCGTTCACGTACACAGCCGCGAGCTCTGGGAACGCTACCGGAACGTGCTGCCCACGACCGACGCCAGGGTGGCCTACGGCACGCCGGCAATGGCGGCCGAATTCACGCGGCTCTGGTCCCAGCATCGCTTTCGCAACGACGGGCTTGCCGTAATGGCCGGTCACGAGGAAGGTATCGTCAGCATCGGCACGAGCCTTCGCGAAGCTGCCGGGCGCGTGCTCGCGCTTGCCGGTCAATCCTCCGGCTCGACGGGCTCCAGGTAGAAGCGGAAGGTCCGGCAGCTCTTCACGGGCGACGGCTTGACGTCTTTATCGAGGGGAGCGTAGCGGGACGCGTGTAACGCGCGCCGCGCCGGCCGCTCGAACACACGATGGCTGCTGTAACGAACCCGAACCTCATGCGGCCGTCCCTGGCGGTCGATGCGGTAGCACACCGTCACCTCGCCCTCGATCCGATCGCGGCGCGCCGTCTCCGGATAGTGCGGAACGACGGTATTGACCGGCGTGCGGTCCAGATCTTCGTCGATGAATTCCACCGCATCGTCGCTGGCGGACGCCGAAAGCGCCGTATACAGACCGATGCAGACCGCAAGGGCAGGAACGAACTTCATCACGCGCCGTCGTCTTCCGTCTGGCTCGTCCGGTCGTCGATGATGACCCGCGGCTGTACGGGATGGGTTTTGTCGAGCAACAGCGCGTTGACTTCGCGCAGCTTGCGCGGCCGATCCGTCACCAGTTCGTCGGCCTGGGCGATGTCCTCGGCCGCGGCGTCGTAGCGACCGACGCGTATGTACAGCAGTGCGCGATTACTGAAAGCGCGCCAGTTGCCGCCTGAAGCGACGGCGCGATCGCACCACGGCAGAGCGTCGTCCAGCTCATCGAGCATGATGTAGCCGGCGCACAGGTTAGACCATGCGGCACGCTTGTCCCGTATGGTCGAGGGCAATGCGAGGCCGGCGTGCGTCAATCGGACGCCGGTCTTCGCGTCGCCCGCAATCAGTGCTTTGGCGCCGTCGGCAAGCATTTTGTTGCCCGAACCCAGGACAGTCCGGCCGTCCAGCACCTCGTCCGCCGTTCCGGCACTGCAAAGCACCGTCAGCAACAGCAGTGTGGCTAAGCGTGGCACGCGATCCTCCTGCTACAAACCGAGATGCCGCTCGAAGAATCCGAGCGTGCGCTGCCATGCCAGCGCCGCCGCCTCGGCGTCGTAGCGCGGCGTCGTGTTGTTGTGAAAACCGTGGTTCGTATCCGGGTATTCGTGACGCTCATAAGTCTTCCCGGCCTTCCTGAGCCCGGCCTCGAAACCGGGCCAGCTCGCGTTGACCCGCTCGTCCCGCTCTGCGTGATGAATCATCAGCGGCGCCTCGATAGCCGCCGCACTCTCACCGGACGGATGCCGGCCGTAGAACGCGACCCCGGCGCCGAGGTCGGCCCGTTCGACGGCCATTTGCATGACCACGCCGCCGCCGTAGCAAAAGCCGGTGATGCCGGTCTTCCCCGTCGTGTCGGGATGCCCGGCCAGATAGTCGATGGCGGCGGAAAAATCCTCGAACATCTCGCGCGGTTCGCGCTCGCGCTGCATCGCGCGCCCATCGTCGTCGTTTCCGGGGTAGCCGCCCAGCGGAAACAGCGCGTCCGGAGCGAACGCGACGAAACCGTGCACGGCGAGACGACGCGCGACGTCTTCGATATAGGGGTTCAATCCGCGGTTCTCGTGTACCACGACAACGCCGGGCAGCTTGTGATCGATCAGCGCCGGACGCGCGAAGTAGCCCTGCATCACCCCGGCACCTCGCGGTGACGCATACTTCTTGTAGCCGACCGAGATCGACGGATCGTCGGGATTGACTTCGACCGCGAGCGCGTAGTCGGGGCTCAAGCTTGCCAGCAGCGCGGCGGCCGATACCCCGGTCGCGGTCAGCCCCGCCGCACGCTCGAGAAACTGGCGCCGGCTCATCGTGCCGTGCACGTACCCGTCGAACAACGCGAGAATTTGCGGATCGAGGTCCTTGTCGTCTGCCATCGTCTGCCACCGAATCCTAGCTCCGGGACGAACCCATTCTATCAGGCCGATACGCTCACGGGAGCGACCAGATCACAGGCTCCTACTCCGTGCTCGTCAGGGCCTTAAGCCGCGCTTCGAGTTCGTGCTCCGGATACCAGCGGCCGCGCAACATAACGCCGTGAATCCGGGCCGCATTGCGGATGTCCGCAAGCGGATCGTCGTCGACCAGCAAGAGATCGGCGCGGCGGCCCTCCTCGACGCGACCGGTATCGCTGTCGAGGAACTCGGCGACCGCGACGGTACCCGTCACGAGCGCCTCGTACGGACTCAGACCCGCCGCGACATAGAGCTTAAGCTCGCGGTGGGTTGCGAAGCCCGGCACGTTGAACACCTGCGGTGCGTCGGAGCCCAGGAGAATCCTGCCGTTCGCACGGTGCAACCGCAGAATCAGCTCGCGACGCAAGGCGATGGCCCGGGCCGCCGTGTCCGCATCGTAAGCCGCGTCGGCGACCTGGCTTGCCTTTACCTCCTGCCAGCGCCGCACGGTTGCGGGCGGCATGTACGCCATCTCGGCGCGCGCGGCCAGCTCGGCGGCCGGCGTCGAGTCGATACGCTGCTCCACCAGGGTCTGGGCAGGCACGTTCCACGTGCCTGCAAGCGCGGTTTCGGCCACGACTTCGTCGAGCCGCTCCACGACTACGTCGTCCGCCAGCATCGAGCCGAAGAAACCGCCGTAGCCGCCGTTGCCCGGCGAATGCCGCGGCAGCATTGCGGCGAGATAGCCGTCGAGATGATCGATCGTCGCAATGCCCGCCTTGAGCGCACCCGACAGTCCGACCGCCGCGGGGACGTGGCCGGCAAACGCGATACCGTGATTCGCGGCGGCCTCGGCGATAGCCTCGAACTCGGCGCGGTCGAGACCGGGATGGATTCTGAGAAAATCGTAGCCCGCCGCAACCTGCGCCGCGACCTGCCGACGAGCGTCACCGGCGCCGCTGACCGAGTTGCCGTTCAGTGACGGTCCGGACGTGATCAATGTCGGCCCGAAACGCTCCCCGGAAGCCAGCGCGTCCCGCAGATCGAGGTGCGGCGGCGCTCCGGGCATACCGCGCACGGTCGTGACACCGCGCGCCGCAAACAACGTCAACACGCGGTCGAGCTCGCTTCCGTCCTGGCGCGGGATGTGCGCGTGCATGTCGGCGAGGCCGGGCATCAGGTAACGATCCGTGCCGTCGACGATCGTCGCGTCCTCGGGCACCGGTACGCGATCCACGGGGCCGATGGCGTGGATCCTTCCGGCGTCGACTACCACGGTTTGCGCGCGCAGAACCTCAGTCGACGTCATGGGCACGACGTTGACGTTCACAAAAGCAGTGGTGGCAGCGCTGGCGGCAGTGGCGCACAGGGCAAGCGTGCCGAGAACGAGGCGCGGCAGAAGGTTCGTCGTCATGATGTGCTTGCCATTGCAGTCTTCGAACGGGATGAGCTACCGAGGTTCCACCCGTCGCTAACCCGGCGCTCCGGAGCCGCCGGCCATGGCCATGGCAAGCTCCGCGTCGGCGGGCGCGATGTTGCCGCCGCAGACGATCGCCGCCACGCGCGTTCCGGCGAGGCGCTCCGCGCACGCGGGAATCGCCGCGAACACGAGGGCGGCTGCCCCTTCCACGAGCAAATCTTCGTCGGCGCGGAAGCGCAGGAGCGCCTCGGCGATCTCGAACTCCGAGACAAGAACGTACTCGTCGACGAGCGTCTGGTGCAGAGGCAGCGTCAGCGCATCCGGCTCGATGCCGCCGGCCGTGCCGTCCGACAGGGTAGGTTCCTCCTCGACGTCGACCACCCGGCCGGCGAGAACCGAACGCGCCATGACGGCCGAGGCCGCCGGCTGAACGCCGACGACATGGAGCTCCGGTTTCGCCGTTTTCAGTACGCTCGCGATCCCCGCCAGCAGGCCGCCGCCGCCCACCGCCACGACCAGCGCGTCGATATCCGGGAGCCCCCTGAGCAGCTCGACGCCGATGCTGCCCTGTCCGGCGATGACCTCGGGATCGTTGTAGGGCGAGAGATAGAAGCGCTCGTGGCGGGCAGCCCAGGCGCGGGCGTGCAACTCGGTTTCGAGTCCGTCCCGGCCCGCATACCGCAGTTCGACACCCTCGCGCCGGATCTTGCCGAGCTTGGCTTCCGAAGCGCCCTCGGGAACGAACACGACGCCATCGACGTCCTGCTCGCGCATCGCGCGCGCTGCCGCGGCGCCGTGATTGCCGCTCGATGCCACCGCCACGCCGCGTTGCCGCTCGTCGCCGGTCAACGTGAGCAGGCGATTCAGCGCACCCCGATACTTGAACGATCCGGTGTGCTGCAGGTTCTCGAGCTTGGCGTAAACCCCGACGCCGGTCGCCGCGGACAGCGCTTCGTAGTACCTGAGCGGCGTAGCCACGACGTGCGGCGCAAGCCGATCGGCGGCGGCGCGCGCGGACTGTGCGACTCGCCGAACCGCATCCGGCAGCCGGGCGTCAGAGCGAGGCGGCGGTGAAAGTATCGCGGGCATCGTGGTTGGAAGACAGAACGCTATCGTTCGATTCGGTAGGTCAGGTCGACGCCCGATTCGCGGTCACCGGACGTCGCGCGTATCCCGAAGCCTTCGTTGAGATCGTAGCGCGCGCTGATCACGTTCTCACGATCGAACACACCCACACCGTAGCTCAGGAAAAGCCGCGGCGCGATGTAGGTGCCAAAATCCACGGCGCCCACGCCTTCCTCGAAATTGAAGTCGTTCCCCGTAAGCAGCAGCGTCGCCGCCCGCTCTTCGCTGGTTGGCGGCTCGGTGTAAGCCTCTATGCTCGGGCGTTCCAGCGGACCGTCTATGAGAACACCGGCGCGCTTGACCTCGGAGTTGCCGTAGATCTCACGTGTCGCCCGGAGCCGAATCAGCGGATTGTCGGCAGACGCGTCCGGGAACCGGATGCCGCCTTCGCTGATGTCGAGAACCTGACCGAACGCTTCGACCGAACCGGTCAGATCGTAGCGCCCGCGCCCGACCGGAATCGCGGCACCGGTCCAGTCGAAAACGGCGCTGCCCCCGAGCCGCGCCGTCGCGAGGTCCAGATCCACGATCACGTCGTCGCCGACGTCGAGCTGCACCCGGCCGAATATCTCCAGCGTCCCCGGCCCGCGCGTAATACCCGGCTCCTCGGGCAGAGCACCGGCGACGATCACGACGTCCTCGCTCTCGTCGACCCGGCCGGTCGCCAGATCCACCGGATAAATGCGCGCCGAGGGAACGGCGATACGGCCGTCGATGTCGAGGCGGCCGGGCGCAAAACTCACCGCGAGATCCGCGTCGGCGGTCGCCCGGACGTCCGGCAGATCGATAAGCGCCAGTTTCTCGCCCTCGATGCGGACGTTGACGAGTGCTGCGCCCGATGCGTCCCCCGGCGTCGTGAGACGGGCATGGCCCTCGCCGGCCCGAAAACCGCCGTCCACCACGATGCTGCCGTTCGCTCCGACGTTCAATTCGACTTCGGCCTCCGCGAGACTTGTGCCGAGCGGCACGTACAGCGCCGATGCATCGCCGAGCCGCGCCCGGCCCGAAAGCTCCGGAGCGCCGACCGTGCCCGCGACGTCGAAACGAGCTTCGAGCCTGCCCTCGAGGCGCTCGACGCCCGGAACGAAGGCCGCGAGAAACGCGATATCGTTTGCCGCGGCCTCGAGCGACCCGCGAACCGCGCCGCGGGCGCCGGCCACGATGTCCAGCCGCTCGAGGTCGGCGCGCAGCAGCCCGTCGTCCTCAAGGGGGAGGTTGAGCTTTCCGGATCGCAGGACGCCGCCAGCGATGTCGAAGGCGAGTTCGCCGGGACCCGTCGATACCTCCGTCTCCGCAGAGCCCAGGCTGACCGCGTCGCCGGCCGTCAGCGTGAACGCTCCCGCGCCCGTGGCGCTTGCAAGTCCGTCGGGCTGGCGCCAGACAAGCTCGCCGGACAAGCGTTGTTCGAAGGTGTACCCGGTGTCTTCCAGCAGGTTGACGAGATCGATCGGGATGCTGGTGAGCGCCATCGATGCGTCGATGCCAGCCTCCTCCGACCAGTCGATCCCCGCGCAGAGTTCGCCGGGATCGCTGCCGGTCAGACACAGGCGTTCGACCCGGACGGCCGCGGCGGATGCCGTGATCGGTACCGACGCAAGCAGCGAGGTGACGGGCTCTTCGCCGGACGCGACATCGAAGCGGCTCAGGACCCCGTTCCACGTCGATTCGAGCGGCGCTTCCGGATCTTCGAAGGCACCGCTTGCGAGCACGGCGACCTCGTACCGGCCGGACGCGAAGCCGAGTTCGAGTGTTTGCTCGGTGTCCGCGTAGCCCAGTTCGAGCCGCAGGTCGTCGACGGCACGGTCCCCGGCGACGATGCGCGCGGCCGCGACGCTGAGTCCGATAGCAGCGTCGGCGTCGGCGCGCGACGTCGTTATCCGGAGCGCCTCGGCTTCGACGCCCGCCACGCGCAAGGCCGTGCCGCCGGCGTCGACCTCGACCAGCGCGTCGCCGCCAGTCAGGCGCAGCCGGCCGCGGCCGGCGAGGTCGCCGCCGATGACCAGCGGATAGACGTCGAGCTCGGGCAGCCCGAACTCAAAGGCAAGACCGTCGCCGGCCCCGGGGCTGCCGTCGAGCCGGACGTGAGCCTCGCCGTGCGTCAGGGCGACGTCCCGCGCATGCAGCTCGCCGTCTCGATAAGCGATGAACCCCTCGCCGGACAAGGGCATATCGAGCAAGCGTCCGGAGAGCCGTTCGAGCGTGAGCGTCGTTTCGTCAGGACTGCCGCGGCCCGCGATTGCGACGGACACGGTGCCCGGCCAGTCGGCAAACAGGGCCTGGGTGTCGATGCCTTGTGCGTTGACGTCGATCTGCCAGCCCGGTGCCTCGCCGGCCTCAAACCGCGCTTCACCGCCGATCGCGCCGCCGAGAATCCGCCCGTCTTCGATCTCCACGACCGCGGTCGTCCGATTGCCGCTGGCGGCCAGCGACAACGCGCCGTCCGGGACGCCCGGCGCCACAACGCCCAGCGCAGCGCTCGCGGTCCAGCCGTCCGGCCTGCCGTCGATCCTCGCCTGACCCCTCGGACTCCCGAGGGTCGCTTCTTCGTCGAGCGGCCAGGCCAAATCGCGCCAGTCGAGCGCGAAGCTGATCGCCTCGGTGTCCAGGCTGTAAGCCGCGGTGAAATCCGCCGCCAACGGGGCTCCGGCGACGCTCAGGCTGCCTCGTTCGATACGCAGCGCGCCGGCGTCGAGGTATAGATTCGCGCTGCCGCGGACCGCACGGTCGCCGGGCCAGGCCGTCAGCCAGCGCTGCGGCGAAACCTCCGCGGCATTGATCGCCAGTTCGAGCGATTCGGGGAAGACGAGCAAGCCGGCGGCGGCGAGATTGCCGTCGGCATGGACGGCCTCGAGACTCCGGATCGTGAGGCGGTTTCCGGCCCCGAGTCCGGACAGCGCGATGCGGACCGGCTCGGGTCGCGCCAGCGAGGCCGTGACGTCGACCGAGTATTCCCCGAACGAGCCTGCCGAACGCAGATCGAGCCGCTCGATCGTTACGGGGACGCCCTGGCCAGGCGGGCTTTCGAAGTCCGCGACGCGGAGATCGACCTCCCATCGCGGATCATCGGGCAGCGTGAGCAATCCCGCCTCGAGTTCGGCGCCGACCGCGCGGCTCGACGCGCTCAGGAGCAGCTCGTCGAGCGTGCCGTCGACGTCGAGATCCACATCGGCCGCTGCCGGCATCCCCGTCAGCGCGGGCGCGAGGACGGCGTCGAGTTCGAGATCGAGCGCATGCGGTTCCCGGAGGTCCAGCCGACCGCCGCCGGCGGCGTCCGCGAGCGGGCTTTCGAGTTCGAAGCGATCGAGCGCAAGCGCATCGTTCCAAACCCCGGCCAGGAACAGGCGATCGAGCGCGAAGACCTCCCGTTCGTCGCTCGACAAGCTTGCCCCGACGATCTCGAGCGCATCCAGACGAACGGCGATCGGCAGCGCCAGACCTTCCAGCAATGCGCGAACGTCGGTCTCGCAGTCGGCACAGGCATCCCCGCCCGCGGACGACATGGCAACCCGCAGACCCTCGACGCGCGCATCGCGGATCGTTATGCCGGTCCAGCCGACAGCCGCTTTCAAGCGGACCGATTGCGTCGCGATGCTCAGGTCATCCTGGGTGTAGCGGAGTTCGCTCAGCATAAGGCCGCGCGCAAGCGTGCCGTTGAGTTCTCCGTACTGAAGCGGTTCACCGGCGTGACCGAGGAGCCAGCGCGCTCCGGCTTCCGTCGCCAACAGGAACCACAGGCCCGCGACAGCGGCGACGATCAGCGCACCGAAGACGCCGGCGAGAGCAAGCCAGCGGTTCACAACAGCGGGGTTCCGACGGACAGGTGCACACGCCAGGGCTGCCCGGTGAAATCGCGGGCCTGCGCGACGTCGATGCGCACGGGTCCGACAACGGAATACCAGCGCAAGCCCAGACCGACGCCGGTCTTGAGCTCGGGGTCGGACCAGTCGTTGAAAGCGTTACCGATGTCGACGAAGCCGGCAAGCGACCATGCCGGCAGGAACCGGTGTTCGTACTCGACGCTCGCCGTGAGCACGTGGTTCGATCCGACGTTGTTGTTGCTGAGCTGCTCCGGACCGTAGCCGCGGACGCTGGTGCTGCCGCCCGCGCGAAAGCGATAGAAGCTCGGCAGGCGCGTGACCGACAGGTCCAGCACGTCGGCGCCCAGGTCGATCGATACCCGGTCCACCTTGCTTTCCGTATAGCCGATCTCGCCGCGGATGAGCCACTTCCCGCGCTCGCCCACGTTGTAGACCCGGCGGCTTGACGCATAGGCCTGGGTGAAGCCGGCGTTTTCGCTGCGGCTGTAAACAGACCGGAACAGCCAGAACGTGTCGCGCTTGCCGCGGTTGGCGAAGCCGCGCCCCTGCACGTCGACGACGTTGACTTCTATACCGACCGAGGCCGACGCGTCGGTGCTTCGCAGCAGGCCATCGATATCGCCGGACAGAGGTCCCACTCCGTCGACGACGCTGAAGGGCTGGTAGTCGTTGGTGCTGCTCAGGAACTGTCCGAACAGTGTCGTCAGGCGCTGCTGGTCGCCGGCGCTTCGATTGCGAACCATGAGCTGGCCGAGGCGCAGGTGCCGGTCGTCGATGTTGCCGTTCGCGACGGGAATGAAGTCCTCGTCTTCGTCCCGCCGCTTTACCTCGAGATCGCGATTTTCGAACGTGAGCGTGCCGTCGGCGATCCAGTAGTTGCGTCGGCGGTTGTTCTGCGGAACGCGGTAGGTGCCGCGTAGCGTCAGCTCGTCGTCGATTTCGCGCCAGCCGGCACCGACGTCCAGACGATCTCCGCGCGAGGACATCGGGACCCGCGTGTAGTTCGCCTGCAGCCGGATTCCCGTATCCGTGCCGACGCCGATCGCGCCCTGCGTGCGATTGCGCGCGCCGGTTTCCGTGGCCACCAGAAGATCGACCGACGGCGGATCGGCGGCATCGTTCCGGGATTCGGTGACGGTGACGCTGTCGAAGTAGCCGGTTCCAGACAGGTCGAGCCGAAAACGATTGACCAGACGGGCATTGTAGAACTCGCCGGTCTCGAAACGGGGTATCGACTCCAGCACGCCGGGCCGCAGCGGATTGTCCTCGAAGACCGTACGGCCCATGACGTAACGGGGGCCGGTATCCAGCTCGAGATCGAGGTCTGCCGAAACCCCGTCGAGGTCGACGGCGATCCGCTGCTCTACATAGTTGGCCGCGAGATAGCCGAATCGTCTGGCGGTATCGAGGCCGGCGTCCTTGTAAACCGTCCACGCGGGCTGATCCAGCCGCAGTCCTTCCTTAAGCGGCATGCTCCGGCGCCAGGCCACGAGCTCGGGATGGGCAGCGCCGTCTCCGGTCAGCGATACATTGCTCTGCGCTATCCGAACGGGCGTGCCCCGCCGAACCCTGAGCGCGATAACGAAGTCCTCTCCTTCCTGGCGCAGCTCGGCATCGATCTCCGGCGTGTAGTACCCGTAAGGCTTGAGCGCATCGCGGACCCGTTGCCGGCTCGTGGCAAGAATCCGTTCCCGGCCGCGATCGGACAGACGCCGACGTGGATCGATCCTGACGTCGCCGAGATGCGCAAGCACATTGTCGCGGAGCGTTCCGTCGACACCCCGGAGGTCGACGCGCACGGAATCCGCCGCCGCGACGGCGTGCAGCATCAGGAGCAGGACCGCGAAGAGTCGGGCGGTAGTCAACGTAGGAGACGGCACAATTCGGTTGGGCCGCGGACGCGGCCGGATGTCGCGGCATGGTAGCGCATTTCGGTCCCGGCGCTCGTCTACATCTGGCTTTCGATCGGCAGCACGCTCATGAGTTTCGTCCTGAACCGCCGTAGCCAGCCAGTTTCCGGCTCGCTTCGGTGCACGGCCCGATTGGGCCCGGCGTCCAGGTGCCAGCGCAACCGGCCCTTCGCGTCGAGGGCAAGCCGGTACGCAATGGCGGGAAGCGCGTCGAGGATCGCGGCAGCCATGTCCTCGGCAAGGGTCGGTGCTTCGACGCCGAGCCCCATCTCCGTATTGATGAAAAAGGATCGCGGATCGAGGTTGAACGAGCCCACGAAGACGTCGCGCCGGTCGGCAACGACCACCTTCGAGTGCAGGGTCAGCCTGAGCGGCGCCGTCGGCAACGCGCTGCCGGCGGCAAGCGACGACAGCTCGTACAGCTCGATGCCTTGCCGTAACAGTGGCCGGCGGTAGCGGCCGTACGCCGCATGTACGCTGGCGTGATTGGTCGATGCAAGCGAGTTTGTGACGACGAGCACGCGTACGCCCGTCCGCACCAACGCGCTCAGAAACGCCACGCCCTCGCGCCGCGGCACGAAATAGGGTGACACGATGAGCACTTCGCGATCGGCACCCGAGACGAGCTGCTGCAGGTGGCGGCTCGTGCGGCCCGCCCGCGTGCGCGTTTGCCAGCGGATCTTCTCGGGTCGATCGTAGATGACCGTGGCCCGGCCGGCGACGAGGGGCAGCCCGGCGTCGAGAAAGCGTCCGGCGAAACCTTCGTCGAGCGCGGCGACGTAGTCGCGCGCCCGTGGCTCCTCGAGGATCGCGGCGGCGCGGGCTTTGAGTTCGCGCCGGCGAGGCTCGGCGTGCGGCGGCCGCAGCAGGGAAACCGGGCAGGCTTCGCGCGCGTTCCAGTACTCGTCGAAGCTGCGGCTCACGGCATCGACGACGTGGCCGGTCGCCAGCAGATCCTCGTCGATGAACTCCGCGTCGGCACTGGTCTGGTAGTACTCGTCCGCGATGTTCCGGCCGCCGACGATGGTAACGGCATTGTCCACCGTGAAGGACTTGTTGTGCATGCGCCGATTCAGAAGATTGAAGTTGAGCACAAAACTCAACAGCCGCGAGCGGTGCCGCGGGAACGGGTTGAAGACGCGTACTTCGATGCCTTCCGCGACGTCCAGCTCCGTCAACCCGTCGTCGCTGCCGATCGTCAACGCGTCGTCCATCAGCAAACGCACGCGAACGCCGCGTTTCGCGGCCTCGACGAGGCGACCGGCAATGAGATTGCCGCTGATGTCGTAGCGGATCAGGTAACTCTGGATATCGATACTCACCTCGGCGGCGTCGATTAGCGACAGCCGCGCCTCCAGCGCTTCGCGACCCGACAGCAGCCGGTAGACGCCAGAAGCCTCGCGGAACTTTCCCGCCCAGGCCGCCGAAACGGCGCCCAGTGCGGTATCGTGGGTATCGGCGTAGCGGAACGACGCCCGCCGTGTAGGCAAGTCGAGGAGACGCCGGTACTTTTCCGGTAGCCGGCTGCCGACGAGCGCTCGAAGCAGAGCCACTTTGACAGGCTACTGGCGATTAACTGCCGGGGATCGAGTCCATACCTTCGCGAAGACGCGACGCCCAGCGCCTCGCCCAGCGCCGGACCTCGGCCCAGGTGGTAACGGCGTTGGCGCGAAACGTGTCGCCACCGGGACGTTCGACCGAGCTGCGATCGACGCCGCGAAAGATCGTTTCACCGCTCTCTGAGTCCCGCGCTTCGAGCACGAGAACAGCGCTACCCACCGAAGTCAGATAGATCTCGCTGCGGCCGACCTGCTCCGGCGGTACGCGCGACACGATATCGAGCAAGCCGCCGACGAGCGTTAGCGTGTCGGGCCCGGGACTCTCGACGATCTCCCAGCGCGTCGATTTCAGCAGCTCGTCGCGGAACACCGCCGTCACGGTCTCGACGAGTTCCTCGCGCGCCGCGTCGCTGATCCGGAATTCGCGGTCGCTGCCGCTGCGGTTGGTGGCGCCGACCGTGCGCCGCACCGCCCGAAACTCGAACTCGGCGGGGGCGAGCACGATCTTGTCGTAGCGCGTGAAATCGACGTCGGCGGCTGCCCAGGCACTCGGGAAGATGCTGTTCTCCACCGGCGCCAGACCGTCGAAGCTCAACGCGGCCTCGGGGCTGCGATCGATCGCGGGCGGCGGAGCCGCGCACGCTCCCAGCAACAGCGCGCAGCCGGTCAGGAAAAAGCGCTTCGTCATATCGTATCCCCGGCAAAGACTGGAACCGCAATGCGCTGCAATGATCCGGCGTTCGCTTCGAGAGTGTCAACTCCACGACTTTACATACTCCAACGGATTCCGAAAAACGGCCCCTGTTTCGTTGACAGTCGTGAAAACGCTGTGCAAGCATCGGACCTCGTTTGCCAAAGGCACCCCTGTCGCGAGACAGGCTCGCAAAGCCACCGGTCCGCCAACGTCGCGGACAGCGGAGCTACCAGACGGGCTGGCGTTTGATCGCCTCCACGAGCTGCTTAATGCGGCCGGCATCAT
The DNA here is from genome assembly GCA_028277185.1 of Woeseiaceae bacterium. Lineage (GTDB taxonomy): Bacteria > Pseudomonadota > Gammaproteobacteria > Steroidobacterales > Woeseiaceae > UBA1847. The sequence goes on from JANQGQ010000013.1 coordinate 93,098, forward strand.
CCGGTGTCTTTGACGATCGCTTTTTCGAGCGAAACCGTTGTGGAGACCCGAATGAACCCAGCCCGATTGCGCGACACCGGCCGCTTCCGCCTTACCCCGCCCCAGACCGCGCAAATCGTTGAGCCGACGACCGTCGAGGAACTGCTCAAAGTGCTCGACCCGGGCAGCCGCTACGCACGGCCGCTCCGACCCTTCGGCGCGCTCTCCGCAGCGACCGACTGCAACACCAGTTCGATGGGTACGTCGATCGGCACATCGGGACTCAATCGCATTCTCGACGTCAATCACGAAGCGATGACCGTGACCGCGGAAGCCGGCGTCCGGGTGGATACGCTGAACCGGGTGCTGGCGGAAGAAGGTCTCGAACTGGTCGGCTCGCCCGAGGCGGCCGGCCGGACCCTGGGCGGCGCGGTCGCGTCGCCGTGTTTCGGCCCGAGCATCGGCAACGACGGCGCCTACTTCGCAAGTCAGGTGACGAGCGCAAAGCTGGCGCTTGCCAACGGCCGGCTCCTGAACGTCACGCCGCAGCAGCAGAACCTGCTTGCCGCCGTCCGCATGAGCTACGGGCTTCTCGGCACGATTACCGAGGCGACGCTGAAAGTGCGCCCCGCCACGGTTTTCAAGGCGGACCATCGCCGCGTGACGATAGGCGACTTCGCCAATGCGGCGGGCTCCCTGGCCGACGCCGCGGTCGGCTTGAAGTTCTGTCTGATGCCTTACAAGGATCGCGCCTACCTCGACATTCGTCGGCCGTCGAACGAGGGAAAGGCCGGCTACCGGACGCTGTGGGCCATCAAGGACTGGGGCGAGAGCACCGTGCTGCCGCGGCTTTCCAGCTCGCTGCACAAAGTAGTGCCGCTCAAAGGCGTGCGCTTCGGCCTCATCGACAGCATCGCGGCCGCCACGCACGACATGGTCAATACGCGCTTCGTCAAGAGCGGCAGCAACAGCACGTCCGACTCCGGCCGTTATCGGGCGATCGGCCCCGACCGCATTCGCTTCTCGAGCTGGTGTTTCCCGGCGACGGACTTCGGCGTGGTCCTCCGCGCCTATCGCGACTTCTGCCGGCGAACCTGGGAGACGAACGGCTACCGTGCAGACCTCCCTGCCATCGGTTACCGGCTGGCGCGCGACCCGAGCGCGCTGTTGTCGCCTTCGGCCGAGGAAGCCATGATCGTTTTGCAGACCATGTCGACCCAGGAGAAGGGCTGGGAGAACTTCGTGATCGATCTCGCCGAGTTCGCCGAGCACTGGGGCGGAACGCCGATGTTCAATCTGACGCGCTCCGCGTCCGTCGACCATGCACGCCAGGTCTATGGCCCCCGGCGCGAGCTGTTCAATCGGGTCCGGCGCCAGCTCGATCCGGACAATCGGCTTCTGAATCCGTTTCTCGCCCAGTACTTCCTCTAGAACCTGGCTCGTAGTCGCGCAACCGCGCCGGTGCTTGTGTCGCGGGGTTTGCGGCCCCGCCGTCCGGGTGGTCTGCGGCGGGGTGGCTCCATGCGGTCTGCTTGTATGTTGCTTCTGGCGTTATGTTTCCGGCAGTGCTCCTTGGACCGCGGTTTTTGCATCGCCTGTGCGTTGAGTCTCTCGGCGTTGAGGCTTGGCGCACGCTCATGGAGCGACCGGCGGCTGGGTGCCGTCTGCCGGAATGGCTCCCAACCCCGCCATGCGGGGGAGCACCAACCCGGCCATGCGAGGCTACGAACGACGCCGCCCCCCAATATATCGAACCGATAGACTTTCTGTATCGAGCCGATATAATGCATCGCCCCGATACATCACGGCTGCACCGATATGGACGTAAAAACCGTCTGCCTTGGCATGCTCGACGCCGGGCCGGCGTCCGGTTACGACCTCAAAAAGGAGTTCGAATCGTCGTTCGCGCACTTCTTTGCCGCGGGCTTCGGCTCGATTTATCCGGCTCTGTCGGCACTTGCCGGCGAGGGACTTGTCAGTTTCAGGGAAGTGCCGCAGGAGGGCCGCCCGGATCGGAAGGTATACGAGATCACCGAAGCCGGCCGCCGGAAACTG